>NZ_NGJY01000002.1 GCF_003987565.1 Vagococcus fessus
CGAATGTTACTTCACTTAGATTTTTAATAAAAATCTTAAAATTTAGTTTGTTGTCTCAACTAATGAGAACAACATCCTACACGTTTGGTTCGTCTTACTTTGTTCAGTTTTCAAAGGTCTACGTTGTCGTTCTTGACGACTTAATTAGAATAACATGTTTAGTTGACTTCGTCAACTACTTTTTTAAAAAGTTTTTTTAATTAAGTTTTAAAGGTTTTAAGCTCGTCTATTTATAACGACTTCGTTATGATATCACTTGATCCAATCGGTGTCAACAGCTTTTTAAAAATGTTAAACACGTTTTTTGTTTGTCTCAAGGACATGTATTAATATACCAAGTTTAGAATAAAAAGGCAAGTCTAAATCTATATTTTTTTAATAACTGAGATTTTATAAAAAAATAACGTAATCATAAAAATATGATTACGTTATTTTTTCTGACAATCCGGACAAATGCCATACAGTTCCATTCTATGTTTATTTATTTGAAAACCTGTTAATTGTTCAGCAGCAACCTCTACATCATCTAAGCCTGGATAGTATGTGTCTACTATTTTTCCACATTCTTCACAAATAGCATGGTAATGTTTCTGACTACTGAAATCAAATCGGCTAGATGAATCCCCATATGCCATCTCTTGAACAAATCCTATTTTTGTGAATAATCTCAAATTATTGTAAACCGTCGCCACACTCATACTCGGAAAACGTTTGGATAATGCTTTATATATATCATCTGCTGTCGGATGAGAGTGACTTTCAATTAAGTATTCTAAAATAGCATACCGCTGAGGAGTGATTCTGATATCTGACTGTTTCAATTGTGCAACTGCTGCTTCTACTTTCATTTCTGTCATAGCTTCCTCCTCCTTATATCTGTAGTTTATATTATTAATAATACTCTTAAAATAGTGATTTTTCAAGATAAGGGCTTGTATTCAAAATATAACCACTTAAATTTGAGAGTAAAATGAACTTTTTTAAACTTTTTGACTTCTTATCGCACAACTATCTACTCTTTCTTCATTATACTCCAATAGAAGTAACTCTATATCATCCAAAGCTTGCTCTTCATCGTAGCCATACACACTTTCACTCAAAACTTTTTGCAGGCGATACCCCATTGGTTTGATACCAAAATAGGTTAAGCCTCCAGAGAAAATACCTCCTGCTAAAGGTATTACTTTAGCTAACCCTTGGCTTAGTGCTTTTTTAGATGACTTCAACCCTAATAATTTTAAGGTTTTCTTTGCAACATGATGGACGACTGTTTGCTGAAAAACATGATTCGGTAATTTTTCAAGTACCGTTTTACTTAAGGTATTAGATAACATACGAGTAGCCGAAGCCGCAACATTGACGCCCATCATGACACCAAGATAAACTAACAACTGATCTTCTGCTTCCGTTATTTCCTTTGAATCCTTATACCAAATATCTTCTGACCCGTATATGTAAGACAATTCTTGTGCTAATTTTAACGTCGTAGCATATATTTGTACTGTATCTGCGGGCAATGTTCCTAAAATTGCAAAACCACCAGGTACCCCTGTAACAAATGACATCAGAGTTGCACTTTTTGTTGCTGCTTTTATTTTTTTTAATGCAATTTTATCTACTGTTTCTTGATTAAATATCTCAGTTGGGCCTTTTTCTAATAGTTCTGATTTTTGATCTGCACTTGAAACATAATCTGTGAAAGCTTCCAATAAAAAAGCTTCTCTAGAAACTTTTACTCCTGGTATTTTTAGTAACTGCCTCACGATAAATACAGAATTAGACTTAATTGCTTGTTTATTTTTCTTCATATATAACCTCCACTAGGTAACTCTTATCTCACAGTATACGCTACATATCACTATATAGATTCCGTCCTAAGACTGATTTATTGGCTCTGTTTCCTACCCTAAAATCATCTTTAACATTATATAGAAGATAATCGTCAATATTATTTAATCGTAAAGGAATTAAAGTAATTTAACTGCCACTTTTGTGTTTGAGTTGCTTGTTTATTCAAATCATGAGACCATTCAGGATAAACACGAATTGCCATCTTACCTTTGGAATTAGCTGTTGAATAAATTCCTTTTGTTTTTAACACTGACTGATCAAACAAAAATAGGCCTCTATTTTTCTCTTCCTCCACCTCTATCATGAGGTAGTCAGGAGACCTATCCAAGTCGTAGGGTTTATTTTTATTTTGTGAATCCTTTTCCCAAAATGCTACAAATAGTCCTACTTTTTTAGGTGTTACTTTCGCTAACCTGTACCGTGTTAAAACACCTGACAATTCAATAATCGCACCTGCATATTCTTCATTTTGTTTTTCGAACTTTACTATATCAATTGACTTATTCAATTCTTTCGAAAGTTTAGCTAATCTTTCTGTTATTTTATTCTGCATTCCCAACATCCTTTCTCCTCTTTTTACTTTTATTAAGAGTACACTTTCCATAGCCAATTAGCAATTCAACTAACTAACAACATTTTTCTCATGAAACGCACAGAAACTAACAAACCGGTCTATATCAATCCCCACCTAACAGTTAAAAGAAAGCGAATACAGTTTTTTTTGTATAATGTGTACATTTTTTAATAGGATTCTCATAAAAAATAAGTTATACTAATAAAGTCCCTATTTTTTTCATAAATAATTAATAAATAAAAATAGGGGATTCGAAATAAGAAAGGGTGTTTTTTATTGTCATTAGAAAGAGGATTAAGTAACCGTCATGTCCAGTTGATTTCTATCGGTGGCGCTATCGGAACAGGGTTGTTCTTAGCATCTGGTAAATCAATCGAACTAGCCGGACCTTCTATTTTATTAGTCTATTTAATAGTCGGAGGTTTCATCTTCCTGATTATGCGTGGTCTAGGAGAGTTATTATTATCAAATTTAAATTGTCATTCATTTGTTGACTTGGCTCATGAATATTTAGGTCGCCGAACCGCCTTTATAACCGGTTGGACATACTGGTTCTGTTGGATTAGTGTGGCGATGTCAGATTTAACTGCCATTGGGATTTACATGAGGTACTGGTTCCCGAACCTACCACAATGGATTCCAGCCTTTATCGTTTTAATCGCTTTAATGCTTTTAAACTTAACATCAGTTAAATTATTTGGTGAAATTGAGTTTTGGTTAGCTTTAATTAAGATTATCGCCATTGTCGCTTTAATCGGTGTTGGTCTTTATATGATTATTACACAACATGAAACAGAAGTTGGAAAAGCATCATTAACTAACCTTTATAAACATGGTGGCTTCTTCCCTAAAGGATTCACAGGATTTATATTAGCCTTCCAATTAGCAGTATTCTCATTCACTGGAGTTGAACTTGTTGGTTTAACTGCCGGCGAAACAAAAGATCCTGAAAAAGTTATTCCAAAAGCTATTAATAATATTCCAATCCGTATTTTATTATTCTATATTGGTTCTTTAGCAGTTATCATGAGTATCCAACCTTGGAACACGATTGATCCTACTAAGAGCCCATTCGTAACAGTATTCTCAACAATCGGTATCGTTGGTGCTGCAAGTATCATTAACTTTGTTGTTCTAAGTTCAGCTTTATCAGCATGTAATAGTGCGATTTTCAGTACAAGTCGTATGTTATATGGTTTAGCTGCTAACGACAATGCACCAAAACCTTTTGCTAAATTAACAAAACGTAAAAATCCATCATTATCATTATACTTCTCAACTATGGTTGTAGGAATTACAGTAGTACTTAACTACATCATGCCTGAAGGAGTATTCAGTTTAATTTCAGGGATTTCGACAGTTTGTTTCTTATTCATTTGGGCGATTATCTTAATCTGCCACATCAAATACATCAAATCAAATAAAGAGCGTGGGTCATTCAGAATGCCATTCGCACCATTTAGTAACTACTTAAGCTTAGCTTTCTTAGCACTAATTATTGTGATTTTAGCAATCTTACCAGACATGCGCTTCTCATTAATTATTAGTCCACTATGGTTCTTAGGACTATTCATCATGTATGAAATGAAATATAAAAATACATAACAAAAAGCAACTAACAGTGATGTTAGTTGCTTTTTCTTTTATATTTTATAATGACGACGTTACTGTCGCTTCTGTATCATTTAAGACTTCATCATCTAATTCCCCAATACGTCTACTTGTTACAACTCCAGCTAACATACTATCGTTTACGTTAACTGCTGTTCTTGCCATATCAATTAGTGGTTCAACAGATATAACTAGCCCAACAATAGCAACAGGTAAGCCTAAACTTCCTAGTACGATTAATGAAGCAAATGTGGCACCACCGCCAACACCAGCTACACCGAATGAACTAATGGTTACGACTGCAATGATAGTTAGAATATATATTGGACTGAAGACATCAATCCCTACTGTTGGTGCAACGATAGCCGCTAACATAGCGGGATAAACACCAGCACAGCCATTTTGACCAATTGAAATACCAAAGCTTCCCGCAAAGTTAGCGGTTGTTTCATCTACTCCTAATGCTTTACGTTGTGTTTCTATATTCATAGGTAACGCTCCTGCACTAGATCGAGAAGTAAAGGCGAAACTTAAAACTGGCATGACCTTTTTAAGATAAACAAACGGGTTAACTTTTACTCCAACTAATACTAGCATGTGCATAATAAAGACTAATCCTAACGCTACATATGAAGCCAGTACAAATTTCCCTAAATTTAAAAGTGCAGCAAAGTTACTTGTCGCTAATACTTTAGTCATTAACGCAACAATTCCGTATGGTGTTAAACGTAAGACTAATGTCACAATACGCATCACTATTTTATATAAACTTTGAATTAATTTAGCAAAAAATTCTGCTTCTTCTGGACTTTTACGTTTTACTCCTAAATAAGCCATTCCTACAAAAGTTGAGAAAATAACAACGGCAATCGTACTTGTAGCACGTGCCCCTGATAAATCTGCGAAAATATTCGTTGGAATAAATGACACAATTTGTTGTGGAACTGTTAAATCTTGCACCATTTCTTGGCGGCTTGCAAGATCTGCTATACGTGCTGTTTCAGCGGCCCCCTTAGTAAACTCTGCTCCCTGTAGATTAAATAAGAAAACAGACATAATCCCTATAAATGCTGATACTGCTGTGGTAATTAATAAAGTAGCTAATACAGTAAAGCTTATTTTCCCTAAATTCTTATTACTTTCTAGCTTAGTGAATGCCCCTACTATTGAAACAAAAATAAGTGGCATAATAAGCATTTGTAGAAGACTCACATAGCCATTTCCTACAATGTTAATCCAATCTATCGATTGTGTTGTAACGGCTGATTCACGGTGAAATAACAGTTGAATAATAACACCATAGACCACTCCTACTCCCAATGCGATAAAAACGCGATTAGAAAACTTCACATGTTTCTTTTGCATACGGTAAAACCCAAATAAAATTAAAACAAATAACGCTAAAATTACTACTGTATAAACGGTTGTCATTTTACTTCCTCCTTTAAGGTGTTCACCAAATGACAGGCGAACGAATCAATCATAAGAGTAAAGGTCTCAGTCCACTCATTTTTTCCGAATCAGTTGACCTAACAAGTGAGAATGTTTCTCATTTATTAGTGATTGAACCTATATTACTATACAAAAGTAAGCAAATCAACTATAACGACTTTTTAACAAAAAAAACATACCGCAATTGGTATGTTTATTTTATTAATCTAATAATAATGCCTGTCCCTAAAATTATTGCTGCAAGAGTCAAAATTAACGGTAAAGCATCTTTATATGTGAAATTTTGTTTTGTAATTGTTTTAATTGTAGATTGATTTTTAGCTTCGTTCTCACTTTGTGCTTTGGAGTTTTCTTCTTCAATTAAACGCCCTTTGACAATGTAACGATTTTCTGTTTCATTTGCTTGGTCACACGTAATCAACGTAATTACACCCTTATCATCCTTTGTCGTCTCAAGAACAGATAAATCAGTTTCTGGAATCATTCCAACTTCACTTACTTCATACTCATAATCTACACCCAGATACCGAATAGAAATAATATCTTTCCTCTTAACATCTAATAATGAACTAAATAACTTACCACTGTATCCTAAATGATGACCTAAAATCACAATATTATCAATAAGAGGATCACGATCAACATACATGCTAACTGCGCCAAATAATAAATTTTGATTCGTAATTCCAGCAAAAACAGGAATATTCATGTCTACACTAGCAATTGATAATTGACCTATGACACTTTCAGGAGCTGGTTTTTCTGTTTCCATGGCTTCTTTTACTGTTGGAGGATGGATTTCTTCAGTTTTTTTGATAACATTTGGTAATTCGTTGTTCACCACATATTCAAAATCCACCGTTTTATAATTAAGATAAGTTGATTTTAAAAATGGTAAACTGATCAATAATACACCACCATAAAATAACACTAAAGCGAAAAGAATGACTAACCATTTTAAATTTAATGGCTCTTTTTTCTTCTTGCCTTTTTTCTTTTTCTTTTTTTTCTTACCTTTTTTCTTCTTTTTACCTGATGTTTTTTTCTTTTTCTTAACAGGTTGAGGTTTATCTTCAGATTCTTTTGTATCCTGTTTAATCGATTCTGAAGTAGGCACTTCAATTTCTTCTTTAACTGACAGAACCGCTTCGTCAGAAGCGGCTTTGTCTTGTTTCTTATTTATTTGATTAGATTCATTGTTTTCTGGCATATTATTTTGCCTCTGTTTCTTCTTCTTCTTCATCATCTTCTTCGTCTTCATCTTCTTCATTTCGACGTTTTAAGAAGAAAATAAGCAATCCTAGTAGAGCTAATAAGATAGCTCCACCTAATACATACCATAACGGATTAGTCTTTTTAATACTTACATCAGAATTATTTAATTGATCCGCTTCATCAGCTGAAATATCAAAATCTTTTGTCATTTCCCATTGGTAACGGTAAGTTTCACCTTTGTCATCTTTAAATTTACCATCTTCATGTTTCCCACCTAAAGCAAGAATATGCATAGTATATTTACCAGCTTTTAATTCTTGACCTTCTAATGGAGTAGGGAAATCAAAGTTTGAGTTAGGAGCAACTTGCATTCCTTCTTTAGTTGTTTCATATAATGCAGCATCTTTACCACGTTTTGTAATTTTTGTATTTAATTTAAGCTGATTGATAAATGCTGGTTTGTCATTTTGTAGATTTGCATTAATAACATTACGTGCATTAACTTGCCCTGGAAAAGCTTTTGTTAAGTTTAAGTTAGGTTTTACTTTATCTTCATTTTGGCGAGAAACAATCGCAACCATGTATGAAAATTCATTCTTGATAGATAAGCCGCCTGCATCTTTGTTCTTCTTTTCTTTCTCTTTGCTTACTTCTTTAAATGTAATACCACCTACCATAGAACCTGGCATATCTTTATCTGGTGAAGATAGTTCAATCTTTAAAACTTCTTTACTTTTTTTAGGTAATTTAACCTTTTCAGGCGCTTTTGCATAATCTTTTAAGTTGTAAGTCAGACTTTTATCTGGTTTAAGACCATTAGCACCGTACTCAACTACACCATTAATATTAGTTGTAGCACTATTGATTGTAGTAGATACTTCCACTTCTTTATCTGTATCATTTCTAAGCTCTACTTCTAATGTTTGTTTTTCACCTTTTTTTAGAAGTAAGTCAAAATATGATTTCTCTTTATCGACTTGATTCTTTGGAATTTTTGGTGTCACAGCAAAATTAAACTCTGAAGCTTGAGAGGCCCCTCCAAAACTAAATACCGTCACTGCTAGCATACTTAATGTAGCTAAAAATCCTATTGCTTTTTTATTCATTCATTCAATCTCCTTTTCTACCACAAAAAATCAATCGCTTTAGTTAGACTAAAGCAACTGATTTTAACATGATACATTATTTTTCTTGGTTAGCGATTTCTTCTGATAATTCCCAGTTGAAAACAGTTGTGTATTCTTGTGCATATTTAGTAGTACCACCTGGAACAAATAAATCAACACTTTCAGCGCCATTGTCTGTTTCTTCAGTTCCCCATTGCGCAAACTGAGTACCGGCACCAGTACCCTCTTTAGCCACCATAATTACTTCTTTTTTACCTGGTGCTAAAACAACTTCAGTTCTACCTTCAGCTGCTGCAGATTCTGAATGGCTATAGAAATTAGTGTTACCTAACGTTACAACACCACCCGTTAAAACTTTGTTTTTAGCTGTTTTAAATTGCTCTTCTTGAGTTACTGATAATGTCCAACCAGCTTCGGTTCCACGGCTATCTGTAATTTGAACGAAGTTAGGAACGCTTGTTTCAGGAGCTTTTCCGTCTTCAATAGGAGTCTTTGAAGCTAACTGTGAAGCAGCTTTGTAATGACGATCTCCTGATACGATTTCTTGTTTACCAAAATCAAAACTTGATGCGAAATCAATAGACAATGGTCCTTGTCCACCTGGTTGTGGTTTACCTTCTGGATCAGTTGGATCCCAAGGGAAAATAGGTTTACCTGGTTTTTCTGGCTCTGCTGGTGGTGTAACACTACCTTCACCTGTTGCAGGTTCAAATGTTACTTTACCTTTTGATGTTGTTTTTTGATCTTCTTCTGCTGCAAATGAAGCAGATGCTCCTAATACAGAAGCTACTAATACTGCAGTAGTTAACACTTTATATGATGTTTTCATTTTAATTATCTCTCCTTTTATTATAATAAGCAAGAGAAATGTCTGCTTAACACAACACTCTCTTGCAATAGGTCTACAAACTATGCTTCTGCGTTACCAGGTTGGTCTGATAAAATCCAAGTTAATTTAGTTGCATATTTAACAGCATCTTTAGAAGTAGAACCCGGAACATCAAGAGTTACCTCTTTTGTTACGTTAGCTTTCACTTCTTCACCTTTTTTGTTCATTTCAGTTACTTCTTCAACAGTACCCCAGTCGTTTGTCCATGTACCCGCACCAGCTTCATTAGCTGCTGACATTACAGGCGATTCAACTTTACTAGGATTTAATACGATTTCTTTTGCAGCTTCTGGTTTAGTTGCATTTGAATTACTTTGAACATTTGGTGCTTTTAATGTAATAACAGCATTTTTTAATTCACTGTTTAATGTTTTCTTTTCAGCCTTAAATTGACCTTCTTGTCTTACTGTTAATGTCCAACCAGCATTTGTTCCGCGGTTATCTGAAATTTGAACATAGTTAGGGCGAACTTTTGTCACTTTACCATCTTTATCATAGAAGTTTTGTGCGCGCGCAAAGTACGTTTCGTCTTCATTGGTAATTTTATTTTCACCAAAGTTTAAGTTAGACGCGAAATCGATTGATAACGGCCCTTTAGTACCTGGTTCTGGTTTATTTTCTGGGTCTTTAGGATCCCAAGGTGTTTCTGGGTTTTCTGGATCTGGTTTACCATTTGGATCTTCTGGATCTTTAGGATCTGTGATTGATGAACTTGGGAAGAATTCAACTAAACCGTTACTTGTTTTTTCTCCACCTTTTTCTCCATTTGATACGTCAGCAAATGCTGTAATTGATGCAGTTGATAATAATGTCATAACTGTTGCGAATTGTACAAATTTTTTCATTATATAGTTCCTCCAATTGATTATAATTCTCGATTTATTAAACTTCAGTATTTAATGGTCCGTTAGCTAAGTTCCACTCTAATGATGTTGAGTAATCTTTTGCATATTTAACAGTTTTACCCGGTACAAATAACTCTACAGATTTAGAAGCTGTCTCTTCAGCTTTTGATGTCCCAAATTTAACTTGGAATTGACCCATTCCTTTTTCTTTATCAGCAGTCATTAAAGGTGTTGCTACTGGTGTTTCACCAACAGTAATTTTAATGTCTCCTTCTTTTGCAAGAGCTGGAGCTTGTTTTTCATCATCAACTGATGACATAATTGTTGAATTATGTAATGTAATTTGAGCACCATTTAAAACTTTGTTATCTTCAGTTTCTAATTGACCTTTTTGAGTAACAGTTAAGTTCCATCCAGCGCCTGAACCACGTTTATCAGTAACTTGGGCAAAGTTAGGAGCTTCTACTAAAGGCGCATCTGGTTTTGGTTCAGTTTCGCCATCTTCAATTTCTCTTACTTGTTGAACTGCTGCAAAATACGACTCATCTTTAGTTGAGATTGCATTTGTTTTAAAGTCGAAGTTTGAAACGAAATCTAATGATAACGGTCCACCATTCCCAGTATTTCCACCTGGTTTAGATGGTGTGCCTGGTTTTCCTTCTTCACCTGGTACTTCTGGTTCACCTTCAGTACCACCCTCAGGTTTAATAATTTGACCTGGCTCATCAGGATGGGTTGGAGGGTTAATTTCTCCGTTACCTTCAGGATCTGTACCACCAGCTTTAAAACTAACTTTCGCTTTAGTCGTTGATGAATCTGAATCTTCTGCAGCAAATGCTGGAGCAGCTAACACTGAGCTTAATAGTAATGCTGTTGTTGCTAATTTAAATGTGTTTTTCATAATAAAATCTCCCTTTTATATTGATTTTTATATTAATTGAAGATTATTCTTCAATATTCGGTTTAGCACTTTCTAAATTCCACTCTAATGCTGTTGTATATGCAACATCAGCATATTTCACAATGTTTCCTGGTACTTCTAATTGTACAGATGATTCAGCTGACCCATCTGTCGTTTTACCGAAGTATAATGAATAACGTCCCATACCTTTTTTTTCAGTCGCAGTCATTAATGGCAGTTTTTGATCCGGTACTAATGTTCCTTGACCACTAATTTCTTCTGCACCTTCAGCAGGCGTTTCTTTTAAATCCATACTTGGGAAAGTTTCTTCGCCTAAATTAGATGTGATGTTCCCATTTTTCAAGTGGATACGTGCACCATCTAATATATTTTTTTCAGAGGTGAATTCACCTTTTTGAGTAACTGATAAAGACCATCCTTCACCTGTTCCACGCTTATCTGTCAATTGGACAAAGTTAGCTAACGGCTTTTTTGTTTTCTTATCATTTGTTAGTTTAGCATCATAAAATTTATCAACCATTGATACTTTATTAATGTCAAAATCAAAATTTGATACCCAGTTAATTTGTAAAGGACCAGCAGTACCTTGTTCTCCACCAGGTTCTTCACCTGGCTCTACAACTTCTCCTTCAGGATCTGTTTCTGGATTAACCGGAGGTTCAACTTCATTATTATCTTCGTTCGTGAATTGAACTTTACCTTCTGTAGTTGCTTTACTTGTTTCACCTGCTGCAAAGCTTGTTGCTGCTCCTAATACTGATGTTGAGATTAAGACTACTGTCATTAGTTTCATTGTATTTTTCATTAGTGTAACTCCCCTTATATTCTATTTATATTATTCTTGATTCCCTGGAGCAGCACCTAATGTCCACTCTAAACCTGTTTGATATGCTCCAACATATTGGTTAATATTTCCTGGAATTGTTAAAGTTACAGCATCTGCTGCAGTATCATTAGTTGTATCACCAAACGTTAATTCGTTTAAGCCCATTCCTTTACCCTTTTCAGCTTCCATTAATGGTAAAGCTGGACCTGTTGTTGCAGCAGGATTCTCAGCATCTTCGCCAGCTGCTTTACCAGCAGTTAATTCAGCCGCTCCATTACCGTCACCCAAGGTCATAGTCGGTTTTGAATTTTCGTCATTTTTAGATTTGATTTCACCATTTTTAAACGAAATTTTTGCTCCTTTTAACACTTTATCTGCATCAGTACCAATTTGGAATTGACCAACTTGGGCTACTGATAAAGACCATCCTTCACCTGAACCACGCATATCTTTTACTTCAACAAAGTTAGCAGTTTCTTTTTTCTCACCTTGTTTGGTTTTTTGTAACCAAGCGTTGTATGTTTCTTCTTTTTGTGACACTTTTTGTTGACCGAAGTTTAAGTTTGGTGCGAAGTTTACCGCTAATAACCCCTTAGCTGATTCTCCACCAGGTGTACCTGGCTCCCCTGGTTTTTCTGGTTCTTTAGGATCAGTCTCAATTTCTTCACCTGGGTCTACCTCTGGATCGACCGGATCAATAGGTAGATCTTTACCTTCGTTATCCAAAGTTAATTTACCTGTTGTTTTAGCATCTTGTTGCTGTGTTTCCTCTGCTGATGCTAATGTCGCTGTCCCTAACATAGTTCCAAATAACATAAGCGCTGCTGTTGCTTTAAATGTGTTTTTCATTATAATTTCTCCTTTTAGTTTGATTGTTTAAATTTATTTCTTCCAATTAGTAAACCACTGCCTACTAATGATAAAAGACCTATTAATGTGATAATGCCATAATCTTTATTTCCTGCCTTAGGAATAATCTTGTCACTACTGTTTCCAGAATAACTACTTCCTGAAGAACTACCTGACCCTCTTGATGGGACTCGTTCTGACGGAGAGTAATTCGAATGGTTTGACCCGCCAGACCCACTCCAACCAGAACTTCCACTGCCAGAAGATGGTCCACGAGGTGGTCTTTTCACAACCTCATCCTCATCTTCCTTATCTTTTTCAATCGGCTTCTCATCTTCCTTTGGAACATATTTACCATAGAAACTTGTTGTAGCATTCGAATGGTAATTGCCATCCTCTTCCTCAGCAAAACTTATGGGGTAAAAAACTATCGTTAAAATTAAGAGAGCAACTGCTAACATGAATTTTTTCACTTTAATCAACCTCCCTGTTCTCAGGCCCCTCAGTTAACGTCCAAACGAAAGTACCTTTGTAATCCGCTTTAAACTGTTTACTTACAGGAATTGTTAATTCAAATCCTTGACCACCTTTTTTCCATTCTTTAGAAAAAATAGTTTCTTCAGGTGAGTCAATTGTTCCAAATTCAATAATTTGAGGACTATTATTCAATTTAATCGCCTTATTTTGACTAGTTGTATATTTAAACCCATCCGTTAGGTTAATACCATTAGTTGTAAATGAACCCTCTTCCACAGATAACTTCAAGTCCCAAGACGTTCTATTTCTACCACGAGTATCAGATACCATCAGATGTCCTGTCGCATTCGGCGTTAGAACCAAATCATTCGTCGAAATTTGAGTTTTATCAAAATCTAATGAGTCTGGAACTTCCATCGTTAATTCTCCACCAAGTAATTTCACTTTAGTACCTGGGGTAAATTTACGGTCATGATATTTAAAGTCTTGATCCAGAGGCATTTCATCCCCTTCTTGGTCATTTGTTTTAGGTGGTAATACAACTTTAGCCGGTGTACGCCCATCTTTATTTTTACCTGAAATTATCATGTAGCCATCTTCTTCTAGCCCTTCAACCATCGGTGCTTCAAATGGATAAAAACCATCTTCGTCAGGTTCTGTTGCTGTTTCTACTTTTGATGGTTTTCCTTTTGGTGTTGTACCATCTTTATCGTAACCATATAGCGTAACTGTTCCCGGTTCACTTAGTGCCCCTTTAACTGATTTAGCCATCGCAGAGATTAAGCTTTCTTCAGGCTTACCATCCGGTACTTTATCTACTTTGATTTTTTCTGGTGGTGTCACATCTACAACTGTTTCTTGTTGGTCAGTGATAACTTGTATCTCTTTCGGTTTTGACCCTGTACCATGACGTCCTCTTAAGAATTTAATTGATTGACCTTCTTCAAGAAATTCTTGACCATCAGGTAATTTAAATTCAAGAACACCTCCAAGGAACGGATCATCATAAATGTTTTTTTCATCATTAATAACTGTTCCTTCAAGTTCTTGTTTAGTTCCATCAGGATTTGATAATTCAACAACAGCATTAATTTCATTTTCATAAGCTGGACGCGATTCTTCACCTTTTGCTTCTGGAACTGTAGCTCTACCGTAAACATAGCCATCTGCATTAGTCGGTACTCTCAGACTTGTTAATTCACCAATTTGGTTGTTAGCAGTCATACGTGAGTAAGCCTTCATTCCAGCCTTATCTGCTTGAACATCTTTTACAAACTCACTATTTGGACTTATTAAAGTATTATAATCTGCACCTTTTGCTTCAAAATCTAAATTTTCGTAAGAATGCGTTGGGGATTTAGATAAATCGGACCCTTTTTTCCATATTGCAAAATCTGAGTTATTACTTTTCAGGACTCCACCATTTGCAGCATTAATCGCGGGTCCAGCACCTAGATTTCTAAAATCAAAGTATTTCAATCCCGACATACTAAAGTTTAAACTCTTAGCTTGCACTCCTCCATTTGCTGAATTACCACGCATTGTGTAGAAAGTACCTTTATCAGCTACAACCTCTCCTGTACCCTTAAAGAAAATCGCACTATTCTTATTGGCATTAATATTTACTGACGAATCTTCATCTTTTAAATAAAAACCATTTTTCCCTCCTGATGGGTACTGAATCCCTTGGCCTGTCCCCTTAACATCAATCTCAAAATCAGCTCCACCCGAAACACTCACATCATTCTCATCAGAAAACATTCTTATAGCGGGTCCCGAACCCTTAGCTTTAGTAATTCTCATTTTAGACCCATTTTTAATATTAAATTTATTAGCACCTTCCAAGATAAATCTTAAAGTTGCTGAATTTGTCCCTGTACCATCTTCCGATGCTAAATCAAGTGTTGCATGATTATCTAAATTAAATACACCACCGTCTGAACGCATACCTAATGCTGTATTATATGTTGTATGAATAACAACATTAGCATAATCTGTCACATTAACTTGGGCCTTAGTCCCTCTAATAAAAATTAACCCTGTATTAGTTGTACTATTCCCTGTATTAGCCCCATATATTTCTAATGATGTACCCTTGCCTTTAATATTGATAGTCGGGTCTCCATTTTCAAAGTTTATAACTGGATTCTTTACTTCTTTACCTTGCAATATAATTTGGGATTTATCTTTAATTTCAAACAAACTTTTTTTTCCGGGTTCTGCTTCATAAAACTGAAGTATTTCACCTTCTACCTTAGATTCCTGTGAAATAAAGCTATTAGCCTTCATGAAAAATTCATTTGGTGTGTTTAAAGCTATCTCAGAATTAACTAATTTAAAGCTCTCAGATGAGTGAATAGCAAAATTTCTGTCTCTCGCAGATGGCTCTTCTTGTGTTGTTATTTTAGATTCAATCATTTCAATATTAGGAGACTCAAGTATTTTACTCCCCATATAAAAATGTAATTCCGAGTTTTTTATTACAATGTTCCCTGCACGAATAGCATAATTGTCACTTCGTCCATCTGGACCTGCAGACATTTTTGCTACCTCGGTATTTAAAAAATTCAAGTTACCTTTAATAGACAGAATTGACGAATCTCTAATCGACGAATCGAAAATATTTTTTTTACCTACAACATTGATATCTGTTAAGGTTGAGCTCGCTGATTGAGTAATGAAGGTACTTTTCACCTTACTTTTTACAGCAAAATTATCTAGTGTAATCTCAGGTACATCTTCTACTACAATTCTTCCATCAGCATTAACTTGTGTAACTACATTTCCATTACCATTTATAGTCAATGGAACACCCGTGTTAGCTGTAATCGTAGATCTTCTCCCACCTGAATCAAAAGTATCTGTTAGTGTTATTATAGAAGTACCTTTCGTTTCAAGCGCTGTTTTTAATTCTCCCCAATTAGAGACGTTAACCTCACCTGCACGGTTTATCGCAACTTTCGCTTTCTTTTCTTCTGTCTCTTTTGTTTTTTCTTCTTTTTCTGTTTCTTTAGTGTCACTCTCTTCTTGTTCTTCAGATGTTGTTTTTACTACTTCATCATCTTCTTCATTTTCAACAACAGACGTGCGTTTCGTTTCTTCTTTAACCTCAGAAACCTCAGATTTTTTTTCAATCTTTTCTAATAGTTCGGTAACATCGGTTGTTCCTTTTAATTTTTCAATTTTCGGTTGCTCTTGATCACTCTGAGTTTTTTCTTGCTTAGTCGACTCAGTAGTATCAATCGCTGACGCTACAGGTGTCGCCAACTGCGAACCTAAAACCGCTACCGCCACTAATGACGTCAATCTTTTATGTTTTTTCACCCTACAAACCTCCTACTCTAATCCTTAGTTATCTCCGTATAACTAGTACATTCATTAAATTTATCCTATTTTTAAAAAATAAAAACAAAATAATATAATGCCTCTTCTTGTTCAATTATATATAAAAACAACTTTTTCGTCAATTTAATATCTATAAAACAAACTAAAAAATTGTTTTTTTTGTATTTAATAAACAAGAACCATTGACAAACCCTTTAATATCAACAAAACCCAATTATAAAATTTATTATTTAAAATAGGTTATTTTAATTAGATTTTTTTAATAAAAGTACATTAACATGTGTTTTAGTGTTTTTAAAAGACATTAAACCTATGTTTTTTGAACGAAAATCATATTTTTTCGTATAATAAAAATCTTTTTAAGGTTTTATTTGTTTTTTTATTGCTTTATCTATCAATTTTAGTAGAAATTAGACTTTTTTTAACAACAAAAATCTGTTCATTACGTTCATTATCAATTAAAGAAATAAAGACTATTCTAATTGAGAAAACGGTTTATTTTACTTTACAAATTTTCACAAAGATTCTATTATGTAGTCACACAAGTTGGTTTGGAGGGAAAATGATGAAAGTAAGTATATTTACAAGTTGTGTTGTTGATTTATTATTTCCAAATGTGGCTATAGCCATGGTAGAAGTTTTAGAACGTTTTGGTGTGGAGACTGATGTCCCAGAGAAACAAATCTGTTGTGGCCAACCTACTCTTAATAGTGGCTACAAAAAAGATTCTCAAAAAACATTAGTAAACCAATTAGAGTCATTTAAAGACTCTGATTACGTAGTAGGCGCTGCAGGGAGCTGTGTTGCCATGCTTAAAGAGTATGAGCACTTATTTGAAGATGATCCTAAGTATGCGGCAATGGCTAAAGAGTTAAATGAAAAAACATATGAATTTACTCAATTCTTAAATAAGGTATTGGGATTAACAGATGTCGGTGCGACACTCGATGCTCGCGCGACGTATCACCGTTCATGTCATATGACTCGTTTACTTAAAGAAAAGCAAACACCTTTTACAATGCTAGATCATGTTAACAAACTTGAGATGATTCCATTAGGACACTTAGAGAATTGTTGCGGATTTGGTGGGACATTCTCAGTGAAAGAACCACTAATTTCAGAACAAATGGTTTGTGAAAAAATGAATGACGTTATCGATACAGGTGCCGAAGTACTAATCAGTGCTGATATGGGCTGTCTAATGAATATCGGTGGTAAATTCAACCGCGAAGGAAAAGAAATCAAAATCATGCATATCGCTGAAGTGTTAAACAGCAATATCGATGAGACTCGTGTTGAAGAAATTAAAGCGGGCATGACTGTAACTAACTAATATCTACTTTATATAGAAGAAAGAGGGACTCAGATGGGATTAAAGACAAGTGACTTATCTTTTGAAGATCGCGTAAAGCGCAGTATTGATGATAAATTTATGCAAGCTGCGGTTCGTAAATCACAAGATGATCAATGGGTGAAGCGTGAGTCATCACGTGAACAATTAGGAAATTGGGAACAGTGGCGTGAACTAGGCGAACAAATTCGTAAAGAAACAATCGCTTACCTACCCGACTACTTAGAACAATTTGCTGATAACGTAGAAAAAAATGGGGGTCATGTCTTCTTTGCTCAAACCGAACAAGAGGCACAAGACTACGTTAAAAAAATAACACTTGAAAAACAAGCGAAGAAGATCGTTAAATCAAAATCAATGGTAACAACAGAAGTTGGGCTTGATGAAATGCTTTTAGAACTTGAAGGCGTTAGTGTAATGGAAACTGATTTAGCTGAATTTATCTTACAAATGGATGATTGGGATGAACCGTCACATATCGTATTCCCTAATATCCATAAAAATAGAGAACAAATTCGAAAAGTCTTTGAAGAAAAATTAGGCTATGATGGCGACAATGAACCTGTACATATGGCTCGTTTTGCTCGTGAAGTCTTACGTGAATTCTTCTTGGAAGCAGATATCGGAATTACTGGCTGTAACTTTGCGATTGCTGACAGTGGCGTTATTAACCTTGTTACTAATGAAGGAAATGCCGACTTATGTATCAGTATTCCTAAAACACAAATCGTTTTAATGGGGATGGAACGTATTGTTCCTTCTATGAAAGAAGCTGAAGTTGTCGATAATCTACTTTCTCGTAGTGCTGTTGGACAAAGCTTAACAAGTTATATTACCTTTGCCGGTCAAAAAAATGAGATGGAATCAGATGGACCTGAAGAATTCCACGTTGTTATTTTAGACAATGGCCGTTCAAATGCCTTAGGGACTGAATTTGAATCCATGTTACAATGTATCCGTTGTGGAGCTTGCTTAAATGTTTGTCCTGTTTACCGTCAAATTGGTGGTCACGGTTACGGTTCAATCTATCCTGGACCTATGGGTGCTGTTTTATCTCCTATCTTAGGTGGTTATGAAGACTTTGGTGATTTACCGTACGCATCAAGTCTATGTGGGGCTTGTACAGATACATGTCCTGTTAAAATTCCATTACATGAATTATTAGTGGCTCACCGTACTAAGATGACGGATGAATTAAAAATGCCTAAAGGGATGGACCACCAAACAATGAAACTTATTGGGCGTGCAACATCATCTCCTATCCTATTCAAGATGGCTATGAAGATGGACCACGGGGCAACTGGTTTAATGGCTAAAAAAGATGAGGTAACTGTTGAAAACTTCTACAATCACGGTGGTTATATTAACAAAGCTCCAGCAATGGCAAAAGGTTGGACTGATGTACGTGACTTGCCTCGCCCACCAAAATCTAAAGATGCCTTTAGAGAATGGTACAAACGCCACAAAAAAGAACAAGAGGAGGCTGGTAAATAATGGCTGATACAACTAATAATAAAGAAAAATTCCTTAATCACTTAGCTGACCGATTAGGAACTCCTCGTCATTCTTTAGGCGATAAAAAAATCGAAGCCGTTCATGACCTAGCTCAAACGACTTTAACAGATAAAACACAAGACGAACTACTAGAAATTGCAAAAGAAAAATGTAAAACAATCCATACACCCGTTGTTGAGGTTAATTACGCTGATTTACTTCCTAAATTAGAAGAACTAATCACAGACTATGGTAATGGTAACTTACTATTCCCAGACGATAATCGTTTTAAAGAATTTGAGTTGGATAGCTTACTTGCTAAAGAAGACGCTCATACTTGGAAATGTGGAAATGAATTCCGCGATGAAAATATTCGTGTGGCAGCTGATACTAATGTGGCTGTAGCATTCGCTGAATTTTTCCTAGCAGAATCTGGTTCGGTTGTTGTCGAATCAAATGCTGGGCAGGGACGTTCTTTACACTTCCTACCAAAACGCTACATTTCAATTATTCCAAAAAGTAAGATTGTTCCTCGTTCAACACAAGCAGCAGCTTACTACACTGAAAAACGTGAACGCGGTGAAGAAACTGGTGCCATTCACTTTATTTCAGGCCCTTCAAACTCAGGAGATATTGAAATGCAATTAGTAGTTGGGGTTCACGGCCCTCTAGAAGTCACTTACTTAGTAGTCATGGATAAATAATAAAAAGCAGACACGATTTTTCGTGTCTGCTTTTTTTAGTTATAAGCTCATATGTAAAATTGGATAATCTCTTCCTTCGTTATCTTTTTCATCTCGACCAATCTGTTTAAACCCGTGAGATTTATAAAAAAAATACGCTCCTGTATTTTGTTCGTTGACATCGACAGTCTTCAAGCCTTCATTAATCATGATTTGAATAATCGTTGTGCCATGTCCTTTTCCTTGATAACAAGGATCTAAAAATAACATTTCTAAGTGATCCTTAGAAAGAGCACTAAATCCTATAATCTCACCATGTCTATACCACAATTGAACATCAAGTAAATCCAAGTACATAGGGATAACTTGTTTAATCTGCTCAAAATCATCTTGTTTTAAAAAATCATGTGTATGCTCCACCGATTTACTCCAAATATCTATAATATCTGGATAATTCTCTTTAACTGCACGGCGCTTTTCCATAACATTCCTCCGAATTAATCACTGAAATATTATCTTACCATTAGCACCGTTATTTTGATAGTCTATTTTATTATTTTAAAAGTAATTTTAACCTATTTTATTCTTCGTTAACATTCTAATAAAGCCAATAGCTGATACCACTAAATAACAACTAATTATCCATAGTGATAAAGAAAAAGCACGCTGATAATCTTGTAATAATGCTCTGTCCAAACTATTAGTTAAAAAATATTGAAATAACGCACCAATTACGCATACACCAATCACGTTGGATAAATACATCACGGTATTAATGAATGCTCCACCTATCCCTAATGTCTTAAACGATACTTTTTGTAATATAATGCCCACTAACGGTGTTGTCGTTGCACCCAGAAAACTACCATATAAAAATAGTAAAACAGCATTACGCAAAGATAAAAGATTAGGTATTATCAATATACTAAAACTTAGAACAAGTAGTGTGAGAATCATTCCTAAACATCCTATCAATAAAAGACGGTCGTTTAATACTGCTACCAAACGACTTGACAGTAACGATGATAAGATAAAACCTACTCCTAATGTTAGAAATATAAGACTAGTCTCACCTACTGTTTTTTTTAATCCATATTGAGAATAGTAAGTAATAATAAAAAATAGAGAAAACATCGCCATATACGTGAAGAAGACAGTAATTAAGCCTCTATTGTAATAAGTATTTTTAAATAAAGTCATGTCTACAACAACTGGTTTATTTTGATTTTTTCGGTTAACTTCAATTTTGAAAAATAACGCTATACCAACACTACCTAATACAATAATAAATAGTTCCTTATAAAAAACACCTGTTTGAATTCGATATAAGCTATTGATAACCAATAAAATTGACGGGACTAAAAGTACAACACTCCACCAATCAAACTTAGGCGTCTTAGCCAAATTGATTACTTTGGTACCACCTTTTAAACTTTTCATACCTAGTAAAATAAGTAGACAACATGGTATGTTGAACAAAAAGATATTTCGCCATCCCAATCCCATAAAATTAGCACTCATTATTATACCGCCAAACATTAAGCCAAACGTAAATCCTAATCCTATAACAACCCCATATATGCCAAATACAAGCGGCTGATCTTCTTCTTTAAATTCCTGACGCATTAAAACTAAAACTTGAGGTTGTATGCACGCAGCAAATCCCCCTTGTATCAATCTAATAAAAATTAACACTGCCGGATTACTTGTTAAAGCACCTAAAATTGAAGCAATTAGGAAACCTATAATTCCAATCATTAATAACCTTTTTTGACCAAATAAATCCCCTAACTTGCCACCAATAATAAGTAGAGCTGAAAGCCCTAATGAATAGGCACTTAAGATATATTGAGCTTGGCTAAACGTTGCCCCAACATCTAATTGTATTTGAGGCAATGCTACCTGAAGCATATAGGTATTGAGTGAGATAATAAGGTTAGGTAATAAAATAATAGCCAAAACTAACCAATTTAAACTTTCTTCTTTACCTACTACTTTATTTTTAATTTGACTCATTATGACCTTCTACCATTTCCTTAGCCAGTGTCTCTATTCCGTCAAATGACTGATAACCATATCCAAACATCGCGTTATAATCCAGGCCATATATTTTATTTTCTTTGACAGCTTTCATACCACTTAAACGCTTATCTGCTTTTATCCCCTCGATAAGTTCGTCTGATGTCACACCGTTTCCTTCACCATCAGACCAATCTGGTACAATTAAATAATCTGGATCTGCCTTAATTAATGCTTCAACACTGACGTTACCTTTTTCGTCTTTAAAGATATTATCCAGATTTAATAACTCAAAGACACTTTGGAAAAAGGTTTCTTTTGCTGCTGAATAAACCACAACCTCATCTTTTGTACTCATATGTAAATATGCAAAGGTAGCCTTCTCTCGTGTTCCAATTGTTTTCTTGATTGTTTTTTCTTTCTTTTGTAATTTTTCAGAAAAACTGTTAGCTTCGTCTTCTACTTTAAATACTTTTCCTATTTTTTCTATATCTGAATAAATCGAATCAATAGTACCACCTTGGATAGAGGATTCTAAAATGAAAGTTGGTAGTTTCATATTCTCTAACGTCTCAACAGAACCATTTCCCCATTCTTCTTCTGTAAATAATGTCCCTCTCCCAAAAATCAAATCTGGTTCCGTACTAATCGCTAATTCTTTACCAACATAATCAGTCGAAATCTTTTTTAATGTTTCATATTCTTTTTTTACTTCACTATCTCCACGACCAAAGTCAGCTCCTACCCCTACTATATTATCTTTTAAACCTAGGTGTAATAATAATTCAGCTGCTGGTTTGGTATTTACGAAGACCTTTTTTGGAATCTCTTTATATGTCATTTCTTTTTCTTTAAAGTCTGTTGCTCCAGCTTTATTCCAATAATTGGTCACTGTTACACCAGCTTTATTATTTTCTTTTTTAGATTCATTTGATCCACATCCAACTAATAAAAGACTACTTAATACTATACCTACTACTAATTTTTTCATTATTTATTCCTCCAATTTAAAATAAAAGTTTAAGCCTTGATCTATTGGGTTCCGGTAGATATGACAGGGAACATCAAATAACTCACTCACTATTGTTTCGGTTAATACAACTTCTGGAGGCCCTTCTGCTACTATTTCGCCATCTTTCATCGCATATATATAATCGCAATATTGTGCGGCTGTCTCCAAACTATGTAAAGCTGTTAATATGCCACACTCTATTTTTTTCAACTCACTTAATAAGGAGAGCTGATAATTCACGTCAAGGTGATTTGTTGGTTCATCTAATATCATGTAATCTGTTTGTTGACACAATGCACGGGCTATAATAACGCGTTGCTTTTCTCCTCCTGATAGCGATAGGAAATTTCGATGTCGATATTCTGTTAGTTCAGTTTTTTCTAAAGCTTCATCTACATAGTTCTGATCTTCTTTTGTATTGCCTTCCATCAGTTTCTTATATGGCGTTCTCCCAAGTAAAACCATATCTTCTACTTTTAAATCAAAATTCACTTCATTAAATTGACCTACAACCGATAAATGCTGGGCTGTTTTTTTTGTCTTAGTAGACATAAGATTAAGTTCATCCAGTTGCATCACCTCTGCTTCACAAGGTAGAATACCTGCCACTCCTTTTAACAGAGTAGACTTCCCGCACCCATTCGGTCCAATAATTCCAACAAATTGTTTATCTACTACTCTGAGTGACACTTCATTCACAATTGTCTTAGCTTGACGTTTTATCGTTAATTTTTCAACTTGTAGACTCATTTATTCTCCTCCAAAGTTGTATTCTTTTTTCACTATCATATAAATAAAGATAGGGGCACCAATTAACGCTGTTATTATTCCAATTGGCAACTCACTTTTTGATAAAATTAAGCGTGATATTAAATCACAGGCTATCATAAATAGTCCGCCTGATACTATTGAAAGAGGAACTAATTTTTTATGACTTGATCCACAAAAACCTCTGACTATATGAGGGATAATTAATCCAACAAATCCAATCATACCTGAAAAAGCAACAACCGCACCTGTTAAAATAGAGGACAATCCCATATATAAAAATCTATAAAATCGTAAATTAATGCCTAATGATGTCGCTGCTTCTTCGCCTAACAACATCACATCAAGCACTCTATATTGCGTTAGAAAAAAAATGATTAAACTTATAAGCACTAGTGCTAAAACTGTTACATTTTCCCACGTTGCGGACGCTAAACTTCCCATTGACCAAAACGTTACAGTTTTCATACCTTCTGCATTATTTGAAAGAAACACAATTAGACTAGTTAACGCTCCAAATAAGGAACTTACAATTGTCCCCGATAAAATTAATTTAATAGAGGTCATCCGTCCGCCAATAGATGAAAATGTAAATACTAAAAGTGAGGCTAGTATCGACCCGATAAATGCACCAAATGAAATTCCTGCTGATGCAAGATAAGGAATCGAACTAAATCCGATTAGAATTGAAAATGTCGCACCTAATGATGCACCCGATGAAATCCCTAAAATATAAGGATCAGCTAACGGATTTTGAACCATCGCTTGCATGATTACCCCTGCCAATGATAGACCCATCCCTACAAATAATGCTAAAAAAACTCGTGGCGCTCGCACGTACCATATGATATTACTATCAGCTAAACTAACCGAATTACTCCCAAACGTTATCTGATTGAATGTTAATTTCTTAACTAGCACAGCTGTTACATCAGCAAATGAGATAGTTGCCTGACCATTAGCTATCGATATAATAATCATACTTAAAGTTGCTATTACTAGTATCATTAAACTCATTGAAACCCATTTAAATTCTTTCTTTAACACTATGTTCACCTCGATATTTTTTAATTGAGAATGATTATCACTATCAATAACAAAATAATAACATAGTTAGTTTACTTAATCAATGTGTCATATCTCACAAAGTTAGTTCATAATAAAAAAGCCTTAATACATATCAAAATGTACTAAGGCTTTTCCATTAATAAATCAAACGCTCAAATGGATACTCTTTATTGAATCGTTTTTTGTATGCTGCTGACATATAATCATACCAATCATCCGAACCTTTTTGTCCCTCTAACTCTAACTTGCCTGGTAATTTGTAATACTTATAGTCTTCTTCTGCAAAGAAAAGAACTTCTTGAATATAGTCTTCCTTATTCTCAAAACTACTATAACGCTCTACTTCTTGTGGGTCAAAGTGAACAAAAACACCCCAGCCACTTTGATTATGAGCAGAAACATAATCACCATCTTCAGAACCTTCACCACCAAATTCTATTTCAGCAAAACGTTTTGCTAGTTCTTTTTCTAAAAATAACATTAATTCATTGCGAGTCCCAACATATTTTTCTAAATCTTCATCTGGAATAATCCAACCACCTATATCAGTTCCACCCTCATATTTTTTTCCCATTATAATTCCTCCTACTTCAAAAACAGCTTTACTCATACCGTTACTTCAAAGTCCTATTTATTACTTATTATAACATGTTTAAACCAACTACCTCACTATTTCAAGACAGAATTAAACAGTATTTTTCAATAAAAAAAGCTCATAGCGAGCTTTTTTTAAAGTTCTGATAACGGGTACTTCTCCCAAATATTAAATAACACTTGATCTTCAGAGTTATAAATATAACGATCAATACGGTCATAAAATTCATCGAAACTATTTAATGTAACCTCTGCATCCCATAAGAATCGTCCTGTTAAAAATGAAATTAGATACTGGTCCCAATCCTCAAACTCTTCACGGACAATAGGTAAGATTTCATTAGATAATCTATCGAAAAATTCTTCTAACTCTACAAAACCTACTAAATAACCATGCAGCATAATATTGCCCGCACGACACAATTCCCATGCCTTTATGTTTGGCAATTCATTAAATGATACTGATTTTATTTTACTTGCTTGTCTCGTTGAATTTAGCTTATCCAGATAGTTAAAACCGCCTTCAAGTAAACCAAGTTCCATCATATCTATCACTGATAATTTTTCGTGATGGAGCAAACACTTTAAAATACGTTCTGCACTCGCCATTAAATAAAACATATCAGCAATTCGTTGAACACCTAGATAGTTCTCAGTAGGAATAGTATCTATTTGGATATGTGCCTCATTAAAAGCCGTCAGCACTTTTTGATACTCTTTTTCAAATTGAAATCGTTCTATCTCAGATTCAAACTCCCATTTTTCAGACCGTCCATACTTTAATGTTGCAATATACTTTTTCATATCCGTACTTGATATATAACTGTCTTTAGTATTCATCGTTTCATAATGAATTCTTCCTTCAACTAACTGATTCGTTGTCTTTAATAGCTCATCTCGCGAGTGTATATTCCATCCCTCAGTTAATACAGCTAAACTTTCAGTATACTGGGCAGCCGTCCTTGGGTAAAGGTAATAAGGAGCTTTCTTTGACCAAGCAGTATATATTGCCATAATTGTTAAAGCTTTTTCATCTTCTTCTGAAAACTTCATTCCTTCATAATGATGAGCTTTCTCATTCGAATGATACTCTTTGGGTTCAACCGTCAACCAATCCATTTTTTTGAATTTCCTTCTATTTGTAGCACTTATATAATCAAAGTTGGTAAATAATAAGTAATTGTAATTATTATTTGGAAAATGAAGGCTATTTTCATCTAAATAATACCTCATTTTAATTATATAATCTTGCCAAGATTCAAAATGAGGAACTAGCTTTCTCAATATATGAGTACTATAGTTATCAAAATCCTCATCTGATAGTTTTCCTATTTTTTGAAACCATCTCAATCTCGCCAAAATCATCAATAGCCCTCTAATTTGATCTCCATCAAAGTAAATCGATGTGTCTTGATTATTTTTCTGTAAAGTATCGTTTAATACCATAAAACCATAACTGCTCATTGTATAATTTCCTAAATTAACTGCCTCTATTTTTTTTAATAAATCTTGATCTACTTCTTCACGATTAAACTCACTTAAAAGTACACGTTGTTGTTCTTTAGAAAAGTTAGCCGCATCTAAATCCGTTTTTAAAAAAGGCATCAATAAATAATCTAGAGCTAAGTTATTTTTATTTAATTCGTAAAATGAAAATTTATACTGTTTTTTCTTTTTATACATCAAGCCAACCATCCATCCATCTAAAAGTCACACAAAACGTATTTTTATTGTAACATAAATGAACTGTTTTTCCTTACTTGATGTTTCCTTTTTTATTATATTTTTCAAGATAATTTTTAGTTTTTAATAAATCAATAATCATCTCTGGATTATCTTTTTTCAGTTGTTTAAAAAAAGTTTGGGTAGCATTATAAGAATCACGTGCTCCTTTTATTGAACGTACATCCTTTTCAGTCGCCCCTACTAATTGTAAAAATTGAACCTCACCATGTATCGTTTCTAGTTTTCCTAATAAAGGGTCCTCAGAAATTATAAATGTTGGGTAGCCTGTTTCAGATACCAATGTTTTATTACTATCTTCTAACACTTGATCCTCTATAAAATAGCACTCTGTATTTTTTGTATACTCTCCAAATTCAATGATTTTATCCAATAACCAATAGCATTCTTCAACAGTTTCAACCTTTAATTTAGCTGTGATTTCGTAGCCGTATTTACTATATCTCCTACCAACATTTTCTTTTTTAGAATACAGTTCAGACATTCCCAAACTCACGATATGAAAATAATCATTATTAACGTGATACATTCTAAAGCCCTCAATTGGTGATTTTTCTTTTTTTTCTACTGGAATCGAAATATATATAGGGGTGATCAATGGATAAGCCTGACTCAGTCTTTTTTCTATAGCATCTAACCCAGGAGCATACTCTTTTGATGGCACTACTTTTATATCGTTAAAACCATTCCAAAATGCTGCCATTCTTTTTTTCAATCGACTGAATTTTGTAAGTTCATTTTTGGCTGCAAATAGTTCCATTTGTAAACTCCTCCACTTCATCGTATTATTCTATCTTAAATAAGTATAACTAATAAAAAATCATTTTTTTATTTTAGATTTTAAGTTTCAATAAATCAAAAAAAAGCTCACACGAGGTGAACTTTTTAATCTTGCCATTCTACAATTTTTGTAACTTCAGCTAACTTAACATCTACTGTGTATTCCATATCTGGATCTTTAGGGTAACGACTCTCACGTCTATAAATTTTCATCTCAACTGTTTTTCCATCTTTCGATTTTGTAAGAGATACAAAGTGTAAACGAGATCGTTCTAATTTTTCTTTATCTTCTTTTTGCTTGTCTTTATCTTTGTCTTTATCTTTGTCTTTGTCTTTGTCTTTGTCTTTATCTTTGTCTTTATCTTTATCTTTGTATTCGCCTTTCCACTTCATGGCAATTGTATCATTTTTATTCTCTTTGACTAACCAGTTTTTATTATCATAATTATCCCAGTCAATCTTTTCATTCATAATAACGCCTGAATTTTTATAAGTTTGTTCTAATAATTTTATTGCTTCATCTCTTGTCCAGCGGCGTTTTTCTTTATCTTCAGTATCCACTTTAACTTCTTTACCCGCTACAATATCTTCAAATCCATTTTTTAATTCTTTATTATCAGTAGGGCTAAAGTAAACTAAGCCTGCACTATTTGACTCATCTTGTAATGTTACAATAACTTTCGGTTTATTCTCTGAAATCGCGAAGAAATAAAGATAAGCAGCATCGTCTTTACTTGCTTCAATATCTGAATAAACAGCTACAATATTATACTCTTTTTTACCCGTGCCATCTTTTGATACACCCGCTGTTACTTTATTTCCATTAACTGCGATATTATTTTTAGATAGATCAGCTGGAAACTTCATTCCATGAAAATTAACATCAGTATTGCCTGGATAATAACGTTTATATTTTTGATCATACTTCTTACCCCAAGAGGTCATAAATTTATCTAATGCTTCACCTTTTTGTGTTGACCATGCTAATTCTGTAGAAGGCTTAACTTTACCTTTTGCTTTGTCTTTCTTTTTATCTTTGTCTTTGTCCTTTTTCTTATCTTTGTCTTTGTCTTTGTCTTTTTTCTTATCTTCTTTTTTCTCTTCTTTTTTCTCTTCTTTTGGACCTTTTTCAATTTCATCCATTAACTCTTCTGCTTGTTTCTTCAAATCAATCGAGCCACCAACAACACGTCTCAATTCTTTTAGCTTATCCATAGATGCTTTGTAAGATTTATCTTCTTTCAATTTAACCGCTTCTTTGTACATAGCAAGTTGTTCCGTGAAAACTTTAGCGTCTTTATCGTCTTTTTTTAGCTCTAAAGCTCTTTTAAAAGCCTTCTCTGCCTTATCCCAGTCTTTATTCTCTATTGCTTTTTTACCTTCCGCCATAGCTTCTTCATAGGTTTGCTTCTTTTTAATACCTTCCTGACCATTAACAGAACTTGTTGGTTTATCTTCATGTTTATTTTCTACTTTTACCTCTTTAGCACAACCTGTTATGCCAAGTAAAACAGAAAACAAAATTATCATCTTTGTGACTTTCATTATATACACTCCTAAAATATTTCAATTTAAACTTTATTATACAATACCTATGTTTTTTTTCATATAGACTTTCATACAGTATAATCAAAATTTTGTTTTTTTCATGCTTAATTCACAAAAGAATCTTATTTAATAAGCCATTTTCTCCACATTCATCTCTATTACACTACAAAAAAGAGCCTACTTCATGTAGACTCTGGTTTTTTACCATGCATTTCTTTCTCTAAAATCACACGTTAATTTATTTTTTGCTTCTAACGCTATACGCCCTGAATAGGTCATGACACACTCTTCTGATGATGGGATAATTCCCACTAAAGTATATTCATAATAAGGTGCTTGCATTTCTTGCCATCCAGCTTCTTCAAAAAGCTTTTTACTTTCGCTAGACGGTGAAAGTGCACCAAAATGATAACATTTATCAATCATTTGATTGATTTCTTGCATCATTGCCTGTCCGACTCCTTTATGTTGGAACTCAGGTCTAACCCCGATTGCTTCAACATATCCAACTTTATGTGGTTTGTTATCCAATAAAATAGAGCGTTGAACAACTGCTGCATGAGCGATTAATTGGTCCTCTTTAAATGCTAAAAAATGACTCCCGCCTAATGCATGCGACAATTCTTCTACTGAAAATTCGTCGCCATTAACCTCTTTTAATAACTTAAATATTGCCATTAATTCCTCATCAGATAAATCACTAGTATGTTTTTTGTTTATTAGAACTTCTTCCATCTTTTTCACCTCGTTAGCTTTAACAGAACTATCATACTAATTTTGGTAATAAATAGCAATTAAATAACTGTTTTCTACCACAAATAGACTCTTTTTTATATAACAGACTATTTATGTAGGTGTTTTAAGAATTAAAAATAAGTAACAGTGATAATAAAATTAACGGAATAGCGAATAAGACACTCCCTACATTAACAAGGAATTTATCTAATTTATCTTGTTTGACTAACTTTGAAAGACCTATATAAATGACTAAACCAACTATTCCTCCTAACGTATTAGTCAACACATCTGTAATATCAGTCGCACCTATCCCTAAAATATACTGACTCACTTCAATACAGACACTAAACCCCAGTATCATCATTATTTTTTGTAAATAGTTTGTCTGCTTACTAATAATTCCCAACAGACCTCCAAAAGGAATAAAAATCAAACTGTTATTTATAATTTCACTAAAGTCCAAGTTACCATTTATAATAACAGACTCACCAAATGGTATTAAATTGATTACACGATGACCTGACAGTACTAACGCTTTAAAATCTGCAGGAGACGCTGCCATCTTAAATAATAAAATCCAAACTAGTACAACCAGATAACTTATAAATAAATACTTACCTTTTACCTCTTTTTCCATCTTCAATGCCTCTCCATCCTATTTTCATTATATCTAAGTATACGAACTATCTGGTCATTAGACTATCCAACTTTTGACTGAAAATTTATGTGGTATATATAAGACTTTAGTCTGATACAAAAAAGCAGAGAACCTATTGGCTCTCTGCTTTTAATTAATAGTCTAATATATTTTTTGATAAAAAGAGACAAGATCAGCTACTGACCCTTTTGTTATCATAGGGATTGCTTTTTCTATTAATGAACGCTCCCAATCAAACCATCTCATCTCTAGCAACTGTTCTATTTCTCCTTCAGTAAAACGTGACTTAATCACCTTAGCTGGATTACCTCCTACTACTGTATAAGGGGGGACGTCTTTGGTTACAACTGATCCTGATGCAACAATGGCTCCTTCACCAATTGTGATACCTGGCATAATCATGGCATTCATACCAATCCATGCATCACTTTTAATAACCGTATCCCCCTTAGGTTCATATGTCTCTCCAATTGTTTCTGCAAAAGGGTAGACACTGATACTATCTGTTGGATGATTATGATTACCACCCATCAAAATAATAACACCACTAGCGATGCACACGTAATTTCCGATAATTAATTTATCAACATGCCACCCCATATCCTCTATAGGGTTAAATAATTCGCGGGACACCTTATCGCCCCACATGTAACGGACACAGCCGTCTTCAAAATTCGGGTTATCATAATAACCTGAATAATAAGAATAGCCCCCTACTTCAATTAGTGGATTTGTTATACTATCTTTTATATATTTAGTCTCTGACCAATGATTAAATGTTGTCATGTTTGTTTCCTCGCTTCTAAGTTTTATTTAATGGTTAACTTAGAAGCTTACTACGGTCGCAACATTTTTGAATTTTAATAATCGTCTTACCATGCTATAAAACTCCCTTTTAATAATAGTTTCTATAGTGTAATCTTTAAACGCCTAAAGGTCAATTAGAAAAGAACGAGTTAACTTCTTTAACAATTTTAGGTGTCTGAGTATGGTGTAAATAATGTGTCCCTTTTAAAGGAACTAGTTTAGATGTTGTTAAGTTGGAAATCTGCTCCTCGTGCATCTTAATCCAATTAGTCATAGATTGGTCATTATCTGCCACAAACAATAACACGGGCATATCTTTCGGATACATCAACCCTCGTGATGACGGAAAGCTATTATTTAATTCTTTAAGCTCTTCTTTAAGGTTTTCGCTACTCATATTTTTCAATGTGAGTAACCGAATTTGGTTAAAATCAGGATTAGATTTTTTTATTCCTAAGGCACCTTCCGGATTAACTTTTATCATTGCGCGTAATACACCGACCTCTTTCAAGAAATCTAAAGGTCTCATATCAATCCCAGGCCAAGGTTGATCGGCTACACTCGAATCAATTCCAATAAAACCTTTCATTTCATCAGCATACTTTTGAGCATAATTAACAGCGTATAATCCTGCGATAGAATGGCCCATTAAGGTATACTTTTTAATACCTAATGTTTTAACTATCTCATGTATTTCTTCTGTTATATTGGCAACCGAACGTTTACGATTCGTTTGACTGCTTAGCCCGTATCCAAATGGTTCTACTACAATCACTCGGTACTTCTTTTTTAATTCGTTAACCATGGGCTTAAAATCAAGATACGGACTCGCTGTACCTTGCCCTGGAAGTAAGACAATCGTCTCCTGACCTTTCCCAACATCTACAATATTGACCTCTCCATCAAATAACGAGATTTTTTCTCCATAAGTCTCAATTTGACTAGCTTCTCGTTTTAAACTCACCTTGTTAATGATATAACCAGAGCCACTTAATAAAATCAACACGAGGATAATACTTAGCATAACTTTTCCTATTCTTTTTAATAAGCGTTTCCCTCTTGATCCCTCTTGTTTACTTTTTTGCTTGCTCATTTAATTCTGCCGCCTTTCGTTCAATCTCATTCATAAGGCGTGTCATCATCTCTTCATTCAAGATTGGCATACCTGCTTGCTCTAATATCGTTGATGCTGCTTTTAATTTGTCCATAAACGTTTCTACTGTATTGGGAAATAATGCTGGAATAAACCAAGTACTTACGATTAATAAACTTAACTCAGCCGATTGTTTAGGTTGGCTAACGTTTACTGATCCATCTTCATTTCCTTCGATTAAGCATTTTTCAATTAAAGGGGCCATAACCTCGTTATTAGATAAGACATACAGCGCAAAAAACTTTGGATTCTCTAACAAACTAAATGACAAATCTCGAGTGCCGCCCAAATCACTATTAAACATTGTTTGAAACATCAATTCTTGGATTTTTTCCAAGCCATTTTTATTAGGCAATGCCACTATCCCTGCAAGCTCCTCTTCTTTCAGTAAAAATCGTCTTACAACAGCTTCAATAATGTCATCCTTCGACTTAAAGTGATGGTAAACCGCTCCTTTTGATAAGCCGTCCAGTTCTCTTACAATATCTTGTATTGATGTTTTTTCATAACCTTTTTCAACAAACAAACGGGTAGAAGTGTCTAAAATCAATCGTCTTGCCTGTTCTGCTGTGTATTTTTTAGCCATAATAATCCCCTTTCTAAAAAACATTCAATCGGTATGTTTTTAATCTTACGAGATTTACCTGATAGTGTCAACAAAAAAAAGACACAGCGATTACTCGCTCTGCCTTTTACTCTCTGTTAAATGTCGTGTGTACTGTAAATATAAATCATCCGGTCTTTCTGTGTGGCGTCTTACTCCTTCTTCTTGTGACCACTCACTTATTATAAAGATAGTCTCAACAAGTTGCCTCGCCGTTAACTCTTTAGGTTCTATATAACTTGAACGCGACTCTAAATAACGCATAGCTTCTTCTACCATAATGGCTTTCGTCCACTTGGTTATAAGGTGACTACCTTCTAAATCATGTGTTTGAGAGATAATCAGATTTTGTAAAGAGGAGTTAGCAAAAAATCTCTCTGCACTACTAAAGGGCGTTTGATAACGTTCTGTAAGTGAAATCTCTAGATAGTCTGACATCAAAAGACCTATACCATATTTAAAAATGGCTTCTTTATCCTCAAAATGATAATAAAAACTTGTATGATGAATGCCAACTTTTTGACAAATTGCTCGTACTGAAAGCTTACTGTATTTTTTCTTTTCAACGACACACTCATTGTATACGGTCTTCCAAATCGTATCCTTCATACTCTTTATCCTCTTTTCCCGACACTCTACTAAAGCTGTCGGATGTTATTTTTTATTTAGTCTATTATACTGATTATAGAATGAAATAGAAAGGAGCTCACCTAACATGAGAGCGATTAAATTATTTATTGCCATAAGCTTAGATGGCTATATTGCAGATACGAAAGGGCAGATTCATTTCCTAGAAAGTATTTCCCAAACAGAAGAGGACAATACATACGAAACGTTTATTAACTCAATCGATACTGTTATTCTTGGTAGTACAACCTATCTACAAGTAATTAATGACTTATCACCTGATGATTATCCTTATAAAGAAATGAATTCTTACGTCCTAAGCAGTCAAATAGGCTTACCACTAAAAGAAAATGTGACAGTCATTAATGAAGATATCACCACACTTATCTCTCAACTGAAAGAGACGGCTGGTCAAGATATTTGGTTAGTTGGTGGGGCAAGTATCATTAATCCACTTATTGAAGCCAATCTAATTGATGACTACCACATCAGTATCACTCCTTATTTATTAGGTGAAGGAATTCCATTATTTTCACCCAAACCAAAACAATTCCCACTGGAGTTACTGTCACAATGTGCTGTTAATGGTATGATTCACACCCATTATCAACCTAAAAAATAAAAAGAGCGATTAAATTCGCTCTTTTTATTTTGCTTCAAGTTCCTTATAAAATCTATCTAATTGTCGTTGATTTTTTATGATTACTATTTTTTCAGAATGATTTTTTTGTATATCCTTAAAGAACTGTCGGCGCTTCTTGTCTCTGCCTTGGTACAGTAACCACCAGACAAACTCTGCATCTAATTTTTCTTCACACCCTGCAGCCATATCCGGTCTCGTTTTTCCGCGGTATTTAAAATAACGTGCCGTCGCACGGCGAAGACTAGCCCACCTTGAAAATAAAAGCAACACAATTTGGTCCGACTTATCTAAGCGCTCTGCCAAATGAAAGTTACTGTAATTGCCATCTATTACCCAGGATTCATTCTCTAAAAATTTAGAGACTGTCTTTTGTGACTCTTCTATCGGTCTGACTTCCCAATTTTCTAAAAATTGGACGGTATCTAGATGAAGGGCCTCACACTCATATGACTTAGCAACTGCTTTAGCCAAAGTAGATTTACCACTGCCACTGTATCCCATAATTGATACTTTCATTTGGTTTCACACTCCCTTTTTTTAGTTAGTTTTTAATTATAGCACTAAGCATGTCTTCCCTCAATCGATCTACATAATAAAAAGGACGCTTCAACAGCGTCCTTTGCTTATTTTTTAGGTGTGACTATTTTTAAAAAGCGTGCCAATTCATCTAATGATTGTAACTGACGATTACACGTATCACTATTGTGACAAATATAGTTTCCTTTAGTTAAATAGTTCCCTTCTTTCGAGACTTTTCCTTTTGCCATAAATAAACTAACACCAGATGTGCCATGACAAATCGCACAAATTCCTTTTTTAACGTCAGGCGATAGTGTTCCTTCAAGACCTACTAGTTTATCATCTTGATAACTAATCAAGTACTTACGTTGTTTTCCACTATCATTCCAGCCATAAAAAGTTTGATGGGCTAAGTCAACTTCTTCCCATTTAGGAATACTTAGCTTTTTCGTCTTAGCAAAAACTTTTTGTAATCCTTTATCACTCGGTACTTTAAACGGAATAACGTATGTTTTAACTTTCATAAGATAACGCTCTAAATCACGTTGCGCTTTCCCTAAGTTTAACGGCTCTTTTAAAAGTTCTTTTTGTTCTGCTGTTGCTTCTGGGAACTCTGCCATGATTTTCTCTATAGCTAACGCTTTTAAAGTTGCCACCGTTTGTGTATCGTTCACCGAACGCTGGCTTGTTGTAATGGTTATAGCTTGCTCTTCTATAATATTGTATTGATAAGGTTTAATAAATTTAGTCATCTCTGTTTCCTCCTTTAGTGTTAACACAGCTAAAATCGGTCCTGACTAATGGAGTTGCTTAATTTAAACTCACTGTACTAATCATTCCCGATTATGGATGACTGTACAGAGCGATGCGTTTTAATTGGCATCTGTGATCACCACCTTTAAATAATGACAATAGTATACCACACGCACTGAATTTAGAATAACAGTTTATTGTTCTGATAGTCTTTCTTGCATAAAGTCTCTTACGTTCTGACGTTCAGCTTCATCTACTCTAAAGTTTAACTGCTCTGCTACACTATCTTCAAGCTCGCCAAAATAATCAAACATTAGCATTAGCTTGTTAGAAATATCTTTAAAATCACCGTTTGGGAAAATCCCTTGAAAGCGAGTCATTTCGTCTTCTGAAAGATATCTACCAATATATTTACCAAATGCCCCAGTTGAGACTTTAAACTCATGAGCTAATCCTATCTTCCAATTAACCATCTCGATTACCATCGGCACCACAAACTGGTCATAGTTATGCTTGGCATACATTAATTCCTTGCGACAAATCCCTTTCGTCACAGAAAGACATAACCATCTGAACTCATTCACTGTATCTAAAAATTCTTTTTCGGTTGGCTTTTTAATATAAAAGTGAGCCTCTGTTTCGACAGGAACTAATTCTGAAAAATTATCTTTATTTAGTAAAATCTGACGCGGTTCTTTGTTACACTCTTCTGATAGTTTCCTTACATCACACAACGTCAAATCAAGACGGTGACCATCTTCAAACTGAATAAGATAGGCAAATTTCTCAATCCCCTCAAAATCATAAGGCTCTGAAAACCAGTCCATCGGTTTTTGCATGATTAATCGCTCACCAAAGACATCTAACCAATCGTCTTTTTTTGTAAATGACTGTATATCTTTTACATAAAAGACACAGTCAAAGTCACTGTACTTATCACGAGTCGCTGAGGGATTAACACGAGATCCGTCCAACGTTACGGCACGAACTCTCTCGTCATTTTGTGCAAAAGTCATAATTTGTTCAAGCATCTCTTTATCTGTTCTCATATAGGCCTCCATCAATTAAGCTTTATTTATGCCTCACTATAACACGTTTTAAACTAGCAAAAAAGCCACGACCTAGATCGTGGCTTTACACTTTTATTTAGACAACATTTCACTTACAACTGGATCTTTTACAGTAACGCCTTCTTTTTCAAGACGTGCAATTGTTTCTGAAAAGTTTGGTAAAAACTCTTTATGTGCGATTAATAATTCATCTAAAATACGTTTAGCTGTTTCACCTGCTGTGACTAATGGGTTAATAGTGAAGGCTTGTAACGCTAAGCCATAATCCCCTGTAATCGCTGCTTCAATTGTTGTTAATTCCATATTCTTCATCACTTGTAACCAACCTTTTTCTGCTGGTTGTAATGAACCGAAGGCAATTGGCAACGCGCCTGCTGCTCCAACAAATGCTGATACTTCAACTACGCAATCTGCTGGTAGGTCTGGAACTGCTCCGTTATTTTTAGTTGATACAACAATGTGAGTATTTTTATTGCCGTAAATTGATGCAATTGTTTCGCAAGCAGCATCTGAGTAATGAGCTCCGCCACGTTTAGCTAATTGCTCTGGTTTATGGTCTAAGTTCGGGTCTTTATAAAGCTCGAATAATTCTGCTTCTGTTTCTTTTACTTGTTGTGCACGTGTTCCTACTGTTTTGTACTCTTCTAGAGAATGCTCTAACATTTCTTCTTCTCTATAGTAGTAACGGTGATAGCCACACGGGATAGCTTTCATTTGTTCTAGTTGCTCTCTAAAGAATGCAACATCGAAAATATTTGCTGGAAGCCCAGCATCTTCACTGTACATTTTATCAATAATTTTAAGCGTCACATCTTCGCCATCTGAATTTGTTACACGGTGCCAGTGGAAATGGTTAAGTCCTGCAAATTTATAAACTAACTGGTCTAATGTTGTATCTAACATTTTGGGTTCCATCATCATAGCCCCTACAGGAACATTACATAACCCCATGACTTTATCCCATTTACCATAACGAACAATCGCCTCTGTTACCATACCTGCTGGATTTGTAAAATTGATTAACCATGCGTCTGGACATAAATGTTTCATATCTTCAACAATATCTAAGATAATAGGAATAGTTCTGAATGCTTTAAACATCCCACCCGCTCCATTTGTTTCTTGTCCGATCATACCGTAGTAACCTGGAATACGTTCATCTTTAATACGAGCGTCTAATAAACCAACACGGAATTGAGTGGTTACAAAGTCAGCATTTTTTAATGCTTCTTCTCTATCTAAAGTCAAATGAATCTCTACATCATATGGAGAGGCATCCCACATACGTTTTGCCATCGCCCCAACGATCTCTAATTTTTCTTTACCTGCTTCAATATCTACTAACCAAATTTCTCGGATTGGTAACTCATCGTAACGTTTAATAAAGCCTTCCATCAATTCTGGTGTATAACTAGAGCCTCCACCAATTGTTGCAATCTTAATGCCGTTTTTTTCTGTCATTGTCGTCACTCCTTAGTAGTTTTGTTATGAGTCAATTGTAAGCCTTTTCTTTTGATGCGTCGTTAGTTTTTAAAAAACGAAACTCATATTTACAAATTAATGATAATCTAGTAAACATTTTGTAAATTTTGTTCCAATTCCCTACTACATTTCTCCTTTTTCTACTTTCAAAGCTTTCTGATCTTCCACTTTGAAGAACGGGAAGAAAATACAGAAGCTTATAAAAATTTCAATAACTTGGAAAACAGCTCCCCGCCAGCCTGATAAAATAAAACCTGAGAAAATAGGAGGCATTGTCCAAGGTAACTGTAGTCCATTGGTTAACGGTACAATCCCCAGTGCCATGACGACATACGTTAAGATTCCTAATACAAGAGGACAAAGAACAAACGGAATTAACATAATCGGATTCAATACGATCGGCATCCCAAAAATCAAGGGTTCATTGATATTAAAAATAGCAGGTCCAAATGATAATTTACCCAATACTTTGAACTGACTTGATTTTGCAAAAAACATACATGCAATTGCTAATCCAATTGTCCCACTTGCTCCACCAATTTTTATATAGTTACTATAGAATTGCATGTTAACAATATTCGGAAGGACATCACCTCTAGCAAAAGCTTCTGCATTCTCTACCGCTAGCGCTGTCCAAATAGGTGTCATAACTGCTAACATAATGTTTGAACCATGAATCCCAAATGCCCATAATGTCGCTTCGAATAATATTAAAACAATAAGTGCAGGTAATGAACTACCTAATGATAATAGTGGTTTTTGTAATATTTCAAATATAAAATTATGTGCTGTTTCAAACGGCGTTAATAAAAATCCAATACGAATTAAATTAACGATAACAACAACAATAAATCCAGGGATTAGTGCAGAAAACGAGTTCGCTACATTCGGTGGTACAGACTCTGGCATCTTGATAACCCACCCACGCTTGATCACTAATCTAAATAATTCAACTGATAAAATGGTCACTATCATCCCAATAAATAAGCCTGCTGCACCAAAATTAGCAATCGGTAAGCCTTCTGCTCCAGTAGAATCTTTCATAACAGGTGTTAAAATAAAGAAAGCTAATAGCGATACTGCTTGACTACCTACAATATCTATTTTATATTCCTTAGCTAAACTTCTTGATATTCCTAAAATGACAAACAACGTCATAATATTCATCGTCATTGTGTTAACAGTTAAAAAATAACTCGGCCACTCTTTTCCAAGAAGCCCTTCCATAAAATCAAGATACGGTTGAAACGGTAGCTGAGTAATCAATAAAAAGACTGAACCGATAATAAGTAGTGGCATAACCACAAAAAATCCATCTTTAATTGCTGTTAAATATCTATTTCGGTCTAATTTTTGAGCCAGTGGTGCAAGTTTATTTTCTACTGCTTCTAGAAATTTATCCATCGATTAAACACTCCTCTTATTCAGTTGTTGTAAACGTTTACATATAAAGAGTAAAGTGTTACGCCTAATCATACAATTCGAAACAATGATTTAAAAAAAGAATTTACAGAATGTTATTTTTTATACTAGAAGCAGACAGAATATTTTTTACAGATTGTCTCTCTATTTAATTAAAAGAGACATTTTACATTAATTAAGATACAATTAATGTAAACGCTATACTAAAAGTGAAGGAGCTTATCTTATGCTGTTAACAGAAAAATTAAAGAAAACTCTATTTTCACCTACTGAACAAGTGGTTGTTGACTATTTATTAGACAAACGCTCACTAATAGCCAATCAAACGATAAAAATGATTGCTGAAGAAACTTATACAAGTCCTTCGATTCTTATTCGCATCTCAAACAAGATGGAGTTTGGCGGTTGGACTGATTTCAAAAAAGCATTCTTAGCTGAAATAAACTATCTAGATACTCATTTTCAAGAAATCGATGCTAACTTTCCTTTTACAGAAAAAGATTCATTCACAACTATTGCAAATAAACTTGGGACGCTCCTTCAAGAGACCATCACAGATAGCCTTGATTTACTTCACCACGACGACTTGGCCAAAGCCATTCGTTTAATGGAAGATGCCCCCACTATTAAAATATTTACGAGTAACATCAACGTTTACCTTGCTCAAGATTTTTGTCATAAAATGAAACGTATCAATAAAAATGTCTCCATTATTAGTTTAGATGGCGAGCAAGTTTTTGAAGCAACCAATTCTGACAGTTCTGTCCTAGCTTTATTAATCTCATATAGTGGTGAAACACGATCCATCACGCATCTATTGCCTATACTGAAAAAAAATAAGGTAAAAATACTCGCTTTAACCAATATGGGTGAGAATACCATTGCAGCTAATGCTGATTGTTCTCTAAAAATCTCAACTCGAGAAAAATTGTACTCTAAAATCGGGGGATTCAGCAGTCACTACTCTATCTATTTTCTACTAGATACGCTATACTCATGTATCTTTTCTCTAAATTACCAAAAAAATCTGGATCATACGATTGCCATCTCCAAGATGAATGATCCGCGATGTTCACAACTTGAAACACTAAAAGAAGACTAAAAAAATAGAGCCTGCTTGGCTCTATTTTTCTTTAATTAACTTCTTATATTTTTTAACTTTTTTCAATGCCCAGTCATAATGACTAGATGTTGCAGACACTAGATATGCCCCTAATGAGGTTGTATTAGTCCACTTATAATATTTCTTAGTAAATAACTCTTCATTTGTATGTGAAGAAATAATAGCCATGACTTTTTCATGTGTGTCTAAAACTAATTGTTTACTTTGCGACAGACTTATATCCTGACACGCTTCCCAAAAACACTGATTCAAATCAGGTGTTGTCTTCCATGTATACCCTTCCTTGGGCATAACAGGCTTTTCTCCAGACATACCGACCTCGTACCACGTTAAAAATAACTTATGCCACTCATGCAAATGACACAACACATCCCTAATTGTGCGATCTCGGTCTTCAAAAGGAAAAATCGCTTCTTGTTCTTCCTCTGTCATTGACTCAATAAGTTCCATTAATTTACTATAATTTTCTGATGATAAGGTCACTAAACTTTCTTTTGTTGTCGGTCTAGCCATGGTATAGCCTCCCTTTAGTTATGTTTATATAAAAAATTATAAGTTACTTTTAAAGATTACACCATCAAAAACCTATATTTCTGCTTATTATAAGACAATTATATAATAACCATCTATCAGTGACTTTTTACTCTCACTTTCTTCAAAGAAAATTCCTATCTCTCGAAGTGTTATTATATTATACTCAACCTTAGAAAACGAAGGAGGATTTACTCGTGATAATCAAAAAAATAGTCCCACTCTTAACCTTACTTTTAGTTGGGGCTGGATGCACAAAAAAAGAAGCCTTACCAGAAGATAATGAAACTAAGTCACACCCAACAGTGAAGCAAAATAATCATTCCGATGATAGCAAGATAACACCCGGTCTGTATTCACTTGACTACACTGCATTAGTAAGTAATGATCCTGTTAAGAAAATCGATTTAGTTATAAATGAAATTGACTACGAACTTGATGGTAAAACCTTTAAACGTTGGGTGTATACAGATAAAAATAACACACCTTATTATGCTGGTATGCCTCTTATTCTAAACAAAGGACAACAAGCTACCATTACAGTAACAAATAATACCTCTGCTGATACAAATATTCATTGGCATGGTTTAGCCTTACCGAATGATCAAGACGGCCCTGGTCTTCTTATTAAAAAAAATGGTGGCACCTTCACTTATAACTTCACACCAGACTACACTGGAACCTATTGGTATCATTCTCACAATCGTCCCGTTCGCGATCAAGTTGATAATGGCATGTACGGTCCTCTTGTTATTTTAGATGACACAGATAAAAAGTATACTAACGATCAACTACTTGTTTTAGATGATTGGGTTGTTAATAACGAAGAAGGTCATATGCAAGTTGAAGGCGATGTTGATACTGTTAACGGACTGACCGGACAAGATATTGAACCACTTACAGTGACAAATGGTGATAAAACAAAACTTAGATTTGTTCAAGCTGCTACAGCTAAAAGTACAACCCTTTTCTTCCCAGAAAAAATTCTCATCACTCATACAGACGGGATGCCTTTAGAAAAACCTATCTATACAAAAGAGCTGACATTAGCACCTGGAGAGCGTTATGATGTAGAAATGATTTTGTCTGGAACGAAAGATAAAACACTCGATATAAAAAATGACCGCGACCAAGGATTCAGTATCCCTATTAACTACCACTATGACGCTAAAGTAAAAGAAGCTCCTACTTTCACTAAATCTGCTACTTCCCATAAAGAAATACAGACAGGGGAAAAAGATTTAACTAAGCCAGATATCTTTGTTGAAATGGATAGCCAAATGAGCTCGAACGGTCACGAATGGACAATTAATGGTGAGGTATTCCCAGATACAGAATCATTTGATTTAAAAAAAGACAAACCTTACGTGATTCGCTTTAAAAATAATAATCACATGAGTAACCATCCTATGCATATTCACGGCGCACACTTTAAAATTCTCTCACAAGATGGCACGCCTGTAACTGATAACATTTGGAAAGATACCATCGACGTTGCACCTAATGGTTACACTGATATTCTAATTCAATTTGACCGTGTTGGGGAATGGATGCTACATTGTCACATCCTCGACCATGAAGATGGCGGTATGATGACAACTATAAATGTAGCTTAGATATCATTTCTCTATCACTAAAATAAAAAAACGCAATCCACGATGGATTGCGCTTTTTTTATTAAATCGAATAGCTTAATTGAAGTTTTAATCTCTAACTCTAATAGTCAGTTTTTTTACTTATAATTTCTCTACTAAAATACCTTATTTGACAGGATAGACTAACTTCCCATTTTTGTCATAAATTTTACTTTCAAATTCTTCTGTTTCTGTCGTGTTAGTTTGTTTTTCTGCAGTAGTGGGTGTTGAGACCTGCGATAAGTAAACCAATAAACCAGATAACCCAATAATCCCCAGTAAAGTTAGTCCTAATATTACTTGCTTCACTTTCATTTAAGTGTTCCTCATTTCATTCAATAAAATACCATTAAATAAAGTATAACAAGTTCATCTTATTTTGACCTTACTTTATTTATTAAGTTTTTATGAATTAATCGTCAAATTTAATTTCCAGTAATTCTTTAGAAATAGCATCTATTTTTAATTTCACTTTCTTATTATCCGCTCTAACTGAGACTTCCCAATACGTTATTCCGAGATTCTTTTCCAACGACATCTCCTCTAAGCGGCTGCCTTTGACCTTTTCTTCTGCTACTTTTAAAATTTCTTCAACTTCAGCTAACTTACTTATCTCAATTGCTTGTGCATCAAGAACCGATTCATCCTGTTCTTCTCTATCCAAAGGCTCTGTTTCTTTATCCAATACTTCTTTTGTAACAGCATCATAGACTACTTTATAGTCATTAGTGTCATCTTTACCCTCAATTTTATAGACCCAATTACCTCTTTCTTTTTCTAATTCAACTTCGGTAACTGTCGCATCTTTTGTTAGCTCTTGATAACGTGTAATCGCATCTGCTAGTGTGACTTCTATTTTTACGCCTTCTGGATTCGGATCAGGCTTCACTAACTCTTCAATATCTAATTTCTTCTCAGTAATATCTTCTTTTACTTGGGTCTTAACCTCTTTATTCTCACATCCTGTTAAAAAGGTCAGCCCTATTATACCAAAAATACTAACCATTACTAAATTCTTCTTCATACTAGCCCCTCCTCCAATGATACTTCTAGTATACCGTATAAAATAAATAACACCTCGTACCAAGGTCTGATATCTTAAGAAAAAATGAGTTTCGATCTGTTTTAGTATAACCTGTGTTATACTAAAGCAACTATTTTAACAAAGGAGTGTTATTAATGAGCCATTATCCAAACCCAAATCAACTTAATCCGAATCCGATGATTAAGGACTTGATTTTCTTAAAAAATGCAATTACCCGATCAACTATTGAAGTTGGTGATTATACTTATTTTGATTTAGGCAATACAGGTCTAACATTTGAAGACCGTGTCACCCATCACTATGATTTTATTGGTGACAAACTCATTATCGGTAAATTTTGCGCCATTGCCTCTGGGATTGAATTTATCATGAACGGATCAAATCATGTAATGTCAGGTGTTACAACCTATCCTTTCAATATTATGGGCAACGGTTGGGAAAAAGCAGCACCCGCTATTAGTGACCTGCCTTTAAAAGGAGATACCCACGTTGGTCATGATGTTTGGTTTGGTCAAAATGTCACAGTCTTACCTGGTATCACTATTGGGAATGGTGCTATCATCGGAGCTAACAGTGTTATTACACGTGACGTCCCACCTTACACAATTGTCGGAGGAAATCCAGCTAAACCAATCAAACAGCGCTTTACCCCAGAGATTATTGAGTCCTTAGAACAACTTGCTTGGTGGGAACAAGATATCGAGTGGATTACTGAACATATCGCAACGCTTACCCTTGAAACCGTCACACTTACTCAACTAAAAGAATTAAAAGATAATTTAAACAACGCTTAATACTACAGTGTTAGTCTAAATTACTAAAAGGAGAGTCCCAAATGCTACCGTTTTACCTGTCATTTTCTGATTTACTTATGGTTCATCCTACTTCAATTATCGGCTTAGTTATTGTTAGTATTTCTCTTGGTTTTCTTTTGAGGAATAGAACACTCACAAATAAAGTCCAAACTATTATAAGTTGCTTATTATTTTACTGTTATCTCGTTCTTTCTCTAACCAATGTCTTTGGTATTCCGACTGTAATGGAACTATCACGTCTTACTTCTTTAGGACAACCACTTTTCAACCCAAATCTTGAAATGATGCCTTTAGCAGATGGCTTTAGTTTTAGTTTCATTCTAAATGTGATTGCCTTTATGCCATTCGGTTTCTTAGTTCCAATGATTAGTCCTACCTACTCAAAATGGTACAAAACAGTCCTACTTGGATTCTTGTTCTCATTATCTATTGAAATCAGTCAACTTTTTACATTGTACAGAGCAACAGATATTAATGATTTACTAACCAATACGTTTGGGACATTACTAGGCTACCTCATCTTTAGCATCATAAATAAAATGTTCAAAAAAAATCCTGTTCCTGCCTTACACAAAGACCCTACAGGATTTTTGCCACCACTCATTGTGGGTGTTGCCTTTTTAAATGTTTTTTTAATTTGGAACTAATGACTTAAAAAACCACTGATTTCTCTAATCAGTGGTTTTTTTCTTGTTCTTTATTTTTTTTATTCCAAAGAAAATGACACGTAATATTACCAAAATAACACCACTGAATACTAATAAAAAGCCAATGGGTAGAAGGAAAAAATAAGGCTCATGCAATAGCCCACTCTCTAATACTGTCGTTTCAGTGAATGACTTTAAGATTAGACACATTAAGCCAATTACAACTAAAGCAATACTACCCATATTGTACTTAGAACGCTTCACTAAATCACTATCTTTAATTAATTTTGTTTCCATTGTATCATCTCCTAAAATCAAGGTATCTAGAGAGAGTTCAAATAATTTCGCTAACGTCACAACCATCTCTAAATCCGGTAAATTTCTCCCCGTCTCCCAACTGGAAATTGTTTGGCGAGAAACATTTAATTTCTGACCTAATTGTTCTTGTGTTAAATTATGTGTTGCTCTTATTTTTTTTATTTGATTAGCAAATTCCATATCATTTCCTCCTGATTCAGTTATACCTTTCACTACTACAATTAACAAGATAGTCTCTCTAGCTCGCCATTATAAGCATGCTAGTCTTACTAGCATGCTTATAATAGAGCCTTTTTCAAGCTATCTTTAGTATAAACAATCTCGTTAAAAGTAGATATTATTTTTGATCAAATAAAAAGAACTCTCACTATTGCAAGAGTTCTGTTTCCTAAAAACTAGGATAACTTAAGATAAAAGTTGTTCCTTTATTTTCTTCACTTGTAACATCTATTTTCAAATTATCATGAAGCGTCACAATTTCTTTCACTATCGATAACCCTAATCCACTACCTTCAATATCAGAGTTACGTGAATCATCTACTTTATAAAAACGGTCAAAAATATAGGTTAATTTCTCATTGGGTATCCCTTGACCATTATCCTCTAAAACTATTTTCCAGTCATCAGCATTTCCTGTCAGACTCAGCTTTATTTCAGAGTCTGGTGCTGAAAACTTAATCGCATTGCCAAGTAGGTTTTGCCAAATTTGATAAAATAAGATGGGATCGCCATTATAGATAACAGGAACAGTTACTAACTTCAGTTCAATATTTTTTTCTGATAACTGAACAGAAAATCCTAATTTAACTTTCTCCAGTAATTCCGCTAAATCAAACTCGCTTTTTGACAAGATTGCTGTCCCCTCTAATTCAGTCAGTCGTAATAAACTTTCACTTAGATTTGATAATCTCATGCATTCACTACGAATGGTTTCTAAATAATACGCTCTTTTTTCTGGATTCTTTTCTCTCTGAGCTAATTGAGCAAATCCTGAAATAGAGGTCAATGGACTTCTAATTTCATGGGAAACATTTGAGATAAAGCTTTGTTTTAGCTTCTCCATTTCTGCTAAATTGTCGCTTGTTTCTTCAATTTTATTTAAAAACTCTACCCATTCTCCATAACGTGCCATCTTTTTCTTCTCTGAAGACAAATCAATATTAAAATTTCCTCGTCCCATTTCAAATAAACTTTTATTTAAGCTATTAAAGAAGAATCGTTCTGGTCCTGAAAAGAGAAAGCCGATTCCCATAATAAGCCCTATCCAAATTAATATAGACAACATTGAAGCGCCCCACCATTCCAACTGAAAAGGGAGACGGTTAATCACATAGACGACTAATAAAAATAGTAATACAATACCGGATAATACTAGACTAAACTCTACTACTTTTCTAATTTTTTTCATCCACGTGCTCCTCTAACTTATAGCCTAATCCTCTTACTGAGGTAATCTGTAAGTCACTTGAAATCAACTTATCTCTTAACCGTTTGACGTGTACATCTAATGTACGTCCATCCCCTTCAAAATCTAGTCCCCAAACCTGATTAAGTACTTGTTCTCTACTCAATACTTGTCCTGTATGTTGCCAAAAATACTGAAGTAACTTCAACTCTTTCTTAGGCAGATTATGAGACACACCCGCCACCACAAGTTGAGCTGCTCCACTATCAAGAGTCGTGTTACCAATGACTTGTTTTTCCTCTATTCCCTTTTGATAACGTGATAAAATCGCATGAATTCTTGCAACTAATTCTTCAATTAAAAAAGGTTTTTGTAAATAATCTGCAATTCCTAATTTAAAGCCTTGTAATTTATCTTCTAACTGACCTTTAGCACTCAACATCAATACAGGTAAATCCAGATTCAGTTGCTGCAAGTAGCTTGCGACCTCCCAGCCATCTACCTTAGGCATCATAATATCTAAGACGATTAAATCAATGGTATTTTTTTCAATAATAGACAGTCCTTCTTCTCCATCCAATGCCGATATAACGTGAAAGCCTTCCTGTTCTAAAGCAATCGTTATAAACTCATTAATTCGTCTATCATCATCAATAACTAAAATAGTTGGCATGGTTTCTACTCCTTTAATCTGCTAATTGTTGACTACAAAATTCACGGTACAACTCATGATGCGCTAATAACTCTTGGTGTGTCCCTTCTCCAGTGACTTCACCTTGCTCGATAAATAAAATCTTATCCGCACCGACTACCGTTGATAAGCGGTGGGCAATTACAAAGGTCGTTCTATTTTCCATTAGATTTTCTAACGCTTGTTGCACCACTTTTTCAGAACGGCTATCTAAACTTGCTGTTGCCTCATCTAATAATAAAATCTTTGGTTGGCGTAAAAATGCTCTCGCAATCGCCACACGCTGACGTTCACCACCTGATAATAAGCTGCCTCGTTCTCCTACTTCACTATCATACCCTTTTGGTAATCGGTTGACAATTTCAGACCCACAGGCTTGCCTCATCACATCATCTAGTTCCTCCGTCGTCACTTCTCGGTTTAAACCAAAGGTTAAATTATCACGGATAGTCCCTGATAATAACGTACTTGCTTGTGGCACATAACCAATTTGCTCACGCCAGGATTGTAATGAATAGTTTTCGACATTCTCCCCTCCAATTAATACCTCTCCTGTCGTTGGACGGTAGAAGCGTTCGATTAAATTAAAGGTGGTACTTTTACCACTCCCACTCGGTCCGACAAAAGCAATAGTTTGATTCTGTTTGGCTTTGAATGAGACATTTTTTAAAATTGTTTTTTCATCGTTATAAGCAAACGTTACATTATTAAATTCAATATCTTTCCCCTCAACATCCACAGTTTCACCTTTCATTAAATCTTCTGTCACAACTTGGTCTAATTCTTGAATACGATTCGTTGCGCCTTTGACTTTTTGATAGCCAGAAAAAATAGTACTAAATGATACCACAGGCCCAATAATTTGGAAGATATAAATCATAAACGCGATGAATTTCCCTGGTAATAATGTTCCTTGCGACACTCGGTATCCACCATAAGCTACGATAAACATAATCATTCCCATAACAACAAACATCATTAAGGGTTGTAAAATTGAGTTAACTTTTCCTTCTTCTTTCCCATAAGCAAATAACGACTCTATTTCATCTTCCATTTGCTTCACCATAGCGGCTTCACCATTTGATGCTTTAACTAGCTCTGCTGCAGATAATACTTGTGTGAAATCAGCTGTAAATCCTGCGATTTTATCCTGTGTTTTTTTTGAAATCGCAAATAATTTTTTACCCAAAGGTAACATAAATAATGCACATAAAGGCATAGATACTACGATTAAAACACTCATTTTCCAGTCCATATAGAACAATATAATCACGGTAAAGACTAGTGTAACAACACCAGAAATCAATTGTGGAATCTTCTCACCCACAAATTCTTTAATTAGATTTGTATCATTAATAGTTCTACTAACCAATTCTCCAGGCTTTTCAATTTGAAAATAAGATAATTCGAAGGCCGTCGTCTTTTTAACCATACGTTCACGCAACCCTTTAACCATCTTTAAGCCAATCCATGTCAGTAAATAATACGATAACGCACTGACGGCTATTTCAAGTAAAAATACCGCTACAGCCACTACTCCCATCGCAAAAGTAGGTCTACTTCCCGTTCCATCAATCACTTTTTGGATAACCAATGGAATAATTAATCCAAAAATCGCACTCATTGCACTTAATGCAATAGCAACAGCCATTAACTTTTTATTAGGCTGAGCCATCTCAAATAATTTATTTTGTTTTTTTATTTTACTCATAATACTCTCCCTCATTTCTTAATCATAAGATTAGTTTAAACGGGCAATGTTAACAAAATGTTAACGAGAACTATTACATTAAAAATAACACTATAAAGCCATTTTCTTCTGATAATTTGATACAATGATAGTAAGTGTTTATTTAAATTTAACTGGAGGTAAAAATAATGAAAAAAACGCTCACTTTATTAACTGCACTAACATTATTTGCTTCACCTGTCTTATCAGTAGCTATTTCGGTAGATGAAATAACTACACAAACCGAAGAATTAAAAGTTCAGACTAAAACATCTGAAAGTTTGGCTAACTCTGAACTGAATAATAGCGAATCCACTCTCACATCAGAAGTCGCTACCTCATCTTCTATTAACGAAACAGAAAGTAACAATATCATTACAGAAGAAACTGAGGCGGTGCCTGAAGAATCTAATACATCTAAAGATACTGAAGTAAAAACTCAAGATTCTTCTCAATTATCAGAAACTGACATAAGTAATACTCCTTCTACAGAAAGTGAGTCAACGCCCTCTTCTTCACATCCAGAATCTACTGAAAAAACACACAACACGGACTCTGAAGAAAAAATTAAACCTGAAGTCATTAACCATTCCAAAGATGACTTCGATAAAGAAGACTATTCCCCTCTATCAAAAGATTTTCGTCTTGTTAAAGGAAATGTTTTCGCTTGGAATAAGCCTTATAAATATAAAGGATATAAAGATATAGGGAAATCTGGAGAATTACTTGCAGTCAATAGTGACTACCACATTACTCGACAAGCTAAAACTCGAAATGGCGTATATTATGAAGCAAAACCTAATGTTTGGATTCATTTCTCTGCTTTTAATGAGTTAGATGCCCCCTCATATGCAACCGTTGATATAGAAACTAAATTAATAAAAGGAAACCTTTTTGCTTGGGATAAACCTTATAACTATCCAGGTTATCAGTCTATAGGTAAAGCTAAAGATCACCTTAAAGTGGATTCATATTATAAAATCACGCGTCAAGCCAAAACTAAAAATAGCATTTATTATGAAGTTAAACCAAATATTTGGGTTCATCACTCTGCTTTTGAAAAATTAGATAAACCTGAATACTCTACTGTCAATTTGGAAACTCGTTTGATTAAAGATAGTGTCTTCGCATGGAATAAACCTTATAAATACTTTGAATATAAAGCTATTGGAAAAGCTAAAGACCATCTTAAGCTGAACACTGATTATAAAATCACACGTCAAGCTAAGACTGTCAATGGTATTTATTACGAAGCAAAACCTAATGTTTGGGTTCATTTCTCTGCCTTCCAAAAATTAGATAAACCAGCTATTTCAAACGTCAATTTGGAAACTCGTTTGATTAAAGATGGTGTCTTCGCATGGAATAAACCTTACAAGTACTTTGACTATAAAGCTATTGGAAAAGCTAAAGACCATCTTAAGCTGAATACTGATTACAAAATCACACGACAAGCTAAGACTGTCAACGGTATTTATTACGAAGCAAAACCTAATGTTTGGGTTCATCAGTCTGCTTTTGAAAAACTAGATAAACCGGCTATTTCAAACGTCAATTTGGAAACTCGTTTGATTAAAGATGGTGTCTTCGCATGGAATAAACCTTACAAGTACTTTGACTATAAAGCTATTGGAAAAGCTAAAGACCATCTTAAGCTGAATACTGATTACAAAATCACACGACAAGCTAAGACTGTCAACGGTATTTATTACGAAGCGAAACCTAATGTTTGGGTTCATTACTCTGCTTTTAAAAAATTAGATAAACCAGCCATCTCAAAAGTATCTCTTAAAGCAAAATTAAAAAAAGGAACGGTTTTCGCTTGGGATAAACCATATAACTACTTTGGCTATAAATCACTAGGAAAAGCTAAGGATAATCTAAAAGTAGGAACTACATATACGATTAAGCGTCAAGCTAAAACATCTAACGGTATCTATTACGAAGCAAAACCTAATGTTTGGGTTCATTTCTCTGCATTTGATACATCCTCAGAAAAAATGAAAAAAGTTCAAGCTCTTTTAAATAAAAAATATAATTCAAAAAATTATGGTATTTATGTCAAATCATTAAGTAATAGTAGCACCGCAGAAATGCATGCCAACTCAAATTTTTACGCAGCAAGTACAGGTAAACTTCCTGCGATTTACTATACTCAAAAAATGATTAATCAAGGAAAATTGAATGGCAATACCTACTATGAAAAGAAATATGCGATCAATAATATGCCACTTTCTTACCAACCAGGTGGGGCCGGAATTTTACAAAACTATGCTTATGGGTCAATGCATAAATTAGACACTATTTTAAATTGGACGATTAAGTATTCAGATAACCAAGGCGCAAATTTCTTAGGCTACTACGGAGCCAGTCAATTTTCACAAACAATGAAAAATGACATCTCAAAAATTGTTGGTCGAACTTGGTATAGTCAGTTTAATGTGACTGCCAAAGAAAATGCTAAATTAATTGAAGCAATAGATGCTCAAGGTGGGAATGCTGTTAAATACTTACAAAATACAGTCTATGATAATCAACGTATACCAAAATATTTACCTGTAAAAGTGGGTCATAAAATTGGTGATTTAGATGATTATAGACATGATATTGCTATTGTTTATGCTAAAGAACCTTACATTTTAGCAGTTATGACACAAAACTATATTACTTACGAACAAATTTCTATTTTGAGTAAAGAAATTTATGATATCTTAAAATAAACAAAAAACTCTTTCGCATTTTAGCGAAAGAGTTTTTTATTTTTTAACGGTTAATCCATTTCAATAATGTTTTAGTTTTTTTATCACTAAACTTGCCACCTGTGAAGGTATTGATTTTCCTGAATGGCATATTTAAAACAAAGTAAACATTGTTTGCTACTAAAGGTTTTCCAATTAACTTTAAGAAATTACTACTTCCAATTAATAAACCATACAATGATTTTCCAACCCAATTTTTATACTTACTTTGAGCGATTGTATCGTCCATAGTTAGAGCCGCTTTTCTATCCCATGTAGAGGTTGGAATAGGATGCCCTAACAGTGATTCAAACTCACTATCAGAAATACTTTCAACTTGCCCTTTACTATAATGAGGTAAATTTTCTTTCTTAGTAATTAAGGTATGCCCTTCAGTTAGTATGCCTTCTTTTTCAAGAGAAGCTCTTAGCCTAATATCGGCAATTGATGCCCCTATCTGAATATCATATTTTCCAGGTTCAATACACCATGTCTCTGTCTCATCGTCAAATACATGGAAAAACTCATCTTCAATAGTAAAACTAAGTTCTTTCATCTCACCAGGCTCAAGTTTTACTTTAGCAAATTCTTTTAACTCGCGTTTGGCTCTGACTATTTTTGAATCTTCTTTTTCAATATAAAGTTGCACAATTTCAGAGCCTGCTTGATTTCCTGTATTTGTTAGTTTAACAGTAGCTACATCCCCTGCGATAGTTAAGTCACTGTACTCAAAGGTTGTATACGATAGCCCATGACCAAAAGGATACCTTACTTCTTTCCCAACTGTATCATAATAACGATACCCAATGAAAAGACCCTCTCTGTGTTCAGAAGTTAATTCTTTTCCAGGGAAATAGTTAACTGAAGAAACATCTGAGTAAACAAGTGGGAAGGTTTCATTTAACTTCCCACTTGGATTTTCCTCTCCACTCAATAAACGTGAAATCGCTTCTCCACTACCTTGCCCAGCTAAATAGGTATGCATAATCGCTTTTACTTTATTTTCAAATGGTAATTCAATTGGACCACCACCTGCTAGAACAACAACAATATTAGGTGTTATTTTTGAAAGCTCATCAACCAACTCTAACTGATCATCATGTAATGACAGACTGCTACGGTCTACACCTTCCGCTTCTGCAATTTCATCTAATCCAAGGAATAAGACTACTTTATCAGCTTCTTTAGCCAATTTTAAGGCTTGTTTAATAAGTTTTCCTTTACGTTTACCTGCTCTTTCAAACCCTTTAGCATATCCCACTAATGTTAGACCGCTTTTTTTCAAACTCTCTAAAGGACTACTTATTTGAGTAGGATTAATTAACGAACTGCCTGCACCTTGATAGCGTGGATTATCAGCAAAATCTCCTATAATCGCAATTTTTTCTGTTTTATTTAACGGCAAAGCCTGCTCGTTATTTTTTAATAAGACAATAGACTCTACCGCTGCCTTAATCGCCATTTCATGATGTAAATCATAGTGAACCGTTTGCTTATTTTTTTTAGATTCTTCTGTGGTATAAATCAGGGTTAACATCTCTTCTACTGCTTTATCTAATACCTCTTCAGATAAGGCACCTGATTCAACAGCTTTTCTAATTTCCGCATCCGTAATGCCATTTGTAGCTGGCATTTCTAATTGATTACCTTCTTTTAACGCTGCAACACGGTCATTATTTCCACCCCAATCCGTTACAACAACACCATCAAATCCCCACATTTTTCTCAAAACATCCGTCATAAGATATGGATTTTCATTAGCATAAATGCCATTAACGCGATTATAAGAGGTCATAATTGTTTGAGGCGCGCTTTGTTTTACTACTTTTCTGAAGCCTTCAAGATAAATTTCATGTAAGCTTCTCTTGTCCACTACCTCATCAATAGACATTCTCATATGTTCTTGGCTATTAACCGCATAATGTTTCGGACAAGCTGCCACACCTTTAGATTGAATTCCTTTAACAATCTCACTAGCTAACTCTCCTGTTAAATAAGGGTCTTCTGAAAAATATTCAAAATTTCGGCCACACAACGGATTACGTTTTATATTTAACCCTGGTCCTAAAAGAACATTAACATCTTGAATAGCTGCTTCTTTCCCTAGATGTTCTCCAACTTCAAAAACTAACTGTCTATCCCAGCTATTTGCTAATGTGGCAGCCGTCGGAAAACACGTTGCCGGTAGACTTTTATTTAAACCTAAATGATCGGCTTTACCACCTTGCTTTCTAATACCATGTGGCCCATCTGTCAACATAATACTCGGAATACCAAGTCGTTCGATCGACTTGGTGTTCCAAAAATTTTCTCCAGACATTAAGGATACCTTTTCTCCTAATGTCATTTCTTTTATTAATTCTTCATAAGCCATTTTAAAGCCACCTCTTTCATCTCAACCTCTATTCAAATAAGTATGTTTTTAATAATGTATGTAGAATATGGTGAGAACTTGTTCTTAAACCTTGTGTAATACCTACTGGGTCTTTCTTATAGGCTTTATCAATTCGTTTGTTATTTTTACCAACACTCATAACATCTAACATCAAGTCATTACCAGATACGATAGCTTTCTGAGCTTCCATAAATCCAAAGACTGCATCAGTTGATACAACCCCTTCAAATCCCCACTCGCCACGTAAAACATCATTTAGTAACTCTGGGTTTCCACCTGACCATTTCGTATTTACTAATGAGAAACTAGACATTACACCGTGAACATCTGCTTGTTTAACCGCCATTTCGAATGGACGTAAGTATAATTCTCTCATAGCTTGTTCATTTGCCCAAACATAAATTCCCGAACGAGCATTTGTTTCTTGGTCATTTAAAACAAAATGTTTCATAAAGACAATAACACCTTGATCTTGAGCACCTTTAATCATTGAAGACACAATGTTACCAGTTAAAACAGGATCTTCTGAGAAATATTCAAAGTTTCGACCACCTAAAGCTGTACGATGTAAATTCATACCTGGAGCATACCATCCTTGTACACCATAAGCGCGTGCTTCTTTTCCGACTGCTTCACCCATTTTTTTAGCTAACTCGTCATTCCATGTTGAAGCAATAACAACCTCACCTGGGTATGCGGCAGCTTCTACCTTTTTAAAGAAGAAACTTAATCCAGCTGGACTATCCATTAAGACTGACTTAGGAACACCTAATCGGTCGATTGCCACTGTTTTATAAGCGCCGTTAGTTACTAATTCTTGCATCTCTTCTAATGTTAATTGGTCTAAAAATTCTTCCCATTTAGGGTCATCATAATCTAGCCCTTTTAGCTCTTCTAATTTAATACCATTATCTTTACCAACAGTCGGCATATCACCTTTTGTTTCTGTAATTTCTTTATTTTCTTTATCTAATGCATATTGCGGTGCCGTATAAGATAACTCATCTGGATTAGGGTACGTTCCTTTGAAATCCGCACGAGATAATTGTTTTTCTTCACCTGCTGCATGTTCAAAGCGATTTTTATAGGCTACACCCGTTGTTTCATCTTTATCGTAAATGACTATTTCATCCACTTTATACGGTAACGTTTCTACAATTTCATGTACATTTTTTGCTAACTTAATGTTATAATTTCCTTTTTCTAAAACATATGCCCCTTTAGTCATATCATAAGACGATAAGTCTTTTGTATCAAATGATAATGAGACCGTTTCTTTTTCACCTGGCTTAATCTCATTTGTTTTCGCATACGTTGCTAATTCAATAGCTGATTTTTCAATTCCACCTTTTGTATAAGGTGCTGTGAAATATAATTCAACAACATCTTTACCTGCACTGTCGCCTTTATTTGTCACTTCTACATCAAGTGATAGTTTTTCTTTATCAAATGACTTTTTAGTCACTTTCCATTCAAAATCCGTATAACTTAAACCATAACCATATGGGAACTGTACTTCTTTACGATACGCTTCTTCATCATCAGCATAAGCTGTTTCATAATAACGATACCCAATGTAAATATTTTCTTGATAATTAATAAATGCCATCTTACTATTATCATATTTATAATCACCAAAGTTTTTGCTAGCGGGATTATTAGTAATATCATAAGCCATAGTATCAGCTAAACGTCCTGATGGATTTAAATCACCAGCAACAACTTTACCCAATGAATTCATTCCAAATGGCCCTGGTACGCCAACCCAAACAACTGATTTTATCGCATCAAACTCATCGATGAAACCAAGCTCGTATGTATTACCAGCATTTACAACTAATGTAATGTTGTCAAAATACTTACTTACTTTCTTAATCAACTCTTTTTTGTTAGCTGTTAAACGAATCTCATTCGCCTCTAAATCTTTAGCCTCTACCCCAGCACTATTAATGACAATCATGGCTTGGTCGGAGTATTCTGCAGCTTGCTTCATTGTCTTGTCATCCAAATAATCAATCTCTGGCTCATCCGGACCTTGTGGACTAATCATACCTTTAGCAACTTGAACTAATCCGACATCATTACCTTCTTTTTTTACAAAACCACTATTTTGATAAAAATCATATAACTCTTTATTGTAATCAATCTCACTATTCTCAAGTCCTTGGTATAAACTAATCGCTCTAGATTCAATTAATAATGGAGTTTCGGACAAGACTCCTTCAAAAGTGTATACTTTTTTGGTATAAAATGATCAAATTGATATAAAAAAAGACAGCTACCTTATGGCAACTGTCTTTTACAACTTTTTTATTTAATATATCGTTTACTTAGTCCTAGTTGAATAATAAGCAAGGCTATAAAATACAAGGGCAATGTTAACAGTGACCCATTATGTAGAACACTCATCATAAATGTACATCCACTTACTAATAAGTAATACCCTAAGCTAAATAATGCCCCAGCTGTTCCCACTACATCTTTAAAATCGACAAGTGCTAAACTTAAACAGTTTGGTAAGGCAATACCTGTACCAACAAGCATTATAAAGACACTCATAATATAAGCAATCATTTGTACTAAAGGAACATCACTAAATAGATAGCTTACACCTAATAATACGATAGCACCTAACAAAGCAACTGATAAACCAAGACGAATAATTCGCTCTGGTTTAAATCGACTTAATAACTGTTTAGATAGCAGTGAACCTAGAACCGTCGCAAGTGCAATCACGATACCTAAAAACCCATATCTTGATTGAGATAGACCGAATTGCTCGATAAAGACAAAGGGTGCTTCAGCATAATAACTGAATAACAAACCGTTTATCCCACCAATAATAATCCCAAATGTAATCACTCGAGGGTTCGTAATAAGACGTTTTGCCACCTCTAAAATCGATACTTTTTGTTGTGACTTACTTGGTATAAAGGTTTCAGGTAATGATAAGTAACTATAAATAAAGATACCTATACTCATTAAAACTAAGGTAAAGAATACCGCACGGTACCCTTGGGCTTGTCCTACAAAGCCACCAATAAGTGGTCCTATTGCAGGTGTAAAGGCTAAAGCTGCCGATATTTTAGCAAATAATTGATGACGTTCATTTCCTTCATAACTTTCACGTAAAATCGTTTGAGTTGTAATGGAACCTGTACTCGCACCAAATGCTTGAATAAATCGTGCCACTAATAATCCCGTGATTGAACCTGATAAATAACACATCAAGCTCCCTACACCATACATTAAAATTCCGTAATTCATCGCTTTTCTGCGACCAATACTATCTGATAACCATCCCCACGCAAAGACGCCAAAAGCAAAGGCTAAAAAGTAAACACTTAACGTCAGCTGAGCTGTACTCATACTCACGCCATAAGCACTAGCGATTTGCGGTAAAGAAGGTGTAAAAATTGTTTCACTGATTTGAGGAAATCCTACTAAACAAATTAGTAATAGAACTCCTGGTTGTTTTTTGATGTTTTTTCTCATTGTTTAAACTCCTAATTATTGTAATCTGAGGAAAAAACATCCTTTACAGGGAAACGGTGGTATCATGACTTTTATCCATTCATAAGTAGTCATCATCTCACCCCTTTCGTTAATATTAAATTATATTATAACGGCTACCGTACAAATAAGCAACATTAAAAGAATAACCTTATAATTGCTTTTCCATTATGTAATTACGCAATACTTCATTTCCTATTCTAACATCATTCTCTTTAACTACCCTATATCCCATTCGTTCAAAAAAAGGTCTAGCTGTTATCGAAGCGTGTGTTGTATAAGTCGCACTGTCTATTAGCCGTTCTAATTCCTTCACTAACTTTCTTGCTACTCCTAGACCTTGGTACTCTTTATGAACGTATAACCGGTCTAAATAACCAGACGATGTCATATCCGCAAACCCGACTAACTGATTATCTGACGTCAGCACAATGCTTTTATTGGCTAACAAGGACTCGTTCCATTCAGCTGACTCAATTGTTTTTTCGTCACCAGCCCATACTGCAATTTGAGCGTCTGTATAATCTTTACTATTGATAGCCACCACTGTTTCTCTAAATAACTGTATCGTTTCTTGGCAATCTGACTCTTGATAGGCTCTGATTTCCACTTTTATTCACCTCGATTGAAAATGTTTAACTCATTATATCATGCTCTATTACTCTTCATATTTAAAGATATCAACCGTATATAACTTTAACCCAACTCTACAAATATAATCCATAATAAAACCTACACCAAAGGGTACGATGATAAAGGCAATCACAACGTGAAGTAAAGCTACTCCAAAACTCCCTTGAACTAATTGAAAGGCATGAATTGGACCTACCAATCCTACCAAGCCAAATCCTGCACTAGCTGGTATACCTTGGATATTTAAGAGCGAGGCAACGACTCCACTAACTGCTCCTGTCGCAACAACCGGAACTAGCATGATGGGATTTCTTACAAGATTGGGTAACATCATTTTCATTGCACCAAATAAGATCGCAAGAGTTGTCCCTATTTTATTAACCTTAACAGACGAAATCAATAAAATCGCTGTACAAGCTGTTACCCCAATAGCTGCTGCTCCTGCTGATAAACCTTCTAAACCGATGGCTATTCCTATTGCGGCTGTTGAGATAGGCGATACGATAATCAGTGAAAAAGCTATTGAGATTAAAATACTCATAGTCATTGGCTCTAATAAAGTAAAACTATTAATAATATCTCCGATAGTTTTAGAAATCAAACTAACATAAGGAAGAAGCAGTACCCCAATAAAGGCCGGCACAGCACCACCAAAAATAGGCATCCCAATCGCATTAAATGACCCAATTCTATCTTTTATTTTTAAAATAATCCAACAGGCTATTCCAGCCGTAATCATGACATTGATTAAATCACCGATTCCCCCTCCTGACCAAATCCCATCTTTAAACGTAACAGCACCTGATCCGACAAAACAAGCAGTCCCAACAGTTGCCGCTTGCATTGTGTTAAATCCAAAATTAACAGCGACTAAAACACCGATAGCTGCAGCTGTTGCGAATTGCAATGAATAGACAACTTGATACGCTATTTCAAAAAATCGACCATCAAAAGCTTTAAAGACCTCTCCTAAGACTGCATTGGGTATTAATCCTACAACTATCCCTGTTGCTGTCCCGTTTAATACATAAAAAAATGATTGCTTAAACCCTAATTTAGATGTGTCCGTCATTCTTGTTGCTCCTTTCAGAGTACCAACCAACGTTCATTTGATTAACTTCTTTTGCCAAAATTCTTGCAACAAAAAGGAAAATAGTCCTACATTCAGTTTAAGCGACCTTCTTGCGTCTTGCAACAGTTCAATAAAAAAAGAGCTAGATGAACTAGCTCTTTTCTTAAATACCTTTTTCCATATAATTTAAAACAGCCACTGCCATTGATTTTGATGAGATTAATAAGCTTTTCTCGTCAATTCTGAACTTAGGATGATGATGCCCATAAGCTTCTGTACCTGGCTCATGTGCACCTACAAAAAAGAAACAACTTGGACGTTTTTCTGCATAATAAGCAAAATCTTCTGAGGGACTTTGTGCCCCACAATCTACAATAGAAGAAACTTCTTGTAAATTCGCTTCCGAAAGTGCTGTGACAATACGGGTTGTTGTCGCTTCATCATTAACGCAGACTTTATAATCATTTTTATAATCTAACTCATACGTCATATCATTGGCTATACAAACCCCTTCAAGAATACGTCTAAATTCTTGCTCTACAATCTCACGCGACTCTTCTTTTAACATACGAATATCGCCTTCTAATACCACTGAATCCTTGATAATATTGGCCGTTCCTCGACCATCAAATGAACCAATTGTTACAGTGACAGTGTCCATCGGGTTAATTTTACGACTGACTATTTTTTGAATGCCTGTTACAAATTCCGCTCCTGCTAAAATACTATCTTTGGCTTCATGAGGAACAGCTCCGTGACCACCTTTACCTTGAATCTTAATTTTAAAAGTAGCACGTCCTGTGTGAACCGATCCTGCATGATACGCAATCACACCTGTTGGCATCGTACTAATAACATGTATACCAAAGACATGTGAGACACCATCTAGACAGCCTTCTTTAACCATCGTAATCGCTCCACCTGGTGGCACTTCTTCTGCTGGTTGGTGGATAATACGAACGGTTCCTTTTAAGCGGTCTTTAATAGAAATCAAACATTCTGCTAGCACTAACATATACGCGGTATGAGCATCGTGGCCACACGCATGCATGACACCGTCCACCTTAGAACGAAAAGGTACATCCGCCTCTTCATGAATAGGCAGTGCATCAAAATCGGCACGAATGGCTAGCATATCTCCCGGAAGACCTCCCTCAATATCCACAAGAATACCGTGTTGTCCTCCAATATCAGTTGTGACCGTACACTCTTTATCTTTGTAAAAATTTTTAATAAATTTGGCTGTTTCAGTTTCTTCAAATGACAATTCAGGATTTTCGTGTAAATGACGTCTAATCTCAATCATCTCTTGCTCTTTCGTCTCTAACATCTCAAGTAGTTCTTTTAGCAATACTTCCACTTTAGGTCACGCTCCTTTTAAACTTTCCTGCTTAATCGTTTATTAAACGAACGATTAGTTCACTTTAAGTTTAAAATACATTTCAACCATAAGCAAGCTGGTCATACCCCTATTTCTATAAAATAACACTAACTACTATTAACTACGATTCTTTTCCTCTATACCACTCCATAGATATCCGAGTATCCCACCAATAATAGAGGGAACAACAAATCCTAAGCTGATTGCAGATAAAGGCAGTATGGCATCTAATTTATCTGAAAGACCAAAGAAAGATACATCAGCCGATTTAAGACCATCGAAGAACCCAACTACTGCAGAAAATAGAATAGCCACTTGATACACACGCTTTTTACCATGAAATAATTTGTCTATTATAATTAGGACAACTAAACAAATGGCCACGGGATAAATACCATTTAATACGGGAGCCGAAATTTTTATCAAACTTGTTAATCCTAAATTTGATACACCGAAACTGAATAATGAAAAGAAGACAACAAATTTTTTATAGCTGATTTTTGGTAGAATTTTATTAAAATATAACGCACATGATGATACCAAACCAATCGCTGTTGTCATACAAGCCACAGTAATTATAGCTGCCAGAATAATACTGCCATATAAGCCAAAGTAATAATTACAAACTTTCGCTAAAACTTCACCACCATTTGACTGATAGCCGATTACATTAACACTCGTGGCACTCATATACGACAAGGCACCATACATGATTAACAATAGAGCTCCCGTAATGACCGATGCCTTACTCATAGCAGATGAAACATGTTTAAGACTTGTTGTTCCTCTGGCTCGAACCCCACTCACTATGATGGGAGCGAAGGCAAAAGCCGCAATCCCATCCACTGTTAAGTACCCTTCTTTAAAGCCTTTACCAAAGACACCTGATTCAAAAGCAGGCGTTGGCGCTTGAATACGTCCCATGGGATAAAGTATTGCAACTGCCACCAATAGAGTAATCAATAAAATTTTAACCGGTGTTAAATACTTCCCCACCACATCAACAACCTTACCTGGGGCTAAAGATAAGACACAAGCTATACTGAAAAAAATTAAGGTAAATATGAACAAAGTGGTTGATTCTCCTAATTGCGTACTAAACGGTTTGATGCCAATCTCAAAAGCAACCGTCCCTGTACGTGGCATGGCGAAAAATGGACCGATAGACAAGTACATCACAACAGCAAAAACAATCCCAAATTTCGGAGATACTCTGGCGGCCAACTCTTCCACATCATTTTTACCGCTGTAAACTAAGGTTAAAACAGAAGCTAACGGTAAAAATATTCCAGTTAATACAAAACCTACCATTACTGTCACAACATTTGTTCCTGCTTCTTGTCCTAATATTGCTGGAAAAATTAAATTACCTGCTCCAAAGAACATGGCGAATAACATCATTCCTAAAACTAACACATACGAAAATGGTAATTTCTTAGACATAAATTATCTCCTTCTCTAAAAAAACAGTCTTCAACTCTTATAATTCATGGTTGAAAACTGTTTATAAACAATTAATTTGCATAAAGGATCAGTCAGTTGAAATTATATAATTGTTCTTGTTCCAAATAAAAAAGAGGCACCGGACAACTAATCCGGTGCCTCAAGTCTAGTTACACTAACAACTTAGGTATGTACTCTGATCAATCTACCGAAAAGAGGCTCTACTCTTTTTAAAAGTTGGTTTTGCAAAAACTTGCGACTTCCTTGATTATCGGTCAATTGATTGTATTCACAATCCTATTTATTTTTCTATTTCTTTGAGTCATCCCATTGTAAGCGCTAAACCTCAGTAGAGTCAAGGATTCATTTTTAGTAGTTGGTCAAAATAACAGTAAAAAGAACTACCCTAAAAAGGGTAGTTCTAATTTAACGTATTGTATACCACTCTGAACGACTTAATCTCGTTAAGTCTTCCGTCTTAGTTTGATTTATTAACTTAAATTCAACATCTTCTAGAGTCTTTATATACTTAAATCCTATTTTTTCTTGAACACGTTTTGAATTCAAATTATCCGTAAACGCAGCGCACCAGATATAGTCTAACCCTATAATATCAAATCCCTGATTTAACACGGCTCGAACCGCTTCTGGTATTAAGCCTTTACCCCAATAGTCTTCAGCTATCCAGTAGCCTATCTCACCTTCAGCATCTGACATAAAATCACGTTTCCCGATATTTAAATCAATACAACCAATGACTTCATCAAGGTTGTCTTTAGAGACTATTGCAAAGATCAATTCTCCTGTTAAGACTGTTTGAATGATTTCAAGACTTTCTTCCTCGCTTGTATGGGCTGGCCATCCTGCTTGCGGCCCAACCTTAGGGTTGCTTGCATACTTGTATAATGAGGGAGCATCACTCGAGTTAAACGGTCGAAGAATCAAGCATTCTGTTTCTAACTTCATTAGTTAACCTCATCTCTATTTGTAAAACTGTTCTGTAAATAACACAAACCCATTTACTATACCTTGGAAGAATTTAACTGTATCTTCTTTCGTGATAGTTCCATCTTCATTAATAAATGACGTCACATTTCCTAAATAAACTTCTGGTTGTGGAGCAGCTGTCACGCCTAGTACAACTAAGGTTTGACGTAAATGATGATGTGCTCCAAATCCACCTGTTGCGCCTATTGAGCCACTAACAACAGCCGCAGGTTTTCCGCCCCAAGCATTTTCACCGAACGGACGTGATGCTACATCTAATGCATTTTTCATAGCAGCAGGCATCGAACGATTATACTCAGGTGTTACAAATAAGAACCCTTCTTTTTCCGCTACTTTTTCTCTAAAATCAGTCCAGGCTTGTGGGACATTTCCCGGTGTATCTAAATCTTCATTATAAAGAGGCAAGCTACCAATCTCGATCATCTCTACTTGGTACTCTGATGGAAATAAGCTCATTAATTTTGTTGCGATCTGACGATTATAAGACCCTTTTCTTAAACTACCTACGATAACACCAATTTTTCTGTTTGCCATTATTTCCACTCTCCTCTGAGTTTTAAATTAAAAAAGAAGCATGTTCCTGTTTCAGTCGATTGACTATCATGTTTCTCTTTATACATTAATTTAAACAAATAATAATCATTTTGTAAAAGAATAACCTGTTAATTTGGCAAACTTTCTTTTAACGCCTTAAAATAATCAGGTGAAAAAATCTGGCGAGGGTTCCAGATGGCTTCTAAAACTGTCCCTGTATGAGTCGTTTGATGACGTTTTTTTAGCATTTGATGTGTCCCATTTTTCACGTGATGAACTGTTAAACTATCACCTGGAAGCTCTTCCTTATAAATCTTTTCTGTTTCATATACATCAACATTGATATCTGCATCTCCTATTATTAAATGGTATGGTTTTGTTATTTTTTTCAAGTCATTCGTCACATCAAGACTCCTATTTTTGACAATAAAATCCCATCTCTCTTTAGATAATGGCTCATCATCACACTTACTCTCCAGATAACCGTCATAATCGTCTTTTTCTAAATAGTTATTAACTATTTCTTCTTTTTTTAATTTCGCTTCAATTTCAGTTTCAATCTTCCCTTCCTCTTTCATTGCAGCGATTGTATTGTATCTTCCTTGTCTTAACCAGTTAACAGCTGGAGCTACTCCTATAGCAAATGTCACCTTATTATTATGATTCAATACTTTTGGAATAACCCATCCCCCTTGGCTAGCACCCCATACACCAACTTTTTTCTTATCAATATCAAAGTGAGTTAAAGCCCATTCAATAACATCATTCGCTTCTTTTTCACGGTCAACCATATTTTGACTTAACCAGTTTCCCTCCGAATTTCCTACCCCTCTTTTGTCCCAACTCACACTAATATAATTCTCTTTTGCTAACACTTCCCATGCTGGATAATACCCTTCATCGGCATTTTTAGTTGTTGGACCATCTCCATGTATAAAGAAAATAATACCTGGCTTTTCTTTCGTTTTTTTCTGAGGTAAGGCATATTCTAATTGAAGTTTGCCTTCTTTCGTTTCGAGTACCTCATCCTCTAGTTTCATATCAAAATTATTTTGGTATAATATCACACCAATTAAAACTAAAATAACAGTCGTACATCCCATTATAATTTTCTTCATTTAATCCACCTCCTTAACCATTTTCAACCAACTTCTTTCTCCTAAAATCCCTCTTGTGAGCCAAGAATTTAATTGTCCAATCACTTTGAATCCTCTATTTTTATACAAGGCTAATGCCTTTTTATTATCAACGGCTACCATCAAGGAGACTGTGTTAATATCTGATTGTCCCATAGCAAATTTTTCAATAAATGCCAGACAACTTTGGCCAATCCCTTTTCCTCTATATTCCTTTGCAACTGCTATAAATGACAAATAACACTCATTAGGATGAACCGATTCTCCTAACAGTTTCACTCCCAAGTGCCAACGCCAATTTTTTAGTGCAAATGATTTTTTTATTTTAGGCATAGGTTCCACAAAAGAACCACTTAAACCGAATACTCCCGCCAACTCATCTTGATCAAATACACCATAGACATACTCAGTCTGGTCAAGCTCCTTGTATAATCTGTAAAAATTTTCAAAATCACACGGCCTAATCATTCTGCTCCACTTACTGATAAAAGATTCAAACATTAAATACAGTTCTTTCTCATCTAACTTCTCTAATTTTTCAATTTTAATCATTATAGGTGAGCTCCAATACTTTTAATGATAACTGCTTACCTACTGATAAGAACCTACTATTGTCTTCCACTATAACTATAGGCAGAGCTGATATCGTTAGGAAATCTTCTAGCTTTTGTTCGAACTCTTCTGTGGTTTCAGCTGTTAGGGTTTGGTATGAATAAGTCCCTTCAGGTAAAACCATACTTGTTTTCTCTGTCGTTTCAACACATACATCATAAGACTTCTCTCGGATGATATAGTAAACTTTAGCCATCATAAAATCAGATGGCTGCTCAAATATAGTTAAGACGGATAAATCCATCGGTTCTTCTAACTCTAATGTTTTAATGACAGTTAAGTAAACTGGATTTTTTATGATATAGTTTTGCTGCAATGCTTCTTCGGTTAACACAAGTTGGTCATCTATTTTTTCTTCTAATTGAGTGAGTCGTAATATCTCATCTCTAATCTCACTTTTTTTATTTTTTAATAGATCTGAATAACTATCCTCAGAATTATCTGCCATACTATCTTTAATTTCTTTTACCGACAACCCCAGCTCTCTCATAAATAAAATAAAAGATAACTCATACGCTTCTGACATACCGTACTGACGATAGCCATTTTCAGCAATCTTTGCCGGTAATAACAAGCCTTTTTCTTCATAATGTCTTATACCATGGTGTGTCGTACCAAACATTTTTGCAAACGCTGATATAGTTAGTAATTCCTCTTCCATTTCTATCACCTCTACTTAGAGTATAAACCCTAGGGTAACCCAAGGGTCAATCTTTTTATAAAAAAAACTCTCTTGCCTATCCAAAAGAGTTTTTACTTATTTTTATAAAGAATCATAGACTGTTCGTGCATCTATCATATTAAATTGTTCCGTTGTATGGTCACCCTTTGCGCCAACCGTAATCAAAATATATTCCTGCCCTTTAACCTCAGCAAGCGTAGCCAAACAAAGTCCTGCTTCTTCTGTATAACCTGTTTTACCACCTAATAGATGACCATTTTTAAGCTGTGGATCTCCAAACTTACTAAATAAAGAACTCGTAAAGGAGTATGTTTCATCCTGATAATAGTCTGTCGTGAAAACTGTTCTAAACGTCTCATTTTTTAAACTGTATAATAATAGCTTCGCTAAATCTGATAATGTGGCATACTGGTTGGCTTCTTCTGTTCCATAACCATTTGTAAAATGAGTGTTCATCATCTCTAATTCTTTTGCTTTTTCATTCATCAAATCTGTGAATACTTCTTCTGACCCTGCTGTTGTTATAGCAAGTGCTATCGCTGCATCAGCTCCTGATGGTAGCATTAATCCGTATAACATTTCTTCAACTGTCACGTAGACATTCGGTTGAAATCCTGCAACAGATGCGCCTTCGATTAACAATCGCTCATTCGCATCACCTGAAACAAGAACCGGTTTGGTTAACTCTTGACCATATTGGTCTGCTAATTCGATAGCCAAAATTGCCGTCATTATCTTAGCCAATGATGCTGGCTTTATCCGTTTATCTTTTCCTTTATCAAGTAAAACTTGACCATCAGCTGTCATTAACAAGGCCTGCTGGCTAGTTAATTTTATTCTATTCCCATTTGTCATTTTAACTTTTTCATTAGACAATCCTACAGTCAACTGATTCGTCGAAACTAAATAATAGCCAATACCTAAACCTATTATCACTACTCCAATAAGTACTTTCCAGTGTTTTTTCATCGTATTCGCCTCCTCCTTCTATTAAAACAAAAAATAAGGAGGAGTTTATATAGACTTTCTGATGATTTAGTTAAGGTAATCTTAATTCACAAAAAAATCCCCTTTCAGAGGGGATTTTTACTCGTTGCAATATTCTAAAATATCGCCTGGTTGACACTCTAATGCCTCACAGATTTTTTCTAACGTTGAAAATTTAATAGCTTTAGCTTTTCCTGTTTTTAAAATAGATAAATTGGCTGGCGTTATACCTATTTTTTCTGCTAACTCATTTGAGGACATTCCCCTTTGAGCCATGACAATATTTAAATTCACTTTAATCACAGTAGCATCTCCTCATTAAATGGTTAGTTCTTGTTCTCTTTTAATTTCTATCCCTTTGCGAATCGCATAGTGTAAAACTAATAAAATAATCAACTCACAGATAATTGAAATATAATCGACCTTAGCGATTAAATTCACTCCCTGAGAAGCCTGACTAATCGCACCTAATACAATATTATCAGAAACTGACGAAATAACATTAACAATAATCGACATCACGACTGAAAATAAAATGAAACCTCTAAAATAATTTAAAAATTCTTTTGAAAATAGCCCACGCTTTATCGCTGCATTAATCAAACCATTAATAAAATAAAGAAAACCTAACACGCCAATTATTGCCACAATAATCAGAACTAATTCTATCTTCAAATGTTCTAGTACCGTTGATTCATCTAATAAATGGTCACCTTTTATGGTTAAATTTAACAAATCAAACTCTTTATTGCTACTAAAGCTCTCTCTAATAGTTGTATTTGTTAAAGACAATCCTGTTAATACACCTGCTAATGCCATTAAAAATAACGAAATTCCACCTATACTATTCACAACTTTCTTTAACCCTTTACCTAATACTGAATAATCCATTGCTCTCCACTCCCTAACTTGATATGAGCTTATCTTACACCTTTATTTATTCTTCGTCAATACATTTTTATCGCAAAACAATAAAAATGTATTGTTTAACAAAAATAAAAGACCACAAAAATGTGGTCTTTCGTTTTATTTATAGAGCATCGTCATCGTATAAAACTCCCTGTTAATCCCATTTCTTTCACCTTATTCTTATCTTAAAATCTAACTTTCTCGCAAGATTTTTTCCATTTTTTTCCCTTTAGCTAATTCATCGACTAGCTTGTCCATATAACGGATTTTTTGCATCAAGGAGTCTTCAATCTCTTCAACTCGGTAACCACAAATTACACCTTTTATTAGGCTCACATTCGGGTTAAGCTGCGGAGCTTCTTCAAAGAAAGTTTTAAAATCGACTTCTTTTTCAAGTTGATGCTGTAATTCTGATTCTGTATAACCTGTTAACCATAAGATAACCTGGTCAAGCTCTGCTTTCGTCCGTTCTTTCTTCTCTACTTTTTTTAAATAGAGAGGGTAAACACTTGCAACTGACATCTTAAAAATTTTAGGCTCACTCATATGAACGCCTCCTTATTGTCTATTACCACTAGTTTACCTTGAAAAAACAGCCATTCAAACAAATCTGCTTTCCTGCTTTTATTACCGCCAAATTAAATCATAGGGTAATTTAATTTTTTCTTTACTGTCTTCATAAAACAATCTAAATGCTGTTTCACCACATTCCACTAAATGGTGATTAACCGTTGAAAAATTAAGGACCTCACTAATGAGTAAATTATCGCGACCGATAACAAGTGGTGGTGTCTTGCCTTGCTTTTTGTAATGCTGCAAAATAGTCGCTCCTACCTCATCACCATTTGATAAGACAGCCTCTACACCTAGCTTCTCAAAATAACGCGCAGCTTCAATCCCCTCCGCCGCATGAATACAATCCCATTTTATCCACTCTTTTGAAAAATCAGGAATCAATTCCTCACACAAGTCTAAAATCAAACGTGAATTGTAACTCAACCGCTTGCTTCGACCTAGTGTCAACCCAATTTTATTTAATCCTTTAGCTTGTAAAGAGGCTATCATCTCACGAATTGCTCCTTCTAAATCCGTGTACACACACCCAACCGAAACATCAGGTGACTCTTCACAAAAAATAATTCGCCCTTCATGTAAATAGGGAATAAATTTATCTAAGGTATTCGCACGTGTTGTTACAATAAGGCCATCGAAAGTTTTTGCAGCAAACTCATCTAAATATTGTTTTTCTAACTCTGCTTCATAATTAGTTGGTAATAAGGTGACACGATACCCCTTTTCAAAAGCCGCTTTCGTTAGTCCTAAAAGTAGCTGGTCATAATAAGGATGATTTGTAAAAGGAATCAAGACTCCGATATTTTTGGTTTGACCCGTACTTAAATTTTGAGCCGAACGATTAGGGACATAGTCCAACTCTTTCATAACAGCTAAAATCTCATCACGCTTTTCTTTAGCTACATACGGATGATGGTTAATCACTCTCGAAATGGTTGTAATGGAATACCCTGTTAGTTTTGCAATATCACGAATCGTCGCCATGTCTGTCCCTCACTTTTTAAATACCTAATTCTGTTTCAATGTATTCTGCCATACCTTCTCCTTGAGTATACAAGATATAGGGTTTATTTTCATAAACAAAACGAATTTGTTTGCCACCAAATACTGGAGTTGAGGTTGCATAGTAAATCTCTCGACAATCAAGTGTGCTGATATCACGTTTAAATGCACCTAAGTAAGTCATCACACGCAAACAATTATTTGAAAAATGGACCGTTGCATTGTAGAACTGATCGTTAACTTTCATATAAGTATTCATCTCTCATACCCTCTTTCAATTGATGTTACCCTTAGTATAGAGTATGAAACTCGTTTCATAGCAAGGCCTAATTTTAGAAAAATAAAAAAGCTCATCACCGAAATGATAAGCTTTTGATTTAGTCGTTGTTTAATGGTTTGGGCGTTTTAACTAAAAAGATACCCATGACTAGTAAAATAACACTCACAGCCGTCATCCATAAGAACGCTACATTAAGACCATGTAACGAGGCATTCTCACCATATGTCTTAACTGAAGATTGGCTAACTGTTGTCATAATCCCAACAAAGACCGCAGTCCCAATTGCACCAGCAACTGTTCTAAGTGAGGTTAAAAGAGCGGTCGCATGTGCGGTTAAATCTTGACTAACTTGACTTGTCCCCCACGTTACAAGAGGCATCATTAAGCATCCTATCGCAATACAGCGTGTCGCATTATAAAAGCCAGCCACCCAAACCGAGGTCTCCGGGGTAATGAAAACCATACCTAAATTACTCGCAACCATCATCGCTGCTCCTACAATAAATAACAATCTAATCCCTACTTTGTCATATAAACGTCCTGCAAAAGGACTAATAAAGGCCATGACAAGTGAGCCAGGCAAGACGATTAAACCTGACAGTGTTGCCGATTTTCCCATAATAGATTGGACGTACAATGGCAATAACATCGTTGAAGCCATCATAACTAAATATAAAATCATACTTCCAATAACACTAAGTGCGTATGACCGATTTTTCAAAATACGTAATTCTAAAAATGGCTCCGGTCGACTAAATTGGCGGTAAACAAATAAAACTGTTGCTACAATCCCTACGCTCAATAAGCCAAGGACATGCAGACTGAAAAAGGCGTACTGCCCGATATTTCCAATAGCTAACGTCACACCACCAAATGATAAAGCACTTAATATAAACGAAGCCACATCAAATTGTTGTGATTTTGTGGCAAGGACATCTTCAAAGACCATCACTGCCCAAAGCAATGAAAGTAAAATAATCACACTTGATAGATAGAAAATAGCTTGCCAACTCCATTTATCAACTATCATCCCTGCCAAGGTTGGCGCAATGACTGGTGCTGCACTTAGCGACAACCCATACCATCCCATAATAGACCCTCGTTTTTCAGGTGGATAAATGGTCAAAAGAATAACTTGAGCCATTGAAGTCAATAACCCATTCCCTATGGCTTGTAAAATTCGTGCCATCATCATCATCGGAAAATTAACTGAAACCGCACATAATAATAAACCAGCCAAAGCAATAATTAACGATGTCACATATAATTTTTTGGTTGGAAATCTTGTGATTAGAAAGGCAGATAACGGCATCACAATTCCCATCGTTAAGGCATATGCACTAGTTAGCCATTGCCCCGTTGTCACACTAATGTCTAAATCATTAATTATCGCCGGCAAAGCCGTAGTTAAGGCCGTCGACAACATTGTCAACGCAATACAAGTAATGACAATATTAATAAAAATCAGTGTTCGTTTTTTATCATTAACTAGAACAGCATTAGACATTAGCTTCTTCACCCCCATTTAGATAATAAGCTTTAATCTTTTCTAGAGACTCTGCAAATGCCACCTTTTCTTGTTCAGTGAGGGGGCTTACCATATCCGCATGAACAGCTGCTCGTTTTTTTGCTATACTTGCCGCTTCCTCTTTTCCTTTTTCGGTAAGAGTCGTAAACATCACACGCTTATCTTTTTCAGAAGGATGCGATGACACCCACCCTTTTTCACTCATCTTTCCTATTAATTCACTAACAGATGAGGCTTTAATCCCCAATTCTTGACTTAATTCTTTCGATGTTAGCTGACCTTTTCGTTCTAATACTAATAAACAACGATACTGTCCTCTAAAAGGATTCATATTTCCAAATTTCTTATCTGATTGTTGTCGGTTTAATTTAGTGACCTCAAAAAACAGCTCAACAACTTCTTCATCACGATAATTCATGTTTTCTTCCTTCTTCCTTGCTTAATAAAGCTACTCACTTATTATAATTAGGTACCTAACTAATAGCAAGTTGTTTTTAAAACAGAGACACAAACAAACAACTTGCTTACTTTAAGTAAGCGATATATACTAGGACTATCTTAAACCACTCGTTTAAGTGTTTACGAAAGAAAGGACTGTTCCTTATGACAAACACATTCACAACGTCTCCACACATTGATGAGACAAAAGGATTAGAACTAGGTATCTACACACTAGGTGACCACATGCCTAATCCTCACACTAAACAATTAATTAGCCCACAACAACGTTTAAATGAAATTAAAGAAATGGCTGTTTTGGCCGAACAAGCCGGCTTGGATGTCTTTGCTTTAGGTGAAAGTCATCAAAAACATTTTGTATCTCAAGCCCATAGTATTATTTTAGCTAATATCGCAGCCGTAACGAGCACCATTAAATTATCAAGTTCTGCTACGATGCTAAGTACCTCTGACCCTGTAAGAGTCTTTGAAGATTTTTCAACTCTTGATTTATTATCAAATGGTCGCATGGAATTAGTAGCAGGTCGGGCCTCACGCGTCGGATTGTTCGATTTACTAGGGTATGATTTAGCGGATTACGAAGCCTTGTTTGAAGAAAAATTTAACTTACTTTTAAAAATTAATCAGGAAGAAACAGTGACTTGGAATGGCGAGTTTAGAAAATCATTAACGGATGCTCACATTATTCCTCGTCCACAAAACGCTCACTTACCAATCTGGCGTGCTGTTGGTGGCACACCTACCAGTGCGATGAACGCAGGACGAGCTGGTGTGCCGCTGTATTTAGCACACTTAGGCGGTCCCGCTTCTTCATTTAAACCAACACTTGATTATTACCGACAAGCAGGTGAACATGCCGGTTTTAAACCTGAGGAGTTAACCGTTGCAACTGGAGGTTTCTTCTACGCTTCAGAAGATAGTCAAGATGCTTTTAAAGACTACTACCCTCATGTTAACCAAGGCCTAACTTTAGCTAATGGACAAGGTTTTCCAAAGCCTGCTTTTGCTCATGGCAAAGAGAGAGAAAGTATTATCAATGTTGGCTCTCCTCAACAAATTATTGAAAAAATACTTTATCAACATGAAGTATTTAATAATCAACGTTACATTGCACAATTAGATTTTGGTGGTGTTCCCTTTGATAAAATTATGAAGAATATCGAACTTTTAGGAAATGAAATTGTTCCTGCAATTAAGAAATATACAAAGAAAGAAGTGACGTCTTAATGAAAATTGTATTACTCTCTGGCTCAACCGTCGGAACGAAAACCAAAACAGCTATGACTTATTTATACGACCACTTAAAACTAACAGCACCTGACCATGACTTAGTACTTTTAGATTTAAAAGACTACGATTTACCCTTTAGTGATGGACGCAACTATCTTGATTATCCAGGAGATGCTGGTTTTGTAACAGCTGAACTTATGGCAGCGGATATTATTTTAATCGGGTCGCCTACTTTTCAAGCTTCGATTCCAGCCACACTAAAAAATATTTTTGATTTGCTCCCTCAAAATGCTCTTGATAGAAAAATTGTAGGGATTGTAATGACAGCAGGCTCTCCAAAGCATTTTTTAGTCGCTGAAACACAATTAAAACCAATTATCCATTATATGAAAGGAACTCTTGTTTCTAACTATGTTTTTATTGAAGATGTTAATTTTTATCAACAAACCATTACTAACGATGACGTTACAAGACGACTACACAAGTTAGCAGAAGACAGTCTTGTCCTAGCTAAAACCTATCAAGCCGCTTGGCAAGAGCAAGAAGACTCTTATGGCTTTTAAAACAAAAGGACCCATCTACTAGATGGGTCCTTTTTTAACTCTTACTATTTATTTTTATTTCTAAATATGAAAACTAAACTCAACAACATTCCACCTAATAGAACCAACCATGGCTCATTTTTTTCACTTGTTTGTGGCAACCCTTTTTGACTAATGACTTTATTAGTTGCTGGGAGAGTTGTTCCTAATTTTTTTTGTAACTGTGTTCTTGCATCATTTCCTGAAACTGCTCTTGTTGAATTAGCTCTATTCGTTACGCCACCTCCCAATGATCTATTAGTTGTTCCTAGTTGCGGTACACCTTTGTTAATCCCATTATTACTTCCTAAACCGAGACCTTTATTTTTGTCTCCGTTCTGGTCATTATTTTGATTTTTCCCTTCGCTATTGTCTTGCTCTTTATCTTTATCTTTATCTTTATCTTTATCTTTATCTTTGTCTTTATCTTTATCTTGATCTTTGTCTTTGTCTTTATCTTGATCTTTGTCTTTGTCTTGCTCTTTATCTTTGTCTTGATCTTCTTTATCTATAACCATAACAACCGCTGTTGCTTTTAGACCACCGTAACTATATGTAAGTTCATACTCACCAACTTTTGAAGTATCTACTTCACCTAATACAATCACATCTTTAAATAATACATCTTTACCTAGTTTGTCTGTAGCTTTAATAAAGTTATCTTTTGCTTCCCACTTACTTCCAATTTCTAGGACTAAATTTCGAACTTGTAGGCTCGTTTTATTTACCTCTTCACCTGGCCATACTTCTGGACGTTCTGGTTTTTCTGCTACCGTAATCGTAGCAGTCGCGACTTGATTCGCATATGAATAAGCAACCTGATATTCTCCAACTTTGGTTGTGTCTACGTGTCCATCAACCTTAACCAGAGAAAACTCAACTGCTTGACCTTGCTTATTTGTTGCACTCACAAAGTTAGCCTTCGCTTCCCAAGCTGTCCCAACTGCTAGTGTTGAATTTTGAACGTTAATATCAGAATAATCAACCTCTTCACCTGGCCATACTTCTGGACGTTCTGGTTTTTCTACAACAGTTATTGTAGCGATTGCTATCACGTTTTGGTTTCTATAAGTAACTTGGTATTCACCTGTTCGAGTTGTATCAACTGTTCCTTCAACCTTGATTTGGTCAAAACCTATTGGATTACCTAAGCGATCCGTAGCTTGAATAAAATTATCATTACCTGTCCATTCACTTCCAACTGTCAGTGTTGAATTTTGAACCAGTAGACTCGTTTGATTAATTTCTTCACCTGGCCATACTTCTGGACGTTCCGGCACTTCAACTACCGTTACAATCGCACTAATACTCATTCCGCCATAAGTGTAAGTAACGTTATAATCGCCTACTTTTGAGGTATCAACTTCACCCGAAACATTGACGGCGCCTATACCAACTGGTTTACCTTGCTTATCTGTTGCACTCACAAAGTTATCTTTCGCTTCCCAAGCTGTTCCAACTGTTACCATACTGTTTTGAACATTAATACTTGTCAGATTAATCTCTTCACCTGGCCATACTTCTGGGCGTTCTGGTTTTTCTACCACCGTTACTGTTACACGAATGCTCATACCTTCGTAGCTATAGCTAATCTGGTATTCTCCTGGTTTGGAAGTATCTACCATCCCGTTCACTTTAACTTTATCCAACGATACGTCGTTACCTAATTTATCTGTCGCTTGAACAAAATTATCCTTTGCATGCCACTCGCTTCCTACAACAATTGTTGAGTTCGCTGCTTCAATGCTTGTCAGGTTAACCTCTTCACCTGGCCATACTTCTGGACGCTCTGGCTCTTCTACTACTGTGACTGTAATCACTGTAGAAACTCCTTCGTATTCATACGTTACATCATACTCACCAATTTTTGAAGTATCTACTGTACCGATAACTTTTACTTCAGAAAATGCAACTTCTTTACCTAATTTATCAGTCAGTTTAATAAAATTATCTTCTGCTTTCCAAGTACTTCCAACAGTAATTGTCGAAGGTTTCGCTTCAATACTTGTCAAATTAATTTCCTCACCTGGCCACACTTCCGGACGTTCTGGTTTAGCCACTACAGAGATTGTTGCCGTAACTGTCATTCCTTTATATGTGTAAGAGACTTGATACTCTCCTAATTTTGAAGTATCAACACTACCAGTCACTTTGACTTGATCAAAGGAAATAGTTTTACCTAGTTTGTCTGTCGCTTTAATAAAATTATCTTCTGAATGCCACTCGCTCCCTTCGACAATTGTTGAACTACAAACTTCAATACTAAGTTTATTAATTTCTTCACCTGGCCATACTTCTGGACGTTCTGGTTTTTCTACGACTGTGACTGTAACGACAGTTTTCATACCGCCGTATTCATATGTTACATCGTATTTACCAACTTTTGATGTGTCTACTTTTCCAGTTACGTTTACATCTTCTAGTTTAACTTCTTTACCAAGTTTATCTGTAGCTTTAATAAAGTTGTCTTTTGCTTCCCACTCACTGTCTACCACGATTGTTGAGTTTTCCGCTTCCACACTTGTTTTATTAATGCCGACACCTGGCCATACTTCTGGGCGTTCTGGTTTTTCTACGACTGTGACTGTAATCACTGTAGAAACTCCACCGTATTCATATATTACATCGTATTTACCAACTTTTGATGTGTCTACTTTTCCAGTTACGTTTACATCTTCTAGTTTAACTTCTTTACCAAGTTTATCTGTAGCTTTAATAAAGTTGTCTTTTGCTTCCCACTCACTGTCTACCACGATTGTTGAGTTTTCCGCTTCCACACTTGTTTTATTAATGCCGACACCTGGCCATACTTCTGGACGTTCTGGTTTTTCTACGACTGTTACTGTAATCACTGTAGAAACTCCACCGTATTCATATATTACATCGTATTTACCAACTTTTGATGTGTCTACTTTTCCAGTTACGTTTACATCTTCTAATTTAACCTCTACACCAAGTTTATCTGTCGCTTTAATAAAGTTGTCTTTTGCTTCCCACTTGCTGTCTACCACGATTGTTGAATTTTCTGCTTCTACACTTGTTTTATTAATGCCGACACCTGGCCATACTTCTGGACGTTCTGGTTTTTCTACAACTGTGACTGTAACGACAGTTTTCATACCGCCGTATTCATATGTTACATCGTATTTACCAACTTTTGATGTGTCTACTTTTCCAGTTACGTTTACATCTTCTAATTTAACTTCTTTACCAAGTTTGTCTGTGGCTTTAATAAAATTGTCTTTTGCTTCCCACTCACTGTCTACCACGATTGTTGAGTTTTCCGCTTCCACACTTGTTTTATTAATGCCGACACCTGGCCATACTTCTGGACGTTCTGGTTTTTCTACGACTGTGACTGTAATCACTGTAGAAACACCGCCGTATTCGTATATTACATCGTATTTACCGACTGTTGACGTATCTACTTTTCCTGTTACGTTTACGTCTTCTAATTTAACCTCTACACCAAGTTTATCTGTCGCTTTAATAAAGTTATCTTTCGCTTCCCACTTACTGTCTACCACGATTGTTGAGTTTTCTGCTTCCACACTTGTTTTATTAATACCGACACCTGGCCATACTTCTGGGCGTTCTGGTTTTTCTACGACTGTTATAACAGCCATTTCACTTACTTTCCCGTATTTATATTCAACAAAATAATGACTTAAAACAGATGTATCAACCTCTCCTTCGACCTCAACATCTTTAAAATTCAATTCATTTCCTTTTTCATCTGTTCCACCAATGAAATTGTCTTCTGGCAACCATTTACTTCCCTGAGCAATAGTTGTATTTTTTACGTTGATACTAGATTCATCCATGTCTTTATAAGTCAATGTAATCGATTGTTGATCCCAGTTTATTGACATATCTAGTGATTTATCCGCTTTTATGTATTTATACCCCTCAATTTCAGGAATTTCTATCTTTTTCTTATCCCCATATTCTCCAGTAAGTTTGTCTGGTGATTTAATTTCATTCCCATCTTCGTCTTCGTAATACACTGTAATCGGTCTTTCAACTAACGATTTAGCCGGTCTAACCACATAGGTTCCAGGAACAAGTTCACCACTCCCGTATTGTTCCATAAAGTCTTCTGGTAAATAAGACGCTGTTGAACCATCTTCTCTAATCCATTCACCTATCCCCATCCCTAGCCAAGGATTCAATGCAGGGTTTGTGTACTGCATCTTATAACCTTTAAATTCAAAATTCTTGCCTAAAGTGATTCGCGTTAAGCCACTATGTAGATCTCTTTCAGGATCTGGATTAAACATACGAGTCATCCCATTATTAGCAACCTGACTGGTATCCCAGTTCGCTAGGTTTAAATCGCGAATTGTACTTTGCATAAAAGTTTGCCTCATACTAGTTACGTTAGAAGTATCCCATCCACTTAGGTCTAAATTAGTCATTTTTGCGTGATAAAAAGCATTGTTCATCGTTGTTAAACTTGAGGTATCCCAATTTGCTATGTCAAGACTCCTAGCGCCACATCCACTAAACATACTAGCAATAGTCGTCACCTTAGACATCTTAAACGTGTCGATAGATAATTTCTCCAAACTTGGTGTATTCATGAACATTTCACTCATATTCGTGACATTCTCTGTGTTCCAACTCGTTAAATCCAACTCTTTTAATTTGACTGCTCCGACAAACATCCGTGAAAGGTTGGTCACCTCAGATGTATCAAAATTTTCTAAATTTGTTATTTTTTCTAAATTTGCTAATCTCTGACTTCCACCTTCATTTTGTTCTAGTCCTGAAAATAAAAATTGTGAATCCACTGGTGCTTTTACCTTACCCTCAAAAACAATTTCTTTAATTTCACTTGCATTAATTTCCGGAAGATTTCTAGAATGTCCTCTCCAAGGTGCAGTTGGATGTCTATCTAATTCCCCTGCTTTGACTGTCAAAATACCATCTTTAAATTCCCAAGGAGCACTCCCCCAAGTTCCAGATGTAACATCACTAGCAAAATCATAATATAATTTAAGGGTTTGTTCTTTATCAGTAATTACGACATCTAAATCTGCATCAGCTTCTTTAAATTTATAGTTATCAATCTCTCGGACTCTAATTGAGATTTTTTCTCCGATAGAACCTTTAACTATGCGTTCTTCGCTTATTGGAATATAAGTTGAAGCATCTAAGTATTCCACTGTTACCGGTTTTGATAAATCAGCATCTTTATCAACTTCCGCAACATATGTTCCTGGTTCAGGTTTATTCGTACTAGTAGAATTCGTCCCATAATACTGTACAAAATGATAAGGAGTATACGCTTGACCAGTTCCGTCTTCTTTCACCCAATTTCCTGTTGTTGGCAAGCTTTCTGAAGGTGAAAAATGACGATTCGATGAAACGAATTGGAATTTGTCACCTATAGTAAATTTAGCTAAGCCATTTAGTCGTTTATCCATTGAACTACCCACATTAAACATATCGTATGATTCTGTAACACTTTCCGTGCTCCAATTCTCAAAATTTAATTCTTTAAGTCTTGAACTTGAAAAAGTTGCAACCATTTCTGTAACTTTACTTGTATCCCACTTTCCTACATCTAGTGTCTTGAACTTAGTTCCAGAAAAAGTAGCTGACATATTTTCAACACTGGAAGTATCCCAATCCTTTACATCTAAACTATCCATCCCCGCATTATAAAATAAGTAACGCATAGTCTTCACATTAGATGTCTTCCATGTACTAACGTCTAATTTTTTTAACTTGGCTGTATTTTGAAACGTCCCTTCTAATGTTGTCACTTTAGATGTGTCAAAATGTGAGACATCTAATTCAGTTAATTCATAATTGTCAGCAAACATTTCACTCATATCGACTACCAATGTTGTATCTAAATTTGAAATATTCTTATATTTTTTAACACTAATTAATGAAGCAAACAGGCCCGAACTATTGGCTGGTGCTTTCACTTTTCCAGAAAAAACTACTTCATCAATAGAACGAGCATCTACTCCATCTTCTAAAATAGAAATCCAAGGTGCTTCACTGCTCTCTCCTAGTTGACCTGCTCCTAATGTAAGCACACCATTGGAAAACTTCCACTTCGACGTCCCCCAAGTTCCTTTCGCGCTTACTTCGCCACTACTTTTTGAAATTTTTCTATTTCCATTTTCAGTTTTGCCCTTACTCTTTTCTGGATTTTTCCCTTTCGTGATACTTGCTAGCTGTTTTTCAATCTTTGCCAGTGGTGATGCTATTTTTGGCTCTGTAATTGTTTCAACTTGTTTCTCATTAGCTATCTCCGCACTCACTCCTATTAAAGGTGATACCATTAATGTTGTTGCAATAAATAAAAAACTCCATTTCTTCATACAAAACCAACCTTTCTCAAACAAGGGATGAGTACTGTGACTATATCGATACTTTTTATGCATCTTTTTTTATAATACAGGAAGTTAGATAAAACATTCACCAATGTCTGCGCTTACTAAATAAACCATATTTAGACACTTGGTTACGAAACGTCTATATACAATGACTTATCCAACATCTTCTCTTGTTTTTTTATTATATAATTAAAATAACATTAATTGTCAAAAATGTATAATATTTATGTGCTCAGTTTTGAACTTTTTTTATTTCAGCTTATTTTTATGCATAAAAATCCTATTTAGATCAATTAATGAACACAATTATCCTAAAAATAAAAAATCCATTCAGAATTTAAAACAAAAAAATAAGAGAGCTTATGCCCTCTTATTTTTTTCCTGTTTTATTTACTTCACTGCATTTAATTTTGTAATCAACTTATCTAATTTTTCATCATCAATTAACTGACCTTGAGAAAAATTAATTATTCCTCGTAATGGCATATTATTATACGTCGCAATACCTAATTCAGTATCTACTTTGTCATTATCGCTAGTCTTTTCTCTAACAATCAGACTGTACCATGTTTCAAATAGCTCACGAGCAATTTCATATTTTTTTGGATCTGCTGCAACATCTCTAACTGGTGTATTTCGAGTCACACGTGTTGCTAGTGGGGTATTATTTTCAACAGTAATACTTGTTTTTAATACAAGTTGATCTGCTGACTTCCCAACCGCTAATTGATACTCACCTGATGCAACGTACCATTCATTTGCAACTGAATCAAAGTATTTTAAAGCTTCTTTATCAACAATAAAAGTGACTTCGGTAGATGCGTTTGGCTCCAATTCTACCTTATCGAATCCTTTTAACTCTTTAATAGGACGTGGGACTGTTGCACCTAATGGTAAAACATACAATTGTACAATTTCTTTTCCTTTGGTATTTCCTGTATTCGTCACAGTAACTGTCACGGATACTTTTTCATCTGCAGACATATTTTTAGCACTGATTGTTAAGCCACTATAAGTAAATTCTGTGTAGCTAAGTCCATGCCCAAATGGATAGCGTGTTGTAAGCCCTGCCTTATCATAATGACGGTAGCCTACAAAAATATCATCTGTATAAACTGTTTCATCTCTGACACCTGGGAAATCATGGTGGCATGATACATCGCTTAATTTTTCAGGGAAACTTTCCGCTAATTTCGCACTAGGATTTACTTTCCCTACTAAAATATCTGCAATAGCACCTCCACTTGCTTGGCCTCCTAAGTATGCTTCTAAAATACTTTTCGCCTTGCCATCCCAAGATAAATCAATAGCTGAACCATTTGACAATACAACAATCACATTTGAATTAAAAGATGAGACTGCTGATAATAACTCCAATTGATTTTCTGGTAAGTTTAGATGAGTTCTATCCAACCCTTCCGCTTCGTAACGAGCTGGTAAGCCTAAATGTAAAATAACTTTATCTGCTTTACGTGCCAACTCGCAAGCTTCAATTACTAACTTATTAGATTCTGACACATCAAGGTCTGCTTCGTATCCTCTTGTAAAAGTTACATTACCTTCTGGCATTAATTTCGTTAACTCTTCACGTAAATTCTCAATTTTTGTTGGAATAATGTGAGAACTTCCGCTACCTTGGTAACGAGGTTTTTGAGCTAAATCACCTATTAATAACACCTTATCTGTTTGATTTAGCGGCAACGTATTATCTTCATTTTTCAATAAAACCATTGTTTCTGCCGCAACTTGACGTGCGAATTCGTGGTGTTCTTCTTGATCATACATGTCATATTTTTTCGTAATTTCTGTTTTTTCAATTAACGCTAAAATACGTAGGACTACCTTATCTAAATCACTCTCTAGTAATTCACCACTTTTAACGGCTTTAACAATTTTGTTAGGTGAGTAATCGCCTGTTGTCGGCATCTCAACATCATGGCTGGCTTTAATCCCATTAATACAATTATCAACAGCCAACCAATCTGATACTAGAACACCTTCAAATCCCCACTCGTCACGTAAGACATCTTGTAACAAACGTTTGCTTTCGTTAACATATTCCCCGTTTACTTTATTATATGAGGTCATAATTGTTGTCGGTTGTGCCTCTTTAACAATGTGTTCAAAGGCTGATAAATAGATTTCTCTAAGAGCACGTTCACTCACTTTAGCATCAATTGTCATACGGCGTGTTTCTTGATTGTTCACTGCAAAATGTTTTAATGATGTCCCAACACCCATCGACTGTGTCCCTTTAACTTGTTCCGCACCCATTTGTGCTGTTAAATACGGGTCTTCTGAAAAATACTCAAAGTTACGACCACATAAAGGCGAACGTTTGATATTAATACCAGGTCCTAATAACACGCTAACGTCATGAGATAAACACTCTTCACCAAGAGCCTCCCCTACTTGATACACTAATTCACGGTTCCAAGATGACGCTAACCCTACAGCAGGTGGGAAACAAATCGCTGGCTCACTATCCATAAAACCTAAATGATCAGATTGGTCACGGCGTTGTTTTCTTAACCCATGTGGTCCATCTGTTAAGGCAATCTCTGGAATACCTAAACGGTCAACTCCTCTTAAATCCCAGAACGTTCCTCCAGAACATAATCCTGCTTTTTCTTCTAATGTTAACTCACTTAATAATGCTTGATAATTGTTTGTCATAGTTACTCTCTCTTTTCTTAATTAGTTTTTTTGTTTGATTTTTCCAAATATAAATGTTCCTACAAAGGCTATTACAAACGTAACAACCGATGATAAAATGCCTAACCTCATACTAGAATCTGGTCCAATAAATAGCGGATAATATAGCGCACTTAAAATCGGTGTAAATTGGAAAATTTTAACACCTAAGAAGCTAATTAAACCTCCGCCTAGTGCTGATGCAAAAGCCCCAATAATAAATGGTTTGCCGTGCTTCAAATTAACACCATAAATCGCCGGTTCTGTAATACCAAAGAATGCTGGTATTAATGTCGATATAGTCAAAGCTTTATCCTCTTTTGCTACATGTCTGATCATTCCTGCTGCCGCTCCAAATTGACCAAAAACTGCCATCATCATAATTGGTAAAATCGTGTCATAACCAAGTGATTGAATGTTAATCATTGCCACTGGTAAAATGCTCCAATGAATACCGAAAACAAATGTGAAAGGAAATAAAGCGCCTAATAATAAGCCTGCTATTAAGGGGCTAAATCCATAAGCTTGACCGTATACCCATGAAATACAACTACCTAGAGCCATACCCAAAGGACCAATCACTAGGAAAGTGACGAAGCCTGCTACTAGTAAAGTTAACGCTGGGACTACAACTACTTCCGCTACGTCTGGTACTATTTTTTTGAAAAAACGTTCGATATAGCCTGCTACCCAAACCGCTAAGATTGTTGGAATAACTGCTCCACCATATCCTTTTACCCCTAAACTTAACCCAAATAAATGAATCGCATCAGGCATATCCGTTGCTGTTAAGGGGAATAATAAAGCCGTCGCTAATGCAACACCAATATAAACGTTACTCTTAAATACTTTGGCTGTTGTTATCCCAATAAAGACTGGTAATAAAGTAAAAACCCCGGATGAAACTGATGTTAACACCACACTAATTAATGATTCTGCTGAAATTATCGTCATTTTTTGTAAAAGTGTGTTGAGCGCCATCAAAATTCCTGCTCCAGCTAAAATCCCTATATAGGGAGTAAAAATAGCTGAAATTATCGCAATTACTTTATTAAGCCCTCTTACTTCTTGGCCTGATTCTGTTGCTACTGTTTCATTCAACTCCATTGCCTCCTTAATAAAATCGCTTCAACCCTCCTTTTAGCTATAATTAGCTCACTCGAGTATCCGCCTGTTTTATTTTTCTTCTTTTTGATTTCCTTCAGCTAATTCTGCTTGATACTCTTCTTTGCGAGTTTGCCAATACGCTTTATCCTCGTCTGTAATCGGACGTAAAACTTTACAAGGATTTCCAACTGCTATTACGTTATCTGGAATATCTTTCGTCACGACTGACCCCGCTCCAATAACCACATTACTTCCAATTGTGACACCTGGTGTTACGATTGTATTTGCTCCTAACCACACATCATCTCCTATTGTGATAGGTGAACCGAATTCATAAAACTCATGACGAATATCTTTATCAATCGGATGATTAGCTGTGTACAATCCTACTTTTGGTCCTAAGTAAGCACGATCACCAATTGTAATTGGCGCAACATCTAGCATCGTACAATCAAAATTAGCGAAGAAATAATCACCCACCGAAATATTAAAGCCATGGTCACATTTGAATGGTGTTTCAACTAAAAATAAATCTGGTGTCTTACCAAATAATTCTTTGATGATGCCGTAGCGTAACTCCTCATCATGTGGATGTGATTGATTAAATTTATAAAGGAGTGAGCGTGCTCGACTTAACCCTGCATTAATCTCCACATCATTTCCTGATAAATAAAAATCACCAGCAATCATTTTTTCTTTTTCTGTTCTCATCTTATCTTCCTCATTTCTTTTAATTTGTCTGACTGACAAGACACAGTATACGGCTGCTAATTCGGTATAACTAGATGATTTCACTCTCTTTTTCTAACTAATGAGTAAAACGGGATAATAATATCCAAAAATTGCGTTTTTATTCATCATAAGTTACGATTAAGAAAAGATAACAAGGAGGCAGACACGTGGAATTTAAACAGGTTCAAAAACTAATCAAAGACATACACGGCGTTGAGTTGCATGCCATTCACTCAACTGATGACCTAAAAAAAATAGCCCCTCACACCGATTTGGATTCAGAAAAAACACATCTTATTACTCGTTTTTATGAAAAACATCAATTTGACTTAGACCCTCTATTTGTTGAGTCAAATGATGATAGCAACTTTATTATGTTTCCTACTGCTGATTTTTATTATTTACTTGGCCCTTTCACAATAGATTCTAAGCAGACTTCTCTTCCTTATTTAAAAAAAGTAGCATTAAGGTCATTGGCAGAATTGCTCTATTATCTTATTTTTGAAAAACAAGGGGCTAAGCTATTATTTTCAGGAGACTTAGAAACAGTTCCTCACCCTTCACTACCTCACTCTTCCTTAACTCCTGATATTCCTCTTCATCAACAGGAATTAGAGGCGATGATGTTAACCGCTATTAGAGAAGGTCAAATTGACAAAGTTAAAGAACTTCTGCTTTTAAATCCCATTAATAAAGAGAATGACTCAATTGGGATCCTCTCAAAGAAAAGTTTAATGCGTCATTACCGAAATATTAGTATTACAACGGTCACCCTAGCAACACGTGCTGCGATTCAAGGTGGTTTATTTCCAGAAATTGCCTACACACTGAGTGACCGTTACATTCAGGCACTTGAAGACACTCAGTTTATTTCTGATATTAGCAAATTAATGACAGATGCTCTTGTTGAACTAACTAAAAAAGTTCATCAAGAAAAACAGTTAAACTTTAGTCCTATTACCAATAAAGCCAGAGAATATATCAGTAACCATCTTTATGAGCCTATTACAAGAGAGGATGTGGCAGATTTTCTTACTATCAGCCCAAACCACTTGGATAAAGTCTTTAAGGGAGACTTGAAAACCTCTGTAGCACGTTACATCAAACATGAAAAACTAAACTTAGCTTGCGAATTGATAGAACAGCAACAGTATTCACTCAGTGAAATTTCTGAATCTCTTGGCTTTCAATCCCTTAATTCATTTTCAAAATTATTTAAAAACTATTTTGGCTATACACCTTCACAGCATCTACGCCGTTTAAGTCACTAAAAAAGGTCAGCCACTTATACAAGTGACTGACCTTTTTTAGCAAGAGATGCTATAATAAATTAACTACTAAAAATTAGGAGTGTCTATTATGAATAACTCGCAACAAGAAAAAGCGAAACGCTTAATTGCCATGAAACAAGGTAAAAGTTTGCCCGGTGAAGAGACAACTGGTAAACGTCATACTCAAAAATCACCAACAACTAGTTTTGCTAAAACAACTGCTACAAAAAAATACGTCAAAAAACGACCTCACTAGTTTTAGTACTAGGGGTCGTTTTTCTTACTTAAATGTTAAGGTTTGTAAGTTAGCATTTGCATGCTCTGGTTTAGTAGCTGCTACAAACTGAGCTAGTTCTTTTTGAGCTAACATCACATCACGTGACTTCATACTTTTATCAGTATAGGTTTTAATGCTTTTAGATAATTGACCGACCACTTCGCCTGATTCATCTTCAAAATCAGCAAGTAGCATATAATTTAAGCCCTTATCCGTTAACTTTAAATCATCTAATTGGTCTTCTGAGTTATTAGAAAATGAACTCATACGTAAACCATTTGGCATTTTCCCAATCAAGCAAACCATAACTTTTTCGCTAGCGGTTTCATATGGCATCTCTGCAACAAAGTCTGTCATTACTTTTAACCAGTCATCATAAGAAGAAACTGCTTTTAGCTGTTCGCTAGCATAGTCTTTCACCTTATCCATATCAGATGCACTGCCTGTATAGGTCATCGCATGGGTATCATCTAAGCGTAAAATCTTAGAATGGTCTTCAATTTTTTGATTCCCTTCCCCATAAACTAAGCTATCTGTACAAATATTAATGTATTTACTATTACCAAAAATAGAAATAAATCCCATCTCTTCCATCCCTCTCATCTCTTTATCTTTACATAATATAACACTAAAAAAAGACTCTGACTAATCAGAGTCTTTCACTTATTTAAATTAGGCTAAACGGCCTTCTTTAATTTCTTTTTCTAATACTAAGCGTTGTACCTTCATTGTTGCTGTACGTGGGATAGCATCAAATGTCATGATAATTGGTTCATTTAAAGTTGGCATCTCTGCCACTAAATTCCACCAACGTGACCAATCCATGTCACAGCCCTCAGCTACAGAAATAATCGGTTGTGGTTTATCATCGATCCCTCTGACAATGACAACTTCATCTAAGAATTCTAATTGGTCCAATAAGACATCCTCTAATGCTAAGTTACTATCTACCGTTTCGATTAAATCAACTTGGCGGTCGTATAAGAATAATTCGCCAGCTTCATTTTTAATCCCGTAGTCCCCACTGTCCCACCATGCATCATAGACATTATCAGCAAAACGCTGGTCTTCTTTATAATACGTTAAGGCGCGACCTTTTGATAACATTAAAATATTCCCTGGTGTATTAGCAGGTTGTTCATTGCCCTCAGCATCCACGATTTTAACTTCTGTTAAACCTGGCATACCAATCCCCATATCACGAGAATCAACTGACATAACCGTCTCTTTTTTGTGGAATTTGAAAATCATCGGCCCACATTCACTTTGACCATATACTTGCATGAAGCATGCATTAGCATCAGCTGACGCGTTTAAGAAATCAGCCATTGTTCCTTTGTTTATCGCATCGAATGTTGAATGGAAATAAGACACTGAGTTAAATGCTTCAGGTGCTTTCTTAGCCAGACGAGACCAACGTACAAAGTTGTTAGGATGTGTCTCTAATGTATACGGTTGGTACTGAATTAAGGTTGCTTTTACTTGTTCTTCTGCAAGGTTAGAGATGTTTAATAACGGGAAGCCTTTAGACATAGCTGAACTAATCCCAATATTGAAGCGAGAATGAACAGGCGAAATATGGAAAGCCATTAATTTCTTCTCTGGAATTAAATCAAAGACATTACGTTGCCAAGTCGTGCGCCAGCCCATTGAATTGGCTGAATGCGCAATTAACTTAGGAATACCTGTCGTTCCTGATGTATGAGTTATGTAAGAAATTTGGTCACGGTCTAGGAAAGCCTGTTCAACATAGTCGCTTTCTTCAATTGGTGTTACGACTAAATCAGCTAATTTAATAGCATGAATATGGTCGCTTGCTTTTAATTCTGTGGCAACTGGCTCTGTCGCTTCATCAAAAATCAACCATGGTTTTTCTAAGCGGTCACTTAAAACACTCATGATTTCAGTGGGTAAATGATGTGAAATCATCGCAGGAACTGCTCCAATATAAGAAACAGCAACGGCTAGTAAATATGTATCAAATCGACTGCTTTTAAAAATGATGACTTTATCTTCTTTTTTGACACCTAATTTTATCAATTGATTGGCACGTTTCACGATAGCTTCTGTCGCTTTTTCGTAAGTAACCTCACGACCAAACTCTGGAAAAGCTGGTAAGTCTGAATCAGACTGAATCGTTACCTCTGGAAACTTGACACTTGCCTCTTTAAAATTGCTAAATAAATTTAATGGTTCATACGTATTTTCTGGAAATTTCATTCTGTCACTCCTTCTAAATCAATATGTTCATTTTATCACGAAGAGTATCTATAACGAAACAACTTTTTTAGCTAACTTAGTATTATTTTTTAGACATTTTTAACATATTAAGAAAAATAATATCCACAAGATTTACTACACTTGTACTCTATTACCCTATTGCTCCTTAATTTCAAGTCCTTTTTCAGTTAATAAATAACATATACCACCAAGTGATTCTATATATTTTCGGTCATGAGACACACTAATAACTGTTCCTTTGAATTGAGATAATTCTTGGTACAGTTGCGGATTGGTAATTGGACTTAGATTACGTGTGGGTTCATCCAAGACTAGAACTTCTGCTTCGCTATGAATCATTGACAGTAATAATACCTTAGCTTGCTGTCCACCGCTTAACTCACTCATTGGCACTAACATTTCTTCATGGGTGAAGTTAATATTGCCTAACATCGTGTAAATAGCCGTCTTTTCCTCTGCCTCACCTGTCTGAACCAAATACTCAACAGCTGATTGGTTCATAGGTAAAACCTCTTGATAGTTTTGTGGCATATACCCTACTTTTGATTTAGGTATCTGGTTATAAATCTCTTTTAATAAAGTAGATTTCCCACACCCATTATTACCTGTTATGACTATTTTTTGACCTGTTTCAATGGGTAAAACAATTTCTTTTGCTAACATTTTCCCCTCATTTTGTAACACAGGTACGTCGATGGTTGCTAATTTTTTTCCTGTCAGAACATAAGCAGCATAATCAAAACTAAAATAACTTTCTTTTTCATAGGCTGTAAATCCTTTAATATTTGATTTTTCTTTTTCTAAACGTGTCCGTTGATTCTTTAAATTAGCCACTTTCTTTTGTAAACGCGGATCCGCTCGGTTAACATTCTGATGTTGATGCTCAGCTTTTTGCCAGACTTGACGCAATGCTGCTTCTCTCTCTGCCATATCACGAGTCTGACTTTTTATCTGATGCTCTTCCTTTTCAATCCGCTCCTGCCTTCTCTTCCTATAACTCTCATACCCTTCTTTATCAATAGTATGAAGAGGTATATCTTTCCTTCCCGCTAATTCTATATGGAGAATAATAGTTGCTGTTTTTTGAATGAATACTTCATCATGAGAAACATAAACCACTGGAATCGTTATTTCTTTAACGAAACGCTCCAACCACTCGATTGCCTCAATATCAATATCGTTAGTCGGTTCATCTAATAAAATCAAATCAGGTTCTACTGCTAGCATCGCTAACAATTGATACCTTACTTTTTCGCCACCTGACAATGACTTAAATAATTGTTCGCTATATAAATTATCAATACCAAATTCTTTCATCGTTTTTAATAAAGTCTCATTCCAATCCACTTCTTGAAATAAATCCATTATCCTTACAGAATCTTCTTCATTAACCTGTTGTTCCAGATAACCAATAACAGAGGCTTGACTGCTTACCTCACCTGATACTTCAACATACTCAGGTACAAACTCTGTCCCTCTCACCACCTGAAGTAACGTCGATTTACCATTTCCCTCTTCTCCAATAATAGCCAACTTGTCCCCTTTGTTGATAGTCAAATCTAACTCTTTTATTAATGTCCGACCTGTCTTTCTCTCCTGTATGCTTAGTTTTCTTACCATCATCATACTTATCACCTGCTTTTAAATTTTTAGGCTGAATTTATCTAACTGTTTAACACTAAAGTCGCCTCCTTTGCGCACAAAAAAACACCTCTGCCTAAACAGAGGTGTTTTAAAAAAATACTAGAAGTATTCCCTAGTTCTCTTTCATCTAGTTGTAGACACACTGACCCTGTTTATTTATAAGAATTATTTTTCTTTTAAATAATACAGTGTTCAAATGCGCCAACTCCTTTAAAATTTATTTTCTTAAGTTTAACAATTATCCTTTATAAAAACAAGTTATTTTTTTAATTACTGATGAATAGGACACTCTATATAAAAACAGTCATATGCTAAAACGTAGCTCTCACAAGGTTCAAGTGTTATCTGATAACGATAGTCTGTCTCTTCATTAAATTCTGCAAGCCAGTCGTTAAATGTCTCGACCGTCATCAATCTATCACGATAATCCTGTGAGTCTTCTTCGTCCTCTCTATCTTCAAAAACATCGCTACTTATATAATGATAGCTATCATCTTCTTTAATCCTGTCATAAAGCTTTTCTCCCAAATTCCAAAAAGCCTTCTCACCTTTTAATTTCTTCGTCAAAAACAAATGATTTTTAATGACAATACGGTCTAAGCCATTTAGACAATTTATGTCAATCCCTGTATCTTCAAGCTGTTCATCGTAATAATATAAAGCTTTTTCTTCTTCACCTAAGCCCATGTAAAAGTCAGCAAGCTCATTAGGAGTATGTACTAGATAGTCTAGATTATGGTCTGAACCATATAAACAGTCTTTAGGGACCGCTTCTAAATAATAGTTCAACTTCTCTTTATCCCCACGTTGCATCAGTAATTGTAAGCCAACTTTATAAGTGATAAAGTCCATAACCACACTATCGCGTGACAGCTCACTAAATAATACAGATAAATCAGGATTTTCTTTGGCTTCCTCTTTTAAAAGTATCTCAACCAAACCAGCAAGTTTATCGGTTCCGTTTAAGTGTTCTTTATAAGAATTATAGTATTTTCTAGCTAACTCATACTCACCAAAATGTAAGTAAACAATCGTTAATAACGCATAGCTATTAGTATTAGTTGGGTCAACAGTTATCGCCTCTTCTAATAACGCTATCTCCTCTAACATATCATCACATTCTGTGACAAATTGAAGATTATCTTCTACTAAAAATGCCGCTAAATTTGTTAATGTCAAACTGTTACGCTCACAGTCTAAATTTTGTTCTAAAAGAGGTTGAACATCTTCAACTAAAGTTAACGCTTCTTTATTTCGTTTTCTTATCTCTCTCATTTTTTCTTCCATATTATCGTTACCTTTACTTTAAATTTATTGCTGTTATTCCATAATAATTAAGTTTAATCATGTTCCCTTGAAGCATTACAAACAGGGTGTATAATTCAACCTATATATCCCTTATAGAATACCACAAAAGGAGAACTGACCATGAGCAAATTTGAAACGTACTTTACTAAGTCACTCCCTATCGCCGGTGTAGGCATCTCTTGTTTCCCTTATTGCTTTATTCAAAAATTTTACTAAACAAAAAAGAGAACCAAATAACCGGTTCTCTTTTTCTTACTAATTTATAAAATTGTAAACCCTAAATCTTTAATATCGCTATTAAACATTATAACTGTTTCTTTTGATAACTGTTCTAAATCCATACCAACCATTGATAATTTAGATAAAATTGCTGGTGGCACTGTAATAATATCTGCTCCAATTTCATCGGCTTGGAAGATATTTATTAACTCACGAGTACTTGCCCAAAGTAATTCAGTTCCATTTTTTTTAGCACACTCTTCAACAGACTGTTTCATTAACTCTGTTGGATCAATTCCTGTATCAGCAACACGTCCCGCAAATACAGATACAATATTTTTAGTACCTGGAGCTAAAACAGCAATCGTTTCTTTAACTTGTTTAATTGTCATGATAGCTGTGATATTTAAAGAAAAGCCCTTTGCTGATAAACGTTCAATCAATGGAATTGAAGATTCGCCTTTTGTATTCATAATTGGAATTTTGATGAAGACATTTTCACCAAATGATGCAATTTTTTCTGCTTCTTTTTCCATTGTTTCAAAATCATCGGCAAACACTTCAAAAGAAATTGATTTATCTGGAATTTCTTTTACAGCTTCTTCAGCAAATGCTACATAATCAGTGATACCTGCTTTTTTCATTAAAGTTGGATTTGTTGTAAAACCTGAAACCATACCTTCTTTATAAGCTTCTTTCATTTTATCAATTTCGGCACCATCTGAATAAATTTTAACTTTTAAGTTTTCTAACATATCAATCTCTCCTATTCTTCTTCTGGTTTATTGTTTACTGCATATGAAGCTGGACGTAAGATGCTTGGTAAAACTAAGACTGCGATAACTGCTACTACGATAACGTAAATACCAACACTACCCATCCATTCACCAAGTTTACCTAAAACTAATCCGATAACTGCGAAATCTACGTCTCCAAATGTGGTATTACCAAATCCTAAGTTACCTAATACTGGCATTAATAAAGCTGGTAGGAATGCTAAAGCAAGACCATTTACAAAGGCCCCCAGCATTGCTCCACGTCTACCACCTGTTGCATTCCCATAAACCCCTGCAGTCGCACCACAGAAGAAGTGAGGTACAAGGCCTGGAATAATTAGGACACTACCTGCCCAACCTAAAATGAACATTCCGATTAAACCACCTACAAAACTGCTGACGAAACCAATGATCACTGCTGTTGGTGCATATGGAAAGAATACGGCACAATCAACGGCTGGTACTGCATTCGGAATAACTTTAGTTGCAATCCCTTGAAAAGCAGGAATTAAATCTGCTAAGATCATACGAACACCTGAATAAACAATTGTTACACCTACTGCGAATTTAAGACCACATAATAGAGCAAATAAGAATGGTGACTTACCACCTGATAACGTTGACACAAACTCTGGTCCAGCAACGATTGCTGATACTAAGTAAAATGCCATCATTGTTAAAGCTGTAGAGATTGTTGTATTCCGTAAAAAACTCCATTTTTCTGGTACATCGATATCTTCTGTACTACTACTATTTTTACCAACTAAACCACCCATCCAGCTTGCAAGTAAGTAACCGATACTCCCGAAGTGACCCATAGCAACATCATCACCATCTGTTACTTTAAGAGTTGATTTTTGCATTATTGCTGGAGAGATTGCACTCCAAGCTCCTAAGAAGAAACCACCGATTAAGATTAGTTTCCAACTACTAAATCCTAAAGCGCCTAATACTGCTGACAATAGACATGCCATGAAGAAACTGTGGTGACCTGTTAAGAATACATATTTGTAACGTGTAAAACGAGCAATTAGCACGTTGAATACTAAACCAACAACTAAGATTGTCATAGTTTCAACACCTAATAAATCTTGAGCAACAGATGTTACTGCCTCATTATTAGGAACAACACCTTTAATATTGAATCCAAATTCAATCATTTTTGCTAAAGGATCTAGGTTACCTGAAATAACATCAGCCCCGGCTGCTAACATCAAGTAGCCTAATATTGGACCTAATGTTCCAGTTAATACTTTATGCGCTGGTGACTTTAATGCAATCAAGCCCACCATCGCCATCAAGCCCATTAAAATAGCAGGCTCACTCAACATATCCTTAATAAATGTTAAGAACCCCATTTTTAAGCTCCCCCTTCAGCTAATTCTTTTAGTGTAGGTAAAATATCTTCTGTTATTTTTTTCTTATTCATATAACTTCTAGTGTAAGCAACTTTTTGACCATTTTTAAAAATATCTGAAAATTCTTTTACTGTAACAAATAAATCTGCATCTTTACCTGTTGCTGAATTAGAGTCAGCAGATTCTGCAGAAATTTCAATACCATTTTCTTTTGCAATTTCTTCAATTTTCATTTTTAGCATTAAACTGCTACCAATTCCATTGCCACAAACTGTAACTACTTTTAACATTTTATTCGTCCCCTTTTTTTATTAATTTATTAATTTCATCTAACATCAGACGTGCATTTCCACATTTTTTCAATATAGAAACATTAGCATCATCTTCTAATATCATTGATAATTGTTGTAATGCCGTTAAATGATTAGTATTATCCTCAGCAGCTAATACAAATATTAAACTAACTTGATTATCATCATCCACTTCTTCTCCCATACTAAAATCTACTGGTTGTGAACATGAAAGTAAACTGATTCCCAATTTGTTAACTCCAGTTTCTGGTCTAGCATGAGGCACTGCAACACCTGGAGCCAACACAATATAAGGTCCTGATTTTAACGCACTATCAATCATCGCTTCAACATATGACTCTTCAATATTTTTATTTTCAATAAGCGGTTGACTAGCCAACTCAATTGCTTGTTGCCATGTTAAATTCTCATCACTAAATCTAACAAACTCTTCCTTTAGTAAGCTTGACAATGTCGCTCCTCCCCTCAACGTAGTTTTTTGATTATCCAATAAATTAACTAATTCGCTTTTTAATTTATCTAAATCTTTAATATCTGCATACTTTTCAACCGTTGATATTATATCTTCTAACTTATAACTCAAATGATTGCCAGGTATCTCAAACTCTTTTGATACTTCTCTAATCAATAATTGGCTTTCAACATAATCTAAAATTGGTCTGACAACATAAAGTGGTTTAATCGTTTCTAACATTGTCGTCGAAAATATTAGATCAAACTCATCTGTTGCCAAATTTTTTATTTCTGAAATTTGATGTATTTTTTTAAATTCAAACTTTGGAAACAACTTTTTTAATGTGCTCGTTAAAATAAGTGAACTGCTAATTCCATTAGGGCAAACAACTAATGCTCTTATTGCCCTATATTTAACGCTATGATTATTTAAATATCCTCCAAAATGAACCGTGAACAAAGAAATTTCTTCATCTGAAATATTAAGCTTCTCTTTTTCAAAAAGCGGTACTAGCCCTCGTTTTACTTGAGAGAATAAAGCACCATATTGCATTGTAATCTCATCTGAAAACGGAAAATTTAAAGGAATATCATATTTAATTCTTATATAGGCTGGTCCTACATGTTGAAGTAAGCTATGATGTATTTTTTCATCTTCCGAGAAAGTAACTCCTATTAAATTAGAAACTTCTCGAATAATTTTATGAGTTAAATATTCCAAGCTAACTCCTGTCAATTCAGGTAAGCACATCCCATCCAAAGAACCAAGTATCCTTGAACTAATAAATAATAATTCATTATATGTGTAACTTATAAAAAATAACTTAGCAACTCTATTAGCTACTTCCTTCATAGAACTCAAAGGATTTGTCGGAAAATTTGTTTTCCAATCATTATTACACTTTTGCTTTCTTAAAGAAATTATATAAAATAACCATATAAGCGCCTTTTTTCGACTTGGAACAATACTTATATTTTCTTCCTGAATGATTGTTTCAAATTGTTTACAGTACCATAAGAATTCAGAATCAATACCACTATTTGATAAAATTATTTCTAAGACCCATTCCCCTATACTAGATAGTAAGAGTTGATTCAAATGCTCTTCTACCAAGCTTACCAGGGAAAATTCATCTCCTTTAAAATCATAACCCTCAGCTCGAGAATATTTATAGGAAATACCATTTTTTAAACATATTTTTTTTACTTGTCTTACCTCATTCAATATGGAATTTTTACTTAGTCCCAATAATTCCTGTAGATGATAGTTTGAAATAAAATTACTATTTAAAAAAGAGTAAATAATAATAACAGAAGTTCTATCTTGTACTAAAAATATGTCTTCTCTAGATAAGTCTAATCTACTCATCAACCACCTTTCCTTAAAGTCTTTTGGGAGCGAAAATTTATTATTCTTAATATTGATACTAAAACCAAACTGTTTAAATAAAATTGGATTAATTTTATCTACTTCAGAAATCAGTCTTTTTTTATTTGTTTCCAATACTGCTGCAGCCTCATCCAAATCAATATCTGAATGTCTTGAGATAAGTTCTAATAAATCAATACTAAGTTGGTTCAACATTTCATCCACTCCTATATTCAAATTATATTATAAAGCGCTTTCAATTAAAATGATGATTCGGCACAGTTTTAATTAACTGTTTTAATTTACTATTGTGCCCTAATTACACTAATCAATTTAGTTGATTAGTGTAATATTTTCAAGAATTTTGAATTAAAACCTAAAAAACACCACACATTAAAATTAATGTGTGGTGTTTTTTAGCCTTTAAATCCATTTGTCTCAGCTAATTCTTTGAACCAAATCCCACTCTTCTTAAGAGTACGCTCAAAGTTATCATCTAACTCCATACGGTAGAATCCATAACGATTTGTGTAGCCATTTAACCATGACCAGCAATCGATAAATGTCCATGTGTGGTAACCAAAACAGTTACTTCCTGCTTCAATTCCTCTATGTAGTTCTTTCAAATGATCCATCATAAATTCAATACGATAGTCATCTTGAATTTGTCCTGATTCATCCATGAAACGTTCTTCTTGTGCGACACCCATTCCATTTTCAGATACAAACCACGGAATATTTCCATAATCTTCTTTCATCATGATGGCAACGTCATAAAGAGCTTCTGGGTAAATCTCCCAACCACGGTACTCATTCATTTTACGCTCTGGCCAAATGTAAGGAATATAAAAATCAGACGGATCTGTTGCGTTCCCAACTAATTTTTCTTTAGGCTCTTGCACACGTCTTGGTTGGTAATAGTTTAATCCAATAAAATCAACTTTATTTTCAGCAATTAATTCTTTATCGCCTGCAACTGTTTCTGGTAATAAATCATTAGCCGCTAATAATTCTTTTAATTCAACTGGGAACTCACCTAACACAACTGGGTCTAAGAAGCTCTTCGTATTTAACAAATCAGCTTGCTTCGCAGCTAATGCATCGCCCTCTGTTTCACCACGAGAATAACAGGGTGACACGTTTAGGATGATACCAATTTTACCTTCTTGTTTAAGTTCTTTGTACGCAGCAACTGCTTTAGTGTGCGCCATAATTGTATTGTAACCCACTTGGATTGCTTTTTTGAAATCGTGGATAGCTGGATAATGATAGCCATATAAATACCCACATTCCACATGAACGATTGGCTCATTGAATGTTGCCCATGTATCTACTTGATCGCCAAATAATTCGAAGGCTGTTTTAGCGTAAAAGGCAAAAGCATCAACTGACTCACGCGCTTCCCAACCGCCTTTTTCCATTAACCACCACGGCATATCAAAATGGAATAAATTAATAACAGGCTTAACGTTATTTTTTAATAATTCCGTAAAGTAATCACGGTAAAACGTAACCGCTTCTTCGTTGACTGTCTTACCATCTGGTAATAAACGAGCCCATGAAATTGATGTTCTAAATGAATTCATACTAATATCTGACATTAATTTAGCATCATCTTTGTACATGTTGTACATATTTGATGTTGTTTCGGGCCCTTGATTTGGGGTGAATTTGTCAGGACTTAACTCATACCATTTATCCCAAGTTGTAGGTGTTTTACCATTTTTACTACCATGACCTTCTGATTGTGGTGCTGATGTTGCAGCTCCCCATAAAAAGTTTTCTGGAAATTTATACATAATACGACTTCCTTTCGTAATGCCTAATATTCTCTTAAAATATCTTCAGTTTCAATCCATTTTTGAGAAGCTTGTAGGCTAATATATTTTTCAAATATCAAATCCAATTGTATTAAAATAGGAATTTGAGGTGAGATATTCCCTAGTGACTCATTTTTATGCAACGAAGCAGCTATTAGTGTTTCAGTTGCATAGTTTCGTAATTCTGAATCAGGATTACCTGTTATTAGGACAATCTTAGCTCCGCGCTCTGCTGCAGTTGCAACAGATAAACGTAGACTCTCGCTATTACCTCTTAACGAAGACACCATAATTAACTCGTCGGTCTCACAAAAATTAGCAGACATCCGTGTAGAATGTTCATCAGAAATAACAGATACAAATTTACCTAAACGCGCACATTTAAACTGAAAATCTAAACCCGCATAAGAATTAAATCCCATTCCCCAAAAATAAATAAATTTCGTGTCCGCTAGTAATTCACAAACGCGTGCTACAGTTTCTTCATCATAGCGATCATCACTACGAGTTGCTAAAGCATGATACGTTGCTGTTACAGAAGAGGATACCGACTGTTCTCCTCCATCATTTTCTAATGACAGATTATAGAGAAACGTTAATTCTTTATAGTTATTCAATCCTATTTTCTTACAAAATCGCGTAATGGATGCTTGGGATACGTTTATTTCATTTGATAAATCACTAATGGTTAAACTTTTTTGTTTTGACAGAAAATAATCTGCCACCACCTGTTCTACATTTGTATATGTCTTACGATATGATTCAATCAATAAAAATAAATTATTATTCACTCTTAACCCACCTTTTAAAATAACAATACTGTTTTAATTTCCCCAGGTTTAAAAGTTCCTAAATCAATCTCAGTACCATTTTGTTTCTCTGATACTATATTACCTAATAAATCGCTCATTGCAAAGCTTGAATTTCCAGATAAGAGAATTTTTCCACCATTTTGTACTTCTGACATGTTTGGGTTGAAGAGACGTATCTCTGTATTATTATCTTTATTTTTACGAACAGAGCTTAAAACGGTTTGATTAGGTTGAACTTCAAAGCCATTTGGTTTCTCCACTTTAGTTAATAATGGGTTAGAAACAAAGTATTTTAAAGTCGTTGTGAAACGGTTTAGCTCTTGAATTTGATAGAATGGTACACTAATCGCATAGTCTTCAAATGTTTTCATAATTGAGCTTGGTGAGTACGCCTCTTCCACTACAATTGAAAATTTAAATTTCAATGTTTCAAGTAATTGACTATCTGGCGTAGGAACATACTTAAATTCATTACCTGAGGCAATACCTGGACGTCTTTGTAAATCTGGTTTACCTAAGAATCCAACTGAACGGTATAAGGTTAACGCGATATTTTCAAAATTATCACCTATTAACTGATACTCTTTAATTCCTTTTGATAAAACAGTCCAACTGCTTTGATCGTTATGACTATTAATATAGTTAATCATTGGGAAAATTGCCGTTGGTTCTTCTTTCCAACCTAGCTCTTGCCAATTTCCTAAATTCTTATCAACAACATCTCGTTTGATTGTTCCAAACGGCGTATTTGTATAAGAATGACTAGCGCTTACTGTTGTTTTTACGACTGCTCTTAAACGATGATCAAACGCTGTATTATCTACTTCTAAATGACAATCAATTCTGTTATGTTCAGGTTCAACAGAAAGTTTTAGTCGATAAGGTAATGCTGTATCACACTGTTTTTCACTACGTTTAATTAAATCATAAGGAACTTGCCACTCGCCATTAATTTCTAATGTTTGACGACACGCGCCTTTTAATACAGTAGCATCGGCTCCCTTGAAGTCTAACTGTGCAATAAAGTCTTCTTCTGGTGGTGAGTAATCATAAGTATCACCATCATCACCTGAATCCTCAATAGATAAGAAGTTAGAGACTACGTCATTTGTTTTCTTATTGAACAACTCTAATTGCCCGTCTTTATAAGTTACTTTAATGCTATCATTTTCAATTGTATAATCTTGAGATATTACTTTTTCATTTGCAAATGTTGATGTTGATTTTTCGATAACTTTATATTCTGCAAACGTCATTGGAGCAACCTCAACCTCTGCCAATACTTCATGAATATAGTAGAAATTTGTTTCATCCATATCTTCTTTATTCTTACGAATTGATCCATTATATTCTTTGATTGTATTTAGGTGTTGAACAGGTACACTATTCCCAGCTGGATCTACTAATTCAAAAAATTCTGATTCAGTCGAAATATTAAACTTCGCTACTTTTTTCATTGGTACTGGTCTAGGATTAAAGAATAATAAATCATTCTCTGAAACAGTTTGACGTGATTCAGCAATCTTACGTGTTAAATAATCAATGATTGAGTAAGATAATTGGTCGGCTTCAATAAAACGCTCCACAATAATACGGTTAGTCTTATCACTGTTGCACCCACCTGCACTATCGTGGGCTTGATTTTTAGACAATAGTTTCCAAATTCTATCAAGTGCTCCTTTTTTGTAAGGAATACCCAAATCATCTGCCATAATCATTAGTGGTTCAACTTGGTATATCATACGACGTTCAATCTTATCATTTAAATATTTGTGATCATAACGAGAAGAATAAATGGAACGATGAATTTTAGAAACTGAACTTGAAATAAATTCACCTTCAACTGTCTCTAAATTATCAGTGTTTAACTCATCAAAGAAGATATCATAATTACTTTCAACAAACTCACAATCAGGATGTCTTTCTTTATAGTAAGCCATACGATCACGTAAATTATAATCTACATAACGTTGGTCACCACCAACTGGCATAACCAAATGTTCTGATGTTGCACCTTTTGAAATTTTATCCATTAGCTTTTCAGTATCATCTGAATAAATTAAGGCACCACCTGTGTAATAACCATCTTTAATATTTGAAACGACTACCTCAGACCCATCTTCTGCTTTCCAAATAAACTCACGATCTGTTGTTTTATCGTTAGGAACACCACGCCAAAAAACAGACTGCTTGAAATCAAACCCATTATAAATCTTAGGCATATCTTTACTTTGACCGAATGAATCAGGAAGATAACCTATCTTCATATGACCACCTAGACCATCAGCTAATTCAATTCCTAACTCTAAGTTACGTACAATCGACTCACCTGATATGATTAACTCATCTGTTTGAGTATACCAAGGTCCGATAATTAATTTTTTATCTGTAACTAATCGTTTAATTGTTTCTTTCTTTTCTGGAAATGCTGATAGATATTCATCTAACAAACTCATTTGACCATCAAGTAAATAATAAGAAATTCTATCATTTTCAAGAGATTCAATCACCTCATCCATATGATACATCAGCTGAATAAATGACTCATTATTTGTAAAATACCACTCAAAATCCCAATGAGTATGTGGGATCACATGTACTTTTTTCATAAAACTCTTTCCTTTCAAAAAAGAGAGTATCAAAGATACTCTCTCCAATCTATTTAATAATTATTAAAATGAAATTTGGTTAATAATTTCAGCTAAGACTTCTGGGTCATTACCAGAAATAATACCTTCTCTAAAATTATCATCAATCATTTTACGGGCGATCAAGCTTAATAATTTTAAGTGTTCTTGAGCACCTTCAACAGGGATTGATAATGCAATACCTGCAGAAACTGGTTTGCCATCTAATGCATTCCAATCAATTGGGTTAGCAAATTTTACTAAGAACATACCTGGTTTAATTACTGTTTCATTTTTACAATGTGGAATTGCAATCCCATCTTTAAATCCTGTAGTTGCTTCTAATTCTCTTTCTTTAAGGCCTTCAAAATATGCATCAGCAGATTCAACAAAACCTAATTCTTTTGCAAAATCAGCAATTGCTTTAAACGCTTCTTCTTGAGTTGTAGCTGTATCATTGAATAAAATATGTTTGTCATTAAAAACTTCGATATTCATTATTAGTTCCTTCTTTCATCTCTATAATAGTGTGATTAATTTGATGCTTCGATTGTACCTTCGACTGGGCGTTTCATAGTACCGATTAAGACCGCTGTTACTAAGACACCTGCCATAATACATAGAATCCATGTAATAAATGGAACTGGCTGTTCAACATAACCTACAAAGGTTCCTAATGGAGAACCAATACCACCGAAGAACTTACAACCTGTTGCAGCAGCTAAACCACCTGCAACAGCTGAACCACATACATTAGCAAAAATCATACGAACTGGATCTGATGCCACAAATGGAATTGCTCCTTCAGTCACACCAACCATACCCATACCAAATGCAGCACTTGCTGCAACTTTTTCATCTTTAGTAAATTTGTTTTTAAATAAGATAGAAGCTAACCATACACCTAAAGGCGCTACAGCAATTGCTGCTTGTGTCGCTGTTTGTGGAACAAAGTTAGCACCGTCTACACCATTTTTAGCAAGTGTATCTGTAAATACTGCAGTACCAAATACTAAGGCTGTTTTGTTAATTGGACCACCTAAGTCAAATCCAATCATTGCACCACAGATAATTCCAATAATAGCTGGCGCACTCTTATAATTTTCATTTAAAGAAGTTAAACCATTGTACATTGCGTCCATACCTGCTGCCATAGGTTGTCCTATAACATAGAAGACAATTAAGCTAATCACTAATGTTGCAATCGTTGGAATAATCATGATTGGAACGATTGGCATGATGAATCTTGGCCATTTAATTTTCTTAAGCCCTTTAACCATGTACCCAACAAGGAAACCAACTGCAATCGCAGCGATAAATCCACCACCAGCATTTGCTCCTAATAATTCAGCGTCATTGGCGATATAAGCACCAATCATCGCAGGAGCGATAGCTGGCTTATCTGCAATTGATTTCGCTAAGAAACCAGCAAATAATGGAATCATTAATTTAAATCCAACTTGACCAACTTGGAATAAATTTGACATTAACTCTCCCATAGGTGTTGCTGTGTCAAATCCCCATTTTACGATACGACCTAAGTCATCTTTTTGGAATGCATATAAATTAGCAATTGTTAAAATAAGTCCTGATGCAATAACCATTGGTACCATGTAAGAGATACCACTCATAACGTGTGTAAAGAAGTTTACTTTTTCAGAATCATTTCCGATTTGAATATTCCCAACTTTTCCACCTTTTTTACCAAATACTTCAGCTTCTTCTAATGCTTGGTTGATTAAACCTTTTGCATCTTCAATCGCTGGCATTGATTTTGTTACTAATAAGCGCTTACCTGTAAAACGCATTGGATCAATTTTGATATCAGCTGCAATAATAACAACATCTGCCTCTTCAATATCTTGAGCTGTTAAAACATTTTCAGCTCCAATCGCACCATTGGTTTCTACTTTCATATCATAACCAAGTGCTTTACCTGCTGTTTCTAATGATTCAGCAGCCATATAAGTATGTGCTATACCTGCAGCACAAGCTGTAACCGCAACCACTTTTTTAGTCATATCATTTCTCCCTTTTCTATAACTTTTTATTTACAACGTTATAATATCAAACACTTTCCTTATAAGAAAGTGCTTACGGGACTTTAGTAAATACATTCAAAAATTCATTTAATAATTGATTTTATTTTCAGACATATTTTTTAAATAATTCTCATAAAATTTAGGATCAACCTGAGTTGTTCCTTCTTCAAAAAAAATGTCTTCAGTCTTGGCTTTATTCGCTTCCGAATAGTACCACTTTTTCCACCTCAGATAGTCTAGACTTTCTGAAAAACGAGCGATTTTATCCTCTAACTCTCTTTCTTTTTCCTGAATAAAATCATAGCGATCCTCTAAAGTACAATCTCCTTTTAAACACATCTCAATAAATAACGCGATTTGTTTGACTTCAATACCTGCTCGTTTTAAACAAAGAATGGTATCTAAGTACTGAAAATCAGTTTCTAAAAAATAACGCCTATTCGCCTTATCTTTTTTTACAAAGGGAATTAGACCTTCTTTATCGTAATATCGTAAAGTATCTGTCGAGACATCATATTTTTGGGCAATTTCACCGATCGTATATTTTTTCATAATTCCCCCTTGACTTGGAGTTTACTCCAAGTGATATGCTACAGTATATCACAGAGAAAAGAGGAACAACAATGACTACAAAACCACTAATCGTTATTACAGGAGCTAGTTCTGGCTTTGGGGCAGAAATCGCCAAATTATTTAACCAAGCAGGCTTTCCAATGCTCTTACTTGGGCGTCGTATCGATAAAATAGAAGCCTTACCCTTAGATTTTAAAAACGTTATGACTAAAAAAGTTGATGTGACAGATTTAAACCAATTTAAAGAAGCTGTTCAAGCTGCAGAAGAAATTTATGGGCCGACTGATTTACTTGTAAACAATGCAGGTGTTATGCTATTAGGTAACTTAGAGACTCAATCTCCTAAAGAATGGGAAACCATGTTAACAACTAATGTTCTAGGCGTTTTAAACGGGATGAGCATTGTATTAGAAGCAATGAAACAAAATAACCAGGGAACTATCATTAATATGTCTTCAATCGCAGGTTTCAAAGCCTTTACAAACCACGCTGCTTACGTGGCTTCAAAATTTGGTGTCCACGGCGCAACAGAAACAGTACGACAAGAAGTTGCAGCTCATAATGTCCGCGTCTCATTAGTAGCTCCAGGAGCAGCTGAAACAGAACTGTTATCTCACACTACTGATCAACAGGCTCTTTCAGATTATAATAGTTGGAAACAAACAATGGGTGGTATCACACTAGACCCTATTCACGTTGCTCAGACTGTTAAATTCATTTATGATATGCCACAAAACGTAACGATTCGCGAAATTGATATCTCAGCAACAAAACAAGAAGGTTAGAAAAAAGGAGAACAGCGTATATGCTGTTCTCCTTTTTATATTATATTAACCATCAGTTGTGACTCTCGTCCTCTTAATTCCAACTTATATTTCACTTGGCGTTTGAGTTGTTTTAAAGAACGGCTTTCAGCTGGCTTCAAATCAAACTCAGCCACCACTTTTCCAGTTTCATAGTCACTAATTTTCACGCTTAACGGGCTAGCTTCATCAGAGTCATTGATTATCTCCTGATCATAAAAGATACTATTGAACACAAAGTAATCTTCCCCTGTAGAATGTCCTATAAATTTCTCCTTATAAAAAGTAGCCGTGTGCCAGTCCAATTCATTCTCCTCCTTATTAACCATCACCATCTTGACTGGTGAGAAATAATGAAAGAAATTAGTGGACTCTTTTAATACCATTCCTAAAATAACGAAGCTGATAATCAGCGCACTTGTTAACCCTGCAATCCACCATTTTCGTTTCTTGCCATTTCGTTGCTCCTTACTTACTTCTTGAATCATCTCTGTATCCTCCCTTAATAACGAATCTAGGGAAAGATTAAAAATATCGCTTAATTCCACAATCATATCAAGGTCAGGATAATTTCGTCCTACCTCCCAGTTTGAAATGGTCGAACGTGACACATTCAATTTATCTGCCAACTCTTGCTGCGTCATGTTACTCGCTTTTCGTGCCGAACTGATACGTTTATTAATCACTGACATTTTAACTTCCTCCCTGAATCGTATTATCGGATACCTCTTTTCAAAAGTAACGCGCGTCTCTCTATCATAAAGGAAACCACTAAGAAAAGTCTATAAAATCGCGTGACACAATCTGTGGCATTGGCTTTATATCAAGGTTTAAGAGTGAATATCCTTTGCTAAAGATTCCAAAGCTTGTCGGTCTATAATCCGATAAGTCGGCTTCTCTTTTTTGATATAGCCAGCCTCTTGTAGCTGCTCAAAGGTATACAATAAATGACGGTAACTGACATTCAAATACTCTGCCACCTCTGTATGCTTTTCATGATAAATCCCCTCATGCTCTGTATATAAAATAAACGCTGCTAATCGATTTACTAATGGGTAATTTAACCCTTCACTAAACCGTTCCGTTCTATTCAATAACTTTTCAACTAAATATTTGTTCATTTCTTGTAAGAAAGTTACGTCATTTAATAACGCCTCTTTATGAGTACTAAGAGAAATCGCCAAACAGATGCAGCTCGTCTGGGCGATGACATCTTTCGTATAATCTTCTGTACCAAATAAGCCTAGCTCACCAATCATTTCGCCAGGCTTAACAAAATGAATAATCGACCGCTTGCCATCTTCATGAATAAAATAAATCTTTGCGGTTCCTTCAAGTAAGACGTAAAGAATCTCGGTTTGACTATTAAACGCAATAATCGTTTCTCCTTTTTCAAACTGTTCTAAATGAGCTATTTTTTCTAAAGGTAAAGAGGTTATCTGACGGACCGATTGCAACACTCTCGGCTGTTTATCATCTTGACTTAACACTATTTTTTTCATCTTAACCTCCTAATGTGAGATATCTCATATTATTATCAAGCTAACTGCGGTAAATTACAAGTGAAAGGACGGTGCTTACATGAAAAAACTAAACACATTACTGCTCTCTTTACTCTTTTATACATTAACAGGATTTGGCATTAGCTTAACGATTATCGCTACGATTGGAGTGAGTAGCCTAAATGCTATGAATCTGAGCCTAGCGGAACTCTTCTCTCTAAAAATCGGTACTATTACCGCACTCGTTAACAGCTTGTTCCTCATCCTCTACATTATTTTAACGAAAGGAAAGTTGCTTAAAACCTATCTGATACAAGCTTTGTCAGTCTTTAGCTTAGGGATAGTTATTAACTTTTTCACTTATCAACTCTTAGGATCTATCACACTTACAAACTACCCGACTAGACTGCTACTTTTTATCATCGCCTCACTTATCGGTGGCTTTGGTACAGGGATGGTTTTAAACCTAAAAGTTTTGGCTTTCCCCATTGAAAGTGTCTGTCAGATTATATCTGAACGCCGAGCGATTCCCTTTTCAAAAGTCCGTTACAGCGTAGATATCTTCTCAGTTGTCGCTTCCCTTTGCCTCTCTCTAGTGATGCAATCAGAGATCTATGTCAGAGAAGGAACGATCATCAGCTTAATTCTCCTTAGCTTGACGATTAGTGTCACCAAATCTCAATACGAAAAATATCGAGAGCTCAAATTGTCTAACGTAAAATAAAAAACGCAAAAGGTCATGTTAACTCCTACATGATCTTTTGCGTTTTATTTATAATTTATAAGTTTTTTACTTTTAATTAAGTTTAACCTGACAATTCCCTTTATACCATTTTTCATCACCGTTACACGTTATATTTTATCATTTCGTTATTACAGCTTTAAGCCTTCTTCAAAGTAATGATTATCACCGATTGTTTCGACTGTTAGCTTGCCATCGTCATAGACAATTTTTGTCACACTTACATTTTTAAGTGGTTTGCCTTCGTATTTATCTGACAAACTTGATAGCATCACGTTAATTGCCATACCATGACTAACAACAAGTACATTTTTATTGCCAGCTTCACTTTCAGTTTTACCGATTTTTTCAAGCGTTTTTGTCATGCGGTCAATAATCATGTCAGAATCTTCTGCAATTCCTATTTCATCTAATTCTTTATAGGTATTTGCTAATTCATTCCAATACATTTTACCTGTTTTCGCTTCAAACTCTTCGCCATCTTTATAGCCATTCTTTTCAGCTAGTTTAACACTTGATTCTGCGATTCTATCGCCCTCAAACGAACCATAAGAAGCTTCTCTTAGCCCCTCATCATAGGTTACTTTTAGGTCTTTTTGACCTGTGTTTGCTAAGACGTGCGACGCTGTATCGTAAGCTCGTTTCAAGTCACTAGAGTAAGCTGAGTCGAATGTTATTTTTTCTGCTTTCAAGCCTTTACCTAAAGCATCCGCTACTTCCTCACCTTTTTCAGTCAGAGGTGTATCAGACCACCCTTGGACTTTTGATGTTAAATTAAACAAAGTCTCACCATGTCGTGTTAAATAAATCGTCACAGGTTCTGACCCTTTCGCTTTTTCAGCAGGTTTGTCTTCCGCTTTCCCGCAAGCTGTTAAAGCCATCACACTCATTGCTACTACCGATACCACTAACCCAATTTTTTTAACTTTTTTCATATAAACCCCTCTTCCATTTTATAAAAGAAAATACATATGAATCTTTTCAACAGTTGACTAGTGTAAACGTGACTCAAAAATAGTGGTGAATTGCCAATTAAAGTATAACATACTATAACTAAAATGAAAGCGTTATCTTTGTTGACACCATAGAAACTTACCTATTGCGAAATACTAAAACTAAGCGTATAATCCAAATTGAAAAGAGAACCATGCGTCAACATGATTCTCTAGTCGTAAAGCCAGAATGATGGCAACTTCTTAATTTAAAAAGTAACCCTAATCCTGTGAAAGATTATGAGGGTTATTTTTTTTCGTCTTTTTTAATGAGCCCTACAATCGTAGTGACAAGTAGAAGTACAAAACTTCCAAATGCCAACATCAATTGTAAGCAACTCGCAACAGACAAAAGGCCTCTCCTTTCATAGATTTTGATACTTACTTTCATAAGCACCACCTCCACTTCCAGATAGCCACCATCACAACTTCTTTACTCGCTCATTGTAGTCTTATTAGATTGGATATAAAAGCGAACATGAGAGATTTTATTTACTTTATTTTGAGCTTATTTGTAAAAAAAATATTTAACTCCACATACAACTCAAGTATTTTTTAAGCTTGTATTCTCTCAATAGTTTAATTACACTATTTTCTTTATACTCATAATAAGGAGGGATTATAATGCACAACACTATGACACTTTTCGGAACAGCTATTTTTAAATTATCCTTTATCTTTATTGCCTTTATGGCTTTTTTAAACGTTATAATGGGTATGGGAACGGGCTTCTTTGACGCTGACTTTTCTGTTCAGATTTGGAGTATCACTATCAGTATTGGCATTCTACTGCTTCTTAGCATTATTATGCTACCTGCCAACTATACTGTAAAACATTTGAAAACACTCATCATCATCGCTCTACTTATCGCACTAGCGATTGTTACTACAAGCTTTGGGAACTTTTACTTTATTCAATCTACTATAATCACTTTAGCTATTATGCTAACTTACTTTAGTTTTATTTATCTTAGAATAGCTCATAAAAAAACGTTGAACTATGATAAATAAAATGAACTACCTATACAACTACTAAAAGAGGTGCCTCTAGTTTTACTAGAAGCACCTCTTTTTTAGTTCATAAGGAGTACAGACAATATTTATCTTAGGTTACAAGTAACATCGAAATAACCAATACAACTAAATTCATTAATGAAATCATAACCATTGGTTTTACGATAAACTTAACCCATGTTGAATAATTTACTTTAGCTGCTTCTAATCCACCCATTACCACTCCTGAAGTTGGTGTAATAATATTGATTAACCCACAACCTGATACGAAAATCATAACCATCACATCTGGGCTTAACCCAATATTATGAGCTAACCCTCCCATTACAGGAATTGATACATACGCTAAACCAGATGTTGAAGGAATTAAGAAACTCAATCCTAGATACAACAAGTATGACATAATAACAAATAAGATTGGTGACAAGTTTGATAAACCACCTGCCGCTTTGTCTAAAATGTATAAATCAAGATGTGTTTGTGACATTAAAACAGATGCCCCTCTTGCCACAACGATAATCATAACTACAGAGATTAAATCTTTAGCACCGTCTAAGAAAATATCGATGATTTCTTTTTCAGAGAATCCACCTACTAACGCAATGATAATCCCCATTACAAAGAACCACATCGATAAATCACCAAAGTACCAGTCACCAAAATTTTGACCTGTAATAACTGATGTCCACCCTTCAAATACAGTAAATCCAAATGTACTCCAAGGTATAAGTGACATAATCATAACTAAGAAACACACCGCGAAGATGCTAAGTACCATCTTATGTTTTTTAGTAAAGATAACTTCCTCTTTCGCAGCTTCTCCAAATTCCTTAGCCATCACTTCTTGTTCTTGAAGTGACAAAATAGTGGAGCCCTTATCTTCTTTAACTTTTTTAGCATAACGCATTAGATAAAGAATACTAAATAATGTCGTTGTTGCCCAAATCACTGTTCCGAGTAATAGGATTAGTCCTGTATTTACCTCAACCCCAATTCCTTTTAAGGCATCCATTGCGACACCTGTTGAAAATGGATTAACGGTTGAGCCAATAATCCCAGAGCTCGTTCCAAGTAATATCGTTCCTACTGCTACAATCGTATCAAAACCTGATGCCACTAGTGTTGCTGTAATAAGGATATAAAAAGGTATTGTTTCTTCTGCCATTCCGTAAGTTGAGCCACCAATAGAAAATAGCACCATCAAAATCGGAATGATAACCAGTTCATTTCCTTTTAATTTTTTTACAACATTTTGTATCCCAGCTTCAAGTGCACCTGTCGCTGTTACAATATTTAAGAATCCACCTAATACTAAAATAAAGACACAAATATCTATCGCATCTTTAAATCCATTAAAAGGTGACATAATCACATCAGACAGTTTGGCTGCGATCACATGATCCACTGTCTCAGTTCCTCCAGGTGGTACGGTTGGTGTGAAGGTATTACCTGCTACAATCCACGTAATAATCGCCAGTACAAAAATAATTATAAAAAGGATACTAAATGACGATAGTGCCTTTTTCTCTTTTTTCTTCTTCTCTTTTGTCATAGCCCTTCCTTTCTGCCATATAGTTTGGCTAAGTCTAAGGAATCACCGTTGTTCCAACACCATCAACTGTAAAATCAGCTAACTTTTCAAGTGAGGTAATCATGGCTTTTTTATCAGGTCCAGAGGTAACAAAATCAATCACCGCTTCAACTTTAGGCAACATACTACCTGGTGCAAATTCACCTGCTTTTTTATAGTTTTCAAGCTCTTTAATAGTCACTGTTTCAAGCTCTTTTTGGTTGTCTGTTCCATAACCAATCGCTACATTTGCCACACCTGTTAGGACAATAAAAATATCTGCCTCTATTAGTTCTGCTAACTTTTCTGAAGCAAAATCTTTATCAATCACTGCTTCTAGTCCTCTTAATGGATAATGATTAACAGGAACACCACCGCCACCACCCGCAATAACAATCACATCATGATGAAGTAGCTGACTAATCACACTATGTCCCACAATATCCATTGGTTTCGGACTGGCAACAACTTTACGCCAACCACGTCCTGCATCCTCAACATAGTGACTTTCTTCTTGAGCACTCAACCCATCAGCTTCTTCTTTTGTATAAAAAGGACCGATTGGTTTAGTTGGCGTACAAAACGCTTTATCATGTTCATCCACCACAACTTGGGTAACAAGCGTTGCGACTTCATTTTTTATATCGTGTTTCATTAATTCATTTCGTAGTGCTTGCTCTAACCAATATCCGATACTCCCTTGAGTCATTGCCACACAAGTATCTAGGGGTAAAGCTGGATTACTCTCGCTATCCCCCGCTGCTTGTTGTAATAATAAGTTGCCTACTTGTGGACCATTACCATGTGTAATGACTAACCTAAAGTCTTTTTTAATCAATGGAATAATATGTGCCACCGTTTTTCTTAATGCCTCTTGTTGTGCCTCTGCTGTGGGATCATCACTCAAAATCGCATTCCCACCTAGTGCCATTACAATTGTTTTTGTCATGACTTTTCCTCCTCATCTTGGGATAGTGGGTTATACTTTTGGAATAAATAAATAGCCTAATGTAGCTGCCATAATTGCCTTAATTGAATGCATTCTGTTTTCAGCTTCTTCAAACTGTCTACCATATGGACTTCTAAATGCTTCGTCTGTAATTTCCATCTCTTTCACACCAAATTTTTCGAAGACCATTTTGCCATACTCTGTTTCCGTATCATGAAACGCAGGTAAACAGTGTAAAATAATCAAGTCTTTTTCACTTTGACCTGTCTTAGCAATCATGTCTTGATTAATTTGATAAGGTTTTAATAACGACACACGTTCTTCAAATTTATCTTCCTCACCCATCGACACCCAAACATCGGTATATAACACATTAGCGCCTGATACACCTTCCTCAACATCACTTGTGACACAGATTGTACTCCCTGATACTTTCGCTTTTTCTTGTGCAATTGCTAAAATGTTAGCTTCTGGGAGTAATGATTCTGGTGCACAAATTGTCACATCTACTCCTAAAATAGCGGATGTTACGAGTAAACTGTTTGCTACATTATTACGACCATCCCCAACGTAAACTAATTTCAATCCTTTTAAATAGCCGAACTCTTCTTTGATTGTCATAAAGTCGGCAATCATTTGTGTCGGATGCCAGTCGTCCGTCAATCCATTCCATACTGGGACACCTGAAAACTTAGCTAGCCCTTCTACTACGTCTTGACTAAACCCACGGAATTCAATCCCATCAAACATACTTCCCAAAACTTTTGCTGTATCTTCTACTGATTCCTTTTTACCTAATTGAATATCATTTTTACCTAAAAATTCTGGTGAAGCTCCCAAATCAACAGCCGCTGTAGTAAACGCTGCTCGTGTTCGAGTTGAATTTTTTTCAAATAATAAAGCTATATTTTTTCCTTCTAAATAACGGTGAGTGATGCCTGCTTTTTTCAATATCTTTAAATGGATTGAAAAATCAATTAAATACATCAATTCCTCTTGTGTTAATTCTTGTTCTGATAAGATACTGCGTCCTTGAAAAATACTTGTCATGTTAGTCTCTCCTTTTATGTTAGATGTCTTCTCTGATTAATGGCATACTCATACAACGAGGACCACCACGGCCACGAACTAGTTCACTACCTGCGATATAATTTAATTTCACGCCAGCTTCTTCTAATGCTTTATTAGTAATCGTATTACGGTCATAGACCACTACTTCACCAGGAGCAATCGCTAAAGTATTCGACCCATCGTTCCACTGTTCCCTTGCTGCCGCAATCTTATCATTGCCACCGCAACGAATCAGTTTTACATTGTCGATTTCTAAGTATTTATTTAAAATCGCTTCAAGATTGTCATGTTCTTCTACAATCTCAATTTTACCGTCTTCATTTTCAGAAATAGAGTAGACTGTTAAATCCCCTTCGATTTCTGGATGAATTGAAAACTTATCATAATCAAGCATTGTAAACACAGTATCTAAATGCATAAATTTACGTTTGCTTCCAATATCAAAAGCAAGCAAGCGTTTGAACCCAATCTTTTTAGCAAAGATATTTTTAGCTAATTTTTCAATTGATGCCACATCTGTTCGTTGAGAAATGCCTAGTGCTAATAAATCTTTAGAAAGGACTAATTCATCTCCGCCCTCAATACGAGTTGTGTCATTACGGTCATATAACATTGGAATGTCACCATCTTTAAAACGAGGATGATTCTCAAATATATATTTGGCATATAACGTTTCTCTTCGTCGAGTAACTGAGTACATTTTATTAATAGAAACACCCGTTCCAAGAGTAGCAAATGGGTCTCTTGTAAAATACAGATTAGGCATTGGATCTATAGCAAACGGATAATCTGATTCAATCATGTCAGTTAAACTACTATGCTCTAACTCACCTAATTCTGCTTTCGCAATCCCAGCCATTGTTAAATCAATCAACTCACGGTTATCATCCATCGCTGTTAATTTATCAGAGATGAGTTCCTTCAAACCTGTTCCTTTGATATTGGCTTCCTCTAAATAATCTGCGATAAATTGTTTCCTGACTTCTGGTTCTGAAATCGCTTCTGCTGCTAACTCTTCAAGGTATAGTACTTCTACTCCTTTATCTCTTAACAACTGTGCAAAAGCATCATGCTCTGCTTGGGCATTTGGTAAATAAGGAATATCATCAAATAAAAGGTCATCCAAATAATCCGGCATTAAGTTCTCTAACTCTCTCCCTGGACGGTGCAATAAAACCGCTTTCAATTTACCAATCTCCGAAAATACATTAATCGGTTTTGTCATAAAACTTCCTCCTCTATTCTTGTTTACATACAAGGTATCGGACACGCGACAAAAGGACAGACAGTTGAATTCAACAACAATGATAGAAATAAATCCGACTTGCTTATGCGATTAAACGCACAAAAAAAGAGGTTGGACAGTATCGTCCAACCTCTTTGACATAGTTAAATAAAGTACACGGCATCCCTAAGAATATCTCAAAAAAACTTTATAAAAAGTCACGAGTATATTTACAATTCTTAGAGATGGTGGTAGCATAAACTATGGCAACTTGATTAGTCAGCACTACTGTCTAATTCAAGGCTCATCAGAAGGATTCCCGTCCGACTGGTGAGTGCCTTTTTTATTTTGATTTATTTCTATCTATGGTGATTATACAAACAGTTTATCAAAATAGTCAAGGACTATTTTCCTTAATGGTAGTTAATTAAAGTATTGCGAAATCCTAAAACTAAGCGTATAATCCAAATTGAAAAGAGAACCATACGTCAACATGATTCTCTAGTCGTAAAGCCAGAATGATGGCGACTTCTTAATTTTAAAAAGTAACCCTAATCCGGTGAAAGATTATGAGGGTTATTTTTTTTCGTCTTTTTTTATAAGTGTTACAATCGTGGTGACAAGCAGAAGTACAAAACTTCCAAATGACACCATGAATTATAACCTATTTTCTATTTTATAATAATTTAATTAGTATACATTCATTGGGTTAACCTCTTTTATTTCGATTTTTACACCCTAATCAATTACAATTCATTATAAAAAAAGAAATCATGCAAGTCATATTAATCTCCATTATTTATTTTCCCAAATTTCCTTAATATTTTCTATATTTACATCTTTCCACTCCTGCTTCCACAACTCAAAGTAATTTATATCGGTAGAAGAAGGTTCTGGACTACATCTATCTATTTGTACAATTGAAGGCATAACAACAGCCTCTCCTGCCAATAAAGCCTCCCCAGCTCTTAATGCTGACATTTTATCAGCTAAACTTCCTAGAGTATCAGGTAATAACCTTTTAACATAATTCTGATCATTTGGATTAGTTAGTCTTAAAGCTAAGAAGTTATTACATTGTGAAAATATAGTTTCTGATATTTCTGATGGTCTTTGACTTGCTAAAAGCAATGAAACCCCATATTTACGTCCCTCTTTAGCAATCCTTTCAATAGATTCTTTAGACGAACGATACTTAGACAAGCCACTTCTAGGTATATACTTATGGGCTTCTTCATAGACTAATAATAAAGGAGTATCAGTACTGACAACCTTATCGGGTTCGTCTCTGGCTTTTAATTGTTTGTATAAATATCCATAATCAAACATTAACCTAGATATTAATGAAACAGTTATGCTAAGTACCTCAAATGGTATTCCACTTAAATCTAATATTGTAACATTTGATTTAACCTTCCCGTAACTAAGTAATTGTTCTAGTACATCACTAAGTCCTACGTTTTTTGCTTTTTCTCCAAAAATAAAATCTAAACGTTTGTCATTAATTTTATTTTCCAACCTATCAATGAAATTTCCTAACTCCCCATTTAAACCTGATTTAGAAGTTCCAGCGGGTATTAACCCTTTTTCAAATAGTAAATTAATATTATCATCAGTTAAAATAAACTCATCTCCATCTTCTTTCTTCCATAAGATATTATTACTTTTATCCTTTTTTTCAATATTTTTATATTTTATATATTGAAGAGTTTCGTTTATATCAAATTTAATAACTGAATCAAAATGAATTTTATCTTTCTTTTTACTGTCAGCATTATATATTTTATTTTTTACAACACTATCTTTAAATACACTTCTTTGTCTATGATCATTACCTTCAGTATCTAAAAATAACTCTTGTAATTCCTCACTATTCAACAACCAATATGGTAATAAAAGATTTTCTATATCTAAATAATTTGCTTTTGGAAAAGCTGTTCGATACTCAGAATGAATATCAAAAATCATTATATGAGAATTATTTATACCATCATATTTTTTATTTTTTTCAGTCGTAGCCTTCTGTAATATACTAGCTACCGAATGTGATTTTCCCGAACCAGTAGATCCCACTATAGCAATATGTTTATTAAAAAACTTATCACCATCAACTGGTACTTCAATTTTTTTATTACTTGAAAGTTTTGAAAATATAAATCTCTTATCTTCTTCTACTGAGTCACAATATATTTTATTAATATCTTCTTTTGTTGCAGGAATAGCACCTTTTGGTGGTAATGCAATGGAATCTCCTCCCCTGACAAATTCATTACCATTAATTACACCTAATGGCCTAGCCTCTATTATATGTTTTCTAAAATTATCACTATCTTCATCAACAGCTTCTATTATAAAATTTTCAATAATTGTTATAATCCCAATAGACTCATCATTTCCTACTATTTTTAAATAAGAACCAATTTTTAAATTCTCCACCCCTCGTTGATAATCTTCTAGGTTATCAACGGATATTTTTACCTTATCTGGAAATACAGCAATAACTTCTGCATACATCTGTTCACTCATAACTTACCTGCCTCCTTATTTAAATTAACTTTCTTATGTCATTAGTTGAATTAATCCTAATTAATTCATGTCTATGGTTATATTTTTTATCTAAACTATCTGTATAATAAAATTCAAAAATTTCTCTGGTTTTTTCTAGCGAGTTAATCGTAGAATCTAAATCCATAATACTATTACAAAACTTATACTTAATTGGATGTTCTACGCTAGGCCTTCTTTTTATAAATTCTGTATCAAAATCGCTATCTTTATATTTATACCCGTCAATCAAATTTTCACCGTCTTGATCAAATAGTTTTTTTATTACAGCCAACCGCTCATTCGAAATTCCTCGTAAAAAAAAGTATGGACAAAATGATTCTAATTTTCTTTTACCATTTGGAATAACCGATAATTTTTTAGAAATCTCTTGTAACAATACCTTTATCTCAACATTGGTAATTAATTTATCTATTTCAATTATAAAAAACCTTTCATTAGGGGACAAATTCATCTGTGTTAAATTAAGATTATGTTTTACTTTTTTTTCATATTGCCTAATATTTAATTCATCAATCATCCAAATATTATATAACTTTCTTTTATTATTTTTAAGAGATTCTAAAAATACTTCTTTACTTATCTTATTATTACCGTCTCCCCCAATAGCTAATTCTGAAATAATTGCTTTAGCTTTTTCAAAATAAATCTTAGCTTCATGTTTGTCACAACTGAACATTTCGATAAATTCTTTTATTATATCGTTTTCTAGTTCTTTAAATTCTTTTGCCTTAACATTAATCTCTAATCTACTAATAAATTTTTCTAAATACTGATCAGACAAATTTATGTCTGACTCCTCATGATATTTAATACTTCTTTTATAATATCCTGGTTTTCCAGGTATTTTAACATCATCTGGTACTTTTTCATCTTCTGGAATTTTAGAGTCTTTTGTATATATAAGAAATTTATTCTTGAAGTCTTCAAGGTCTACATAGATTTTTTCACTCTCCTGATTAAAAATTTTATCAGAATTTGAATAATATCCATAAATTTTATACCTTCTATCCTTGTTAAAATTCTCAGAAAAATCTTTTAACATCCATCTGATTGGCTTTGCAATTATTGATGGTGAATACTTAGTTCCTTCATAATATTTAATTTGTATCGCTTCTAACTCACCACTCTCTTCTGTTATATCAATATCTTCAACTCCTTCAATAGTAACTTCATCAGTTAGCGCTTTCAATTTAAGAATCTCTAATATACTCAGATTAAATTGATATTGATATCCTTTTATTGTCGCCTTTGCAGATCTATTTGTCATTTGTAACCACCTCATTGATATTTATTATGAAAAACTATAAAAATAATTACACAGAAAATGAAACCCCTTAAATGCTTCACCTAAATAATTATAAATTAGAGTACGAGTTATTTATCTCTTTCATTTTGTCTCCGCAAAATATTAATTTCTCAAGCGTTATACCACTCTTATCAAGATACTCTTCATCCATTCTTTTTTTGCAACTTGGGATTGCTATAGGTTTTCCTGAAGAATCAATCCAGTAATCCAGAAAACATCCACCCCGTACATTCTCATATTTAAAATCGATATTTCTAAGATTTTCTTGTGCGTTCACTATTGATTCTCCTGATGAGAATAAATCATACGTTATTTTATTCTCTACAATAGAAGTAATTGAATCTAACTCACTATCATTCTTCACACCCTCCAATATAGAAGTATCAAGTAAATATAAGGCTATAACTTCTTTTACCACAAGTGGCTTACCACCATTATTTTTATTATTTTTATTTAATTTCGGTTTTTGGATTCGAGCTGATGACTTATTATTTCCTCTGTAATGATTAGTCATTCTATCCTCTAATTTGTAAGTTTTACCTACATAATATTTATATTCCTCATGTACTTCAGTTTCCAGTTTAAGAATATAAAAATAATAATTTTTCATTTTATTCCCCCTTTAATTACTATTATAACAAAACCCATCCATTCTATAAATATAGAATGGATGGGTTTTGTTGTTATTTCTTCGGTTCGTCTTCGTCCATCTTCAGAACGGCCATGAAGGCGTCTTGTGGGACTTCTACTGATCCGATTTGTTTCATACGTTTTTTACCATCTTTTTGTTTCTCAAGTAATTTACGTTTACGTGAAATATCGCCACCGTAACATTTTGCCAATACGTTTTTACGTAAAGCTTTGATGTCACTACGCGCCACGATTTTTTGACCGATGGCAGCTTGGATTGGCACCTCAAATTGTTGACGAGGAATTAGTTTTTTCAGTTTCTCAACGATGGCTTTCCCTCGTTCAAAGGCAAAGTCTCTGTGAACGATAAAGCTTAACGCATCGACGTTTTCGCCATTTAATAAGATATCCATCTTCACTAAGCGGCTTGTTTTGTATCCGATAATCTCATAATCAAGAGAGGCATAGCCTTTTGTACTTGATTTTAATTTATCAAAGAAGTCAAATACGATTTCTGATAATGGTAACTCATAGACCACGTTTACACGGTAATCATCTAAGTAATCCATTGTTAAGAAGTCGCCACGTTTACGTTGTGATAATTCCATAACAGCCCCAACGTATTCGTTTGGCACCATGATAGAAGCTTTAACGTAAGGCTCTTCTACTGAATCAATCTTCACAGGCTCTGGGAAATCTGATGGATTATCCACCACGATTTGCGTGCCGTCTGTTTGATTAACATGATAGATAACTGACGGTGCTGTTGTGATTAATTCTAAGTTAAATTCACGCTCAAGACGTTCTTGAACCACGTCCATGTGTAGTAATCCTAAGAAACCACAACGGAAACCAAACCCTAAGGCTTGTGATGTTTCAGGTTCAAAATCAAGAGCTGAATCGTTTAATTGTAATTTTTCTAATGCTTCACGTAAGTCGTTGTAACGGGCTGTGTCGATTGGGTAAAGACCACAGTAAACCATCGGTGTCATCTTACGGTATCCAGCAAGAGCTTCTTCAGCTGGGTTATTTGCTAGGGTAATCGTATCCCCAACTTGTGTGTCTTTAACAGTCTTGATACCGGCAGTAATATAACCAACATCCCCAACCATTAAGAAATCACGGCTAATTGGTTTTGGTGAGAAGATACCAACATCGATAACTTCAAACTTTTTACCATTTTGCATCAGCATAATTTCGTCACCAGGTTTAACCATCCCATCCGTCACACGGACATTCAAGATAACCCCACGGTAACTATCGTAAACTGAGTCAAAGATTAGGGCTTTAAGTGGCGCGTTTAAGTCACCTGTTGGCGCTGGTACGTATTCCACGATTTGCTCTAAGATTTCTTCAATTCCGATACCGGCTTTGGCACTAGCAAGAACTGCTTCACTGGCATCAATACCGACTACATCTTCAATCTCACCACGTACGCGCTCTGGATCAGCGGCAGGTAAGTCAATTTTATTAATAACAGGTAAAATCTCTAAGTCATTATCTAACGCTAAATAAACGTTAGCTAATGTTTGGGCTTCAATCCCTTGGGCTGCATCGACAACCAAGATAGCTCCTTCACAGGCAGCCAAACTACGTGATACTTCATAAGTGAAATCCACGTGTCCCGGTGTATCAATCAAATGGAAGATATAATCTTCTCCATCTTTAGCTGTGTATGTTAATTCAACCGCGTTTAGTTTGATTGTAATCCCACGCTCACGTTCTAGATCCATTGAATCTAGTAATTGATTTTGCATTTCACGGTCTGATACTGTTTCCGTTTGTTGTAAAATACGGTCAGCTAATGTTGATTTTCCGTGGTCAATATGGGCGATAATCGAAAAGTTACGGATCTTTTCCTGGCGTTTTTTCATCTCTTCTATCGTCATCTATATACTCCTACTTTCTATTTCTTCAGCACCCTTAATTATAGCAAGCTTGGGCAGGGATTAAAAGACTTTTCGCTTGTCAAAGCGTACTCTTCTTAACAATAGCACATTTTTGACCGAATTTCAGAATATTTGGTATAATGAAGCTAACAACTAGAGAGAGGTTATAACATGAATCGAGAAGAGATACGGGAGAAGCTTGAGATCAAGCCCGTTGAACTAAAACATTTAAAACAATTTAACGAATTATTACGCTACGTGTTCCAAGTAACAGACTCAGATATTGAGGAAGGTGGCTACGAAGACGAAAGCGAGATTACTAAAGCAAAACGCCCCGTCTTAAAATCAGCCGATGTTTTAGGTTGGTTTGACGAAGATGATAAATTACTGTCACAAATCGCTGTCTACCCTTGCCAAGTCAACATTCACGGCAATATTTACGACATGGGTGGCGTGACCGGTGTGGGAACTTATCCCGAATATGCAAGCTTAGGCTTGATGAAAGATTTAATTACACTAGCCCTAACGAATATGCGCGAACGCGGACAGTGGATTTCTTACCTGTACCCTTACAATATTCCGTACTACCGTCGTAAAGGCTGGGAAATCATGTCTGACCATATGACCTTTAAAATCAAAGACAGCCAACTGCCAAAACAAGCCGCAACACCTGGCTCAGTTGAACGTTTAGCCTTTGATGACCCTGATGTGATTAAAGTCTACGACGAATTCGCCAAACAAACTCACGGTGCCATGGTCAGAAGTGACCTAAACTGGGATGAATACTGGCGTTGGGAAAACGAAGGCGAACGTACCGCAGCCGTCTATTACGATGAAAACGACCGTCCGACTGGTTTCTGTTTCTACTGGATCGCTGAAGAAGTCTTCCACATCAAAGAAATGATTTACCTAAACCAAGAAGCAAGAAAAGGCCTGTGGAACTTCATCTCAGCTCATTTCTCAATGATTAATCACGTCGAAGGATCGACTTATAAAAATGAACCAATTGCGTTCCTATTTGACGACAGTGACATTAAAGAAACCATAGCGCCGTTCTTTATGGCACGTATCGTAGACGTAGAAAACTTCCTAAGCCACTACCCATTCGACAGCAGCGTGGAACCTTTCCACTTTGTCATCGAAGACCCAGTAGCCGAATGGAATAACGGAACCTTCTCCCTAACATGGGACGAAGACGAAAATGTCACCGTCACACGCGAAGCCATCGGCCAACCCGTGACACTAGACATCCAAACCCTAGCAACCATGCTAATGAGCTACAAACGCCCAACCTACCTGTCACAAATCGACAGACTCACAACCGATAGAAAAACACTAAGATCCCTAGAACGCATCATCCCCAACCAAAGCGCCTACTTCAGTGACTATTTCTAAAGGTGCTTTTACTGACGCTTTGATTTAAGTGTTGAAATCACCGAAAATCATTCAGAAAAAGCCCGTAAGTAAGCTGTAAAAAAAGTGTGAGGAAAGCTGATTAACTCTGAGTAGTTGGAAACACACTTAAATAACAAAAAAAGGTAAGCCACTAGAATTGGCTTACCTTTTTATTTTACACTTTTTTTATCATATACATACGTTACAATTGTTGTTTCTTTAGAATACTGACCTGTTATTGGTGCACTAGAATCAGCTAATTGAACAAAATTATAACCATAGATAGGAATCTGTTTTACTTCATAGGAAGAACCTATTTCTCCTGTTGATTCTGTTTCTTTTCTTATCACGTTACCATTCATATCAACATAACGAACAATTAATTTTCTTAATCCATTTTCCGAAACCGTATTGAAGGCGTCCTGTTGGTATTCAAAACATACCTCTTGCTCATTTTCTTTATACTTGCCTGTTACAGGAGCACTTTTTCCCGACAAGCCTTTATATGTGTAGCCTTTAAACTTAACTTTGCTAACTTTATAATGTGTGCCTAATTTTTCTGTTATTACTCTCGGAGCAATGATATCCACTCCGTTAGTATCTACATAACGAACTTTCAAGTTCCCTTTTTTAGATGCCGTTTTTTCTTTCGCCTTGTACATAAATGTTACTTTTTGCGTACCATTTATATAAAATCCCGCTGAAGGTGCACTTCCTTCAGATAATCCTACGAACTCATATCCTTTTATTTTTTCTATTTTAGCTTGATAAGGGCTGCCAATTTCGTTTGTTGTTGTCACACTGGATTTTAGTTCTTTGCCTTTTTTATTTACAGATAGATAACGTATTTTTAACTTTCCAGTTGTTGCATTAGGATTTATACTGGGCCTTGTTTTTTTAGTCTCAAACTGATTTTCTTGCGCATTTGAATGAATTGGTTGAGATAAATCGATACCTATAATCATGACACCTATTACTACAATACCTATTAATCCAACAATTCCTTTTATCGAGCCTTTTTTCATCAACAAAACCCCTCCTATATGACAACTTATTCCTTTTTATCATATAACCCTCATTAATATAAACATAATCAACATTTGCGTATAGATAAGCAGAAAATGAATAGTAATCAAAAAAGCAACTATACCCAATCAAATGAGTATAATTGCTTTACAACCAAATTATTTATTTCTTCTGAATATGATTAGACTTAAAGTGCTCATTAATAGGGCTATTCCTACAAAAACATGGTTTTTTGTTCTAACTTCACTTGTTTGAGGTAAACGTTTAATAGAACTATTCTTTGTATGTTTTTTGTCTAAGTTATCATAACTAGAATTTTTTTTGTATAGAGGTTCTGTTACGTTAGTTGATCCTTTTAAATTAGTGTTATTTTTATTAGCCTTCTTTAAAATGTCATGAGGCAATTTAACATTTTTAATTGGTTCATACACAAAGATAACTTCTGTAATACCACTTGTGTAGTTACCAATTCTTGGTGCACTTTTTTCTGAAAGTCCTACGAATTTATAACCTTTTATCTTTTCAGAGTTCGTAATATAAGATGTTCCTTCTATATTTTTTTGACTACTTGATTCTTTTAATAGTTTTCCATCTTTTGTCATATGAGTAATAACCAATGAGCCTATCTTATCTGAAGGTACTTTTTCAGCTATCTTTTTATAAATATAGATAACTTCCGTTGTTCCCTCTTTATATTCTCCTTTAATCTTAGAACTGCGTTCATCAATTTTTAGGAATGTATAATCTTTAAACGTTTTTTTAGTTGTTTCATATGGTGTTCCGATTTTTTTATTCTCAATTTTTATAAAGCTTAACTCTTTGCCATCTTCTGTTATGTGACGAACTACTAAGCTACCGAATTTTTCTTCGGGTTCTGCTTCGATTGCTTTGTAAATATAAGTTACATTTGTTGTTCCTTCGACATATTCCCCAGTTTGTTTCCCACTATCATCTGATAGTTTGACGAATTCATAGCCGTCGAATTTTTCTTCTTTCGTTTCATAAGCTGTTCCGACTTTTTCTGTCGTTCCAGCGATTGGCGCCAACTCTTTACCATCTTCTGTTATGTGACGAACTACTAAGCTACCGAATTTTTCTTCGGGTTCTGCTTCGATTGCTTTATAGATATATGTCACTTCTGTTGTTCCTTCGATGTACTCGCCAACTGGTTTCCCGCTGTCATCTGATAATTTAACGAATTCATAGCCATCGAATTTTTCTTCTTTCGTTTCATAAGCTGTTCCAACTTTTTCTGTCGTTCCAGCGATTGGCGCCAACTCTTTACCATCTTCTGTTATGTGACGAACTACTAAGCTACCGAATTTTTCTACAGGTTCTACTTCCGTTTTTTTGTAAATATAAGTCACATTAGTTGTTCCTTCGACATACTCACCAACTGGTTTCCCACTATCATCTGATAGTTTGACGAATTCATAGCCGTCGAATTTTTCTTCTTTCGTTTCATAAGCTGTTCCGACTTTTTCTGTCGTTCCAGCGATTGGCGCCAACTCTTTGCCATCTTCTGTTATGTGACGAACTACTAAACTACCGAATTTTTCTTCTGGCTCTGCTTCGATTGCTTTGTAAACATAAGTTACATTTGTTGTTCCTTCGACATACTCACCAACTGGTTTCCCGCTGTCATCTGATAATTTAACGAATTCATAGCCATCGAATTTTTCTTCTTTTGTTTCATAAGCTGTTCCGACTTTTTCTGTCGTTCCAGCGATTGGTGCTAATTCTTTGCCATCTTCTGTTATGTGACGAACTACTAAGCTACCGAATTTTTCTTCTGGCTCTGCTTCGATTGCTTTGTAAACATAAGTTACATTTGTTGTTCCTTCGACATATTCCCCAGTTGGTTTTCCACTATTATCTGATAGTTTAACGAATTCATAGCCGTCGAATGATTGTTTTTCAGTACTATAAGCTGTTCCAACTTTTTGTGTCGTACCCACGATTGGTGCTAATTCTTTGCCATCTTCTGTTATGTGACGAACTACTAAGCTACCGAATTTTTCTTCGGATTCTGCTTCGATTGCTTTATAAATATATGTCACTTCTATTGTTCCTTCGATGTACTCGCCAACTGGTTTCCCACTATCATCTGATAGTTTAACGAATTCATAGCCGGCAAAGGTTTGTTGGTGAGTGTTATATTCCGTTCCGACTTTTTCTGTCGTTCCAGCGATTGGTGCTAATTCTTTGCCATCTTCTGTTATGTAACGAACCACTAAGCTACCGAATTTCTCTTCGGGTTCGGCTTCGATTTTTTTGTAGATATAAGTAACTTCTGTTGTTCCTTCTGCGTATTCGCCAGCTGGTTTTCCACTATCGTCTGATAATTTAACGAATTCATAGCCGGCAAAGGTTTGTTGGTGAGTGTTATATTCCGTTCCGACTTTTTCTGTTGTTCCAGTAATCGGCGCTAACTCTTTGCCATCTTCTGTTATGTGACGAACTACTAAACTACCGAATTTTTCTTCTGGCTCTGCTTCGATTTTTTTATAAATATAGGTTACTTCTGTTGTGCCTTCAACATATTCGCCAGCTGGTTTTCCACTATCATCTGATAATTTGACGAATTCATAGCCATCGAACGATTGTTTCTCAGTACTATAAGCCGTTCCAACTTTTTCTGTTGAACTTATAGGTTCCTTTAATACTTTTCCGTCTTCTGTTACATGGTTAACCACTAGCTCTCCCATTTTTTCAGTCGGATCGATCTCGCGATAAATATGATACGACACAGTTAACTCGTCATAATCAACCGCTGTCGCGTTCCATTCAATCTTTTCATCTGAATGATTAACTTTAACACCTTCATGATTTTCTTTAATTGTTTCTGGCATTAACGTAAAGCCTTCTTCAATCGTATCATTGATGTTGTATACGAATTTTGTCATACTATCGTTAATCTTTTCAAACATCTCCGGCAACAAGCTCACATTTTCTGCTGGTAGATAGTGAGCAGTATCTGTTGAAATACGGCGAAACAATCCTTCTGCTTCCCCTTTATCATTAACAACTTTACTATTAGGATCTTTACTTGAATTATCCAAATAAACTGTAAATACTTCGTACCCCGCTTGTTTAATACCATCAGCTTTGCCTTCAATAAGGGACATCAAATCATAAAATTCTTGTTTATGATTCTCATATAATCGTCCTTTTAATTTTTCATTATAGCCTGTAAGTGGACGTTTCATCCCAATAGGATAATCAGTTTCTAGTTTATTTTTTTCATCTTCTAATTCGAATAATTCAGGAGAATCATAGTCCCCTGCTTCATACATTTTTTCAATTTTTTCGGATAATTCTTTTGCATACTTAGTTGTTGAAGGATAATTAGAAGCATCATTTCGATATTCTTCCTCACCTGATATGCCAACAAAATAATCACGCTCTGGCCCTATATTCGGATGACCATCTGCAAATATAATCAAAACTTTTCGAGCATCATCTCTACTCGTCTCATTCATTTTAGGTAACACATAATCTAAACCATCATACAATGGCGTTAAGCCACCTGCCTCCATCGTATTAACGGCTTCTTTCACTTTAGAAAAATCGCTTGAGTAGTCGGATAACGTCTTCGTAATCGCATCATACACCACTTCACCTTTGACACTATCATAACCAGGACCTCTAAAAACAGATACCCCAACTCGTTCATACTTAGGGTTTCGTTCATCGATAAAATGATTAATAGCTTCTTTTGTCTTATCTAAACTGCCCGTATCACGCATTGACCCTGATCCATCAATTAGTAACTCATAATCAACTTTTTCTGGCTCTTTAGATGGGTCCTTTTCTTTTTTAGCCTTTAATGTGACTTTCTTTTCCTCGTATGTTTCTGTTTTCTTTACCGTTTCTGTTTCTTTACTGTAGGCATCCCTATTTTCAGTTGTTGGACTTGCTAAAGCCAATGACGGTGCCACTAGATTTGCAATCAAAATCCCCAACATACTCTTTTTTAATCGTTTCAAATGTGTCTCCTCCTTGTAAACTAAGTTGTGTTAATTAATGATACAATTTCGTCATTTTTTTAACATTTCATTAATTACCTAAGGATATGCAGTTTTTATAGGAAGGAAAAATAGCACTTCATTAGTTTACTAAAGAAATTTAATTTTGTTTTTTTCCAAACTCTCATCAAACTATGTTAAATTATAGTATATACAATATTTCTAGAGGAGGATTTTATGTTAGATTTTTGGACACGCGGTTTTACTATCAAAGGTATCGAAACAAGAAGGAATTTTTGGACAAACTACTTAGTTTGGTTAGCCTTACCATCATTTATACTTGGGATGCTTCAACCATCTATAGAACAAAATGGTCTTTCTTCTCCTATCGTAAATATAATTTATATAGCTCTATCTATTTACGTATTAGCAGCATTAATTCCATCTATTACCATAACAGTTAGACGATTTCATGATATTAATAAAACTGGGTGGTTATTTTTAATACATTTTATCCCTTTTATCGGGACACTCATTGTTTTAATAATGATGGGCTTTCCTTCTAATCCTAATTCAAAATATAAAAAAAACAACCTTTAATGAGGTTGTTTTTTTATATTTAGAAGAAATCAATAGCATTCTTTTCAATAGTTTTATTTTTTGCTAACTCAGCTGTATATTTTGCCATATTATTGAAAGAATCATTGAGACCAATGCCACCTTTTTTAGGCATTTTTAAAATAGAAACTTGATCTTTATATTTTTCAGTCGCTTCATTTTCAACAGACATTGTTGCTAAAGCTGGTACTCCATATTTATTGCAAATTAAAGCAGCTCTAGCAAACATCTCTCCTGCATTAGGATAATGAAAAGCGGGTCCGCAAAGTACCGCGTCTATTCCCATTTTTTTCGCTAAACCTATCATTTTCTTTGTAACTTCAGATTCATTTTCTACAAAATATTTATCACCACATACGAAAGTAACTGCTACAGTGGCACCATTCTCATTGAATTTTGGTTCTAACGTAGAACCTGGTCCTATAGCTCCTTTTTTAGCAGTAGGTGCTAGCATATTATTTTCATCGCTTCCCATTCCTGCTTGTACCTGATTTAATACCATCATAATTTTTTTCATATTAACATCTTCTTTCTATAAATCATCAAAATCAAAATCATCTAATGATATTTCATCATCTTCAACTTTATTAGCATTTTCTTGCTCTTCAAGAACAAACTGTTTGTCAATAATCTTAACGAATGGATAGTAGACTGCCATATTCATTACAAACAGCACTGCTTGTAACACTGCACCTTTCCAACCTGTCACAAGGAAACCTGAAATAATCATTGGCGTTGTCCATGGAACAGAAATACCATTAGTCAAAGGTACTAAGCCACTACTCATTGCAAAATATGCAATAATAATATTTAATGTCGGAACAATAATAAATGGTACTAAAATTAATGGATTTAAAACAATCGGTAATCCAAAAATAATTGGTTCATTTATATTAAAGATCCCTGGAACTAATGATAATTGAGAGATTTTTTTAGAACGTTGACTCTTAGCGACTAAAATCATCACAACAATTAAAGCTAAAGTAGAGCCAGAGCCTCCAAATGTAGCAAACATATCTTGGAAAGTACCCGTAATAATATTTGGTAATTCTGCACCTGTCTTATAGGCATCTAGATTTTCAAGTGATAATGCACTTAGTACTGGATTAAATACAGCACCAACAACACTTGAACCATTGATTCCAAAGAACCAGAATAAATGTAAGAAAATATATGCTATAACCATTGCTGGTAATGTATTACCTAATTTTAATAATGGATATTGTAATGATTCAAAAATAAACTGTTGCGCACTACCATATGAAGTTAATGAGAATGCCCACGCAATAACAAAGAAAATAACAGTTACAATAAAACCTGGAATAAGAGCTTCAAATGATTTTGCTACTGTTGGAGGCACGCCATCAGGCATTTTGATAGTCCAACCTTTATTTGAGAAATAAGCAAATAAACGAGTTGCAACTAATGCAACAATAATCCCCATAAACAAACCTTTTGAACCTGTCCATTGTAATGGAATACCACTAACAATTTGCTCTGTTTCAGAGCCTTCTGGAGTGAAAGGAATTTTATAAGGCGTTTGCATAAACCAAATTACTAATGAAACACCTGCAGCCGCAATTGCATTTATATTAAGCAGTTTACCTAAACTATAAGCAATACCCATAGTAGCAAGAATAGCCATAACATCAAAACTTGCTGTAGCAGGCATAGACATTTTAACTGCCCAATCACTACCTAAGAGCGCTGTCATCCACTCGTTCCAAAATGGTAGTGGGAAATTCGCGATTAACATAAAGACTGAACCCGTAATTAAAAGGGGTGTTGAAACTAAGAAACCATCACGAATTGCAATTAAATACTTGTTTTCTCCAATTGTTTTAGCAAGAGGTGTTAAAATCCCCTCCAGCTTAGACATAGCATTTTTCATAATCAAATCCTCCTTAAAAATTTCAGTCTATTTTTGTTTGTTTTGTTTGATTAATTTTAAAGCTTCTTTTAAAGCTCTTTCTCCATCCATCATACCGTAGATTTCAGATTCAATAACACCTACAGGAATTCCTTGGGGTTCGAACTCTCCATTAATTTTTTCAAATAAAAATTTAACTTGTGGTCCTAATAAAATACAAACTGGTTTTTCTTTTTTTACCATATCTGTAGCTTTAGCTGCTGGAAAAGCAGTAATTTGTAATGGCATATTATGAGAATCAGCCACTTCTTGCATTTTATTTACCATAATACTTGTTGACATACCAAATTCACAGAATAAATAGATTTGTTTCTTCATCTTAAAACACTCCTTAATTAATTTATATTTTTATATTTAATAATTTTACTTCCCTAATTGGTCGATTGGTGTTTTGATGCGTTTTTCATAAGCATCTAACCACTCTTGAGTGATTGGTTCGATGCTTGTTTTATCATCTTTACCCATCTGCGCGATATAAATGGCTGGATCTTCTTTATCATTAGCCACTGAGAAAGTGAACTCAACGTTTGTTGCCACTCCCCATTCGCCTTTATTATTCATAGCTACTAGTGAGAAGGCACCTGCTTTACCATAACGTTTGGTTAATTTATGGTGGAAACTGTACATTGCTTTATCTGCAGCTTCTTGCGGATGCATTCCTTCACCCATCAAACGAACGATTTCGTAACTTAGACAGCCTTTCATTAAATCTTCACCTAAGCCAGTCGCTGCAGCACCACCGATTTCACTATCAACATAAAATCCTGAACCTGATAAAGGTGAATCACCAACACGCCCTGCTTTTTTCATAAATAAGCCCGAACTAGAAGTTGCGGCAACCATACTTCCTGACTGATCTAAACTAACAGCACCGATTGTATCGTGACCATCATATGCACTTAACCCTTTTTCTTTCATTTCTTCTAGACGTAACTCATACATTTTTTTAGAACGATCAGTCATCATGTTTTTACGTTCAAATCCTTCGAGTTGAGCATACTTTGTTGCCCCATCGCCAACACGGAAACTGTTAAACTTATGGTCACTTAAAGCACGGGCTACTGAAACTGGATTAGCCACATCAACAATCCCTGCGACTCCCCCGATTTTAAATGTATCGCCGTCCATATAAGCGGCATCCATCTCTAGAATCCCTTCTTCATTTGGCAGACCACCGTATCCTACTGATTTGTAGTAAGGATAGTCTTCCACCATCTTGATGCACGTTTCAGCAGCATCTCCTGCTTTACCATTTTTCTTTAATTGTTCTGAAGCTGCAATAATACCATCGTGTGCCATACGCCACGTTGCAATAATTCCCCACATAAGTCTTACACTCACTTTCTAGCTATCTGATTACTATTTATTTTCTAATTTTTCAATACGTTTATATAATTTTATTTGTTCACGGACAAAAAAGTCACCCATCATTGCTTTTGTTAAATGATCTTGAGCATGAACGATAATCGGTGTTGTTTCCATTGGAGTACCTTGTGCTTCTGCTGTTAAAATATCTGTTTGAACTTGATGGGCAGCATTCAAATCTTCTTTTGCAGACTCTAATAGTTCCTCGGCTTTTTCAAATTGATTGTCCCCTGCCAATGATATCGCTTCCATTTGTTTAGAAAAAGCATCTCCAGCTTTGGCAATGATTTGAAACGCTTGCATTTGTTGGTCCATCTAAAATTCCTCCTTAAATATTCTTTTGATAAATGTATCTTACAACACTTTTTTGATATTGTATATACTTTTTATCCAATTTATTTCTAATGATATAAATAATGAGCATTTATTTTATTTATTTTCCAACAAATAGCTTTAAATTAATAGTTACCCATTGTATTAAAAATAATAAAGGTATATACTATCTTTATTCAAGCGCTTTCTTTTTAGAAAGTAGTTGAACCTTATAAAACTTTACTTTACATTTAAATTAAAAGTACATCCTACTTAATGAAAGGAGCTTAGATTATGACATCAAAAAAAACACCTCTTTATATGAAGATTGCCAATAAATTACTAGCCGATATTCAATCCGGTTCGTTAAAAGGTGGAGAAAAACTCCCAACTGAATATGAATTAGCGGATACATTTGAAGTCAGCAGACTGACTATCAGAAAAGCACTTGATTATCTGATAGCTAGAAATATTTTAATTAAACAAAAAAACCACGGGACTTTCGTAGTTGAGCAAAGTAAAATCCAAAGTGGAGCAAGCGGATTAGCGGGTTTCTCTGAAATCATTCGCAATCTAGGGATGACTCCTAGTACTAAACTAATTGAAATGACTGAGGTCTTTTTACCTTCAGAGGAAATACGGATACGTCTTGAATTAGAAGATAAAGAATCTGTTATTTTTATCAAACGTGTTCGTTACGCCAACGAAACGCCACTTGTTATTGAAAATCTACATATTAGAAAAAAATATTTGGGTGATATTACACAAGTGGATTTTGAAACAGAGTCACTGTTTGAAACAATTGAACAACATATTTTAATTGGATACTCTCAACAGGAGATCAGTGCAGAACTTGTCTCCGACTCAACTGCTGCCCTTTTGGATATCGAAAAAGGCTCCCCTATTTTACTTGTGGATACGACGACAAGTTCTATTCAAGGTGAACCCTTACTAATCGATTTATCTTATTACCGTCCTGATAAATATACCTTCAAAAATATACTTAAACGTAACCACTAAGGAGAGAGAACAAGATGAAACTAGATTATGATGTGATTAAACAAGCAGTATCTGCTAGACAAGAGGATTTCTTTGCCGGCTTAAAAGAAGTCATGCAGATTAATAGTGTCAAAGCAGATGCTACTGAGGACGCCCCTTTTGGTGTCGGCCCGAAACAAGCCGTTTTAAAAGCTCTTGAGATTGCGGAGTCAATGGGATTTAAAACTAAAATGGTCAATAATGCGATGGGCTATGCCCAGTGGGGTCCCGACTCATCTGAGTATATCGGCGTCATCGGTCATTTAGATGTTGTTCCTGAAGGGACGGATTGGGATTATGAGCCTTTTGATTTAACAGAAGATAACGGTGTCCTATATGGTCGCGGTGTCTTAGATAATAAAGGCCCTATCATGAGTAACTTGTATGCTCTATCTGTCTTAAAAGAACTTGGTCTTAAGCCAACGAAAACTATTCGTATCGTGTTTGGAAGTGATGAAGAAAGCGGCTCTGCTGATATTCCGATGTATCTTGAAAAAGAACCCGCTCCAATCTATGGCTACACACCAGATTGTAAGTACCCTGCCGTTTATGGTGAGCGTGGTGTGGTTGGGATTGATATCGTTACAACATTCTCAGATGACTCGTTAAACCAAATCCAATCCTTTGTCGGTAACTTTGATCGCAGCAGTATTCCCGACACACTTGATGTGACTTTAGCAACAGGTGAAACGATTGAAGTAAGAGGAAAACGTTCGCCAAGTAACGCTCCTGATATGGGCCTGAATACTATTACACTATTTGCTAAAGAGTCGACTGATGAGGCTCGCTTTACTGGTGAACTGGCAACATACCTGTCATGGCTAGCTGATGGCTTCCATGATAAACATGATGGTTCTGGTATTGGCGCTAATTTTTCAGATGAAGATTCAGGCTCACTTCAACTTTCTCCTTATGAGTTAAAGCTAACAGAAAACCAAGCGATTTTATCGTTATCTATCCGCTACCCTATTTCCGTTACTGAAGAAGAAGTGCTTGAGGCTATCTTTGGTCATCTTGTACTTGATACTAACGTAACTGTCACACGTCGCATGAAGTCAACGGTATTTGACCGTCATCATCCGATGCTTAAAACGATGCAAGCTGTTTACGAAAACTGTACCGGACAAGACGGTACACCTGTTACGACAACAGGAGCGACTTATGCGCGTTCAATGCCAAATATCATCGCCTTTGGGCCATCATTCCCTGGTCAAAAAGGGATTGCTCATAACAAAAATGAGTACATGGACGTTAGTGATTTAATGAAAAATATGGAAATATACGCCCTAACCTTATCCGAATTAATGGCTTAATGCTAAAAAAGAGTCGTCTCTATATAAGAGACGACTCTTTTATTTTAACCTAATAAGTAATCAAGTGTTGCTGTTCCAATCGCTTTTGCGGCAATTCCCATCGCATCTTCATTGATATCAAATTTTGGATGATGATGAGGGAAGAACTCACCTGATGCAGGTTTTGCTCCTACGAAAATATAAGAACTTGGTACTACTTCTGAGTAATAAGCAAAATCTTCTGACGCAGGATTTGCTTGGGCTAATGAAATCTCATTTAGATTTTCAATACCAGCTGTTTCAATACTGTGAATCACGCTTGATGTTAACGCTTCGTCACTCATTAAAACTGGGTAATCATGTTCGTAGAATAACTCGTATTCAATACGGAACATCGCCGCAATACCATCTAAGATTGACTTAAACTCTTTCGCAACTAATTCACGTGTTGATGGGTCCATACTACGAACGTCCCCTTCAATAAAGACGCTGTCTTTAATAACATTGAAAGAGCCACGTCCGTCAAAGTTTCCAATAGTTAAGGTTGCCATTTCAAATGGAGACACTCGTCGACTCACAATCGTTTGGGCTGCCACAACAAAATGACTAGCTGCTACAATTGTATCATTTGCTTCGTGAGGCACTGCCCCATGTCCACCTTTTCCTTTAAATTTCACTTTAAATGATGAACGTCCTGCCATTGTTGCACCTAAACAGTAGTGAATATCTCCCGTATCAATCGGGCTCCACAAGTGAACACCTAGTACATTATCCACACCTTCTAAACAGCCGTCTTTAATCATAGCAATCGCTCCGCCTGGTGGTGTTTCTTCTGCTGGTTGGTGTAAGATAACCACTTTCCCAACTAATTGGTCTTTAATTTCTAACAATGTATCCGCCAGAGTTAACATATATGACGTGTGAGCATCATGACCACATGCGTGCATACATCCAGGATTTTTAGAAGCAAATTCTAAACCTGTTTCCTCAGTAATCGGTAGCGCATCAAAGTCGGCACGTAAAGCAATAGTTTTACCTGGCTTGCCACTGTCAATGGTTACAACAACACCGTAACCACCTACATTAGTCTTGACATCACAGTCTTTCCCTTTATAAAAATCAACAATAAATTGACTTGTTTTTTCTTCTTCAAATGATAATTCTGGATGTTGATGAAGGTAACGTCTCATCTCAATCATTTTCGGTGTTTTGTCATCAATCTTTTTTTGTAATGTTGCTTTTAATGTTGTCATAATTTCAACCTCCGATTAGTTAGCTGATGCTTGTTTTTTATTCGATACTAAGAATGTTAATAGACCTGCAACAACAATTGCTGCTGCAATAAAAGTAAAGGCTAATGAATAAGAACCATCTGCTTTTTCAATTAATTTACCTAAGATCATTGGGGCTAAGAATCCACCAAGTGTTCCACCTGTATTGACAATACCGATCGATAACCCAATTGAATTTTCTTCAAATAATTTATGTGGCCAAGTGAAGACTGCTGTGAAACATGAAATAGTTAACATGCCAATAAATACAACTAAGATTGATGATAACCAAAGTAAGTCTGTATTAATTAAAAGCATAATCATTGCTGCAATAATAACAGAACCACCCATCACAAATAATTTTTCACGTCCAACGAAGAATTTAGATAGTAAAAATCCTGTTGCAACTGTTCCGATTACTTGTGCGATTGAATTCGCAGTTAAAATATACCCTGCTGATTGAATACTTAAATTATAAGTTTCTGTTAAGTAACTTGGTAACCATGACATACTACCGTAGTACGTAATGTTTAAGAATAACATTGCAATAAATAAAATAATAACGTCTTTGTTTAAAATCATTTCTTTGAATGATACAGATGATTTAACTTTAGCTTCTTTAGCTACTGGCTCAGTTTTAGGTACAAATAACGCCACTAGTACTAGTGCTAATAAGAATAATGACCCTAACGCTAAGTAAGCATAACGCCAATTGTTTGCGATTAAGTTCGCTCCTAATGTAAAGGCTAAAATCCCACCAATACCTGATGTTGATAAAATACATGATTGAACCAACGTACGTTTTTCTTGTGGGAAATTCTCAGCTACTGATTTAGAACAACTTGGTGGATACCCGCCGTGTCCAATCCCTGCAAAGAAACGAATACAGAAGAATAACATTAAACTACTCACTGTTCCGAATAAGAATGAGAACAATGAAATCATTCCTAATGAAATCATCAGAACTTTTTTAGCACCAATCTTATCTGCTAACCAACCTCCTGGAATTTGCATTAATGAGTAACCTAAGAAGAACATACTCATAATCATCCCTGTTTGTGACGGGGCAAAGTCTAATTGCTTGGCAATGGGAATAATTGCAGTTGAAATCATATTTTTATCCATGTAAACCATTGAATAACCTGCCATAAGTGCAATGACTAATTTAATACTTGCGCCTTTTGATAACTCTTTTTGTTTCGTGTTAACCATAATAAGCCTCCTCTAATTTGTTTTAAAGCGTGTGATAACGCTCTCACACCTAGTATTATACGTTTGTGAAAAATAGATATAAGTTTATTCCATATGAAAAACTCCCCTTATCATACGTTATTTGTACATCTTCAAAAAAATAATCGTATCTTTTGACAGTCAAAAGATACGATTATTTTAATTTACCTTTTTAATTTCTAAAAGATGGCAGGAATTAAAGCTCATTTCTAATTGAAAAGCTAATTCACTACTGACTTTTTTCTCTTGCACCTCTAGTTGAGGTAAGATTGTGGTTTCTAAATGAGTTTGACTTGCACGGTCAATCTCCCTTACCCCACCTAATGACAACCACGTATTATAAATCCCACCTTGGTCTTTACTCAACGTGTATTTTTTTATAAAATACGTTCCTTGTGGCAAGCCTTTTAGTGCGACCATTAACTCATGGTTTTGCTTCTGAATACTGTGATAATCCAGTGAATACAACGGGTTCATATAAGTCGGATTCCAAATAACGAGTTGATAAGCCTCGCGTTTCTTATCAAAGGTCAAGACACTAGTCTCCGTTTTTGCGACCATGCTACTGCTTAACTGATACAATAACGTTAAAGCATGGTAGACAGGTCGGCGTAAGCCGTCATACATAAATAACGACAATGAACTGATTTCACACTTGTCTTCATCTGTTCGGTCAATCCCAATATTTAACCAATAGCCAATACCACTCAGACGATCAGCAAGCGCCACTATGGTATCTAAAATCAAGGCTGCACGGTAAAATGTCCCACTCAACACATCACCATACCCCATCAATGTGTTCCAATCCAGTAAATAAATGGGCACACTCTCCAATTTTAATCCATCGAGAAAATCAGCTAAGTAGGTGATTTTCTCGATAATATCATTCCCTTGCGTCCCTTTTTGTGTGTCAATCTCGCCGACTAATATCACACTATAAAACTCAATAATTGGCTGATAGTTCACCAGATGCTCTTCTAACTGAAGCAACTCTTCTTGTGTTGTTAAGTTTAATTTTAAGCCTACGGTAAAGTCCTCACTAATCTCTTTCATCCAATCATAAACTAATTGATACTGTTGGAACTGTTCATCATACTCGGCAATCGCCATTTCAATATGTAGGGCTTGTTCCCGTGATTTCAAATAAACTAACGTCTCTCGGTAAGTTGAAAACCAGTCTTCTAAGTCATGAAAACTTTTGACCTCTCTAGGTAACGTCAAACGCACCATCGGTTTCAAACCTTGCTCATTAATAAAATCAAACCAATTTCGATTGCGGATAAAGTTAGAGACCATCTCATTAGAATAGCTAAAATTATCCTCTGCTAACAACTCCGTAAAGTGAATAAACTCAAAGCCTTGCTCCTTTTGCAACTGTACCAACTGCTTCTGAACAATCGCCTTCTCCCCGTTTTCAACATTTCCAATCGTCACCAACCGATCTGGCAAGTTTAATGCTGTGTCTAGAGACTCTTTGACCGATAAATTAAGACTCCCTTGATTGTTATAAAAACGATACGGAATATTTTTATTTACCAAAATATAAGACAGCAAACGGTAAATCTCTTCTGTTTCGATTGGCCTAATATCATCCGATTCCAACTCAACTGATTCCGAATTGACTTGTTTTTGATACTGTTTTGGAGTCAGACCATATGTATCACGGAAAAATTTATAGAAGGCTTTTTCATTAGAAAAACCTGATGCATCGGCAATTTGAGAAATCGTCAACTCGGGTAAGGCTAGTAATTCTTTAGCCTTTGCCCCTCGACGTGCTTGCAGATATTCAGACAAACTTAACCCTACCTCATCTTTAAATAATTTTGAAAAATAGAAAGGGGTTAAATACTGCAAATTAGCTAATTGCTCTAAGCTTAATTTCTCCTGATAATGCCCCTCAATATAACGAAGCGTCTCCGAAATACGAGGGTCCTCTACTTGTGGCAATCGCTCATCTGTTTGTTCCTCTTGATACCCGACGACAAACTCTCCTACCAAGATAGCCAACAGCTCATAAAATTTTTGGAGTTGATCAAATACATTGCTCTCTCCACCGATGCAATCTAATAAAATTAACAGTAAATTCTTCTTCACGATGTCTAACTGACTTTCTTTAATCAGTGTCAATTTACTTAAATCATTAACAAATAATGGTAATCTCTCGTACAGATTAGTCCCTTCAATCAACTGACGATCAAAAGTCATAAAGAGTATCGCATTTTCCTCTTCTGACGTCAGCGTAAAACTTTCATTTGGATTAATCATAAGCAACTCATCTTTTTTCAGTTGCCCCTGTTGCCCCTCTAACTGATACGCCAACGTCCCTTCTACTGCAAAAAATAACCGGTACTGATTATCCATCTCTGGCGACGCTTTGACTATCGATACCAACGATATGTCAAACGGTAAGACTGATACACCCTGACTCATTTCTCTACCTCCAACTTGAGTAATTGTGGGTTCATTTTAGCATAGCTTGAAAAGAGATAGGGGATTTCTTACGATTTCCCTTTAATTAAACGTGATATTTTCAGATGGTTTTAATGAAAAATACTGACTACAACTCTTAATTTAAGGTTCCATTACTGAATATAATCCGTTACAATAGGACTATATTCCTAAATAACTTACAAAGGGTGATTATATGCAAGCAGAACTTTATCGTATTTCAAAAAATAAACGCAGTCTCTTTTTCATCGGCTTTATGATTGCAATTCCTCTACTCGACTTTTTACTTAGTCTTACACAAGAATTCCAAGAATATCTGACTGACCCTGTTTATTATTACCATTATTTCCAAACACATCCATTTGACCATCAGTTTGATATTCATCCTGCAGCTACCTCTTTTTTAGCAGGCAATACAATTGGCCATCTGCCACAAATGCTGTACATCTGGGTACTCCCCTTATTATTACTTGCTATTAATGGCGATTATTATTTAACCGATAAGAAAAATGGCATTGATAGCATACAGTTAACCAAGCTATCTCGAAAAGACTGGCTAAAGAAACGTTATATCTTGACTACAAGTTTATCTTTTATCGTAGCATTTAGCGGCTTACTTCTTAATTTTGGACTAGTCACCCTCGTCTTCCACAAAGGCCATGGCTTTCAAGGGTTAGAACTTTATCGTAATCCGAATCCCACTCTGCTTAATTTTTCAATCGACCATCCCTACAGTATTTATTTTGCTTATATTTTAGTATTTTCAGTACTGACCGCCCTACTCTCTATTTTATGTCTGAGCCTTTCGTTTTTATTCCCAAATCCAAAAGTTGTCTATCCTGCTTGCTTCTTAATATGGATTATTCAAATCATAGCACCCAATAGTCTGACTTATGTGATGCAGCCTTTTATCGAATACGGGCTGGATAGTATTATACCCGCTCTACTCGTCTACACTAGTCTTGTACTCATTGTTACTGTCACTGCCATAATTTACCAAAGGAGATATCATGAACTTTAATCTATTAAAATATATTCTATGTTTGGCTATTTTTATCTTTTCTTGGCTTTTTGGGAGTAGAAATCTAGATAGGCATAATACAGTTCTTAGTATTCTTGATACTAATGAACCTTATTCCGGCTACAATGATATGTTAAGACTTGGGACAATTAATGCTTTATTATTTTTCATCCTGTTACCTCCCTTACCAAAGGTACAACTCTTAATTCGTCGAAGTCGTCAACAGTCTCTCACCCGTCATATTGTTAAATATTCTTGGATTTCCTTGGCATTTACCAGTTTATTTATAGGAAGTAGCCTTCTTTTAAATCGGTATCGTTTCTCTCATGCCATCTTATCTGCTACTCATTTTTACCGTAGCATGATGCTCTATGCCGTGATTATGTTTCTTTTTTATTTGTGGCTAGGACTTGTTTTCTTAATCATCAGTCTCCTTTTCAAAACACATACTCAAGCACTTAGCATTAGCTTTTTATTCAGCGCTCTCACGACTTATGGCGGCTTAATCTTATTTTCTTCTGGTCCCATCCGTTCATTTGAAATTTTAGACACTTTTTTAAAAGAATCTGGTGCGGTTAATTTATTAGAGTACAGCCTCATATTAGCTAATCTCATCACACTCTCTATCGGGACAGCTCTTATCGCGTCCCTACTTTTTAATAGAAAGGATTTTCTGAATGAATCGGATTAATTATAGTGTCATGGGTATCTTAACTATTTTTTACGTCTTAATAGCGCAACATTTTTCTCAACCTGGTCTTGTTTCAACTCTATATGCAGGACCAGACTACCATTCCAGAACAATACTTATTTTATGTTACTTTTTTAATATTGGATCGTACGTCTGCCTTACTATGGGGGTAATCGAAACTCATCTTAAAGAAATCGTTCCTTGTATTTTAATTCGTTCTCATAGTATTTACCCTATCTTCACCATTTTTTTGAAGCAAATTATTCAGTTTGTCGTCGTTATGGAGACCTTAAAAGTCCTAGCATTTTGTCTGTATCTTAAACTAACTGTCCCCGTTCTACCTAGTTTAGTCCCACTAATTAAGCCTTACATCCTTAACTGCTTATTCCTATGCTTTATTTTAGTGATACAAGCTCTTTTAGAATTATTACTAGACAGCCCTAAAGCACTCATCGCAACACTTTTGTCTGTTAGTTGCTCAGTGTTGGTTAGCGATATTCTAAATTTTCTAGCACCAGGTTCTTGGGTAAATGCCTTACTTCCACTTAACTTGACACTTACAAATAGATTTAATCACTTTAGCCAGTCCTTACCTTATCCGACACTCTTGTCATTAATCATTATGAGTGGTGTGATGGTTTGCAGTATAGGATTGATGTTACATCTCTTTAAAACTAAAAATTGGATATAGAAAGAAGGAACTCACATGCCTATTATTGACATTGAAAACTACTCAAAACTAATCAAAAAACGCCCTGTCCTTAACTCAATCAACTATCACTTTGAAAATGGGACAATCTATGGTCTCCACGGACAAAATGGCTCTGGTAAAACTATGTTACTTCGGGCGATTTCTGGTTTAATCTTTCCCACTACAGGGACGGTTACCATAGATGGAAAGCTTCTCCAAAAGGATATCGACTTTCCACCTCACACAGGAATTATCATCGAACATACTGAACTTTTACCTAATATGACAGGCTACGAAAACCTGAAAATGTTGAGTAAAATCAATAAGACTGCCACAGATGACGATATTTTAGACAGCTTAAAACAAGTTGGCCTTGGCGGTCATGAGCATACAAAAGTTAAGAACTACTCCTTAGGAATGAAACAAAAATTAAGTTTAGCTCAAGCTATTTTTGAAAAGCCATCCTTATTACTACTGGACGAACCTACCAACGCCTTGGATGAAGATAGCGTTCAGTTGATACATGATATTTTACTTAGATTAAAAGAACAAGGCTGTACTATCATTATGGCAACACATAATAAAGAAGAACTTCTTGCCCTAGCAGACCATATTATGAAGATGGTCGATGGTGAGTTGATAAGTTAAATCGTCATTGAAAGGAGGTGATAATAATGTTGAAAAAGAAAACTCTATTTTTAACTCTCGCAAGTGTCGTAACACTTAGTTCAAGTTTCTATATTAACGCTCTCGCAACTAACGATAATATCTCATTTAATTTTCGTGTCCCTTCCTATCAAAGTAATGGTCATGAAGCAACTGGACAATACAGACAAACAACCCACACGGATAATCAATGGAAGGTCAAACTTCTTAAAAGTGGTGAAGGAAAAGGAACTGTCACTAGATTTTGGTTAGAAAATAAAAATGACACTAATGTAAGTAAAACAGTAGATGCTAAACAAGGTTCCGGTCCCTATTACAAGGATGCTTATAAATCAGCCAGTCAAATTAATGTTTGGCTAACTGCAGAAAACAATAATTTTAACGGGGATAGCTATAACGTTTCTGGGAATTGGGATGAAGAAACTTGGTAGCAACATAAAAAGACATGCCATCTCTGGCATGTCTTTTCCTTTACCTCTGTACCCTTTCCTACTAGTCTTCCAAACTTTCAGTTTCGAAGTGTAGGCTGTCGTCTTTAAGTGTGACGATGACTTTTGTTTGTGGGCCAACTTTTCCTGCTACTATTTCTCTAGCAAGTGGTGTTTCCACTTCTTTGGTTAAGAAACGTTTAAGTGGACGAGCGCCGTAAATTGGGTCATAGGCTGACTCGGCTACCCAGCTTTTCGCTTCTTCTGATAATTCTAATTGAATATCTTGGTCTTCTAAGCGTTCGCTTAGGTGACGTGTCATCTTGTCGATGATTTGTTTTACATTGTCTAATGTTAATGGTGTGAATAAAATCGTATCATCGATACGGTTTAAGAATTCCGGTTTGAAGTGCATTTGTAATTGTGACATCACAGAATCCGTTGTTTCTTTCGGTAATGTTCCTTCAGGTGTAACGCCATCTAACATCGTTTGAGACCCAACGTTACTTGTCATGATTAAAACAGTATTCTTGAAGTCTACCATACGACCTTTAGAGTCAGTCAAACGACCATCATCAAGCACTTGTAACAGAATGTTGAACACATCTGGATGAGCTTTTTCAATCTCATCTAATAAGACGATTGTGTATGGACTACGACGTACGGCTTCTGTTAATTGACCGCCCTCTTCGTAGCCGACATATCCTGGAGGAGCTCCGACTAAACGAGACACTGAATGTTTTTCCATGTACTCACTCATATCGATTCTGACCATGTGCTCTTCTGAATCGAATAAATCTTCTGCTAAAGCTTTCGCTAATTCAGTCTTACCGACCCCTGTAGGCCCTAAGAATAGGAATGACCCTAGTGGACGATTTGGATCTTGAAGTCCCGCACGTGAGCGGATAACCGCATCTGATACTGCATCTACTGCTTCGTCTTGTCCGATAACACGTTTATGTAAGGTTTCATTTAGACGTAAGATTTTTTCACGTTCGCCTTCGACTAATTTCGTCACAGGAATACCTGTTAAACGTCCAACTACTACTGAAATTTCATTGTCCGTTACGGCTTCTTGGACTAAACGATTATCTGACTCTGCTTCATTTTTAGCTTCTAAGTCTTTCAACTCTTGTTCTAATTTTGGAATTGTACCATGACGTAAGACAGCCGCTTGTTCTAAATCATAATTACTTTCTGCTTCTTCTAACTCATGGCGTGCTTTATCAATCTCACTGCGTTTCGCACTTAGCAAGTTCACTTCTGCTTTTTCAGTTTCCCAACGCATTTTCATTAGGTTAGCTTCTTCACGTAATTCAGCTAATTCTTCTTGAAGTATATCTAGACGTTTTTTACTTGCATCGTCTTCTTCTTTTTTAAGAGCCGCTTCTTCAATTTCTAATTGCATCAAACGACGTGTCACTTGGTCTAATTCCGTTGGCATTGAGTTCATTTCCACACGGATGGTCGCACACGCTTCATCGACTAAGTCAATCGCTTTATCCGGTAAATAACGGTCTGTTATATAACGGTTTGATAACGTTGCAGCTGCCACTAAGGCATTATCATGAATGTTAACTCCGTGATGGATTTCAAAACGTTCTTTCAACCCACGTAAAATACTAATCGTATCTTCTACTGTTGGTTCTTTAACTAAAACACGTTGGAAACGACGTTCTAAAGCTTTATCTTGTTCCATGTATTCACGGTACTCATCTAACGTTGTCGCTCCAATACAGTGCAACTCACCACGAGCTAACATTGGTTTCAGCAAGTTCCCAGCATCCATACTGCCTTCAGTCTTACCTGCTCCAACAATCGTATGAATTTCGTCAATGAATAAGATGATTTGACCTTCGCTTTTCTTCACTTCTTTTAAGACAGCTTTTAGTCGTTCTTCGAATTCACCACGGAATTTCGCTCCGGCAATTAACGCTCCCATATCTAACGAGAAGATTGTTTTGTCTTTTAAGTTTTCAGGGACGTCTTTACGGACGATACGTTGGGCTAATCCTTCGATAATCGCTGTTTTACCAACACCAGGTTCCCCGATTAACACTGGGTTATTCTTTGTTTTACGAGACAAGATACGAATGACATCACGAATCTCATCGTCACGTCCGATAATCGGGTCTTGTTTCCCGCTTTTTACTAATTTGTTTAAATCAGTGCCGTATTTTTCTAATGCTTCATATTGTTCTTCTTGATTTTGTGATGTCACACGTTCTCCCCCTCTTAAGTCTTCCACTGCTTGACGTAAGTCTTTTTTCTTAATTCCTCTGTCGGTTAAGAATTTTGCTAGTGGATGATTTTTTAATTCCATCAAAGCAAGCAAGATGACTTCTGTTGCTAGATACTCATCTCCAAAGCTCTCTCTGATTTTATCTGCTTCTTGCAATAAATTAAATAAATTTTGGCTCAAGCCTTGTCCGTACTGAACATTGCTGCCTTCTACTACTGATTTACTATCTAAGTCACGGTCAACTGCTGCTACAAATTCGTTTACCGGTACGCCGGCATCTGCATAGAATTTATACGCAAAATGATCCGGTTGTAAAAAGATTTTCCATAAGTGACAAATATCAATCTCTTGATGACGTCTTGTCATCGCCACTTGTTGGGCTGCTGCTATGGCTTCTTGCATGGTTGTTGTCATTTTTTCTATATTCATAAGCATTGCCTCCTTAACTTTATACCTTATTATATCAACAAGGTCAGTAAAGGTCAAAGAATAACACTTCGTTTCATTGACCTTTATTGACTATAAGTATAACGATTTATAAGTCAGTATACATCAGACTTTAGTCCAATATTTTTTAGTATATCTAGGTTTAGTTTATAAGAAATAGAGGCTAAATGGCAAATGATAAGAAGAGGATTAATGAATGACGGAAAATAAAAAAACTTACCTAACGTAAGCTTTTCAATGTGTCATATATAGTTGGTAAGCAGACGGAATCTCATCCCATGATACGAATTCTATCTCTTTGACAAAGTCAGCTTTATGACTGACCTTTGCATAGTTCTTATCATTAGGAGATTGTCCCCCCTTAAAGGTCAATTTTACTACTTGACCAAATTGATTGACCACTTCCACATCTTCATACGGATCAGGAAATTGAGGAGCTGTTGTTTGGTTATTAAAAGATTTACCATGATTATATGTTACTGTCTTAGGTAATTTAGCATAACCTATTTCCAACTTAACTAGCGGATTAAATTTTAAATAATGATCGTTCTCTCTATCTCCTATAAAAATAAAACCTGCTAGTCCAATTGCCACCAAACATACTAGTACTAACCCTCGTTTTAATGTATCACTCATAGACCTCACTCCTTATCGCTTTATATGAGGACACTATATCACTAGATGAGATAACACTGGTGTAACAATTAGATTAAATAACACATCTAATTTTAAACATCCTCCCTTCTATTTGAAAATCACTCCAAGTTAGATACTTTTTTATACAATAACTACTCAACATACAAAATTAGAAATTTACTTTTGTATAAAGACATTCTATTATGAGTAGACTGCTCACTACTGTGAAGTTTTGATAGTCTTACTCTTGTATAGAAAGGTCTTATATGAAATTATCATTACGAAAAACACTTAAATTGCTCGGTTCTATTTTTATTTTACTGACTATTGGTTACCACTTTTCCTATTTTTATTTAAGCTATAGCTTCAACCGATTCACTTCCACTTTTGATACACCTTCAAACCACGAAACTTATTCAGCTATTGATTTAGATAATCACTACTACCTAGAAGCCCAAACTCCATCATATGGTACTCTTACAGGCCAACTTAGTGTCGCCTCAATAGATGGAAGTTACAAACTTATCATTTGGCGGAAATTCCCTAAAGAAACAACCTTAACGCTCCAACAGTTTTCTAAAAAATACGACAAGCTTTTATCTCAACCACTCGAAATAAAAAGTGGCTCAGTAGATCTCGAATTCTCTAATTTATCTATCGGAAAACAAGAACAGATAATTGATATGGAACGAGAAGCTAAGAACATTTTTGGAACCAATGTCCTTGAAAATACGCTATAATAAATACTTTTTTTTAGACGACTTCAACTAATAAACAAATGATATTTTTTATCTGATATAAATATAAAATAACAGTTTCAAAACTAAACGATACACTCGTTAGAAAGAAAGTGATTCCTATTTTGCGCTATCAAAGCATACTAAAACTACTGTTACTCAGTTCAGCTATTTGTTTACTAGCTTCTGTATTTAACTCATTTTATTATTCTTATGCCGCTCAGGTGCCATTAAAAATTGAACTCCTATTATTAATTCTAAATTTTATTTTTTTAACTGTACTTGCATTAACATCACTAGCTTCAATCTTTTCCTATCTTAATTACTATTATATTATCGGTGGCTTTATATTAATTGGTTCATTTTTATTCTATTTTACTAGTCCACTCTTCTTACTCTTTTTTATTATAGAATCTGTTATCACGATACTCCACCTTCAATTGGCAAAAGACCAATACGGAACCTAACAAATAAAATAGTAAAAAAGCATGACCTGTTAATGATTAACAGGTCATGCTTTTTAGTATCTAATATCTTTTAAAATCAAAACAACCACTCTCACAGCTTATACACGGACTTTTTCTGACTGATTATCGGTAATTGTAGAAAGCTACTTTAATCCAAATAAATGATTTAAGTAGCTTTCTACAATTACTCAAATCAAACCATCAGAAAAAACACCTTATCTACGCGCAAAAAAATCTACTCCTTCGGTAACTTCGAAATAGGTTGAATTAGTATTTCAAATTCATCCTATTTCTCCAGTTACTTGGAGCAGATCGATTTTTTTACAGCTTTAATTAAAGCCTTCGTCCATTAGGTAGGCTTCGGCTTGTTCTTTTGTTTTGAATACTGCTTCGATGCCTCCGCTTTGCATCACTACTACCCACATGTAGTTTTGGTAGCGTAGGTACAGGCGATCGTCGTGTGCGTCTGACCATTCTTCTTCGTAGCCTTCTGCATAGCCATCTTCTGTTAGGTTTAGGAATTCTATTGCATTTCTAACATACTCGATTAATTCTTCACGGTTCAGTTCGATAACTGATACATAGCCGTCTTTTGTTTTTTCTGGTGCTAAGTAGCCAGCGTATACAAAAGCATTTCCACTTTTAGGGTGTAAAAATTTTACGACTGTTGTTTTTGGAACGGCACTACCTTCATAATGGTAGTTTAAACGATTCATTGATACGGGTTGGCATGTTAGCTCTTCAAACTCGTCAAAGATCGCTTTTTTTTCTTCAAATGATAACATTTGACACCTCATCTATTCTTTATCTTAATAAAAGAAAACTTCTCCTTACGAAGAAGTTTTCTTGATTAGTCAGTATTATGCGTTTTTAGCGTTTAATTTAACGATTTCAACGATAACGTCTGTTGCTTTTTGCATTGTTTCAACAGAAACAAACTCAAAGCGTCCATGCATGTTTTCGCCACCAGCGAATACGTTCGGTGTTGGGATACCCATGTATGAAATTTTAGAACCGTCAGTACCACCACGAACTGGTGCAGTGTTAGGAACGATATCTAAGTTTTCCATTGCTTCTTTAGCAAGGTCAATGATACTCATGTCTTTAGCAATGATATCTGCCATGTTGTAGTATGAATCTGCAATTTCGATAACGAAACGTTCTTCGTCGAAACGGCTGTTCATTTCAGCAACTAGGTTTTTCATTACTTCTTTACGTGCTTCAAATTTTTCACGGTCATGGTCACGAATTAAGTATGACATTTCTGTTTTTTCTTCGTTTCCTTCGATGTGTTCTAAGTGGTAGAACCCTTCGTATCCTTCAGTATGTTCTGGTACTTCTTTAGCTGGTAATTTGCTGTCAAATTCCATTGCTAATTTAATAGCGCTAATCATTGTATCTTTAGCAGTACCCGGGTGAACGTTTTTACCATGGATAGTGATTTCAGCAGAAGCTGCACTAAATGTTTCAAATTGTAATTCGCCTAATGGGCCACCATCCATTGTGTAAGCGAAATCTACGCCAAATCCTTCAGCGTCAAAGTTGTTAGCACCTGTTCCGATTTCTTCATCTGGACCGAATGCTACTTTGATTGTACCGTGCTCGATATCTGGGTTAGCGATTAAAATTTCCATCGCTGTCATGATTTCAGCAATCCCTGATTTGTCATCTGCTCCTAAAAGAGTTGACCCATCAGTTGTGATAAGTGTTTGACCTTTGTAGTTTTTAAGGTTAGGGAAATCTTTCGTTGTTAATTTGTATTTACCATCAGCATCTAATGCGATATCAGATTCACCGTCATAGTTTTCAACAAATTGAGGATTAACACCAACAGCGTTAAAATCAGCTGTATCCATGTGAGCGATAAAACCAATGCTACGTACACCTTCTTTAGATGTGTTGCTTGGTAATTCAGCTGTTACGAAACCATTTTTTTCGTTGTAGCTAGCATTTGATAAGCCGATTTCTTTTAATTCAGCTAATAATGTTTGAGCAAAATCAACCTGTGTTTGAGTTGAAGGTACTGTAGTGCTAGTATCGTCAGAACGTGTTTCAGTTTTGACATAACGGATAAAACGAGGTACTAAATTTTCATACATAAGAAAAATCTCCTTTATAGTTTAATAATATTTAAATGGGTTTGTATCAGTAGATGACTCTACAAATTCAAGGTCCCAATTATAAGCTTCTTTCCATTGTTCACATAGCTCACGTAAACGTGGTTGACATAAAACTTCAATATGATGACCTGGATCAATCACAGATAATCTTTCCTCTATCATATCATGTCCTGTATGATAATACACATCTCCTGTTAAATAAACATCAGCTTTTTTGCTAACTGCATCTGGATAAAACTTCTCTCCACTACCGCCACAAATCGCCACACGTTTTACCTTTTTATCAACAGAATCTGTCGTTAAGCGTAAACCATCTAAGTTAAAGGTTTGTTTCACTGTTTGTACAAACTCTTCCAGCGACACTTCCTCTTCTAATTCTCCAATACGACCAATTCCGAAGTCTGCAGTCGTTGACGGCATAGGCTCCCAAGCATAGTCCATTGGTTCTTTATTAAATAGCTCTTTCAACTTCGTTTCTACAGTTTGTTTTGCAAATTCTAGAACTTTAAACGTTCCAACTACCAATTCGCCTTCCATCTCTTCCACGATTGTTGGGTAACAAGTGAAGTCTTGACTAATAGCTGCTTCGACTAATCTTAATTCTTCTTCATCTGTTGCCATTACACTTAATTCCCACTCTAGAATACTGTGTGTATGCGTTAAGTAAGTGGTATTTTTTATCCCTAATTCCTCACAGAACCAGTCATTTAAGCCATTGTCTACGATATCTAGATTCGTATGTGCTGCATAAACTGCGATATCATGCTTGATAATCTCAGTGTACATTTTAGTTTGCGGATTATCCGGCACTAAACGTTTTACTGATCTGAAAATCGGTGGATGCTTCGCCACAATTAAATCTACGTTATTTTCAATCGCTTCTTTGATCGTATCCGGACGAACATCTAGAGTTAGCATGACCTTGTTAATCTCTTGATCCATCGAACCAAAATGTAGCCCTACCGGATCTCCCGCCTCTGCTAATTCCTGAGGACAATATGTTTCAAACTGTTTGATAAAGTCTTTTAATAGTAATCCCATTAGATCAACTCCTCAATCCATGTTTTTAATTGTGTCATTTTTTCAATCTTAGCGCTTTGGTCACCCTTGGCTGCTTTTAATTGTTTTAAAACATACTCTTTTTGTTCCAATTCATCTGCCCATTTTGCTTTGAAAACAGACGTTTGATTAGAAAGTAAGAAGGGGCCAAACTGTAATTCTTTTTCAGTATAAGTCGGGGCTTCTGATGCTTTTTCAGCCACGATAACTTCGTAAAACTTACCATCTTCTTCTAAAATATCTTCAGCAATAATCTTATAAGAGTGGTCTTGTAACCATAAACGAAGCGTTCTTTCACCAATATTGGGTTGTAAAATAAGACGTTCCTTACCTGATAAAATCTCTTTTTCATAGCCTCGATCTAAAATCTCACTAATTAAAGAACCACCCATACCAGCAATCGTAACAGCTGTGACGTTATCTTCTGGTTTTACTGCTTCAAGTCCATTGGCTAAACGAACTGTAATTTGATCTTCTAGTCCAAGACTTTTAACCAAATGACAAGCAGACTCATAAGGGCCTTTTACAACTTCTCCTGCTACAGCAGTTGTTATTTTATTATTCAATATTAACCATGCGGGTAAATAAGCATGATCCGATCCGATATCTGCTACAATCGCACCACTTGGCACAAATTCACAGACTTTAGCTAGACGGTCTGATAGCTTTTTTTCATTCATTTTTTCACAACACCTTTTGTTTATTTACCGCTTCATTATAACACTTAACGCCCTACAAGAGGGCGTTAATCTTAAAGTTTTTTCATGCTAACGATAGACATACCAGGGATTTGTGGTGGTAGTGAACGAGTTGTCACCGCATCACCTTTAACTGTTACTTCAACTTTATCGCCTTCAACAAAGTTTTCTACTTTGAAATCATCTTCAACTTGCTCTTCACCCAAGTTTAAGATAACACCATCTTGACCAAATCCTTTAACTAATTCATCAGGGTCTGTTTCCGCATTGATATCAGAAACATGACAACTCATTTGACCTTCAGCCATCGTTGTTTCACCTTTTAATGTTCCTGTGAAAACAACATTATCCTTTTGGTCTGTAACTTTTTCATCTAATAATTTTACAGATACAATAGCATTTCCTGCTACTTGCGGAGGTAGGGAACTTGTCATTGCTGAAGGACTCTTCATCGTCACTTCAACCATCTTACCTTCAGTAAGATCTTCCTCATTAATTTTACCTTCAATTAAATCTTTTGTTGTGTTAATAATAACACCATCAACTAAGCCTTTTGAAATACCATCTGGATCTTTAACACCCTCTGCTCCAATGATATATAGACTGACTTTATCACCCTCAACCACCGCATCTTGTTTTAATGAGCCTTTAAATATAACCTCATCTTGTTTGGCTACATCTTTTGATTCTGTTTCTTTAGTTGCTTCTGTCATCTCTGTCTTCGTCTCCGTTGTTTCAGTTTTATCAGACTTATTGCCACATGCTCCAAGAACCACCATACTCATGATTAATGCACCTGTAACTAAATATTTTTTCTTCATATTAAAACGCCTCTTTTCATTTACTCGACCCTATTAATGGATGAGTTAGTTTCATATTACCTCTCTATTTTACTACATTTGGCACATTCATGCTTACTATTATTACTCAATAAAAAACACCCTCTAAAAATTAGAGGATGTTTCAACATTTTTATTCTAAGAAATCTTTTAGTTGTTTAGAACGAGATGGATGGCGTAATTTTCTTAACGCTTTTGCTTCAATCTGACGAATACGTTCACGTGTTACGCCAAATACTTTCCCAACTTCTTCAAGAGTACGTGTACGACCATCGTCTAAACCGAAACGTAGACGTAGAACATTTTCTTCACGGTCAGTTAATGTATCAAGTACGCTCTCTAATTGTTCTTTTAATAATTCGTATGCCGCATGCTCAGCAGGGCTTGTCGCATCTTGATCTTCAATGAAGTCCCCAAGGTGCGAATCATCTTCTTCACCGATTGGCGTTTCTAATGACACTGGCTCTTGAGCAATTTTTAGGATTTCACGAACTTTTTCAGTTGGTAATTCCATTTCAGCACCGATTTCTTCTGGTAAAGGTTCACGACCTAAATCTTGAAGTAATTGACGTTGAATACGGATTAATTTATTAATAGTTTCAACCATATGTACTGGAATACGGATTGTTCTTGCTTGATCGGCAATCGCACGAGTGATCGCTTGACGAATCCACCACGTTGCATAAGTTGAGAATTTGAACCCTTTAGTATGGTCAAATTTTTCAACAGCTTTCATAAGACCCATGTTACCTTCTTGAATTAAATCAAGGAATTGCATGCCACGACCTACATAACGTTTCGCAATACTTACTACTAAACGTAAGTTAGCTTCTGCTAATTTTTGTTTCGCTTCTTGATCGCCTTCTTGAATACGAAGTGCAAGTTCAACTTCTTCCTCCGCTGTTAAAAGTGACACGCGTCCGATTTCTTTAAGATACATACGAACTGGGTCATTGATTTTCACACCTGCGGGGGCAGATAAATCTTCTAAATCCTTTTTACTTACTTTTTCTTCTTTAATCAAAGCACGTTCAGCTGGTTCGCCTGACGCATCAACAACACTGATACCTTGATCTTCAACACGTTGAATTAAGCTATCCATTCCTTCTGAACCTAGCTCATAAGGCACTGCAATCACATCAGTCAATGTATCAATTACAACTGCACCTTTTGGTTTATACTCTTTAATAAGCGCTAAAACCGCTTTATCATATGTTACTTTTTTTTCTCCACTTTTCTCTGCCACAGAAGAAAGCCCCCTTTTAGTTTATCGTAGACTTTTTAAGTCACGCTGTAGATTTATAATTTCAATCGTCAGGTCTTGTTCGAGTTGCTTGTTCCCTTGACGACTTGCTTCTTTTTGTTGTTTTAATTTTTCTTGCTTGGTTACTTCTAATTTTTGACGCTTAATAGCTAGCAAATAATCATTTATTTCTCTTTCAGAACTCTCATCTGATAAATCTTGGTAAGATAACTGAACCACTTTATTCTTCAGATGATCTTCTTTAAGATAATCTAAAAAAGCAGCTTCTTCAAATTCACTATGTATCATCATATAATCATTAAAGTGATGATAGAGCTCTTGATACTCATCGTGAATAAACGTAAACTCCTCAATTTGAGAAATCTTAGCTTGTACACCCCGTTCATGCATAATGCGGTATAAGAGAAATTGTTCTGCTTTTTCTCCCACACTAAGCGGTCTTTCTTGAAACTCTTTCACCTGAGTACTAGACCTTTGGTAAACAGGAGGTTCATTGTGATAAACCGGTTCACCATACGGTGGTTCGAAGGTCTCTGGATAAGGTGGTTCAGGCATGACATCGTCTACGACTACCGAACGATCTGGTCGTTGCTGTTTCTGACGTGTTCGATCTACCTGTTTAACCTTTTGTAATTCAGATTCAATCGCTTCTGGCGAAATACTGAATTCTTCTGACAATTGAGTAATATAAACTTCTCTTTCGATAACAGAAGGAATTTTAGCTAGTTCTTTAACCATCTCTTCAATATAAGCAAATTTTTCTTGCTCATTTTTCATGTTCTTACCTTTTTGATGGTATCTCATGTAAAAACTAAATGGACTTTCACGACCATTTTTCATTATTTCTCGGTAGCGTTCTTCTCCATTTTCTTTAATAAAATCATCTGGATCAAGACCACCTGGTAAACTTAAAATGCTTATACCTAAGTCGGTTTGTGCACTTAATAGCTCAATTGCACGATGCGTAGCTTCAATCCCAGCTGAATCACCATCATAGGCAATCACAACATTTTTAGACTGACGTTTTATCATGTTGATTTGCTCGTTTGTTAAGCTAGTCCCCATGGACGCCACACCTTGTTTTACACCTGCACGCCATGACGCTATGACATCCATAAACCCTTCAAATAAAATAAGTTCCTGCTCCTTGCGAGCAATAGCTTTTGCCTTGTCAAAGTTGAATAAGACTTGGCGTTTATTAAATAATGGTGTTTCTGGACTATTAAGATACTTAGGTTGTTTCGATGTATCCACCGTTTCACTTGGAAGAACACGTCCTGAAAATGCGACGGTCTTGCCTTTATCATCACGAATTGGAAACATTATCCGCTGATAAAAACGATCAACAAACCCTTCATCTCTCTCTGTCATCAAACCTGATTCGGCTAATAATTCATCAGAAATATTATCTCTCTCGAATACTTTTTGTAAAAGTATACGCTCTTTCGGTGCATAGCCAATCTCAAACTCTTTGATAAGTTCTTCTGTCATACCCCGTTCTTTAAGATAATGAAGTGCCTCTTCTCCAGCTTCTGTATTGAGTAACACATGGTGATAGATATCAGCAGCCGTTTCATGTAACTTCAAAAGTTCTTGACGTTGACGCATAGCCGGCGTCACTTCAACCTCTGCGGGTGTTACAAAACTTAAGTCCGTCGAGATATTGCCAATTTCAGCAACTTTCTTTACTGATTCAGGAAAGCTAAGTCCTTCAAGCTCTTGTAAAAATTTAAATACATTTCCACCCTTACCACAGCCAAAACAGTAAAAGATTTGTTTATCTTCTACGACTGAGAATGAGGGAGAACGCTCTTCATGAAACGGACACAAACCAAAATAATTTTTACCTGATTTTTTCAGTTGGACATATTGTCCAACTATCTCAACAATATTAGTCTGTGTTCTAATATCCTCAAGCATCTCTTGAGGAATACGTTGTGCCATTGTTCTCACCTCACTTATTATGGTTACAGGTATCAAAGGCCGCACCGAACGAAACGTTCGACACGACCCTTGGAAATGTCCATAAATATTCATATTCTATTATAGCACACTTCCCTTGTATAGCAATTACTAGCCCTCTGATTAAAACGCTTTTTTACAAAAAAATGAGAGCTAACTTTGATCCCGTTAGCTCTCATTTCTTTTACCTTATTTTTAACTACATGTTTATTATTCTTTTTCAATCTTCTTTACTGGCTTAGGTGCTTTTTTACCATTACTTATTCCAATTTTAACAGTATACTCCATTGGGACATACTGATTATAAGCACTCATTTCAACCACTGTTCCTTTTTCCTCAGTTGAATTTTTTTCATAAGTTTGATAATAAATAGCCGCACCTTTTGATCGATAATCTTCATAAAAAGCTTTCTCCAAGTCACCCTCTAGTTGACCAAAGTATGATCTTAAATAGGGACGACCATTTGAATACGTTGCAGTTACTCTAGCTTGTTCCTTCGTTTTTAACTTAGTTCCCGCTTCTACTGATTGAGAAATCAAATTACCGTATGGAACTGAACCTGAAAAGACTTGTTTCACAGTTACTTCCAAGCCTTCTACACTCGTTGCTGACTCCATCGTGTAATCAGAGAAGTTTGGAACCATTACTGATTTCCCTTCAGAAATAACTACTTTAAATGGTGATTTTTTCGCTATTTTCTGACCTTTTTCATGTGATTGAGAAATGACTAAGCCTTCTTCAATCTTGTCTGAGTCGCTTTTTTCATAGGTTGCTTCCAACTCATTTTTTTTGACCCACTCTTCCACTACCTCTTTAGATTTCCCTTTGAAGTCAGGAACTGTGATATCTTTTTCAAATACTTCTTTCCCTTTAGAGTAGGTTACAATAACTTGGTCAGAACGTGTATATGTTTTTTCCGTCACATCTTTATCTTTAAACTCTAATTTGATAAATTCTTTTTCTTTCTTTTTATCGCTATAGTCATCTAAAACGGTCACATTATCTGCCTTATTTTTTACGATCCACTCCGTTGCTGCAGCTTTTGATAGCTTACTAAAATCTGGTAAAGGTAGAACTTCATCAGGATCTGGGCCTTTACTTGCAGTTAAAATCAGTGTTTCTTTTTTCTTTAGTTTGCTAGTCGATTCTGGTTTCTGTTTCAAAATGACATTTGCTTCTTTTTGTGTATTGAACTCTGTTTCCACTTTAATCGCGACATCATTCTCACTACTCCATGTTCTCGCTTCAGATACTGTTTTATTCTTAAAGTTTGGCACCTCTACATGACTATAGCTATACCACGCCCAAGCAATTAAACAACCCGATACGACCCCTATTATTGTCCCAACAATAAGTTGTTTTTGCTTTTTCTTTTTATAAGTAGGATCAATTTCAACTTCTTCCCCTACCGTAGAACTAATGGCAGCTTGTTTCTTTTCTTTTTTTCTAGACGTCTTGATGGTTTCTTTCGGCATCGATTTTTTAGATGCTGTATTGTCTTCTACCTCTACCTCTACGTCATATTCTTCCATCAAACGACGTTCAATTTCTCTTTTTAACGCTTCTTCGTCTTGAACCTCTTTTGATTTAGCAGGTCTATCTGGTTTCTTTTCATTATTTTTTTCTTTTTTTGCTATGGTTTTACCATAATTATCTTGGTCAAAATTCGATAAAAAATCACTCATATTTACTCAACATCCCTTTTTTAAGATACAATGTTTCATCTGACATCGCTGCTATTTCATTAGAATGAGTTACTACAATGACACATTTATTATGTTCATGTGCTAAAGTTTTAAAAATATCAACAATTTCTAGCTCCATCTCTTCATCTAAATTTCCGGTTGGCTCATCTGCTAATATAACATCCACATTTGTTGCAAGTGCTCTTGCAATCGCAACACGTTGTTGCTCTCCACCAGAAAGTTTGTTAACTGGTCGATTAGCTTTTGTTAAAACAATTCCAATATAATCTAATAAATTATAGGCTACTACTTCTGGGTTTTCTGGCAACTTATTTTCTGTAATCGACATAGGAACCATCACATTCTCAACCGCGGTTAAGTAGGGAATAAGATTGTAACTTTGGAAAATTATTCCGATTTTATTACGTCTAAAGTTCTCATAACCAATTTGTTTGATATCATTCCCCTCGAAAAGAATTTCTCCTTCCTTAGGTTCATCAAGTGCACTAATTAATGATAAAAAGGTTGTTTTACCAGAGCCCGATTGCCCTAATATCGTGTAAAATTTACCCTTTTCAAATCCAACTGTTGTATCTTTTAAAATAAAGCGACGTTGATCGCCATCTTGGTAAAAATAACTCACATTTTTAGTTTCTAATATTGCCATCTTAAGTCCCCCCTTACATCATTATTTTCTTAGGATTTAGTCGTAAAATATAAATCAAAGGTATCACCGTTGAAAGTAAAACAGTCAGTAACCCCACCACATAGAATACACCGATATATTTTGCTGATAATGAGACTTCATACGATTCTTTAACATCAGTTGCATCAACTGAATTACCCGTCAACTCTGCTAATTCCCAATCATCTTCATTCATCATACCCATATCATTATTCTTATCTTCTTGTGCTTTCATTTGAGTTGAAATAAGTGAGCCAGATACATTCTTAGCTAAAACATTTCCTGTAAAGACAGATAATGTAATCGCAACAAATGCAATCATAACTACCTCTATCACGATTTGACCGATTACTTTTGTACGTTTCTCACCCAAAGAAATATAAATCCCTAATTCATGCTTACGGTCACGTAAGAACAACAAGACAACCAATGAAATAATCAGCAGAGTTGCACCTACTGATACATAAATCACGTATTTAGCAATCTTCGACATATTTTTTACAGGACCTGCGATAGAATCGTATTGGTCTGTCGACATGATTAATTTACTGTATTTATCAGGTAGTAACGCTGTGGCATCTTGTTTAAACGCCTCAGCATCTTCTGGTGTTTTAAGAACAAAATAAGGTGTCAATGGTTCCGAAGGTTGCTCCCCTTTTAAAATCTCTTCCATCTCTTTTTTATAAGAAGGGAATTTCTTATACATTCCTTCTTCAAATGCTTTATTATTTTTTTTAATGACGTCATTCGGAGCATAGATTAAATTGTATAAGTTTTCTACCATGTTCTCTGCTACGTCATTTCGTTTCTTCTCTTTTTTATCATTTACAATCGGTGAAAACAAACCAATAATGTCAAACACTTGTTTTTGTGTGAATAACTCTGGCTTATTCTTTTCATCATCCATCGCTTCTGAATCCATATAATTTGGTGATGAGGAATCTACTACAAGCTTATCACCAACTTTTAGATTATTTTTCTTAGCCATTTGTTTCGAAATAATCGCGACAGGTTTTCCACTCGCAATTTCCTCTTCTGTAAAAACTCGACCATCGGTTAGTTCAACTTTCTTCTCTTCAATATCCATTACTTTAGGATAATTGACACCTTTATATGAAAAAAATTCAGTTAGGCCATCTTGGCTCTGCATCTCTTCCTCTTCATGCTTTTGATACATCTTTAACTCTTTAGTTTGCGCCCCACCTGTTATATTGTAGTCATAATATTTAACATAAGGTAGTGACCCAATCTCTTTAATCTTGTCCAATGTTAATTCTTTATTTCCTGGTCCTTTTTCATCATCAGGGTGCTCATTCCAAAATTTCTCAAACTCTTTTGAATTTATCCCTACTGTCGCAGTCCCACCTAATTGTTTCTTAATATTTTTTTCAACATTTTGTGTCGCTTGCTGAATTGAGATAGCACCTGCGATTACATTTCCTAAAATAAAAATAACTGCAAATAAAATTAAAGACTTCCCCTTTTTTCTCGTAACACTCGCTATCGCTCGTTTAAAATAATTCATACCATCGCCCCTTTTCCTCTCCACTTTTATCGCCTAATTATACCCCGACTATACCATAGGCTCCTAATGAAAACTATTTAATTTTTTCTTATTAAACCGCTAACAGAATTCGTAATAATAAGCTTTTAAACAAATACCCCTCATTAAAATAACAGCCTACTTATACTAAAAACTCCGCATCAATTAAGATGCGGAGTTTCATTTATTATTTAATAACAAGTAAATCTAAGCTTGCAATTGATTTAGCAATCTTAGCAATTTTATTCAATTGACGTAGACGATTTGCTTTAACAGAATCATCTTCTGCCATTACCATTGTTTCATCGAAGTAAGCATCGATTAACGGTTGTAGTGCTTTAAGTGCATCGTAATTTTCTGATAATGTACGGTCCATTGCTTTTGTTTCTAATTCGGCAACAGCTGTATGCAAGTTTTTCTCAGCTTCATTTTCAAATAACTTAGGTTCAACTTCTTCATGAATCCCTTTTTCAAGTAATTCATGACCTTTTTTAGCTAAGTTCATAACACGAGTTAAGGCTTCAATAGATGGTTTGAAATCATCGTTTGATTGGCTCGCTTTTAAGACATGAGCCGCCTCTGACATCGTTGTTAAGTTTGCTTCATCTGTGTTAATAACAGCTTCAATAATATCATGACGGATTTCTTTTGTTGATAAGAATTGTTTCATACGTGCTTTAATGAAGTCTAAAATGCTGTCCACATCTGCAGATAATGTTACGCCATATTTAGCTGAGTCTTTATTTATTGTTTCTAAAATATCACGGTATAGCTCAATAAGCGGTAAGTCCCACTCACGGTCAGCAACAATACGGACAATACCATATGTTTGACGACGTAAACCATAAGGATCATTTGATCCACTTGGAACCATATCAGCATTGAAGAAGCTCATCACTGAATCTAATTTATCCGCAACCGCTAAGATTGCACCTAATTCAGATTCTGGTAAGTCACCTTCACTTGATGTTGGCATATAGTGTTCTTTGATTGCTTTTGCTACTGCTGGATTTTCACCTTGCATTAACGCATATTTCTCACCCATAATCCCTTGTAATTCAGGGAATTCACCGACCATGTTAGTCATTAAATCAAATTTATAGATTTCAGAAGCACGTTGTAGTAATGCTAAGTCATCTGCTGTTAAACCTAGTTTTTGACCTAAAATTTGAGCGACTGCCCCAGTACGTTGCATTTTTTCATATGTTGAACCAATTTTTTCATGGAATGTGACGTTTTTAAGTTTTTCAACACATTCAGCGATTGTTAGTTCTTTGTCATCACGGAAGAAGAATTCAGCATCTTCAAGACGAGCTAGTAATACTTTTTCATTTCCTTTAATCACGTTTTCAATATGAGCATCGTTACCATTACGAACTGAAACAAAATGAGGCATTAATTGACCTACTTCATTCGTTACGTAGAAATAACGTTGATGTTCTTTCATTGATGTGATTAGAACTTCTTCAGGAATATCTAAGTATTTTTGGTCAAAGTTACCCACAAATGCTGTTGGGTATTCCACAAGATTTGTCACTTCTTCTAATAACTCATCGTCAACAATGACTTTGAAATTATTTTCCACAGATAGAGCTTCCATTTGTGCCACGATTAAATCTTGACGTTCTTGGCTGTTAACAATAACAGCTTGAGCGCGTAAGTCTTCTTCGTATGTATCAGCACTTGTGATTGACGCTTCTTGACCTAAGAAACGATGACCACGTGATGTACGGTCTGTTTGGATGTCTAATAATTCAAATGGTACAACTTCTTCGCCTAATAATGCCACTAACCAATGAATTGGACGAATGTATTTGAAATCATAACTTCCCCAGTGCATGCTAACAGGGAAGTTAATACTTTTAATAACAGAAGGCATTTCTGCTAACACTTCTTTTGCTTCTTTACCCGGAATAAATTTATTAATATGAACGTACTCTACACCTTTGATTTCTTTGAAGAAAATATCTTCTGGTGTCATTCCTTGTCCACGTACAAATCCTTGAGCTGCTTTTGACCAATTGCCTTCATCGTCTAATGCGATTTTTTTAGCCGGTCCTTTTGCTTCTTCTTCGATATCTGCTTGTTTTTCAGCTAAGCCATTAACACGTAGGCCTAAACGACGAGGTGTTGAGAATGTTTCAATAGACTCAAAGTCTAAACGATTATCTTTTAAAAATGCTGCTGTCTTATCTTTTAATTGAGCCACACTTGGTGAAACCACATGAGCGGGCATTTCTTCTAAACCGATTTCTAATAGGAAATTTTGAGCCATCTTATTTGTCCTCCTTGTTTGTGTCTTTATTTAATAATGGGAAGCCTAATTTTTCGCGTTCTGCTACGAAAGTTTTCGCTAATTCACGCGCCATTTTACGGATACGTGATAAGAAACCAGCACGCTCTGTTACTGACACAGCCCCACGAGCATCTAATAAGTTGAAGGCATGGCTACATTTTAAAACGTAGTCATAGGCTGGATGTACTAAACCTTCAGCAATACATTTTTCAGCTTCTGCTTGATATTTTTCAAATAAATCAAATAACATCTCTTGATTACTTACTTCAAAAGCATATTTTGAATGCTCATATTCAGGTTGGATAAAGATTTCGCCGTATTTAACGCCCTCTGTCCACTCTAAATCATAAACACTTTCTACTTCTTGAACGTATGAAGCTAAACGCTCAATACCGAATGTAATTTCACTTGTAACAGGGCTACATTCTAATCCACCCACTTGTTGGAAGTACGTAAATTGAGTGATTTCCATACCGTCTAACCATACTTCCCATCCTAAACCAGCACAGCCCATTGATGGGTTTTCCCAGTTATCTTCGACAAAACGGATGTCATGCTCTAATGGGTTAATCCCGATTAATTCTAAACTTTGTAAGTATAATTCTTGAATGTTATTTGGAGATGGTTTCATAACCACTTGGAATTGGTGATGTTGGAATAAGCGGTTTGGATTTTCACCATAACGGCCATCGTCAGGACGACGTGATGGTTCAACATAAGCTGCATTCCACGGCTCAGGTCCGATTGCACGTAAGAACGTGTAAGGGCTCATTGTCCCTGCCCCTTTTTCAGTATCGTATGCTTGCATTAACATACAGCCTTGTTCAGACCAGAATTTTTGTAACGTTAAGATCATTTCTTGAACGGTTAATTTTTTCTTCATCTTGATTTCTCCTTTAGTTTTCTACTTTAAAACAACAAAAAAAGCCCCTATGAGTACCTGTTTCCAGAATACACATAGGGACGACTAATCGCGGTTCCACCCTACTTCTGATATGACTACCAGCAGCTTCGTTTGGTGTTACTCCAGAGCGCCTCTTCACTCATCCGTTTAAGTTGGCTTTCACTCTCCCAACCTCGCTTTACTAAACCTGATGTCGCTACTTTTCTCTTTCAACGTAACTATTTAATTCCTTTTAATAATAGCGTTAAACCTTAGTCGTTGTCAACTTCTTTTTCTTTTGTAGGCAGTGGTTTTAACATACCTTCCCAGGATTTCATTTCATCAATAAATTTTTTGCTTTTTAACCTTACCCCTGTAAATTCATCATATAGTAAATCGACGGTTTGTCTAATGGCTAATTTTGTATCCTCTTTTAATGTAATACTTTCAATTTGATCTAGTGTAATACTAGCAAACAAACGCATGAAATGGATAGCCTTCGGGTCAGCATGGTAACGTCTTCGGTCCATTTCCCAGTGGCGCTCACATAAGACACCTGAATACTGTGAAGAAAAATCAAAACGTCCATGAGTTTCCCCACATACACTACACCCTTTCCATTCAAAGTCATAGCCAAATCGAGAGAGTAATTGCAGCTCAAAAATATTCGTGATGATTTCCGCATCCAATCCTTTATTTAAATACATTAGCGCTTGTTTGGTAAACCCATAAAGTGCCGGGTCGTATGTTTGGTCTTCAATTGCAACATCTACTAAATTTAAGATATACGTCGCATAGGCACTGACAAAGATATCTTGTTGGATGAGTTTAAAGTTCTCTAGCTCTTTGTAATCTTTCAAAAAAGAGAGGCCATCACTGTTAATATCTGCAATATATGTTGCTTCTGTAAATGGCAAGATAGCTGGAGCAACGCTACTATTTCTACCACGTGCCCCTCTGACAAAAAACATAATCTTACCGTGTTTTTCAGTAAATATTTTGACTAATTTGTCTTTTTCTCGATGATCCTTCGTAAATAATATCATCCCTTTGGTTTCGCTTCTTAGTGTCATCACGTTGCTCCTTTCTTTTTTTAAACAAAAAAGAGGATTGATATAAAATCAATCCTACTCTTTTTAATAGTCCATATCACGGTAACCGTAATCTTGTAATGAGCTTTGCTTATCACGCCAGTTTTTCTTAACTTTAACCCAAAGTTCAAGATAAACTTTGTTACCTAATAAGTTTTCAATATCTTTACGAGATTTGATACCAATGTCTTTCATCATTTTGCCGCCTTTACCAATTAGAATTCCTTTTTGGCTAGAACGTTCAACAACGATAGTAGCATGAATATGAATTTTATCATTTTCATCACGACGCATATCTTCAATTACAACTGCAACTGAATGCGGTACTTCTTCGTGAGTTAAAAGTAAGACTTTTTCACGGATTAATTCTGAAGCGATAAAGTATTCCGGATGATCCGTTACTTGATCTGCCGGATAGTACTGAGGACCCTCAGGCATTTTATTTTCTAAAATAGAAAGTAAGTTGTCCACGTTATTTCCTTCAGTTGCTGAGATTGGTATAATTTCAGCAAAATCCATTTGCTCTTTATAATCTTCAATGATTGGTAATAATTTATCTGGATGGATTGTATCAATTTTATTAATTAATAAATACACCGGTGTTTGGCTATTTTTTAAACGTTCGATGATGAAATCATCTCCACGTCCACGAGGTTGCTCTGCGCTAACCATAAATAACGTCGCATCAACTTCTCTTAATGCACTGTAGGCTGTCTCAACCATGAAATCACCTAAGCGATGTTTTGGTTTATGGATACCAGGTGTATCAATGAAGATAATTTGAGCGTCATCAGTTGTATAGACACCTTGAATTTTATTACGTGTTGTTTGAGCTTTATCACTCATGATTGCGATTTTTTGTTTCACAATTCTGTTTAATAACGTTGATTTTCCAACGTTTGGGCGACCAATAATCGCCACAAATCCTGACTTATGTTCGTTTGAACTCATTTAGTTTCCTCTTTCTTAAAAAACAAACAGTGACGATGTTGGCACTGTTTGTTTGGTTAGTTAAATTAGTAATGACAACACTTTTGGAATAAAAATAATTCCCCCAACAAGCAGTGCAAAGAGTGCTGTTAGTAAGACAAGGGCTGCCGCCATGTCTTTAATTTTTTTAGCTAACGGATGATAATGATAATCCGTTACCAAATCAATTGTATTTTCAACAAGCGTATTTAGTATCTCCATTGCTAGAACTAAAAAGATAACAAGGAGTAGCCACAACCACTCATTCAATTGAATTTGAACGATTAGCGCTAAGAGTAGTATAACAAATCCTGCTAAAACATGATAGCGCATATTACGTTCTTCCTTAAAAGCAGTTCCGATTCCTCTTAAAGCATGTTGTAACGACCTGAAAAAAGATTTATTTTTACTGGTTTGGAATGGGTCCTTATCTTGATAAGCCATAATCAGCCAAAATCTTTCGTTGCAAGTCGAACATCTCTTTCTCATCTTCTTCTGTCATGTGGTCATACCCGTTAAGATGTAAGAAACCATGAACCGCTAAGAAACCTAGTTCACGATCATAACTATGACCGTACTCTTCTGCTTGCTCTGCTGCACGTTCAATCGAAATCATGATATCGCCAATATTACGAGGCATCATCATGTCTTCCTCTTCAAAAATAATTGGCATTTCATCTTCACCTAATTCTTCTAGAGCAAAGCTAATAACATCAGTTGGCGCATCTTTATGACGGTAGTCACGGTTAATTTCTTGAATAGCTGCATTATCCATAAACGTTACAGACATTTCAGTATCTTCTTCTAACTCAAGTTGTTCTCCAGCAAATACTAGAATACGTTCGATTTCAGCTTGTTGCTCTTCTGAGACTTTTCCTGTTTCATCCATTAACGTGATTTCCATAATTAATTACTTCCTTCTTGTTCTTTTTTCATTTCTTCTGCTTCTGATTTCATCTTAGGGTACTTAATTCTTGAATGGAACGTACTGCATAGTCCATTGATTAAGGACTCTTCAATAATTCTGATTTCTTTAAGCGTTAGACCCGTATCATCTAACTGTCCATCCATAATACGACCTTCGATTAATTTATTAACAAATTTTCTGATTTTTTCATTGCTAGGGTGATCCATTGCACGAACTGCTGCTTCACACGTATCAGCTAAACTAACAACACCCGCTTCTTTTGATTGAGGTTTTGGTCCAGGATAACGGAATTCTGCTTCTGTTACTTCCGGATTACGTTCCTTCGCTTTTGAATAGAAATAACTCATCAACGTTGTTCCATGATGCTGCTGACAGATTTCAATTACCATCTGCGGCATGCCTTCTTTTTCTAAAATCTTAACCCCTTCAGAAACATGACTAAAAATAATTTCTTTACTATCTTCAGGTAATAAGAAGTTATGTGGATTTTCTGCCCCATCTGGTAAGTTCTCTACGAAAAAGTTAGCGTGTTTAATTTTACCAATATCATGATAATAACACCCTACTCGAGTTAACAGTGAGCGTCCACCAATATCAGCTACTGCATTAGCACTAAGGCTTGCTACCATCATACTATGGTGATACGTCCCAGGTGCTTCTTGCAAGAGACGTTTTAATAGTGGATGGTTTGGATTACTTAATTCATTTAAAACAATGATGCTATCATCATTTAAAAATAGCTCGATATACGGGTGTAATCCAACTGACATCAAGAAGGTAAAGACACTTCCTACAAATACACACAAAAGCATTGTCAGTGTTTTTGAATCTGATAACTCCATACCTTGATAGGTTGTTACGACAAGGCTAAATAACATAGGGAAAGCAATTAACCACAATGCGGCTGTTCTAAGTTGTCTTCCTATACGATCTTGTTTAATCAGTGTTGCCATTAACCCTGTAAACATATAAATAACTGTGATTAATAATAACGTACTTGTTCCTAACATATCGTAGAACACAAACATGGCAAAGCACACTTGGAAGAGCGCTGCTAAAATACCTGCACGACGACTGATAAATAAATTTAAAACAAGCGGTGTAAAGGCTGCAGGGAATAATAACGGTACTGCAGACATATTTTCCGTTTGGAAAAACTCTAGTGCTTTCATCATAATTAAACCAATTAGCATCGTAATCACATAAAAAGTCACAAATCGAATTTTCATATCCGTTCCAATTGTATTATATAAAAGATAGCCCAAAGCAAGAATTTGAGTAATAATCATTGCTGCTAAGGCCACCAATGGGAACACTGAAGGTTCTCGATTAGTAATTCCTAATAATTCCAATTTATTTATGGCACGTGAATCAATTTGGACACCTTCACGGACAACCACTTCACCTTGGTAAATCATCACAGGCTTAACGTTATTTTTAGCTAATTCTTGAAGTTCTTCCGTTTTTTTATCATTTGCTGCTTCGTTACTGATAATCCCTCTATCAACAACGTACTTAACTAATTGTTGCATATCACTAGGTAAATCAAGATATTGAATTTCATCATTCGCTTTTTGTCTTACCGAATCTAAATTAGTATTACGAATAGGCTCAGACATTTTCTCTTTGACAATTTTAATACTTTCCGTTTTTACTCTGTCACGGTCTTTATCTGTTAGGTCGAACATTCCTTTGTAAAATACATTTGGAAAGGCTTGGTAAAAGCTAACATCTTCTTGATCGGTAGTTTCAAATTGTTTCTTTAATAAGACTATCTTATCTTCACTCGTTGGTTTTTGAACCTTATTTTTTTCCTTATCTTTCGTACTTGCAAGCTCTGTTTGATACGAGGCTTGAGCTGAGGTGCTGACATTATCAATAATTTCAAACAACTGTTCCAAAAGAACAACTTGCTTTCCTTCTAGGTCCTTATCAAAATTATACTCTGGGGTCACTGCTTCCGCAGCAAGACGTTTTTTCTCTTCTGTTTCCGCCTTATTTTCGATTGTTTTATTGGCTCTAATTGTTTCTTCTGCGAGTTGTCCTTCTTTAATCGACACCGATTTTTGACGCACATTATTAAAAAGTAATAAAAAACAAGCAATTCCAAAGACCAGTAATAAGGTCACAATATACTTGTTACCTAACCCCTTTTGTCTTCTTTTAAAATTCAACTTCATTATTTTACTCCTTACTATAAGCCTTAATACTTATAATATAATTTCTAGTCACTTTCTTTATCTACTGCTAACTTGGATTTCTGTTCTTCTTCTTTGTAAGCCTCAATAATTTCAGCAACCACAGGATGACGAACCACATCACTCGATGAGAACGTCACGAACCCTATATTTTTAATAGGTTTTAATTTCTTTTGTACATGAATTAAACCACTCGTCACGCCCCTTGGTAAATCAATTTGTGAGATATCACCGTTTACAATCATTTTTGAATTAAATCCTAAGCGCGTCAGAAACATTTTCATTTGAGCTATCGTAGTATTTTGAGCTTCATCTAAAATAACAAACGAATCTTCTAATGTTCGCCCACGCATATATGCTAATGGTGCGATTTCAATAATACCTCTTTCCATCAATCGATTAGTATGATCCATTCCAAAGACTGAATACAGCGCATCGTATATTGGTCGTAAATAAGGATCCACTTTTTCTTTAAGATCTCCTGGCAAGAAGCCCAAACTCTCTCCAGCTTCAACCGCTGGCCGTGTTAAGACTATCTTTTGTACTTCTCCACGTTTTAGGGCAGAAATTGCCATGACAACTGCTAGGTATGTCTTACCTGTCCCCGCTGGACCAATTCCAAATGTGACATCTTTTTTCTTAATTGTTTCGACGTATTGTTTTTGACCAATCGTTTTAATACGAATTGGTTTGCCCATCTTATCTTTCATAATTTCTGTTTCATACATGTCTAAAAAATAATCTAGAGTCCCTTTGTTAACCATCTTAAGAGCCGTCACAACATCCGCTGTGCCGATAGGTACGCCTTTTAAAAGTAAGGCTTGTAATTTTTTCAAAACATCGTACGCTTTATGAACTGAATCTAGCTCTCCGCTTACTTGTAACACTTCACCTCGACTGTGTATTTCGACACTTTGATTTTCTTCTATTAATTTCAGATACTGATCTTGAGCTCCCATTAATTGTTGAGCCTCATTGGGATTCTTCAGTTCGATCTCGCGCATTTCTTTACTATTTTCGATCAAAAAAAGAACATCTCCTTCACTTTTATCTAATATCTTCCAAGTTAAATATACCATACTTTCAACTTCTTAAAAAGTTTTAACAACCCTCGCCTAACGCCTATAACACTTGTTTTTAATCACTTTTTAATTTGTTCGTCTCTATTTTTATATAATAAAAAAACCAACAGGTTAACCTGCTGGTTTTCAAACTTAATTTAATAACTCTTTGACAATACTATTCACTAAATTGCCATCTGCCTTACCTTTAACTTTTGGCATTACTGCCCCCATCACTTTACCAAACTCCTTAGCAGAAGTAGCACCTGTAATTTCGATAGCTTCAGATACAATTTGACGAATCTCAGATTCATCTAACTGTTTAGGTAGATATTTTTCAACGATAGCAATGCCCGCTCTAACATTCTCGACCAAATCTAAGCGACCAGCACTTTCGAACTCCACAAGTGAATCTCGACGTTGCTTCATCTCTCTAGCTAATACTGTTACTTCTTCATCAGAAGTTAAGTCTTCGCCTTTAGCGATTTGCTCATTTTGAACAGAAGATTTCAATAAGCGCAGGACATCTAAAGTTGGTTTATCTTTAGCTTTCATGGCAGTTTTTATATCTTCATTCAATGTCGATAAAAGTGTCATCTAATTCAGCTCCATTCATAGAAAACTAGAATTTTTTACGTTTTCTTGCTGCTTCAGATTTTTTCTTACGTTTTACGCTTGGTTTTTCGTAGAATTCACGTTTGCGGTATTCTTGTAAAGTACCAGTTTTTGAAACGGAACGTTTGAAGCGACGAAGAGCATCATCAAGAGATTCATTTTTCTTAACAACTGTTTTTGACATACAAATTCCCTCCCTCCGTGCTTAAAAAGTAACCGAATTCGATAAACGTTTGAAAAAACGTTATCAAAACTGTCCTTTTATCATTATATCTAAACTCTTTTTAACCGTCAACTATCTTTTTCTACTTTCTTTAGTTTTATTCCACTTTTTTTAAAAATAATTTACAAAAATAGCCTACTAAGATTTAATTGCTAAACATTCTTCGCACGTGCCAAATATTTCAAAGCGGTGGCTTGTTATCTCACAGCCTGCTAGTTGTTCTTTAAAATAAGTCATCGGACACATTAATATCTCTCTTGTACTTCCACATTTTGTACAAATAAAGTGGTGGTGATGTCCTAATTCACTATGACTACAATGAAATCTAAATTTTCTTTCGCCATTAAAATCTGTTTCTTCAATCAATTCCAATTCACAAAAATCTTTTAAATTACGATAAATCGTATCATAACTAATGCCATTATATTTATTATTCATAAAGTCATAAACTTCTCTTGCGCTTGTATATTTATCTGCCTCTAATAAGAACGCTAAAATCTCTTCACGTTTTTTTGTATACTTAAAGCCTTTGTCCTTCATAATAGACAAAGCATTCTCTATCTTAGGATTCCGCATTTCTCTCATCACCTTCCTACTTAAACTATGCTATAATAATGGAAACTTAAATGCAAGGAGTGTTATATAATATGCCTACTAAAGACATCTATATTTATATTATTTCAGACTCTGCTGGGGAAACTGCTTCAAAACTTGCCCAAGCCTCTGTTTCACAATACGACGAACTTAATATCACTTTCGTTCGTAAAACCTTTGTATCTGAAAAAAAAGACTTATTAGAATCTCTTGAATCAGCAAAGGAACACAATGCTATTATTATTCATACATTGATTTCAAAGGAGTTTATTCAGTTAGCTAATGATTACTGTAAAGAACACAATCTTTTCTCAATGGACTTATTATCCCCTATTGTAAATGAATTAGCTACTCGTTCTGAAATCGAACCTAACCGTATTGCCGGTGCTGTTCATTCTTTAAACCAAGAATACTTCAGTCGAATTACTGCTATGGAATTTGCTGTTAAATACGATGATGGAAAAGACCCTAAAGGTTTCTTAGACGCCGACATTGTGTTACTAGGTGTTTCTCGTACATCAAAAACACCACTTAGCCTATTCTTAGCAAATAAAAACTTGAAGGTTGCAAACTTACCACTTATCCCACAGGCAACATTGCCTAAAGAACTCTGGGAAGTTGATCCTGATAAAATTGTCGGACTCACTAATAATCCAGAAGTTTTAAATAAAATTCGTCAAGAAAGAATGCGGGCATATGGGCTCGATCCAGACACTGCTTATTCAAATATTGATAAAATCCAAGAAGAGTTACAATACGCCAATGACTTATACGAAAAATTACATTGCGTTGTTATTAATGTCGCTGATTTATCTATCGAAGAAACAGCCTCTATCATTTTGGAAGCACTTTGTTTAGAAGAGCACAGCTTCCTTGGTTAATTAAAAAGAGTTGGGAAAAATCCCAACTCTTTTATTTTTTACACTTTGGCGAGTGGCTTACATGCTTGAAGGTCTGACCTAAAATATCCAACACATGTTGGTCATCCAATGCATAGTAAACCGTCTTGCCTTCTTTACGAGTCTTAACTAAATTAGCATTTCTCAACAGTTTCAACTGATGAGATACATTTGACTGTTCTAATCCTAACGCTTCAACAATTCCACTAACATTTCGCTCACCTTGACTCAGAAGTGTGAGAATTTTTATGCGTGTGCTATCACTCAACGCTTTATATAACTGGGATGCTTCTGCTATCATCTCATCCGTTGCCTCAAGTTTAGTCATCTTACCACCTCGTTTTAGTCATTGCTTTCTTTTCACTATCGTAATACCTATTTTGAAAAAAGTCGAGTCTTTAATATCAAGTAGCAAAAAAAGCTAGATTCCTCTAGCTTTTTTATTTAATTAATTCTTGGATAGTTTCTTCGATTTTATTAATTTTATCTGATACAGTATCAGAATTTTGAGCTTTTGCGCCAATATAGAACTTAATTTTAGGTTCTGTTCCTGACGGACGAATAGCAACCCAGCTTCCATCTTCTAGTGTATATTTCAACACATCAGCTTGTGGTAAGTCAATTTTCGAAACAGCCCCTTCAAATGAAAGGCGTTCTTGGCTTAAGAAATCTTCTGTTGAGATTACTTTATTGCCACCAAATGATTCAAAGCGCTCTGTGCGTGATTTAGCCATTAACTCTTTAATTTTTTGAGTTCCCTCAATTCCAGGCATTGTCACTGAAATTGTTTTCTCATCAAAATAGCCATAGGTTTTAAACAAGTCTTGCAAGCCATCAAACAACGTTTTGTTTTGTGATTTATAGTAAGCCGCTACTTCTGATAAGAGCACTAAAGCTTGAATCGCATCTTTATCGCGGACAAATGATTTCACTAAATAGCCGTAACTTTCTTCAAATCCAAATAAAAACTCATGACTTTCTGTTTTTTCAAAGGTTTCAATTTTCTCAGCTATAAATTTAAATCCTGTTAGGACATTCATCATGTCTACATCAAAATCACGACAAATTTCTGCTGAGAAATCGCTAGAAACAATTGATTTCACTACCGCACCATTGGTTGGTAACTGTCCTTGTGCTTTTTTAGTCGTTAAAATATAGTGAATTAAAATTGCCCCAATTTGATTTCCAGTAAGGATTTGGTATGACCCATCAGGTAATCTAACAGCTGCCCCTAGACGATCTGCATCTGGATCTGTCGCTACTAATAAATCAGCTTCTTCTTTTGTACCTAAACGAATGGCATATTCAAACGCTGCATACTCTTCGGGATTTGGTGACGCTACTGTTGAAAAATCAGGGTCAACCACACCTTGCTCAGGTTCTACTACGAATTTTTCAAACCCAGCTTGTTTTAACGCACGTTCACCAATCATTTTACCTGTCCCGTGAAGAGGGGTAAATACTAATTTTAAATCTTTACCGTATTCTTCTACAAGCTTTTGATTCATGGTAATTGATTTTAACTGCTCTAAATAACGGGTATCAATTTCTTCACCGATAATCGTTATAAATGGAGATGGTTTTTCTTCAGAGTGTTCTGCAACTTTGATTTCTAATGGCTTTTCTACACTTCTAACTAACGTTGTAAGAGCTGCCGCTTCCTTAGGCGGCATTTGGCCACCGTCAGCTCCATATACTTTATAGCCATTATAGTCAGCCGGATTATGACTTGCTGTAATCATGATACCTGCTACACAATTTAACTCACGAACGGCAAATGATAATTCTGGTGTTGGACGTAAACTTTCAAAAAGATAAGCCTGAATGCCATGATTGGCAAGGACACGAGCTGCTTCTAAACCAAACTCTGGTGACTGGTGACGTGAATCAAATGCAATCGCAACACCTTGCTTCTTAGCTTTTTCTCCTAAACTATCCACAAATAAAGCTAATCCTTCTGTCGCTTGACGAACCGTATAGATATTCATACGGTTGATCCCCGCACCTAAAATGCCACGCATACCCGCTGTACCAAATTCTAATGGGGCATAAAAAGCTTCTTCTAAATTTTTTTTATCATTTTTATATTTATCTAAGTTATCTCTAACTTCCTTATCTAATGTTTCGTATTTAACCCATTCTTGATAGTTCTCTTCCCAAGACATGTCGACACCTCTTCCACTAAAATGTAATCCTTTACAGTATACCATTTACAACTAAAAAAATAAAAAGAAAAAAGAGTGCTGAACTAGCCACCCTTTCCGATTAATACCCTTCCGGATGCGAACTATGCCATTTCCAAGCACTCGATAAAATCGTATCCACTTCTGTATAACGAGGTGACCAGCCTAATACAGATTTCGCTTTATCGCTAGAGGCTACTAACGTACTCGGATCTCCTGCTCGTCTCGGAACGACTTCAGCATCAATTGCTTTCCCTGTCACTTTACGTGCTTCTTCTAACATCTCTTGAACAGAAAAACCAACACTACTCCCTAAGTTAAAGATGTTACTTTCGCCACCTTTTAACAAATAGTCAATCGCTAAAACATGTGCCTCAGCTAAGTCTAAAACATGGACATAATCTCTAATACACGTTCCATCTGGTGTTGGATAATCATCTCCAAAGATTTTCAGACTATCCCGTTGACCAAGTGCTGTTTGAAGAATAATTGGAATTAAGTGACTTTCTGGATTGTGATCTTCCCCAATCGTACCATCTAACTTCGCACCCGCGACATTAAAATAACGCAGTGCTACAAATTTAGTACCATATGCCTTATCACACCATTTTAAGATTTTTTCCATCATTAGTTTTGTTTCACCGTATGGACTTGTAGGGTTTGTTTCTGCTGTTTCTAAAATCGGCACTACTTTCGGCTCTCCATACGTAGCAGCAGATGAAGAAAAGACAATTGCTTTCACATCTTGTTCTCTCATCACATCAGCTAGAACTTGTGTCCCGTAAACATTATTATCAAAGTACATCAAAGGTTCCTCAACAGATTCTCCTACTAAAGAATTAGCTGCAAAATGAATAACACCTTCAATATTCTCAAATTCAAAGACTTGTGTCAAAAAGCGTTTATCTCTAATATCACCTTGATAAAAAGTCGCCGTCTCAGGAATAGATTCTTCGTGACCTGTTTGCAGATTATCTACAACGACTACTTCGTACCCTTTTTCAATTAATACATCGACACAATGAGACCCGATGTAGCCTGCTCCACCTGTTACTAAAATTGACATGACTTTTCCTCTTTTCTATTATTATTTTCTGACAGCTGTTCTGTATGTTGTTCGGTATATTTTCTCTTGTCCTTCTTCAGCAATGATAGAAGGGAACTCTTCATGATGACACGCATCTGGATGCTCTTGAGGTTCAATCGCTAGACCTCTATACTCCTTCATCGGAGAACCGTGCATCATCGCCGTTTCAGCTATCCCACCAGATGAATAAATCACGAGCGCTTTTCTTTCAGTTTCAACAGATAATTCAATTCCCGTTTGCGGATGGAACAACCTTAAACTCGGACCCTCTACCTCCTGTTTCAATACAAATGTCGTATCCAGTCCCGTATCTAACTGTTTGAGACTCGTTTCCAATAAACGAGGATTAGTAAAGTCAAAAGCAGTACCCTTTACATTTTTAAATTCGCCTGTTGGTATCAACTCATCATCTGTCACAAGTACTTGCTCAGACTCAATAGTTAAATAATGAGTCCCTACCGTCTCAAGACCATTTCCACTCAGATTAAAATAACTGTGATTTGTTGGGTTTAATAACGTCGTCCCACTCGGTTTTACATAATAAACCATCTCTAACCGACCCTCATCATATAATAAATAATCCACTCTAGCATCAAAGTCACTCTCAAATCCTACCGCTTCTTTATCCATCAATCGATAAGATACACCTGTATAATCAGCTTGCTCTAGGAGGCTACTTTCCCATATGCGATTTTGCCAACCTTTTTCACCACTATGAAGCGTATGACCATTTTCACCTTTAGAAAAGTTATAGCCATTCCATGAGCCCTCTTTTATTCTTCCTGCAACTGGACCAACAGTAGCACCAAAACACGCCTGATCTTTCAATACATCTTCTTCATAATCGAAGCCTAAAACAATATCTGTCAATTTCCCATGACAATCAGGGACGCAAAAACTAGTCAAACGTGCGCCGTAATTGACAGTTGTCAACTCTCTACCATCTCTTTCGATTGTTATGAATTCCAAAACAGTATTCGAGCTTTTTTTCACTTTAATAGTATTAGTCATTTCAGGCTACCTCCAATTTTATAATGAGCTATCTCTTTTAATAAACTCTGTTAAAATCGTAATTTTTCGTGAGACCGCATATTCTTTTTCTATCACTTCAATTAATGTCGCTACTGCAATTTCTCCCATCGCTTCAGTATTCACACGAACCGTACTTAACGTTGGATAGACGTACTTCGCTAAACTAATATCATTGAAACCCACAAGACTAATTTCCTTTGGCACCTCAATTTTATTTTCCTGTAACGCTCGTAAACACCCAATAGCAATCGCATCATTTGCTACAAATAAAGCTTTAGGTAACGTGACATTCTCTTTAATTAAACGTGTCATCAAATCGTAACCTGCGTCTACACTAAACTCCGACGTATATACCCATTCCGGACGATACAAATCACGCTGACGCATATAGGTTGTAAATGTTTCTGTTCTCAAATCAGTAAGGTAGTGTTCTGACCCTTTAACCGATTCTTGACCTGAAATCATTCCGATTTCAGTTATGCCCTTTTCAATAAAATAATTTAACACCTCATGAACGCCTTGAACGAAATCAACAACAACCGAGTCGTAACCTTCTCGTGTCTGGTCAGAATCAACAAAAACGAGATTTCGACTAACATCAGCCAAAGCTTGTCGCTGAGATTCGCTAAATTTACCAATCGCAACAATGCCATCCACTTCTAAATCTTGAGGCAAGTCTTGACCTTCAAATACACGTACGAGTTCAATTTTTTTATCTTGGACGTATTTTTCAACCCCCATGCGGATGGATAGATAGTACAAATCTTCAAGTTCTTTTGACTCTGAATACCAATGAACGAGAGCAATTTTTTTAGGACGCCCCTTCCCTTTAGTATTTTTCATATGCTTTGTATAATTTAAATTCTCAGCCGCTTCGAATATCTTACGTCTTGTTTCATCTGCTACTGAAATACTACTGTCGTAATTAAGGACGCGTGAAACCGTTGCTACCGATACTCCTGCTTGTCCTGCTATATCTTTAATCGTTGCCATCGTGATACTCTCCCTTATAATTGGGCCACAAAACGTCTAAATGCTTCTCGCCCCTCTTCGGTATCTTTATAGACACCTGCGTCTTTTAACACTTCTAAAAAGACTTTTCCTACTTCATTTTGAACGATTTCATGACAATTCTCAAGCGTTATCTGATGACTTGCTTTAATTTTCTCAGCCCACTCACTATGATAGTCTGCCATTTCATGAGATTGCTCTAACAAGTAACGTTCTACCTCAGCTAACTCTTTATCCAATCGAGCTGGTAAGACAGCAAGTCCCATCACTTCAATCAACCCAATATTCTCTTGCTTAATATGGTGCCATTCACGATGTGGATGAAAAATGCCTTCTGGATGTTCTTCAGATGTATGATTATCTCTCAAGACAATATCTAGACAATACTTACCGTCTACTTTACGCGCAATCGGCGTCACCGTATGATGGCGAGTACCCTCTGTGTAAGCCTTGATATCAACACTCTCATCTGAATACTCTTTCCAAGACTGAAAGACCTTATCCGCTGCTTCTACAACTTGATTTTTATCTTTAGAAACTAGGCGAATAACTGACATTGGCCACTCGACAATCCCTGCTTCAACATCAGGAAACTCAGACCATTCAAATGTTTCACGTAGAGGCGCTTTTTCCATCGCAAAAGTATGGCGCCCTGCCTGATAATGGTCATGAGATAAAATAGAGCCTCCAACAATTGGTAAATCAGCATTAGACCCCACAAAATAATCTGGAAACACTGATACAATATCAACAAGTCGTTTGAAGGAGTCTTTAGATACACTCATCGGCACAATACTTGTATTTAAAAATATACAATGTTCGTTATAATACGCGTAAGGTGAATATTGTAACGCCCACTCTTGATCCCCTAGAGGAAAACGAATTAAACGATGTTGTGAGCGGGCAGGATAATTCTCACGCCCTAAATACCCCTCATTTTCAACACACAGAAAGTTACTTGGATAATTTACTTTAGGCGCTGCTTTTTCAGCAATAATTTCTGCAGTTGTTTTCTCTGGTTTAGATAAATTAATAGTTATTTCAAGTGGACCATAACTAGAGTGATACAAAAAATTAGGGCTCTTAGCAACTTCTCTAGTCTTAATGTAATTTGTAAGTTTGCTCCAATTATAAAAGAAATCCGTCGCTTTTCTCGGTGATTCTTCATAGAAAGACCAAAACTTTTTATTAATAGCAGACGGACTTAATGTCATAATGTCGACTAATTGACCCGTTAGGCGGTCTTTCATATTCTGAGTGTCTGATATAAGACCGCGTGATACGGCATCTTCAGCTAATCTGTCTAGTATTACTAAAAATTCTGATAACTCTCCTGACCATGGCGAGACTTTTTTATTAATTTCTTGCGACTCCGGATAATCATCACGTCCCAAAATTCCCAGGACTTTATTTGTTAAATAAACTCTGTCTATTTCTTCAAAATCACCATACGCTATTAGCGCTGATACAAATTGGTCAATCACTGTTTGCATAACTTATACACCCCTTCTCCACTCTTACTTTTTTTAATCTAAAACTCGCGGACCATCCCCAATTGTCTCAATATAGAAATCCGCCTCATAACCGATCACTTCTTTATACTTCGCTCCCACTGCCTCAATGAAGGCAGGAACTTCTTTTTCACTTACGATAGCCATGCTACACCCACCAAAACCGGCACCCATCATTCTGGCACCTAGCACTCCTGGTTGTTCCCACGCTGTTTCAACTAATGTATCTAACTCTAAACAAGACACTTCATAATCGTCTCTTAAGGAACGATGTGATTGATTTAATAATTCACCAAATCCATCTAAGTCACCTTTATTTAAAGCTTGATAACTTAATAACGTTCTGGCACTCTCTGTCACAATATGACGGACACGTTTAAATAACACTTCTCCCAATGTATCCTCTAACGTTAATAACATTTCCAAAGTCACTTCTGACATACTTGAAATACCACGTTCACGTTTTAAAATCTCAAAAGCTTCTGCACTCTCTTTTTGACGGCTATTATAATCTGAATCTGATAGTTGACGTTTTTTATTCGTATTCATAATCACGATCTGATGTTCTTTCAAATCTACTGTTACGTGCTCAAACTCAAGCGTTTGACAATTTAATAATACCGCTTTATTTTTACGACCTTTCACAATACCAAATTGGTCCATAATCCCTGAATTGACTCCGATAAATTCGTTTTCTACTTTTTTACCTAAGCGAATTAACTCTAAATCTGATACATCTAAGCCAAATAATTCTTTTACTACCGTTGCGACCAAAATTTCTAAAGAAGCGGAAGATGATAAGCCTGCGCCATTTGGAATGGTCCCTTTAATATAAAAATCCCATCCTTTATCAATTTGGTACCCTTCTTCTTTTAAGAATGTTACCATCCCAATAATATAATTAGGCCACTGTAAGTCATGACGTTTTAAATCATTTAAATCCAACTCAATAATCCCATCTTCTGAAAAGTTAGCTGAATAGACACGAATAAGAGAATCTTCTCTCAACGACACAACACCATAAGTTCCACTTGAAATAGCACTAGGAAAAACATAACCGTCATTGTAATCAGTATGTTCTCCAATCAAATTGATACGCCCTGGTGATAAAAAACTCACGCTATTTTCTCGCGTGCCAAAAACCTCATTAAACTCATTTACGATTGACATATTATCCCAACTTTCTTGATAGTTTCACTCTTTAGTAAAAGTTTACTAAATATAACTAAAATAATCAACACTGAATTGAAAAGGTTTTCTAATTTTTGTCTAATTTGTAATTTAAGAAAGTTTTAAAAAAAATAACACCTTTTCATTTTGATATGATTTACTTAACAAAAAATATTTTTTGAAAAAATCTAAAGGAGTTTATTATGAAAAATAAGTTACAACTTTATACGCTAATCGGTCTAAGTTCATTTTCTTTGCTTGCAACAACATCTAACGTACATGCTGAAAGTAATAAAAAAGAGCAAAAATTTTCAGTAACAGTTAAAGAGGGCACTCTTAAACTAATGCCTTCAACAAAAATGGTTTCAACTTTCCCTGAACTTGAACCATCAACGAATGACACTACTTACTATCATCCAACAATTAAACAAACAACGGTTGCTTATCCAACAGAAGCAACATCATTCAATCAAGGTAATTCAACAAATCCTTACGAGTTTCCACCCGTTGACCCAGAACCATTCCCTGGACCACCAAAAGACGCTATTGTTAGAATAGATAATAGTAAACTTGGGAATCCAGACTTTAAAGTCTCTGTCAAACGTACCCCTTTCGTTAACACGGAAAACGGAGCAGCGATTGAGGGCATTCACCTTTTCATGGGTAATTTTAACGATCGCATGGACTTCTTTTGTGATTTCCGCTCAAACGAAGCAGGTTCACCCGACTCATATTGGTTAACATCTAACCTGACAATTGAAGAAAGCAACGAAACTCTTGTTGCTGACTACAGAGGAGAAGCGGCTCGCGGCCAGCATTGGTTATCACCCTTTACTCCAGATAACTTAACCGAGGATGGTTATCTTGTATTAGGACCTGAAGCAATCGATCCTGAATTACAAAAAGAACATCTTTACGAAGAAAAAAACATTTCATTAGCCGTTGATAAAAATACACACTTCCCTAGTGCTGGGAATTACGAATCAACTGTAACGTGGTCAATTCAACTCTTACCATAAAATAAAAAGGAACCTGTTATTTTAAGTAAATAACAGGTTCCTTTTCTATTTTAATAAAATTCTAAATATTGTTCTCTTTCCCAATCTGATACTTGTTGACGGAACGCATGCCATTCTAAACGTTTCGCTTCAACAAAGTTAGCATGAATATGTTCACCTAAAGCACTCTTAACTACTTCATCTTGACGCATCGCTTTAATTGCGTTGTGTAATGTTGAAGGTAAATCTGTAATTTGAGCTGCTTCTCTTTCCGCTTCATTCATCACATAAATATTACGGTTCACTTCTGCTGGGGGTACTATTTTATTACGGATCCCATCTAGACCAGCCTCTAACAACACAGCCATAGCAAGATAAGGATTAGCTGCTGGGTCTACCGAACGTAATTCCAAACGAGTCGATAAGCCTCTTGATGCCGGAACACGGACTAATGGCGAACGATTTTGACCACTCCACGCCACATAAACTGGCGCTTCAAATCCTGGTACTAGTCGTTTGTACGAATTGACAGTCGGATTACAGATAGCCGTATACGCTCTGGCATGCTCTAACAATCCTCCTAAGAAATAATAAGCATCTTGGCTTAACTCACGTTCTCCATTCTCATCATAAAAGGCATTTCCTGATTCATTAAATAATGACATATTACAGTGCATTCCTGAACCTGCAATCCCGTGTAACGGTTTCGGCATAAAGGTTGCATGTAAACCATGACGACGAGCAATCGTTTTAACCACTAATTTAAAAGTTTGAATATTATCACACGCTTCAATAACATCTGCATATTTGAAATCAATTTCATGTTGCCCAGGCGCACACTCATGATGTGAGGCTTCAATTTCAAAGCCTAATTTTTCTAATTCTAATACGATATCACGACGGCAATCTTCTCCTAAATCTTGTGGTGAGAAATCAAAATAGCCACCGCTATCGTTTAATTCTAAAGTCGGTTTTCCCATCTCATCTAGTTTGAATAAGAAGAATTCTGGTTCTGGCCCTAAATTAAATGAGCTAAATCCTAACTCTTTCATTTTCCCTACAATTCGTTTTAAATTCCCACGAGGATCTCCTGGAAACGGTTCACCAGCTGGTGTGTAGATATCACAAATCAAGCGAGCTACTTTCCCTTCTCCATTTTCCCACGGGAAGATTAACCACGTATTTAAATCTGGATATAAATACATGTCGCTTTCTTCAATGCGGACAAATCCTTCAATTGATGAGCCATCAAACATCATTTTGTTGCTAAGTACTTTGTCTAACTGACTAACTGGAACTTCTACATTTTTGATTGTTCCCATAACATCTGTAAACATCAAACGTAAAAATCTCACATTTTCATTTTTAGCTATCTCTTTGATTTCTGCTACTCTTTTTGACTTGTCTTCCATTTTTTCGCGACCTCTCTTATTTTGGGTGGTAATACTCATTACCGTTGAAACGGATTGCCTTGACCTAAGCGACTCTCAGATAACAACTCATCATAAAATAATCGTCTAACATCATGGTCAGATAACTTATTTTTCTCCCAATGAATAACCTCTTCTGTTTCTTCTTCCTTGTACATCCCTTGAATTTCAACCATGGAGTATCCCGCTTGTAGCCAATCTTTTATTTCTAAAAATCGATCGACATCATTTAGGGAATACATTCGTTGATTACCTTCCGTACGTTCCGGATGGACTAATTCTTTAGTTTCGTAATAACGAATTTGTCTGGCAGATAAATCTGTCAGCTTCATTACAGTACCAATCGGAAAAACAGCCATTGATTTCCTGAGTTCTTTTTCGCTCATTCCAGCTTACCTCGTTTCGACTTTTTTAATATACCAATTCAAAAAAAGAGTGTCAATAATCCATGTCAGCTTTCCTAACATAAGACGTATTTTTTTTAATCATAAATAAAAACCCTTGATTAATCAAGGGTTTAGTCTTTTTATTTTTGAGAATAAACATCATTTACAGCATGACTCACTGCTACTTTCACATGCTCATAGGTTAGACCACCTTGAACATATAGATTAAATGGCGCTCGAATCGGACCATCTGCTGTCAATTCTAAACTTGCCCCTTGGACAAAAGTTCCAGCTGCCATAATCACATCATCTTCATATCCTGGCATATATGACGGTACTGGTGCAACATAGGCATCCACTGGTGAAAATTTTTGAATCGCTTGGCAAAATTTAACCATCGCTTCTTGATTTCCCAGCTCAACCATTTGAATCAAGTCGGTACGAGGATCATCCCACTTTGGCGTTGACTTCACGCCATATTCAGCTAACAAAGCAGACGTGTAAATCGCCCCTTGAATCGCCTGACTAACCACGTGTGGTGCTAGGAAAAAACCTTGCATCATCTCGTGAGTACTATGAATCATAGCCCCACCTTCTTTACCAACCCCTGGTGTTGTTAAGCGGTAAGCACATTTCTCAATTAATTCTTTCTTCCCTGCAATGTACCCACCAGTTTTAGCGATACCACCACCTGGATTTTTGATTAATGACCCCGCAATTAAATCCACTCCGACTTCTGTTGGTTCACTAACTTCAGAAAATTCACCGTAGCAATTATCCGCAAAAATAACCACATCAGGGTAATTTTCTTTTATGAAAGCTGTCATCTCTGCGATCTGTGCCACAGTAAACGAAGGGCGTTCTGCGTAACCACGTGAGCGCTGAATGGCAACCATTTTAGTTGCAGGTGTCATTTTCGCTTTGATTCCTTCAAAATCAACCGAACCATCTTCTTTAAGAGCGACCTCATCATAGCCGATATTGTATTCTTTAAATGACCCAATACCATTACCATTGACACCGATAACTTCTAGCAACGTATCATATGGCGTTCCTGTAATATAAAGCAAGTCATCTCCAGGACGTAAAATTCCAAATAAAGCCGTCGCAATAGCATGTGTCCCTGACACAATTTGCGGCCTTACGATAGCATCCTCTGTTTTGAAGACATCTGCATAAATCGCTTCTAAAGCATCACGTCCCATATCGTCATTACCATAGCCACTACCTAAAGCAAAATGACTTTCCGCTACATGATTTTTACGAAAAGCTTCTAATACTTTCCCTTGATTATAAAGAGCTACATCTTGAACTTTTAAACGAGCTGGCATAATCAACTCGTCTACTTTTTTTATTTTATCTTGCAACTCTTCTGAAAAAGAGCTCATCCAATTTACCATTCTTCTTCCTCCTCCGTTTTAACCCAACGGGATGTTTCAGGGGCAAACCCTTTAACTAAATACTGCTCGGTTTCATCACAAAAGTCTTGGGAAATCACAAGCGTATCTGTTGTTAATTTATTTAATAAATAGCCTTCACTAGGCGCCAACTCCAAATCATACGGTTCAAACATCTCCATCAACTGACGACGAATCGCTCCTTCTAATTCGGTACGGTCCTCAGGACATTTGGCAGACACTTGAACATTCGGGAACAGGGTGGGCGCAAAAGCTTCAGGCGTTACTTTATCCATTTTATTATAGACAGTTAAAACAGGAATTTTTTTCATTTCTAAATCCCCAAGTAATTCCAGTACCGTCTGTTCCTGCAAGTCTCTATCAGGAGAACTAGCATCAACCACATGAAGTAGTAAGTCCATATTACGGCTTTCTTCTAATGTTGACTGGAAAGCTTCAACTAATTGTGTCGGTAAATCTTGAATAAACCCTACCGTATCAGTTAGTGTCACTTGGAACCCTTCCGCTAATTGCCATTGTTTTGTTAAAGGGTCCAGTGTTGCAAATAATTGATCTTGCGAATACGCTTCGGCATTCGTTAACATATTTAACAACGTTGATTTCCCAGCATTCGTATAGCCTACTAATCCTATTTGGAAAATTTGAGATGCCTTACGTTGTTGACGATTACGCTCTCGGCTAGCAGTTACTTCTTTTAGCTCTCTCTTGATATTTGTAATTTTATTACGAATATGACGACGGTCTGTTTCCAACTTCGTTTCACCTGGACCACGTGTTCCAATTCCTCCACCCAATCTAGATAACGCGGCACCTTGTCCGACTAATCGAGGTAACAAATAATTCAGCTGCGCTAATTCAACCTGCAGTTTCCCTGCTTTTGATTGAGCTCGCATGGCGAAGATATCCAAAATCAGTTGAACACGGTCAATGACTTTCACCTGAACAGCATCGCTGATTAATTGACTTTGACGCGGCGTTAATTCTTGGTTAAAGATAACAAGGTCTGCCTCATAAGCATCCACAAACCTCACTAATTCCTCTACTTTACCTTTACCAATAACGGTTTGACGGTCAACATTCGGACGCTTTTGAACAATTTCAAAAACAACCTCGCCTTGAGCCGTCTCTGTTAAGTTTTTTAACTCTTCCATTGATTCACTAAAATATCTATAATTATCAGCGGTTTCGACACCAACTATGATGACTTTTTCACGTTTCTCTTCCATGAGACACCTCCTATAACCACTCTGCTACTGATTTTTCTAATTGTTCGACAGCATCTGGTTCACTTAAAATATCCCACCACTGTGCTGATGTTCTATTTCTAAACCATGTCATTTGACGCTTAGCATATCGTCTTGACTGTTGTTTTACAAGTTCTATGGTCTCTTCTTTTGTCGCACGACCTTCAAAATAGGGGAAGAATTCTTTATATCCAATCCCTTGTGCCGCCTGACATTCTCCAAAATCAAAGATCATTTTTGCTTCCGTTTCAATTCCTTTTGGTACCATTAAATCCACTCGACGATTAATACGTTCGTATAATCGCTCACGGTCTGTTCCCAGCGCTATAAATTTCACATCATATAACGCATTTGACAAGTCTTTATAATCCACTTGTTTTTGCTCCGTAATACTTTTCCCTGTCGTTTCAATGACCTCTATTGCTCGTATAACACGCTTCACGTTATTAGGATGTATTTGTCCAGCCGCTCGTTTATCTTGACTCTCAAGTCGCTTCCATAGCTTATCTGGTCCTTCTGTATCAGCGTAAGCTTGCAATTCATCACGCAGCACACTATTTTCTTGTACTTTCTCTTCGCCACCTAATTGAAAATCGAACAATAACGCTTGGACGTATAACCCCGTTCCACCTACAATAATCGGTAACTTTCCACGTGATGTGATATCTTGAATTAAAGCACGACCTTGTTCTTGAAAATCAGACGCAGAAAAGGTATCTCCTAACTCGCAAACATCAATTAAATGATGGGGAATACCGTCCATCTCTTCTTCTGTTGCTTTCGCCGTTCCCACATCAAGACCACGATAGACTTGAAGTGAATCACCGCTGATGACCTCGCCATTATATTTTTTAGCAAGAGAAACACCTAATGCAGTTTTCCCAACAGCTGTCGGTCCTACAATAACTAATACTTTTTCTTTCATTCTGTTACTCCTCTTCATTTAACGCTTCAAAAATCGCTTGAACAGCAAGTGCCTTACGTGGAAAATCAGTATGAATACCATCCAATCCTCGTTCAAAAGCACCAATCATTTGCTCTACTTTATTCACAGTCCATGGTCGAACTTTCTTAGGGGTATAAGAGTTCGTTTCTTCTCTTGCCGTTACAAATGTTATTCTAGGGTGAATAGCTTCAATGTAATCAACATGATTAGATAAACTAATTTTATCCTTTTCTGTCGACATGATATACGCTTTAGGTGTTTCTTTATCAAATTCTTGAATACGTTCTAATGATTGGAAATTAAAACTTGAATACCAATAACTAAACGTCCAGTCCTGTGAGTTCATCACATTCATAACCGCTTCTTCAATTCCTGGATATTCTTTCTCATCTGTCTTAATTTCAATATTCAAAACACCTGTATAACTCGCTTCTTGCAAACACACTAACACTTCTTCTAGCGTTGGAATTTTTTCACCTTTAAATTTCGGATCAAACCAACTGCCCGCATCTAATTTTTTCAATTGTTTTAGAGTAAAATCTGTTATTTCACCTTTTCCATTGGTTGTTCTATTTACAGTGTTATCATGGATAACAACTAACTTATTATCTTTTGTGCATTGAACGTCTAACTCAATACCATCGGCTCCTACAAGCATCGCCTCTTTAAAAGCTGCTAATGTGTTTTCCGGATGAGTCCCTTTGCTTCCTCGATGGGCTATTATTTTAGTCATATCAATCCCTCCAATTCCCTACTATTCTATCACTTTCTAGTAAAAAGTTATAGTTTGGCTGTTATTTCTTTTTACTAGCTTTTTTTGTCCATTTATTAGATAATAAATGTATATTAATCCGAAAGTGCAGGTGAACACATATGAAAAAATTCGTATCAGGTGTTGTTGCAGGGACTACTTTAACAGTTGCTACAATTGCAGGCCTTATGTATGGCGTTAAAAAAACAGTAATCGATCCAATGGAAGAAAAAGAAAACGAAGTTATCGAAAACCGTCGCAAAGCAATGCGCAAAAGTCGCGCTCGTTAATTTAAACAAAGCTTGATTATTTAATTATAATCAGGCTTTTTCTTTTGATTTAAAATGAAAAAAAGAACAGTATATGGTATTCTTAACATGATAATAACTTATTAGGAGCGCGCATATGAATAAAGAAAACTTAGCATTTTATTGTTCACTTACCACCTTTTTAGGAAAAACATTGGGTCGTAACTTCGAAATCATCTTACATGTTTTAGATACTGACAACTACCATATCGCAGCAATTGAAAACAATCACATTAGTGGTAGGACTATCAATTCGCCTATCACCGGTTTCGCACTCGAATTAATTAAATCAAAAAAACATCTTAGTGAAGATTACGTAGTAGATTATAAATCACAAACCGTAAATGGAAAAAATTTAAAAGGCTCTACTTTTTTCATACGAGGAAAAGATGGGAGTCTTGAAGGAATGCTTTGTATTAACCAAGATACTAGTCTATACGAGGAATTATCACGAGATATTTTAAGCTTAGCAGGATTGACATCACCTTGTGATACTGTCTTTGATACACCTCACATTCAACCTTCTCATGATTCCATTGAAGTGTTAGAAGATTCAATCGAAGGCATTGTCCATAGCGTTATTTCGCCTGACTTACTCGATCAGAAAATCTTATTAAGCAAGGAATTGAAGCTTGAAATCATTAGTAACTTAAACGACAAAGGGATTTTCCAAATTAAAGGAGCCGTTGCTCGAGTTGCTGAAATTTTAAATATCTCAGAACCTAGTGTTTACCGCTACATCAAAATAGTAGAATGCAAATAAAAAAGCCATGACACGTGTCATGGCCATTTTTTTATTCTTCTTTAGCTTCTACAGGTCTATTGAATGCCTCTTTGTCAAAAGTACCTTCCCACTTATCAACCATAATAGCTGATACCATTGAACCTGCAACGTTTAGCATCGTACGTCCCATATCAACAATTGGGTCAATCCCGAAGATAGCACCAATACTTGAGATATGTTGACCATATCCTAAACCATTTAACGTTACTGTCGCCGCTACTGTCGCTGTTCCTGGTACACCGGCAATTCCGATAGAACCTACTGTTACAACAACTACTACTAAAACGTAGAACGAGAAGTTCATTTCAGCACCTGCAGCTGACGCAATTAATGTTCCTAACATCGCTGGGAATACACCGGCACAACCATTCATTCCAACTGCTGTTCCTAATGTTCCAACGAAGTTTGATGTTTCTTGAGAAACACCCATATCATCTTCTAATGTTTTAAGTGTATACGGTAACGTTCCCACACTTGAACGTGAAGAGAAAGCAAATAATAACGTTGTGAAAGCTTTTTTGTAGAACGTTACTGGGCTAACACCCATTAATACAAGCATCACTACATAAATTAACATCATTATGATAACACCTGTATAAAGCGCTGCGATGAACCCTAACATTCCAAGAATAGATTGAATTCCTTTTGAAATAATAGTATTACTTACTAACGCAACAACACCATACGGCATTAATTTAATAACGTTTGTTAATACTGAGTTAACTGTTACTTTTAATGAATCTAACAGTGTTACAAATGGAGCGACTTGATCTGGTTTCTTCACTTGTAAGAAACGAATCGCACTTGCAAATAACGCTGCAACAATAACTACTGATACGATACTACCGTTATCTCCCATAACATTAATAATGTTACTTGGAATTAAATTCAAGAAGAATTCTGGGAAACTTTGAGACGCTATGTTGCTCATTGATTCAACTTTAGCTTCTGTTAAATCTCCAGCAAAATCTGCACCATTAAGACCATAAAGTTTTACAACTAAAATTCCGATAGCGGCAGCAATCGCTGTTGTACCAAGTAAAGCTGTAAATGTTTTACCTGTTAAGGTTTTTAAACGATCCCCTTTTACATCAATTACTACTTTAATAATAGATAAAAATACGACTGGAACAGCTAATAATTGCACTAATTTCAAGAATCCTGTTCCGATTAATCCGTACCATGTAGAAATTTCTAATTGAGCGTAGTCTGTATAAACAGCACTCTTACTTCCAATTAAATCAACTACCACACCCATTGCTAACCCAACAACCAACGCAATAATCATACGTTTTGAAAAGTTAACACGTTTTCCTTTTAATGCTTTTAAAAACAGAATTGCTACAATCAAAAGCGCAATTGCTCCGATTGTATAAAAATTACTAACCTTCAAAAACTGAGTAAAAAACGGTGCATCTATCATATGTCTTCATCTCCCTTTATTTAGCTGTATTGGCCGCAACATTAATCGCTTCCCAAGTAGAAGCAAATGGTGGTGCGTAAGCAAAATCGACAAATCCTAATTCTTTAGTTGTTAAACCAGCATGAATCGCTGCTGTTAAACCTGTCGCACGTAAAACAGTTTCATTTTTACCGAATAATTGAGCTCCATATAAAACAAGTGTTTCAGCATCATAAACTAACTTAATCATAATTTTCTCTTGCACTGTATAGTAGTTAGAGTGATTATTTGTTTCGATACATGTTGTTTTATAGTTTAAACCTTTAGCTTTCGCTTGCTTTTCAGTAAGTCCTGTACTAGCTGCTTCATAAGCACCAGCTTTAATCGCACTACTACCTAAAGCTCCGACATACTCTTCCATTTTATCTTCTGAAACAGCAATATTTGTTCCAACAATACGACCTAATTTATTCGCAGTTGTCGCAAGTGGGATATAAGAGTCTCCTAAAAGACGATGCGGAACTGATGCACAATCTCCCGCAGAGAAGACATCTTTTTCAGATGTACGACCATATTTATCGATAATGATTGCACCATTCCCTAGCATCTCTAATTGTCCTTTTAAGAACGCTGTATTAGGTCTGAAACCAATCGCTACGATAACAGCATCCGCTTCGTAATCCCCTTTATGGGTCTTAACAGCCGTCACTTTACCATCTGTTGTAATAAGCTCTTGAGCTAATTCATCTAAATGAATGGCTACGCCTTCTTCTTCAACAGCACCTTTTAATTTCTCAGAGAATTCCGGATCGAATGGGCCACTCATAATTGCTGAACCTGCTTCAATTAAGCGCATTTCTTTTCCTTGAATCGCTAATTGATCCGCTACTTCAACCCCTATAAATCCGCCACCAATGACAACAATCTTATTATACTTAGCTAAGTTTTCTTTCAAGCGATTCACTTGATCAATCTTAGTTATCGTATACACATTTTCACTATCCATTCCTGCTAAAGGCGGGACAATAGGTTGCGCTCCTGTGGCAATCATTAAACGGTCATAAGTTTTAGTCTTTTCTTCACCTGTTTTTAAATCTGTCATTGTGATTGTTTTTGTTTTAAAGTCAATCGCTGTTACTTGATGCTCTAACATTAAGTTAACGCCTGATGCTTCCATTTGTTCCGGCGTACGAGCAAACATTTCATTTTGGTCTTCAAACTGGTTTCCTAAATAGTAAGGTAAACCACACGCTCCAAACGAAACATATTTTTCTTTCTCAATAACTGTTACAGTTGCCTCTTTGTTTGTACGGGCAGCTTTTGCAGCAGTACTCATCCCTGCTGCAATTCCTCCAATAATAACGATTTCCATTAGTCGATCTCCTCTGAATAATAAATTTATTAATTATTATGCTTTTTTATCAATGATAAATTCAATTTCAACTAGTGCATCTTTTGGTAATTTAGCTACTTGGAAAGCTGAACGCGCTGGGAATTCAGTTCCAAAATAACTACCATATACTTCATTAAACACTGCGAAATCATTTAAATCTTTTAAGAAACAAGTTGTTTTAACCACTTGATCAAATGATGCTCCCACTTCATTTAAGATAAGAGCCATATTTTCCATTACTTGTTTAATTTGATCTTCAAACTTATCTGATGGAAACTCACCTGTCATACCATCTACTGGTAATTGACCAGATACAAAGACTAAGTCCCCTACCTCTCTATATACTGAATACGGTCCGATTGCTGCTGGAATTTTTCCCATTTTAATTTCCTCCTAATTTTAGTGTTATTATTACGTCCGTAATAATCATTTTTTATCCAAAAGATATTTTTTTATCATCTAGATAATTTTTTCACACTCAAAATTTAACACACAAAAAAAAGCTTGTCAATCATCTATAAAAACTTTATACACAAGACAAGACAAGCATGTAAGCATTTTCCTATAATGTGTTATTTCTAAATTTAATAGTTAGTTTTCTCATTGGTTTTTTAGTTTATCTTTGATAATTTTTTATCAAAAACTATTGACAAACGTTTTCATAAAATGGTATTTTTGTGGTGAAAGGGATTTATTTCTATGATAATTTTTTATATCTAGTGGTCACTATAAAAAAATGGAGGGTGTTTTATTATGAAAATCAACACAAAACTTTTACACGGTTATCCAGTCATTGATCCAGAAACTGGCGCTTCTTCAATTCCAAAATACCAAACGTCAACATTCCATCAAAAAGATGTATTTAATCACACTGGCTATAGCTACAGTCGCTTTGCCAATCCAACAGTTGATGCTGCTGAAAAATGTATTGCCGCACTCGAAAATGCAGAATACGGTCTAGCTTTTTCATCAGGGATGGCAGCTATCAACTCCGTTCTATTTATGCTATCTAACGGTGACCATTTAGTTCTTGGGAAAAATATATATGGTGGTACTTTCCAAACTGTAAATGACTTCTTAGTTCGTTTTGGTGTTGAATGTACATTTGTTGATGAATCAAATGTACAAGAATGGGAAGAAGCTATCCAACCTAACACTAAAATGTTCTATTTAGAGTCACCTTCAAATCCACTTCTTACTATTACAGACTTAAAAGAAGTGGCTACTATTGCCAAAAAACATAATATTTTAACAGCATCAGACAATACCTTTATGACCCCTTTATCTCAACATCCTTTAGAATTGGGTATTGATATCGTAATTCACAGTGCTACCAAATTTATAAACGGTCATAGTGATGTTGTGGCTGGACTTGTGGTTACCAATAATGAAGACTTACATACACAATTAAAAATGCATCAAAAAGCGTTGGGTGGTACTTTAGGTGCTGAAGATGCTTGGTTAATGTTACGTGGTGTTAAAACAATGGGACTTCGCATGGAAAAGTCAATTGCCAATGCGCAACAAATTGCCGAACACTTACTAACTAAACCGCAAGTAAAAAATGTTTACTATCCTGGTTTAAGCACTCATAAAGATCATGATGTTCATGTCAAACAAGCTAGTGACGGCGGCGCAGTGTTATCATTCGAATTAGAAACTGAAGAACAAGTTGCCCACCTTTTTGAACAATGTCGTGTTCCAATTGTAGCTGTAAGCTTAGGGGGAGTAGAATCTATCTTGTCTTATCCTTGGCTAATGTCCCACGCCTGCATGCCTGAAGAAGAGCGCCTAAATATGGGTGTTACCCCTACTTTAATTCGTTTATCATGCGGAATTGAAGACATCGAAGATTTACTTTCCGATTTAGAGAATAGCATTAAATAATCATTCTTACCACTAAAAAGCTCCCCAAAGAGTTATCTCTGGGGAGCTTTTCTATATAAATCGCTTACGCTTTAACAACGTTTGTTGCTTGAGGTCCACGATCTGAAGTTTCGATATCGAAAGTCACAGCTTGACCTTCTTCTAATGTTTTGAAACCTTCATCTTGAATTGCTGAAAAATGTACGAATACGTCTCCGCCTTCGTTTTCGCGTTCGATAAAACCGAACCCTTTTTCTGCGTTAAACCATTTAACTGACCCTTTTTCCATGTTACATTCCTCCTCGTGCATATATGCACTATATAATGATGTAGTCTACTCAGTAAAGCACGAGAGAGTTAAAACTTTCACGTTTACTTCCTAGAGATTACACTTATATAGTACGCCAAATTATAGTATTAAGCAAGGAAAACGATTATAGAGAAATGTGATATCTATTAAAACTCTCCCATTTCTCTAAAGCTATAGTATGAATCGTTCCCAATAATCAAGTGGTCTAATAATGGAATCCCAATAATATCCCCTGATTCTTTTACACGTTTGGTAAATGCTTTATCATTTTCTGAAGGTGTTAAATTTCCCGATGGATGATTATGCGCCAGAATCAAATGAGCCGCTGAATACCTTACAGCCAATCGGTATATTTCCCTAGGATGAGCCACTGATTGATTTAAACTCCCTATAAAAACTGTTTCCTGTTTGATTATTTCATTATTTGTATTTAGGTATAAGGCAACTAACTTCTCTTGATGTAAATCTTTCATTTCATGGATTAGTTTTTTTCCAATCCCTTCACTTGATGACACCTTCCCTGTTTTTTCTATTTTAGATTCAGCTAGTCGTTCTCCTAATTCTAATACGCATTTTATTTCAATCGCTTTGACTTTCCCGATCCCCTTTATCTCGAGTAATTCTTCAACCGTTGCTTTTTTTAAATCATACAATGTCGGAAAATTTTGCATAATCTGAATAGCTAATTCAATAACATTCTTTTCTTTGCCACCTGTTCTTAACACCACTGCTAATAGTTCATACGTGGCTAAAGCTTTTACACCTTCATTCAATGCTCGTTCCCTTGGTAATTCGTTTTGTGGAAAATCAACAAGTTCTTTTGATAATTCTTTAATAATCAATAAAAGACCTCCTTTCACACTCTAATTACTAGATACGTGAAAGAAAGTCTTTTAATTTTATTTAGTTAGCATTTCTTTAACGTCAACTAAACTTGTTACAATTGATTCTGCTTTTTCTACCATCTCAGGATTAGGCTGTAATAAATCAGGAACGACAACCACATCGACACCTGCACCATATGCAGCACGTACCCCATTGATTGAATCCTCTAACATCAAACACTCTGATGACTCTAATCCTAAACGAGCGACTGCTTTTTCGACAATCTCAGGGTCTGGCTTCGCACGCTTAACATCTTCTGATGAGACGATATCGATGAAATAATCTGATATTCCAGCTTCTCTTACTAAAATGTCAATAAATCGACGCAAATTACTTGAAGCGATAATACATGGAATATTTTGCTCTTTTAACTGATCAAGCAACTCACGTGCGCCTGGTTTTAAATCAACTAATCCCGCTTCAAAACGACGTTCTGTTTCTGCATAAGTCACTTGAATAAATTCATCAATTGCCTCTTTACCTGCTGAAATAAAATCAGTGTAAAACGCCTCATGAAGTTCCTCATCAGACTTTCCAACATGTCTCATGTAATATGCCTCATCATAGCCTTTAATACCGTAATCTGGCGCTAAAGCCGTATGAACATCACAATAGATAGACTCTGTATCAAATAACAGACCATCCATATCAAATATAATCCCTTTGTAGCTTTTACTCATAGAATTCTCCTCCTAAAATAAATGCTCTTACTTGAGAAATAAAATAAAGCGACCCTGTCACAACAACCATATCCTCTGAATGACAGGCTTTAGTTAGTTTTAACAGACCTTCTTGCCAATTCCTCTCACTTTTGACCTCTGACAATACAGATGCTGGATAATCCTTAATAGCACGTGCCTTAGGATAATCAAACGTCGTCACTGTTAGTTCAACGTTAGGCAAGGTTTGAAATAACTCTATCATTGGCTGACAGTCTTTTGTTGATAACGAAGCAAACATTACATGAATTTTTCGATCATGAGCCATGCTCGCCAAACTTTCGACCAGTCGAGTCACTGCCGGCTCATTATGAGCACCATCTAAAATAATAAGCGGCTCTTTTCGTATGACTTCCATACGTCCTGACCAATGTGCCTTTGACAACGCTGATTTAATCGTACCTTCGCTACATTTGTATCCAAGAGGCTGGGCTAATAATTCATAAAGCTTAATTGCAACTGAAGCGTTATCCACTTGATGTTTGCCTATTAAAGACACCATCACTTCTGATAAGTTTAATTCATCAGATTGATAGGCAAACATCTCTCCAACCCATTCAACAGACTGCTGCTCACTACTTTTAAACGACTCTCCATATTTGTATACTGATGATGTTTTAGAATTAGCTTCACCGGTTATAACCGATACTGCCTCCTCTGGTAAATCACCTAATACAACTGGCACTTCCACTTTAATGATCCCTGCTTTTTGAAAAGCAATCTCTTCAATCGTATTGCCTAAAATATCCATATGATCCATGCCGATTGTCGTAATAGCAGAAGCAAGAGGCATGATAACATTCGTACAATCTAACAAGCCACCTAAACCAACCTCCACAATTGCTATATCCACTTTTTGTTCAGCAAAATAACCAAACATTAAAGCTGTCACAATTTCAAATTCAGTAATCCCACTAACCTCCTCGGTAGCATCTAACTCCGCTACAAGAGGTTGTAATTTTAAGACCCATCTGACTAACTCGTCATTAGGAATAGGTCGATTATTTATCGCAATTCGTTCATTAAAATAAGTAATAAAAGGTGAGGTATATGTCCCCACCTTTAAATTTTCTTCTTCTAATAAACATCTTAAATCAGTGACTGTCGAGCCCTTACCATTTGTACCGGCTATATGAACGGTCTTGATTTTATTTTGAGGGTTATCCAACTTTTCAAGCAACGCTTCGACACGTTGTAACCCTGGTCGATTGCCAAAGGCTAATCGACCATGAATCCAATCTAATGCTTCTTGATACGTCATTCAAACCCTCCTAGTTTATTATTTTTTTAAAGTTGCAATACGTTCTTTAACAGCGGCTTGTTTTTCAAGATAATCTTTTTCTTTTTCACGTTCTGCTGCAACAACTGCTTCTGGAGCACCTGCTACGAAACGCTCGTTAGAAAGTTTTCCTTGAACCATTTTTACTTCTTTCGTCCATTTGTCTAATTCTTTTTCAAGACGCACAATTTCTTCATCAATATTAATTAAATCAGCAAGTGGTAAGTAAATTTCAGCTCCTGTAATAACGGCACTCATCGCAAGCTCTGGTGCTTCAATACTTGGTGAAATTTCTAATTCTTCTGGATTACAGAAACGCTCAATATAGCTTGTATTCTCTTTCAAGAATTCTTCTACTGAACTGTCTGTTGTTTTAATTAATAATGTAATAGTTTTAGACATTGGTGTATTTACCTCAGAACGGATGTTACGAACTGAACGGATTAATTCTTTAAGTACTTCCATCCCATCTGCCGCTTTGGTATCAATCATACTTTCGTCTTTAACTGGGTACGGTGCTACAACGATTGAGTCACCTTGATGAGGGATTTTTTCCCAAATCGCTTCTGATACGAAAGGCATAATTGGGTGGATTAGACGCATAATGTTATCTAATGTGTGAACTAAGATACTACGTGTCATTTGTTTTTGGACTTCATCTTCACCGTAAAGAACTTCTTTACTCATTTCAATATACCAGTCACAGAAATCATCCCAGATAAAGTTATATAGGTAACGTCCCGCTTCACCAAATTCATATTTTTCAAATTGCGTATTCACACGGTCAATCGTTTCATTTAAGCGTGTTAAAATCCAACGGTCTGCAACTGTCTTATGACCTTCTAAGTTAATATCTTCATAGCTAAAGTCTTCTGTATTCATTAATACAAAACGACTCGCATTCCAAATTTTGTTAATGAAATTCCAAGCAGCATCCATCTTATCATAGCTGAAACGCATATCTTGACCAGGTGTAGACCCTGTTGATAAGAACCAACGTAAGCTATCTGCACCGTATTTATCAATAACATCCATTGGGTCAATTCCGTTACCTAGAGATTTACTCATCTTACGTCCATCTTCAGCACGGATTAAACCATGAATTAATACATTTTCAAATGGTGCTTTTTCAGTGAATTCTAAACTTTGGAAAATCATACGACTTACCCAGAAGAAAATAATGTCATACCCTGTTACTAATGTTGAATTAGGGAAATAACGTTTGTAGTCTGGATTTTCTTCATCTGGCCAGCCCATACCTGAGAATGGGAATAACGCAGAACTGAACCATGTATCTAACACATCTTCATCTTGGTTCCAGTTTTCCGGATCTTTTGGTGCTTCTTCTCCTACATACATTTCGCCTGTTTCTTTATGATACCAAGCTGGAATACGATGTCCCCACCATAATTGACGAGAGATACACCAGTCATGAACATTTTCCATCCAAGACATAAACGTATTTTCAAAACGAGGAGGGAAGAATTCCACTTTATCGTCTGTTGCTTGATTGTCCATTGCTTTTTTAGCAAGTGGCTCCATCTTAACAAACCATTGAGTTGATAAACGCGGTTCAACAACAACACCACTACGTTCTGAGTGCCCAACGCTGTGTGTCATTTTTTCAATTTTAACTAAACGTCCTTCAGCATCTAAATCAGCAATAACTGCTTTACGTGCTTCAAAACGGTCCATTCCGGCATATTTGCCACCTAACTCATTGATAGAGCCATCTTCATCCATAACATTAACACGAGGAAGGTCATGACGATTACCAACCTCAAAGTCATTAGGGTCGTGAGCTGGTGTAATTTTAACAACACCTGTTCCAAAGTCCATCTCAACGTACTCATCAGCAACAACTGGAATTTCTTTATTTAATAAAGGTAAAATAACGTTTTTACCAATTAAATGTTGGTAACGTTCATCATCAGGGTGAACTGCAACTGCTGTATCTCCTAACATTGTTTCAGGACGAGTTGTCGCAATTTCAACGCTATCTCCACTACCATCAGCAATTAAATAACTCATGTGGTAGAACGCCCCTTCAACATCTTTATGAATAACTTCGATATCTGATAAAGCTGTTTTAGCTTTAGGGTCCCAGTTGATGATAAACTCACCACGGTAAATTAAGCCTTTTTCATATAATTTAACAAATACTTTTTTAACTGCATCTGATAACCCATCGTCTAATGTAAAACGTTCACGGTCATAGTCTACAGAAATCCCAACTTTACCCCATTGCTCACGGATATGTCCTGCATATTCCTCTTTCCATTCCCATGTTTTATCTAAGAATTTTTCACGGCCTAAGTCATAACGTGAAATGCCGTCTTCTGCTAATTTAGCTTCAACTTTTGCTTGTGTCGCAATACCAGCATGGTCCATTCCAGGCATCCATAATGTATCGTAGCCTTGCATACGTTTATGACGAATAATAATATCTTGTAAGGTTGTATCCCAAGCGTGACCTAAATGTAGTTTACCAGTTACGTTTGGTGGTGGAATAACGATTGAGTAAGGTTCTGCTTTAGGGTCTTCACTTGGTTTAAATAACCCTTTTTCTACCCATTTTTTATAACGTCCCGCTTCAACAGCTTGCGGTTCGTACTTTGTTGCCAGATTTTTTTCTTCTGTCATATCGATTCCTTCTTTCTTTTATATAAGTTTTTTTTAATAATAATGATTAACAGTGACAGTCAGGTGACAGTATTTTATCAATAAAAAAAGCCCTAAAACACATGTGTGTTTTAGGGCGAATTTACGCGGTACCACCTAAATTTATAGCAGACTATACTGCTACATCTTGGTGTGAAATAACGGTCACAACTCGGAATAGCCTACTATTAGTTCAGCTACTCAGACTATAAGCTACCTTCACTTCTTTAGAAATAAAAATCTTTCAGCCTTGGATTTTCTCTCTACGACTTCACCAGAAGTTACTCCTCTTAATCAGGGTCTTATCAACAGTTTACACGTTAATATTCTATTCGTCAATTCTAATCTTATAGTGATTTCACAAAATCAAGAGCTGCTTCGTAATTAGGCTCTTCCGCTACTTCCGGAACGATTTCTTGATATCTGACAATACCTTCAGCATCGATTACGATAATTGTACGAGCTAAGAAATCCATCTCTGGAATATAAAGACCATAAGCTTTACCAAATACTTTTTCAGGATCGTGTAACATTTCCATCCCTACGCCTTCAGCTGCACACCAATTAGCTTGTTGCTCTTTAGTATTAGAAGAGATTGTCATTAAATGAATCCCTTCTAGATTTGCGGCTTCTTGATTGAAACGTTTAGTTTGAATGTGACAAACTGATGTATTAATATCTGGAACGATACTTAACACTACTGGTTGTCCTTTCAATGAACTTAATGAAATTTCCTTATCCTCTAAATTGTTTAATTTAAACTCTGGAGCTTTCTCTCCGACTGTTACTTGAGTTCCTTCTAATTGTGCTGGTTTGCCTTTTAATGTAATTTCCATACTATACGCCTCCGTTAGTCTATTTGTTCTACCCCCAGTGTACAAAAAAAAAGCATCCTCTACCAAGAAGACGCTTGTGATTTTATATCCAATCACTATTGATTAGCAAAATTAAACTGTTTATTAGATGTAAAGTTCTCATCAAAATAAATCAGAGTTTGAAGCTCTGTCGTCAAATCAATGTACTGAATCTTAACATTATCAGGTACTTTTACACGCCCTGGTGCAAAATTTAGAATAGCTGTAATTCCGGCTTCAACCATTTGATCGACTGCTGCTTGAGAATGTTGACTTGGAACAGTGGCAATCGCTGTTGTAATTCCTTCTTTTTCAACTATTTTTGTTAAATCTTTCATGTCTTGAATAACAATGTTATTAATTTTTGTCCCTACTAATTCAGGATCACTATCAAATGCCGCCACAATCGTCAGGTTATCATTACGTCGGAAATTATTTTTTACTAGAGCTTTTCCTAGATTACCAGCACCTACTAAGGCGATTTTCTTTTCAACTTGGGTATTTAATATATGACTGAAAACTTGGATTAAATAACTGACATCGTAGCCATAACCACTACGACCTAATTCCCCAAAGTGAGAAAAATCACGACGAATGGTGGCAGATGGCACTTGGATAAGTTGGCTAAATTCTTTTGATTTAATACGCTCTACTTTTGATTCCTCAAGCATTTTTAAATAACGATAATACAACGGGATACGCTTGGCTGTTGCATTAGGAATCTTACATTCTTCTACCTTGCTCATACTGACACCTCCTTGTTAAAATATTCACACTTTCAGTTTACCACTGTCTAGACCTATTGACAACAACTTTGTGAAGAATTAACCAAACAAAAAAAGACTAAAATGTTATTTCTAGTCTTTTTTATACTATAATAAATCAGAAAACTCGTCTTTTTCACCTTGTAAATAAGTCTGTCCTGATTGTATTTCAGAAATGACGATGCCATCAACCGCTCTAGCAACAAGCCCTTCAACGTCCATCTTCTCTTCAAACGCAAGCGCCCGGTCTAAACGTGGCTTTGTTTTTGGTTTAGGTGGCGCAAAAATTGTACAACAATCTTCAAACGGTTGGATTGCTAAATCAAACGTGTCGATTTTTTCAGCAATTTCAATAATTTCATTTTTATCCATAGCAACAACTGGTCTAATGATCGGCGTCGTTGTCACGTCATTAATCGCAATCATACTATGTAAGGTTTGAGAGGCTACTTGTCCTAATGACTCCCCATTAAAAATAGCTAAACCTTTACGTTTCTTCATAATTTCATCTGTTATACGTAACATGAATCGACGTGTGATTGTCATTAGATACCCTTCATCCACATGTTTCTTAATTTCTTCTTGTATTTCAGTGAATGGGACTTCAATAAACTGAATGCCACCTACATATGGCACTAATTTAACAGTTAAATCTTTGGCTTTATCTAAAGCTTGTTGACTTGTGTATGGAGGACTATGGAAATGAACGGCTTCAATTTCCACTCCACGCTTCATGGCTAAGAATCCAGCTACTGGTGAATCGATTCCTCCAGATAACATTAACATTCCTTTGCCACTAGAGCCTACTGGTAAACCACCAGCACCTCTTATTGTCTCACATGATAAGTAAGCCCCATCCATACGAATCTCTACACGCATCGTAATATCAGGCTGTTTCATCTTAACTGCAATGTCTGGAATAGCTTGAATGACATGATAGCCTACTTCACGGTTTAACTCATTTGTATCTAAGACAAAATCATGGTCAGCACGTCTTGTGTTAACTTTGAAGCTCATACCGTCTTCATAATTTTCCTTGACCATTTTAACAGCTGTTTCATAGATTGTATCCAAATCTTTTTCAACACGTATTGCGGGAGAAAAGTTTTGAATCCCAAAAATTGGTTTTAGCGCTTCAATAACACCTTGGCTATCTTCACCATTTAAAAGTAAATGCATACGATCACGTTCACCGTGTACTTTAACATTTGGATAAGCACGTAATGCTTTTTTTACATTTTGTGCTAATATGCGAATAAAAATCTTTTTATTTTTACCCTTTGTCGATAGCTCGCCATAGCGAACCATTATCTCTGTATAATTCATTCAGTTCCGTCCTTACTAACTATTAATTTTTGAAAACTGTTCTTGTAATTGATTGAAAGCAACCATAAATTGCTCTGCTTCAACCATTGTTGATTCGGCATTTAAACTTGCTCGAACTGCTGTAATAGCTTTATCATCAGCAACTCCCATAGCATGTAGTGTACTACCAGATACTTTACTCTTACTTGAACAAGCACTTGTTGTCGAAATAATAATATCCTTTTTCTCAAAAGCGTGTACAAGTACCTCGCCTTTGATATCTTTTAAGCCAAAACAAATAATATGTGGTGCAAAATCTTCAGAATCTTCAGAGAATAACGTTACTTTATCGTATTTTCCTAATGAATCCATTAAGTACTCTTTGATATTGGCTTCGCGTTTATTTTTCAACTCTTGGTCTTCTAGTTGCAATCTAACCGCTCTTGCCATCGCTACGATTCCTGCTACATTTTCAGTCCCGCTACGTTTTTGTCCCTCTTGTCCACCACCATTTAATAACGGTGCAATACGACGACCTTTACGCCAATAAATAAATCCAACCCCTTTTGGTCCGTGGAATTTATGAGCTGAGAATGTCGCAAAATCAACACGAGGTGTTAGATAGTTAGAAACTGGAACTTTACCTAACGCCTGCACAGCATCTACATGGAAATGAATGGTTGGATAAGCTTCTAATACTTCTCCAATTTCTTTAATAGGTTGAATCGCACCCATCTCATTATTAACACCCATTACAGATACTAAGATGGTATCTTTACGAATTAAGCTTTCTAATTCTTCAACTTTAGCACGTCCGCGTTTATCAACAGGTAACACACTAATTTCAAAACCAAACTCAACAAGTTGTGCTGCTGCTTTAGAAACGGCACTATGTTCAACTGCTGAAATAATAATATGTTTACCAAAGCCGTGTTTCTCAATTGCTGTTCCTTTGATGACCCAGTTGTCGCCTTCTGTCCCACCACTTGTAAAGAAGATCTCTTCTGGCGTTACACTTAAACCTTCTGCAATTTGTTTCCGTGACTCTGAAAGTAAGCGGCTTGCTTGATTTCCTAAATGATGTAAACTTGAAGGATTTCCCATAATACGTTGAGATGTCTTCATGTAGGCATCTAAAACACTAGGATGAATTGCAGTTGTTGCACTATTATCAAAATATATCATCGTTAACACCTCTTTATATTAGTCATGACTAAGTCTATAGAACTTAACCGTCTCTTGTTACAAATCATTATTAATTATAGTCTTTATCCCAACTAATATCAATCTTACAAACCCATAACATATAAAAAAACCAGAAGCTTAAGCCTCTGGTTTTTAGAAAGTAATATCTTGATTTTTAGTTTTGAAGTAAGCTGCTTCAATACGTTTGAAAGCACCTGGTTCTACTTTTTCTAAAGCAACACCAATTTCATCTAATGCATCATGATAATTATACTCTTGAACAAATAGACGATAGCTCTTCTCACCTGCAATAGCAATTTCTTCATGACTCATACGGTAACGATTCGCATACTGTAACATCTCTTCAGTTAAAGCAGCACTATCAATTAGTTCTTCTGTCTTAGTATGTAAAACTTCTAAATCTTGTTCACAGAAATCAACTAGTTGATTGATACGATCCATATCAATTCTAATTTTATTTAACTCATGACTTAATTCTTCAATACGATCAGTTGCCACATAAAAGAAGTCAAAATAATTTTGTGGAATACCTGGTAAACGTTGTTTATCAACATAACGTTTTAAAGTTCTTAAATCAAATTCAAACTCATCAATCTTAGTTTGAGCTACTTTTTCACCTTCACGTAATGCATCGCATGCTTCTGTAATTTCAATCTGTTGATTTTCGATTTCATCTAACATCTCAATATCATTCTCTAAACGAGCTTGAACTTGGCTGTAGATAACTTCTTCAGCTTCAACATTTTCTTTTAATGATTCAAATGATTTTTGTAGGTCTTCTAATTGAGTTTGCGACCCTCTTGTAATCCCTAATTCATTCTTATTTAATTCGTAACTTTGAGAAACATGATCTAACTCAATGACTAGTTTATGATTATTTTCTAGAACATGTTGGATATATGCTTCAACAACTGGTAGCTTTTCATGTACAAATTGCTTAGCTTCAATTTCTTTTTCTAATTGACTATATAAACCATCAATACGTGATGCGATTTTTTCATTTTCTTCTCGTGCATCTGACAGTTCAAAGCGTCCTAATGTTTTAACATTTAATTCAATTTTTGTTTTAACTTTTTCAAATTCTTTTTCAAAATCATCTGAGACAAATTTGTAATTTTGCTCTAATAATTTTTGATAAGCTTCTTGCAACTCTTCTAATTGACTAGGAAACTCTGTTTCTAGTTCTTCAACAAGTGGAGGAATACTTTCCATTGTTGATTCTAATTCATAAGTGTGATTTTCAGCTTGTTTTAAAACATCACCAGCTTCAACAGGATCCCCTGACGAATTTAGGTTAACAAACTCTTTGAATTCAGATTCAATTTCATCGATTTGTTTGTTGATTTCTGATAACGTTGGACCGAATTTGTTTGGTTCTTCTTTAGACATTTTTTTAATAATTTCATACTTGTCTAAAGCTTCTTGAACTTCAACTGAGTTTCTTTCCTCTGTTTCTCTAAGTTCTTTTAAGCCTGCACGAACCTCTTCAACTTCTTTTTCCATTTCATCCATTGTTTCAAACGCATCGTTGACCGCTTGTTTCACTTGCATAAAGCGTAATGTTTCATTTAAATTTTCTGCTTCAAAAATTCTCGTTTCTAATGCAGCGAAGGAAGTTGTTGAAATATCCGTCCACTTTTGATTCCATTCACGGAATGTATTTTGACTTTGACCGATCAAATGCATTTTTTTGATTTCTTCAACTTCATCGACGACAGGTAGATCGAATAAAGCACTCTTACGCTTTTCTAAATCATCTAAGCGTTCTTCATTTTTTCGTCTTATTAAGAAAGCAACTAAATACATGATTGCTGCAATCAAAATAATAGCCAAGAATATCCACAGGATAGTATTTGATTTCATTAAATTTCCTCCATTTTTTTTGAACATCATCTTTAGTTTACAAGTAATGCGACACTAAGAATAATCATTTCATTCATTTATTTTTTTATCGTAACGTTATGTCATCTAATTTTTTGCATCTACTCTGAATTATATCACAATAACTTATTTCTATCACTACTAAAATACATTTTTTTTAATAGAATGTATTCTATTAAAACTTTGTATTTTATGATTTACTGCTGTTATTTTTATTCCCCAAACAAATCTAATTGTTTTGGATTTAGATTATCATAAACCAAATTTAATTTCGATGTGAATGTTAATGCGTTCGCCCCTGCATCTCCTCCAGAATTATTGTTAAAAATAACATAAACATCTTTAACACTCTCAGATACCATGCTCACATGAGCAGCCAAATTTGTTAATTCTTCCTCATTGTAACGGTATAAGGTCCTCTTCTTACGCCAATTGTCACCTTTAGCAACCCACGCATTAGGATTTCTACCGTGAAATCTGAAAATGTGATAATCAGATGTTGTTCGAACTGTATCAAATGGCACTGACTTATTCTGTACCTGTGGTTCATCGATAGTCAGTAAACTATATTTCTCATCTCTCATAAACTGACACATCTGTTTATAATTCAGAGAGTCATACCAGCTTGGATGTCTAAATTCTATTGATAATGGCCAGTCTTTCAAAATCTTTCGTAAGCGTCGTAAATAAATAATAGAACTTTCAGTACAAGCAAATGTAGCTGGAAATTGAAATAAAATACTTCCTAATTTACCAGATGTCAGCAATGGTGTGAATGTTGTTATATATTTTTCATATAAAGCTTTTTCAGATTCAAAAAAATCTTGCCATGGTCTATGTGTCGTCATACATTGGTGGGCTTTTATTATAAATTTAAAGTCAGCAGGTGTCGCTTCAATCCAATTGTTTACCGTTTTAATTGAGGGAATACCATAAAAAGAAGTATCTAACTCCACTATAGGTAAAACAGAGGCATACTCCGCTAATGTTATATTGTCTTTATTAAGCAAAATGGGATGTTCGCCCCAACTTGTTAAACCAACTCTTATCATCGTTTCTTCCCCCTTATTTATTTAGTGTAACTCAATGTATTTTATTTTTCAAAAACAAGATAGTTTTAATTATTTTTGTTATAATTGTTTAGAAACTACATATAGAAAGTTGGGTCGAAATGAAAAAAATATTAGTCTTACACACTGGTGGCACAATTGCCATGGCAGAAGATAGCCAAACAGGTGAGGTCTCAACTGAATCAACTAATCCTCTGTTAAAAGTATCTCAATCCGTTGGTCTTGAAACTGAGCTAATTGTTGAGGATTTCTTTTATATCCCATCCCCTCACATTACGCCGAAACATATGCTTGCCCTAAAAGAACGTATCTTAAGTGCTCTTTCAGAAGGGATCGACGGTGTTGTTATCACACATGGTACAGATACATTAGAAGAAACAGCTTACTTCTTAGATATCACAATAGGTGATAAAATCCCTATCGTTATCACAGGTGCGATGCGTTCAAGCAATGAGATTGGCTCTGATGGCTTATATAATTTTCTTAGCGCTATTCGTGTAGCAGCAAGCGATTCCGCTCTTAACAAAGGAACGCTCGTTGTAATGAATGATGAAATTCATACCGCTCGTTATGTTACAAAAACTCATACAACTAATGTTGCCACATTTAGAACCCCTACCTTTGGACCAGTCGGTTTGGTTAATAAGCATAACGTAAGTTTTTATCAGCAACTCATTACAAGTCACACTTTAGATGTCACAACTGTTGATGCACGTATTCCTATTGTTAAAGCTTATGCTGGAATGGAAGGCTCTATTTTAGATATTTTATCGGAAAGTGACATTGACGGCCTAGTTATTGAAGCTCTTGGAGCTGGCAACTTACCACCTCAAACACTTCCTGCAATAGATAATATGATTGCAAGCGGTATTCCTGTCGTTCTCGTTTCACGTTGTTTCAATGGTGTAGCTGAAGGAGTCTATAGCTACGACGGTGGTGGCATACAGTTAGAGCGAAAAGGCGTCTTATTCTGTAATGGTTTAAACAGTCAAAAAGCCCGTATCAAATTACTAGTGGCATTAAATGCTAATTTAACAAAAGATGAACTAACAGAATTTATGATTGAACAAGTCTAAATAAAAAAACTACTAGGGAATTCCCTAGTAGTTTTTTATTTACCGTGACATTTTTTGTATTTCTTACCACTACCACATGGACATAAATCATTACGTCCAACTGAAACATTATTTGTTTGTGGTACTGCTTTATTGGTATTGATTTTTGTAATAGACTCGCCCATCACAAAACGATTAAAGCGTTGGATTTCATCAGCTGAATACTCACTTGATGAAGACTTAACTTTCTTAGCAGGTGTTGATTTTTTGATAGGTTCTTCTTTTTTAACCTCTTGTTTAGGTGCTTCTTCAGTTTTCACTTCATTAGACACATCAGTTGGTAATTTTTCTAATTTACGAGTTAATGTTTCCCCGTTCTTAATATTCCCCACTGTTGTTAAGAAATCAAAATATGAAGATAAAACAGCTACTAGATCTCCTGCTACTTCAGAATAATTAGACATTTCTTTAGGTAAGACTGTTGTCAGAACATTTTCAACTGATGCCCCTGTCCATTCTTTCCCACTGCGTAATTCTTCTCTATACATCCATTCAGAGAATGTTAAAATAATCGCTTCACTGTTTTTTTGTTCTGAAGCCGTTAAATTCTTAAACTGTGTACTTGTTTTATATTCAGCAAACCATTCATTTGACTGTGTCACTACGTTTGCCATTTTCTTTTCAGAAAATACTTTTTGAGCCATAAAAGATAACCTCCAAAATTTAATTCATGATACTAACTCTATTAATTATAGCCGAAAACGCAAGGATATTCAAATTCTTTTATATATAAGCTATACGCACTTACTTATTTTTAAAATTTCAAATAACTAGCCATTACCATACATACAAAAAAAGAAGTCCATCTTATAGACTAGACTCCTTTAGATGCAACGTTCCACCACAGGGACAACGGTATCTTTTTACAGATACACGTCTTTGTCGCTTGAAAATCTGATAACACCTTATACATTCATAGGTATAATTATACGCTTTTTCTTCTTCATCCATACGTGGCACGAAACGACTACCACCCGTCCATGCTAACCAATTTTTAAAATCAACATCTCGGTGTCTATACCCCATCCCTAACAGATGTAAATGATAATGACAAAGTTCATGCTTGATAACTTTAATAAACTCTTCAGGCCCTAATTTTTCATATACTTTAGGATTAAAGTCTAAATTGTGACCAGATAAATGATAACGACCACCTGTCGTACGTAATCGTGAATTGAAAGTTGCCTTATGCTTAAAAGGTCGATCGAAAAAACAAACAGAAACTAGTTCAACCAATGCTTGTAGCTTATCGTTAGATAAATTTTCTCTATCAATCAATTGAAGTAATTGCTTGGCTTCTTTTTCAAACCGCTTTCCATCAATAAATTTTGGGTTAAGCATTTGCCTCAACTGGCCCTAACATACTAAGAGCAACACGCCCTTTTTTAAGGTCAACATCTTCAACCCATACCGTTACGATATCCCCAACAGCAACAACATCAGTAGGATGCTTCACAAATTGACGACTTAATTTAGAAATATGAACCATCCCATCTTGTTTCACACCTATATCTACAAACGCACCGAAATCTACAACGTTACGGACCGTACCATCTAATTCCATACCTGGTTTTAAGTCTTCCATACTTAATACATCTTTTCTAAGTAATGGTGCTGCCATTTCGTCACGTAAGTCACGACCTGGTTGGCTTAATCCTGCAATGATATCCGTTAAGGTCTCTAACCCAACTGATAACTCTTCAGCAACTTGTGTTGTTTTAAGTTGTTCTAAACGTTCTTTCGCCTCTGATGTCCCTAATTCCTTATTTGTGATACCCGCTTTAGCTAATACTTCTTTAGCTACTGGATAACTTTCCGGATGGATACCTGTATTATCGAGAATATTTTTAGCTTGCGGAATACGTAAGAAACCAATTGCTTGTTCATAAGCTTTCGGTCCTAAACGTGGGACTTTTTTTAGTTGAGTACGAGATGTAAAGGCGCCATTTTCCTCGCGGTAAGTCACAATATTTTGAGCCGTTGTTTTATTTAAACCTGAAATATTTTGAAGTAATCTCGGACTCGCTGTATTAACTGTAACCCCTACTTTATTTACTGCAGTTTCCACAACAAAGTCTAATTGTTCTGTTAACATTTTTTGAGATACATCATGTTGATACTGACCGACACCTACAGCTTGTGGGTCAATCTTCACTAGTTCTGCTAATGGATCTTGTAGACGTCTCGCAATACTAATCGCACTTCTTTCCTCAACTTGTAAATCAGGAAACTCTTGACGTGCAATATCGCTAGCTGAATAGACAGAAGCTCCTGCTTCATTGACAATAACGTAATAAACATCACGTTTAATCGTTTTTAATTGCTCTGCCACAAATAATTCAGACTCACGGCTCGCCGTACCATTTCCAATTGCTACCATTTCAACTTGATATTTTTCAACTAACTCAACAAAAGCTGGACCTGCTGCTTGACGTTTGTCTGCATTTGCTGGTTTATGGGGATAAATAACTTGAATAGCTAATACTTTACCTGTTTCATCCACAACCGCCATCTTACAGCCTGTACGATAAGCTGGGTCAAATCCTAATACTACTTTACCTTTTAGGGGTGATTGGAGTAACAAATTATGTAGATTTTCTCCAAAAATAGAAATCGCTTGTTCATCTGCTTTTTCAGTTAAGTCGTTACGGATTTCTCTCGTAATAGCTGGACCAATAAATCGTTTATAGGCATCTTGATAAGCTAACCTAACATATTCAGCTGTTGGCGAATCACTATTTTTACCAATCAATTGGCTTTCTAAATAATTTAAAATAGGCTGTTCATCTACATCTAAACTTACTTTAAGAATCCCTTCTTTTTCCCCACGATTTGTTGCCAAAATACGGTGGGCTACGATTTTACTAACTGATTCTGTATAATCATAGTACATTTCATAGACGCCTTTTTCATCTTTTTCTTCATCTTTAACTGTACTTGTCAATTGAGCATTTTTCGCTAAATAATCACGTAGATATGTACGGTAAGTTGGTTCATCACCAATTGCTTCAGCTAAGATTTCATGAGCACCAGCCAATACTTCTTCAACTGTTGCTAATTCATGTTCTGTTGATAAATACTTTTTAGCTTCAGCAGCCACATCGGCAGGAATCGGGAAAGTTTTCAACCATTTTGCAAATGGCTCTAACCCTTTTTCTTTAGCAATAGTTGCTTTCGTACGACGTTTTTGTTTGTAAGGACGATATAAATCTTCCACTTGTTGCATTTTTGTCGCTTTTTTAATTTTAGCACTTAACTCCGGTGTCAATTGTCCTTGTTCTTCAATAATACGTAATACTTCACCCTTACGTTTCTCTAGATTTAAGCTATACGTATAACGTTCCGAAATCTCACGAATTTGCACTTCATCTAAACTACCGGTCATTTCTTTACGGTAACGCGAAATAAACGGAACTGTATTCCCATCTTCCAATAAATTTAAAACTGTTTTGATTTGTTTCATTGAATACGTCTTTAATTCTTTTTCTATTAATATTAAAATATCTTGATTTAACTCTGTAGCCATTAGCGTCACAAACCCTTCTTTTACTATTTCATATTTAGTCATAAAATAGACTGCCCTACCATTATAACTGAAACCAGCTTTCTCTACTAATAATAAACAAAAAAACAGCCATAATGGCTGTTTTAAGCTTCTGTTTCTTCTTGCATTGGTTCAGCAGTTGATGAGAAGTTTAACTCTACACCTGGCTGATCTAAAGCAATCTCAGTCACTTCATACGTCATACGTTTAATGATTGAGAATAAAGGTTGCATTAATTCACTAACCTCTTCTTGTGTTAATTCTGACGGCTCTGTGATGATACGGTCATTAACAATAACAGGTTGACGTACTGCTCCTGTTAAAACAAACGCCTCATAAACAATTTGATAAACAACGCGTAAGCCTAGTACGCAACTTGTATCATGTGGGAAATCTTCTTGCTCACTCATATCAAGTGGTACGATTTCAACTGCAATGTTTGTTTCTAACTCATTCTCTGGATTATTTAAATCATAATGAAATGATTCAACTAACTCTGGATTTCTTGTAATGTTCATTGTATAGCCTCCTAGGTAATCTTTAAACTATAAAATTTTAATTCAATACGTTTATTATACTCTATATTTAAACAATATTTAACTTTTTTAAATACTTTTCCATAAATTATAATTCTAGCTTATTTTTATCAGAATATTCTTTCTGTTTAGATTGAATATACGAATAGCCTAATGCAACACTCATTATAACTATTAAAACTAATAGAATCACGATTAATCCCGTTAATAGATAGAATAACATGATTCACCTCCTAAATTATTAAGTACATATACGTATAGTAATCACTTTAGTTAGAATACTATAGTCCTTATAAACAAACAAATTTAATTTTTACTCTTTTTTATTAAAAAAAAAAAGAATAATTTTTTTTTGAACAATTATGTTATCATTAAAGTAGTTTATAACCTTTTTAACAAAAATAGTAATAACTTACTGTAAAGGAGTCCCTATGAAAAAAACACTATTTCGAACAGCTTTAGTCATCGTTTTACTTTCACTTTCCGCTTGTACACCTGATCCACCGAGAAATGGTAAAACAGACAGTTCAAAAAAAATTGAAAAAAGTAGTGAAAGAAAGAAAAAAGTAACGTCTAAATACCCAAATAACACACTTCTAGGTGTACTAGATAAAGAAAATTTAGAAAAAGAAGATACGCTTGTTTTTTCAGAAAAAACAGATACTGGATTTACAAACTATACTGTAGATTCTGATAATATCATTAAAAAAATTGAACTAAATTTCGAGGATCTACCTCTCAATAAAAAACTAAATAAGATTTTTTTCTTATCAGCAATCGAAGAACAACTTCCATCTGATGCTGAATTAAAAGATACAAAAGACAGTCCAACAGATTCACAACTCTTTGCATCCAACGATTATAACCTTTCATATGATGTAAAATATACTATTAATAACAATGATGAAGTGACTTTGATAGCAATTGAAGCTACAAAATAGAACAAAATTACAATGGTCTTGTTCTATTTTTATTATAACAATAAAAAAACCTTGCCAGAACTTAATCTGACAAGGTTTTATTTATATTACATGTGAATTGGCATACCTAATGCTAATTCAGCAGTATCCATTACAGCTTCAGCTAATGATGGATGAGAGTGAATTGTTAAAGCGATGTCTTCAGCATTCATACCAGCTTCGATTGCTAAACCTAATTCAGCAATAACGTCACTTGCAGATACACCGGCAACTTGTGCCCCAACGATTACGTTATCTTCTTTAGTAGTTACTAAACGAACGAAACCTTCCATTTGGTCAAGAGAAATAGCACGGCCATTTCCGCCTAATGAGAATTTAGATGCTTTAACATCTAAGCCTTGTTCTTTAGCTTCTTTTTCAGTTAAACCAACAGTAGCTAATTCAGGATCTGTGAAGGCTACAGCAGGCATAGCTGTGTAATCAATTGCAACTGCTTTACCTGAGATGGCTTCAGCAGCGATTTTAGCTTCGTAGCTTGCTTTATGAGCAAGAGCAGCTCCAGGAGTGATATCACCAATCGCGAAGATTGAAGATACGTTTGTACGTCCTTGGTTATCTACTTTAACTAAACCACGTTCAGTCATTTCAACACCCGCTACTTCTAAACCTAATTCATCAGTATTTGGACGACGTCCAACAGTTACCATTACGTAGTCAGCAGTTACTTCTTCAGCTTTACCATCAACTTCGTATTTAACTGTTACGCTGTCACCATTGTCAACAGCTTCTTTAGCCATTGCTTTAGTAACAACTTTAATACCTTTTTTATCGAATGATGATTCAACTAATTTAACCATATCTTTTTCAAATGTTGGTAAAATTTGTGGTGAACCTTCAAGGATAGTTACTTCAGTACCTAGGTTAGCATATGCGCCACCTAATTCAGCACCGATAACTCCGCCCCCAACGATAACCATTTTCTTAGGAACTTCTTTTAAGTTTAATCCGCCTGTAGAATCTAAAACGCGACCTGCAAATTTAAATCCTGGGATTTCGATTGGACGACTACCAGTTGCCACAATCGCATTGTTGAATTCATAAGTTTGAGCTGATTCGTCATTGATAACACGTAAAGTGTGCTCATCAACGAAGAAAGCTTCCCCTCTGATTACTTCAACTTTATTTTTCTTAAGAAGGAATTCAACACCTGAAGTTAATTTCTTAACAACGCCGTTATCTTTCCAGTCTTGAGTTTTAGCGAAGTCTAATTCAACACCTTTAGTTGTAACACCAAAGATTTCTGAATCTAAAGCTTCTTGATATTTATGACCAGCACTGATTAGGGCTTTTGAAGGAATACATCCGACGTTTAAACAAACGCCGCCGATGTATTCACGTTCAATAATTGCTACTTTTTGTCCCATTTGTGCTGCACGGATTGCTGCTACATACCCACCAGGGCCAGCTCCGATTACTACTGTATCTAATTCTAAAGCGAAATCTCCTACTACCATGTGTGAGTCACCTTACCCTTCCATTAATAATAATTCTGGATCTGCTAATAAACGTTTAATGTTGTTCATAGCATTTTGAGCTGTCGCGCCATCAACAATACGGTGGTCGAAGCTTAATGATAATTTCATAACGCGTCCAACAGCTAATTCGCCATCTTCGTTTACGATTGGTTGTTGATCGATAGTACCTACACCTAAGATAGCTACTTCAGGGTAGTTGATAACTGGAGTGAACCAGCCACCACGAGCTGAACCAATGTTACTGATTGTAACAGTACCATCGCGCATTTCGCCTGCAGCTAATTTACCTGACATTGCTTTTTGAGCATTAGAGGTAATTTCGCTTGCAATTGCAAACATACCTTTTGAATCAGCATTTTTAATGTTTGGTACAAATAATCCGTTTGGAGTATCTGTAGCAATACCGATGTTATAGTAGTTTTTGTAAACAATTTCTTCTGTTGTATCATCGATTGAAGCATTTAAGATTGGGAAGTCGCGCATTGTCGCAACTAACGCTTTAACAACGTAAGGTAAGAATGTTAATTTAACATCTTGCTTAGCTGCTGTATCTTTAAATTTCTTACGGTGATCCCACATTTTAGAAACTTCAACGTCATCAAATAATGTAACGTGTGGCGCTGTATGTTTACTGTTAACCATTGCTTTAGAAATTGCTTTACGCATTGGTGTAAGTTTTTCACGAGTTTGAGCTTCGCCACTTGCTGCTGGAGCAATTGGTGCTGCAACTGGTGTAGCCGCTGCTTTAGGAGCTGCTGCTGGTGCTTCTGTAGTTGTTGCTGGAGCTGCTGCCGCTACTGGAGCGCCGCCTGCTGCTACTGCATCGATATCTGATTTAAGAACACGTCCACCTTTACCTGTTGCAGGTACAGTTGTGATATCAATCCCTTTTTCACGTGCATATTGACGTACTGAAGGCATTGCTAAAACGCGTTTTGATGGATCAGCTGCTACTGGAACTACTGCTGCCGCTGCTGGAGCTGCTGAAGAAGTTGCAGGTGCTGCTGCCGCTGGAGCTGATGCAGGTGCATCGTTATGTCCTGGAGCGTCGATTTCGATTAATACGTCACCAACATTTGCTACAGTTCCTTCTGGAACAACAACGTTAACAACTTTACCTGTTACTGGAGATGGAATCTCTTCAACAGATTTATCGTTTTGTACTTCTAATAATGTATCATCTTCGTTGATTGTATCGCCTACAGCTACAAACCATTTTACGATTTCGCCTTCTGCAATACCTTCACCGATATCTGGTAATTTGAATTGGAATACGCCGCCTGCTGGTGCTGCTGGAGCCGCTGCTGGTGCAGGTGCTGCCGCTGGTACTTCAGCTGGTGCGTCATTATCTTCATGTCCTGGAGCGTCGATTTCGATTAATACGTCACCAACATTTGCTACAGTTCCTTCAGAAACAACAATGTTTAAAACTTTACCTGTTACTGGAGATGGAATTTCCTCCACTGATTTATCGTTTTGTACTTCTAATAATGTATCATCTTCGTTGATTGTATCGCCTACTGCTACAAACCATTTTACGATTTCGCCTTCTGCAATACCTTCACCGATATCTGGTAATTTAAATTTAAATGCCATGATCGCACTCTTCCCTTCAATTTCAGTTATTGTTATAGCTTAGGGAGCAGCTCTTTATAAGCTCACTCCCTAAACTTCCATTTTAATTATCTAGTCTTAGAATTCGTAAACTTCTTTAACTTTAGCTTCGATATCAGCCGCATTTGGTAACCAAGCATTTTCAGCTTGACCGAATGGGAAGATAGTATCTGGAGCAGGTACACGTCCGATAGGTGCTTCTAATGAAAGAACAGCGCGTTCTGAGATTTCAGAAATAACTTGTGCTGCAACACCAGCTTGTTTTTGAGCTTCTTGAACAACTACTACGCGACCAGTTTTTTCAACTGAAGCGATAATTGTTTCGATATCTAATGGAGCAACTGTACGTAAGTCAATAATTTCTACTGAGATACCTGCTGCTTCTAATTTTTCTGCTGCTTTAATAGATTCACGAACCATTGCACCGTAAGTAATGATAGAAACATCTTTACCTTCTTTAGTAACAGCTGCTTTATCTAAAGGAACAGTGTATTCACCATCTGGAACTTCCTCACGGAATGAACGGTATAATTTCATGTGCTCTAAGAAGACAACTGGATCGTTATCGCGAATAGCTGAAATTAATAATCCTTTAGCATCATATGGGTTTGATGGAATAACAACACGGATACCAGGAGATTGAGCAATAAGCCCTTCTAAGTTATCAGCATGTAATTCTGGAGTATGAACTCCTCCACCAAATGGTGCGCGGATTGTGATAGGCATGTGACGAGTGCCACCCATACGGTAACGTGTACGTGCCATTTGTGCTACTACTTCATCCATAACTTCGAAGATAAATCCGAAGAATTGGATTTCAGGAACTGGACGGTAACCTTCTAATGCTAAACCGAAAGCCATACCACCGATACCTGATTCTGCAAGAGGTGCATCCATCACGCGGTCTTCACCGAACTTAGCTTGTAAGCCTTCAGTCGCACGGAATACCCCACCGTTATTACCTACGTCTTCACCAAAGATTAGGACATTAGGATCTTTTTCTAATTCAACAGCAAGCGCATCTGTAATCGCTTGGATCATTGTTTTTTGTGCCATGATTATTTAGACTCCTTTGCTTCATAGATTTCGATTTGTTCTTTAATGCTTTGAGGAGAAACTTCAAACATGTTTTTAAGGAAGTCTGATACTTTTTGTTTTGGAACAGCGTCAGCTTCTTTAATAGCAACTTTGATTTCTTCTTTAGTAGCTTCGATAACAGCTTCTTCTTTTTCTTCTGACCAAAGGCCTTTGTTTGTTAAGTAGATACGTAGACGTTTTAATGGATCACGTTTTTCCCAAATAGTATCTTCTTCTTTTGAACGGTAACGAGTTGGGTCATCGCCTGATAATGTATGTGGACCATAACGGTAAGTTAATGTTTCGATTAATACAGGACCATTTCCTGCAATTGACCATTCTCTAGCTTTTTTAGTTACAGCGTATACGGCTAATGCATCCATACCGTCTACTTGGATTCCTGGAATTCCTGCTGCTACAGCTTTTTGAGCTAATGTAGTTGCTGCTGTTTGTTTTTCACGTGGAGTAGAAATCGCGAATCCGTTATTTTGGATGAAGAAAATTGCGTTTCCTTTGTATGCTCCAGCGAAGTTAATACCTTCGTAGAAGTCCCCTTGTGAAGATCCACCGTCACCAGTGTAAGTTACAACAACGTTATCTTTTTTACGTATTTTAAGTCCTAAAGCAACACCTGCTGCTTGAACATATTGTGCACCGATAATGATTTGTGGTGGTAATGCTTTTAATGTATCTGGGTAGTAGTTACCAGCAACATGGCCACGTGACCATAAGAATGCTTCTGTTAGTGGTAAACCTTGTTTAATTAATTGAGGTACATCACGGTACCCTGGTAATAAGTAATCTTCTTTATCCATTGCAAATTGACTACCTAATTGAGAAGCTTCTTGTCCAGCAGTTGGAGCGTAGAAACCTAAACGTCCTTGACGGTTTAAAGCAGTTGAACGTTGGTCTAATACACGTGACCAAACCATATTACTCATTAATTCAACTAATTCTTCATCTGATAATTCAGGCATTAAATCTGGATTTGTTACATTTCCATCCTCATCTAAAACTTGGTATGTTGGAAAGTCAGCGCTAATATCTGCTAGGAACTTTTCAAAATCAAGCGGGTTGTTTTTTTCTTTCGCCATTGTGACACAATCCTCTCTTTTACATTAATTAGTGTGTTTTTTTAAACAGAGTTAAAATCTGTATCAGTTTCCTCTGTGCTTACGAGTCTAATTTACCACGTGATTTGAACCATTGCAAGTGATTAAGCTCGTCAAAATATAGCAACAGAACTATAACAGTTAAACAACCTGTTATAGTTAGTGAGGGTATTCACTATCTATAACTAGGATGTTTTTTATTTTACATCTGTTATAAAATAAAACATATAACATAACCATTCAACAGAAAACGTTTTCTATATACCTTTATTATATCTTTAAAAACGCTCTATCATCAAGTTTTATGCACTTAACTGTTCGTACTTCTTGCTTTTTTATACTTTAATTCACAAAAAAATAAAACGTAGGGACCATTAATCATTCTAATAGTCCTTACGTTTTATTTAATGAAACTGTTGTCATTTATATTACTTAGTGAAAAAAATCCTTTTAGAATTTTTTAAAAACTTTTTTGTTTTTTATAACCACTCACCATTTACTTTGATATAAAGTTGTTTCGCTGCTTGTACTGTTATCATATACATGATATTTATTGCAATCCACCATCCCCAATAATTAGATGGCAGTGCACTAAAGTGGAAGGCGTCACGCAAAGGTGTCGCTATAATTCCAATCCCTATTAAAATCGCAGCTATACTAGCCAATGCAAGTGAAAAACTTGAACGACTTTGAATGAACGGAATTTTTTTAGTTCTAACAATGTGTACAACTAACGTTTGCGTTGTTAAGCCAACTAAGAACCAACCCGCTTGGAATAAACCTTGCTCTGCTACTGTATTCGCACCAAACACTGTCCACATTAAGGCAAATGTTAAAATATCGAAAATACTACTTACAGGTCCAATACATAATGTGAACTTCAATAATCCATTTGTTCCCCATTTTACCGGTTTTTCAATATCCTCTTCATCCACATTGTCCCAAGGAGTTGTTAATTGTGCAATATCGTAAACTAAATTTTGTACTAATAGTTGGAGTGATAGCATTGGTAAGAATGGTAAAAAGGCACTGGCTACTAAAACAGAGAAGACATTACCAAAGTTCGAACTGATTGTTACCTTGATATACTTCATCATATTGCAGAATACTTTACGCCCCTCTATAATCCCATCTTCAAGTACCGTTAAACTTTTCTCTAATAAAATAATTGAACTTGCATCCTTTGTTATATCTGCTGCTGTATCAACAGAGATTCCTACATCTGCTTTTCTTAATGCAGGGGCATCATTAATCCCATCCCCCATAAAACCAACAGTATGTCCTTTTTGTTGAAGTAAACTAATAATTCTTGATTTTTGCATAGGTGATAATTTAGCAAACAAATTAACAGTTTCTACTATATTAATAAGCTCATCATCCGTCATCTCTTCTATTTGATTTCCGACTAAAACATCAGTCACTGGAATCCCCACATCTTGGCATACTTTTCTAGCTACGATTTCATTGTCACCCGTCAACACTTTAACGGTTACACCGTGCTCTTGTAAAGATGAAATCGCAGGAATAGCTGAAACTTTTGCAGGGTCTAAAAATCCAATGAAGCCAACTAAAATCATATCTTGCTCATCTGACACAGAATACTCTGCTTCTGTATAAACATCTTTTCGGTAAGCCACTCCAATAACACGCATGCCTCTTTCATTCATACTGTTATTAACCGTCATCATTTCCTCATGCAATTCTGGTGTTAATGCTCTGATTTCACCATCTATCTCGACTTGCGAGCAGATTGTCATCATCTCTTCAACCGCACCTTTAGTTACCATCAATTGGTGTCCTTCAGTTTCCACAGCCACAGTTAAACGTCTGCGTGTAAAATCAAAAGGAATCTCATCAATTTTCTCTACATTAGGACGATCATTTTCTGCAACTGCTTTACTATAATAATTAATCACCGCATGATCAATTAGATTTTTCCAACCCGTTTGATAGTTTGAATTCAAGTAAGCTAGATTCAGTACCTCATCATTTTCCTTACCTAATGGATTAACGTGCTCCACTAGAACTACTTCATCTTCTGTAATGGTTCCTGTTTTATCCGTACATAGCACATCCATACTTCCTAAGTTTTGAATAGCTGCTAATTCTTTAACAATGACTTTCTTTTTAGAAAGACTTAACGCACCTTTAGCTAAGTTACTTGTGACGATCATCGGTAACATCTCTGGTGTTAACCCTACTGCTACTGCAATTGCAAAGAAGAATGCCTGGCTCCAGTCTCCTTTTGTAAAGCCATTTAGTAATAAAACAATCGGGAATAACACGACTACCATTCTAAGTAGTAGCTTACTCACTTTATTCATCCCAACATCAAAAGCTGTATCGCCTCTTTGACCCGTTGCTGTTTTCGCAATATCACCGAAGAAGGTACTCGCACCTGTTCTTAAAATAATCGCCTTGCCTTGACCACTTAGTACATCTGTGCCCATAAAGACCAAATCTTCCATGTCTAAAGCTGTTAAACTTGGATCTTTTAATTGTTTCTCATCAACACCCGCTTCAACAAATTTTTCAACAGGCATTGATTCACCTGTTAAAGAACTTTGATTGACGAATAAATCATTTGACCAAATTAGTACCGCATCAGCTGGTATCATATCTCCGGTGGATAAAGTTAAAATATCACCTGGCACAACTTCATCCATAGGTATTTCTGTTGTCACACCGTCCCTAGTAATGGCACATGTATTTTCAATCATTTCTTTTAATTCAAAGCTTGCTTTTTGTGACCGGTAACTTTGAACAAACTGAATTAAGGCACTGCATAAAATCATAATCCCCATAATAATTGCTGCTTCATAATCTTTTGTTGCTGCTGATACGACTAATAATAACGCCAATACATAAACAAAAGGATCTTGAAAAGCTTTTAAAAATAAACGCCATGCTGGGACGGGACTTTCACTTGCTATTTCATTTGGACCATATTCTTCTAAACGGTCCTCTGCATCTTCTTTCGATAGGCCATTTGGTGATGTTCTTAACGTCATCATCAACTCGCGTTCCGATAGAGCTGCTAATTGTTTTAATTCTGAATCTTTGACTTCCTGTCTGTTTAATTGATTAAAGTTTCTTTTTTTGTTTTTCATGTCAATTTCCTCGCTTTCCTAAGTAGCAAAGAAAAACTGCCATCAACACTTTGATACTAGCAAACTACAGGCTAAAAAATAAACAATTCATTATTTTAGAGCAGGGAGCTTGATGTCTCTATCATCAAAGCAACCAATAATCGTCCTTCTTTGCTGTCGACTACTTCCAGGTTCTGCTTTTTCTAACTGTCTACAACTATCCAAACTCCTCACCCTTTCTCTTATCCTAATTTAAGAACAGATCTTCAATCTAAATTTTGAGTACAAAAAATGCACTCCTCAACTAATGAGAAGTGCATGCAGAAATAAACTTAAATAAGCCTACAAGCAAATACCAAATCTCATCGTCGAGTTTTAGCACTATATGGCTTAGACGAATACCTCGTCAGCTACATTAGGAAGAGCCTTGTTCGACAATTCCAGTTGACTCATTGGCGTCTCTCGACATTTTTGAGCAGCAGCGTATTTCCAATATAGGAGCCTCACCTAACAGATTGTATCTTTATTCTTGATTCACATACAGTGTAGCCCTTACTTTTAATTCTGTCAAACAATATCCTAATTACTTGCTATTTTTTTCCGAATCATTTCTGTCAAAACGTCTACCAAAATAACAGACTGTTCGGGTATAAGCCTCGAGAAATTAATACGCAAACTCTGAGGTCCTGCTCCTAAAACAAAGCCCGGTGTCACTATTACCCCTTGTGTTAAAAGAAGATCATAGTCAGTTGTTGTTATTTTTACATTCTTAAAGGTTAACCATAAATAACAACCTCCCTCAGGGACATAATAACTGACCTCATCCTTTAACTTTTCATCAAGCCTAACAGTTAAATCAGTCATCTTTTCAAATAATACTAGTCTCAAATCTGACATCTGGGATTCATAGGTTTTATTTTCCAAAGCATTATACGCCAACACTTGAGGAAATATGCTCATATTTAAGTCTAAGTCTGACCTAATTTTTGCTACCTTTTCAATTACTTTTACAGGACCACTAAGCCACCCTATTTTGGTCGTCGCACCAAGAATTTTAGAGAATGACCCAATATAAATAACATTTTCCGGATCCATTTTTTTTAATAATGGTGGTCGTGACTCTTCATCAAAGTATAGCTCACCGAATACATCATCTTCCACTATTGGAAGTTGGTATTTGCGACATATGCTTATCAACTCTTTTCTACGCTTAAGACTCATAGTCGTTCCCGTCGGATTTTGATAATTTGGATTAACTAACACCATTTTTATCCGATTTTTCAATATCTTTTCTTCAAGTACGTCTACCCTCATCCCTTCTTTATCAACTGGAATCCCATAAACTCTAATTCCTGCTGCTTGGAAAATAAACAACTGATAAAAAGATGAAGGCTCTTCTATAGCCAAAGCATCCCCATTATTTAATAACACTTGGACTAATAATAATAACGCTTGTTGTGCACCAGGTGTTAACATCAAATTAGGAACATCTAAAGATAGTTTATTCGTTTCATTAAGACGTTCAACAATCAATTGGCGCAGTGGAAAGTAGCCATAACTATCCTGTTTTTTTTCTTCATTTAAAAATTCTTTCCATGAAATTGTCGGTAAATCTAGTTCCGGTACTAATCCTAACGGCAAGTCACCAGAATACACATCCAGTACTTCCACTCGATTTGCTAATATCCTATGAGCTTTTTTATTATACTCATGCGTTTTTATCGTGTTACCTTTAGATAAATAATGACGCCAATCAATTGTACTCCCACGGTAAACGCCCCATTTCCCATCATTTATGACTGTACCACTTCCTCGTTTTCTTACGATGACTCCCATGGATACCAACTCATCTAAAGCATGGACAATTGTTGTTCTGTTAACAGTTAATAATTCGGCTAATTTCCTTTCAGATGGTATCTTTTCACCAGGAAGCAACCTCCCTTGGTCAATATACCCTAGAATAAGCTCTACAATCTGCTGATAAACTGGTTTATTTTTTTCTTTCTTTAATTGCCACATTTTATAAACCTCCCTTTAAAGTGGATGACCTAAAGATAACCCAATTGGATGTTTCTATAAAAGAGTATATCATTTATTATTATGACAACAAACTAAATGGGGGTTAACTTATTATGATACCTAAAATTTTAACTATAGCTGGATCCGACTCAAGTGGTGGTGCGGGCATCCAAGCTGATTTAAAAACATTTCAAGAATACGGAACTTTTGGTTTTTCAACAATCACTAGTTTTGTCACGATGAATGCTGACGAGAATTGGTCACATACAGTAACTTCTTTATCTGCTGAACTCGTCGATAAGCAACTAAAAACAGTTTATGCTGGGGCACCTCTTCAGGCACTGAAAACCGGAATGCTCGGTGAACTCGAAACTATTCGTCTTGCTAGAAAATATATTGATACATATAACCAGGAAAATGTTGTTGTCGATCCTGTTATGGCATGTAAAGGGACGAGCGAATTATTACAACCAGAAAATGTTGCGCTAATGAAAGAGTTACTTCTGCCTGTTGCAACTATTACTACACCTAATCTAATCGAGGCTGGCATTTTATCAGGATTAGGAGAGTTAACAACTCTTGATGACATGAAGAAAGCCGCACGTAACATTCTTGAACTTGGTCCTAAAACTGTCGTGATAAAGGGTGGCAAACGTTTAAAATCTGATAAAGCTATTGATTTATTTTATGATGGAAACGAATTTCTTTTATTAGAGAATGAAAAATTTGAGACAGATTATAATCACGGTGCCGGTTGTACTTTTGCAGCTGCCATCACTGCGGGATTAGGTAACGGTTTATCTGTCAAAGACTCCGTTCTGTTAGCAAAAAAATTCGTTGCGGCTGCTATTAAAAACGGCCTAGAAATCAATCCATTCCTAGGACATGTGTGGCATGGTGCCTATAATCAAGCTGAACTAAGACTCAAAAAGGAGAAAAATTAATAAATGACCTCTCAAACTAAAAAAACAATCGCAACAAATGATATCGTGCTTATTGCACTTTTCGCTACACTTACTATTATCGGTACCATGATTAGAATACCTGTACCTAGTGCTTTCGGAGCACCTTTCATCCACTTAGGAAATAGTGTGCTTCTCCTAGCAGTGTTATTACTGGGCTATAAAAAAGGAGCCCTAGCAGGCGGAATGGGATTTGCAATTTTTGACCTTTTAAATGGTTTCCCTTTAGAAGCACCTTATTTCTTTGTTGAAAGTTTTATCGTAGGTGGTGTTGCTATTCTTATTTTCAATGTCCTGAAAACTAAAAATGAAAGCATCTTAACGATTACCCTAACTGCAGCAGGTGCTGGGGTGGCTAAAATCATTATGACATTTCTAAAAAATTTGGGCATATCTTTCATTATGACAACTAATTTTAAAACAGCACTGGTTAGCGCAATCGGATCACTACCTGCTACACTTGTTAATACAATCTCAACTGTCATTATCGTAACGCTGATTTACCCTTCATTGAAAAAATTAACTCAATCATTCTACAAGAAAACATCGTTATAATTAATAAAAAAACACTGAGAAGTTAGCGCTTCTCAGTGTTTTTTATTTACCAGTCATTAAATTATATACTTTGGAACCTATTGTATTCATATTCGAGACCTGAGTATATTGATCTCCATTTTGCATTAAAACAACTAATACAAATGTTTTATCTTTTGTTTTTACAATCATTGCATCATTGATAACACCGTAATTACTAAATTGACCTGAATTACTATAAACTGTTACATCTTTTGGTAAATCTTTTCTTAGTTTGGCTTTATCTTTAGTTTTAGAAAGAATGGCAAGCATCTTGTCATCCATCTCTTTAGAAACTAGATCATGCTTATACAATTTAGAAAGTAAATTTCCAGTATCTTTTACAGACGTGTAATTTTCTTTTCCTTGACTTATTGCTCCCATATCGGCCATTTTACGATTAATATGGGTATTTGAATAGCCTTTAGATTGGATAAATTTCTCTATTTCACCAAGCCCACCTAAACGGTTGATTAAAACGTTCGTTGCTGTATTATCACTATCGACCAGCATATACTCAACTAATTTTTCGTTTGTTAAACTAGTACCATCTGACATATCTTTCAATACACCAGTACCACTTGTTTTATCTTTAGACGTTAGTTTATAGCTGCCCGATAGTTCCATTTTACCTTGTTCTACTTTATCAAATAGCATTTGCATAATGTATAAATTAATCATTCCTGCAGCCAACTGTTTTTGATCATTTGTTTCAAAAGCTTGTTGAACACTTATATCTTGGAAATAATAAGAATTAGTACCATAAACATTTTTTAATTGTGTATCTAGAGCTGATCTCACTTCTGGATTAGCAATCTCCTCTGTTCCATCATCAAGTAAGTTTGAAGTATTTTGACCTGAAGATCCTGGTGATATACCAACAGATTTATCTTTGTCTTTAGCCTTGTCCTCGCCCTTAGATTTATCTTTGTCTTTAAATTTATCCTCGTCTTTAGACTTATCTTTGTCTTTAGATTTGTCCTCGCCCTTAGATTTATCTTTGTTTTTAGATTTGTCATCGGTTTTAGGCTTATCTTTGTCTTTAGATTTGTCATCGGTTTTAGGCTTATCTTTGTCTTTAGATTTGTCATCAGTTTTAGGCTTATCTTTGTCTTTAGATTTGTCATCAGTTTTAGGCTTATCTTTATCCTTAGAAGTTTCTTCCGTTTCATCAGCCTCTTCTAACATGATACCGCCTTTACTTCCACTAGTTTCTGTTGTCGAAACACTTCCTGAATCTTTTTGATTATTTTTATATGCTACTACACCAGCTGTTGCTGTACCACCAACTAAAGTGACTAGAGCTAGAGCCATTAAATACTTCTTTTTATCGATAGGCTGCTTCACTTTTTTACCACAAACTTGACAGACCTTATCGGTTTCTTTTAGTTCCTCTTCACAATCTTCACAAAACACAGTATTACTCCTTTCTCGTCAACTTCTCACGATTTAATCTCTACTCTCTATAATACTATAAAATAGTATAAAAATATCAGTTTTTTTTAATATATGTTATTTTTTAAACAAAAAAGGATAACTATGCAAGCATAGTTATCCTTTTTATTAAAAATTAGCGATCACCATTATAAATCGAATTTTTCAAAATAACATAATCAACTTCTTTGATTGCTTGAATTGATGTCCCACCTGCATATGAAATAGAAGATTGTAAATCTTGTTCCATCTCAATAAGTGTATCTTCCAAATTCCCTTTATAAGGCATTAACATTCTTTTACCTTCAACATTTTGATGTTCCCCTTTTTGATATTCAGATGCACTACCAAAATATTCTTTCATTAACTTACCATCGACTTCAATCAAATCTCCTGGAGATTCCTTATGACCTGCGAATAATGAGCCAATCATTATCATATCCGCTCCAAAACGTAATGATTTAGCAATATCTCCATTAGTTCTGATACCACCATCAGCAATAAGCGGTTTAGTCGCGACTTCACTACACTGTTTAAGAGCTGCTAATTGCCAGCCACCTGTTCCAAAACCTGTTTTGATTTTTGTAATACAAACCTTACCAGGTCCAATCCCTACTTTTGTAGCATCCGCACCTGCTTGCTCTAAATCAATAACAGCTTCTGGCGTCCCAACGTTACCAGCAATCACAAATGTTTCAGGTAGTTTCTCTTTAATATGTTTAACCATTTCAATCACACTTTCAGAATGACCATGTGCGATATCAATAGTAATATAATCTGGGTTTAATCCTTTTGTTGCTAAGTCATCTATAAACTCATATTCTTCTGTTTTTACACCGACACTAATCGATGAAATTAATTTTTTTTGAGCCATTTTTTCAATGAATGAAATTCTTTTTCCTGGTTCAAAACGGTGCATCACGTAAAAATAACCATTTTCTGCTAACCATTCTGCTAGCGACTCATCTATGATAGTCTGCATATTTGCAGGTACTATAGGCATTTTAAATATATGTGAACCAAACTTTATTGTTGTATCACACTCTTTTCTACTTGTAACAATACATTTTCTAGGTACTAACTGAATATCTTCGTAATCAAAAATTTCCATTTTTATTTCCCCTTTTAAAGACACATTTTTAATCAGCTTTTGCAATTAACAGCTGACCACCTCTATAATATACGACACTTCTAACTAAAATCCAACTTTTTCTTATCTTTTTAGATAAGTTCCTAACATAATGTTCGTGTTTAGATGTATGTAAGATTAATGTATTTATTTTTTTTCAGAGCGAATACGTCTATTTAATGTTATTTAATTAAAATAATGGTTGCTAAACACATCAAAATATCGTACTATGATACTATTAAATCAATGAAGATAAAAGTGTAGGTGATTTGAAATGAAAGCAGATGCTATTGAAGTAGGCTCAACATATGTATGTACAAGTCCTATCCTAAAAAAACAGTTCCAAGGAGCAGTCGAAAAGCTTTACGAATCTTCAGCACTTGTTATTGTCAGTCAGACTGAAGCAATTGATGCAGAACGTAGCGAAGAACTGAACAACCGATTAATTGTCTCATTTTCTAGTTTTGAATCTTTAGTATAAAATATTAGTTTACGAATAAATGAAAAACCAGTTAGTCATATGACCAACTGGTTTTTTTATATCAGAAAATAAAAAACAGTTCAATAAATTAAACTCTATTTTAATCATTTTACGCTAGAATTAAAAATAGAAATACCTTAATTATTCATACTAAACTTACTTCATTTAAAAAGATACTCACACTCTGGAAAAGCGAGTTTTTAAATTATTGATTCACTTTACGAGAAAGTTTTTATACGCTTGGCCAATAAGCTTTACTGCGTTTCTATTAGACCCTTTAGACAGTGTACTTAAAAGTATGAAAAACTACCTTTTAATCTTTTAATAAGTGCTCTAACGGTTACTCTAATATGAATACTACTATCTTCAACTAACAAAACATGTAATTATCTTAAAATTTTAGAATTTGTGAGCGGAAGAAATAATGATTGATCATCTACTTAATTATTATGAATCTCAAAAAATGACCTTACTGCTATGATGTAGACATTAGAACTCCGATGGTTTATTCTTATTCGAATGGAAATATAGAACCTAAACACATACAAAAACTCTAATACTCGTATCATATGGGGTAAAAATATTTGAGTATATGAAATTAAGACTATTTATGATGAATCAACTAATAGAAATAAGATAACAAAAAACTATGCGAGAAAGAATAACCTTTCTCGCATAGTTTCTTTATAAGCTAAGTCTATCAAGACTTATTGACAAAAGCCTTAAATAACTAGCGTTTTTTTTAGTATCCTATAACTAACTGGACATTTTTCTTAACAATATTTTGATCAGAGTCTGAAATAACAATTGTTATTTCATATGTTCCATCTGTATAAATATCAACATTTTCAAGCCCTTCAAATGTTACATTTTTAGTAATATCACCATCATCATCGTCCATTGCTAAAATATTAAATTTAGACATTAATTCTTCCCTTGTTAACTCAACAAATGGGTCAAATTTAGCACTATCTTCAGATGTTAAGACTGGCTCATCACCTGTATTCATTCTACCAGCTTCTCCACCAATAGTTTGACTGCTATAGATTTTGTGATCAAATTTAGAGTTACTAATTTCTAAAACAGTTTCTCCTAAATCATCAGCATTCATATATCCTGGGACCAAAACATTGTTCAAAACATATTTTGTTAATTTTTCACTGTCATCTAAACGTAATTTAGCATCAACAACTGAATCTTGAACAACAAACATTTCCATACCATCATTATCATGAATATTTACATGTGCATTATGACCATTTCCAACATGTGTGTAGAAGAATTGTGCTGTTTTTAATGAATGTACATGTGCAATATCAATAGTTGCTGTTTTACAATCATTGAATGCTAGATTTTCTAATTTTAATTTTTTATTTTGGAAAGAGATACGTTTTGTAATATTCACATTTTTAAACGTTAATGATTTTGGTGATTGTAACGTTAAAACTTCACCATTTGTTAATGTAATAATAACAGTATCTTTTTTATCTACAACTGTTTCTACATCGACACCTACTGGAACAACATATTTTTGTTTTTCGCCATCTGGTAAAATATATTTAATTTTTCCTTCTTTTTCAGCATTGTAACGTGTTGCACCCATTTCGATTTCTTTATGTTCATTAATAAAGAAGATATCTTTTTCTGATTTTCCACCAGAACTGATTGAATCTTCGTGTCTACCATCACGTACGAAAGTATTTCCTACGAACTGAGTATAGTAACCTTCTTTGTTATCTTCTTGTCGAACATTTTTGTCAAATACAGAATTTGAAATGTAAGAAACTTCTAATTCATCATTGTGATGGATATAAAAATTATCTTCAAATTTAGTATTATCAATGATATAGCTTGTTAATTTATCATTTCCATGAACTTTCATTGAATAAGCAGATTCAGAACCAAAGCTTGAATCTTTAACTAAGAACGTATCTAAATTTGGTAAATCTTTAATCTCAAAACCTTTTTCAGTTTTAACGTTATCTAATTTAATTTTTTCGATACTTGTAGTTAAATGTAAGTGTGATTTTTTAGCAATTGTAATTCCCTTGAAAATTACTTCTTTAGCACCTTCAATTTTAGTTTTTTCTTTACCAACTTTAACAGTGATTGCTTTTTTTGTACCTGATAAAGAAACAACCGCGCCTTCTTCAATAGGCATTACTTGCATATAACCATCAGCATCTACATAAGTGATTGCTGAGTTTTGAATTTTTTCACTTGCTTTTAATTCTTGTGTTACAACAGGGCTTAATTGAGAAGCGTCTGCTGAAGATCCAACCATTAAGCTGATCCCCGTAGTTCCTAAAATTGATGCTAGCATTAAATACTTAACACTTTTACTAACGATTGATTTTTTCGTCATAATATAATTCCTCCATATATTTAATTTTTTGTAATTTAACTTCATAAATCATCTTAACATTTTGTTAAGATATATTTTTTTTAAAATTTTTATTGTACCAAAAAAAAAAAAAACATATACAATTTAGGTGTTTTGGTAAGCATAATTTGTGAATTTGTCTCTAACTCTTTAACTTATAATAAAAAATAATCAGATTAAATTCATAAATGAGGAATTCAATCTGATTATTTTTAGTACTATTCTGTAGCTCTACTCCTAGTTAGATAAGAAATTTTATGTTAAGTCTTCTATATTAATCACTCGATCAATAAACGGCGTATAAAATTCTTTTTCATGAGAAACAAGTAACACTGTTCCTTCGTATGTAGAAATAGCTTTTCTTAAAGCTCGTTTAGTTTCTTTATCTAAGTGATTGGTTGGTTCATCTAATATCAAAACGTTACTAGAATCCACTGTCATCAAACTCAATTTAACCTTCGTTTGTTCCCCGCCACTCAAATATTTAAGAGATTTCTTAACGTTATCATCCTGAATACCTGCACGAGCTAAAAATTGTCGAACCTCTTTATCCACTAAATCAGGATAAGCTTGTCTGACAACATCAAATGGACTCATACGGTCACTCTCCCAAATCAGCTCCTGTGAAAAATAACTCACATCTGTTCCATCGGCTAACTTTGCTTCACCATTTAACGCTGGTATCTCTCCCATTAGTGTCTTAAGTAAGGTTGATTTCCCAATCCCATTAAATCCATTTATCGCTACTTTTTCTCCGCGTTGAATAATGAGATTTAAACGTGGCAACAGTTCTTCCTTATACCCAATTCCTAAATCCGTTGTTTCAACAATATAATTAACCAAAGTAGGTTTGTAAGGGAAGTTAAACGTAGATGTTACAATTTTTTCTGGTGCTACAATCCGATCAATTTTATTCAGTTGTTTTTCACGACTTTTAGCAATTGTCGAACGAGAACCTGCTTTATTCTTTCTGATATAACTTTCTAACTTATTAATCTTTTCTTGCTGAGCATGAAACTCTTTTAAATAATTTTCATTTGCTATCTCTTTCAGTTTTAGTGCTTTATTAAGATTACCCGGATATTTTTTGATTTTACCAAACTCAATATCGGCAATATAAGTAGTGATACTATCTAAGAAATGAGCATCATGAGAAATAACTAAGTAGGCTCCTTCAAACTCTGATAAAAACTCACTCAACCACTGAACATGGCTATCATCCAGGTAGTTTGTAGGCTCATCTAAAAGTAAAACATCTGGCTCTTCTAATAATAGTTTGGCTAGAAAAACTTTCGAACGTTGCCCACCACTTAATTCAACTAACTTTTTATCTAGTCCGATTGCTGTAATCCCCAAACCAAACGCCATTCTTTCAATTTGTTGTTCAATCTCATAAAATCCTTTTTGTTCAAGAGTCGCCTGTTTTTCTCCTGCTTTAGCAAGACTTTCGTCTGAAAAATCAATGGCGTACTGATCATAATGCTCTTGTATTTCCTGCTCTAATTTATATAAATCTGCAAAAGCTGATTTTAAAAAATTACGTATCGATTGTTCTTCTTCTATTTTTAAATATTGCTCTAAATAACCAATTTTTATATTATTTTGCCATGTTATCTTACCTGAATCTGGTAAGACTTCATCTATCAATATTTTTATTAAAGTACTTTTTCCAGCACCATTTTTACCTGTTAAACCGATATGCTCACCTGCATTTAACGTCAACGAACTATCTTGATATAACACTTTATCTGGCAGTTCATAATTCAATTCTTCAATTGTTAATATACTCATTACTTTCATCCTCCAAGAGGTTACCAATCCAATGCTCTCACATGCTAGATACCTATACTATTTATAAAATAAATCTATCATAACACAAAATAACCAAATAAAAAAAGCTTCTGCTATAAGAGAAGCTTTTTAACGCCAAATGACATCACTTTTAAATTCAATTTTTTCTCTTTTTTCACTAAATAATTTTTTAAAACTCTCATATCCAACTTGATCATAATGATGGTTAATTGTTGATAAATTAGTTATTTTACTAATCAAGCTATCTCCCTGTCCAATAATTAAAGGTGATATTTCTTCAGTAAATCCACTTGCTAATCCTGCAGCAACTTCATCATCATTACAAATAATAACTGTCGGTAAATTAGAACTTAACTTAAAATAGTCGGCAGCTAAGCTTCCATCTTGATAAGTCATAGCCTCACGATAAACATAGTCCTCTTTTATATCACCATATCGGCTAATATAAGCTTGAACAATAGCATTCATACTAGGACTTTCATTTTCCGTTCGACTTAAGACAAGACCAATTGAATGATGCTCTTCTTTTTTTAATGTTTCAAACAACTCGTTATATGCATCATCTCTGTAACTATATACGGCAGAAATATCGACATCTTTTGGATTTTCACAGCAAATAATCGGCGCCATTTTAGCAGCAGATGCGATTTCACCTAGAGGTATAGCATGTGAACTAACAATAAGTCCATCATACTCCTTCGATAATAATTGTTGAAGATACTCACGTTCTTTTTCTTCGACAAAATCTGTTTGTAAGATTGTCACACGGTACCCTAACTCTCCTGCTGCAGATAAACACCCACTTATTATTTGAGCGAAACATGGGTTAGTTGTATTTGGAACAACTAATCCAACACTAAACGATTGTCCAGAACTTAAAATACGAGCTTGGTTATTAGGAATATAATTTAGCTCAGCCATCGCTTTTTTTACACGCGCTCTTTTTTCATCTGAAACATAAGGATGATTATTCAATACCCTTGAAACTGTCGATACTGAATACCCTGATAGTGCTGCAACATCTCTTATCGTAGCCATTCTCTCACCTCTCTTAAACGATCGATTTCTTTAACGCTTCTTCTAAATGAAGTTTTAATGGTTCAAACACTCCATTACCTTGAGAAGCTAGACAATATTTCTCACCTTGATAATTAAATTGAATAATTCTCATTGTCACCACCACTTGCTCTATATCAGAAATCCATATTTTTCTATTTACATTAAAAAAAATAAAACAACCTGGCTGGTAAGCACAAGTTGTCTTATAAGGTTTAAAGCTACTTTCTAAACTCCCTATAAAGACCGTTCCTTCCATAGTTGAACACTCTCCTACCTCTTGATAGGTTAACTATAGAATATGAAACCCGTCTCAGGTCAAGTCATTATGGTAAGACATTTCCAGCAGCACGATAAATTTCATACCATTCTTCACGAGTCAGAACAATATCCGAAGCAAGTGCCACTTCTTTTACGCGACTTTCTTTCATTGTCCCTAAAATAGTTTGCATATTAGCTGGATGTCTTGAAATCCACGCTGTCGCAATACCAGTATTTGTGACACCATATTTGGCTGCAATTTTATCTATTGTCGCATTTAACTTAGGGAATTTATCATTGCCTAAGAAAACACCCTCAAAGAAACCATATTGGTAAGGTGACCACGCTTGAATCGTCATATCATGTAAACGAGAGTAATCTAAAACACTACCATCATGTTCAAAACTTGCTTCATTTTTCATGTTAACATTGAATCCTTGATCAACTAGGCCTGATGCTTTCACACCGAACTGTAATTGATTCACTAATAAGGGTTGTTTCACTGATTTTTTTAATAACTCAATTTGCATTGGTTTTTGATTGCTAACGCCAAAATGACGAACTTTCCCACTTTGTTCCAAGTAATCAAATGCTGCCGCAACTTCTTCTGGTTCAACCAATGTATCTGGTCTATGAAGTGCTAAAACATCTAAGTAGTCAACTCCTAAACGAGCTAGACTTCCATCAACTGCGTTAATAATGTGTTCTTTTGAAAAATCAAATGACCCTTCTCTAATTCCACATTTCGATTGAACAAAGATAGAATCACGATTTATTGAGCTAGCTTTTAATGCCTTCCCAAAAAGTGTTTCGCACTCTCCTCCACCATATATATCTGCATGATCAAAAAAATTAATCCCTTCTGATACAGTTGTTTCTAATAATGAGGTTGCTTCTTTTTCATTTAAACTTGTCATTCTCATACAGCCTAATGCCACTTGTGATACTTTTAAGTCTGAGTTTCCACCTAAATTCAAATAATTCATAGCTTAAATCCCTCCTTTAATATACTTCCATTATAATCTTATTTACTCTTAATTACGATACTTTGCCATAATTTCTTGTTGGTCTAAAACATTTAATTTAGCATCATTGATAAACAAGCGGACATCTCGCCTTGCTTTAGGATAATCTTTTCTCTTCAAACTTTCCCAAATATCTGTAAAATAATTAAAATATACTAAAGAAAGACGGTCACTATCTTGTCTATAGAATAACGGATCTGAGTTTAATAACTCATCTAATAACGTTGTTAATAATTTTTGATAGTAGATATTTTTATGACTTGATACTATGACTTGGAAAAATAATAATTCTCGTTTTATGATATCAGTTATGTCCCCTGATTGTTTCACTTCTTTTAGGACTTCAAATTGCTCATCTATCGTAGAAACAGGAAGCTCAATTAATTGCCTTTCTAAATAGAAAAAATATTGAATCATCAATAACTCAAAAACATCCAGTCTATCCACAAACTCTTTTTCTGTTATCTTAGGTAAATTGACGATTAATCCACGATAAGGAATTTTGGTTAAGATCCCTTCTTCTACTAACAAATCACAAGCTGCTCTGACTGGAGATCGACTTACCTTAAATTCGGTTGCAATATCTGTTTCAATAATACGACTTCCCGGTTTTAAAATCCCAAGTTCGATTTGATGCCTTATTTTATCTTGAACTAAACGTGCTGTTTTATTTGTTTTCAAACTGACTCATCCTTCCAAATCATTCTTAAAAAAACACCTTATTCATACGAAAAAGGTGTTTTTAAATAAATTTATTTTCCAAGACCAACACGGTCAAATAATGTATCAACGTGTTTCATGTGCCAATTGTAATCAAAGGCTTCATCTAATTCACTTGGTTCTAATACTGATGTGATTTTTTCGTCTGCTTCAAGTAATGGACGGAATTGTGTTTGATTGTCCCATGCGTAAGCTGTTTTAGGTTGAACTAAATCATAAGCCTCCTCACGAGTCATTCCTTTATCAATTAATTTAAGAAGAACACGTTGGCTATAGATTAAACCATATGTTGCATCCATATTACGTTTCATATTTTCTGGGAATACCGTTAAGTTCTTAACTAAATTACCAAAACGATTTAACATGTAGTTTAATAAAATAGTTGTATCTGGAATAATGATACGTTCAGCAGACGAATGTGAAATGTCACGTTCATGCCATAATACCATATTATCCATTGCAGTAATCACATGACCACGAATAACACGGGCAAGTCCTGTCATATTTTCAGAACCGATTGGATTACGTTTATGCGGCATTGCTGATGATCCTTTTTGTCCTTTAGCAAAGAACTCTTCTACTTCACGTGTCTCTGATTTTTGTAGCCCACGAATTTCTGTAGCAAATTTTTCAATACTTGTCGCAATAAGCGCCATTCCTGACACATATTCTGCATGTAAATCACGTGGTAATACTTGTGTCGAGATATCTTGAGCGCGTAGACCTAATTTATCACAAACATAAGCTTCCACTGTTGGAGGAGTATTAGCAAAAGTTCCAACAGCACCACTGATTTTACCAGCTTCAACACCTTTAGCAGCATGTTCAAAACGCTCAATGTTACGTGTCATTTCTGAATACCATAACGCTAATTTTAAGCCTAATGTTGTTGGCTCTGCATGAACACCATGCGTACGTCCCATCATAACAGTGTATTTATGTTCTTTCGCTTTTTCACCAATAATATCAGTAAAACGTTGTAAGTCAGCACGTAAAATATCATTTGCTTGTTTTAATAAGTAGCCATAAGCTGTATCTACAACATCTGTACTTGTTAAACCATAATGAATCCATTTACTTTCATTCCCTAATGATTCTGATACTGTACGTGTAAATGCTACAACATCATGACGTGTTTCTTGTTCAATTTCTAAAATACGAGGTACTGAGAAGCTCGCATTTTGACGGATTTTTTCAACGTCTTCTTTTGGGATTTCGCCCATCTCTGCCCATGCTTCACTTGCTAAAATCTCAACTTCTAGCCACGCATCATAGCGGTTTTCATCTGTCCAAATCTTTCCCATTTCAGGGCGTGTATAACGATCAATCATTTAATTTTCTCCTTTAATTTGAAACGGTTTATCCCAAATTTGTGTTTTATTTAGTTCTTCAAGCGTTGTTGAAATGCTATCTGTTAATATCGTAACATGTCCGACAATTTCATTTGGATTAAAACTGCTACGTCCATAATAATGATGATACCAATTAGCATAAAATGGGATGCAACTAATCGTATCCACCATCTTATCTCCAATAATTTCTTGTGATACCGCAGGTTTAATTAACTCAATTTCTGGTAGTTTCCAACCAAATAGCCCGCGTAAATGTGCTTCATACTGAGATAAGTTGGTTCCCTCTAACGTATAATTGCCACCATGATGTGGGCCATGCTGTAAATCATGAACATAAATCAAGCCATGCTCTGTTATTAATAATTCAACTGTCAATAGACCTTGCAAGCTTAACGTTTCTGCAATTAATTGAACAACTCGTTTAATCTCTGTTTTAATTTCTCCCGCAATTCCTGCTGGAACAATACTTCTAAATGTTCTATTATCTGAATTTAAACTCACATCTACTAGTGGGAAAATCGTATATTCTCCATTACCATTCCCTGCAATCGATACAATAATTTCCTTTTCAAACGGAATCATAGCCTCTAAAATACAAGTCTGTTTCGAAACCATCTCCATAGCATAACGCAAATCAGCCATTTTATTTAAAACAAGTTCATCCTCTTCATTTTCAAGTGGGCTAACTGTTTTTAGTACACAAGGAAATCCAATAGAGTCTACTGTCGCCTCTAAATCAGTCATCTTCGTAATAACATTATAGGGTGGAATATTTACATTTGCTTCTTCTAAAAAAAGTCGTTTTAATAAACGATCCTGTGAGAATTTAAAAAGTTCAATCGACTCTGGAATAGAAACATATTCATCTAGCCCTTCTAAGAGAGCTGGGGTTACAATTGGTGTAGTTGTAGTTATGACGTCACTTTTTTCTGCCAAGGTAAACAAACCCATCTCATCATTTACATCGGCAACTACTTGCCAATCTGCAATGTCAGACGCCAAACAATCATTTTCAGCTGCTAATATGCCAACGTGATATCCCATTGTCTTCGCCGCTAATCCTAGCAAACGTGCTTGATATCCTCCACCTATAATGCCCACTGTTTGACCAGGTATAAATAAATCTGACATTTTTTCCCCTTCTTCCTTTTATATCTAGTAATAATGATTAAATTTATATAAAGTTGCTCTATTTAGTTTAACAAGGGAATCCACCAGTGTCAAAGCTTTAAACGCTTTTTTTCATCCTTAATAAGTAAAAAAGACACCCATTAATTAAAATGAGTGCCTTGGATCAAAAATTTTATTCTTCAACAAATTTAACTTCGTTATTTTCTAACGAGGCCACACGTGCTAATGATTCAACACGGTATCCTTCATCAATTAATAATTGACGACCATCTTGGAATGATTTTTCAATCATAATCCCAATACCTACAACTGTTGCCCCTGCTTGGTGACAAAGTTCGCTTAATCCTAATGCGGCTTGACCATTAGCCAAGAAATCATCGATGATTAACACACGGTCATCTTTTGATAAGAACTTTTGTGAAATTGAAATATGACTTGTAACTTGTTTGGTAAATGAATAAACTTCAGCTGTTAATAGCTCTTCATTCATCGTTAAACTTTTTGACTTACGAGCAAAAATAGCGGGCACTCCCATTGATAATCCAGTAAATACTGCTGGAGCAATTCCTGATGCTTCAATTGTAACGACTTTAGTAATCTTTTCATCTTTGAAAATTTCCGCAAAGTGATCACCTATTTGTTGCATTAAAACAGGATCTACTTGGTGTGTTAAAAAGTTATCTACTTTTAATACACCATCTCCAATTACTGTTCCATCTTTCATAATACGGTCTCTCAAAATTTGCATGTCAACGACATCCCCCTATAATTTAGCCCCAAATTATCACTTATCTTGGCTAGGCTTTTTATATATTATCCACTATTGTACGAGCTTTTTCAAGTAAGTTTTCAGAAAAATAAAAAGACTGGGTTTTCCCCAGTCTTTTTGGCCTAATCATATTGATATAACTCATATGCCTCAATAACAGTTATAATCTTATTTTGATAATCCGGATCAGTAGCATATCCTGCTAACTGAAGCTGTTTAGCTGCTTCTTTATAATTTTTAGATGCTAATACTTCTTTATAGATATCCGTATTCCACGTTACACCATTTTTAAATAATTTAGCATGGTCGTCCATAGAGGATTCCCAATCTTGATACACCTTAAATGGAGCATTGATATCAAACCATTTACCATCTACAAATTCTTTAGTAGCTAAATCAACGGATGGTTCGCCCGGTCCAGCTTTAACACCAAAAAGATTATTATAGGATTGGCTCAAACCACTCTGTCCCCAATCTGATTCCAAAATAGCCTGACCTAAAATGATTGAAGGAAGTACACCTTCACGTTGTTGAATGGTCTGAGCATAGGGAGCCAACCTTTCAATAAATTCTTCCTTCGTGTGATCAACAGGGGCTTGAAAATTTCTAAAAGGAGTAGCGATTAGAGCTAATGCTCCAAAAAATGCCACTCCCATTACTAATGTTATCATAATCCAAAAAGAAATTCGTTGATTTAAAGGCTTTGAACGGCGTTTATTTGACTTTGTCATCTAGTGATCACCTTACTTCTTAGCTTCTTTTAAAATTTCCACATATTCTTCTAATGTTAAATCTTTGTCAGTCATATACTTAGCATTTTCTTTGCCTACATAGCGGATATGCCAAGGTTCATAATTAATGTGTGTGATATCTTCTTTATGCTTAGGGTATCTAATAACAAAACCAAATTTCTCGACATTCTCATCTAACCATTTTCCACCTGGTGTATTATAAAAAGCTTCTTCAAGACCGTTGCCACCATCTGACCAAGGTGCATCGATAACATCCAATGCTAAACCAGTATGGTGTTCGCTTGTTCCAGGTATTGTGACATATTCATCCGATTTTTGTTTGGATTCTTTTTCTGAGAATCCTTGCGCCATGTATTTTGCAATATCATCTTTTTTCACTTTCTCTTGCTGAGCAACTGATCTGAAACTTGAAACTACCACCATCTGATGTCCGGCTTTTCTTGCTTCATTTTCCAGTGCATAATAATCCTGAGCAATCCGTTTATCAATCTCGAAACCATTTGGCATCACTGTTAACGTTTGACATTCTTCTTTTATGGGATTTTCTGCATTCACCAAGTCCAATTGCCAATCCGATGATTTCGCATTTGGAAGATCTTTAGGTATCTCTTTTTTTGCTTCTTTATCATTCCCTTTATCTTTCGACGCCTTCGGCTTACTTGCCTCATTAGTTGGTTTGAACCCTGTCGTTTTATCCTCAACTGGCTCATCTTCATAAACATTAGATGGGCTTGGTGTTTTTATAAACGATATCACCATAAAGATAACCATTAAGATTGAGCCTATACCCAAAATATTTTTTTTATTTCTTTTTACAAATGTCTTCACTACATATCCTCACTTCTGACTTGCATTTTCTACATGTATTCTTCTTCTAAATTTTCATTCACCCATTCCAAAAGACCTTTTGAAGAATCCTTTATCTGATCTTGAACAGTTGCAGGCAAACAAAATTCTAAACAATCATCATATCCCCACACCTCGTATTGGAGAAAGACTTTTAAAATAAATATTTCTTTATAGCCTTGTGGACCTTCCGATTGACTTTGATCCGTTCGATTGATTAATTCAATACGAGCATTACCTTCTTGTAACCACTTTTTGGCAATTAAAGTTTTAACTCGTTTGTACTCCGACACAACATAATGTCTTTTCTCTGGAAACAGACACGTCTGTCTCATTAGTTTTTGAATCAACATCCACTCATAATCTGAAAATAAACTCATTAACTTTTGCATATCCTCAGCCTTTAGCGGTGTCTGGTGAAATTTCCACGCGTCCCACTCTATTTGCTCAATCTTTAAAACATGCTCACAAAAAAATGCTTCTGATGAAAATTGATTCAAAATACGATCAGTCATAATATCTACCATTGCTTGATGCATATTCCTCACCTCAACCTATATTTTACATCTAATGAAATGAAATTGCATCCTTTACATAGAATTTTAATATTTTTGTAGCATCTCTGTATCATAAACTCTGTTATAATTTTACTATACACATAAGGAGGTACAATATGACACATTATAATTGGGCAATTTTAGGTCTTGGAGCAATGGCCGAACAATTCACAGAAAACTTTTCTCATCCAAATGCAACACTCAAAGCAGCGGCTTCTCGTTCGCTTGAAAAAGCACAACAGTTTGCCAAACAACATGACATTGAAAAAGCTTATGGTTCATACGATGAGCTTTTCAGCGATGACTCTATTGATATTATATATATTGCAACACCTCATAATCACCATATTGACTCTATATTAAGCGCACTTAATCATGGTAAACATGTCTTGTGTGAAAAAGCCATTACTTTAAATGGAACAGAACTTGAAGAAGCAGTCTCTTTAGCCAAAAAGAAAAAACTGATTCTAGCAGAAGCCATGACTATTTTCCATATGCCACTTTTTGAAAAACTAAAACAACGCATGGACAATGGTGAGTTCGGCAAATTAAAAATGATACAAGCCTCTTTTGGTAGCTATAAGGAAGCTGATCCTACTAATAGATTTTTCAACCCAGACTTAGCTGGTGGCGCTTTACTTGATATTGGAACCTACGCTGTTTCGTTTGTTCGTTACTTTTTATCAGAACAACCTAACGACATTCACTCTTTAATGTCTCCGTTCAAAACTGGCGTTGATGAACAATCTGTTACTATTTTTAAAAATAATCAAAATGAAATGGCAACAGTTGCCCTGACATTCCAAGCTAAAATGCCTAAACAATGCATTATTGCGTTAGAAAAAGCTTATATAACAGTAACAGACTACCCGCGTGCAGATACTGCAACACTTACGTATGTAGATGGACATACTGATACTATTAAAGTAGGTAACACTCAAGACGCGTTAGCCTATGAAGTTTCCGATATGATAGACTATATCGAAGAGAAGAAACCAAATACATCTCTAGATTTAACCCAAGATGTTATGTCACTCTTAGATACGATGTCTAATCAGTGGGCTTCTCACAACTAAAGCAAAAGAAACAGCCCTGTCTACGGGCTGTTTCTTTTTTATAACCGACGTGGTGGATGTTTTTCAGAGAAATTGGTTTTCAATTCTAAAAAGCGTTCAAACTCATTGAGTAATTGATATAATTTAGCACGATGCTCAAACTCATCTCTAGTTCGAGGTAAATCGGCTTCTCTATAGGCCACAAGAACAGCAGTAAGCTCTTGCGATAATTGTTTCGCATCATTATCCTCAGAAAAATAACTGGCTGTTTTTAATAACAACTGCTCAACCCCTGTTACAACCATTCGACTATCCTCAACTTCAATCTCTTTAATAACTTGGTTCATTTTAGACAATATATTAACTTGCAATCGTCTCATAGTAAAATAATCTAAGTAGTACGAATCTTCCGAGAACAACTGATTCTCGTCATGTAACCTTGCTTTAGTTTCTGATTGTTTCAAAGCGACTTTCAATTTATCTAATAAGTTATCACAATCTACAACAGTATCCTTATCACTTAAATAAAAACTCATCCCTACAAGTAATTGCCTAATTTTATCATCAATAATATTTTGGCCTTCTTTTAATTCCTTAGTCACATCAGGCATAAATAAATTAGCAAGCCAAGCTATCCCTACTCCAATGAACAATAGTAAGAAAGCATTTATTAATAATCCGATTGTCATCTCTTTTGCAATTAAAAAATGAGTAACCAAAACAGAGCTAACCGGTATACCATCTGACATTTTCCCTTTAACTGCTAGTGGAATAAAAAATAAAAGATAAAAACCAAACGCAATAGCATTATAGCCTATTAACGTGAAACATAAGAAACTGATTGCACATGCTAATGCTAAGGATGCAATTCGAAATAAACCTGTTTCAAATGATGACCTCTTTGTATTTGTTACACTTAACAAAGTTATAATACCTGCAGCTGTTGGACTTGCAAGATTAAAGAGTTGAGCCAACATAATCGCAATGGCAGATCCTACCGCTGTTTTTATTGTTCTCATTCCAATAGAAATTCTCATTTCAATTCCCCCAGTTCTTTAGATAGGATAACATGAATTTTATTTTTTTTCCGAATTTTTTGTTTGTCATTTTTACCACTAATTTTTTTGTGTTATGATAGAGTTACGTATTTTAGGAGGTAAAATAGAATGATGAAAAAAATAGTAATGGCTCTTTTAATGAGTTGTCTTTTTATTTTAACAAGCTGCGGTATTACAGAAGAACTTGATCAAGCCAAAAGTAATGTAGCTGAGTTAAAAATTGCTTTGAAAACGCAAAGTGAGCATTTTAAAGAAATGGGCAGTCGAATTACACGTATCAACGACGCACTTGAGTCGGACTTGAATGACAAACCCCAAACAGGACTTTTCCCTGATGAAGAAGGACTGGTCTTCGAAAACTACCAATACCGCTTAACATTAGAAGATAAGATTACAGATCAACAGAAGTCTATCATCACTTTGAAAAAAAACTTAGAAAAAATTATTAAACAAAATGCGGCTGATGTTAATAACGATGAATTAAAACTCATCTCGGACAGCCTGGATATCATTGATAATAATTATAAATCATTAAAAAATTATTGTGACACAACGTTTAATAAAGAAGAAGAATTTTATTCAGACTTACCCGAAAAATTAGATTCTAAACTGGCTCTTTTAGAACGTAACTACGGTGCTATCTATCTCGTTACTGATGAGGGGCAAGCCAATATCAAATATACAACAGACCTAATTACAACGTTTGAAAAAAATGCAAAAAAAAGTAAGGTGACCTCTGATGACAATTAGTTCTGTACGCCTTGGCTACCGAACACTTAAAACGTCTTTGGCAGTGATGATTTGTATTTTACTCTTTCATTTGTTAGACCGACCAACACCAATGATCGCCTCTTTAGCAGCTGTCTTTTCTATGCGTGAAGATGTAACCAAATCGATAAGTTTTGGTTCTTCACGTATCTTAGGCAATCTAATGGGTGGATTGCTTGGTGTTTTTTATTTTTACTTATATGCTTACTTCAATTACAACTTTCTAGTTGAATTACTTGCGATACCTGTTTTACTTACTATTCTTATTACATCAGCTGACGCAATTAATTTAAACAAAGCTATTATCGGAGCGTCTGCCACTTTTTTAATTATCGTCATGACGATTCCTGAATATCAAACGATTGGTTATGCGATTGACCGAGTTGTGGACACTATGATAGGCACCTGTATCGCTCTACTAGTGAATCGTTTTGTGAAGCCTCCAGAACCTTTGGAGATTTCAGCATCAAAAGAAGCAAATTTGCAGCAGCAATTGGACGAACAAGCTAAGCAACTTGCTCAGCTAAAAAAAGAAAATGACGACCTAAAAAACTCCCTAAATGATTAGGGAGTTTCTTTTTATTCTGTTGATTTAAGTGCTTCTATCATATCAACATGTTTCAATTTTCGGTGCATCGCCCACATCACTAGTGTTGAAAATAGCAACGTTAACAAAGCTGAATACACATAACTGATAACATGTATCGTTGGTGAAAACATAACCATATCGACTTCTGCTGTATTGAGTACAAACCCATGAAGTAGCTTGCCGACTAGACACCCTACTGCTATACCTAGGATCGTCAAAATATTATTTTCACGGTACACATACATCGTAACCTCTTTATTGTAGAAGCCTAAAACTTTAATGGTTGAGAGTTCTCTAATACGCTCAGAAATATTAATATTAGTTAAATTATATAACACAATAAACGCTAAAAGTGCCGCTGAAATAATCAATACCCACACTACAACATTTAAACTAGAAATCGTATCATCCATAGCACTACTTGTTTGACTTAAAAAGCTGACATTCACAACTTTTTCATTTTTCATCAAGGTTTCTGAGACTTTATCTTCCATTTTTTGCGTAGGTTTTTCCTTGAATAATAACAACTCAGAGTTGTAGACAGGCTTCTTACCAAACACCTCTGTGTAATACTCTGGACTAATATAAACAAAATGCATGGCGTAGTTCTCTACTACTGCTTGTATTTTCAGAGGATAACGTTTGTTTTTGCTATCCGATAATTCTAAGGTGTCACCAGCTTTTAGGCCTAACATCTTAGCTAATTTTTCATTAACTATAACCCCTTTATTTCCTAATGTATAAGTTTCACCTGAAAGTCGGTCATTAAATAACATAAATTCAGGTATCTTACTTAATTCTTTAGGAACATCTAAGGTTACTTTTTGAGTGGCTATTCCTTCTTTTTTAGCTTCAAACGATTGTTGACTAACGATCAAGCGATCACTAATTTCAGGTAAATCTGCAAGTGTTTGTTCAAGTTCTTCTGCTGCTTTTTTTGATGGATTCTCAGCATATGATACAATGCCTTGATAATGCCACAATTTATTAAACTGTAACGACACAATATCAGAAATAGAATCCCTTAAGCCAAATCCTGTGATAATCAAGGCCATACAACCTGCAATACCAAAAATTGTCATAAACATACGTTGTTTATATCTAAATAAATTACGAGCTGTCACTTTTTGATTGAAATTAAAACGACGCCATATAAATGATAGACGTTCAAGTAAAATTCGTTGCCCTGCTTTTGGTGCTTTCGGTCTCATTAAACTTGCTGGTGAGCTGAATAAGTCATAGCGTAAAACAAGTAACGATGAGACTAATGTACAAATTAATGCCACACAAACTGACTGTATCGAATACCCTAAATAATAAGTCACTTCTGCTGATGGTAAGTTATAAAGTGCTCCGTATGCATCAATTATGACTTTAGGGAAGATGTTAAATCCAATCACTAACCCAAGTCCACTTCCGATTAAACTGGCAAGTGTCGCATACACAATATATTTTAAAGCAATCTCATGATTACGATACCCTAGAGCTTTTAATGTTCCAATCTCGCCACGTTTCTCATCCACCATTCGTGTCATTGTTGTTAGACTGACTAAAGCTGCAATTAGGAAAAAGAATACTGGGAAAATTGTTGCGATTGATGAAATTCGCTTCGCATTTTCTTGATATTCTGTATATCCTGGATTTTCATCACGAGTCCAAAAGAAATAATCCGGTTCTTTCATCTCGTCTAATTTCTTTTGATTTTCATCTAGGCTTTTTTCTGCTTTAACAATTTTTTTCTCTTCTCGAGCAATAACTTCTTTATTTTTAGCTAGATTTTTTTCAAGACTCACAAGTTGAATCGCTGTATCAGGTAAGCCACTTGCTTTTAATTGTTTCAAAATTGATTCGCCTTCTGCAACTTTAGACTTGGCATCTGATAAGTCTTTTTTTCCTTTATCGACTTTCTTTTGATTATCAAGTAATGGTTTTTCAACTTTTGATTTAACTTCTTTTAAACGTTCTGCTGGACGTTTAGAAAATTGTTTTTTTATTATTTTTTGAGCTGACTTAAATTCCTTATCATAGTCATCACTATATGCTTTCTTCTTATCAGTATCACGATATCTTACAAATAAGTCGGTATAATTTTCCATGCTAAAACTCGTTTTAGGTAGGACTGCAAAATAATCGACTGCCCCTTTTCCAACGGTTGTATTCCCTCTTGAAGCATTTTCTACGTATAGCGGTGAATTAACAAACCCAACTACTTTTAGTTCTTTAAATTTAATAGCATCAGTTGTTCCGTCATCATCATTTAAAACGACTTTATCACCTAATTGATAATCACCTAAAAGACGTGCTAAATCATCAAGAGCTACCTCACCGTCTTGTTCAGGTAAACGACCAGACATAATCCGATACTTATTTAAGCCCTTATTTTTTTCATCCATTAGTGACTGGAATTTGATAACACGATTGACCGAAGCAACACTTAAATCTTTTGTATACTCAAACGAATACTCTTTTACTTCCGGTATTTTTTTGATTATCTCTTCATCAGCCTTATCTAACCCTAGAGTAGACACGATATGCTGATCCATCAACTGTTGGTCTGTATAATACTTATCCGCTGTTTTAAGCATATTAGGACCTGTTGCTTTAATACCTGCATAAAAACAAACCCCTAATAAAATAATACCTAAAATAGAAAAAAATCGTGCTTTTGATGACCTGATTTCTCGAAAAATAGATTTATATAATGCTTTTTTCTTCATCATCTCACTCCTACCACTCAATATCTTCTACACGCTGAGGTGTTGTATTCAGTTCCACTGAACGAACTTGAGCATCATTAATCCTAATGACACGGTCAGCCATTGGAGCAATCGCCGAATTATGCGTAATTACAACCACGGTAGTTCCCGTATCTCGGCAACTATCTTGTAATAATTTTAAAATTTGTTTACCTGTTTCATAATCTAGCGCCCCTGTTGGTTCATCACATAAAAGTAACTTGGGATTTTTAGCTAAAGCTCTAGCAATCGCTACACGTTGTTGTTCCCCACCTGATAATTGCGCTGGAAAGTTATCTTTACGATTCATCAGACCCACTTGTTCCAAAACCAAATCTACATCTAAGGCTTTCGGTGAAATTTGTGACGCTAATTCCACATTCTCTTTCGCTGTTAGATTGGGAACTAAATTATAGAATTGAAACACAAATCCTACATCTAAACGACGGTATGTTGTTAATTCTTTTTCAGAAAATGACGCTATATCTGTCCCATCTACAATTATTTCACCTTCATCACAGCTATCCATACCACCTAAAATATTTAACGTTGTTGATTTTCCAGCACCACTTGGGCCCAAAATTACCACAAATTCGCCTTTTTCAATTGAAAAAGTAATCGCATCATTTGCTGTTATTGTGGTTTCTCCCATTTCGTAATACTTAGAAACCTCCTTTAATTGTACATAACTCATCTGCTTCACTCCTTAACACAGTCTATTCTGTCACCTACATTTTACCATATAACTGAAAAAAAGAAGTTTTTTGTTCAAATACTCTTTTATTTTTTCTTTGAGTTCTCTTTGAATCTCACGTATAATAAGTAAACAGAAATGAGGGAAACTATGACACATCAAAATAATTCAAATAATAACAAGCAACATAATCGTCCAAATAAGGACAATAAACAACAACCTCGAAAGTTTGACTATAAAAAAGTCACTCGATCAAAAACATTTGCTACTGCTTTAGCACTTGCTTTAGGGGCTGCCGGTATTAGTTCAACTGATTTTATTCAAGATACATTCAAACCTAAACAAGAACAACGTCAATCTAATAATTCATCACATAAACAATCTTATCGTAAAAATGATAATTATAAGAAAAATAATTCAAGCCAACAAAAATCTAATAACAAAAATAACGATTGGGTTCGTCACGACTACAATAAAGAACAACCTCCTTTTGACCATTCAAATGACGGGACTGTTATGGGGGATAATCCTGGTATCATCGAACTCGGCAAAGCAACATTTACAAAAGATGAATTAAATTTTGTAAAAAAAGGTTGGGTTAACTACGAACCATTAGATAAACAAGGTCGTGCTACTAAAGCTGAAGCAGTTATCAATAAAGAGATGATTAACACTGGTACAAAAGCAAATCCTAAAGTTCGCCCGCCTGGATTTAAATCCGGTCTAGAACCTTATGGTCACTCTAGAGGTCATTTAATTGGTCGTCAATTTGGTGGGAGTGGCGATGATATGAAAAACTTAGTTACTATGTATCAAGAGCCTGTTAACAGTCCTCTTATGACTGATTATGAAAATATGATTCGCTGGGCAGTTGGTAAAGGCGATACTGTTCGCTACCGCGTTATCCCTGTTTACGATAAACAGGAACCCATTCCAACTGAAATTCTAATGGAAGCTCAAAGTATTGGTAACGGAAAACTTATTAACTTCAACATCAAAATTTTAAACACCAAATAGGAGACTTCATATGACATTAACTTTTAAACAACTCGCAGATTTTATACCCGATTCAACAGTTCATACTTTTATTAATTTTATGAAATTAGAAAATAAAACAACCGATGAGGATTTTTTTATTTTCGATCAAGACGTTATTAATCGTCGTTTTTTATCATCTCTACAAGCTATGGACAGTGACTTAACTATTGATCCTGACTTTTTCACTGATGATATTCATGTCGTTGCGATGACTATCGATGGCGATTTTATTTTAGCTAGTGATACTGAAATTTATGTTATGGAAAAAGGATTAATAGCTGATGACGTAGAAGTTTACGACTTATCTGCTATCGAGTTCTTCGTAGCGTTCGAACAAGGATTCCTAGCATCAGATATCTTACCTGATATTAAAAATGACTAACAAAAAAGAAGCCTGTAGAGGCTTCTTTTTTGTTATGCTTCGTAACGACATGCTCCATCAAGGTATGTCGCTTCTAATTCTAATTCTGGTGTTAATACGATAAAGTCAGCATCTCTGCCAGTAGCAATCATACCGCATTTATCATCAATATTACAGCTCACTGCAGGAATAAGACTGGCCATCATCACAGCTTGTTCTGGTGTTGCCATTCCCCAATCTACTACATTTTTAAGAGCTTCTTTAAGTTTTAAGATACTACCTGCTAGATTTCCTTCTTTCATACGAGCTGTTCCTTCAGCTACAACTACTGGGAATTCACCTAACATATATTCACCATCCGGCATTCCGCCTGCCATCATACAATCTGTAATTAACGCAATATGGTCATGCCCTTTTGTTTTAACTAAGACATCCATTGCTTTATGGTGAACGTGGTGACCATCACAGATTAACTCTGCATACACATCATGTAACGTCATCGTAGCCCCTACCATACCAGGTTCTCTATGGTGTAACCCACGCATTCCGTTAAACGCATGAACAAAAACACTAGCTCCTGCTTCGACAGCTTTTTGTGCTTCTTCTAACGTCGCATCACTGTGGCCTAAAGCGACAACCACACCTTGACTTGTCACTTCTTTAACGAATTCTGAAACGCCTTCGCGTTCTGGTGCTAAAGCAATTTTTTTAATAAGTCCGCCTGAAGCATCTTGCCATTCATTGAAGATTTCTAAACTTGGGTCTGAGAAATAACCTGGATTTTGAGCCCCTTTGTATTTTTCAGTAAAGAAAGGTCCTTCAAAATAAATCCCTTGAATTTTAGCCCCTTCAACGTCTTTATGAACGTCACCAATCGTACGTGCTACTTTTGTTAATAACACACGTGATGATGTTAAAGTTGTTGGTAAGAATGACGTTACACCACATGATAGTAATGCTTCTGACATGATTTTAATACCTTCTGCATCATTATCCATCACATCATGATTCATATAACCATGAATATGTGTGTCTACTAAACCTGGAGCAATCCATTTACCTGAATGATCGATTACATCAGCATTAGCTGGTACTTCTTTTGTGAATGAACCAAATTTACCATTACTAATTTCCAAAAATCCTGGGCCGACTTGACCACTTTTTAAAAAGAATTTGTCTGCTTTAATATATTGTGTCATTATTAATCCTTCTTTCTTAAGATAACGTTCTCATCTATATAAATTACGCTCATTTGAATCAATTGTCAAGATTGGTGTATACCTTAACAAAAAAAGATAGACTATTGTCTATCTTTGCTTGTACGTACTTAAAAATTCAGCCATTGACGTGGTCATTTTTTCTAGTTCATCTACTTTAGGCAGATAAACGACACGGAAATGATCCGGTTGATTCCAGTTAAAGCCACCACCATGAACCATTAAAATCTTATGTTCATGTAAGAAATCTAAAACAAATTGTTCATCATTCTTAATATTGAATTTCTTCACATCAATTTTAGGGAAAATATAGAAGGCTGCTTTAGGTTTAACCGCTGTAATACCTGGAATGTCATTTAAAGCATTAGTAATAAACTCACGTTGCTCATAGATACGTCCTCCAGGAAGAAGCAACTCATCACTACTTTGGTAGCCTCCCAATGCCGTTTGAATAATTTGTTGTGACAATACATTTGAGCATAATCGCATCGATGCTAACATATTTAAACCTTCAATGTAACCTTGAACATGACGCTTTTCTCCACTCAACACCATCCAGCCACAACGGAAACCAGCGACACGATGTGATTTAGATAACCCATTAAACGACACAACGAATAAATCTGGCGCAATCGTCGCCATCGGGATATGCTCTAATCCATCCATAACAAGACGATCATAAATTTCATCTGCATAAATAATCAGATTAAATTCACGTGCAATCTGTGCAATACCTTCTAAAATCTCACGAGGATACAAGGCACCTGTCGGATTGTTAGGATTAATAATAACAATTGCTTTCGTACGTGGTGTTACTTTTTTACGAATATCTGCTAAATCAGGGTTCCATTCCGCTTGCTCATCACATACATAATGAATAGGTGTCCCACCAGCAAGTGACACAGAAGCTGTCCATAGTGGATAGTCTGGCATTGGAATTAAGACCTCATCGCCATTATCAAGTAGTCCTTGCATACTCATTGTGATTAACTCACTCACACCATTCCCTGTATAAATATCATTAATTCCCACATTAGGAAATCCTTTTAATTGGCAATACTGTTCAATTGCTTTACGGGCTGAAAAAATACCTCTTGAATCTGAATACCCTTCAGATTCTCTAACATTCATAATTAAATCTCTGACAATTTCATTGGGCGCATCGAAACCAAACGTGGCCGGGTTACCGGTATTTAATTTTAAAATATTAATACCTTCTTCAATCATTCTATCCGCTTCATCTAGAACCGGTCCTCTCACGTCATAACTTACATTATCTAGTTTGCTTGATTTTAAAAACTCTCTCATCTTGCGCTCCTACTTTCTTCTAGTCAGACCTACTCTAATCTATTTTTAATCTTTCATAATAAAATTACACTTACTGAAAAAAAATTGCAACTGTTTTAAATAATTTTAATAAAAAAAGAAACGACCTCAGTCGTCCCTTTTTATTTATTCCCCTTTAACTTACGTGTTGGGTCTAATTTACGTTCTAATAAACCTAATAACCAATCCACCATAATCGCCATTAAAGCGGTCGGTAAAGCTCCTACTAAGATAAGCGCAGTTCCGTTAGTCGCATTTGTTCCCCGTGTGATTATATCTCCTAAACCGCCTGCTCCGACGAATGACCCAATTGCTGTCACTCCAATAGCTACAACAAGAGCATTACGGATCCCTGCCATTATGACAGATAATGAAAGAGGCAGTTCTACTTGAAATAATAACTCAGCACGAGTCATTCCCATACCTTTACCTACATCTAAGATGGTTGGGTCAACTTGTGACATCCCAGTGTAAGTGTTGGCGATAATAGGTAGTAATGAGTAAAGGAACACCGTTACAATAACTGTATTGACCCCTAATCCTAGTCCCAACATCAAGATAGATAACATCGCAAGCGATGGAATCGTTTGAATAACATTAGCAGCACCTAAGACCCATTTGGCCATTTTCTTCTTACGTGAAATCATAATCCCTACTGGAATCCCTACAATCGCAGCAAATAGTACACCGTATACTGAAATTAAGAAATGACGGGTAAACTGACTTAACACATAGCTACCATTTTCTTGGAAATAATAAATGAATTGTTGAAAGACTGACATATTTTCCATTGGCTAGTTTCCCCCTTTTTCTTCAAAATACTGATGTTCTTGTAAAAATCGCTCTGCTACAACTTCTGGTTCCAATAAATTGTTATCAACTTCGTAGTTCAACTCTTGCATTGTTTTAGTATCTACTTTTCCAACTAACTTACTCAAAACCTCATCCAATTCTGGGTAACGTTCAAATAATCCTTCATCCGCTACAATTGACGCATCATAAGGTGGGAAAAACTGTAAGTCATCCTCTAAGACTACTAAATCATAACTGGCAATACGACCGTCTGTTGAATACCCAAGAACAACGTCCATCTTACCCGCATTAACCGCATCATAAACCAAGCCGATTTGCATAGGGAAAACTTTTCCAAAATCAAAACCATATGTTTGAGTAAATCCTTTATAGCCATCCCCTTTACGATCTAGCCACGACGTATCCACACCTGCCGTTAATTTGTCTGCGACGGCCTTCAAATCACTTATTGTTTTTAAATTATATTTTTCCGCTGTCTCTTTACTTACCATAAAGGCATAACTGTTAGCAAAACCATATGAGTCATACCATTTTTGGTTAAATTGTTTTTTAAATTCTGTTTGAACAATCCCTAAAGCTTTTGCTGGGTCTTTTTCTGGTTCTTCTTTCAAGACTCCTGCTAAATCTGTCCCAGTATATCTTGAAGCAGAAATATCCACATCGTCATTAATCATCGCTTGATGCATGACTGTAGAGGTTCCCAAATTATTGACCACACTAACATTAATATCTGTATCATGTTCAATCATGGCTTTAACCATGCCGGCTAAAAGTTGAGACTCTGATGTCGACATGCTTCCTACAGATACTGTATTACTACTTTTATTACTTGGTAAACCTGGTAACGAACAAGCACTTAAAAGTAAAAGGGAACTCATGACTAAGGCCATCGCTTTTAATTTTTTTAATCCTCTCATCCTATTCGCCCCTTTCTGTTACAGGCGTCAATTTGTCTTCCAATTTACTGAAAAGAAAATCAACTAATAATGCTAATAGTGTTACTGGAATTGTCCCACCGATAATTAATTCTGGTAAATAGTTGTTAAGGCCACTAAAGATGAAGTCGCCTAAACCACCTCCACCGATATATGAGGCTAATGTCGCCCACGCAATAACATAAACAGCTGACAACTTAACACCTGACATGATCGTTGGCAACGCCGCTGGCAATTCAACCGATAAAATCGACTGCATGTTTGTCATCCCCATGCCTTTAGCCGCATCTTTTAAATCTGGATCTACATTATCCATTCCAATAAACGTATTTCTTAAGATTGGTAATAAACTGTAAATGAACAAGGCAATGACTGCTGGTAATTTACCTACGCCAAGTAGTGGCACCATTAAAGCTAAAAGGGCTAATGACGGAATAGTTTGCAGTAAACTTGCCAATCCAATCACAAATCCTGAAATTTTAGGGGTACGAGTTAAGGCAATGCCTAACGGTACTGCTACCACAATCCCTAAAATCAACGCTAGTGCTGATATAAAAAGATGTTCCCCTGTTTTGACGACCAATTCTTGGCCATGTTCTAATATGAAATTATTCATTAGGCTTCCTCCTTCACAATCGGAGTTGGCTCTTCAATACCCCAAACTGCATCGTAGACGATATCAACAAGAGATGACCGTGTCACGATTCCAACCAAACGATTGTCATCGTCAACTACTGGGACATATTTCAATCCACGTTTTAAAATGCGCTGCATTGTATCTCGAAGTAACGTATCCTTTCTAACAAAGAAGACTTCTTTATTTAAAATATCTCCCATACTTGTGGCAGTCTTACGGTTCTTGTTAATATCTTCTACATCAACAAATCCTTTTAAGACCCCACTACCATCTACTACTAATAACGTATCAACACGTTTTTCTCTCATCAGACCGATACCCTCTGATATAGATTTTTCTGGTGTAATTGAAATCGCTGACTTAAGCATCACTTGCTCAACTGTAGTTTCATCTTGACGTGCTTGCATCAAGCGTTCTTCGCCTAATAAGTTTTCCACAAACTCATTAGCCGGATTTTCTAAAATATTTTCCGGTGTATCAAATTGAACTACCTTACCTTCATCCATAATTAAAATGCGGTTCGCTAATTTAAGAGCTTCATCCATATCATGAGTAACGAAAACAAACGTTTTGCCCATCTTAACTTGTAACTCTTTAACTAAATCTTGTAATGACTCACGTGTAATTGGGTCAAGCGCTCCAAACGGTTCATCCATTAAAATCAAATCTTGGTCTGCTGCTAAGGCTCTGACAACCCCTATACGTTGTTGTTGCCCACCTGATAATTGATTAGGATAACGGTCTAGCATCTCTCGTGGTAGCTCCACTAAATCAATCAATTTATCTGCAATGCGATTACGCTCTTCTTCTGGCCATTTAAGTAATTTAGGCACTAACACAATATTTTCTCTAATCGTCATATGAGGCATTAGCCCAATATTTTGGATAACATAACCAATCTCACGTCTTAATTCAACCGCATCTTTGGTTTGAATATCCACACCATCTATTAAAATCTGACCAGATGACGGTTCAATCATCCGATTAAGCATTCTCATTGTTGTTGTTTTACCACTTCCACTTGTTCCAATAAAGCAAACAAATTCACCTTTATTAAAAGACAGCGATACGTTATCAACCGCTACCTTACCTCCTTTAAACACTTTCGACACATTCTTATATTCGATCATACAAACATCCCCTTCACAAAAAACTTGTCTATATAAACATTATAATGTTAAACGGGTGTATTTTACAAATTATATGCTCATTATTTTCTAATCAAACAAAAAAGACACTTCCTAAAAAGTGTCTTTTTTATAGTTATTTCCAGTGAATATTACAGGCAGAACATGAATTTCCGTCCAGTGTTACCAAATGATTCGAATTTAACTCATCGTTATTTATTAGAGTCGTCTCACAATTTATTTCGTCACCATAAGCCACTTCTTTATCAAACTTAATATTAACTGCTGTTGGTTCATGATTAATTAAAAAGTCATAGCCCAAACCATCAACCATCCAGTCTAAGTATCTAGCATTATTAACATGGCGATTGCTGTCAATATCTGAAAAACGTACGCGATAGGGGCGTACAAGTCGATCATCCCCAGGGGCTTCAATTGGAGTGCCTCGTTTAATTTTTTTGATTTTCTCACACTCATAAGGCGCTATAAGCTCTTCTGGAACACTTGTCATCTTGCGGGTCTCTAGGTCCATTAATACAAATGTTGAGCTCACTGTTAGACACTCATTCCCATTCGCATCATGAATCCAAAAATCACGATAACAAAAATATTTATTATAACTTGTGGCTTGTGTCGTCACTTTAACCTTTTCACTTACAAGTGGCAAACGATTAATCTTAATCTCGTGCTGTGTAATGACCCAACCTAGTCCTAATTGTGTCACATAATCTGTCCCACGATCTAAAGCATCACTTTGAGATTCCGATGTCTTTATTACAACATTTAGTAACATTGGTAAGGTCAATCGTCCTAACACATCACATTCATAAAACTTAATCTCATGTTCTTCTGTAAATTTATTTGCCATCAAACCACCCTAATCTTTTGTTTATTTACTATTTTAGAACAAACAGTTGCTAGTGACAAGCTATACTACTTGTAATAAAAAAAATTAATTCGTTTTCATCCCGTTATTTCTTGTCATTTACATTGCGATAGCTGGCGTATTTCTGATAGAATAGAGAGTGAAAGCGAGGCCGAATATAATGACTCCAAATAAAGAAGATTACCTAAAACTAATTTTTGAATTAGGCGGCTATGAAAAAAAGATTAATAATAAATCAATCGTTGCTGGACTTAATGTTTCTGCGGCTTCCGTCAGTGAAATGATTTCAAAATTAGAAAAAAATGGCTTTGTAAAACATTCCCCTTATCAAGGTGTCCAATTAACAGATGAAGGCTTAAAACATGCTAGCTCACTTGTTAGAAAACACCGTTTATGGGAAGTTTTTTTAGTTGAACACCTAGGCTATTCATGGAATGAAGTTCACGTTGAAGCAGAAGTTTTAGAGCATGTTACCTCATCAGAACTTGCCACTCGATTAGAAACATTCTTAGACCATCCTACCGTATGCCCTCATGGCGGCATCATACCAGGAGAAAACCAAGTTATCCAAGAACTGAAATTAAAATCACTTAATGATTTTGAGGTTAATACTCAAGTCAAGATTGAGCGCGTTATCGATGAAACTGAATTACTTGACTACTTAGCAAGTGCTGGTCTTAACATTCATGATATTGTAACAATTAAAACAATCGGTGCCTATGAAGGTCCTTTGACTCTAATAACACAAGATGACAAAAAAATACACATTAGCTATAAGGCAGCAAACAACATCTTTGTTAGCCCTTGCTAAATATAGGTAGAAAACACCTAAATATCAACCTTTCTCGCAATTTGAGAAAGGTTATTTTTTTTATGAAAAATCGGTTCCTTTACCTTGCGTTCAGAAACTGAAAACGCTAGAATGAAGTTATTGTGGATAGTTAAAACTCACTCAGTTTACTATTCGAAAAATTTTATTTTCAGTTAGGAGTTAGGTATGTCGAACGAACAAATTGCCTTATTCACCATTTTTGGAGGCACAGGAGATTTAGCACAACGTAAATTATACCCATCACTTTTTAGACTTTACCGTAAAGGGTATCTAAAAGAACACTTTGCAGTAATAGGAACTGCCCGTCGTGAATGGACTGACGAGTATTACCGTAACATCGTCTCTCAAAGTATTGCATCATTTAATCCGACAGAAGACGAGCTTGTTCAATTCACTAGCCACTTCTACTATCAATCACACAACGTGACAGATACAGAACACTATACAAACTTAAAAAAATTAGCTGACGAACTGGATACACGTTACGACTTAAAACAAAATCGTATTTTCTATCTAGCTATGGCACCAAACTTCTTTGGTACTATTACAAGTCATTTAAAATCAGAAAATATTGTAACTGAAAATGGCTTCAATCATTTAATTATTGAAAAACCATTTGGGACTGATTTTGAATCTGCTAATCAATTAAATAACGAAATTCGAGAAGCATTTGAAGAAGAACAAATCTTCCGTATTGACCATTACTTAGGTAAAGAGATGATTCAAAATATCTCTGCAATCCGTTTTGGTAATAATATTTTTGAATCACTTTGGAACAATAAATACATCGACAATATTCAAATTACCTTAGCCGAGTCACTAGGTGTCGAAGAACGTGGCGGCTATTACGATACAAGCGGTGCTTTAAAAGATATGATTCAAAATCATACCATGCAAGTCGTTTCACTTTTAGCAATGGAACCCCCTGCTGTATTCACAGAAAAAAATATTCGTGAAGAAAAAGTCAAAGCACTAAATTCTATCCGTATTTATTCAAAAGACGAAGTAAAAGAAAACTTTGTTCGCGGCCAATACGGTGCCGGGACATTAGATGGTCAATCATTTATCCCTTACCGCGATGAAATCAACGTTAATCCAGAATCTGAAACTGAAACATTTGTTGCAGGTAAATTAATGGTTGATAACTTTAGATGGCGCGGTGTGCCTTTCTACGTTCGTTCAGGAAAACAGTTAACAGAAAAAGGAACACGTATTAATGTTGTATTCAAACCAACACCCATTAATGTCTTCCGTTCTGAAAATGAAACAGCCTGTGAAGCAGAAACAATGCCTCCTAACGTTTTAACTATTTATATCCAACCTACTGAAGGCTTCTCATTAACAATGAACGGCAAAGAAATTGGTGATGGGTTTAACATCGACCCAATCAAATTAGACTACCGTCATTCAGCTGAAGCATTAGACAATAGTCCTGAGGCTTACGAAAAGCTTATCTTAGACTGTCTTAAAGGTGATGGGACTAACTTCTCACATTGGGACGAAGTCGCTCAATCATGGCGTATTGTGGACGTTATTCGCCAAACATGGGATAACGAAACACCAGACTTCCCTAACTACGCTAGTGGAACAATGGGACCCCAATCCGCTTTTGATTTACTTGAAAAAGACGGTTTCAACTGGGTCTGGACACCTGATGACTGGTACCGAAAACAAGGTAAATTATAAAATAAAAAAACTTGGAAGAAATTCTTCCAAGTTTTTTATTTTATCTTTTATTCAAATCCAACTTCGACAGCTTCTGGAAAGTTTTCTTCCACAATTGTTGCACAACGGTCACATAATGTTTCTAATTTCTCATGTGAACCTACATCTTCTTTAACGGCACGACAACGGGCACATGTTTCACCCGCAGCTTTTTCAACTAAGATAGACATACCTTCAAATTGAATTGCTTCAGCTGGAACTTCTGCCGTCACATCAGCTACCTCTAATTGAGAAACAATTAATAATTGCTCTAAGTTAGAATCGATTGCTTTAATTAACATTGCCGTCGGTTCACTTGGGAAAATTGTTAATTTCGCTTCAAATGATTTACCGATTAATTTAGCATTACGCGCTTCTTCTAACGCTTTAAGCGCATTGTCACGTAATGTCATAAACTCAGCCCAGTTACTCATTAAAACATCTTGATTAGGGAATTCTTGATACTCAGGCATTTCTGCTAACTGAACATAGCTCTCTTCCTCTTTCAAATGGCTCCAAATTTCTTCAGATGTATGAACTAAGATCGGTGTCATTAATTTAGTTAATGTCACTAATGTTTCGTAGAATACAGTTTGCATGCAACGACGCTCATAGTTATCCTCTGCTTCAATATAAACAACATCTTTAGCAAAGTCTAAGTAGAAAGCTGATAATTCATTGGTACAGAAATTAACGATTGCTTTATACACAGTTGGGAATGAGTAGTTTTCATACCCTTCTTCTCTAATCGTTTTAACTAACTCATTTAAACGAACCATCAAGTATTTATCCACAGAACGTAACTCATCGTATGATACTGCATGAGAGTTTGGTTCAAAATCATTTGTGTTCGCTAATAAGAAACGCATTGTATTTCTGATTTTACGATACACTTCAGAAACTTGATTTAAGTTATCCATATCAACACGTACATCAGACTCAGCATCGACACTGGCTACCCATAGACGGATAATATCGGCACCCATTTGCTTGATAACTTTATTAGGTTCAATTGTGTTACCTAATGATTTACTTTGTTTACGGCCTTTTTGGTCCATGATAAAGCCTTGTGATAAGACTTGTTTATAAGGAGCCACACCATTGATAGCAACACTTGTTGTAATACTTGAATTGAACCAACCACGATATTGGTCAGAACCTTCTAAGTATAAATCAGCAGGGAATGTTAAATCGTCACGTTGACGTAAAACAGCTTCATGTGATGAGCCTGAATCAAACCAAACATCCATGATATCATTTTCTTTTGTAAAGATACCATTTGGGCTACCTGGATGAGTAAAGCCTTCTGGTAATAACTCTTTAATATCACGCTCATACCAGCTATTGATACCTTCTTTAGCAAAGATTTGCGCTACATGTTCTACAGTTTCAGGAGTTAAGATAGCTTCTTCATTTTCAGCATAGAAAATTGGAAGTGGTACACCCCACGCACGTTGACGAGAAATAACCCAATCGCCACGGTCACGAACCATGTTATAAAGACGAGTTTTACCCCAAGGTAATACCCAATCAACTTTTTCTACTTCACTTAAAATTTCGTCTCTGAATTTATCAATTGAAGCAAACCATTGTGGTGTTGCTCTAAAGATAACTGGTTTTTTAGTTCTCCAATCATGTGGATAACTATGGGTAAAGAATTCTAATTTTAATAAAGCATTTTTTTCTGTTAATAACTCAGTAACCATTGGATTAGCTTTATCGTAGAAAATTCCTTCGAAACCAGGCGCTTCATCTGTATAACACCCACGAGCATCGACTGGTGATAAGATTTCTAACCCATATTTTTTACCAATTTGGTAATCGTCATCACCATGACCTGGTGCCGTATGAACTAAACCAGTACCAGCATCAAGTGTAACATGATCCCCAACCATTACTAATGACTCACGGTCGTAGAATGGATGTTGTGCTGTCATCATATCCATGTCGCTACCTTTAATTTCAGATAAGACAGTCACTGTTTCCCAACCAATTTGTTCTGTCACAGTTTCTAACAATTCTTTAGCCACAACAAATTTACGTCCGTCAGCTTCCACAATGTTATACACATACTCACCATTTACTGAGATACCTAAGTTAGCAGGTAACGTCCAAGGAGTTGTTGTCCAGATTACAAATGATGTGTCAGTATCGATTAAGCCTTTACCATCTTTAACTGGGAAAGCAACATAGATAGAAGCAGATTTAACATCTTGGTATTCAATCTCAGCTTCAGCTAATGAGGATTCACTTGATGGTGACCAGTAAACTGGTTTTTGACCTTTATAGATATAGCCTTTTTCAGCCATTTTTCCGAATACACGAATTTGTTCTGCTACATATTCAGGTTGTAACGTGATGTAAGGTTTATCCCACTCACCAGTAACGCCTAAACGTTTGAAGTCATTACGCTGTGTATTGACTTGTTCCATAGCGTATTCTTCACATAACGTTAAGTAGTCAGCACGTGACATTTCTTTACGTTTGATACCTTTTTTAGTTAACGCTTGTTCAATTGGAAGACCATGTGTATCCCAACCAGGAACGTACGGTGCACGGAAACCTGACATTGATTTTGAACGGATGATAATATCTTTACTAATTTTATTTAAAGCATGACCTAAGTGAATGTTACCATTTGCATAAGGAGGTCCATCATGTAATACGAAAGTTGGTTTACCCTCATTCAATTTTTGGCGTTGTTGGTACATTTGATTTTCTTCCCACTCAGCTTGCCACGATTCTTCTCTTACTGGTAAATTACCGCGCATCGGAAAGTCTGTTTTACCCAGTTGTAATGTTTCTTTTAATTTCATTTTTTTCCAACTCCCTCTCAAATTTTATCTATGAAAAAAACACTCCGCCCCATAAAGGGACGAAGTGCTCGTGTTACCACCCAGATTTAGAAAGATTAATACTAATCTTTCCCTCAAGTTATTCGTAACGAGAATAACACGTTAATCACTACTCTAGTTCATGATTAAATCTAGTAAAGGATCTTTCTAAGAGGTAGGGTCTATTGCACTTTCACTATCTGCAACTCGCTTTAAGAATACCTATTAGCTTTTCTGTTTTACTTTAAACCTTTTTACGGTTTTTACGATTCAAGTTCATAGCTTCTTGCATTGCTTTAGAACCTTTAACTTCTTTTTTTTCTTCTTCTTTAACTTCTTCTTTTGTAGAGTCTGTTTTTATTTCTTCTTTAACAGTTTCTACAACTTTGTCAGCTTTCACTTCAACTTCTTTAGTTGCATTATCTTTAACTTCAACTTTTTCTTCAGTTAGAACTGCTTCAGCAGCTGTTTCTGGCGCTTTATTCTCAGTTTGTTTGGCTTCATTATCTAAAACTTTTTTTACTTCTTGGTGGTCCTCACCAATGTAAGCTGAGAATGGTAATAATAAACTATCCCAATCTTTAGCATTAACAATCTCTAACTGAGACTCTAACATTAGAGACAATTTACGGTGGAATTCTTTAGTTTTTGTTTTTAATTCATCTGTTTCTTTAGCTAAAACAGTTGCTCTTGTTTGAGCATTTGTAATAATTTCATTTGCTTTACGTTTAGCTTCAGAAACTGTCGTTTCAGCTTCTTCATTTGAACGACGTAAAATTTCAGCTGATGTTGAATTAGCTGTATTTAAAGTTAATTCTGATTCTTTTTCTGCTGAATCTTTTAATTTATCAGCAGTATCTTGTGCAACAATGATTGATTGGTTTAATGCATCTTTTAATTCGTTGAAATAAGTTAATTTCTCGTTAGCATGTTTTAATGCTTTTTCAGTTTCTTTCTTTTCTCTTAACGTTGCTTCAAAATCTTCAATGATTTGATCTAGGAAATCATCTACTTCATCTTGATTATAACCACGCATTTTGTTTGAAAAAGTTTTATTTTTAATATCGATTGGACTTAATGCCATATTACTTCACCTCATATTTTATTTTCTTAACATTCCTACTTGTAATCTTATACGTTCTTTTTTAGTTTTACCTTCTATTTCTCGGATCTGAATCCTACCAAATCCCCTAATAGATACTATATCCAAATGCTCTAAAAGAAAATCAATTCTACTTATTTCTGTCCAATTAATTTTTACTTTTCCACTTTCAATTAAAAGTTTAGAACGTTGTCTGGAAATGTTGAATGCTGATGCAATAACTGTATCTAATCTCATAGATGTCACTGTCATCATTTCTATTTCCCAACTATCCTTAGGTTCAACCATTTGTGTGTAGTCGCATTCTTTAAGTTTGACTGATAGTTTCCCGATTTTATCTAATTGTGATGTCACATAATGAGCCATTTCTTTTTTTATAAAAAGTTGCCATCTCGCACCATCAGAGATAATATCTCCAAAAAATTCACGTTTCAATCCTGTACTTATTAATGTTCCCAATATTTTACCATGTGATAAACTACCAAATTTTGTTGGATAACTTATTTCATAAAGTTCAATATCAAAATCATCATTTGTTGCTTCATAATAATTAGGGTAAATCAAAACACGTCTTCTCTCTGCTGTTTCATACCCTCCATAAAACATTAATTCTAATTCACCTCTTGCTTTAACAAGAGTTTCAAGAATGAATGCCTGTCTTGGATCTAAAAAATCAGTTAAGTATGGCGTATACTGACTATCTACCTGTTCAATCCAGTTGCCTACCATATCAACAAAAGGATGTTCATCTTTACGAAAATGCTGGTACACATTAACATTCATAGAGTCACACCCTTTCATAGTTTAATTATAACACCTTAAAAAATATAGTATAGTTTCACAATTAATCTTACGACAAACTCTGTCCCGAAATTTAATGCTAACAAGGCAACCATGATAGAAAAGCTTATACCTCCGAAATTCAAGTTAAGACGGTCAAAAATACGTAAATATGGATCACATATTTTAGATAAAAATCGTCCTAATGATGAATCATAGGCTCCAGGAAACCAGGATAATAGAGCATAAATAACAAGTGCTCCTGAATATAATTCAGAAACTAGACGAATAAAACTAATCAAATTGATAATCATGCAACCACTTCCTTCTAATACTCTTTAAATTGTGTTTCTAATAAGCTCTTAGCTGTTGCACTATCAATTTCTGTATTTGGCGGTGTACAAATAAATATTTCGCCGCCCAAACGTTGAATGTCACCATCTAAAGCAAATACTGCACCTGTAAGGAAGTCAACAATCCTTCTAGCTTGACTCTCATCAACTAAATGGAAGTTTACAATCGCAATTTCATTTCTGAAAATACATTGAGCAATAGTTTTTGATTCTGTATATGTTCTTGGTTCTAAAATAGATACTTTTTTCACAATATTGTCACCCGATGCCTCTGATTGAGTTTTTTTAGCCATAGCTGGTCTTTCTGATTTAACTGAATCAACACGTACATTTTCATATGTTTCTTCAACTCTAGCAGATCGTGTTGGTTGAACAGGAGTTTCTTGAGTAGCTTGTGCTTGAACACCCTCTTGAGGTAGTCTTACATTCTCTCTCAAAACGTCATCTTGGTAAACTGGTGCTGTTTTTACCGGTTTGGTATTCTTTTGTTTACCTTTTGCAGCCTGACTAATACGTGACATTCTCGTCTCTCTAATCGCTTCTTCTCTAACTGGAGCTTCGGCATTTGGAACTGGAATACGTGTATTTTCAGCTACAATATTTGTTGTTTGTTGCTGTCTATTTTCTGGAATTTGGCGGTGGTTAAATTGCGGATTTGTTTGCATTTCTTGATCTTCAGCAAGACCAAAGAAATCCGTCATTTTCTGAAACTTCTCCTTCGCTACTGTCACAAATGTCATTTATATTTCCCTCTACTTTATATATAGTCTTTGAAAAAAGCTGTTCCTATTCTAACATAAGTTGAACCTGATTTTATTGCAAGCTCATAATCATTGCTCATCCCCATACTTAATTCAGTACAAGGGGCATGGTCTAATTCCAATTCTCTGATTTCGTTGCATTTTAAAGCTAATTCGTCAAAATAGTATTTAATTTCAACTTCTGTAGCATCTTTAGGAGCCATTGTCATTAAACCAACAATTTTAATTTTATCATACTTTTCAATACTTTTGATAAACTTAATTGTATCTTCTATGATTAATCCATGTTTCGACTCTTCATTTGACACGTTCACTTGAACAAAACACTTAATTGTTTGCGTTGCGTGTTTTTGAATTTCTTCTGCTAATTTCAAACTATCCAAAGCATGAAAGTAATCAATTGAGTTGATTACTTTCTTTACTTTTCTACGTTGTAGCGTTCCAATTAAATGCCATTCAATCTTATTCTCTTGAAAATAAAGTTGTTTTTCTAATAAACTGTCTACCCTATTCTCTGCAAATTTATTAACACCTAGCTCTAGCAATGGTGCCGCAACTTCAGAACTAACAGATTTAGTCACTGCAAGCATTGCCACGTCTTTGGTATTACGACCAACTGATTGGCACGCTTGATCTATAGTCTTCTGAATACTGCCGACGTTTTTCTCAAGCTTACTCAATTCAGTCAACTCCTATCTTTTTCTACGGAAAAATGCTGGTGTGTTTAATTCTTCATCATCTTGTTCTGATGCTTTAGAAAAACTATCAAATTCTTTTTTTTCTATTTTTTCGTTTTGAGGTTCTTCTACACGACCTCTATGATTTGGTTCACGTCTGATATCCCAATCACCAAAGGCACTTTTTTCTTCTTCATGTGCATCAGGCACTACCGGATCCATTGAAACTGTTGGTCTTGATAGTGGCTCAGTGACTGATGAATTAGTTGTTGATTGTGTTAATGGTGTTGTTTGACGTGTTTGAGTACGAGTGCTTTTAGATTCTCTTCTTGTTGGGTCGATTCCTGTAGCGATAACTGTTACAACAATTTCATCTTTAAGATCTTCATTGATAGATGTACCTAGGATAATATTTACATCACCATCAGCAGCATGCGTTACAATATCAGACGCATCTTGCGCTTCGAATAATGTCATATCTAATCCACCCGTGATATTTAATAACACTTGCTCTGCGCCAGCTATTGATGTTTCTAATAATGGTGAAGAAATAGCTTGTTTAGTCGCTTGAATAACACGATCTTCACCTGTTGCAGAACCAATACCCATAAGAGCAGTTCCTTGGTTTTCCATAACAGTTTTTACATCAGCAAAATCCAGGTTTACGTAACCAGGTGCTGTAATTAAATCTGAAATCCCTTGAACCCCTTGTCTTAATACATTATCAGCTTCTCTGAAAGCTTCTAAAATAGGAGTTTTTTTATCTACTACTTCTAATAAACGGTTGTTTGAAATAATTAGTAATGTATCCACATTTTCTTTTAAATCTGAAATACCTTCGGCAGCATAGCGACCACGTTTTGGTCCTTCAAAACTAAATGGACGTGTCACAACACCTACTGTTAAAGCACCTAATTCTTTAGCGATACGAGCAACCTCTGGAGCAGCTCCAGTACCAGTACCACCACCCATACCAGCAGTGATAAAAATCATATCTGCTCCGCTTAAGGCATCTTGTAACATTGTTTCACTTTCTTCGGCAGCTTTTTTACCAATTTCAGGCTGCGAACCTGCTCCTAACCCCCTCGTATACTTAGGTCCTAATTGAATAACTGTTTCTGCTTTACTATCTTTAAGCGCTTGAACATCAGTATTAGCAACGATGAACTCAACACCTTTAACATTTTCTTCGATCATACGATTAACAGCGTTACCACCGCCACCACCGACACCTATTACTTTGATTACTGCACCACTATCCATAGTGCTATCTATTGAAAATTCCATATTTAAAATCCTCCTAATTCTTAGTCAAAAATATTTGAAAGGAAACCTTTTAACTTCTCTTTTACGTTGTCACCTTTGGTTTCAGTATTACCTAAAAACTCTTCATCTGTCTGATTGTATTCACTATACTCTTGAACAGGTGCAGCTTGTTGTATTTGTTGTGACTGCTGAGCTGGTTGAGCTTTCTGAATAACTGGTCTAACATCAGGGGTTGCCATGACTGGACGTCTTTCACCCATGATTGCAGAGTTAGCTAAACGGTGAATTTCACTTAGTCTTGAACCATACTCAACAATGCTTATAGCATTTGAAAATATTGGATTTCTTAAACCCATATGATTTGGCACATACAATCTCACTTGACGATCAAAAATATCTGTAGCCAATTCTACAACACCAGGAATTCCAGCATTACCTCCCGTTAAAACAATACCACCTGGTAAGTTCAACGCTTCAATTTGCTCTAACATATCTTTAGATTTGCTGAAGATTTGTTCCATTCTTGCTTCGATGATTTCTGATAAGTAACGTTCGTCTACTTTAACAGCTTCACTTTTTCCAATAACATCTACTGGGAATTCTTCTTGTTCAGATGTACGTTCTGGATAAGCATCACCATAATTAATTTTTAAAGCTTCTGCATTATTAAGTGATGTATTCAATACAACTGAGATATCTTTTGAAATAAATTCGCCACCTTCTTGTTCAACGTGTGCAAATTTCAAATCATGATCATAAATAACAGCTGTCGTTGTCTGACCGCCACCCATGTCAATTACAATTGTTCCAAAGTCTTTTTCACCATCTGATAGAATTGACTCTGTCAAAGCAAGTGGTGTAATGACAAGTTCAGCAATTTGAAGACCAGCTTTTTCAACACACTTACGTATGTTATGAACAATCGTCTTAGGTCCTGTATAAACAACACCACTCATGTCCAGACGTACACCAATCATGCCACGAGGATCTTTAATTCCTTCAAAACCATCTACTTTAAATTCTTTAGGTACGATAGCCACAATTTGTCTTTCTGGCGGAGTTGAACGTACAATTGCTGCTGCTGATACTTTTCTTACATCTTCATCTGTAATTTCTTTTGCTTCTGTATTAACTGCAATCATACCTTCGCATGATTCTACTTGTAATAAATTAGCTGGTAAGCCTACATTTACATTTCTAATCTTAATCCCTGATTTTTCTTCAGCTTGTGAAATTGCTCGAGTTATTGATGCTGCTGCATTGTCAATATCTGTCACTATCCCTCTGCTCAAACCTTCTGATTTTGCGTTACCTACACCAATTATATTAATTTGTCCTTCTATGTATTCAGCAACTACAACCTTAACTGATGTAGTACCTATATCAAGACCAACATAAATACCTGTTTTTGCCATGATAGGTCGTCCCTCCTATTAACTTCTTTTCTTATACAAGTCATTTTTATTATTTATCTATTATTTACTGAGATTTTAACCCATCTTCCTATAATTTTACCATAAAAAGCTCGCATTTCAAAAGAAGATTCTATGATATTACTTAATTTATTATTATAGGTTGATATTTTATAGTTCAGTTACTAACTCAAAACTTTGTTTATTCATCTAGAGCGGCGCCTTCGTTGTATTCAGCTATTGAATTTTCAGAATCATCTTCCTCAATTAGTTCACCAGCACCATTTTCCTTCAAGTCGTTTAACCAATCCTCATACACCATCTTTTCAATAGATTGGTTAGCAGGTGTGTCCTCTTTTTTAGGTTGTTGACCCTCTACTTCTCCTTCAACTAGAGTTTTTTCAGTTTTCGGAAGATTTTCTTGTGGAATAACATTACCATTTTCATCAAACACTGGTTCTTGTTCATCTGCTGATACTTTCCCCTCAACAGGCTGCTCCCCAGATGCCGCCTCTTTTTCTGCTTCTTCTTTAGCAATTGAATCAAAACTTCGTGAGAATATACCTGCTTCCATATCAATCAAGCTCGGTTCTGTTATTTCCTTGGCTACACCATTATAATATTTAATTTTCTTATGAAAATCTTGTGATGATGCAACCACTTTATTCTTATCATTCATGTTAATCATCAATAAATACTCATTATCTTTAGTCGGTGCTGATGTTATATCTACAATCTTTTCTTTGACATCCATCGGTACCTTTTGATAATTTTTAATAAATTCTACAAGGGCATTGCCTTCTTTAAACCCAATTAAAATTGGAAATGACTTTTGTAGCCCTTGATCTTTATCTTTAATTATCGTTCCATTTTCAAGAATAGGATAAAGTTCTTTCCCTTCTTTCAAATAAGCTACTTCTTCAAACTCTTCAACCTCTAACTTAATACTATTAATCCCTTTTAATGATTTCTCAACATTTTTTATTCTAGGATTACTCTCTTTTATCTTTTTCTCCAATCTCTTATCGCCATAAACTTCCCAAATAAAATCAGAGCTCGAAAGATTCAAAGATGACACCACTTTATCTTTAGACGCCAATCTAGTCCCCGTTACATAGACTTTGCTCACCTTACTTAATGGTGAAATATAATACATCAAACTCAGTGCACCAATTCCAAAAACACCAACTATCGCAACAAGGCGACGTTTTAAGCGTTTTTGTCTAGTTTCTTTCATTTTAGGTAAGCGGTCTGCAAATGAAACTGACTTTGGTAGTTCCTTGATAGAACTCTCATTTTCATCCGGTTCCTCTGACTGCTCTTGTTCTTTTATTTTTACTTTTTTGGCTTTTCTATTGAGAACTAGTTTCAATTTAGATTTGTTATTTACTTGATCTGATTCTTCATTATCATTTTCCGAATCAATGGGTTGTTGATCTTTATTTGAGGCCCCATCTTGTTCAGATTCATCCACGACTTCTTCCTTTAGTGACTCTAAATATTTTTGATTTTCTATTTGCCACGGCGTTAATTCTTCTTCAATTTCAGAAGGTAGTTTATTATTTGGTTCATCCTTATCCACAGACTAGCCTCCTTCACACTATTTAATTAATTCATCAACTAACGTTACTAAACGATCTGTTGCATCTGGAATCCCTTGCTCTTTTGCTTTATCACCCATTTGCTTAAGTACAGTATCATCAAGCATGATGCTATCTAGTTCTTTCAATAAATTAGCACCTGACAAATCTGTATCTTTAAGTAAACGAGATGCTCCTACTTTTACTAAACTCATTGCATTTTTAGTTTGGTGATCATTCGTTACGTTAGGACTTGGGATCAAAATAGAAGCCAGTCCTAGTGCAGTTAACTCCGATAAAGTAGTCGCTCCTGCTCTACTTACAACTAAATCGACATTTCTTAATACTGTTTCCATGTTAGAAATATAAGGTACAACTACTAGATTGTTAGAAGCTACTCCTTCTTCTTTTAATTTAGCATCGATTGTTTCAAAGTAACGTTCACCTGTTGCAAAAAGAATTTGATACTCTTTTTGACTTAATTCTGATAAGATATCTGTCATCGCTTGGTTTAATGTCCATGCACCTTGACTTCCACCAAAAATAAGTGCTGTTTTTTTATTATTATCTAAACCAAATTGTGTCAAACTATCTGTAGCTGTTACTCGGACAACTTCTTGACCACGAGGATTTCCTGTTAATACCACTTTTTCTTTAGGGAAAAATCCGGCTGCATCTGGGAAACAGATTGCAACTTTATCAACATATTTTGATAAAAATTTGTTCGTTACTCCTGGCACACTATTTTGTTCATGAACAATAGTAGGTATTTTTAATTTATGAGCTGCGTATACGACAGCAGCTGAAACATATCCACCTGTCCCCATCACAACATCTGGTTTAAATTCTTTGATAATTTTTTTCGAATCTTTAATACTCTTAAGAAATAAATAAACAGTCTTAAAATTATCTAAACTCAACGAACGTTTAAATCCTTGAATTTTAATCGTGCTAAAAGGGATATCTTCTTTCGGAACAATTTTACTTTCCAATCCACGTTCGGTACCTACATACATAAACTCTGCATTTGGATGTTCTGCTCTAAGTTGCTTAACTAAAGACAAGGCTGGATATATATGGCCTCCAGTACCTCCACCTGACACTAATATCTTCATTATCTCTCACTTCTATCTTTTATTTTTTTTACTTCCTCTTTGAAAACAGTCCCTCTAATTTCAAAGTTCTTATACTGATCCCAACTTGCACAAGCTGGTGATAATAATACGGAGTCACCTTGTTGACTCAACTTCTCAGCTTCAAAAACCGCTTCCTCCAGAGTATCAACTACTTTAATCGATTCAATGCCTGCTTCAATTGCTGCTTCTTCAATCTTAAATTTACTTTCTCCAAACAGTACTATACCTTTTAAGCCTGTGATAGTTGGGATAAACTCATCAAAAGAATTACCTCTATCTAATCCCCCTGCTAAAAGAATAACTTTACTGTTATCAAAACCACTTAACGCTTTTTCAGTGGCCAACATATTAGTCGCTTTTGAATCATTGTAGTATTTACGACCATCAATTTCGCCTACATATTCCGTGCGATGTTCAACACCACCGAAAGCAGCAATAGCTTCTTTAATAGCTTGATTTTCAACACCTAATAACTTAGCCACACAAATTGATGCTAACGCATTTTCTATATTGTGTCCTCCTGGAACTCCTATTTCTGAAGATTCCATAATAAATTCACCATTATAATACATATGACCATCTAGACAATAAGCCCCTTCTGCTAATTCTTTCTCTGTTGAGAAAAATAGCACTTTAGCTTTTGTTGATTGAGCCAATTTAACAAGTTCCTCTTGGTTTCCATTTAAAATCAAGATATCCGAACTTGTCATATTTTTTTGAAGCTCCCATTTCGCTTTCACATAGCCTTCACGACTCCCATGATAATCTAAATGGGCTTCATATAAATTAACAATAATCCCTATTGCAGGTTTGAATTCTTGAATACCCATCAATTGAAAGCTTGATAATTCTGTAACCATCACATCATCAACTGTCACTTCTTGAGCAACACCACTTGCTGGCATACCAATATTCCCAGCTAAACGCGCTTCACCTTTTGGTAAACCTGAATTTAAAATTTCACCAATCATTGTCGTTGTCGTTGTTTTACCATTCGTACCCGTGATTCCAACAATTTTTGCTTCAGAAATTTGATAAGCTAACTCCACCTCTGTAATAATCGGTATTTCCTTTTCGATTGCTTTTTCGAGAATGGGATTAGAATAAGGAATACCCGGGTTTTTAACAACCAGGGTAAAATCCTCATCTAACAACTCAACAGGATGACTTCCAGCAATAACACGAATACCTTTAGCTAATAGTTCTTGGGCTTCAGGATTGTCGTCAAAGCTTTTCCCATCATTCACTGTTACTAAAGCACCTAAATCATGCAACAAAGAAGCCGCACTCATGCCGCTTCTTGCAAGACCTAATACTAATACTTTTTGGTTTTCATACTTATTTACTTTTTTCATCCTATTGATATCTCCTTAATATAAAATCATTAAAGTAATGGCTGACATTACTAATCCTATTATCCAAAAAACAATATCTATTTTCCATTCTGACCAACCCGACATTTCAAAATGATGATGGATCGGACTCATTTTAAAAATACGTTTTCCTGTCAATTTGAATGAAGTTACTTGCATCATTACGCTTAATGTTTCTAAAACATAAACTAGACCAACTAATAATAATGTCCATTCTTGATGAAGTAGGATTGAAATGGCTGCTAACATACCACCTAAAGCAAGCGATCCCACATCACCCATGAATATTTTCGCTGGTTTTTTATTATATAAAAAGAACCCTAGTAAACCACCCATTGTAGTTAAACATACAATTAGAATATCTAATTGATTTTGATTCCAAGCGATAATCGCATACGTCCCGAAAGAAATCATCCCTAAACCAGAAACAAGTCCATCTAGACCATCGGTTAGATTAACTGCATTTGAAAAGCCAACCAACCATACTAATACAAACAAACCAAACAAAATTCCTAAATTAAGGCTACCAACACCTGGTATCGTTAATGTATTTGAAAAACCTTGATAACGGTAAACGCTATAAAATACTAGACCACCCACAATTTGACCTATTAATTTTTGTTTTGAATTTAACCCCATATTTCTTTTCTTAAAGACTTTAATGAAATCATCTAAGAATCCTAACGCCCCGTATAAAATCAAAATGAAAAGTAAAATAACAAATGATGCAGTAAATGCACCTTTCCAAATCGCAAAAATTAACGATGTAATAACAATGGCGATTAAGAAAACTAAGCCACCCATTGTTGGTGTTCCAGCTTTTTGATTATGCCATGTTGGTCCTTCTTCACGAATTGATTGACCGTGTTTCTTCATTTGGAAATACCCAATGAATAACGGCATAATTGAAACTGTTACTGCAAAACTAAGTGCAATTGGTAAAAATACTTGTGTCCATTCCATAATAATTATTCTCCTGTTTGTTCTTTTTTAGCCGCTTCTTCTTTAGAAGCTTCTTTTGCTTTATTTGCTGCTTCACCTTCATCGAAATCTAAGGCACGTTTTAATAACGGATTAGATATTTTCGAAATCAGTTCTTCAGCCACTACACCTAACGGCGGTTTTCTCATTGTGACATACATAATATATTTCGGATCATCAGCTGGTGCCATCTGAACAACAGAATATAAATACTGATCCTGAACCAAACCACCATTTTCAAATATCTGAGCTGTTCCGGTTTTAGCAGCTACATGGTAACCATCTATTTTATAGAACTTCTTACCCGTTCCATAGACTTCATCTTCAGTCACATCAACCATCATCTCTCTTACTTTTTTAGCAGTAGAGGCTTTGATAGGTTTAGATATCATTTCAGGTTTTTTGATTGTTTCATTTCCTTTTTGATCCACAATTTTACTAATGTAATTTGGTTTCATCATCTTACCATCATTTGATATTGCTGTGTACGCCTGAATCATTTGAAAAGGTGTTACTGCAATTGCTTGACCATAAGCTGACATTGCGATATCTACTACGTTTTTATCATTAACCGTTCCGGGTAACTCACCGTATAGGCCTGATTCAGTCGATTCACCAAATCCAAATTTTTTAATATAATCAACCCACCTCATATCCATCATTTGCTGTAAGTGAACCATCCCTACGTTACTAGACCATGCTAACGCTTGTCGATACGTGATAGTTCCCACACCTTCTGGAATATGATCATTAATCTTCTTATCTTCAACCTGAATCGATCCGGTCCTAAATGTATCATTTTCTTTAAATACACCCGTTTCGATTGCCGCAGCAACCGTAAAAACTTTCATTGTTGACCCTGGTTCATATGGTTGTTCAATTAATAAGTTAAGCCAAGGAGAATCCTCGCCTTTATCTAGTCCAACCAAACCTTCTGGATTAAAAGCTGGTCTTTGTGAAGCAGCTACAATACTACCCGTTTTAGCATCTGCTAAGATAGCAGTAATGTCTTCTGATCCATATTCTTCATAAGATTGTGTCATTAAATCTTCTAGACGTGATTGAAGTTGAGCATCTAATGTCGTATATATGTCTTTGCCATCTTCAGTTTCTTTTTCTACAACCGTTGTTCCAGGAAGCGGCTGTTGATACCTATCTTTTTGATATCTTATTTTACCATTCGTACCAGCAAGAATTTTATCATAAGATTTCTCAATTCCCATTTTACCTACGAGTCCCTTAGCATCATTATCTTCATCAGCTAAAGATGCATACCCGATAATGTAAGGTGAAAACACCCCTTTTGGATACATTCGAGCTGGATGTTTTTCAAAATAAATCCCTTTTATACCTTTTTTTTGAAGTTCTTTCTCTATTTTTTCCTTGGTTTCAAGCGTTATTTTTTTACCATCATAACCAAATTCAACTTGCTTGATTAAATTCCCTTGTTTATTTTTCTTAGGTACTAACCTTTCAAGTATTTCTTTTTCTTCTAACTTTGTATATTCAGCTAGAATCTTTGCAATATCAGCTTTATTTTTCTCTTCTACATATAACTTTTCTCTTTTACCGGTCTTAGGATTCTCTAGACCTAAGTACTTTTTATCCATAACGGCGTATAAAGAATAAGAAGTAGCGTCTTCTGCAATCGCGTCACCATTTCTATCATAAATGGTGCCTCGTTTTGCCTGAACGACGCTACTGCCTTGGTACAGTTCTTGAGTTTTAGTTTCTAAAGAAGTCTTACCTACTTTACCAGCACCTACAATATACATAAAACGTACTATAAATACAGAAAATACAATAATAGTTAAGAAAAATAATAATGAGCCAAACTTACGCCGATTCGCTCTTGGTTCTAACCACTTGCTATCGATAAAAGCTCGCCATTTTTTTAAATTCATTAGTCAACATTCCTTATATTTTCATCATTAATCACTAAACCTGCTTTTTCAGCAGCAGCTTTAATTTTATCTGTGCGTGACATTTCATTTTTTTTCTGCTCTAGCTTAGTAATTTTTTCTGTCTTGTCGTTAATATCAAGTTGCATTACAGAAATATCTTCTTCTGCTTGAGAAATAGTTGTGGTCAGTTTCACTGTAACAACAGCCAACCCCAGAACAGCAATCAGTAATAATGACACTGCAAATTTCTCTATACGTGAAATATTTTTCAACGTAGCTTTAGATTTCGTGACAACAGGTGAAGTTAGGTTACTTTCTTCCACAGCAACATCTAGAACGCGTTCCATTTCCAGATGACTAAACTCTTTTAATTCTGCCATTTCGATTTCCCCTCCCTTTCATACTCTATTTTTTTCCGCCACTCTTAATTTCGCACTTCTGGCTCTATTATTTGCTTCTAATTCTTCATCAGAAGGTAATACAGGTTTTCTATTTACTAATTTTAATATAGGTTGAAACTCATCTGGAATAATAGGTAGACCAGGAGGGGTATCTTTCGGTTGACTATATTCCTTGAATATAGTTTTTACAATACGATCCTCTAAAGAATGGAACGTAATAACACTAATACGTCCATCTTTCCCTAAAATTCTGATCGCTTGCTCCAAAGACTCTTCTACAACTGCTAGTTCATCATTAACAGCTATTCTCACTGCTTGGAAAACTCGCTTAGCGGGATGCCCACCTTTACGTCTAGCGGGTGCCGGTATGACATCTTTAATAATCTCAACCAGTTCACCAGTAGTCTCAATAGGTTTAATTTGTCTAACGCGTTCAATTTCTCTTGCAATTTGTTTAGAAAATTTTTCTTCCCCGTAACGATAGAAGATTTTAACTAATTCGTGGTAATCATACTCATTAATCAAATCTCGCGCCGTCAATGGACTGTCTTGATCCATTCTCATATCTAGAGGGGCATCTTGATGATAACTAAAGCCTCGTTCAGCTTCATCTAATTGCGGTGATGAGACTCCCAAATCATACAGAATCCCATCAACCTCACTAACTCCTAACGAAGCCATCTCTTGTTCAAGGTATCTGAAATTGGACTTCACAAAAGTAACCATCCCTTTTTCAACATACTCCGCTAATTTAACTTTGGCATTATCAATTGCAATTTGATCTTGATCGAAGGCATAAAGATGACCTTCTTCCGATAATTGCGACAATAAATAGCTACTGTGACCTGCACCACCTAATGTACAGTCTATGTAAATTCCATCTTCTTTGATATCTAACATATCTACTGTTTCATTTAATAAAACAGTCGTGTGATTAAATTCTTTCATCATCTTTATCCCTCCTTTCTATCTTTTAAAAACCGAAATCTATCATTGTTTCAGCTATTTCATCAAAATTCTCTTCAGCTTCGCTTGAAAATTCTTCCCATTTTTCTTGCGCCCAAATCTCAATACGATTTGCAACACCAATAATGACACACTCTTTCTCTAAATCACCGTGCGCTCTTAGTGTTTGTGGTAAATTAATACGACCTTGTTTATCAAGTTCACATTCTGTCGCTGCTGAATAAAAGAAGCGCGTGAAAGTTCTTGCTTCTTTTCTACCAATGGGCATTTGTTGTATTTTTTCTTGGAATTGAACCCACTCGTCTTGAGGGTAGCCAAATAAGCAGCCGTCCATCCCACGCGTTACAACGAATTTTTCGCCAAGTTCTTCACGAAATTTCGAAGGCATGATCAGTCGACCTTTTGGATCTATATTATGTTTGAATTCACCCATAAACATGATAGATTACCCCACTTACCCACTTAATATTAATAGTCTACCACATTCCCCCACTTTCTACCACAATTCCTCAAAAAAAACACACTTTTCTCTACTGTAGAATAGTTATCATTCATATTACAAAAAAACTCCTATTCCTCAAATGAGGAATAGGAGTTTTTTCTCTTATAAATAACTAAATATGTTTAATAGAATTAATAAGAAATACAGGACAAACGTTAGGAGAAAAACAATTCTCCAAAAGATCTTAAAGAAGCGTTTATACTGAATATCACCATAATAATAAGCGTGTCCTAATGCAACACTAATTCCGACCAACAACATCAATATCACAACATATGGTACAGCAGACTTTTGATAAGTATCTAATGACAACGCTTGAATTCCCATTAATAAGAAGGGGGTTGCGATATCTGGTGATTTAATATTAAACCGTCTCGTTAAGGATAACGTTTGAACTATAAAATTGCTTGCAAACAGCAATACTACTGGAAATATATACCAGAATATAACCATAAAAGGCATTCCATTCATACAAAAAATTCCTTTCTTTTTTCATTATTAACGACGCGCCAAAAACTATTAGCTTTGTGCACACAGCACTCCGACTTCACGATTGTTATTGTACTACAAAATTTCAATGCTTACTATAGCAAATTAAAGATATACCTTGGACTTTGATTTGCTTGAATAACAGTATTTGTGTAGTATGGTAAGTAAGAGATTGTACTAGAAAGGATAATAATACATGATAGAATCGCTCTATGTAACACCAAATAATAAAATTTTGGAAGCAAATGAAACAACACCACTCCATTGGATACATGTCCAAAATCCAACACCAGAAGAAATCGCTTCACTATCAAAAGAATACGAATTTCCACAAGACTATCTTTCTGCTGTACTCGATAATCAGGAAATTTCACGTTACGAGGCACCCATACAAGATGAGTTAATAAAACCCATCTTGCTTTTACTGCAATACCCTAAAGAAATTACAAGCCCTAGTGGTTTTGTTCAATTTGAAGCCTTACCATTTAGTATCATACTAACACCTAACTTACTTATTACTAGTTGTAAAGGAGAGTTTGATTTCAGACACGAACTTGAAAAAGGTCGAGCTTTTAACTCACCACTGCCTACTACAGAAAAAATAGCGATACAACTCGCTTGGTCTTTTTCTGATTTATTTAACCATCATATTAAAGGTATTAAATATGAAACAGATCGTCTCGAGAGTGAACTGCATCTTGCTACAGAAAACAAGCAATTGTTCGAATTAATGGACATGCAGAAAAGTCTAGTTTACTTTGATTCAGCTCTTGAACAAAACTTGTCTGTTTTACAACGTACTTATGATTCTAAAATTATCATGACAACAAAAGAAGGGTCAGTCGCTCTATATGATATTATCATTGAAACAAAACAAGCTTTAGCTTCTGGGAAAATTCAAGCAGAGTTACTAGGTCAACTAGGTAGCATGTTCTCTGCAATCGTCGGGAATAATATGAACATCGTCATGAAGCTACTGACTGTCATAACTATCATCTTGACAATTCCAACCTTAGTAGGTGGAATCTACGGTATGAACGTACGTTTACCCTTTTCAAATGATACTAATGCTTTCTGGATTCTTATGTTTCTCATCGTTATCAGCAGCATCGCTACAATTTGGATATTAAAGAAAAAGAAATTTTTCTAATACGCTTGCACTCTACTCTTAAAAAGGTGTAAACTACTTGCGAGAGCGTTTTTTAAACGTCACATTTAACTGGTAAACGAGGTGTAATTTTTTTGGAAAAGAAAAAAACAAGTACTTTTGCTAAAATCACTAAAGTTGTAATCTGGATCATGCTAATCGCAATGGTCGGTTCAGCAATATTAGGCGCTGTAATGTCCGTACTATAAAAAATAAAAAACATTCCCTAGGGAATGTTTTTTATTTCGAAGCTAACATCAATAGTTCTCTTGCATGTTCTTTAGTTAAATCAGTTATTTCATCGCCAGCAAGCATCCTTGCAATTTCCATCACACGCTCTTCACTCGATAACTCTCTAAGTGACGTTGTCGTTCGTTCATCATTCACTACCTTTTCAATAAAATACTGCGTATCAGCAACTGCAGCCACTTGTGGTAAATGAGTAATACATAACACTTGAGATTGACTTGAAATTTGATGAATTTTATTGGCTATCCCTTGTGCTACTCGACCACTCACTCCTGTATCCACTTCATCAAACACAATACTCGTTAATTCTTGTGATTTAGAGAATATGGTTTTAAGCGCAAGCATAACACGAGATAATTCACCACCTGAAACTACCTTAACCAATGGCTTCAACGGTTCTCCAGGATTTGTTGTAATGTAAAATTCAACATCATCTTTCCCTGCCGCCATATAATCACCGGACGTCTCTTTGAACCTAACTTCAAAAACAGTCTTATCCATATACAAGCCACCTAGTTCAACTAGTATTGCTTTCTCTAATTCAAGAGCTGCTTTTTTTCTCAATTTTGTCAATTGATCAGCTAGATTTGTTAAGTCAGTTTCATATTGCTTTAACTCTGCCTCTAACTGTTCATTTTTAGATTCAAACGCCTGAGATTCGCGAATCTCTTTAGTTATCTCTTCAAGGTAGTTAAGAATCAATTCTTCCGACTCACCATATTTACGCTTCAACTGTCTAATTAAATCCAAACGTTGCTCTACTTCATCGATTCTACCTTCATCTATTTCTAAGTTATCAACTAAACGTAGGGCACTGTTGGACGCTTCTTGAATTTGATAATAACTATTCTTAACGGTTTCTGAAATTTCTAAATAATCATCGTCCAGACTTTCGATTTCTATCATCTCGTTCATAGCATAACCAATACCATCCAGACTGCTCGTTTCACCACCCGCAAGGGCTTCGTAGGTATTCTTTAAAGCACTTACTACTTTATGAAAATTAACAAGACGAGCACGTTCCGCTAACAACGTTTCTTCTTCACCCACTACTAATTCTGCAGCCTCTATTTCTTGTGATTGAAACTCCAACATATCCATACGCTGAGCAAACTCTTTCTCAGTTGTTTGTTTATTCTTCAATTTTTTACGAACATCTTGATAACGTTCATATACAGCTTGATAGTCTGCCTTTACACCAGATAATGAATCCGCCCCGTAATGATCAAGCAACCCTAAGTGAGTATCTGCTTGCATCAATTCTTGATGTTCGTTCTGACCATGAATATCAACTAAATAACTTCCTATTTCACGTAATTTAGCAGTATTAACTAAACGGCCGTTGACACGACAAGTATTTTTACCGCTTTGAGTAATCTCACGAGATAAAATCAAGGTATCATCTGACGCTTCAATAGCTAGCTCATCTAATAACACGCTTAATTTATCATTACGTTTAACAAAAAATTGCCCTTCTAGTAAACACTTTGTCGCTCCCTGCCTTATGTAATCGGCAGAGCCTCTACCACCAACTAATAAGCCTACAGCATCAATAATAATAGACTTACCGGCTCCAGTTTCACCAGTTAAAACGGTCATCCCTTCATTAAAAGATACATTCAATTCTGAAATAATCGCAAAGTTTTCAATTGCTAGTTCTTGTAACATCTCTCTATACACCTCTTATCCGTATAACCACGTCTTAATTTCCGAGGAAACATCCGCAGCTTTTTCTTCTTCATAAAAAATCATCAATACTTTATCATCTGTTGTTAACAGCGTAAAAAGAGCTTTATCGTAAATATTTTCTAAGACAATTCCAAGCGCTACTGCACTTCCCGGTACGATTTTTAGAGAAATATACTTATCCATTCTAGAAACAGAGATAACCGATTGCTTAAGCATTTTGTTCAAACGCTGTCTATCCGGCTCACCGACATCTTCTCGTAAGCTATAAAAAAAACTCCCATCAGCTTGGCTAACTTTTATCAAATTCATCTCTTTGATATCTCTTGAAACAGTTGCTTGAGTCACCTCAACCCCTTGATCATTGAGCAAATCGACAAATTCTTCTTGTTTTTGAATACGATGTTCCTTTATCAATTGTCTTAGTAATCGTTGGCGTTCTATCTTTTTCATATTAGCCTCCTTACATTTAACCTTCAGCTTTTACCTTTAACTCAGTATGAGCTTTTTCAACAATATCTGCTGCCATTTTTTCAATATCAAGTTCTTCTACTTTTTCTTGCCCTAAACCAGGCCATTTTAAGTACGCTAAAAACTCAATATTACCTTCACCACCTTTAATCGGTGAGTAATCTAAGCCAGCAATCTGATACCCTTCTTCATTCATAAAGGTTAACATCTTTTCTAAGACTAAACGATGTGTACTCGCTTCTCTTATGACACCATTTTTCCCAACCAAAGCTTTCCCCGCTTCAAATTGTGGTTTAATCAAAGCGACAACTTCTCCATTTGCTTTTAAAATAGATTTTAATACTGGTAAAATCAATTTTAGCGAAATGAATGACACATCAATACTCGCAATATCAGGTAACCCTTTTTCAAAATCTTCAGGCTTAGAATATCTAAAGTTAGTGCGTTCCATCACCACAACACGTTCGTCTTGACGTAATTTCCAAGCTAATTGATTGTAGCCGACATCCAAGGCATAGCTCATCACCGCACCATTTTGTAGCGCCACATCTGTAAACCCTCCTGTTGAAGAACCTATATCAAGTAACTGTTTCCCCTTAATATCAATTCCAAAAACGTCTAGGGCTTTCTCTAATTTCAAACCACCACGTGATACATATTTAAGACCTTCACCTTTTAAATGAAGCTCCATTTCAGCATCAATTTTTTCTCCAGGTTTATCCATACGTTCATTGTTTATATCGTAAACCAAACCAGCCATAACTGCTCGCTTCGCTTTTTCTCTTGTTTCACATAAGCCCTGATTAAAAGCTAAGACATCTACACGCTCTTTTTTCATAATTTTCTACCACTCTCTACCCCATTAAGGTTTGAATTAATTCTTCTAAAATCGTTACTTCTTCAGTTTTTCCTAACTGTTTTTTAACAGTCGTTAAAGCAGTCACCGCTTTATTATAATGCTCTGACAACGCTTTTTGCGCTCCTTCAACACCCAAAAGTGAGGTATAGGTACTTTTATTTAAAGCTTCGTCCATACCTGTACGCTTCCCAATCTCAGCTTCATCACCCAATACATCAAGTAAATCATCCTTAATCTGAAACGCCACACCAAAATTATCAGCATAGGTCATCATCTCTGTCATTATAGACTCTGGTTGAGCTGTTAGATAGCAGCCTGTTTCTACAGCAAAACGAATTAAAGCTCCTGTCTTTTTCTCATGAACAGCTTGTAGCTCTTCTAAAGTTAACGTTGTTTTTTCACCTTCGATATCCCCAACTTGACCACCAATCATTCCTTTTGCCCCAGATGCTTTCGTCAACTCTGTCATCACCCACACTCTTTGGGCGCTAGACAACTCGCTTACAGCAACCAAATGTAAGGCTTCTGTAAGAAGTCCATCACCAGCTAGAATAGCAAGAGCCTCACCGTAAACCATATGATTAGTTGGCTTGCCACGTCTTAATTCATCATTATCCATCGCTGGTAAGTCATCGTGAATTAAAGAATACGTGTGAATCATCTCTAACGCTCCCGCTATCTGAAAATGACCTTTCGAAAGTTTTTCCCCAAAGAAATCAATCGTCGCTAATAATAGCAACGGTCTTAAACGCTTGCCACCTGCTTCTAGTGAATAAGACATACTATCAAATAATAACTTTTCTGACGCATTCGTTTCTAAGACACTCGCCATTTCTTTCATCACATAAGGTAAGTACTCTTTCGCAAAAATTTCCTTGGTCATTTAGTTACCACTCTCATCAAATACGACTTCATCATTCGTTTCTGTCATAATTTTAGTTAAAGTCGTTTCTGCATTCGTTAACGTCTCTTGGCAAACTTTACTTAATTCAATTCCCTTTTGAAAATGAGCCAGAGCTTGTTCTAAAGGAACATCACCTTGTTCTAATTCTCTTACAATCGATTCCAATGCCATCATAGACTCTTCAAATGTCATTTCTTCTTTTTTAGCCATTATTTTTCCTCACTTTCATTCGTCTTACTTCTTATCTCATTTACTGCTACGTCGGCTTCACCATCACTAAAGTGCAAGGTCACCACTTCATCTTGTTGTAGGTTGGTAACTGAAGTCAATAACTTATCTGGGGTTGTGACATAAGTATACCCTCTACTCATCGTTTTGAGCGGACTTAGAATATCCAACGATTGGATTTGTCTACCTAAATCAATCTCTTTTTGTTTCATATAAGCCTTCATCGCTTGTTCTAACTGACTTTGATTATGAGTCAGCTGTTGTGACGCTTGCTCTACTTTGCGACTTGGATTTTGTAGATAAAGTTTGTTTATAACCTCTATCATATGCTCTTTCTTACCCGATACAATCGCTAATCCCTCTTGTTGGAATCGTCTAACTAGCATATCCAATTTAACGCTGAATCCTTCATACAAACGTTCTGGTTGTTTAAATACAAACGACTCTTGAGTTCGGGTAAAGCGTTGCTTTTGTCTCTCTAATTGGTACACATAACTTTTTACAAGTCTATTTTCTTTTTCTTTTATTTTAAGTAACTCATCTGATAACACAGGCACAGCTAATTCAGCTGCAGCTGTTGGTGTTGCAGCCCTAACATCTGCTACTAAATCAGCGATGGTTGTATCTGTCTCATGACCAACTGATGAAATAACAGGTAAACTCATAGAGACAATCTTACGTGCTACATTCTCTTCATTGAAAGGCCACAAATCTTCAATAGAACCACCACCACGGGCAACGATAACGGTATCAAAATTCCCCATCTCTTCTATTCTATCTAAATTATCACAAATATTTTGAGCGGCCTTATCCCCTTGAACTAAGGTCGGAAATAATACCAACTGCGCGATGGGATAACGACGCTTAACCGTCGTCATAATATCACGTATAACAGCCCCACTAGGACTAGTTACCACTGCCACACGTTTAGGATAACGTGTAAGCTCTTTTTTAGGTAATGAAAATAACCCTTCTCTCTCGAGCTTCTCACGTAATTCTGCTAACGCTTGATACAATGCACCTACACCATCTGGCTCCATATGTTCAATCGTAATTTGGTAGTTACCACTAGCTTCGTAAACAGAAACACGTCCAACTACTAAAACCTTCATTCCTTCTTTGGGTTGAAACTTTAGTTTTTGATAAGCCCCTTTAAACATCACAGCGCCAATCTTAGCCTTATCATCCTTCAAACTAAAATATTGATGCGCATTAGGACGAGGTCTAAAATTTGAAATTTCGCCAGTCAAATAGACACGACCTAAATGCGGATCGACTTCAAATTTTCGTTTAATATATTTAGTTAACGCTGTAACTGATAAATACTTTTCCGCCACAAGATGACCCCTTCACTTATTCTTTATTTTTTTGCATTATCTATCGTCTGACGCATTAACATCGTAATCGTCATAGGACCTACTCCTTTAGGTACAGGAGTAATTAGTGACACTTTTTCGATAACATCGTCGAAATCCACATCCCCAATTAACTTACCTTCTGGACTTCTATTCATCCCAACATCTATTACAACAGCACCTTCTTTAACATGACTACTGTTGATAAAATGTCCTTTACCAATTGCCACAACTAATACATCAGCTCGTTTAGTTACTTCTTGTAAGTCTGTTGTTTTAGAATGTGTAATTGTCACCGTCGCATCTTCTTGTAATAGCAGATGAGCCATCGGTTTCCCTACAATATTACTTCTCCCAACAACAACTGCATTTTTACCTGCTAACGGTACATTATATTTTTTCAATAGCATCATAATTCCGTAAGGTGTACAAGGTATTAAGTCGGCATCACCTGACATCATTTTACCTATATTAAGAGGGTGAAAACCATCTACATCTTTTTTTGCATCAATTGCTAATAATACTTTTTCTTCATCAATATGAGCCGGTAAAGGCAATTGGACAAGGATACCATGGTAGGCATTATCCTCATTATATTTAGAAATTAAATCTAATAACTCTTTTTCAGTAACTGATTCTGGCAAGCGTTCAATTTTAGAATTAATGCCTATTTTTTCAGCAGCTCGTTCTTTATTCTTCACATAGGTTTGGCTTGCAGAATTTTCTCCTACTATCATTACGACTAAACCAGGTTTGACTGGCATCTTTTTTACTTCTTCAATCATCTCTAATTGCAGTTCATCCGCAAGTTCACGGCCATTCATAATCATTCCCATTTTAGTCCTCTTTTCAAATTAGTCTTTCCTATCATTTTATCACAAACAATCCATTCGATAAAGCAAGGACAGACTGTCTCACTAGAATAAAAAAAAGAAAACTTAGAGACTATCCCTCTAAGTTTTCTTTCTTAATAATATTTGATAAAACACCATTTACAAATTTACGTGAATCATCATCACTGTATTTTTTAGTTAATTCCAGTGCTTCATTTAGCGCAACCTTCGCCGGAATATCTTGACTATATTTCATTTCAAAAATAGCAATACGCATGATGATTAAATCTGGTTTAGCAATACGAGCTAATGTCCATTTTTTTAAATTATCTTGAATTAAAGTATCTAACTCTTCTTTATGAGAGCAAACCCCTTCAACAAGTTGGTCTAAGTAAGTCGGAATAAACATATCGCCTTCTTCACTAACTAGCTCAGCGTTATTGTATTCTAAAGCATAAGCAATGGCGTCTTCTTTTGTTGTTTCGTTAGAAAAATCAAAAGGGTACAACGCTTGTAATGCTTTTTCTCTTATTTCATGTCTTGTAAATTCCACTCTACTCATCCTCTTCTGAATCAAATAATTCGTCAAAATTTGGGCCTTCTAATTTCTCAGGTACAACCCCAACAACATGGATATTAACTTCTGTAAGGTCAATATCTGTCATGTATAAGACTTGTTGTTTAACTGCTTCTTGCATCGCTAGCGCTACCTTAGGAACAGTCACGCCATAATTTAAGTAGCAGTACAATTCTACTTTCAAGCCATCTTCGTCATTTTTTAAGAAGACACCTTTACCATGTGACGCTCTACCGAAAAGTTCCGTAACGTTAGACGCTAAGTTACCGCGCATACCGTATACACCTTCGACTTTTGATGCTGCAATACCAATAATCACTTCGATAACTTCAGGTGCAATAACAATATCGCCACCCATCGCTTCAGTATCATTATTAATTACAAATGTTTCTTCAGACATGAGAACTCCTCCTTTTTGATTAAGCACGTGATACGTAAGATCCCTCTACCGTGTTAATAATTAATTTATCCTCTGCATTAACAAAGAATGGGACTTGAACGACTAAACCTGTCTCCATAATAGCTGGCTTAGAGCCACCTGAAGAAGTATCACCTTTAATCCCAGGTTCTGTTTCTTTAACTGCTAAAGTCACTGTATTTGGTAAATCAACACCAATAGTTTCGCTACCGTACATGACAATATTACACATGCTATTTTCTAATAAATATTTTAACTCATCTTTAATTTGTTCTTCCGGCAATTCGATTTGCTCGTAGTTTTCAGTATCCATAAAGACATGGTTGCCACCACTTTCATATAAATACTGCATTTTACGGTTATCAATTTGAGCTTTGGCAACTTTTTCGCCACCACGGAATGTTTTCTCTTGCATTGCACCAGTACGTAAATTTTTTAATTTTGAGCGAACAAACGCTGCTCCTTTACCTGGTTTTACATGTTGGAAATCCATTACACGCCAAATACCGCCGTCTACTTCAATTGTTAAACCTGTTTTAAAATCATTTACTGAAATCATACACTGCCTCCTAATTAAATACTCTCCCCTAGTTTATCATTAAACTAGGCGTGTTGTCATTAGGAATATCAGTAAAATAGTTGGTTTAGACCTAAATAATAATTAAAGCTCTAGGTGAGTGAGTCAAAATTTCTACTCCCTCTTCCGTAACTAACATATCATCTTCAATTCTAACTCCACCAACACCTGGATAGTACAATCCTGGTTCGTTCGTTATTACATTACCTGGAACAAATTTCTTTTCAGCCATACGAGAAACATTCGGGCCTTCATGAATTTCCAAACCAATCCCATGACCTGTTGAATGACCAAACGCTTCTGCACAACCTAGTGTTGCGAAATAGTCTCGGGCAACTGCATCCAGCTCAACACCAGACATACCTGGTTTAGCAGCTTCCGTAACCTTTAATTGAGCGTCTAAGACACGTTGGTGAATTTCTTTAAGTTCTTCACCAGGATCTCCCAAGGCAATCGTACGCGTCATATCAGAGACATACCCTTCATAGTAACATCCGAAGTCAATTGTAATCATATCGCCTTGTTCAATCACTTTATCACTAGCAACACCATGAGGCATAGCCGAACGAACACCACTCGCAACAATCGTTTCAAACGACACACTAGTCGCCCCTAATGAACGCATATAGAAATCAAGTTCATTTGCTACTTGAATCTCAGTCATACCCGGCTTAATGTAATCTAAAATATGTTTGAAGGCACTGTCCGCAATCTCACAAGCCTTACGAATAATTTTCATTTCCGATTCTTCTTTAACTTCTCTAAGCTCTTCAATCATACCCGCTACAGGAACTAATCCTGTTTCAAGCATTTCAGCTAACGTTGTATACGTTGAAAATGACATATGCTCTTCTTCGAAAGCCATATTCATCAAATCATCAGATTTTATAATTTTGGCTACTTCATCAAAAATCGGGCCCATATTTTGAATAAATGTATAATCAGGACATTGTTTTGCAACTTGTTCTGCATATCTAAAATCACTTACAAAGTAAGCCTCTTTTTTTGTAATAACAGCTAAACCTGTAGTCCCTGTAAATCCAGTTAAATATCTCAAATTATATGGACTTGTTATTAAAAATGACTCTAATTCCGCCTCTTGCATCTTAACTCTCAATTTCTCAATTCGATTCATCATAAAAGTAGCCCTCTTTCTTTTTATAGTATTACTAGCATTATAGCAAAACAATAACATTTTTAAAACTAAACCACCTAGAGCATACAAAAAAAACCGCTTCTCTTCAAAAGAGAAACGGTTTAAATAGTTATTATTGAGCAACTGGGTATACTGAAACTTGTTTTTTGTCACGGCCTTTACGTTCGAAACGTACCACGCCATCACATTTAGCAAATAAAGTATCGTCGCCACCTTTACCAACGTTTACACCTGGGTAAATTCTAGTTCCGCGTTGACGGTATAAAATTGAACCACCTGTAACAGTTTGGCCGTCAGCACGTTTAGCGCCTAGACGTTTTGATTGTGAATCACGACCATTGGCAGTAGAACCACCACCTTTTTTCGTCGCGAAGAATTGTAAATTCATTTTCAACATAGTGTTGCACCTCCTATTAATTGTTAATAGTTTTAAGACTAATAAAGTCTGCATATTCTTCTTGTAACCCTTGTAAACCCAACACAAGACTTTCTAATAAAAGTTGTGATTTAGCTGATTGTTCGTCAGTAATATCATCATACGTTTCTAAGTATAAATACCCTTCATCCACTGCATCTACTTCTACAATAGGAGTAAATCCAGCCAAAGCGTCAATACTATTAACCGTATTAAATGCTAATGCCGAAACACCTGCACATACAATATCACTACCATAAGGACCGCTATTAGCATGACCTGAAAGTTCAAATGAAACAATCTGACCTGTTGCTCTTCGCTTAAATGTCGCTTCAATCATCCTTAATCCCTCTTTCGTTAGCTAACCTTACGCGTTGATTGAGTCAATGACAACTTTAGTATACGGTTGACGGTGACCTTGTTTACGGTGAGTGTGTTTTTTAGGTTTGTATTTGAAAGTAACAACTTTCTTTTGTTTACCTTGTTTTTCAACAGTTCCTTCTACTGTAGCACCTTTAACTGTAGGAGTTCCAACTTTTGTTGTTTCTCCGCCAACTAAGATAACTTCATCAAAGACAACTTTTTGTCCTGCTTCTACGTCTAATTTCTCAACGTAAATTGCTTGACCTACTTCTACTTTTACTTGCTTACCACCTGTTTTAACAATTGCGTACATGCTGTTAAGCACCTCCTTATTTTTTAACTTAGACTCGCCAGCGTAAGCGATCACTCAAGATTCTTAATTACTTACTTTGTGCGGTTGTAGTTGTGGTGCCCACAATTACAACATTAACATTTTATCAAATATAAAAAAAAAAGTCAAGGTGTTTAATTATTAAAACACCTAACTTATTTTATAGTAGTGAATACTACACTTCTGTTGTGACAAAGAAACCTGTTAAATCAGCTTCTCTAATGACAGCGGAATCTAATAATTTTTGTAGATTATCTGCCATATAATGTGTCGCATATATTTTTCCATCTCTCAACCATTGGTCAATATAACCTAGTACGCCATATATCATAAAGTTCATTAGCAACGGTTTAGGGATATTATGATCCGTTTTTTGATTAGTCGTTTCATTGTACACTTCGATATAGCTATGTAATTTATCACTTAACATTCTTTGATACTCTGCCGCATCATCTTCTTTAAGTAGTACAGTGAAGAAATCTGGTCGCTCATCCACATACTCGAATACATTAGTTAAAAATAGACGTGGTTGAATATTACCATCTGGCAACTCTCGTTCAATAATAGACCGTTCAAAGAATTCATTAACCAATTCTGTCATCATCGCTTTAACAAAAGTTTCTTTATCTTTAAAATGAAGATAAAAAGTCCCTCTTGTCACTTGAGCTGTTTCTGTTAAATCTTTTACATTGATACTATTAAGCTTACCATTTGCAATCAGCGTAAAAAATGCTGACTTTAATTTTCTTTTAGTCTTTAGTACACGAGGGTCTATTTTAGTCATTAGTTTATATTCCTTCTTTCAATATGTATGTATACTTTATTTTCATTTAATGTTCGTATAATATTATTTTTTTATAATAAAATCAGTATAGCTTGAATTTTTTTATTTGTCTAGACTACTATTTATTTAAAATTTGCCTATTAACCCTAATTTTTTAGAATAAAAAACATATTAATTCTAACTAGTGGATAAAAGCAACTTTTTTTATTCAAGCTATTGACTTATACACTATATACTTATATAATAAGTTTGTTCGGTAAAAAACGTCATAGTAGCTCAGCCGGATAGAGCATCCGCCTTCTAAGCGGACGGTCGGGGGTTCGAATCCCTCCTGTGACATAACGTTAAAAAGAGTAAGTAATCTCTAGATTACTTACTCTTTTTTTGTACTTAAAATCAATAAAAAAAGATAAGATGCGATGATACACCTTATCTATAACAATTTCCACCTCTATTATTTTTTATATCACCTACAGCATTATTATTCATCATTTGACCTCTTCTTGATACACGTTTCTCTCTATTTAATGACCACTCATCATTAGATGTTCTGCCACAATATCTTTCGTGATGTTGACCAACACCACCATCAAAGTCTGATTCTCCCGAATTAAAACTGCTCGCTGAACTTACTACAGCAAAAGCTGCTAAGCCAACTACTACTGATACACCTAGAATAACTATTTTTTTCATACACTTAGCTCCTCTTTACACTTTTTTATTACATGTTTATGGTATAACACTAATCCTTACAGCACAATAGAACTCACTATTGTTTCAAATAAGCTTCACAAGCTAGTCAAACAGTCATTAAATAATCACATTTTCAAAAAAAAAGGTTGCCTTTTACAAGGAAACCTTTTCGTTATCTTTAGTAATTAATAACACGCCATCACCCAATGGGACTAGACTCGCAGTTAGATCTGGCGAAGCCATAACACGGTCAAATAGTTCATTTAATTTTCGGTGTATCGCACGTTGACTTCTATGAATTTCTTCAATCGGTTGAAAAATTGTTCCACCTTGAAGAACATCATCAATCATAATAACACCACCTGTTTTTAAAACACGTAAACAGTCTGGTAAAAATTCGATGTATTTTGATTTAGCACTGTCCATAAAAATAAAATCATATGGCCCTTCTAAAGTAGGTAAAATATCAGCCGCTTGACCTTCAAGCAACGTTACTTTATCAGTAATACCTTGCTTTTCAAAATTAGCTTTTGCTTTTTCAATCATGACATCAAAACGATCAATCGTTGTAACATGACCATCATCACCAACAAATTCGTTCATTAAACTAGCTGAGAAACCAATCGCTGTCCCGATTTCTAAAATATTTTTTGGTTTTAATTGACCTAACAAAAACTGCATAAATACAACTGTTTCATGAGGAATAACAGGTACACCATTTTCATTTGCAACTTTTTGAAGATCTCCTACAGGACCAGTTAACTGTTTTTGACCTTTACGCATAAAATCAATAACCTCTTGTTTAACAACAGGCATATTCATCATTCTATTTTGCATTTATTCTCAAACTCCTATACTAATCTCTCTTTTTTTCAAAGCGTTCAGGATATCTTTCTTGTAACATTGTTATATTTTGCTTTGCAACCTCTTCAAATGGAATATCAGCCCACTCAGAAATTTGAGAAAGATACCATAAAACATCACCCATCTCTTTTATCAAAGCCTCTTTAGTTAAATCATAATGGTCAAATGTATATTTTTGAATTAGTTCTAAAACTTCTCCTGTCTCACTAGCTAAACCTAATGCACATTTAGTTAAAACTTGCTCATCTCCCGCTAACGATTGATTAGCTAACCCTTGATACTCATTAAATTCCATAACTGACTCATCCTTATCTTATAAAATTAATCTAAGTCTAAATATTTTTCAATAACTTCCCAAGCTTCTTCCTTACCTTTTTTTGTCTCAGATGAGAACAAAATAAAGTCATCGTTATTATCAAAATCTAACGCTTTTTTGACAATAGACTCATGCTTATTCCACTTACCTTTTGGCACCTTATCTGCTTTCGTTGCAACAACAATAGCTGGGATATCGTAGAATTTTAAAAACTGATACATTTGAACATCCTCAACACTAGGTTTATGACGAATATCTACTAAACAAATAACAGCTTGTAGCTGATCTCTTTGCGTTAGATATGTTTCAATCATCGCGCCCCATTTGGCACGTTCAGTTTTTGATACTTTAGCATAGCCATAACCTGGAACATCTACAAAATGAAATTTATCTTCAATAATATAGAAGTTTAACGTCTGTGTTTTTCCTGGTTTACTAGATGTTCTAGCTAAATTTTTTCTGTTAATTAATGTATTGATAAAAGAAGATTTACCAACATTCGAACGACCCGCTAAGGCGATTTCCGGAATATCGACTTCCGGGTATTGTTTTGGTGCAACGGCACTAATCACGATATCTGCATTATGTACTTTCATTATGACACTCCTTGTGACCCGTTCTTTACAATCTAACTTTTGAACAGGTTCCTTTTCTAAATCTTTATCTATTTTAGCATACTTATAACGCTCACACTACTGATGTAACAAATAAAAAAACAGAGAGCTAGCTCCCTGTTTATTTTTTATCTTTTAAGATCAGTTCAGGATTTTCTCCCGTTTCAACCGTATGTTCTGTGATAATTACTTTTTCAATATCATCACGCATCGGAATTTCATACATAATATCAAGCATGATATGCTCAATAATAGAGCGTAAACCACGAGCCCCTGTATTACGTTCAATTGCTTGTTTAGCAATTAATTCTAATGCTTCAGGTTTGAATTCTAATTCAGTCTCATCTAATGACAATAATTTTTTATATTGTTTAACAAGAGCATTTTTAGGCTCTGTTAAAATACGAACTAGATCAGCTACCGTTAATTTTTCTAAAGCTGTCATTACAGGTAAGCGACCAATAAATTCTGGAATAAGTCCAAATTTCAATAAGTCTTCTGGAATAATAGCCTGCATGATACTTTCTTCTTCATCAAGCTTAGTATTGCTTGTTCCGAAACCAATTACTTTTTCACCTAAACGTTCTTTAACGATCGTTTCAATACCGTCAAAAGCGCCACCTACGATGAATAAGATATTAGTCGTATCAATTTGAATTAACTCTTGTTGCGGGTGCTTACGTCCGCCTTGAGGTGGTACGCTAGCAACAGTACCTTCTAAAATTTTAAGCAAAGCTTGTTGCACACCTTCACCAGATACATCACGAGTAATTGAAACATTTTCACCCTTACGAGCAATCTTATCAATTTCATCGATGTAAATGATACCTTTTTGAGCACGTTCAACATTAAAGTCAGCTGATTGTAAAAGTTTAAGTAAGATATTTTCAACATCTTCTCCAACATAACCCGCTTCAGTTAAACTTGTCGCATCCGCAATCGCAAACGGCACATTTAACGTACGTGCTAAGGTTTGAGCTAGAAATGTTTTACCTGAACCTGTTGGTCCAATCAAACAAATATTACTTTTTTGAAGTTCTACACCATCTTCTGACACTTCTTCACTGCTTACACGTTTGTAGTGATTATATACTGCAACTGATAAAGTCTTTTTAGCTCTATCTTGACCGACCACATAATCATTTAATGCATTAACGATTTCATTAGGTTTAAGTACATCTAAATCTTCTGGAATGGACTCTTCACGAAACTCTTCATCAATAATTTCTTTACATAAGTCAATACATTCATTACAAATATAAATACCAGGACCTGCTACAACTTTCTTCACTTCATCTTGATTTTTACCACAAAATGAACATCTAACAGTTCCTGCTTCGTCTGTATTATCGTACATTGTTACCCTCCTACCTATCAGAAAACAGCATTCTTGATCACTATTTCCATTTGATTAATTTTAACATAAAACTAAAAATAGTTTTAGTTTTATGCAATTTAAGATAAAAAAGAGCAAAGGGGATACCTTCGCTCTTACTAGTTTTGATTATTAAGCTTCTTTAGCAGTTTCAGTGATCACGTCTAAAGCTTTTTTCAATACGATATCATGTTTTAACATGTCGTCTGATAAAACTTTACGAACAGCATCTTCTTCCATTGCGTAAGTTTCAGCTAATGTTGAAATTTCTTTAGCTAGATCTTCTTCGTTAGCTTCAAATTTTTCAGCAGCAGCGATTGCTTCGATAACTAAGTTAGTTTTAACACGAACTTCAGCTTCACCTTCAAATTGTTTATGTAAGTCAGCTTCAGTAGTACCAGTTAATTGGTAGTACATTTCTGGTTGGATACCTTGACGTTGCATGTTGTTTAAGAATTCTTCCATAGCGCGGTGTACTTCAGCATGAATCATTTCACCTGGTAGGTCAACGATTTCAGCGTTATCAACAGCTTGTTGGATAGCTAATTCTTGAACAGCTTCTTTAGCAGCATTTAATTTGCTTACTTCTAAATCAGTACGGATTTTAGCTTTTAAGTCAGCTAATGTTTCAACTGAATCATCAACATCTTTAGCAAATTCGTCATCTAATTTTGGTAATTCTTTTGATTTAACTTCGTGAACAGTAACTTCAAAGACAGCTTCTGCTCCAGCTAAATCAGCTGAATGATATTCTTCAGGGAAAGTTACTTTAACTTCTACTGATTCGCCAGCTTTAGCGCCAACTAATTGTTCTTCGAAACCTGGGATGAATGATGATGAACCTAACTCTAATGAGTAGTTTTCAGCAGATCCGCCGTCAAATGCAACGCCGTCTTTCATACCTTTGTAGTCGATAACAACAGTATCGCCATTAGCTGCTGCAGTTTCTTTTAAAACTAATTCAGCTAAACCAGCTTGTTTAGAAGCGATAGCTTCATCAACTTCAGCGTCAGTTACTTCAGTATTTTGTTTTTCAACTGTTAAGTTTTTGTATTCACCTAATTTAACTTCAGGTTTCATCGTTACAACAGCTGAGATAACCCAGTTAGAGTCAGCTTCCATTTTTTCGATGTTGATTTGTGGTTGAACAACTGGTTCAACACCTGCTTCAGCGATAGCTTTTTCGTAAGCTGCTGGTAATAAAGCATTTAATGTATCTTCGTATAATGATGCTTCACCATACATTTTGTTAAACATTTGGCGAGAGATTTTACCTTTACGGAAACCAGGCGCTGAGATGTTTTTCTTAACTTTATTAAATGTGTTAGTTAATTCTTGTGCTACTAATTCTTTTTCAATTTCAAATGTTAATACACCATCGTTGGTGCCTTTCTTTTCAAACTTGGCAGTCATATTATATTACCCTCCAGAAATTTTTTCTTATTCACAATTCTATCAATTGCATACCCCACAATAGTACACTATTGTAGGGTAAAAGTAAACAATATTACAACAAATACTCCCTAAAAACAAGGGGTTATTGCATGATTTTCACTAATTCTTTTTGAATCAACTCTAACAACTCTTTATTTTTATCAAAAGCCTCACTCGTTTGCTCTTCTTCTGTAAATTCAACTTCTAAATAGCTAGCTAATAGTTGTTTCACCCACAAGGATACATCCGTTATCCAAGCATCTGCAAAAGGATACATCACACTAAAGTTCACTCTTAACTCTTCCATCATTTGCGTTTGAAAGACTTCTTCATACTCTTCTAATTGCTTACTTAACAATTCTTTTGCTTGGAGATAAGTCGCTTGCTCACCAGGTGCTGTTAGTTCACTAATATCGACTGTACACTGTTCGCCGAAAATCGTAATAATTTCATACTCTTCCGCTGCACAAATAGCAACAACAGATTCTAAAAGTGATTGCCTTAAAAGTAAAGGTAGTTCATCGTTAATCAATAACTCTTTAACCACATCTATATAATCTGCTTTAGGTAGTTTCTCTAATAACTTCAAAGTTCCCATTTGTTGATAAAAAGGTTGGACTTTTATGTCACGCCCCTCTGCTTTATACGCAGTTATCTTATCTGGATTAAACATACTATATTGCTCTTCACTTGTACTCACTAATCTCAACAACTCATCTTCATTTGCTATACGTGTTCTATTTTTCTTAATCATTTTACGACTCTTGATAAACTCCTGATTGCCTAATAATAATTTGATATAAGTTTCAAAAAGCTCATCTTCTTCAAAGTACCCTTGGAGCATCTCTTCGCAGATCCCTAACGCCTCTTGAAACTTGCCTTCAGCCATCAGTAAATTTACTATTTTAGTATTAGCTTCAAAATCAGGTTGTAAATTATAAGCCTCTTCATATAAAGTAAGTGCCTCATCTTTTTTACCTGTCTCTTCAGCATCTTTTGCCATTGTCATATAACCTTCAAAATTTTTCGGGAATTCTATCCTGTCTCCCATAATTGTTCATCCTTCCAAACATCCTATTTAATTTGGCCATTATAAGCCTTTAATGTATTTATCGTTACAACACTAGTATCACTGAACAAATCACCAATATGTTGCTTTCTTGATGTAAATGCCGCTACTATATAGCCTAACATTAATGGTCCTATTTGCAAAATAAAACGACAAGCGCCTTCCCTAACTATAATTGTCGACCAGCTCAACTCTTTTTCGGTAAAACTTACAACTTTCAAACCAAATATCATCTTTCCGATAGTTTGACCGTTGGTGTACTTTGTCATTAGTACAAAATAAGCGAGATAAATAACTCCAGATACAAAGCCGACCATCATAGCATTTAAAGCCACGACTGTCGATAGTACACCTAAAATAAGACTTGTTATACTCCCAATACACATCGTATCTACGCAAAATGCCCAAAATCTCATCCAAAATCCAGCGTAAAAATAAAGAGGAAAATCATGATACTGACGTATAGGTTCTTGCTCCTCTTCCGATTGAGTAAGATGCCCCCACTCATTACCATTTTCTTTTCTTAATTCAGATAATTCCGTTTCACTTTTCTCATCGTTATGATTATGAATAAAAAAATCTGTTGCTTCACTCTTTTGAAACGTTTTTTTCGGTTCTGATTGTTCAATGATTTTAGTAGTATCTAGACTCATCTCGTCCAATTCTTCTTTAGAAGACTGTTCCGCCACTTCTTCTTTTTTCATCTCTTGTTCTTGTTTCCACGTTTCTAAATCTTGTTCTGATGGAAAGTCAGGCAATGACGATTTTTTTTCTTCTTGAAACTCATCATGTTTATCAGTCAACCTACTCACCTCCGTACTGGTACATCAAGCGAGGTGCTTCTGCTGCACTACTATTTTTAACTAATGAACCCATATCTACTTTTTGATTAACAAAAAACTTTTTAACACTTGCACCTAACCAATTTTTATTTAGATAGCTTGGTAATAAATTACTCGATGCCTCATATTCAACAACCGAAGCATCCTTTAGTTTTTTATCTTGACGTAACGCTTCTAACGCTTGATCTGGAAAACCAATTTCATCTACTAAACCATTTTCTAACGCTTGCGTCCCATCATAAATACGTCCGTCAGCAATTTTCTTCACGTCTTCAACAGACATGCCTCGTCCTTCAGAAATCAAATTAACAAAACGATTGTAAGAGGTGTCTACCATCCCTTGCAGTACATCGCGGTCTTTCTCTGTCCATTTTCGTGTAGATGACCCTATATCTTTTAACTCACCACTTTTAACTGATTCATCTTTAACACCTAGCTTATCAAGCAAACCTGACATGTTTAAGCCTGACATAATAACCCCAATTGAGCCCGTCATTGTTTCTTCTGTTGCAAATATTTTATCTGCCTTAGCGGAGATATAATAACCACCACTTGCTGCCATATTTTTCATCGAAACATACACTGGCAATTTGCGTTCTTTTTGCAGATGAGTTAACGCACGAGAAATTTCCGCACTTTCATAAACGCCTCCACCTGGAGAATTAACTTCTAACAAAATACCTTTAACACTGTCATCTTCTTCTATTTTCTTTAAGGCAGCCATAAAGACCTCATGGTTATACCCTTCACTCCCAAAAAGTCCAGAATCTTCTGAAGGTCCTATTTCTCCCTCTACTTTAAGGCGTGCAATTTTTCTATCCAAAGAGCGCTCCTTTACTACAACTTCTGCTACACCATCTTCAGCTAAAACATTTTTGACTGTGTCATCATTTGAACCAAACGGAAAGACACTTACAACTAAAAGTGCTAGTGCTATTCCCATGGCTACCCATCTTTTCTTTGTCATACTTTTCCCTCACTTTTATTAATTTCAAAAAAAGGACCTGAAGATTTACTTCAGATCCTTTAACAAATTATTAACCATCCATCTTTAGACAGTTGTTCACTTTAAGCTTGTAATAATTCGTATATTTCCATCCCAACTAAATCAATATCATCAAATTGGTATACTTGACGAGTATCAGTCTCAGTTAGTTCGAACATCTCAGCAGATGAATCAAAAGTTACAGTACAACGTTCGTTGCCTTCTCGCTCGAAACGACGTACTTGAATTTCATTGTCTGTTGCTTCAGTCATAGCTTCTAATCTTTTAATAATAGCCACTAATTGTGAGTTTTTCATAGGGCAAGCCTCCTTCAATATCACTTCCTGTTATATTGTATCAGACAATTAGATAACATGCACCGAAAAAATGTGAATTTTAAGTTATTTTTTATTAACTTTTTTTACGATTAAGTCCGATACCTTACAAACAGGTTTTATTTATCCCACCACAGCTTTATTAAGGCTTGCGTTCCATCATTTTCATGTCCTTCAGCCATCAGTTTTTCATATAGTTCCTTCGCTTTTTCTGTTGCAGGTAATGAAATCCCCATCTTGTCTGCTTCATCTAACGCAATTTTTAAATCTTTTACAAAATGCTTAACAAAAAAACCAGCTGAATAGTCTTCTTTTAGGATACGCGGGGCATAATTGGTAAGCGACCAGTTTGCAGCACTCCCGCCACCAACAGTATCCAATACTTTTTCAAGGTCTAACCCCGCTTCTTTAGCATATACAAGCAATTCAGTCATACCTGTCATTGTTCCTGCAATCATAATTTGATTCGCCATTTTTGTGTGTTGTCCCGCTCCAGCTTCGCCTTGCAAGTTAACTTTAGCACCAAAGACAGAAAGGACTTCTTCTATTTCATCATAGGCTTTTGCATCGCCACCCACCATAATTGTCAGGGTACCATTTTTAGCTCCCAAATCGCCACCTGAAACTGGTGCGTCTAATGCTACTGCATCTTCTTTTGCTGCATACTCCGCTATTTTTTTAGCTAGAGCCGGTGTGCTTGTTGTCATGTCTACAATTATTTTACCTTTAACCTCTGACTTAAAAATACCCATTTCGCCAAAGTAAATTTCTTCTACATCTGAGGGATAGCCTACCATTGAAAAAATAAGGTCACTTTTTTCAGTTACTTCTTGAGGTGTTTCTGCCCATGTTGCACCTAACGCCACTAACTCATCAGTTTTACTCTTAGTACGATTATATACCGTTACAGTGTAGTCTGCTTTCAGTAAATACTTAACTATTGATGCACCCATAACGCCTGTTCCAATAAATCCAATTTTCTTCATCTCTATCCCTCCAACTTTCTTTTAGTATTGAGTCAATTATACCCTTTTTGCCTCTCAATCCCCAAACCTTATGTTCATTTTTCGAAAAATAAAAACACACCTAAGAAATCTCAGGTGTGTTTAAAAGTATTATTTAGTGTATGCTTCAACTAAAGCAACAACTTCATCAGCAGTATCACATTCATTGATTGCTTTATCTGCTAATTCAGCCATTTTAGCTGAATCTAAACGTTTCATTAAGCTACGAGTCTTAAGAACACTTGTTGCGCTCATTGAGAACTCATCTAACCCTAAACCAACTAACAGTGGAACTGCAGTTTGGTCGCCGGCCATCTCGCCACACATACCTGCCCATTTACCTTCAGCATGCGCTGCATCGATAACGTTTTTAAGTAAACGTAAAATCGCTGGGTTATAAGGTTGGTATAAGTATGAAACGCGTTCGTTCATACGGTCAGCAGCCATTGTATATTGAATTAAATCGTTCGTACCAACACTGAAGAAGTCAACTTCTTTAGCGAATTTGTCCGCGATTACAGCAGCAGCTGGAATCTCGATCATGATACCTACTTGAATATCTTCAGCAACAGCAACGCCTTCTGATACTAATTTAGCTTTTTCTTCTTCTAACATTGCTTTAGCACTTCTGAATTCAGGAAGTGTTGCAATCATAGGGAACATGATGCGTAATTGACCATGAACAGACGCACGTAATAACGCACGTAACTGTGTACGGAACATAGCATCTTCAGCTAAACAGATACGAATCGCACGGTATCCAAGGAATGGATTCATTTCATGCGGTAATGTTAAGTAAGGTAATTCTTTATCCCCACCGATGTCCATTGTACGAACAACAACAGGTTTTCCATTCATACCTTCTAAAACAGCTTTATAAGCTTCGTATTGTGCATCTTCCGTAGGGAAGTCTGGAGAATCCATGTATAAGAATTCAGTACGGTATAACCCAACAGCTTCAGCGCCATTTCCGTTAACACCATCTAAATCTTTTGGAGTTCCAATATTAGCAGCTAATTCGATGTGTTTACCATCTGCTGTCACTGTTTGAGCGTCTTTCAACTTATCCCATTCAGCTTTAAGAGCGGCAAATTCTTCACCTTTTTTAGCTACTGCAGCTTTTTCTTCATCCGTTGGGTTGATGAATGTTTCACCGTCAATACCATTGACAGCTAACATTGTTCCATCTTCAACTTTTGAAGTAATCTCCATTGTTCCAACAATTGCTGGAATTTCAAGAGAACGAGCCATAATAGCAGAGTGAGACGTACGTCCCCCAATATCAGTAACAAACGCTTTAACATAACGACGGTCTAATTGAGCCGTGTCACTTGGTGTTAAGTCATGAGCCACAACAACAACTTCTTCATCAATCATTGATGGGTTAGGCAATTTAACGCCTAATAAATGACTTAATACACGTTTAGTTACATCTTTAATATCAGCAGCACGTTCTTGCATGTAAGGATTATCTTCCATAGCTTCGAACATACCGATAAACATATCCGTTACTTCTTTTAAACCTGATTCAGCATTGATTTTGTTATCACGAATACTTGATTCGATACTACCAATCATTTCTGGATCAGATAAAACCATTAAATGTGCGTCAAAAACTTGCGCTTCTTCTTCACCTAATGTTTCAGCTGCTTTATTACGAATAGCTTGAAGTTCTTCAGTAGATTTAGCAAGCGCATCTGCAAGACGAGCTACTTCACCTTCTGAATCTTCAACGGTTTTTTTTGCGAATGTTAAATCAGGTTGTACAAGCATATAAGCTTTGGCAACCGCTACGCCATCACTTGCTGCAATCCCTTTTAATAATTCTGACATTATGCAGACAGACCTTCTTTAGTCATTGTGTCAGCAATCGCTGTCATAGCTTCTGCTTCGTCAGCACCTTCAGTAGTGATAGTTACGTCAGCACCTTGGCCAACACCTAAAGACATAACGCCCATGATAGATTTAAGGTTAACTGATTTACCTTTGTACTCTAAGTTAATATCAGAGTTAAATTTGCTAGCTGTTTGAACTAATAAAGTTGCAGGACGAGCGTGGATCCCAGTATCAGCAATAATGTTAAAGTTTTTTGTTTCCATAATTATCATTCTCCCTTGAGTGTTTTTTAATGAATCAGAGTTTCCATAACAGTTATTTGACCATAGACAAATTAAAGTTAGGGTACTCTTTCTCCAATAAAGATTACCATTTTTTTTTGATTCTTACAACAGTTTTATATTCAAAGCGCCATATGTTAAATGAAACTTTATTTTTCACCTGTAGGATTAGGTATATATCTATAAATAACACTGCCTCCTAAACACGCTTCTCCTACTATTTCTTTGCGTTTCGGATGTGCTAACCATGCCGTTCTGCACAGTAAAAAATGATCTCGATCAATGACCAACTCTTTTATTTCTCCAGAAACTAATCGGTCTATCTCCGCTTGATAATCCAAGTTATACCCTCCTCTTCTATCTCTTTTTACTACACTGTCATATTACCATACTTTAGTTATTTTACTGAGTAAAATGTCCCTTTTAAAAATTGTGAATTTTAATTGTCTAAATCAAGTATATTCTTTGAAGTTTCTTTAAGAAAGCGTTATACTTTAATTATAAAATAACAAGAATTTTTAATCACAATCTACAAGTGATTAGTAAATACTTTCGTGAGGTGAGCATGATGAAATTGATTGACGTAACAAACAGCTATCCTGATTTAGTTAGCCAACAACTTGCAAATACAGATGCCAACTTTATCAAGGTCTACAGTATTGGAAAAACTTCAGTAATTTACACAGAAGCACCACGACATAAGGAAATCCTTATTACGAACCGAACTCGTAATATTAACCAATCAGAAATTGACACTGTTTTACGTCGCTTAGTAAAAGACGTAAATGACCGTCAAAACTTAAATATGATTAAACTACATGGGATTGTAGAAATGTCTATCCCGGTTACACCAGATTCTGCTGTAGTTTCATAACTAGAGGTTACTTTATTTTAGATTAATTCAATTAAAAATTTATAAAAAGACCTTCCCGGTGGAAGGTCTTTTTTCTTATAATAATGCTTTTAGTTCAACCTCTGGATACTTATCAGCAAACCAACGCATTGCAAATTGATTTTCAAATAAGAATAGAGGCTGATCGTAACGGTCTTTAACCAAGATATTACGACTTGAACTCATACGTTCATCTAAATCTTCTTCGTTAATCCAACGTGCTGTTTTGTTCCCCATTGGCGTTAAAATAACTTCAGTGTTGTATTCATTTAACATACGGTGTTGGAAGACTTCGAATTGAAGTTGACCTACCGCACCAATAATATAATCTTCGGTTAGAATTGTTTTATAAAGTTGAATGGCACCTTCTTGAACCAATTGATCCATCCCTTTGTGGAATGATTTTTGTTTCATCACATTTTTAGCTGTTACTTTCATAAACAACTCTGGTGTAAATTGTGGTAGCTCTTCATAAGCGACTTTCATTTTACCAGAATATAACGTATCACCAATTTGATAGTTACCTGTATCATAAAGACCGATAATATCTCCTGCTACAGCACTTTCAACTGTTTCACGACTATCTGCCATAAACTGAGTTGAATTTGTTAATTTGAATTTTTTACCAGTACGCTCTAAGAATACATCCATACCACGTTCAAATTCACCTGAACACACACGAATAAACGCAATACGATCTCGGTGAGCTGGATTCATGTTGGCTTGAATTTTGAAAACAAAACCTGAAAATTCTTCTTCATAAGGACTAACTGTTTCTTCAGCCATCGTTTTATGTGCTGATGGTTTTGGTGCAAACTGTAAGAATGTTTCTAAGAATGTTTGAACCCCAAAGTTCGTTAAGGCTGAACCAAAGAATACAGGTGTTAATTTTCCTTCTGCAATACGTTCTTCAGAAAATTCATTTCCCGCTTCTGTTAATAATTCAACATCTTCCATAGCTTGAGTATAAACACTGTCTTTATGTAAAGGATGATCTGTTGGGATATCACCATCTTCATTTAATTCAATGAAACGTTCGCCGTCATATTTATCAGGACGGTGTAATTCTACACGTTTGTGATAGACATCGTATAACCCTTCTAGTCCTTTACCCATACCGATAGGCCAGTTCATTGGATAAGATTCAATCTCAAGAACTTCTTCTAATTCAGCTAGTAAATCTAATGGCTCGCGACCATCACGGTCTAGTTTATTCATAAATGTAAAAATTGGAATACCGCGCATGCGACAAACTTGGAATAATTTCTTCGTTTGCGCCTCGATACCTTTAGCACTATCGACTACCATGACAGCAGCATCAACGGCCATAAGCGTACGGTAAGTATCTTCTGAGAAATCCTCATGTCCTGGTGTATCCAAGATGTTTACGCGTTTGCCATCGTAATCAAATTGCATCACTGAACTTGTTACAGAGATACCACGTTGCTTCTCAATTTCCATCCAATCTGATTTAGCAAAGTTACCTGTTTTTTTACCTTTTACTGTGCCGGCTTGACGAATCGCGCCACCGAATAAAAGTAATTGTTCTGTAATGGTTGTTTTCCCCGCATCGGGATGGGAAATGATCGCAAAGGTACGACGACTATCTACCGCTTCTTTTAAATTTAAACTCATTAGTTTGCTCCTCTTATTTAAACACTTAATTAAGTGCTAATCTATTTATTTAGCGTCCCTCTCACTATCAGGAACTTATGGTCATCTAACTACTAACTCTCAAAAAAAAAGACACTATGGTCTTCATTTATTTCATAAGTATAGCATGATAGCTAATCGGAATAAAGATATAGTCTCTTGATTTTTAATTATTTCAACTATTATTATTCTATGAAGCAAGCTATTTTCACATATACACCAAACTATTATTAAATAGGTAGTAACTAATTATCTGATGACCTATAGAACGAAAAATGCCTTTTTATTGTGGATAGCTTTTAAACTTACTAACAAAATCACCCTTTTACACACAAACTTATACCCACCTCTGTATAAATGCCTTATTTTGTGGGTAATTTCCTCCACAACCCTCTTTATTTCTCAAAATAATAAATAGTTATGCACAATTTACTTATAAATCCATCAGTTAATCATTTTTTAATGACTTATCCCCAACCAATTTAAACCTCACCGCTCATTCAAACTCTCAAACTATGCTATAATAAAAGAATTGAATTTAGTATAGAAATGAGGTTTTTGTGGCATGTCAGAAAATAAATATACCCTACTGAAACACTACTTCGGTTACGATTCCTACCGTGAGGGACAAGAAGGAATTATTGATGCCTTACTTGCTAAACAAGACGTTTTAGCCATTATGCCAACCGGAGCTGGTAAATCAATCTGTTACCAAATCCCTGCATTGTTATTTGATGGGATTACCCTTGTTATCTCCCCTCTTATTTCTCTTATGAAAGATCAAGTAGCCGCGCTTACTCAAGTAGGCATTCCTGCCGCTTATTTAAATAGTTCGCTAACGTCGACACAACAATACCAAGTGCTAGAAAATGCTCGTCTTGGTCAATATAAAATCATGTATGTCGCACCAGAACAATTAACAACTGATCGCTTTTTAAACTTCTCTCGCTCAGTCGATGTTGATTTTATTAGTGTGGATGAAGCTCACTGCGTCTCACAATGGGGACAAGATTTTAGACCAGGTTATCTACAAATCCATGAGTATATCCAACAACTTCCTAAGCGTCCAATAGTTGGGGCTTTTACAGCGACTGCAACCGAAGTCGTGAAGCATGATATTAGCCAACTTTTACAATTACAATCACCTTATGAAGTCACAACAGGCTTTGACCGTAAAAATCTAAGTTTTACTGTGACTAAACCTAAAGATAAATTTGAGTATGTCCGCGTCTTTGTGGATAAACATCATACCGAGAGCGGTGTTATTTATTGCCAGTCTCGAAAAAATGTGGAAGATGTTTGTGACCGTTTAAATGAATTAGATTTTGAAGCCACACGTTACCATGCTGGGTTATCTTCTGATGAACGCAAACGTAATCAAGACCTATTCGTTAACGATGAGAAAAAAATCATGGTGGCGACGAATGCCTTTGGTATGGGGATAGATAAATCAAACGTCACTTATGTTATCCACTACAATATGCCGAAAAATATGGAAAGCTATTACCAAGAAGCAGGTCGTGCTGGTCGAGACGGTTCTGATTCACAGTGTATCTTACTCTATAGTGGCCGGGATGTGGTAACTAATCAGTATTTCATTGATAACAATGCAGACAACGACAAGTTATCCGAAGAAGAACGCGAAGTCTTTAAAAAGCATGAACAAGAACGATTAAAACGGATGAGTTTCTACTGTTTCACACAAGATTGTTTACGTAACTATATTTTGAATTATTTTGGTGAAAAGAGTCCTCATTACTGTGGCAACTGTAGCAATTGTCTAAATAATTTTGAAAAAATAGATGTTACTATCCCAGCTCAAAAAATTATCTCTTGTGTTAAACGCCTCCGTGAAAACTTTGGTGTTAAAGTCGTCATTGATGTCCTTCGTGGCAGCAAGCAAAAACGTATTATTGATTTAAAACTGGACCATTTATCTACATATGGATTGATGAAAGACACATCAGAGAATCAAATCCGACAAATGATTGAGTTCATGTTAGCAGAGGGCTATCTGGAACAAGATGGCGATAAATACCCTGTCTTAAAACTTGGCTTTAGAGCCTATGATTTACTACAACCAGAAGCCTCGCTTAAGATGAACCTTATTAAAGAACAAGACTTACCGAAGAAAAAATCAACACAGGTCAAAGACGACGTGGAAAATCCTGCACTATTTGCAGAGTTGCAAGTATTACGTCGACGTCATGCCGACGAACAACGCGTTCCGGCTTACGTCGTCTTTACAGACGCCTCACTTCGTGAAATGACAAGCCGCTTACCACAAACTGAAGAGGAATTCTTGGCAATTCCTGGTATTGGTGAAGCCAAACTTGAAAAATATGGCGATGATTTCTTAGGTGCTATTAAACAATTTACAGATGAAAACTAAACAGGAACAAGGTGAGTTTTAGCACTTGCCTTGCTTCTGTTTTTTCTGATTTTAAGTGAAGCATTCCAGCCTCACTTTTAGTGTATGGATGGTATACTAATGACGAAACTTGAGTCGGTATTAGCCGAATTCAAAATCTAGATAATGAGGTATTCTTACTATGATGACATTACCAGAACCACTTCTATCTGCCTTAAATAAAGGCAAAACACTTTTTAGTTGGAGCCAAACTCTCCACTCAACTCTAACACCTTGGGATTATTTACAACACTCTCAAAACATTGAGTTGGATACACGTTTCTACTTTCAAACACCGACAAAGGATAATTCAATCGTTGCGTTTGATACACTCCTTGCTTTTACTGGAAAGGAGACGACACCGCGCTCGTTAACCACAAAATTTAATCACTTAAAAACTAAACTCTATACAAATAAAACTGATAGACCTACTCTTTGCGGAGGTTTGCCTTTCAGCCACATTCATACGGAAGAGCCACTTTGGGGTGAACTTGCAGATGGGTATTTATTCTTACCCAAAGTCCTTATTCACACGTCAAAAAAAGGAACGACTGTTGCCTTTAACTTTCAAGCGACTACTGTCGAGGAATTAAATAAAGCTTGGGCTGCTGCTCAAGGGATGCTCTTAGACCTAACTACAATAAAATATAAAACCGACTCTCTTCCTACTACTGTAAAACAGGAAGATGTTAAACCAAACGAATGGGTAGAACTTGTAGACAAAACAATCGACCACTTAAAATCAGATAATCCTTTAGAGAAAATTGTGTTGGCTAGACATCTATCAGTATCAGCTGAAAGAAACTATCCAACCCATTTAATTTTAGAAAATCTAGCCAAACAACAACCCAATACTTACCTTTTTTATCTTGAAAAAGAAGGGACAACCTTCCTTGGGGCTACACCTGAACGATTACTTTCAGCCGATGAGACTACTTTCCAAACCGTAGCAGTAGCAGGTTCTACCCCACGTGGCAAAACTGAAGAAGAAGACTTAGCACTTGGTAATGCGCTGCTTAATGACCCTAAAAACCGTCTTGAACATCAATTGGTTGTTGACCGTCTTTATAAAGAATTACGTCCCCTAACCACTGAGTTTTTAACAAATGATACGGTTAGCTTGCTAAAAAATCGCGACATACAGCACCTGTACTTACCACTAACTGCTAAGCGAAAAGAAAATCTATCGTTTAGCGATGCGATTTATCATCTACATCCTACTCCAGCCCTTGGCGGTGAGCCTAAAGAACTGGCTATGGAATGGATTGCTAATGAAGAATTTATCGGTCGGGGGTTATACGGCGCTCCGATTGGCTGGTTAAATCTAACCCAAGATATCGGAGAATTTGCCGTCGCGATTCGCTCTGGTGTCTTTCGTGATAATGAGGGCTTATTGTATGCAGGGTGCGGTATCATCTCTGCTTCTAATGCCCAATCAGAATTTGAAGAAACAGCTGTAAAATTTCAACCTATGTTAAGAGGAGTGCTAACAAAATGACCACACAACAACGTATTATGACCCATTATTTAAAAGCCTTTATTCAAGGACTTAAAGCATCTGGTATTAGAGAAGTTGTCATTAGTCCTGGTTCTCGTTCAACCCCACTTGCCTTACTTATCCACCGTGATGAGGAGATGACAACCTATATTGATGTTGACGAACGCTCTGCCGGTTTCTTTGCTCTCGGACTATCTCAAGCGCACTCACGCCCAGTTGCCTTAGTCTGTACCTCTGGAAGTGCCGCGTCTAACTACTACCCTGCTATTTGTGAAGCAGAAGCTAGCCATATCCCACTTGTGATTTTAACGACTGACCGCCCAGCAGAATTAAGAGAGGTTGGCGCACCTCAAACGATGAACCAGCAAGAATTATACCGAGGCCATGTCAAACACTTTACAGAATTAGCCTTACCAGAAGATACACCTGACATGCGTCAATACAGCTACTTTCATGCTATGAAAAACGGGTACTTGGCCACTCAAAAACCAGCAGGTCCCGTTCATATCAATATTCCAGTTAGAGAACCCTTACTGCCCGATTTAGAATCTGATTTTGAATTTACTCATACGACAACCATGCTAGAGCACCACTCTACTTTAGACAGTACCGCACTATCGACTGTCCTAACGAAGCTGACAAATAAAAAAGGCGTGATTGTTCTTGGTGAGCAACACTCTAGACAAGACGCTCAACTTTATTTAGAGCTTGCTAAAACTTTAAACTGGCCGATTATCGGAGACCCTTTGACTAACTTGACCTCTACTGGCGGTGAGATCGTACACTTGATGCGTCAGGCTGATAGTTTCTTACCTTATTCAGATGAAACGTTACAACCAGAAATTGTCTTACGTATCGGCAAGCTTCCATTATCAAAAAATGTCGGCATTTGGTTAAAGAGAGTTTCAAAAGAAAACTGCGAAACAATTCTCGTAGATGAACATGGACAATGGCATGATACTTTACATAACAGTCAACTGGTCTTACCTATCTCAGCTAAATGGTTAGCGGAAGCTATTGTAAATGAATCTCCTACGCCAATTTCTAACGGCTGGATAGAAGCATGGACACACTATCAAACTGTCTCCGAAGAGTTGATTAAAACAACGCCACTGCTAACTGAGCTATCAGAAACAGCTGCGAGTTTTACTTTATTCAATACCCTCGATGACCATTCGACCCTTTTCTTAGCTAATAGTAACGCGATTCGTTTTGCTGATCGCTTTGCTTTAAAAAACACTAACGGCTATCAATCCTATGGCAATCGTGGAGTGAATGGCATTGACGGGATTATCTCAACAGCTCTAGGTGTTACGGCAGCTAACCCTGAAAAAGCTAACTTTTTACTAGTAGGTGACCTTACCTTATTCCATGATATGAATGGTTTACAGATGGCTAAAGCCTATAATTTACCGTTAACTATTATCTTATTAAATAACAATGGTGGGGGAGTTTTCTCCTTCTTATCACAACGTCAACTTAAGCCAACTGATTTCGAACCCTTATTCGGAACACCTCTTAATCTTGATTTTGAAACAGTGGCCACTCTATATGGTGCAGAGTATGTTAAACCGACTAACTTAAATGAGTTCCAAGAAGAAGTGACAAAAAGTATGGCACACCCTACTTTTAAATTAATTGAAATCGGCGGCAACCAACCTGAACCCGTGGTATTATACGAAACATTTTTAGAGGACTTGAAACAACACTTAGGAGCACGTCAAAATGACTGTTAATATCCGAGGCTGTCATTACCATTATCAGTGGCTGACTCCCTATGATAAGACTAAACCGACGCTCCTTTGTCTCCATGGTTTTACAGGAACTGGTGCAACCTTTGCCGAAGCCACTCACTATATAACAAGCCATAATAGCCTTGTTATAGATTTACTAGGACACGGGTTAACCGACTATGATTTACCTGTGACTCGTTATACTTTTGAGGAAAGTTGCCAAGACATAGCAGCATTACTTACTCATTTGAACTTAGATACGGTTGACCTGTTGGGCTATTCAATGGGCGGACGCCTTGCCTTATCGTTTGCTCTAAATCACCCTGATCGTGTCAATCGACTGCTATTAGAAAGCAGCTCCCCAGGACTAAAAACAACTGAGGAACGAGAAGCACGTCAAAAAAAGGATAACCAGTTAGCTAATAAAATCGAAGCTGAAGGGATAGTTGCTTTCGTCAACTATTGGGAATCACTTCCTTTATTTGACTCACAACGCTCCCTTGCACCGTCTATCCAACAGACTATTAGAGAGCAGCGCCTTTCTCAACATCCCAAAGGGCTTGCTCAAAGTTTGCGTAGGGCAGGAACGGGGAGTCAATCTAGCAATTGGGCAAACTTATCTTCACTGGATATCCCTACTCTCTATGCTGTTGGGAGTCTTGATGAAAAATTCAAAGGAATTGGCAAAGAGATGACTCAGCTTACTCCTAATATGACCTATATACTAATCGACAAAGCCGGACACTGTCCACATGTCGAACAGCCGGCATTATTTTATAAAGCCGTCACCGATTTTTTAAAGGAGGAACAGGATGAATCTTACTAAAATCGACTGCTACTCTCTTCGTTTACCTTTAAAAAGCCCTTTTAAAACAAGCTACGGTGAACTTGCTGAAAAAGCTTGCGACATCCTAGTTATCACTGATGATCGGGGCAATCAAGGGTATGGAGAATTGACAGCACTTGAAACGCCAGACTATATTGAAGAAACATTATCAGGTGCTCAAACTACTATCAACCAGTTTCTTATTCCTTTACTTGTTTCTCGCAACATAACGCACCCTAAAGAAGTCAGTCAGATTTTCGCTTCGATTAAAGGAAACTATATGGCAAAATCCGCTCTCGAAACAGCCATCTGGGACCTCTATGCCAAACAACAAAACTGCTCCTTTAAAACATTATTTAACGTCAAAAAAGAACAGCTGGAAGTTGGCGTAAGTCTAGGTATCGAACCTGACCTTGCTAAATTAGTTGAAATAGTCAACTATTATCACGAACAAGGCTACACACGAATTAAGCTTAAAATTAAGCCTGGTTATGACAGCGAACCTTTAACTGCTATTCGCCAAGCTTTTCCAGCTTTAATCTTGATGGCAGATGCCAATTCTTCCTATCAGCTAACTCAAAGTGAAGACCTAATTCGACTTGATGACCTTGGACTTGCAATGATTGAACAACCTTTTTCAGACCGTGATTACGTGGGGCATGCTAAGCTACAAGCTCGTATGACAACCCCTATTTGTCTAGATGAAACGATTCGTTCTATCGAAGATTTAGAGACGGCTTACACGTTAGGCAGCTGTCAAAGTGTCAATTTGAAAATCCCTCGTGTAGGCGGCATTACGCCTGCTCTGGATATACTAAACTTTTGTAAGAGCCATGACCTCATGGTTTGGTTGGGTGGCATGTATGAATCTGGTATTGGTCGTGCTTTAAATTTAGCCTTTGCAGCTCAAGATTATTTTACCTTCCCTGGTGACTTATCTGCTTCTGACCGTTATTTTTATGAGGACATTATCACTACTGCTCACGTTATAACAAACGGAAAACTTCCTATTCCTAAGGAGAATGGTTTAGGAGTCGAGCTTTCACAACACGCACTCGAAAAATACGGACATCATAACGTATTATGGACAAAATAAAAAGCAGGACGCTGAATTGCGCCCTGCTTTTTATTCGTCTTCGTCTGATGATTTCTTCTCTTTTAATGAGCCGAAGAATGATTTTTCTTCTTCTTCGTCTGTCTCTTCTTCTACTTCATTAAAAATAACTTTTAATAGAAGTAAACGAGAGCCTTCCATCTCTTCAGAAATTAAGACTGTATTTTCAACTTCATAACTTAGCTTCTGATCTTCATCAGGTATCGTGCCTAAAGCAGTAATCAAGTAGCCTGCCATCGTATCGACATCTTTCATCTCTAAGTTTTTATTAAACTCTTCATTAAATTCGCTAATCAACATTCTACCTTGAACGTAGTAAACATTCTCTTCAATTTGCGAGTATAATTTTTCAACTTCATCTGATTCGTCTTCGATTTCACCTACGATTTCTTCTAATAAATCTTCTAACGTCACAATTCCAACCATACCACCATACTCATCAAGTAAGATTGCCATAGCGTTTTGCGTGCGTTTTAATTCATACAACAAGTCATCAGTAAAAATCGTTTCTGGAACGAATAACGGCTCTTGTAAAATTGAAAGTAAATCTATATTGTCAAAGCCTTTTTGATGGGCTTCTTTTAATAAGCGTTTCAGATGTAAGACACCGATTACCCGGTCTTTGTCATCATCATATACTGGTATTCTTGAAAAACTGTTATTTAAAATCAACTCCAAATTTTCTGCCATCGGATCATTTAAGTCAATCATAAATGAGTCTGTTCTCGGTACCATCACTTCACGAGCAACTGTCGTGTCTAGTGAAAATACACCCTGAACCATCTCCAATTCTTCTGATTCAAGTACGCCTTCTTTTTCAAGCATATAACGCATCTCATCACGGGTCATTTTGTTATCCGTATCATCAAATTTCATCGGTGTTAAACGACTTAGTAAGTCAGTTGAAGCAGATAATAACCACACAAACGGTTTAGCAATAACTCCTATCGCTTGAATAGGTCCAATCGCAAAACGTGCTACTTCTTCTGATTTGTTTAATGCAATACGTTTTGGATATAACTCCCCAAACACAATCGAAATGTAAGTTAATAACACTAAAATAATCACTTTCGATAATTGCATTGCCCACGTTGCGTCTCCAAAAACAGGGGCTAAACGTTTGGCAAAAGAATCTGCTAGAGATGCTCCGGCTAAAATATTAACCAAGGTAATTCCTACTTGAATTGTAGATAAAAAGTGACTTGAATTGCCTAATAACTTAAACAATTTTTTCGCTTTTCGATCCCCTTGTTCTGCTTTTTGCTCTACACGATTTTTGTTAAGTGATACTACTGCAATTTCTGCGGCTGCAAAAAAGGCATTTAACAATGTTAATACGACTAAAATTACTATCTGTCCTATTAACGACTGACTCTCTGGGTCAGCATTCATACGCTATTCTCTCCTTATAGATACCTTTTAAGGCATCCCGTTTTATAGTTAATACGATAAAATCGTATCATAATTACGTCATTTTGACAATATTACTCCCTGTCACTTAGCGTGATATCAAGGCTTGCTTGGATTTTATTCTTTTTATTAAGCTGTACAATATCAAAAATATGAATAAAGACGGTCTTACACACAGCATAAAATGGTACACCTAAAATCATACCTAGTAAGCCAGCTAAATTACCTGCTACTAATAAAATTAAAATAATAGTTAGTGGATGGATATTCAGACTCTTACCGATAACAAGTGGGTAAATAATATTTCCATCGATTTGTTGAACAATTAAAACAACAATACAAGCGAAAATGGCTTTCATTGGTGAATCAAACACCGTCACCATAACAGCTGGCGCCAGACCGATGTATGGTCCTAAGTAAGGAATCATGTTTGTCGCACCAGCAATACAGCCGAATAAGAAGGCATATTGGACACCGATTAGTTGATAGCCGATAAAGGTTGACACTCCTACAAATAAACATTCTAACGCTTGACCACTAATATAAGATGAAATCGTATTACTCATTTTATGAAGTAATTTAATAATCTCATCTTTGTGGTTAGCTGGTAAATAACGTTCTATAGACGGGACAAAACGGTCGCCATCTTTTAACATATAAAATAGAATGAACGGAACCGTTACAATCAACATCGTTGTACTCGCAATCGACGATACGATTGAACCCACACTATTTGATAAACCATTCACCACATTTTTGATAATATCACCAAATGATAGATCAAGCTTATCAACATATTCCTGATAATCAAACGTTTTAAAGAATGGGTGCTCTAGAGCGCCTTTCGCCCAAGTTTCCATACTCTTCACAAAATCAGGTAAATTATTCGCTAATTGTGCGACCTGTTTCGCTAAGTTCGGAATTACAGTTCCAATTAATAAGGCAATAATCCCGACAAGTAACAGCATAACAAGCGCTACTGCTGTATTTTTCTTTAACTTTGCTTTGTTTCTAAGAATCTCAACTAATGGATTCAACATGTAATACAAAAAGCCACCGATTAGAATTGGGGCAAATAATGTTGAAAAGAACGTCGCAATGGGTTTAAACATAAAATTAATTTGCGACGATACCATAATAAGCGTTGCAATAACAAGTAACTCAACTGACCAAAATAATAATTTTGAGTTTTTAAATCTATTCATCACTTTATTTTTCCTCCTACTTACTTTATAAGGTTATATACTCTTGATTATACCTTGAAATGTTATTTTATAATACTCCAAACAATCAAAGATAAAAATTATAGTAGATAGAAAATGACAATAAAAATAGCCTCTGCAAAATTAAATTTTAGCAGAGGCTATTTTACTATAAATTCCTACTTCTTAATAAACTCAATCGGCTCATGCCCATCTAAATCTAAAACAAATCGATCATAAGTATCATAGCCACCAAAATCAAAAAGAAGTTGAGGATAAGACGTATCCGTTTCATAAGCTAGACTAGTAGCACTTTCAAAAGGAATCACCTTTTTAGTATCCCCTCTATAGCCTGTTAATACAGGATTACTGCCACCTGCTTCATTATTATTAAATGTAATACCACTCGTTTCCCAATCCTTAGTATCAAATGAAATCATAATTTTTGTTGGTGTAATTAAAAACTTATAGATAGGTAAGGTTTGTTTTTCACTAGGGGTATATTCCAAAGACTCAAATCTTTTGAGTTTAGTTGTATCTAGTGGTAATAGCCACTTGCCCTCAACGGACTCTCCTTTTAATTGATTAAGACCCACTTTAAGAGTTTTCTTTTGACCCTCATATATCCCACCAATGCGATAAACCTCTAACTTGGCTTCAGATAACTTTTCTACGAGATCATCTTTTTTATTGCTATTATCCAAGATATAAAAGAAATCTAATACTTTCGACTCTCTATCTAAATATGACAATTTCTTACCTGATAGATACTCTGAAATATCCTGCCCTTTTTTATCCTTTATAACAAGGCTTATTTTCGGCGTCTCCAACCCTTCTTTCAACAACGGTGTATCATTAGGAAGTGTCGCTTTCAAATGAATTCCCGTCTCGTTATTATCTGCATAAAAATCTGCTAACTCTAGTTTAATACCTTGGTCTTGAGCTACTGCATGTTGAGGCAGTATAAAGCCTTCCTTCTTCAAAGTTAACGATTCAAACTTATCAAACCCCAAATACTTCCCTACCGCCAATCCGATCGGCGTACCTACTACAATAAAACTCAGAATCACAATCATACTCATCTTAAGACCACGTGACGGAAGCCACTTATTAGGAGAGGGAGTCTTATGGCTCTCTTGTTCACGAATCAGTTGATAGCTTTTATCAAATGATTTTCTGGCTTGGGAAGAAACTTGCTTGTTGTTTTTGATATGTTTTTTAGTCATGTCTTAATTCCTCCTTTAATTTTTTATCCTTTAACTGTTGGCGTCCTCTAGAAAGTCTTGATTTTATCGTGCCTATCGGTTCATCCAATATCTTACTAATTTCTTTTATAGAAAAGCCTTGATAATAATAAAGCATTAACACAATACTATGTGGCTCATCTAAATTAATAAGTAAATCATCTAAGAATAATTTATTCGACTCCTTTTCGTTCACCTCAATCGTGACATTGTCTAACTCATAAAAAAATTGACGGTTCCTCACTACCTTTTGACATTGATTAATAAGTATTTTACAGAGCCATGTATTGAAATAGCGATCATCTTTAACTTGTTTAATTTTCTCAAAGGCTATCATAATCGTTTCCTGTAACACATCAGCAACATCTTCTTCATTCCTCAAAAAACGATAGGCCGTATTATATAAAACACCTTCATAGTCTTGTATTAACTTAATAAAAGCCTCATGATTTCCTCGCTTTGCTTGTCTAACTAATAACAGTTTCTTAATCAAGAATACTAACCTCCTTCCTTCTGGCCTTACATCTATTAGAGTGACAATCATAACAAAAGGTTGCATCCACTTACATAAACTAAAAAGACCTCAACTATTAGACAAAGTGACTAGTAGTTTGAGGTCTTATAAGACATGTTTCATTCGACATTATTTTCATCCACACCAAACAAAAAAACTTCCCAACAATGTGGAAAGTTTTTTGTTTGGTTGATCAGGCTACTGCTTGCGCGACAATTGCTTGTAACGTTCGTACCATAACTCAACATACTCTGGTGAAAAAGGACCTTTGCCTTCGTTTATCCACTCAACTAAAATTTTAACATTTTCTTTTAAAATGAAGTCAATTTCAGGTGGATAATCCATTTGACGTCGATGATCTTCATACTCATCCACATCTAACAGTCTTTTTTCCCCATCTGGGAACACTTTAATATCGAGATCATAGTCAATGTATTTAAGAGCTTCCTCATCTAACAGATAAGGAGACGCTAAATTACAATAATATGATACACCTTTTTCTCTGATCATCGCGATAATATTAAACCAATATTTCGTGTGAAAATAAACAATAGCGGGTTCTCTAGTCACCCATCTTCGTCCATCAGATTCTGTTACTAAGGTATGATCATTGACCCCAATTACCGAGTGTTCACTCGTTTTTAAGACCATGGTATCTCGCCAGGTTCTGTGCAAATTGCCATCATGCTTGTAGCTCTGAATGGTTATAAATTCCCCTTCTTTAGGAACACGCATAAGAACCCTACTTTCTATGAAATGAATCGCCATTTCTTTCAAGGGTGTCTTGGACACCGGCATCGTTAATATTATAGCACAGATTTTCCTAAAGATAGTTATTTTTATCCATAAAGTTCTAGAAAATACTCAAACACGTTGCTTGTACACACTTACTACAAATAGCCAGTCCCACTTAGAAGCTCTACCATTTTTTGTTGTGGTTTCGGGAAGGGATACTCAGAAAACTGGTCAGCCGGCACCCATTTTTGTCTATCAGTTAAGCTATAATCAGCTCTTTCAACTTGCCCATACCCTATAGAAATGTGCCACTTCAAATGACTAAAGATGTGCGTCACTTCGCCTACTGGCTTCGTTTGCCACACAGTCGGGCACGTTTCTTGTTCTTTTAACACACTAATATAAGAGGGGCTATCTTCGGCTATCAATTCAAGTTGCCTAGACTCTTTAGTAGCCTCTACGTTCAACTTATCGTATGCTTCTTTGGTCACTTCTACTAAAGGGAATGTCCATAGATTGGCTAACAATCCCGTCTCGGGACGTTGTTCTAACACATACTCCCCACTGTTATTTTTAATAACATGTGCCACATAGTAAACTGGTTTACTTTTAACCTTTTTGCTCTTCACAGGGAAATTAAGCATCGTCCCTTTTTCATAACTTTGACAATAGGCTGACAGCGGACAACTCTCACAAGTAGGTGTTTTAGGCATACACACCGTCGCACCTAAATCCATAATTGCTTGGTTAAAACTACTTGGGTCTTGGTGAGGCATCACTTGTCTTACCACATGGTCAAATACTTTACGAGAACTTGGTTTTGCGATATCAGCATCTAATTCAAACAAACGGCTAAAGACACGCATCACATTCCCATCAATGGCAGGTTCTGGTAGTCCAAAGGCAATACTACTTATCGCCCCTGCTGTGTAAGGCCCAATCCCTTTAAGTTCACTTATTTCTTCTATTGTATTCGGCATTTTTCCATCATAATCCGCTACAAGTTGTTGGGCTGCTTTTTGCATATTGCGGACACGTGAATAGTACCCTAGCCCTTCCCAGGCTTTGAGTAATTTTTCTTCTTCCGCTTCGGCAAGGTCAGCAATAGTTGGAAACCACTCCATAAAACGATAAAAATAAGGAATAACCGTCACCACTTGGGTTTGCTGTAACATAATTTCTGACACCCACACACGGTAAGGGTCACTATTTTCACGCCAAGGTAAATCACGACGTGTTCTTTCATACCACTCTAAAAACTCCATTTGAAAAGCGGTTATTTTGTCTTCGCCCCATAATGCTGTCACATCAGGGAAAAGGGACTCTACTTTACTCGTCTTCATCTTCCATCTCTTTCTGGGCAATATACTCGTTAATCGCATCAAAGCTAAAGCCTTTTTGAAACAAGGACTGCGTTACTTTTTGTTTGCGTTTTTTAGCATCAAAGCGTTGGTTTTTACGCCATAATTTATCACCTTGTATTACCAATATATCTGCCTCAACTTCTTCATCTTTTTCTAACTCTAAGGCCGCCAGTGCTTCGGTAATACAATCACCTGAAAAACCTTTGGTCATTAAGTACTGACGTATTTTTTGATTTTTCTCACTAAAACTATGAGCTTTATATTTTCTAGCTGCTTTCGTAGCCACGGCTACTGCCACATCTAACTGACCGTCAAAGGTATAGAGTTCCATCGCTTGTTCGATGGTCATCTCTGGAATACCACGTTGTTTTAATTTATCACGAAGGACACGAGGCCCTTTATCCGACAACCGCATTTGCGTTCTGACATAACTCTCGGCATAAACCAAGTCATCTACTAAATTTAAACCTTCTAGTCGTTTAATAATCTCATCGGAACTTGCACCATCAATCTCTTGTTTTTTCAAGTAATCACGTATCTCCTTTTTAGAACGCAATTGATAACTCAAATAGTTAAGAGCTTGCTGATACCCATAGTCCAGTTGGGTTTGCTTTTTGACTGTTTGAATATCTTCATCAGATAACTCTGTGCCTTTTAGCAGACGATACCGAACTAAAATATCTTCTGAAACAAAAAAATGGCGTCCTGAAGTCAGTGTCACTTTATAATAATTCACTTTTTCTTTTGCAATACTTTCTACTACTTCCATTTCTGTTCCTCTTTTCTGATTACTTTTTCCTTCATTACTATACCATAATTTCACTCGTTTCGTTAACGCTTCGCCTAATCAGATACCCGTGACATCTAGGATTTCGCCTAGGTTTATGCTACACTTAACAAGCAAAACTGAAACCAGTTCAGTTAATGGAGACTAAAGGAGTCATTATGGAAATCAAACATAACCTAATCAAAGATCAAACAATAACACTACCTATCAAACGCCTAGGAATAAACGGCGAGGGAATTGGCTACTATAAAAAAACAATCGTTTTCGTCCCTGGTGCCTTACCTAACGAAACTGTTACGGCTAAAATAACAACAGTTGCCCCTCGTTTCGTTGAAGCTCGCTTAATGAAATTAAATATACGCGCAAAAGACCGCGTCACACCAGATTGTCATTTATATGAAGAATGTGGCGGTTGTCAACTCCAACACTTAGCTTACTCATCACAATTAAACTTTAAAAAAGATGTAGTCAAACAAGCCTTAGCGAAATTCAAGCCTGCTGGTTACCAACAGTACGACTTAAAAGAAACAATTGGCATGGAGAACCCTTGGCATTACCGTAACAAATTACAATTCCAAGTTCGTCTCAACCAACATGACGAAGTGATTTCAGGTCTTTACCAACCAGACAGTCATTACCTTGTGGATATTGACGACTGCCTAGTGCAACAACCCGCGACAATGAAAGTCCTAAATGCTGTGGTTGCTCTTATCGAAAAGCATAACCTTCCTATATACAATGAAGCGAAAAATAGTGGCATTGTTAAAACTGTTATGGTTCGTGTGGGGATTGCTACTGGCGAAGTGCAAGTTGTCTTTGTAACGAACAGTCCTAAATTACCTAAGAAGCAAGCGTTGATTTCAGATATCCAAGAAGAATTACCTGAAGTAGTATCTATCATGCAAAACATTCAAAGTAAAAAAACATCGCTTGTGATGGGGGACGAAACCGTTCATCTATGGGGTAAAGAAAGTATCGAAGAACATTTAGAAGATTTAGTCTTTGACTTATCCCCTCGTGCGTTCTTCCAATTAAACCCAGAACAAACAGCTGTTTTATACGAAGAAGCGCGTAAGGCATTAGATGCTAAAGAGACTGATACAATTGTCGATGCTTACTGTGGTGTCGGTACAATCGGACTAAGCCTAGCGAAACATGTTAAAGAAGTTCGCGGGATGGATACAATTCCTGCTGCTATTGAGGATGCCAACCGCAATGCTAAACGCTTAGGTATTACAAACAGTCATTACGAAGTCGGGACTGCTGAAGAATTACTCCCTAAATGGTTAGCTGATGGCTTTAAACCAAACGGGATTGTGGTCGATCCACCTCGTACTGGCTTAGATGACACCTTAATCAAAGCCTTAATTGATTACCCAACTGAGACATTAGTCTACGTGTCATGTAACCCTTCAACTCTAGCTCGTGACTTAGTACAGCTAAGTCATACTTACCATGTTGATTACTTACAATCAGTTGACATGTTCCCACAAACAGCTCGTGCTGAAGTGGTTGTTAAATTAACCTTAAAATAAACTAAAAGCGAGACCTATAAAAAGGGCTCGCTTTTTTATAATTTCAAAAAAGATTCTAACTCTTCAACTGTCCAATTGTCATTTTCAATAAGTGAATGAGCAATTTTTAAAAAGGAAAAATAAAAACCCATCTGTTTAAAAAGAGTACTATCATAAATAATTGGAACCTCTAGCTCCAAATTCTTTACAACCCTATTTAAACCTTTAACAATTTCATTATCCTCAACTCGGAAGCCTACACTCCAATAAATAAAATAATAATACAAATAACTATATTTAATATCTAGGGACATCGTTCGCTTAACTGCTCGCCTACTTTTTGGAACTTGTATGACCAAACCCGTTAAAAATTCAATCTGACAACCAGAAAAAAATACCTCACTAGTCGTTACCCCTTTTAAAGCTTTAACATGCAATAAATTGAACCATGCTACTACCTTTCCATCCTCTTTATTAAATGGTATAAAAATTCCTTCTGTTGAAAAATGAGGATAGCGGTAACGTTTGCCTAGAAAACGTGTTAACACTTGCTCTTTTTCTCGCTGACTGTAAAAAGTACTGGTGTAATTTCGTTCCAATACATGCGCCATCTCTGTTTTTATAAGGAAAGGTACTTCCCCTCTTTCCACTATTAAGGTCTTATTCGTATACTCATATCCAATTTGTGACAAATCGAGTAATAACAGTGTATCAGAGGAAATAACATAATCTTCTCTTAATTGACAACTCGGTATGCTTTCTTCAAGATGCTCAAAATCAATTGTCTTAAATGTTTCATGTCTTTTATTGTGCCCTTTCAAATAAAATCGTCTCATATCCAAGACTCCCCTACCTCATTGATTTATTCCCCTTTAATTTCATAGTGATAGTTTTGGACACATTTGGTTAATTTCCCTTCCGCTTAATAACGTTACACCTACTATACTACTGGTGTTGGCCAACTCTTACTTATTAAGAAAGGATATACTTTATGACTACTCGTGACTATTCGACACTGTTAAAAAACTACGATCGTTTCTTTCACTCGATTGTCAGACGGTGCCATCTTAAACCAACAGATTCAAATTACGATGACTACCTACAACTTGCTCGACTGCGTTTTATCTTATGTCTTCAACAACTGCCTGTTGATTTTTCACTGGAGCATCCTAAAAATAGAGGCTACCTTTTCCAAAATATCTATTGGCACCTTTTAGATGACTTAAAAAAAGAACGGTTGAGAGCTGGACGACACCCACTCTTAACGGAAGAACAGCTGACTTATGATACGACTGAAACACCTGAAGACTCTCCACTTGAACGCTTAGAAAACCAAGAACTGTTCTCACTACTCTTAAAACATCTACCGTCTGCTGAACAACGCCTACTGCTTTGGCGTCTAACTCATCAGACAACAGGACGTGATTATCAAGAACATTTTACTTTATCTAAAAGTACACTTTACCGTCAGCGACAACATATAAAAAAAGTTTTTCTAGAACTTAATGAAAATGATGACCCCTTTTAAACCTAAATTTCGTTACTAGAGTATAAGCATCGCGAGCTTACACGTCATATCAAAAGGAGGAACCACTCATGAATACATTAGAATCTGTCAAAGCAGAACTTTACTTTAACGTTGCTGGTGAACTGAAACAACAAAGAGAAATGATGACTGACTTACAATTGACAGCTACTCCCGAACAACTTGATCAACTAGGCAAACTTTTAGAAACCATTACACCTAAAGTTAGCACTTATGATTCAACTGTCTTAGTAACACGAACACGCTATTACGCTATGTAAAAGAAAGGAGAACACAACATGAAAAAATTACACTTACTATTTTTAAATGGCGAAGGAAAAACAACAACCTTGATTCCCTCTCTTGCTAAGGATACTCTTTCAGAAGAAGAAGTCCAAACTTTTATGACACAGCTTATTGCTCTTAATGTATTTGAAAAAAATGGCATTCAAAAATTTCAACATGCAAGTAGTGCCTATTATAGTGAAACAATCCGTACAGATATTTTTTAAGTAACCGTCAAATAAACTACCGACACTTTATTTTATAATAAGGTGTCTTTTTTTGTAAAAAAAAGTGAAAAGTATTTTTCCTTACGGTCAAATGTGTTATTCTAATAGAGAAACTATTTACCTTAAGGAGGCACTATGACTAGACGTTACCGCAACAATTCGCAACAAAAAAAGAGTTCGTTCAAAGCTATATTGTTCAACAAATGGACGTTATTAGGACTGTTATTTGTATTAGTTATTTCACTGGCCCTATATGCTGCCCGACTTACCAATAAAAATATCGATGAGCAACGTCAAGCAGTTCTAGCTGCGAAAAAGAATCAGGAAAAGAAGGATAAAGATGCTGCCTTCAAAATTTATGAAAAAAATATGAAACCACGTCTTGATTTTTCAAAACTAAAAAAATCAGACTATCCTGAATTAAAAAAAGAAATCTTAAAATCATTAAAAGAGGAGAACTATAGTGGTTCTGTTATTGCCATTAAAGATGATAAATTAATTGTTAACAGCTCTATAGGCTACAGTGATAAAGAAGCGGATAAAAAACTGACTGATAAGTCAGAATATATGTTAGCTTCTATCCAAAAATCATTTACCGCTGCTGCTATTATGCGTTTAGTAGAAGATAACAAGTTAACCCTTTATACACCTCTGTCACAATTCTTCCCTCAAATTCCAAATAGTGACTACATCACTATTCGAAATTTATTAGATATGACGAGCGGACTTTTCTTAGCTGACTATGAGAAAAATGCAATAGAAGAGGAAGAGGTACTCAATGAAATACTTCCGAATATTTATTATCAACCCTTATACAATGGATGGGAGTATTCTACTGTTAACTATACTATTTTAGCTGGCATTATAAGAAAAGTTAGTGGTCACAGTTATCAAGATTTCATCACTGATGAAATTATTAAGCCACTTCGTTTAAAAAATACAGGATTTTACGATAAACTACTGAAAAAAGAAGATAGAACCAAGTCTTATAAGAGTACTTTAGAGGATCCTTATAGTATGCCATATACAATTTCAGAAACTAAGTATGCTTCTGAGATTGGTACTGGTAATATCTATACGACTCCATCTGATTTACTTACGTATTTTCAAGCACTTATCGACGGTCATATTCTTCGTAAAAATAACTTAGAATCTCTAATGACTCATGATTTAATGTACTTCAATTATACTTATGCTAGTGGCGTCTACAATCGTGATGGTTATTTCCTTGCACATGGTGTATTTATGGGCTTTGAACCGACTGCTCTACTGACAAATGATGGATCATCAGGAATCATATTTATGGGAAATTCATATAATATTGAGCATATGAATAAAGATCTTATTACAGAACTTTTCAAAAAAATCACCGCTCCAGAGGAAGAAGCAAACACTCCTGTTGATCCTAATCAACAAGTGAACAACAACGTTCCTGACGGTCAGTTCAATGATAACAATTACCAAGCAACTGGAGACGAACAAGTTTATTATTAAAAAAGAGCCCCTACACCTGTAGGGACTCTTTTTTTAGCTATAATACTTAAAATAACTCAATACTTTCAACCTATCTTTTTCTTCAATAATTTGATGCAGCAATTCAGGTGATTCATTAATATAATGTAGGATACTAAAGAAATTTTTTAATTCTTTTTGACCCATATCTTCTTTTTTTAAGGCCAAGAGAGCGACTAACTGCACATCGCCATTCCCCCAAGATAGAGGTGTTTCTAGTGTGGCTAAACTAATGCTAGACGTCATCACTTGTTGAGGATCACCATGAGGCAAGGCGATTAAACTTCCAATTCTCGTACTCGAGTTAGACTCTCTCGCCAGTACTGTGTCTAAATAACCTTCCGCTACATAGTTTTGGGCTACTAATTTTTTTACCATCTCAGAGATGACCGTTTCTTTTTCTGTTGCCTTCATTTGAGTTTCTACTAAAAAGGGTTGGCTAAATCGTGTGATATCAAATTGTTTAGATACCCGATTTGGTTTGAATTCAAGTAAAAAAGAATGAAGGACAGCCAAATCTGCTTCTGATAGTAGCGGTGAAACTTCCAATACCGGTAATTCACCTGCCTGACACGGCACAGTCGTAATCGCAAAATCCAATTGCTCCCTTTCTGAATACGTAGAAAACTCTTGAACAGACACTAATTTTTCAACTACTATATTTGGGAAATGCCTATTAATTTTAGCTTCTAAAAAGGCTGAGACTCCCATACCATATTCACACACAATTACCGTGTGATACGTCATTTCTGCTGCTTTTTTTTGACGTTCTAATGCCCCTTGAAGGTGAACCGTTAAATACGCCACCTCTTCTTCAGGAACTGTAATATCTGTCGCTTTAAAGAACTCATCGACTATCGTTTGAACGATTAAAAATAACTGCGTATACGTTCGTCTAATTTCGTCTTTTAGGGGATTCGCAATATGGAAACCACTATTAATACGAGTAAAAGTGGACTCTAAATGTTGTTTCAGATTATCTAAAAGTATGTGGTCTTCAGATAAATCTATCCCTAGCAGATGATGAATTTCAGCAATTAAAACGGCTATAATCTTCTCTACCTCTTTAGAAATTTCTTGATAATAACTGTCTTCATCGCCACTATGATGGATGTTAAAACTTGAAATACGTAAGGCCAAGTAGCCTATTTCATCTTTTGGAAAATAAATGTTTAATTTTTGATGCAAATAATCAGTGATTTGTTCACTATAAGTTAAAGCTTTAGAATATTTGATTAAATCCCACTCGCCATCTGATAATGTTAAGGATTCATTTGTTTTAATCCGCTCAATCATAAATAAAATATGAATCGCTATACTATTCATCGGGTTATCTTTTATCACGATATCGGTTTCATTTACAAGAACCTGCAATGCTTCATTAACAATAGAAATAGACTGAGGTGAGAAGAATTCAGACAGTTTTTTACCATGTTGTTCTTCGGCATTAATCTCTCGCATAAGTTTGGCTAATATCTCTCGTCTAACACGTTCTGAAGCGACGACAAACGTTCCTTGACCTGGCTTGCTCACTAACTCCAACTGAAAACCAGCAACTTGCTCTTTCACATGCTCTAAGTCTTCTCTGATTACTGAACGATTTACAAAGAAGCGATCTGCTAGTTCATCTAGAGATAATGGTTCTTGCGCCATTAATAACGCCACTAAAATATAACGTTGTTGCATCTCTCGACTGTATTGCATGGGTATTTTATTTTTTAACAAGATACTCTGTAATTTTTGCTTTTCATAAAGGCCAACGTCAAGATGAATGCCAACTCCTGGTTTCTTCACTAGGTGTGCCTCATAGTTTTCTTTTTCAAAATAGGCTGTCAATTGATTGAAGTCATTGCGAACGGTGCGCTCCGAACACCCTACAAAAGAGGCTAAACTTTTTAATGTCACTGGATTTTCACCCATGTCGAGTAGATGCTCGAGTAACTGTTTTTGTCTCACATTCATTTCTGATTTCCCTCCCTATTTTTCACCAAAAGAAAAGACACTCCCTTTGCTATAAAATTATAACATAGGCAGTGCCTTAAATTCTAACTGTTGCTTAACGAACTGTATCTAATAACGCCATAACATCAACGTTTGTATCAGCTTCTAATAAGGATTGACGGAAATCGTCATCCATTAATTTACGTGATAACATTTGTAAGATTTTTAAATGAGCGTCTGTCTTGTTGCCAGCTGGAACTGCAATCATGAAGACTAATTTAGCAGGCTCGCCGTCTAAACTTTCCCAGTCAATTCCTTTTGGTGCACGACCAAAGACAACACTTGGTTCGATAACGGCATCTGATTTACCATGAGGGATTGCTACTGACATCCCAATTCCTGTAGTACTTTCAGATTCACGTTTTAAGATTGCTTTTTTAAATTCTTCTGCTGATGTAATTTTACCTAAGTCTGCAAATTTAGCAATTAACTCATCCATTACATCTAATTTTGTATCACCTTTAACATCTAAGATTAGAGCATCTTCTGTTACGATGTCTGTTAATTTTTCAAATTCTACATCATCTTTTACTTCTGGTGTTGCTACTGCTTCTTTAACTGGTGCAGCTGTTTCTGTTGCTGCTACTGGTGCTGCATTAACAGGTTTCTTTAAGAATGATAAACAGAATACTGTTACAGCAATCCCTACTGCTACTGATACGAAGAACATAAGTACATTATCAACCGCACCTAAAACTGCTACGATTGGACCACCATGAGCAACGTGGTCAGTCACGCCGAATAACATCGCCATAACACTACCAGCCATTGAACCCGCTACAATACTTGGAATAACACGTAATGGATCTGTTGAGGCGAAAGGAATCGCACCCTCTGTAATCCCGAATAATCCCATCGCGAATGAGGCTTTACCTGCTTCTTTTTCTGGTTGTGTAAATTTGTTTTTAAGAACGAATGTTGCCACACCTAAAGCTAACGGTGGCACACAGATGGCAACCGCAATGGGTCCCATGATACTGAAGTTTCCTTTTTCGATCATACCTGAACCGAATAAGAACGCCACTTTGTTGAATGGACCACCCATATCAACGGCAATCATCGCACCTAAGATTAGGGCTAAGACGATTTGGCTTCCACCTTGCATACCTGCTAAGAAATCAGATAAGCTTGAGAATAATAACGCTACTGGTTTACCAATAACATAAATGAATGCAAATCCTACAACTAATGTTGAAATAACTGGAATAATAATGATTGGCATGATTGATTGAATCACTTTAGGAACTTTTAATTTCTTAATGCCTAATGCCACAAAACCTGCAAGGAAACCGGCTAAGATACCACCTAAGAATCCTGCTCCTGCTTCACTGTTATATAATGCTCCGTTAGTCGCAATTAAACCACCAACAAAACCAGGAACTAAACCAGGACGGTCTGCAATACTTTGAGCGATAAATGCTGAAAGGACAGGAACCATCATTCCCATTGCTAACCCACCGATTGAGTTAATTGTTGCCCAGATACTACCTTCTGGAATCGCAATTCCGTTTGGTCCTGGAACACCACCTAGTGATAACGCGATGGCGATTAATAATCCACCTGTTACAACGAATGGTACCATGTATGATACACCATTCATTAAACTCTTATACATCACTTGACCAACACTTGCTTTTTTAGCTTCGCCATCTTCAGATGCTTGGCCGACTGTACCAGATTGGATTTGGCCTTCGCCGTTTAAAATTTTATTAATAAGTTCAGTTGCTTTATGAATCCCATCTTGTACGCCAACTTTTACAACTTGTTTGCCAGCAAAACGTGACATATCGACTGCTGTATCCGCTGCGATAATAACACCTTCAGCATTTGCAATTTCGGTAGCTGATAATTTGTTTTCAATACCGATTGATCCGTGGGTTTCAACTTTAACGTTAACGCCAAGTTCTTTCCCTTTCTTCTCCAATGTTTCGGCTGCCATATAAGTATGAGCAATCCCTACTGGACAAGACGTAATAGCAACAATTGTTTTTTCTGCCATTTGTATCTCTCCTCTTATATAATTTTTCTACCTTATCAGTTTATCAACTCCTATTGCAAGACTTAAACGTATTTTTTGCAAAAAGATGTGGCAAAGTTAGATTAACTAATCTGACTTTGCCACATCTCTTTTATTTAATAGCGCTCAATTAATTGTTTGGTTTCATAGTAAGTCTTTAATAATACTAAATCATCAATTTGCTTTTGAAGAGCGCGACCAATATCTGTCTCCGCCACATATTGACGTTTGTCTTCTTTAAAAACTAAACGTCTAGTCGACACTAAATCTCGTTCACTTTTCACACTCAACTCCGCCCCGCAGAACGGTTCGTGAACCGCTAACTCCATCCCGTATGAATTATAAATCAAGGTATACCCTGCAATCCCTGTAGCCGATTGATACGGTTTAGAATAGCCGCCGTCTATGACAATCATGGCACTGTTTCCTTTAATCGGATTTTCGCCTTTCTTTTCTTTGACGGGTGTATGACCATTGATTATATGTGAGTGACCAGGTTCTAAGCCAAACTCTTTGAGAATCGCATGACACCCTTCTTCCGTCTCACGCAAACGGTAATAACTATTTTTATACTCTTCATGGGTTTCTTTTTCCAAGATATAGTAACGTTCAAAGGTTGTCATCTTCGTCTTACCAAATAAAGGTGAGTACTTGCCTGTCCATAAATACCAAACATAATCAAGATAACGTGACGGCACTTCCTTATCTGTATGAGCTTGACGCAAAACTTTTTCAAAGCGGTCAAATAACCCTTTCCCAGAATAGGCTTGCCCATCAATCTCAAAGGATTGAAACTCGCCATCTTCAGTCATTGGCACACACCCGTGATACAGCAAGTTGCCATTATAGACTAAAGACATACTCCCCACCTGCATCAGATAGTCGATATGAGCCTGTAATTTCTCACTACCAGTAAATACCCTCACTAGAGCGTCAACTAACTCCTGCTCTTCATCAGTTAGCTTATACGGCTCATCAGGGTCAATCGTTGGAAAACTTGCTTGATCTAAGAAATAGCGTTGCCCTTCCAACTCTATCGTCAAGTCATCGTAGTTAATCTTCTCTAATACTAGACGATTTTCCATCTCAAACTCAGGACGACGTTTGATAATCTCTCCTTCTAATTTAAACTGGATGATCGCAATCGCTTGTTGGATTTTCCCCATCTGTTCTTTCTCATACACAGATACATCCTGATCTTCTTTGGTTAACCGTGGCAAGAATTGCTGGTTGGCACTATGATAGGTCTTCTCCGCAAAGTTAACCATATTACGAAGAGAGATCCCATATCCTTCTTCAAGCACTTCAAGATTATTATAACGAGAGGCAATCCGAATCACATTGGCAATACAGACTGCTGATCCCCAAGCTGCTCCCATCCACAAGATATCATGGTTACCCCACTGGACGTCAACCGAACTTTGCTTTTGAAGATGATTGATAATCTTATCTGGATAGGGTCCTCTATCATAAATATCTCCTACCACGTGTAGATGGTCAACAGTCAAATGCTGAATCAAGAAACACAACTCTCTAATAAACGCATCCGCCATCTCTAACTCAATGACATTTTTAATGATACTTTGATAATAGCCCGACTGCGTTTTGTGCTTACTAGGTGTAAACAATAACTCCTCGATAATATAACTAAACTCTTTCGGGATAGCCTTGCGGACTTTCGAACGACTGTACTTAGATGAGATATCCTGACACAACATTACTAACGCTTTTAAATTAGAGGCATACCACGTTTTTGCTTCTTCATCCGTTTGCCACTCCGCTTTTTTTAGAGCTAACTTTTCCTTAGGATAATAAATCAAACTCGCTAAAGTCCGCTGTTCCTCTGCAGTCAACTCTTCCCCTAAGACTTCACTAATCTTATTTTTAATTTTACCTGAACCATTTCGTAACACATGTTGAAAGGCATCATACTCACCGTGCAAGTCACTAACAAAATGCTCTGTTCCTTTCGGTAATGATAAAATCGCTTTCAAATTAATGATCTCTGTTACCACACTTTGTTTGTTTGGAAATTCTTTCGCTAATAAGGATAAAAACTTAACATCTTCCACGTTCTCACCAACCTATACCAATTTTTTGTTTTAAACAAACCTCACTCCATCATAATAACATAAAACAAGTATTCATAACGGAATAATGCTTATAAAAAACCTCATATAAGTATAGACCAATTTAAATTGTACGATAAAAAAAGACAAGAAGATGGGACTTCTTGTCTTTTAACTTATCTAAATTTTTTTAAAATGATAGTACCAAGAGCGGCAAATACTGTTACAATCCCAGTCGCTACAAGCGAACGGCTACTACGTTCACCAGTCTGAGGGAATGTTTTTTCTCCCTTAGCTGTTTCATCTAGAGCCTTTTCAGTTTTAAGATCATTGTTTTTTAAGCTTGCAGCCAAATTAACAAATGGCGTGTTTGTTTGACTGTCACCTAAAGCTAATTGATCCGTAAGAGAATTAGCGTCCTCTAACTCAACAAGTGGTTGACCTGGTACTGATGGCAACATCGGCATATTTGTTTCAGGTTCTAGTGGCATTGGCATTGGATCGGCAACATTTGGTACACTTGGTAATTCAGGAGTTGCAGGTTCACCAATGATATTTAGATGAGGTTGAATACCACCATCTTGTTCCATTTCATTTAATTTATTGTTCACTGCATGTTCAAGTTCATCAACGAATTCAGGTGTAATAGGCAAATCAGTAGAAGGCTTAGGCGTTGGCACAGTAAGTTCTGGTTGGATGCCATTTTCAACATCATTAAGGGCATTGTTAAGTTCATCTTCTTTTTCAGCAATTATATCCGGTTGAACACCATTTTGGACATCATTTAAAGCATTATTAAGCTCATCTTCCATTTGTCCGACTACTTCGGGATCGATTGGCAACTCTGATGATGGTGTTGGTTGTGTTGTTTGGGTATCCGTTTCTACATCATTTAAAGTGACGCTCGGTTGACTGCTTATCTCAGGATTAAGTGGCAACTCAGATGACGGACTCACATCTTCACTGGCATGACTCGTCATCGGAGCGACGGCTAATAATGTCGTGGCACATACAGCAGCTAAAAAATAATATTTTTTCATACAATTCCTCCTATTTTAAACCTAAGCAATAGGACACGTGATTATAAGAGACACAATCAAACAGAAAATATGAAAGCCTTTCCATTTGATGCCATTGTATGCCTTAAAAACACGAACAGTCAATGCCCACTACCATATATGACGTGTAAAACATACTTATTTTTGTATTGATTTAGTTCATAATACTATTTACTAATTTTGTCATTTTTGATGATAAGTCTATACCTCTTACCTGGCAAATAAGCACTATAAAAGGATTCTAGGTTAATTATTATAGCAACTCAAAATTGATACTGACTTACCGAATTTTTTTATTTTTAAAATTTTCTGCCAAATAACTTTTTGGATTTAAATTCTCCACGACTTAGCCTATTTACTTCCACAATACAGAGTGATAGCATTACCTTCATAGAGTTGTTTCTTACGCTGTCACAACTCTATAGACTGGTTTGAAAAACATCAACAATTTATTGGTCATTAGTACTACATTTATTATCTCAACTCTATTTGTAGTACGACTTGGCTTTCCTCTCCAGAAAGGCCAAGTCACAGAATTCTCCAAAAAAGACAACCTAATCATATTTTGATTAGGTTGTCTTTTTATTATATTAGAAAATCATCCCTACTAATAAAAGTTCTATTCCCCCAATTGCCCAACAAATCGTTGTCGGTACAGACCAAGACATTATCTGCTCTTTTGTTTGTGTAGCACCAATCGACTCAGTAATTGTCCAGAAGTAACCATCATTAAAGTATGAGAAGAACATAGCACCAATACAAGCTGCCATATTGGCTTGTACAGGATCAACACCTAATGTCTGCATTATAGGCGCTGTAATAGAAGCAGTCGTTAAGATAGCAACCGTTCCCGAACCTTGAATTGCTCTTATTAATGTTGCAATAATAAAAGGAATCATGATAGCAGGTAAACTTGTACGTGCTACTGCATTGGCAATCACTTCACCTACACCACTTTGGTTAACGACATTCCCTAAAGCACCACCTGTACCAATCAGCATCAAAATTTTAGACCCACTGGCAATCCCATCATCCATAATACCTATTGCTTCTTTCTTAGCAACGTGCCGATTTAATAGATATACAGCTAAAAGTAAACCTATTCCTAAAGCAATAATAGGTGAACCAAAGAAACCGATAACAGGACTTAAACTCCCTTTATAATGAAGTGTTCCTAAAATAGCATTAATTAAAATTAGCAAGACTGGAACAATAATAGGAATAATCGCAAAAATAGCTGCTGGACCTTCTTCTATTTCTTCTTCATCTAATTTTCGTCTCACAACTTTACTTTTATCCGTTTCAAATGACACACCATCTTGACCGACATATCGATAATATTTTTTACCAATCCATTTAGAGTAAATCACAACGCCTATGACCATCGGTAAACCAAAGACAAATCCCCACATCATAGTTTGTGCGATATCAGCATTAAATATTCCTGCACCACCTATCGGACCAGTTGCTGGTGGTACTAATTCATGACTCCATAAACACCCGCCCGCTAAAGCAATGCCTAATGTGTTAATACTGATTCCTGTTCGCCTAGAAATATCCTTGGCTAATGGAAATAAAATCAAAAAAGCTGGAATACAAAAAATAGCTAAAGAGGTTAAAAATCCAGTGATGACCAATGCAATAACTTCGCGACCCTCTCCCATTAGTTTAAGAAAGCTATTTCCCATCGATTTTGCAGCTCCTGATACTTCTAAAATTTTACCAATCATAACACCAAAGCCAATTAGAATTCCTAGACTTGCCATAGTATTACCAAAGCCAGTCTTAACTGCTTCAGCTACATCAACTGGATTCATACCGCCTAAAACACCAGTTAAAACCGCACCGATTAATAAAGCTAAAAAGGGGTTTAACCGAGTCTTAATCAATAAAAATATAAGAACGACTAATGAAATCCCTAACGCAACTAATACCTGAGTTGTATGACTCATTAGCGCACACCTTCTTTCGCTAAACGTTCTAAGGCGTAATTAATGCATTCCGTTATCGTTGTTTTGTCCCCAACTAATCCACCTTTTGTTATCAAAGCTTTACCTGCCAATGGTCCACCCTTCATTTTTCCATATACAGAGAGTGGGCTAATTTCAGCTTTAATCTGAATTCCATTTGCTGATAGTGCCTCTAAAAAAGATTGTGTAACATCGCCACCTGAAGTGTAATAAGCTGAAAAATCTACCTTTTTAGATTCAACTAAAAACTTTCCAATTTCAGCTAAACCTGAACTAATTGCACTAGATACTTGCTCTTTCGTTTGATTCAAACTAACAGCAAGCTCTTCTAATGATTTTTTATCTTCTAACGTAACCATAGTACTTATTACTAAAATTCGAGAATCAGCATTATGTAAAACAGCTTCTTTTACAACCCTTTCCATCTCTTCTAATCGATTCGAAAACTGACATATTTTTTTAACATCTACCCTAATAATATAAGGATTTAGATTTTCCTTTAAATGATTCAGTTGCTCTATCGCTATAGGGCTAGCACTCCCCATAAGCATTAAGATGTTATCTTTTACTCCCGCTTTCTTACTTTTTTTATCAAAAGTACTAACTAATGACTGAGTAAAAGGACCAGGATCTACTGCTAAAAAAGCTTGTTTCATCTCAATTAAAGCGTCACTTAAACTTTCTAAATCAGTTGCTGTGCAACTGTCACATACCACAATACCAGCCGGTTGTTGTTTAATTTCTGTCAATCTTGTTATAATGGCATCCTTTCCCTTTAAAACTGTATCTAGCGATAAATGCACGATGGGATGTTTTGATTGTTTTGCTATTAACTCAGTCACTCGTGAACTTAAAACTGGAGTTGTCGGGTCATTTTTGACATCTGTTTGTTCTAAAGGAATATCGTCAACTAACAAATAATCACCAATCACAATTTTCTTAGACGTCGGAAAAGCAGGGACAACTATTGCCAATGTTTCACGAGGGAGCATCTCTAACATAGCATCAATTTCAGCTCCCAAATTTCCACGTAGTGTAGAGTCAATTCTTTTACTGTAAAAATCAAGTGATACTTTATTTTTAATAAGATTTCCCATTACTTTAAGGACACTAGCGTAAGCTTCTTTAGCAGACACCGAGCGACTTGCTGTTGAAATGGCAAGAGCATCATAGTCTTTATACTCTTCTAGTGAAGACGTTATTTCAAGGGTTCCCACCTTGAATCCTGCTTTGGCTAGTAATGAATTGGATACATTTGCACCCGTTATATCATCCGCTACAATCACAGTTCTCATTATTTAGCCCTCACTTATCTTTAGTTGACTTAAAGCATGAGCTCTAAAACTTGAGGCATACTGAGCAGCTAAACGAATGGCCTCGTCCAAACTTGTTTCTCTCGCAATTCCTTTTCCTGCAATGTCAAAAGCAGTACCGTGGTCAACTGATGTTCTCAGATAAGGTAAGTTATGTGTGAAAGAAATCGTTAAATCAGGGTCAACTGTCTTTGTCGCAATATGACCTTGGTCATGATACAACGATAAAACACCGTCATACTTCCCTCTTAATGCTTGATAGAAAACAGAATCTGCTCCAATTGGGCCAATAACATTAACCCCTTCGGCTTGTAATTCTTCTACTGCTGGAATGATATGATTAACTTCTTCATCACCAAATAGTCCATGCTCGCCACTATGTGGGTTAAGTCCAGCGACTGCAATTTTAGGATTTTCCACTCCCATTTTTTCTAAGGCTTCAATCATCAAATGTGTAAACTCTTTTAGCCCTTCTTTATTAATCATATCGCAAGCTTGTCTAAGTGAGACATGTTTCGAATAAAAGAACGTTCTTAACCCATGAACTTGGAACATTGTTAGCGGGTCATTAACTCCTGTTAGCTCAGATAGAATATCAGTATGCCCTAGTGTTTTAATCCCAGCTGCTTGTAACGACTCTTTATTAATCGTTGTTGTTGCCATAGCTGCTGCCTCACCAGAAACACATAGGTCATTGGCTTTTTTGATGTAATCATAGGCCGCTTGACCACACTCAGCAGAGACTTTTCCGTATTCAAATACTTCTTGTGATAGATTATCGATATTAATTAAATTGATAATCCCTTCGTAATAGTTTCCTTCTGAAGGATGCTCGATACAGTTGATTTCTACAGGTAAAGCTAATAAATCACATGCTCTTGCGATGCTCCCTTTGTTCCCAACTACTACTATATTGGCTACATCATTTATACTTTTTTTTGTTAAAGATTTGACCACTATCTCAGGACCCACACCAGCAGGATCTCCCATTGTTACGACGACATATTCTTTTTTCATTAGACACACTCCTTTATGTAAACAAAGAAACGGACAGGTGAATAGCGACTCTATCAACATTCTTAATACAACAAAGATAAATTCCGACTTACTTGTTTGTCTAGATCAAACAAAAAGAGGGATTGGACGATTGTCCAACCCCTCTGACATAGCTTAATAAACTTATCTTAAACTCAATAAAAGTAACGTCAAATAAGGTTTCCCTTTATTTTGAAACGTTTACAAAAATACTGATTAATGATAGCATTAACTATGGCAACTTGGTCAGATTTTTTGTGTTTTGATTATCTGTTCAAGACTCTACGGAAAGGTTCCCGCCAATCTGTAGAGTGCCGATTTATTTAATTTATCCTTATCTGACGTCATTGTATGACGAGAAGATACGAATAGTCAAGGAAAATTTTCCTTGATGATGAATTTTATAGAGACTAAAAGCCCCAACCTTGTGTTATTAAGGTAGGGGCTTTTGGTTATAAAATAACAGAAAAAAGCTGACGAATCCGCCAGCTTTTTGTGAGATAGATTATTCAGCTAATTGTTCTTTTAACATTGTTTGGACACGGTCTAATTCTCCGTCAGAAACGATTTGATAAGATACCCCATCAATCATTTGTCCATCACCTTGAAGATTACCTTCTTCAATTACACCGAACGCAGATCTATATTTAGATTGGATATCCATCATGTCATCCCAATTTAAATCTGTTTTCATGTTATCTGCTAAAGCATCTAAAATGTTTTTGTAGTTCGTTACTGATTTAATACTTAGAGCTTTTTTAATAACACCTTCGATGATTTGACGTTGACGTCCTTGACGACCATAATCACCATTTGGATCTTCGTAACGCATACGAGAAAATGATAAGGCTGTTTCACCAGTCAAGTGTACGTTACCTACTGGGAAATGTGTCCCATCTTGGCTAAAGTCTAATGTGTTATTTACATCAATCCCACCAACAGCATCTACTAACTCTTTTAGACCTTTCATGTTGATTGACACATAGTGGTCAACTGGAATATCTAATAAATTTTCTACTGTATCCATTGACATTGGAACACCACCAAACGCATACGCGTGGTTAATTTTATCTGTTGTACCGTGTCCTACGATTTCCGCACGTGTATCACGTGGCAAGCTTGTAATCGTTGTTTTATTCGTTTTAGGACTCACTGTCGCAATCATCATAGAATCAGAACGCCCTTGTTCATCACGCCCTAAATCGCCTGTATCAAGACCTAATAATAATACTGAGAATGGCTCTCCACCATCAATATTAACGGCTTTTTCTCTTTTTTCTGACTTAGGTCTATCAATTGTTTCATGCATATCTTTAGCTGTATTTTTTACATCGAAATAAACTTTCGCACTATATCCTACAATACCTAACATAAGGATAAGGATAATACTTAATAACACTTTGAGTAATTTCTTCAACATATTAGTCAACACCTTTAAATTTTTTTTAGTGATGCTTGAAAGCAAATCAACTGTTTCTATTTTGGCATTAAATAATTTTTAAAACAATAAATAGTTATAATTATAATAGATACTTAATAATTATTTATGTTTTATAAATTTCCAAGCACTATTTATGTTCTTACGATTAATTACTAAATAAATTGAATATGTTATTAGGAAGATAAAAAAACCTTTATAACCTTTAATAAAATATGATGAATAAATAAAAATAATTGATACCAATAAAATCAGAAAATTATTATATACTATCGAACAAGATATTACCTTAGAAAGATAAACTTCCAACAATAAACACCTTATCATAAGTAGAACTGTAATAAGAACTATCATAAGTTCTATGCTATGAAAATAGTTAGTTAACGTTATAGTAGAAACTAAACTTAAGATAGCCATAAATACATTAATTACCAATAACGCTTTTTCTTCACGTAATGTTTTTAAATAAGTCACAATCAACATCATTGATTTACTTTCAAAAACGATTATAGGTAATATTAATGCCATGTACTCTACACTTACTTTATATGCAGGTAAATACGCTACTAAAACTGATTTAAATGGGAAATAAAATAGCATAGCACCCAATAGTGGTATGGTAATAATATCTCTCAATACAGCATATATTTTTTTTATTTGATCAACATTTAATTTCCGAAGAATTGGAAATAGAACTACTGAAATTGCACTCACAAATACCATCATCATATTAGTAATACTTAACGTTAGAGATACCTTTCCAAATTCTTCAATTCCCCATTTTTTTTCAATAAACATTCTAACTATACCTACTATTAGTAGGCTTGATAAATTAGAAATTAACATTAATATCCCGACTTTAAAATTAGAAACTAGTTCAAACCAATTTTTTCTAGACATTTTAAATTTATAAAATACAAAATCTGAAGTTTTGAAAATACCATAAATAACTGAAACTAATTTACCTATTATATCTGCAATTATATAATATTGAAAATCTACCTTACCTGATACTAAAAGTAATACAACTAAAATAAAATACAACATTTTTTCAATAATCAACATTATAGCAAATTCTTTAATTCTATTACTCCCTTGCAGAGAATAAGCAATCAATGATTTTGGAACTACCATAACTCCAACTACACATACTGAAATAATTATATATAGCTTATTTGCATCTGTAAACAATGTCATATAAGTTAAAACAAAAGCAATATCTAATATTACATTATATATAACCATGAACCAGTATTGAAAAGACAAGCTTTCTTTATCTAACTCATCATATTCTCGTCCTCCATGTCTTAGATAAAAACCATCAGAAATACCAAACGACATATATGATACATAAGTTGTATAAAATACATAAAGCTGCCAATAACCATATTCTTTAACACCAATAAATTTTGGTACAAAAATTATTAATAATAGAGAGACTAATAACGAAACCATATTAGCAATAAATGTATATGAAAAATTTTTTAATATACTTTTTTTATTCATAAACATACTTTTTTTGAGCTATTTACTTTTGAGTGACTTAAATAGTATGTACGCTCCAAAAAAGACTACCCCCCCACCTAGTATTTTAGTTGGGCTAAAGACATTCACTAAAAAATACAAAGTAGTTGCTCGTGGCGTAAATAATAATTCACGAGTAATCATAAAAGCTAAAGTAACAAATAATACATTTTTATAATAATAAAGTCTATTAATAATATTCAATAACAAGCCATATACAAAACTACCTACAATAACACCTACATACGAGAAATCTGAATACATTTCAGCTACGAAACTACTTCCATACCCCACACCTCTTAAATATAAATCTGGCATAATTAGATATGAAATTGTATGTGAAAACAAATGACCGTTAACAGCTCTATCAACTGTTTGCCCAAAAAATGTATATTCTCTGCTAATCTTAGTCAAATAGAACTCAATAACTGGTCCGAATGTATAATTATTATTTTGTAAAATTGAATGCTTAAACACTTTTGAATAACCAATTAAATTTACACTTATTCCTTGAGAATAAAAGAATTCTTGGATTTTTTCTAATAGACTCGTATTGGTATCTATTTTATTCCCTCGAATTACTTCTACTGATGTTAACAAAATCAACATTATTGGTACCATAGCGGCTACATAGACTATATATTTTTTCTTTAACCACTTCTCATTACTATTTAAACTGTGTCTAAATATAATGTAGATAAATACAATTAATAAATTCAACATGATCTCTGATCTTCTTCCTGAAAGAAGCATTAAAATTCCTTCTAAAAGATATAAACCGATAAATGGTATTGATTCTTTTTTTGAAGGTAAAGTTGCTAGTAAAGCAAAAAATGCTATTTCGAAGAAATTAGAATAAATGACAATTATTGAGGGTAAGGATGATTTAAATACGGCAAAAGTTTCATAATAGCCCTGTGTAGTCGAAACGTTTATCATTTCAACTATATAAATATATTTTAATAATATAGATGTTAGAAATATAAACTTTGACCAACCTCTTAAAGTACTGCGGTACTGCTCCTCATTTTGGCACAAATTAACAACTGTTTTTTTTCTATTATTTTTAATCATTTCAAAAAAATGATTACCAATATACAAGAATAATAAAGATAGAAATAAAACTAATAGCATTGTATAAATAACTTCATAGTCATTAAACGCTGTTCCTAATATTCCAGTATATCCTTCTTTATATTTAAAAATTCCAGTTACTGTTATCCTACCTAGTAAAAAAATAAAAAAAGTAGCATTGAACATAAGAAAAACTATTCTATTTTTGATATCAAAAAATGAATATACAATATTTGATAACCATAATATCAATACACCAATTAAAATTGTAGTAATATTTTCAATAAAAATACCAATCAAAAAAATAAAGATAGCCAAAAACATTAATATATAATTCAATTTACTTTTCATTAATCTACCTCACTAACATTCAAGCAAGTCTCTATAAATTCTTTATACACATTCTCAGAATTAAATTTTGTTTTCCATGTCATATATGCATTATTACTCATATTTTCATAAGAATTATTATCTAGTTTAATAAACTCGATTAATTTTTCTGCTAATTGTTTTGGCGTGACATCCTTGCTTAATAAATACCCATTTTCACTATTTACTATTTCTTTTGTGCCACCAACATTTGTTGCAATAACAGGTATGCCTATAGACATTGCCTCAATAATTGATACTGGTAAACCTTCAGATTCAGAAGTATTTACCAAAATTGTTACATTATTTTCGATATACCAAGGTATGATTTCTTTATTCTTCACATATCCCTGGAAATGATAAATTTCACTTTTCAATTGTTTTGAAGCATAGTCTTTAATCTCATTCTCATCAATACCATTTCCTAAATGAGTCCATCTTATACAATAAGTTTCCGAAACTATTTTCAAGGCATCTATTAGAATATCTAGTCTCTTTAATTTTCTTATAGCAGAGCATGTAACAATATGAAATTCATTGGTCTGATACCTTATAAATCCTTTTTGAGGAGTTATTCCTAGGTATTTGGTCTGAATAGAATTATTATTTTTTGAATATTTATCTTTCAAAAATTGTGTCCCACAATCAGAAACCGGATATATATTATCCAAATGACTGATAAAATACCTTCTACATGGTAAATAATTCAAACTATTTGCATGTTCATTAATGTCATAGCCATGTGCTCGTGATATTACTTTCAAAACATTTATTGAAGAATATTTTTGTTGTAAATATTCTTTAAATTTTATTGCTAAATTAGCTGTTATAAATAGCCAATAACTATAAATAACAACATCTCCTGAAATTTCAACATTTTTTTCTTTTAACTTTTCTAACACTTTTTTTAAAGTATATATTGCTCTTGCTTCAAAATAATACGAAAACAATTTATTTTTTAATTTACCTTCAGAATCATTACTTATATTTTGTCTTTTTTCTGTGTCTGAAATTATTGGAATAAAGTATTTTAAACTAAACATTACTTTATTTAAACTTGATAAATTAACTTCAGGAACTACCACCTGAACATTTGCTGGTACTTCTCTTGTCAATTTCATTTCAGAACTAATCATTGTAGGAATAAGAACTATTTTTTTAAACTCTTTGGATAAATACTTTATCTCAGTTTCTAAATATTCTTCCCCTTTATAATAAGGAAAATAATTCGTTAATAACACCAATGTTTTCATTACATCATCTCCTTAAATAAAAAATATCAGTGATTATTTATATTTTTTCTTAAAATTACACTACTAAATGTTTTAATCAATATAGTACAATCTAATTTAAACGAAATATTATCACTATAATAACCATCATTTTTTATTCGCTGCTCCATTGTAGCACTATTTCTTAATGTAGCTTGATTCAATCCTGTTACACCAGGTTTTACTTCATATTTTTTAAAAAATTCCTTTGGATACATATCTTTAGAGCCTAATGGGCTCGGTCTTGGACCAATTAAACTCATGTTTCCAACTAACACATTAAAAAATTGTGGTAGTTCGTCTATACTTGTTTTTCTTAAAAAACTACCTACTTTTGTTACTCTAATATCACTTTCCGAGTTAAAGGTTGTCCCGTCTTCATTTCTTATATCTGGAGCGTTTACCTTCATCGTACGATACTTAAACATTTTAAATTCTTTCATACCCTTACCTAGACGTGGTGCATTATAAAAAATCGGTCCTCTATCCTCTATATAGATACAAATAGCAACAGGGATCAATGTTATTAAAACAAATGGTAATGCTATTAAAGAAATTATAATATCTAGAAACCTTTTAATATAATTCTGGTACATTTTCTAAATCCTCCATCAACGAACTTATTTCAATTAATGCTTCTTCAAATGTATGGTTGGAATAATTTCCTAATAATTCTCTAGACCTACTTGATTTCATAAGTGAACCATGAATATTTTCAGGTGAATTGTCAATAACTGTTACTAATTTTTTACTAGGTGAAAACACTTTATTGATAGTTTTAGCTACTTCATAATTTGTCAATGCTTCCTCACTACCTATATTAAAAGTACCTTTTAAATTTTCAGCTTGAATACCTAAGTATATTGCTTCTGCAGCATCTCTTGCATATAAAAATTCACGTTTAGCATAACTTTGACTATTTAATATAATATTTTTCCCTAAATAACCTTGTCTTATAAATTTATTAATCATATAATTATTTTTCTCGTTAAACCCAAAAATATGAGCTAATCTGTAATTTTTTATATTCATTCCAAATTTATTGTTATAAATATTCCCAATCTGTTCACAAGTTAACTTGCTCACTCCATACATCAACTCTGGTGAAGGAACTTCAGTTTCATCCCAAGGTACTCTTCTATCATCTGAATAGACTGAAATAGTTGAGGCAAAAATTATATTCTTAATTTTTAATTCATGACACGCTTCATATAGATTTTGTGTCATAATTTCATTATCGTGAAATTCGGATATCAGTCCTTGGCTACCTCTTTTAGCAGCCAGATGAACAACTGCATCTATTCCTTTAAGCTTTTCTATCAAGTCTTTGTACGAATAATCTGTCTGGATAGCATCATTACTTTCTTTACGAGAAAATTTTACTACTTTAACATTGTTTTCTTCTAATAGTTCAGAAACATATTTACCTAAAAAACCTGTTCCTCCCGTTATTGCAACTTTCATATTTTTCCCCTTACTTCTTATTAATAAAATATCCAATTTTATCAAATTTTCCATTTACAGGTCTAATTATTTGATCCTGTTCATAATATAAAAAGGAATCTAAACTGTCTTTTAATTCTGTTTTAAAATTAGAATAATCTGCTTTCGTCTTTGGTACCTGACAAATAAACTCTAAATAATAGGTTTCATCTTTAGGACTATAACTAGACAAAGATTCCGTATTATTTTCTAATAAATGATTAAATGTAGTAGTCAATAAGTTTGTTTCACAATAATTATTTAACAAATTCCACATATGACAACCATCTAATCTTGGTGTAATTTCAATAATGTAAGGCATCGTACCTTCTAATTTCATTTGAACGTAAAATGGACCATTAAGTATCTCTAATTTATTACATGTTTTTTCGATTATTTCGTGTAATTTTTCTCTTTGTGAACTAGGCAGCTCTTTCGATGGAATGACGTGTCTATGGATTAATCCAGTATAATCTGGCCACGTTTCTCTATCTGACTCTTCTAAAAATTTAATCTTTCCGTCTACGATATAGCCATTAACTGATAATTCTGGTCCGGTAATATATTGCTCTAAAATAACCAATCCTGATCTAGAATACGATTTAACATCTTCATAATTTTTTAGAAATTCTTCTTCTGAATGAATTAAAAGAACACCTCTTTGACCTTGTGAGTCTGTTGGTTTCATGATAAAAGGAAAATCTAATTCTAATTTTTCATCACTATTCTCGATTATTTGGAAATTTAAATTTCCTTCAAATCCCGTTCCTAGTGTTTGACGCATTAAATCTTTATTATTACATATTCTTGCTGTCTTCTCTGAAACAAAATGTGGCATATTTAATTCTTCACTAATTGAACATGCAATTGGCATAGCCATATCTGAACCAACTGAATAAACAATGTCAATATTATGTTTTTTTATATACTCAATAATTTCTTGTCTATGAAGAATGTTAATTTCTACAAAATAATCTGCGACTTCTACACCTGGTCCATCTGGTGCCATTGCGCATGCATGTGTTTCGTAACCCATTTTTTTTAGTTCAACTAAGGCGTCTCTTTGTACTGATGCTACGCCTAATATTAGTATACTTTTTTTTGCAGTCATATTTAACTTCTCCTTGTATTAAACTATTTTTTTGAACTCATCAATTACGTATTCTACTTCTGAATTTGTTAATAATGTATGTAAAGGTAAGGTGATTTCATTTTTATACTGATTAAATGCATTAGGAAAGTCTTCGATATCAAATCCCAAATTCTTATATGCAGTTAACATAGGTAAGGGTTTGTAATGTACATTACTCGAGATCCCTTTTTCAGCTAATTTCATAATTAATGTATTTCTAGTTTCCTCTGATATGTCTTTAATTCTAGTTAAATATAAATGTCCACTTGATTTATTTTCATGAGTGTAATGTTTTAAAGGCGACACTTTACTATTCTCAAAACCATCATTATATTTTTTAATAATTTCTTCTCTTCTTTTCAGCAACTCATCATATCTATTAAGCTGAATTAAGCCAATTGAAGCCATAATATCTGTCATGTTACATTTGAAATTTGGTGCCAATATATCATATTCCCATGATCCTAGCTTAGTTTTTTCAAGTGCATCTTTAGATTGTCCGTGTAGAGTAAGTAACATATATTCTTTATAAATATCTTCGTTACTTATCCCTGGAATATCTTTCCAAGTAACTGCTCCACCTTCACCTGTAGTTAAATTTTTCACCGCATGAAAAGAAAACGCTGTGAAATCGGCTCTGGCTCCACTTTTAACACCTTTTTGTTCCGCACCAAAAGAATGTGCTCCATCAGCCATTATTGTTACTCGATTAATTTTCTCTTGTAGTATATTAGTTGGATTAAATAGGTGTTTTTTACTTTCAACTATCTCATGTAGTTTATCATAATCACACATAACACCTGCTATATCAACTGGAATGATTACTTTAGTTTTTTCAGTAATCGCATCTGAAATTGCATTATAATCAATCTCAAATGAATCTTTCCCTGAGTCAACCATAACTATTTTTGCACCAACATGATTAATAACACTTGCTGAAGCAGTATAAGTATATGCAGATGTGATTACTTCATCACCTGGTCCTACTCCCAAAACTCTTAATGTCATCTCCATACATGCAGTAGCTGAGTTTAAAGCTACTGCTTTATTTGTTCCGCAAAATTCTGCAATTTTATTTTCAAAGAGTTTAGTTTTAGGTCCTGTTGTTATCCAACCACTCTTAAGTGTATCAACAACTTCTGCTATCTCTTCTTCTGTTATATCTGGTGGTGAGAATGGTATATTGTTCATTTGAAAACTCCTCTATTCTTTACTTGATTGATTGGCGTAAGCCACAATTTGTTTAGCAAGTTCCTCTTCATCTTTAGACAAGTTTTCTACAAAACTCATCACTTCATTTAACGGATATGCTGAAACATTACCAACAAATATTTTATCATAAATTTGTTCTGGTGATTTTTCTTTATCTACTAATAATTCTTCATATAATTTTTCGCCCGGTCTAATCCCTGTTTCAACAACAGGGATCTCATCCTCAGAAAAACCACTTAATTTAATAATTTTCTTAGCTAGATCACTAATCTTAACAGGTTCGCCCATGTCTAGGATAAATACTTCGCCGCCTTTTGCCAATACTCCAGACTGAATAACTAAACGACTGGCTTCTGGTATTGTCATAAAGTAACGAGTCATACGCATATCTGTAACCGTTACAGGACCACCTGCAGCAATTTGTTCTTTAAATAACGGCACAACACTCCCACGACTGCCTAAAACATTACCAAAACGCGTCGCCGAAAATTTTGTTTTTCCTTCTTCGTTTAAACCAGTAACAATCATTTCTGCTACACGTTTTGTAGCTCCCATGACATTTGGTGGATTATTTGCTTTATCAGTTGATACCATTACGAATGATTTAACATCCGCAGCTTTAGCTGCTTCTGCAATATTCTTTGTGCCATATATATTATTCTTGATTGCTTCTGTTGGATTATACTCCATCATAGGTACATGTTTATGTGCCGCTGCATGATAAACAATAGCTGGATGGTATTTTTCCATTAATTCAAACATTCTCTTTCTATCTTGTACGTCTGCAATGATTGGAAGAATCTCAGTATTTTTATTACTAAACTTATTTCTTAACTCTTTTTCAATTAAATAAATCGAATTTTCACCATGACCTACGAGTAATAATTTTTTAGGGGTAAAACGCATTAATTGACGACATATTTCAGAGCCAATAGACCCCCCCGCTCCTGTCACTAAAATAACTTCATTTGTCAATTGAGCTGCTAAAGTATCCATATCTAATTGGACTTCTTCTCTTCCTAGTAAATCAACCACATCTACTTCTCTTAACTTACTTACACTGACGTCACCATGAACAATTTCCTCTAAAGAAGGAACTGTATTTATTTTCACCTTCTTATCTTTTACTAAATCTAAAATTTCCTCATATTGTTTAGCAGGTAAAGATGGAATGGCTACTGTAATCATATCAGCCTGTTTTTCTTCAATCAGATGTGGTAAGTCTTCAATTGTCCCTAATACTTTTTGACCACAAAATACTGTTCCTTGTTTGTTACGATCATCGTCTACAACACCCACAATCTCACCTTGTGCTTTTGTAGAGTTTTTTAAAGTATTCAATAACATCGAAGCCCCTGCTCCGGCTCCAACAAGAATTATACGGTGCGATTTAGGATCGACGTTTCGTCGTTTAACATCATATTCAACAATTAAGCGCCATGCTATTCTGCTGATAATAATTAACAGTAATGCTATTAATGAAGTTAATAAAATATAACGTTGGCTATATCTATCATGGTTCATAAAAAAGTAAATACTTTCTATTAGATACGATAAAATAATTGTCGAAAAAATAGCAATCATTTCTTTTAAATTTGTATATCGATTAATCCTTACAAAGACTTTAAAGAAAAAACCAAAAATTAGATACAAAATCAATTGAAGAATTAATGCATTAACCATCATTTCTTGTGTTATCCTTACAAATGGACCCATATATAGATATGCGAAAAAATTCGCTATCGTAATTAATAGCGAATCAATAGTAACTAGTGTAAAAACTTTGACTTTTCTACTCAACAAAAACAACCTTCTTTCAATATTTAGCGTGGAATTAAGAAAATAAACCTCTCTTCTGTTCCACTTCACTATATTGCTCCACTTCGACTTGCTCCCCATTGATTAAATCACGTGCTACTTGTTGAAAGGATTGAACTTTTCCTTTGCCAAACTCTTTCCCCAATCGTTTGTAAGCCTCTTTCAAACAAAATGTTCGCTTATTTACATTATGAGCATCTGTCGCAATCATATGTACCATATTATGCTTAATCATCAGCTTAGCCATTTTTTGGATTTTCTTACCAAAGACGCCTATATAACTAGGCGCTGTTAACTGAGCTAAACAACCCATCTCTAAAAACGGGATTAACAAATTAGGATCTTCTAAAAAAACAGCATTGCGCTCTGGGTGAACAATAATTGGCGTAATCCCCTTACTTACCAATTCAAAAACAACTTGTTCTGAAAAAGACGGCACATCACTACTTGGAAACTCGATTAGCAAGTATCTATCCTCACTATCAACCGTCAATAATTTATCATTTAATAAATCTGGGATAGTTTCTCCAGTCAGACGAACTTCTTGACCTTCAAATAGCGTCAGAGGAATGTCACGTTTATCTAATTCTTCTTGTAATCTTGAGACATGTTCCATTACTTCATATTTAGGATTTTCAAAACGTCCATTATTATGATGAGGTGTACACAAAATATGAGTAATTCCATTAGCAACGGCAACTTCTGCCATCGCTAAGGAATCCTCTAACGTTTGTGCTCCATCATCAATACCTGGTAATATATGACAATGTAAATCAATCATAGCACTACTCCTTATCTGATAAACTACGCGCCGTAATAGTAATAACCTTGGTCTTTCGTACGTGTCGACCCGTTATATACTACGCCTAAAACATTTGCATTAACCATTTCTAATAAGTTCTTAGCTTTTAATAAAGCAGATTTATTTGAAATTTGCTCTCTAACAACCAAGATTGTACCATCCACTTTAGATGACATAATTTGGGCATCGGTTACCGCAACTACAGGTGGCATATCGAAAATAACCAAATCAAACTCTTCTTCCATCTCTTTTATTAACTCTTCCATACGTCTTGACCCCAATAATTCTGATGGGTTTGGTGGTTTAGGACCACTTGTTAAGACTGATAAGCCAGGAACTCCTGAAGATTGAGTCACTTCAGTTACACTCAAACTTCTATCACTTAATAAATTACTGAATCCAATAGTATTTTTCAAGCTAAATGTTTTTGCTACTGTTGGCTTTCTTAAATCAGCATCTACGATTAGTGTTTTTAACCCCGAGTTTGCAAATACAACAGCTAAGTTAGCTGAAGTAGTTGATTTTCCTTCACCTGGTCCCGATGAGGTCACGACAAATGATTTCAAATCATTATCTACCATTGCAAATTGAATGTTGGTTCTAATTGTACGGTACTGTTCTGATACTGGTGAACTTTTATCTGCTAATGATATTAAACTCACTGCCTTTGTTACATTACTTAATTTAGGTTTTTTAGCCATTTTTTTCTACCCTTTCCTACGTGAACGTGTTGTTAAATCATTTGAATTTTCTGTCACTGTCATATCTGCCTTAGCACTCAACTCTTTTGCTGTCATTTCAGGTACTGTCCCTAAAATTCTGAAACCTAGTTGATCCGTAATGAATTTATCTTCTTTGATTGTTTTATCCATTAACTGACTAAGTAACGCTATCACAAACCCGACAAATAATCCCAAAATTGAACCAATTAGGATATTTAATTTATTGTTGGGTGACACAGGTTTTTCGTTTAAAGGAGCTTCCGCAATAATTGATACTTTATCTACATCAATTAAATCTTTTGCTTTCTTTTGGAACACTTTAGAAATACTATTCGCTATAGCTTGAGCTTCATCTGGATTTTTAGATGTAGCCTTTACAGTAAACATTTGAGAATTTTGAGATTGTTCGACTGTTATCATGTCTCTTAATTCTGATTCATCGCCTTTAAAATCTAGTTCTTTCACTAACTTTTCATAAGACTCATCAATCACAACATTTGATTTAATAACATCTTTATAGGTATTAATTAACATTAGATTAGCATTAACATCATTTACATTCACACTATTATTTTCACTCTGAGCCATTTTAGCTAACAACTGTGCTGACGAACTATATTTGGGAGTTATTATGAAAAAAGTTATTAATGACGCTAGACCAATCCCTACTAACATCATTGATAAAATTAATGCCATTTTCTTTTTAATTAAACTAAAAATTTCTTCTAAACTAAACGTCTCTTCCATTGGAACCTCCATATTATAAACACTTTTTTTATATATTTTTTAAATAGTCTTCTAAACCATCTTTTACACTATAATTAGAATTAAAATCTATCGACTTAAGCTTTGTAATATCAGCTAGTGATTTAGGAATATCGCCTACCCTTGCTTTTTCATAACTCACTGGCAACTCTATTTCTAGAATTTCTGAGATCATCATAATGAGGTCATTTAAATCAGTTTCAGTTCCTGTACCGACATTATAAACCTCTCCTACCGATATCATACTTTTAGAAACTAACAATAACGCTTGAACCACATCATCTACATAAATAAAATCTCTTGATTGTTTGCCATCCCCGTACACACTAAAAAGTGTTTCTTCATCTTTGAGTTGTCTTTTGAACTGATCCACCAATATAGAAATAACACCTGAATAGGGGGATTTAGGATTTTGATTAGGACCAAACACATTGAAAAACCTTACTGCACTAGTTGGAACATTATAAAGTTTACTATATGTTAAAACAAAACGCTCTGCAGCGAATTTATCAATCGCATAAGGTGTTAATGGTCTAATAATTGACTCTTCTGTTTTAGGTAAAGTCGGTTCATCACCGTATACTGCTGCGGATGATGAAAAAACAAGCCTTTTTAATTTCTTTTGATGTTCTCTTACTAATTCAAGCAGAATTAAAACACTATCAAAATTAACTTGATGCGTTTCTATTGGTCGCTCAACAGAATCTGCCACACTCGCTATAGCTGCTAAGTGAAAAATATAATCAAACTCATTAGTAGTAATTATCTCCTTCATCAATTTCCTGTCCGTTACATCACCTTTTATAAACGTTAAGTTTGCTGAAGAATTCAAATTTTCTTGTTTGCCCATCGAAAGGTCATCAACAACCACAACTTTATTTTCACTTAACAAATAGTTTACCAAATTAGAGCCAATAAACCCCGCTCCACCTGTAATAAGAAATGTTTCCATTCTACGTCTCCTCCAAGGATCACTTTATTACTAATCTATTGTTTTTTTAACAACTGATCCTTTAAATCTTCTTTTATCTTCGTCGTTGAGACTCCTTCTGTTCTCGGTAAGTATACAACCTCACAGTGTTCTTTAAGGAAATCAAATTTCCCTTCCCAGTCGTCCCCCATAACAAAGACATCGATGTCGTTATCTTTAACATCGTCTACTTTTTGTTCCCAAGTAAATTCCGGTAAGACTACATCTACATACTTGATGGCCTCTAAGATATACTTACGATCTTCATAAGACGTGTACGCTTTCTTGCCCTTTAACGCGTTAAATTCGTCAGAAGACACGACAACAGTCAAATGGTCTCCCAGCTCTCTCGCACGTTTTAAAATGTTCACATGACCCTTATGTAACAAATCAAATGTGCCATACGTAATTACTTTTTTCATAATAGTTAATCCCTCTTCTTATTTGATTGAGTACTTATTCTCTACCTATATAATACAGAATAAGCCACGATACTTTACATTCTACCATATTAATGGATTTTTTTTTTACATTTAAACAATTCTTTTAATTTATTTTATTAAATAGTCTTTTTTTTCAAAAAAAAAAATAATACCTCTTACAGTATTATTTTTTTAACTTAAATAAAGTCCACAAAACGAGCTCTGAACTTCATATGTAAGTGCGAACCTAAAGTTAATAGGACACCTACAATTAACCAGAAAAATAAAGTTTGCGTTCCTTTTTCCCAGAACCACTCTTTAGATAAAAACGAATCTCTAAATCCGTTAATAATATAGTAGATGGGATTAAGTTGTAAGATACGAATTAATAAATCTTTACCTGCAAACTGCGCAGCTGTTTCGATATTCCAGATTGGCCCTGATAGGTAGAAAAGTAAGCGTAAGATCGACTGTAACATTATATGATAATCACGAACCAAGACACTGATCGTCGCATTCAATATACCGAATGAAAAAAGGAAAGCGATCATACAGATAAAATAATAAATGTACTGTAACCAATAAATCGTTGGTGTAACACCACCTGCTAACATTGAGATAAGCAAGAGCACCATCATCGCACGGTAGCTTACAAAATTACTCGTAATATTAACTGATGGCAAGATACTTACCGGAAACTTCATTTTGGACACTAGTCCCACTTGACGGTAAATACTATTTGAAGCACCTAAGATTGAGCTGCTAATAAAGAACCAAGCGATTATTCCGATAATCATCCAAATGATAAACGGCACACCATCTACTTTTTTCCCTTGATTAACACCTAATCCGAAGACTAGATAGTAAATCCCAATCTGAATGGCTGGATTTAAAAACTGCCACACTAACCCTAAGTAATGACTTTGATACGTTGCTTTTTCTTCGTATTTAGAGATTCGACGGATAATTCCGACGTTTTCTAGTTGTTCTTTTAAAACTAATTTTACATCATTCATAATGTCAAACTCCTTTAAGACTTCACTCGCTTATTTTGTCTTCATCATTTCTATTTTACGTTTGCTTTATGCCATTTTTTAGCCTGAAACATAAAAAGTGGTAATTCTGCTATTCTATATAACCGTTTAGGACTACTTAGTGAGCGGTATAGCCACTCCAGTCGGCATTTTATAAAGAAATCGGGTGCTCGCTTTACATGACCACTTATCACATCAAAGCTGCCTCCCACATCTTGAAAGACCGTCGCATCACATTTTTCATAGTGTTCTGCTAGCCATTGCTCTTGCCTTGGAAATCCTAATGCTACGAAAACAAATGTCGGCTTCACTTTGCTTATCTCGGCTGCTACTTGCTTACCTGATAGTGTCGTATAACCATCGATAGATCCTGCAATCTTAATATTCGGGTAATCACTCGTGATGGCTTTAACCGTATCGTCTAACACTTCTGGTTTCGCACCGTACAAAAAGATCGACTCCTTTGTATCATTAGCAAAAGCTAATAAGCGGTACATCAAATCAATTCCCGTTACCCGCTCTTTTATCTTGCCACCTTGTTGTTTTGAGGCTTTGACAATCCCTATACCGTCTGCAATACCATAAGTCGCATGGTTAGCTAACGCAACAATCTCAGGATACTTATGAGCATGCAGGGCAATTTGGGGATTAATACTTAGATAAAGTGTTTTGTCCTCCTGTTGCAAACGCCCTGGCAATTCAGCGATAATCTCATCTAAGGTCGCAACTGTAACTGGTAGACCTAGTATGACTTCCTTTTCCATGTTAGTCATCCCTTCATTTCGTTTTCATAAAATCAATTAAACGTTCACTGGCTTGTCCATCATTATATTCTTGCCAGCTTGCCCCATAATCAGCAGCTAAAACCCCTTCAGACTCTTCTAGTTTTTGTTGTAACAGGTCTATATTCTGGACTAACGCAGCACTTGCTTCTTCCACAAATCCTGGCTGAAGGCCTACTTGCTGCTCATAGATTTCTAAGTCCGGACAGTAAAAGACAAGGCGTCCTTCTGGCTTAATCAAGCTATAGTCAAAAAGGACCGATGAGTAGTCCGTAATCAAAATGTCTACATTATAGAGTAACTCTTCTAACGTTAGACCTCTAAGATCAAAATTAAGCGGTCCGTCAGTTCGATACTCTGCCATATGAGGATGCAAATGTCCGAATCCAAGCATTCCCTCGGGTAAACTTAGTTGATTAAGCATCGTTTCTATCTCACTGGTTTCATATGGACGATAAGTCGGGACATATAGTACCACGCGTTCCTCTTGTACATCAGGAAATGCACGACGAAATTTTTCTTGTGCTTGGACGTTACGTCCCTCTTCAAAATAATAATCTGTTCGAGGGTACCCTGTTTTAAGCACCTTCGTTTCGGCAATCTGATAACTCTCTTGGAAGACGTTTCCCATCTTATCCGACCCCACAACGTAATAATCACAGGCCTCGTAGACCGCTTGAAATCGCTTATGATCCGCTTTCGTCCGACTAGCTGTTGCTTTATCTTGCCAGCCAAATGTTTTAATCGCACCATTGGCATGCCAGATTTGAAAAACAGTCGTCTCATCTGATAGTTCTAACGCTCCCATAAAGGCAAAGTAATTATCACAGATAATATAGCGGGCGTTACTAATCCTAGCAATACACTCTTTAAAAAAAGAAGAGGGCTCATCTAAGTTGTAACATGCAAGCCCCATATTTCGGTAGACTTCTACCTCATTTTCACAGGCCTTGGTGTAATAGACTGTCACAGTACCTAATTCTTTTTCTTGAGACAGTCGCTCTATCAGACCGCGATCATTTCCTGGAAAACTAAGTAAGTACGCGACACCCTGACATCTATCTTGCTGTTTCGCTCTTTTTGACTTTAGTTTAACCAAAGTCATATAGGCCGATTTAGCCCATTGGTTCAGTTGCTCTTTAACCTTCATGGCCTTTACCTTTAACTGGTACTTTTTTTACATTTTTCTTTTGTACAATCGGCTTCCCAGTTTTAGGATCAAGTTGTTTTATCGGAACCGGCTTTTCAAATAAGACTGTCGGTTGTTTCATTACTGTAGTCAGGGCACGGCCATTAATATTGACCGCTCCTAAAAAGACAAGCGCTAGTATTGCCACACCTAACATCAGCTTTGTAAAGCCTGTCATTTTCCCAATTGGAGGACCTTTTAGCACTTCTGGGTCTTTATTTTTTTCTTTAGCATCCGCTGCTAACTTTTCTTCATTGAAAGCTGTCTGTTGATTCTTGTAACCATCTTGATAAGCTTTTTTTTCTTTTGGTGACTGTTTTCTAAACCATGCAGTAAAATCTTTATATTCTTTAACAACTTCTGCTGTTTCACCAAACATTTTCACTTCACCGTAATGCATCCATAAGACACGTGTACATAGTTTTTCGATTTGAGTTAACGAATGACTGACAAAGAAGATGGTCTTACCTTCTGATTTAAATTGTTCAATACGCTCGACACATTTTTGATAGAACGTATCATCTCCAACCGATAAGGCCTCATCAATAATTAAAATATCTGGGTTGTTATGGACCGCAATTGCAAAGCCCAAACGTGACTTCATCCCACTTGAATAATTTTTTACAGGCTGGTCAATAAACGCACCCAAATCAGCAAAGGCAATAATATCATCTAAAATAACATCAATTTGCTCATTCGTTAGTCCTGTCATCAAACATTTTAAGCGAATATTTTCTAAACCGGTTAGTTGTCCTTTTAACCCTGCACCGATAGCAATAATAGAGGTCTCACCGTTAATTTCAAGAACACCACTCGTTTGTGGGATAATACCAGCTAATATATTGGACAAGGTCGATTTCCCTGATCCGTTAATCCCGATTAAACCGATAGCCTCTCCAGAATACACCTCAAGGTCAACACCTTTAAGTGCCCAAAAATGAGGGATATCTTTTTGTGAAAACTTGAAAAGGGCCTTCACTTTATCCGACTTTTTCTTATATAAGTCATATTCTTTTGTGATCATTTCCATCCGAACTTTAACTTGTCTATTTTCTTGAGTCAAACTTAACGCCACCTTACTCTAATTGTTTTAGAACACCTTTTTTTATCAGTGGTTCTTAAAATATCTTTTTATACTTATAAAATAATAATAGGGATAATTAAGAAACAATTATCCCTGATACCTAACATTAATCATCTATTATGGCCATGCCATCTTCAGGGAATGTGTCTAGTGCCACAACTCCATTTGATTCCAACTTAAAGCCTTCCACATCTCTTTCATCTGGCTCATCTAATCCTAAATTATAACGCATACGATGGCTAATATAATCTAAGCTATCTTGGTGAAGCCCTACCATACTCTCACCATAATAAGTATAACTCATCCAAGAGAAAACATAAGAATCAAAATCATAACTATGTGTAAGACCTGATTGAGCCACAGCTAACATCGTCGGCATCGTCATATCCGTCCAAAAATGGCCTCTTAACGCCTTAATCACATCTTGGAATTTAGTAATTGAACCTAATCCCATTGCTTTTTTCAATAAAGCTTGCATAACTTCTTGCTGACGACTGCCTCGCTTAACATCATCATCAGCTTTACGTGTTCTAGCAAAAGCTAAGGCTTCTTCACCATTTAAAACATGACGTCCTTTCTTCAGTTTCACTTTGAACTTCCCTTTAGCATTTTGCTCTGTGTAATCATAAGGGACGTCTACCTCAACGCCATCAAACGCATCAATAATCTGCTCGAACGCTTGGAAGTCAATCGTCACATAATGATTAATCGGAACATTCATCAGATTTTCTACGGCATCAACAGTTGCTTCGATATCTCCGTAAGCATAGGCTGCATTAATCTTTCCTTTACCTGTATACTTTTCTGAATTAATCTGAGTATAGGTATCACGAGGGATGCTTACCTGACTAATTTTTCCATTTTTAGGGCTAACTGTTACAAGTAACATGGCATCCGTTCGTGTTGCTTCTAAATTACGCTCGTCATTGTTATCTATCCCAAGTACTAAAATAGAAATGGGATCCTTGAGTGGATCAATATTATCATTAATTGTGGTATTTCTATTCAACGGTTTATACGAATCATTGAGAAAGCCATTGACCGTGGTAAAAACGTTAGCACTGTAAGCAATTATACCCAACAGTAACACGAGAAACCCAATAATCAAGATCCGATTTCTTTTCTTCCTCTTTTCTAACGTCGTTGCCTTCGTAATTTCTTTGCGTTTTACACCCTTGAGTTGATAATCTTTGATGGCCTCTTCTAATATAGCATCCGTATCGTCAACGTCTGGCTCCGATTCACCGGTCGCTACTTCTAATTTCTCGCGCATCTCATCAAAAATGGCCCCATCTACTAAATCATCTTCTAATAATATCGTTCGTAGATCTTCTGTTTTTCCAGGTTTTATCTTCTCTACTTCTTCTTTCGAAGTGTCTTTTTTTATTGCGTCATCTTTTACTGTTTCATCTGGTTGTTTCGTATTAACTTGTTTCGTTTCACTTGACTCTTTAATTTTATTTTTATCAGTCATTTGTGTCATCCTTCTTAATTAATATCCAAATTATTATACCATATCTTTTATGACAAACCTAGTCGGCTAATATGTCTTAAACTTTCCATAATATATTATTTAAGTTGGCAGTTATTCTCTTGTACTGTATAATAGATTGGAATACTGAAAGTGGGTTTATAACTATGAATTTTATTGTAAGTTTAGTACTACGGCTACTTCTTGTTGCTGCTATTGCTTACCTAATAACTCCAATCGGTCGACGTTTTTCACTTTTTATTAAGGCTGTTGATTATCCAAACGCTCGTCGATTAAATAAAAAGCCAATGCCATCAGCTGGTGGGTTAACTATTTATGTGACCTTCATTATTACGACACTTTTCATTTTTCCCGATGTCATTCCTAGAGCTTATGCTTTAAAAATCATCCTAGCTAGTGGAATTGTCGTTCTAACAGGTGTTTTAGACGATATTTTTGAGTTATCACCTAAACAAAAGTTATTAGGTATCGCTTTAGGCGCATTAGCGGCCTATTATATTGCTGATATCCGAATGAATACCGTCAGTCTTTTCTCCTTCTTTGATATCAATTTAGGCTTTCTAAGTTTGCCTTTAACGTTGATTTGGATTATTGCTTTAACAAATGCGATCAACCTTATCGATGGTTTAGATGGTCTTGCTTCTGGCGTGTCGATTATCGCACTGATGTCCATGGGGATTGTTGGGTATATTTCGGTAGCTAGTTATGGTGTGATTATCCAAGTCCCTATCATGATATTTATATTGGTAGCTTGTACGGTCGGATTTTTACCATTTAACTTCTATCCCGCGAAAATCTATCTCGGTGATACCGGCGCACTGTTTTTAGGCTTCATGATAGCGATTCTTTCATTACAAGGGTTAAAGAATACTACTGTTATTTCATTAATCACGCCACTCATTATTTTAGGTGTGCCAATTACAGATACTCTTTTCGCAATCATCCGTCGCTTGCTTAATAAGCAGCCCATTTCATCTGCAGATAAAATGCACTTGCATCACCGTTTACTCTCGATTGGTTTCACACATCGAGGTGCTGTCCTAATGATTTATGCGCTAGCATTTATCTTCTCATTCATCGCTATCCTGTATAGCTTTAGTGATATGTGGGCCAACATTATTATGACTATCGCACTGTTATTCGGACTTGAACTTTTCGTTGAACTAATCGGCTTAACCGGTACAGAACGTCAACCTCTGATGAATACATTGAAGTTTATTGGAAATCGAGCTTATCGTAACGAACGATTAGAAAAACGTAAGAAAAAAAATAAGCATTCTAAGTAAGTTTAATTACTCAGAATGCTTATTTTTTATGGTATATTTTTTACCTTGACGTGCTATTTTTCTTAACGGAACATTTAAACTACTGTTTCGTGTTTCAATCGACCCGCTGATAAATTCTTCAAAGACTGCATTGATCAACCCGCCTAAAATAATAACGGTTGCCGCAAAATCAAGCCACAACATAAAGACAACAAACCCACCAATCAACCCATAACTCGTAAACCCTTTTGAAAAATAATGTGTATATAATCCAAAAAATTGAGTTAAAATCATCCAGCCTACCGATGCAAAAATAGCTCCTGGTAATATCGAACGTAGCCTCACTTTAGCATTCGGTAAAAATGCATAAATAACACACATCGTTACAAATAAAACCAATAACGTAACAGGCCATTTTAACGTTTGGAAGATATCTACTATTGATATAGGTAAGTTTAAAATGGGTAAAATATAGTCTAATATTCGCTGACCAAAACTAAACAACAGAGCAACAACTATAACAGAAAGTAAGAATAAGAAAATCGCTCCAAATGAAAATAAACGCGTTAAAATCATATTGGCCCGACGTTCAACTCCGTATACTTTATTAAGAGTAATTTGAAGTGCATTGATACTTCGGCTACTCGCCCATAAAGTTGCTATCGCCGATACAGATAAGACACCACCATTTGAAACACTTAATAACGTACGAATGGTTCCTTCCAACATAGTAAAGATACTTTCTGGAACCATCGCAGATATATAAGGAAGAACCATTTCAGGATCAAGATTTAGAAAAGGCAGAATATTACCTATTGCTATCGTTAATGGAAATAAAGATAACAATAGATAATACGCAATCGCAGCAGCTGAAAGACCCACTTCTGCTCCTTTAAAACGCTCTTGTATGGTTCCTATTAATTTTCGATACGTTTGATTATTTAGTATTCTTTCAACTGACTTCATAAGACTCCTTTAATAACGTTTTGACGTCTATTATTGGTCTCCTTGAGAGGTTAAAATTTGAGGACCTTCTTTAGTAATCGCTAACGTATGCTCATATTGACAACTTAATCCACCATCTAAAGTACGGGCAGTCCAACCGTTGTCATCCATTTTCATTTTCCAAGTACCGGTATTAACCATCGGTTCAATCGTGATAACCATACCTTCTTTTAGGCGTAATCCTTTACCCGCTTCACCGTAGTGAGGAACCATTGGTGCTTCATGAATCGTTGGCCCAATACCATGTCCGATAAAGTCACGGACAACACTTAAGTTTTCTGATTCAACATAAGTTTGGATAGCATGTCCGATATCACCAATACGGTTACCAACTTGCGCTTGTTCAATCCCTAAGTATAATGCTTTTTTAGTCACTTCCATTAATTTATCAAGTTCTGGATTAGACTCTCCAACAACGTATGTCCAACATGAATCTGACATTGCGCCATTAAGATCGATACACATATCTACTTTGATTAAATCGCCATCTTTTAGTTTTTCTTTACGAGGAAAACCATGACAAATTTCATCGTTAATACTGCAACATGTCGCATACTCATAGCCTTCAAATCCGATTTGAGCAGGAATCCCGCCGTGGTCCACAATATACTTGTGAACAAATTTTTCGATATCCCAACTCGTAATACCCGGTTTGATAAATGTTCTTAATTGACGGTGAACATCTGCTAAAAGTTCTCCTGATTTATCCATTGCTTCTATTTCTCTTGCTGATTTTAATGTAATCATATTTTCTCATCCCTTCTCAATCGTCACGTTTTCTCTTTATGAATCGTAACTTTGCACTCTATATTTTATCACAATGTCCGACACTAGCCAAATAACTGCGGTTACTATTTTTTTGTTTCAATAATCTTGTTTTCTGTTATAATTTTAAGTAGTATTTAAAGTTTTATAGCGAAAGGATGAATAGTATGGCATTAGCTAAAATAGTTTACGCAAGTTTAACGGGTAATACAGAAGAAATCGCTGATATCGTTGCTGAAGCGTTAGAAAATCTAGATATCGAAGTGGAACAAGAAGAGTGTTCTCAAGTAGATGCTTCTGATTTTTCAGATGCTGATATTTGTATTATTGCAACTTATACATATGGAGACGGCGAATTACCAGATGAAATCGTCGATTTTTATGAAGAATTACAAGAAGTTGATTTAAAAGGTAAGATTTACGGAGTAGTTGGATCAGGTGATACTTTCTACGACCTATTCTGCCAATCAGTTGATGATTTCGAAGCTGCTTTCGAAAAAACTGGTGCAACAAAAGGTGCAACAGCAGTCAAAGTTGACCTTGCTGCTGAAGAAGATGATATCGTTAAGTTAGAAGCTTTCGCTAAAGAAATCGCTGCTAAATTAGGATAATAACAAAAAAACGCCATTAGGCGTTTTTTTATTTTATAGTAAAACTTTTTCACCTGGTTCTGCCAATCGATTGTCTACGATCGCTTCTAAAAGAGAAACTACTTTGTCATTGTCGAGATTGCTTGAACCGTTAAGCCTCATTGTAGCTACTCCCATAGTAAGTAACAGCGTACTTGAAAATAAGGTTTCTTTCATCTCACTGCTCACCTCTCTGTATTTTTGAGAGTCATCAATGTGTGACAATACTATTTTTCGACAAAATCGTTTTAAATCTTCTCCAATTTTATCTTCTCTTAAAAACAAAGCTTTAAATATCTTGCCTTCATTTTTAGCAAAATTCAAAATTTTAAGATTTGCAGCAATCAAAGGGTCAGTATGCTCAACAGCTATTTCATCAATACGTTTGATTATCTTTTCAAATTGTCCTAATACAGCAACATGCAACTCATCCATATTTTTAAATTCTAAATAAATAGGCTGAGTCGAACAATTTAATTTATGGGCTATCTTGCGCGAAGAAAATCCTTTTGGTCCTTTGGTTATCAGTTGCATGAATCCCGCCTCAATAATATCTGATCGTGTCACCATTTTTTTTCTAGGCATTTTCTTTTCCTTTCTTTTGATAATTCCTAACCCCAACACTTCTCTTATTTCTGTTATTGTATCATTCAATTGTTCGTCTTAAAACCTTGATACAACAGACTTTTTACTTTTTTTTAGACTATTTCATAACATTAAAATATAAATAGTATTTAATTAGTGATTTCAAATTATATATGGTATTATAGTTTTTAACTAATCGATATTCAGGAGGAATAAATATGACTAATACTTTGTTTCAAGAAAACTTAGAATCTTATGCAAAACTAATTGTAAAAACAGGTGTAAACGTTCAAAAAAGCCACTCGGTTGTTTTACTAATTGATGTCGAACAAGTTGACCTTGCTCGTTTAATCGTCAAAGAAGCTTACGCTAATGGCGCAAAAAATGTAATGGTTCAATGGCGCGATGATGTTGTCCAAAAAGAGTTTTTCTTACATGCAGATGAGTCATTATTAACAGATATTCCCGATTATAAAGTTGCAGAAATGGATGCTTGGGTTGCCGCTGGCGCTAGCCGTATTAGTGTTGTTTCTCAAAATCCAGATGCCTTAGCTGGTACTGATCCAGAACGTGTTGCGACTTATCAAGCTGCTTCTGGTAAAGCTATGGGTGCTTTACGCAAAGCTTCTCAAGCAAATAAAATCAGCTGGACTGTTGTTGCTGCTGCTGGACGTGACTGGGCAGCTAAGGTATTCCCAGATTTAGCGACCAACGATGAGCAAGTCGAAGCTTTATGGAATGCAATCTTCAAAGCGACTCGCATAGACCAAGAAGACCCTATTAAAGCATGGGAAGAACATGATGCTTTATTAAATAAAAAAGCTGCTGAATTAAATGCTGAACAATTTGATTCACTACACTATACAGCTCCTGGAACTGATTTAGTTATCGGTTTACCTAAAAACCATAGCTGGGAAGGTGCTGGAAGCTTTAACGTTCGCGGGGAAAAATTCATGGCAAACATGCCAACTGAAGAAGTCTTCACTGCTCCTGACCGCAATCGTGTTGATGGGACAGTGGTTAGTACTAAACCTTTAAGTTACGCTGGTACAACTATTACTGGTATGTCATTCACATTTAAAGATGGTGCGGTTGTTGACTGCTCCGCTGAGCAAGGCGAAGATGTTCTTAAGAAATTAGTAGCGACTGACGAAGGTTCTAAACGTTTAGGTGAAGTTGCTCTTGTTCCAGACCCTTCTCCTATTTCTCAATCAGGCATCACATTCTACAATACTTTATTTGATGAGAATGCTTCAAATCATGTGGCCCTTGGCTCTGCTTATGCCTTTAACTTACAAGGTGGAACTGAAATGAGTGAAGATGAATTACTTGAAGCCGGTCTTAACCGTAGTACAACCCACGTTGACTTTATGATTGGATCAGACAAGATGACTATCGATGGCATTCGTGCTGACGGTTCTCGTGTCCCATTATTCAGAAATGGTGACTGGGCTTAAAAATAGGTATCAAAAAAGAAGCGACTCTAACGAATCGCTTCTTTTTTTTGTATGTAAGACACCATTAGTCTCACCTTTTCCTCGGGTTCTAATGGTTGCTTCTTTGTAACTTCAGATACTCTTTCTGGATTTTTTCCTGAGAGTATCTTCCAGTTCCTTTGAAGCAGGTCACCATTAGTCTCACCTTTTCTCGGGTTCTAAAATCTGCTCTTTAAAACTTCAGCCAGTCCTTTTTGCTCTTTGGCATAGAACTGGCTTCCAGTTTTTTGGAGCATAGCGATTTTAGTCTCACCTTTACGTTTCTGACTGGAATCGAACCAGCGGCCTATCGCTTAGGAGGCGATTGCTCTATCCTACTGAGCTACAGAAACATCAACATGCTTATTTTCTCACTTATTATTTTGATTGTCTAGGGATTTGATTAAAAAAAGAAGCCAAATGAATCTGGCTTCTTTTACTAATTAGTATTAAACTGCTTCTTTTTTCATTTCTTGAATTGTTGCCATTTTGATAAATGGAACATAGATAATTACTGAAATAACTAAGTTTACTGCTGATAATACTCCACCTGATAGGCTATTTGTAGCTAAGATACCGCCAATTACTGGTGGTGTTACCCATGGTGGCATTCCTGTAGCTGCTGGGACTAGACCCATTGATGTTGCAAAGTAAGCTACTGTTACTAAAATCATTGGTGTTACGATGTACGGAATGAATAAGATTGGATTCAGTACGATTGGTAAACCAAATGTAAGTGGCTCATTGATGTTGAATAAACTTGGAGCAGCTCCTAATTTACCTACAACTGAGAATTGTTTATGTTTTTTACCAACTAAGAAAATTGCAATAACTAAACCTAAAGTAGCACCTGTACCACCTAAGTTTACGAATGCATCAAAGAATGGTTTGTTAACGATATATGGTAATTCTTTACCTGCTTCTAGCGCTTTGATATTCGCTTCAATAGAAGGCGCATTGATAGATTGCATTAAAGGCTCTAACATGTTGGCACCGTGTAAACCGAAGAACCATAAGAATGGTGTTAAGAATGCTAATAATAAAGCTGATGGATAAGAGCTAGATAATTTCATGAATGGTTCTTGTACTGCTGCGTAGAATGATGCTACTACGTCCATAATACCGAATGCCATGAAGAATGTATTAATTAAACCGAATAAAGAAATAGTAATCATTGCTGGCATTAAAGCTGCAAATGAGTTTGCTACTGCTGGCGGAACACCATCAGGCATTTTGATAACTAATTTATCATTTCCTGCTAATTTACAGAATAATTCAGCTGAGATTAACCCAACGATAAGTGCAATAAATAATCCATTTGAAGACATACCTGTAGCCCCACCAAAAGCGAAGAACGCTCCTAATGATGTTGTACCAGCTGAGATACCATTTTTGCCATATGAGTTAGCTAAGTTATAAGCTACTAAGAAAGCAATTAATACTGAAAGTATTGCAAATGTACCATTCCATACGTTTCCACCAAACTTAGTCCAGATGTAAACACCATCTTCAACTTGTTTTGAGAAAATTGAGTTCATAAAGTTTTGAACTGCTGGAATAGGTAAGTTGTTAATTAATACTGCGAAAGCCCCTAAAATCATTAAAGGCATCGTAACTACGAATGAATCTCTGATTGCTACCAAGTGACGTTGTGCTCCAATTTTTGAAGCTACTGGGATGAATTTTGCATCCATAAAGGCAATAAATTTGTCCATCTCATCTTCCCCCTAAAAATTATTTTTCATCAATCTTTTTGTGTAAGTCGATTAATTCTTTAGCTATATCTGTAAAAGCAATAGCTGTCATCAAGTGATCTTGGCTGTGAACTGTTAATAACGTCACTGTCATATGATCACCTTGTGCTTCTTTAGTTAAAAGTCCTGTTTGAGCATGATGCGCTTCTACTAATGACGCTTCTGCACTTTTAATTTTTTCAGCTGCTTCATCGAAGTTTCCTTCTTTTGCTGCTTGAATCGCTTCCATTGCATCGCTTTTTGCATTACCTGCATTAACGATAAGTCCCATGATTGATTCTAAGTTTGCTTCATCCATTTGTTTTCCTCTTTTCATACTCATAAATTAATTTGATCTCCTTATTACTTATTCACCAATTAAAGTTAACGCTTGTTTTAATACATTTTCACCGTTCATCATACCGTAATCTTTCATATCGATTACTGCTGAAGGGATGTTCATTGGTGCTAATTTTTCTTCGAATTGTTTTTGCATAAAACGAACTTGAGGGCCTAATAATAAAACGTTAACATCTTTATTCGCTAGATGTGAATCTGCATCTGATGCTGATACTGCGAAGATATCTGATTCAATTCCTTGAGCTTCTGCTGCCGCTTCCATTTTTGTTACTAATAAACTAGTGCTCATTCCTGCTGAACATACTAACATAATTGTTTTCTTTGACATATCTATCGTCTCCCTTATTTGTATTTTACACTTATATATAAAGCAAAAACCGTGCCAACTTTTATTGGCACGGTTTTTGTTGATATAACACGCTTTTTGAACATACAATATAACGTTTACACAAAAGATTATATCCTTACACACTACAATTAGTGTGTATCTACGAAATTTTGATCGATTTTGTTCTCAATCATCATTTGTGTTAAATAAGCCACTTCACTCTCTGGTAATTCAACATTATATTGCTTTTCAAGTGGCATTAGATTAGAACGGACTGTCTTCATCTCCATACGATGACTTGCTTTAAACTCATCAATCTCTTTGAATTGTCTAGCTGCCTGCCCATTATTAAGTGCTTCTACTAAGAAAGCCAAATGTATCAGCACACCCGCATCAACGCCAGGTTCGACCACAATTTGTAAATCAGTCTGCATCTGATGAACAATCTTTTGTAACATCATCAATAGCACTGATACTGATGGGACACTCTTGATAGTTCCTTCCAAAGAAGATACCATCTGTTCCATCGGAACTTCGTCTGCTACAATTCGTTTAAACACGTTTAGTTTTTCATTACTAAAGATATCAAATGCTGAGAAGAATGGGATGTTTTGATAATCTATCTCTACCGTCCCTACAATCGCTAATATCTCATACTGCTCAATCAGTTCATCGATATGCTTTTTGAATGACTCTTTTTCTAAAAATTGTAATTGGATAATCTCAATCACTTCAGTGTTGACTACTGGTAAAACTCGCTCATACAGTTTTTTAGAGACACCTTCACCTGTAAAGCAAGTCACGATAACTGCCTTATCTAATTTACGCTTCGGTTTGAATTGATTTCTCACAATACTTTCTAGTGATAGTTGGATATTTTGGTAGATGTCTTTTAAACTTCTGCCGATACTAGCAGTCCTCACTGCTTCTAGAACAATCATCGTACTAACCATAGAAATAGCTTTTGTTCTAACACCTGTTTCTTCATAGATCATATCTCCAAAAGTGTTAAGCGAGCCCATATCAGTTAAAAGCAGCATACCACTTTCCATCTCATCACGATTATCCATAACATATGTTTTAAGTTCGTCATACATCTCTTGCACTTCCATCGTAAGTGGCATATTAAACGCCTTACCTGTATCTGTTCCTAACAATTCTTGAACTGCTTCTAGCATACTACTCGCTGTTGATTTTCCATGCATCAAAACAACTACGGAAACTTTACTTTCAGCCTTTTCTACTTTTTCGCTGATATCAAGCGATAAGAACATTGTGATAAATCCTATTTCATCAAACGGTATTTCGATTTGATATTCTTCTTCTATTAAAGAGGAAATATCTAGTGCAACTTGAAATTCTTTTTTATAATTGATTCTGATTTCATTAAGATTCGGGTGAACAATACTTCTATTCTTTTCAATTCGTTCTAATGTCCCTTGTAGATGAAGTGCAAAAGTAAAACGCGCTTTCTGATTATAACTTCTATCTAAACGCTCTTCGGCTAAGTCATATACTTTATTTGTTAAGTCCCACATTTTATCCGAAATCAATTCTCTATGAACATCACTTCTCGTCAATTCATCAACGTAGGTTTCAAAATATTTATCTACGTCTGTCTCAATCAACTCAGCTAAGTCCGTATTTTCTAAATCTACTGATGTCATACTAGATACGCGCTCTTCTATTTCGTTATATACTGACATGTCTCTAGCTGGATCAAGCGACCATACCACTTCTTTCATGCCTGGATCAAATGTTAAGTACTGATTATTTTTATCGACAAATCGCTCTACCTTTTCAGGGGCTTCTTTGACTTTAAGTAGTCCTTTTTGAACATGTAGCGGTAGTTCTTGCTGATTAATTTGAAGATAGTCTTTCTGATTGGTACGACTATATAGAAAAGCTTTTGCACAAACAAGTTTCAAGTCACGCTTCACTTGTCCTATATTACCTTCTGCATAATAGAGCATGTAGGCTAAAATCGCATCACGTTCGACTATGATTCGACGATTCAGACGATTCGCTTCTTCTTTAATAAAACGTGTCACAATTTCATAACGCTCATCAATTGTACGCTCAGTTAAAGATGGTAAGGTAATCGACATCGGAATACGACGATTAAAAGTACTTAAAAAGGCACTTGAAGACTCGGTCGTCGCGCCGATAATCTGGACGCTGGCTTCATGACTCTTACTACTCTCACCTAACGGACGGTAGACCCCTTTATCAATAAAGGTAAAAAGCATCTCTTGACCTTCTGGTGGCAAGCGGTGAATCTCGTCTAAGAATAAGATGCCGCCATTTGCTTTAGACATTAACCCCTCACGGTCCTCTGTCGCACCCGTGTAAGCCCCTTTTTTCACACCAAAAATATGCGCAAAAAGAAGTTGCGGATTTTGAGCATAGTCAGCACAATTAAACGAAATAAACGGTGCTGTTTTAGGAAGAGTTTCAGAGCTAATTGCAAAACGGTACATACATTCTGCAAAAAGTGATTTCCCTGTCCCTGTCTGTCCAAAAATAGTAGTATGTAAGCCTCTAGGTGGGTAAAGAATCGCCGCTTTCGCTTGCTGAATCACAACTTTCAACGATTCTTCTGCTCCAACTAAGCTATCAAAACTCACTTCAAACGACTCTTCTTCTATTTCTTCAGCTGTCGAAATAGAAAATATGATAGGGCGGCCGGTTGAACGTGCCACTCGTCCTTCTTTTGATAATTCATTTAAATAACGACTGACATTTGTTCGGTCCAGCTCCATTAAGTCGGCTACAGCTGCTGCTGTTAAGCCTGTTGGATTTTCCTCCAAGACTGCCATTATCTGTTCTTTTCTATTCGACATCTTCCCCACCCTTTAGTTCATTATTTCTCGGACTTTTTACGAGCCCCTTTATTCTTATCATTCTTTTTATTTTTAGTCTTAGTCTTGGTTTTCTTCTTAGCCGATTTCTTTTCAGCTGGTGTTTTGATTTTTTTGTAACGTTTCACTTCGCCATCGCCTTTAGGCTTTCTAGCTGGTTTATCTGATGTTCCTGACTCACCATCAGTTCCATTCGTTTCGTCCTCTGTTACAATACGTTTTTCTTGTGTCACGATTTGACTACTGTGAACGGTCTTCTCTGATAATGGCCATTCTTTTTGCTTCGCAATTTTCTTTAGATCGCGAATAGAATAATCATCAACAAGTGACAAGATATGCCCATCATGTCCCATACGACCTGTACGTCCTGAACGGTGAACATAACTTTCTAATGTATAAGGCACGTCATAATGAATAACATACGGCAGGGCATCAAAGTCTAACCCACGTGCCGCAATATCTGTTGTTAACAGTAAGTTTAATTTATTATCAGCAAAAGCTGATAACGCTAAACGACGTTCCATTTTATTTTGATCTGATGCTAACGTTGCATTTGCTACACCTAAGAATTCTAATTTTTCTGACACAAAGCCCATCTCTTGTACTTCGTTAAAGAAGACAATTGCTTTAAAGCCTTTGATATGTGACAGTTTACGTAAAACTTCAACACGTTTTCTTGGCGGTGTCACGATATAACCATGTTCAACTGTTCCAGCTGATTGGTCTTCATCCGTTACGTCTAAAATAGTCATTTCACGTTTATTTAGCTCGCCTAATTTCTCTTCAATTGCTACAGCCGTCGCTGATACACAGACTAGTTGTGCGTCACGGTCTAATGATTTTAAGATAGTTGCTGAGGCATTTAATTCACTTGTTTCAATCAATTGATCCACTTCATCCAAAACTAGTGTTTTTAGCAAATGAGCTTTCACTTTTTTACCTTTGATTAATTCAATCACACGACCAGGTGTCCCTACTAGGACTTCTGGTTTTGTTTTTAGTTTTTCAATTTGGCGTTTAACGTTAGCTCCACCTACAAGTGCTTGAGAGTTTAGGCCTAATAAATCAGCCCACTCTTTTGTCACACTCGCCACTTGAACAGCTAATTCTTGAGAAGGCAGTAATATAAGCAATTGATTGCCTGCGCCTTTTTCAATCGTTTGTAGTAATGGTAATAAATACGCTAATGTTTTTCCTGATCCTGTTGGAGATACTCCTACTAAGTTTTCCCCTGCTAACAACGGTTCATACCCTTTATCTTGGATCGGTGAAGCTGATGTAAATCCTAATTTTCCCCACTGTGCTTGCCACACTTCTGGTAATTTTTCTACTAATGTCGTCACTCTTTTTCCCTCATATTCTTTATCAGTTTCTAAACTAATTGATTTTATTTTTTATCGGCTTTAAAGTAAATGCCTTCTTGTTTACGTAATGTTTCCATGATGTCATGAACGGTTAATGCAACCTCACACCAATTACTATAATTTTCTTTTGAGGTTTCTGATGTTGGGTTATTAATAACACTTGCAAAGTCTACTGCTTCTTCAATCATTGGATTGTCTAAACTTGTACATGAAACTTTTTCCACATTACCTTTTTGATCAATAACAGAAATATCATCGATGCTATTAATCGCATTTAAACTAATCGTTTGAGTTGGTGTGTAGATTTCTGTTGGCAAGAAACTATTGCCAATCTTACCTGTCATCATATTAACGTCAAAGTTCTCATAACGTAAAACCATTGTACCGATCCCATCAACACCTGTTCTAATTTTTCTAGCAAAGTAATGAACTGATTCGGGTTTACCAAACCACGCCACTGAAGCATACAAAACGTATACTCCTAAATCCATTAACGCTCCACCTGAAAAATCAAGTGAGAAGATATTAGGCTCTTCACCAGCAAGAACAGCATCATAACGTGATGAGTATTTCATAAAGCTAATATTCGCCCCAATCACATCATCCTCACAGTTACTTAATAACTCTGATACTTTTTTAAAGCTGTCTTCATGAATATTACGAGCTGCTTCAAAAATAAAGCGATCATTTTCACTGGCTACGGCTAATAGGTGTTGCCACTCAGCTAATGTTGATACAGCTGGTTTTTCAACAATAACATGTTTACCCGCTTCTAAACTCGCTTTTGCTTGTTCAAAGTGCAAGCTATTTGGTGAGGCAATATATACCACATCGATTCCCTCAGCCTGATAAAACTCATCCAAGCTATCCGTTACACCCTCGCACGAAAAATCAGCTGCAAATGACTGAGCTGTTTCTAATTTTCTAGAATAAACCAATGCTAAGCGGTACTCTTTTGATGCTTCTGCCGCTTCGATAAATTGTTTTGTAATCCAATTTGTGCCAATAATTCCTAAATTCAACATAGCTATTCTCTCCTCTATTTAAACCAGCGCTTCAACAAAATCATGTGCTAAATCCACTGGTATACTTTCTTTTAGTTCGATTGTTTCTGGTGTGACTTTACAATTGTATGCTAAAACTTCAAGTCCTTTTCCCTGACCTTCTTCAATCGCTTGTTGCAATTTCGGTTGACGCTCTTCGTGAATCGTTGCTAACTCAACCTCTTCTAACTGAATAATAAATAACACCGCAGTTAGGTAGCCTTCCGCTCTAGCTGTACTTAATTCAGTCACATGCTTTAGAGCTCTTTCACTTGGTGCATCTGGAAAAGCAGCTTTTTTATTGTGTTCTAAGGTCATCCCTTTTACTTCAACAAAGGCTTTCTCATCTTGGTCAGTCGTTACACAAATATCAAACCTCGATGCTCCGTATGTTACTTCACGTCTAACTTCAGTGATATTCCCTTTTAAAAATGGCAAGATAATCTCACCAGACTGGATTCCTTCTGCTGCCAGTTGATTGGGAACTTGACTGTCGATGTTAATCCACTTGCCTTTTTTCTCAACAGCTACTAAGTCATAATCAGTCTTTCGTGTCGGCGATGCTTGATAGCTAAGAGATACATTTACTCCTGGAATTAACAATTCTTTACAACGTCCTGTATTTTTCACATGGACACGAACTTCTTCTCCAGACTCCAGTAAACATCTTGCTATAAAACGATTATCTCGATTAATTAATGTTGCCACTTGAATATTCGGATAACAGACCATCTTAACGCCTCCACTTCTAACTATGTCTATTTATTATACACTATTTAGGAGGTTGATTGCTAAAATAAAAAACCCTGAATCTAAAGAGATTCAAGGTTTTAAAAGTTAAATTCTTAGTGGTAGAAATCAAAACGACCTTTTTTAAGTAAAACAGAAGGTGTTCCTGTTTGTAATAATGATTTGTCTACAATTCCTTTTTTCATAACAGAGGCAATATAGCCTTTGAAATCTTTGTTCATTGTATGACCGATACCATCATTGTTACCTAATGATGCAACAGTACCTGCTGATTTGAATTCAAATAAATTTGGTTCTGTTCCAGAAAATTTATTTGCCATTGCTTCAACAACGTAGTCTGCTTGAACTAGAGCAATTTGAGCTGTAGTTGGGTAAGGACGGCCTGACGCTTCATCCATAACCGCACTAACGTCACCAATCATGAAGACGTTTGGTTGACCTTTAACTGTTAAGTCTGGTTCTACCATTACGCGACCACGACGTTCTTCAAAGCCTGATGCTCCGACAACGCTGCTTCCACGTACACCTGTAGTCCAGATGATTGTGCTTGCTTCGATTTCTTTTAATTCGCCATCTTGTTCGTAAACAACTGATGATTCTTTGATTTCTTTAATTGGTGTTCCTACGATAAATTCAACACCACGTTTTTCTAATACGTCGATACCGTATGATGCTAATTTTTCTGAGAACATTGGTAATAATTTTGGCATTGCTTCGATACATGTTACTTTCACTTTATCCATTGGGAAATCAAATTTATCCGCTAATTTTGGTAAACGGTTTGAGATTTCGCCTAAATACTCGATACTTGTGAAACCAGCACCACAAACTACAATGCTTAAATCTTTAGGGTCTTTTGATACTTTGTAGTTTTGTAAGTTTTTATCTAATTGTGCTTTAGCCGCTTCAGCTGTCTTGATATCAACTAATGGCCATCCGAATTCGTCAACACCTGGGATACCAAATGATTCTGATTCGAAACCTAAGGCAACCACTAAGTAATCATAGCTTACTTTTTCGCCTTCTTTTAATGACACTTCTTGCGCTTCATGATTAATCGTTGTCACTTCATCTTGAATAAAGTTAACTTTTGATTCATCAATAACATCTTTGATTTCAAAGCTAATTTTTTTAGCTGGCTCAGTACCTGCTGCAACTTCGTGTAATTGAGTCGCTTCATAGTGATATGAGTTTTTGTTGATTAATGTGATTTCAGCATCTAGACCTTTTTTTTGTAAGCCTTTTACTGTTCTAAGACCTGCGTATCCTGCCCCTAAGACAACAATTTTCTTTTTAGTCATGTTTTTTATTCCTCCGTTTTTTATCACACTCGCACATTCCGTGCTAATTGTAATTATTCTCATCTCTAATTAAACCATTTTTTTCGCCAAATAGGAAATTATCTGTTTGTAAATCTAATTAATTTTTTAGAAATAAAAAAACACGCCAAGGCGTGTTTTGAATTAATTTGTTTTTACTTTTGCTTTGCTATTCCAAATCATCGTTAACATGAAGGTGATCGTCAAAATAACAACCACAACATAGTACGGATAATGTGAATTAACATCTAATAATGTCCCAGACAAAATAGGACCTACGATATTCCCCACACTTGTAAGTGCAGAGTTGACTCCACTAACAGAACCTTGATTTTCACCAGCGTGTTTGGATAAGAAGGTCGTAATAGCAGGTCTAATCAAATCAAAGGCTAAGAAGATAACGAATGTACTAGTCAAGACACCCCAATACCCTTTTGCAAAGACAATCGCTAGCACGAAAACAGCACTAACGGCTAGACATAAACGAATCAGACCAATTTCACCTATCTTACGAACAATGGCATCAAAGAAAACAATTTGAACGATCAAGGCAAGAACACCACTGACTGTAATAACCACCGCGATATCTCTTACTGAGAAACCATAGTTGATATCCACATAGATACTATAAATAGACTCAAATGCTGCTAACCCAAATGCATTAATCAAAATAATGAAGAATGGGAATGTTAAAGCTGGCATTAAAATAACTTCTTTTAAGCTCGTTTTCGGACCATCTTCTGTCACTGTTTCAATACGTTTCGGTTCTTTAAGCATTACCAATGCAAACAAAAATCCTACTAATCCTAAAATACCCGCTACATAAAACGGTAAACGCATAGAGATATCACCTAAGAAACCACCAATTCCAGGTCCAATAATAAATCCTCCACTAATCGCTCCTGATACCCAGCCCATTGCTTTTGGTCGTTCTTCTAATGTTGTAATATCTGCCACAAAAGCCATGACTGAAGGGAAAATTAAAGCCGCACTAAGGCCACCTAAAATCCTTGAAACATATAATGCTGGAACTGTTGTCCCCATACCAAAAAGAAATTCTGATAATGAGAAAATAACCATACCTATAACAATCATCCGTTTACGACCAAATAAATCTGATAAACGTCCTGCTACTGGTGAACAGATTAATTGTGACATCGCATAGGCTGCGGTTAAATAACCCATTGTTTGCCCACTTAAATGCATCTCGCTTTTAAATGTTGGCATTACTGGTATAACTAACCCAATCCCTACGAATACTAAGAAGAGATTACCAATAACAATCAACATCATTTTTTGTGTTTCTTTATTTTTCATATTTTCCTCCAATCTGATACCTATAGCGGCCTATTTCATTACTTTTACCTATATTTTCAACTTAAAAATATTTAGAAAAAGGGCCCTCATATGCACGAGGGTCCTTTGATATAATCGCTAGGGTTATCACCTGTTTTTCCTAATACTATCACATGAAATTTGTGTCGGCAATATGCAATCTGACGAATTTTTTCATAACAATTTTTAAGTCGGATTCCTAAACGAAGGTTGTGTCACCTTTCACTAAAAAATCATGCTTTTATACTGAGTTTTTTGCTATACTTAAACAAGAAACCTATGTCTGAAAGGAGCTAACTTATGTATCCTAATACAACACAAACCATTCTTTCCCAATTAAAGTCTGGTATATTCCCAGGTGCTAATTTTGCCTTTGTTGAAGGTAACACGATTGAGACACATTCTTATGGTCATGCCTCACTTTTACCGAATCGTGAAACAATGTTAGACACGACTCTCTTTGATGTCGCATCCCTTACAAAAGTAATCGGTACAAACAGTGTTATTTTAAAATTAATCGAAACCGAACAGCTTGATATTGATTTGCCAATCACTTTTTATTTACCTGCTTTTCACGATAAGAAGGTAACGAGTCGTCACTTGCTCACCCACACCTCTGATATCAATCCTTTTATAAAAGATCGTGACACTTTAAACAAAGAAGAGTTACGAGCAGCGCTTCTTCTTTTAAAATCAGGGCCTAATATCGGATCAAAAGTAGCCTACACCGATACTGGAACGCTCTTACTTGGCTTTTTAATTGAAAAATTATATAACAAACCCGTGCAACACGTTATAGAGGAAGACGTTTTACGTCCTCTTCGGCTTAATAAAAGTACTTTTAAACCTGACCTGTCCGATTCTATCGCCGCTACAGAAAATCATCCTAAACGAGGTGTTATTCGTGGCGCTGTCCACGATCCTAAAGCTTTTGTTTTAGGTGAAAATTGCGGAAGTGCTGGTTTATTCTCTACGTTAGAAGATTGTCTTACTTTTTGTCAAATGATACTTAGTCGTGGCAATCTTTCTGATGGTTCGACCTATTTAAAAGAAGAAACCATCACCTCTTTATTACAAGATTGGACTCCTAGTGGGACATTAAACCGTTCCTTAGGTTGGGATTTAAAAACGACTGTCGATTCAAAACGACCTCTACTTTTCCATACCGGTTATACCGGTACTTTTTTACTTATTGATCCCAAAGAAAAAAGTGCGTTTATCTTTTTATCAAATCGGGTTCATCCTGTTGATAATAGAGCGAACTATATAGAGAAAAGAGATCACATATTAGAGGAATATTTAAACGAGAAGGCCACACTAACAAAAATCTGATATAATAATTAAGATATTATTACTAAGGAGGACTTTATTTATGGAACAACCATTATTTTTAACACCTGTATTACAAGAAAAAATCTGGGGTGGTGAAAAATTAAACACCGTTTTCGGTTACGATTTACCAAGTGACAAAACAGGCGAATGTTGGGCAGTAAGTGCTCATCCAAATGGGACATGTACTGTTGAAAACGGCCCTTATAAAGGCCAACGTTTAGACACACTTTGGGCAGAACACCGTGAATTATTTGGTAATGCTAAAGGCGATGTCTTCCCACTTCTTACTAAAATTTTAGATGCTGCAGATGATTTATCTGTACAAGTTCATCCAGATGATGCGTATGGTATGAAACATGAAGGCGAATTAGGAAAAACTGAATGCTGGTATGTTATTGCCGCTGATGAAGGTGCAGAAATCATTTATGGCCACCATGCTAAATCTAAAGAAGAATTAGAAACGATGATTGAAGAAGGGCGTTGGGATGACCTATTACGTCGTGTCAAAGTAAAAGCTGGTGATTTCTTCCATGTACCAAGTGGAACTATCCATGCTATCGGTGCTGGCATTATGATTTTAGAAACACAACAAAGTAGCGATACAACTTATCGTGTTTATGACTATGATCGTAAAGGTGATGATGGTAAACCGAGAGAATTACACATTCAACAATCAGTTGATGTGACAACTATTCCTCATATTGATCCTACCCTTGCTATTAAAGAAACAGCTTTCGGAGAATCTAGTGTGACAGAATATGTTAAAACACCATTCTTCAACGTTTACGAATGGAAAATTTCAGGAATTCTAGACTTCACACAAAATTCACTTTATACAATCGTGAGCGTCATTGAAGGCTCTGGTAATATCGTTATTATTGACGAAGAATCAAAAGAAGAAGAAAACTATTCTATCAAAAAAGGAACGCATTTCATCTTACCAAACACTATTAAAAACTGGCGTGTTGAAGGTGAACTACAAATCATCGCTTCAGAACCTGGTGAAGAAGCTTAATTAGCTCTAAAACTATACTGTTATTCAAACACTTGGTTATCTTTTTACAGATAATCAAGTGTTTTTATTATTCAGAAATCATTAAGAAAAAAAGCCTTTTATCTTCTTTTTTAACTAAAAAAATGCTAAACTTGTTCGCTTTACCTGTTCTTTAAACACACTTTAAACAAACAAACGTCATTTGATTGAAGAAAAATAGTTACACTTAATTGGTATCATACATTTGTGATAAGTATTCTATTAACAAAAGGAGGTCTTGCAAATGGGCTCAGGGATTGCTGCAGGTTTAGCTGCTTTAGGTGCTGCGATAGGCGATGGCTTAATTGTTTCAGCTGCGATGAATAATATAGCCAGACAACCAGCTAGAGAAAGTGCAATAAAAGGGATGATGTTTATCGGTATTGGTTTAACAGAATCACTTGCTATTATCGCTATTGTTATTTCATTTATGCTTATGTAAACAAAAAAAAAGAACTTCCTTATCAAAGGAAGTTCTTTTTTTATACTTCAGTTAATTCGTCATCGTCTTCATCGTCTTCAGATGAAAAGTCATCAACTTGAACTTGATTCAGTTGGTCGCACTGTAAGTGTTGGTTGTAACTTGGAATATTTAACGGCACACTTTCGTTAATAACATCGCTAAATTGTAACCCAAACCATCGGGCAGGTGACGTTGTGATTGATTTAATCCCTAATTTTGCTTGCATAATCATACGTTCAAAGTTAGTTAAATCAGATTTACGAGATAATTCTTCTTTAATAAGAACAAAACAGAAATCGCCTACTTCACGACCTGGATAGATTGTATATTTTTGAGGCTGTTTTGGTAATTTCCCTTGTTCCATTAAATCATGAACAATACGTCTTAGGTATAGATTCACATCTTGGTTCACTCGGAAACCTAAACGTAATTGAATATTTACAATATGATCTGTTCCCATCATGTCTACATGATATTCTTTCGTAAATGGTTCATCGGTAACGAACACATTTACAAACCAGTACACTTTTGCTCTCTTAGGTTTTTTATCTAAGATTGAGTAAATAATCTCACGACCGATTTTGTGTCCTTTGAGGTTATTTGTTAAAAATACTACGTTCGTTTGATAAAGTTGAATACTTTCATCATGACTTAAATCACTTAATTGTTGCGTGTAATCGCAAAGTGAAACACGTTCGTTGTGTCGCTCTTGAATCATCGAACCTTTTTCCCAGATAACCATAACTAATAAAATCGCAAGCGCAATAAATACTGCTACGAATCCACCGTGGAAAAACTTAGTCGCGCTTGAAATAAAGAAGATTGTCTCAATTGCTCCAAAGAATAAGAAAATAGCGAATGACATGATTTTTGGTATTTTATTGCGTTGTAATAAATAGAATAACAATAATACTGTTGTCATCAACATGGTAACAGTGATCGCTAAGCCATATGCTGCTTCCATTTTAGCTGATGTTTTAAATAATAAAACAATCATAATACACGTTACGAATAAAATAGTATTTACAACTGGAATATATAACTGTCCTTTATGGTTAGACGGATAAATAATTCTGAAACGTGGTAATAATTTTAATTTAACTGCTTCTGACACCAATGTGTATGAACCTGAAATCAAGGCTTGTGATGCGATTACTGCTGCTAAAGTAGCAAAAATAACACCAAAAACTGATAAGCTAGCTGGCATCATACGGAAGAATGGATTTAACATGTCCACACTTTGATAATACGTACTGTCTTTAATAGATAAAATCCAAGCTGCTTGTCCAAAATAATTACACAGCAAGCAAATTTTAATATATGGCCAGCTGCCTAAAATATTTTTACGGCCTACATGTCCCATATCTGAATAAAGAGCTTCTGCCCCTGTAGTTGCAAGAAAAACACTTCCTAAGATAAACAAACCGGCTTTATTTTCTGGGCTAAATAGTAACTCAATCGCATAGTATGGGTTAAGTGCTCTTAACACGGACATATTACCTAAGAAGTTATAAACACCAACTCCACCGATAAATGTGAACCAACCTAACATCACCGGTCCAAATGCTTTCCCTACTTTTTCCGTTCCAAAACGTTGAATCATAAATAATACACAGATAATAGCAATCGTAATAACTATAATAACATTTTGATTATTTCCAAAAACGTTATAAAACGACGGTATACCTCTCAACCCTTCAATAGCTGTGGTAATTGTAACAGCTGGTGTTAACACACCATCTGCAAGCAGGGCCGCCCCTCCTATCATCGCAGGAATAATCAGGTAACGACTACATTTTCTAACCAGTGTATATAATGAAAAAATCCCACCTTCGCCGTGGTTATCGGCTTTGAGTGCTATCATCACATACTTAACAGTGGTCAGTAGGGTAAGCGTCCAAACAATCAACGAAACCGCTCCAATAATAAAATCCTCTGACACTTTAGCTAAACCACCATTGCCTTCGATTATGGCCTTCATTACATATAGTGGACTTGTTCCAATATCCCCATACACAACCCCCATCGCCACCAAGGCACCACCAATTTTGAATTTGTCTAATTGATGGTTTTGTTTTTCTTTTTTCATTGTTTTCCTCCTGAGGACCAAATTACTGCCATAAAAATGGACTTGCATATTGAGTTTGCACCCAATACACAAGTCTCGCTATTTCATCTTAGACCAGCACGCCTACACGTACTAACTGTTGATCTAAAAACACATCAATTTCGTTCTTTTGAAACAACGCCTAACCATTGATATGTCAGCTACTCCCCTATGTTTTTTTACATTATTAAATTACTGATGTAGCTCATTATATTCCTTTAAAACTAAAAGTCAATCACGATTTTTTAAGTTTTTTTGACAAACACCTTACTGGCCATATTTTTATATAAAACACAATAAATTAACCTTGATAAGACAGTGTTTTAATCTCTTTTCATCTCTTTCTTGTAAAAAAAAGAATTAGATTTTTATTTTTTCATCAAAAAATAACATTAAAATATAAATTAAACTATCTTTGAAATTAAAACGCTCTCTCAATAGAAGAACCCTTGTATTTACTTCTAATCATGATAAAATTAGCTATACTTATATTTGTAATAAGGGAAGTTTTTTAATAACACTAGGAGATAATATATATGACTGAAATTAAAACAAAAAAAATATTTTATAAAAATAAAATGACACTTTATCCATTAGCCGCTTTTTTAATACCGATTGCAGTGATGGCAGGTGTTTACGCCACTCAAGGGATCTATTGGGGCAGTGATCGCAGTTTACTTGCTAGTGATGCTTTTGCTCAATTTTCAAACTTCCATGCTAGTTTCAATAATGTGTTGCATGGAAAACAGAGTATTTTTTATACATGGAACTCATCGCTAGGCCTAAACTACTACGCCTTGATTTCATACTACCTTAGCGGGATTTTTACCCCTCTCGTTTTCTTTTTCAAAAATGAGGCAATTCCTGATGCCTTATACTTTTTAACTCTACTTAAAATAGGTCTAGCCGGTCTTTCATTTTGGTATTTTGCCAAACATACTTACCGCTTCAATCCTGTCTTAAAAGTCGCTTTTTCAAATTGCTATGCTCTAATGTCCTTCATTACCGCTCAATCGGAATTAATCATGTGGTTAGATGCCTTTATCTACTTACCACTTATCTTTTTAGGTATTCATAAGATTATGGAGGGTAAAAATCCAACCCTACTATTTGTTTCTTATTTCTTATTATTTGTTTCTAATTTCTACTTTGGGTTTATGGTCGGCCTTTTATCATTTCTATATTTCTGGGCAAGAGCCTCTACTAACTGGAAAACCTATAAGAAAAGTATCCCTCGTTATCTGATAACTTCTTTTTTAGCCGGGATTGCTTCAATGGTTATGATTTTACCGACTGTTCTAGATATTAGATCGAATGGTGAAAAACTAAATAAAATTGCTTGGGTCAAAACTGAAGCCACTGCTTTTTGGGATTTAATCGCAAAAAATATGGTCGGGTCTTATGACGGCACTAAGTATGGCTCTATTCCTTTTATTTATATTGGGTTGGTTCCACTTATTCTATGTCTTTTCTACTTCTTTACCAAGAAAGTTCCACGTCGAAATAAATTGGCTTACGGGTCTATCATGATTTTTATTATTATTAGCTTTTATTTTAATCCTCTGAATTTATTCTGGCATGGTCTTCATGCACCCAATATGTTCTTGTTCCGCTTTGCATTTACCTTCTCCTTTATGGTTATTGTCTTAGCTGGCTATGGACTAGAACATTTAACAAAAGCGGATAGCCATCTCTATAATCGGATTATCATTGGTTTAATGACTCTTGTATTAGTTTTCTACTTTACAAAAGGACCAACTGCCTATACTTATATTACGATTTATCAATTGGTTGCAACACTGCTATTTTTAGGTATCTATCTTATCACGTTCTATTTTTTCTTTAAGAGTTCACGAAAACATTCAAATGTACGACGTCAACATCTTATAATGGCTATTCTTGCTCTTGCTATGCTCAGTGAAGCTGTTGCAAATACAAGCTGGATGATAGAAGGGATTCGTAAAGATTGGAACTACGCTTCAAGAGTACTTTACAGTGGGCCTTATTCGGATATTAATTCGCTTGTGAAACAAACTAAAAAAGTGGAAGAAGATTCGTTTTACCGTATGGAATCTATGGAACCTGTCACTGCAAACGATGGTATCAACTATGGATATAGTGGTGTCAGTACCTTTACATCTATTCGAAATAGAAATACCAATTCATTTTTAAATGAATTAGGCTATCGCTCTCGTGGTACTAACCAAAATATTCGTTACGACAATAACACGTTAGTTATGGATTCGTTATTAGGAATTCGTTATAACATCAGCAAGAATAAAACCTTGAAGTTTGGATTTAAAGAATTCGATAAAAATAACACTTTAAAAATGTACCAAAATGATTATGCTAATTCACTAGGCATGATGGCCCCTCGTTCTCTTTATAAATATAAACCAAAAGAGAATGCCTTTTTAGATAATCAAGCCTCTTTACTAAGTACCCTATCTGGAAACAAGCTTAATTTATTCACTCACAGCTTCCCAGAAGTCGTATCTACAACTAATACTAAAATAGAAGAGAAAGATAATATAACAAGCTTTAAAGAATTAGAGTTTAATAAAGCAAAAGATATTACTTACAAATTGACCGTACCAGCTAATAAACAAGCTTATCTTAGTTTACAACCTACAAACTTTGCTGACTTGAAATCTGGAACTGCTGAAATTACGGTTGGTACTCATAAACAAAAAACTCGTATGAGCGCTACTGGACAATATTATGATTTAGGTTTCTATGATGAAGCAAAAACAATCGAATTTACTGTTAGTTTCTTTGGAACAGCTAATTTAGATGTCTTCACACCAAAAGTCATTTTCCTAAATAACAAAGAGTATGCCGACGCATTCAATAAAATGAAACCTAGCCAAGTACCATTTCAAGTTAAAGGTCGAAAAGCTAAAGCTACTGTCAACGTTCCAGAAGGCCGCGAAGTTCTGTTTACAACTATCCCATACGACAAAGGTTGGAAAGCCTATGTCGACGGTAAGAAAACAAAAATAAAACCTTTAGATAAAGCTTTTATTACACTCGACTTAAAACCAGGACAACATGAGATTGAATTTGTATTCCTACCATATGGCTTTATCATGGGTGTCATTTGCTTCATTGCTAGTGTTGGTCTTTTCGTTCTTTATCTTTATTGGATAAAAATAAGTACTAAAAAAACACGCCACTAACAAAATAAAGAGACCTTAGATTAAAAATCTAAGGTCTCTTTTCTTCTACATTAATACATGCTACTCATCATTCGTTAAGGTCATTTCTAACCTCATCTTCTTTTTCATCTTGCGAATATAAAGCCAAACCGCAACCCCAATTAATACCAACACACCTATTGCCGCCAAGATGTACTTCATCGTATTATCTTCTTTATCAGGGATATGAACTGCAGATTCATTCTTTTTAGCGGCTTCTTCTTTTGAAATTGAAAATTTTTGATTAAACTGATACTCTTTTCCATCAGCGTTAACTGCCAATTTAGCTTCATAATCACCCGGTCTGATTTCAGTATCGTGAAGATCGAAACCAAAATCAAAGGCTGAATGAGGTGCCATTTGAAGTTTTTGTAAATTATGTGTGTAACGTTTTTCTTCAGTCTTAGTCTCATAAATCTCACCATCTACACTCATGTTTCTTATAATAGTCGGTGTATTATTTTCTATTCTGGCTTCTATAAAGGGATGGTAATTTCTTAACGCTGGTTCAACTGTTGATAAAGACAACTCATTTTCTATCACTTTTTCATCTTCTTGGATAATTATAGGGATACTATAAGAAAAAGTATTCGTTACCATCTTTTTATTTTCTTTGGTTTCCACTCTTTTTTCTTTGAAATGAAGTCCGCCTAACACCTCACCGTTTAACTCTTTCTTCGGTGTTTCAACCATCAAAGAAACTGTTTTAGTTTCTTTGGGTGCTAACTTAATTTCTTCAGCCTTACGACTAATCATTTTTTCAAAATCGGCCTCGTCATCTATTTTTAATTTTGACCCCTTATTTAATGAGGTATCATATAAAATTAGGCCTGAATTAGCCGTCACCGCTCTATCGGTGGACATTAAAATTGTTAGATCTTTATCGCTATAATTTTTAATTTCTGTTTTAAGTTCTTCCTTTTGGCCGGGATTCAAATATAACTTGAAGTAGCCACTTTCACCTACAGTTTTATCTTGAGTACTTGGGTAAATTGGACTTACACCAAAGTTACTACCATTCTCACTAGTTGCTTCAACTAAGGACAAAGTATTCAAGAACATAATACTCAACACTATAACTATTATATTCTTTTTCAAAGGCAACGTTCCTTTCTACATACAACATTATCTCGTCATTAAATACCTGGAACTAATTCCCAGTTAATTGTAGCATTGTAATCTGCTACTGATACTGACGCATTCTTTGGTAAGTTAAATGTCACGCCATCTGTAACATTGTAAGTTGCTTTAGCTGTATCTGGATTATCATCTGTTTGTTTTATTAGCGTAGAACCTAGAGCTAATGAATAAGTTCCCATCCCCTGAGATACCACTTTAGATTCATCTGCTGTTGCTATTTTTTGAGGATTGCTATTTAATTTCAAGCCACCTTCTTCTAATTTTTTAGCTGCGATTTCTTCTACTACCGGTGTTTCTGTTACTGGGTTAGCATAATTAACATTACTAAAAATTAATTCAGCACCTTTTAGCTTAACATCCTTTTTACTCTCTGTTTTTCCTTCAAATTCAGTTGCTGACACTCTTAAGTTCCATCCGCCTTCACGATCTGTTCGAGTATCTAATGTTGAAACAAATGGTACTACTTCTTCTTTTGTTCCATCTTTCACATCGTTATAAGTTACTAAATCTGCTACTGAATTAGCTGTGACACCATTTACCGTTTTTTTATGAACACCAAAATCAAAATCTGACACGTATTGAATCATTAAATCGCCTTTATTTGGGTTTACTGGTTTTTCTGGTGTAACTGGTTTATCCGGATTTCCTGGATCTACAATTTCAGGATCCCCTTCAATAAACTTCACTTTACCATTTGAATTCGCATGAGTACTATCTGGATACTCAGCTGCACCTGCTGTTAAACCTAATACCATCGATGACACCAATACTGTCCCTAATATAATATTCTTTTTCATTTAAATCTTCTCCTTTTTCAAATGTTTTTTTCCTAATATATAACAACAAACGACGAGGACTATACTTCCTAAAAATACATATGTTGTATTTTTGACATCGTTCGTTTTAGGCAATCGTTGACTTTTGTTCCCTTTACTTTCATTTTCTATAGATGGTTCATGATAACTACTGCCATCATAAGAAGTTGGTTTATCTTTATCATTCGACTCAATAATTGATATACTAGCATTTCCTCTAGCCCTATCTGCACCATCATATTCTTGAGCAAGTGAGATAGTGTTCGCCGAAAAAGATAAAACGACTAGGGTTAACCCCATTATTATTTTTTTCATATACTCACTCCTCTTAGATTTCTGGTACTAATGTCCATTCAATTACTGAGTGGTAATCCGTATTCGCTTTGATAGTATTTCTAGGGATACTTAAAACAGCTCCCGTAGATTTATTTTTTGAATTTAAACTGCCAAATGCCAATGACCACGAGCCATTACTTGTTTCATTCGAACTTTTCGTAATCAATTGTGAATCAGAAGTGGATAAGTTAATAGAGTTTCCCTCTATCGATGGTGTTTTAGATATCTCTTTGGCATAATTCAAATCCTTAAGAATAAGTTCTGCACCCATCATTTCATGTCCTGTCTGACTTACAAAGGAGGTAGCTTTAGAATACAACGACCATGAACCTTTATTTTTAGGACGATCATCTATAATCGAAATGAAGGAGGGAACTTCTTTCTTTTCATTTTGATCAGTTAGTACACTATCACCGTCAGATAACTCTTGTGAGGCTAAACTACTATTTTTAACTTTGCCGAAATCAAAATCTGATACGTACTGAATCCTTAATTCTTTTGACGTATTATTTTGAGGTTTCTCCTTGTCACCTTCAACCGGTGTAACGGGTGTCTTTCCGTCTTTAGGATCAAGAATTTTACTTCTCCATTTCGCGTAGAGTGTTATATCCTCTGTTATGGGTTGATCAAAATCAAACTCCTCAATAAACTCATTAGTTTTATACCAACCTTTAAATTCCTTAGCAGGATAAGTTGGATCTGTTGGTTTAGTAGATTTCTTACCTTCTTCTACACTTTGAGAATCGACCTTACTTCCACCATTCGTGTCAAATTGAACTTTATATTTTTGTATACGCCATTTTGCATAAACGACAGTATCTTTAGTAATTGGCTTAGTAAAATCAAATACTGTTTCAAACTTGCTATCTGCATACCAACCCTCAAATCCTTTATCACCATAAGTTGGGGGAACAGGTTCCGTTGACGTTTTACCATGTTGAACTGTCTGACTTTCTATTTTATCCCCACCATTTGTTTCAAATCGAACCGTATATTTTTTATCGCTCCACTTCGCGTATACCGTGGTATCTTTTGTAATACCTTGATTAAAATTAAATGGTGTTTTTAGTCCGCTATCTGCATACCAACCCTCAAAATTCTTACCTGTATAGGTTGGATTTGATGGTTTTCTGGATGTTTTACCATGTTCAACTGTCTGACTTCCTACATTAGTTCCGCCATTTGTTTCAAATTTAACATTGTATTTTTTAGGGCTCCACTTGGCATATACTGTTGTATTTTTAGTAATGCCTTGATTAAAATTAAACCGTGTTTTTAGTCCACTATCTGCATACCAACCCTCAAAATTCTTACCTGTATAGGTTGGATTTGATGGTTTTCTGGATGTTTTACCATGTTCAACTGTCTGACTTCCTACATTAGTTCCACCATTTGTTTCAAATTTAACATTGTATTTTTTAGGACTCCACTTGGCATACACTGTTGTATTTTTAGTGATACCTTGATTGAAATTAAACGGTGTTTTTAATCCGCTATCTGCATACCAACCTTCAAAATTTTTACCTGTGTATGTTGGATTTGATGGTTTCCTTGACCTGTTACCATGTTCAATCGTTTGATTGGCTATCTTACTTCCTCCATTAGTTTGAAACTGTACCGTATATCGCTTAGGTTTTGGGGTGTAAAAAAAGACGATTCCTTGTTTTTTAGCAAACAAATTTCCTGACCAATATTCAGCAGATGAGGAATGATCTGGTAGACCATCAACATAAAATTCAAATGAATCGTAATTATACCCAGAAAAATTAAGTTTAGATACTCTGATTGGATCATGCATAAATCCCTTACGCCCGAAATCACGAACGCCTTGTATAACTTTACCAGTCGTTTTATCAACATGAACTGTTTTCACTACCTGCGGATGATGAACGCCATAATTAACCAAGTATACTGGTTGTCCTTGTTTATTATTAATGCCATTTAAGGCGGGAGTATTATACCTAACAGTTGATTTTACAGAAATTTCAGATGCCTCATTCGGTTGAAAATTTATATTCTCCTTATTGAATAAGTACATGTTAATCATACGTCTATTTATATTATTTACGGGTGTCACTTCATACTCAGCCTCTCCTTGGCTATTACCCAAAGGTGCTGGTTTTTTTCGACTTAGATCATAGTAACCTTTATTTATTCCTTTATTAAATTTAAGATTCCATTGAGGATTTGAGATTGATGTAGCGTTCGCTACATGAATTCCGTGTCTCTTAATAGCAATAATGGGTACTGTATCCCTCACCTCATCAACATATGTAATTGTTGAAACATTAATCTCCCATCTAGTCCCAGAAATTTTTTTAGGAAAAAAATTATTATCAGCAACACTAGTAATCCTTACTGGAGTGTTATTTTGCCAGTTATTCCAGTTAAAGTAACCACTTGACGTAAAAGACGCCCTACTTGCTAGTGCATTTATAACTTGATTATTATCAAGTGATTTTGTCTTTACCAAATACTCTTGAATCTCTTCAACACTAATAAAGTCGTCAAGAACGGGTAACAATAACTCATATTCGTTATCAGTTAATTGAATTGATTTATCATTTATTAAAACTTCATAGTAGATTGGTTCATTCGATAAATCTCTACTTAAAAGGTCTATGTTTTTCTCTTCTGATGGTTTGTTATCAATTTCATCACCATTAACCACCTCACTAAAAGACATGTTTACAGTAACAGAGAAAAGTACGATTAAGAACTTAATCCAAAGAATAAACCTTCGCTTATTTTTTCCCCTCATCCTCTCTTTACCTCCCTTCCTTTAACTAAATTATAATTAATATAAACTAGTAGTATAACTAAAATGATACACTATGACACACTTTTATTCAACATCATAACGTTTTTTGTTCTTTTTTTACTAATTAACGTACATTTGTTTATTAAATAAAAAATAAGCTATAAAATCCGACAAATACGGATATTATAGCTTATTTAATCTTTATTTTAATTTAATTTCTTCTAATGGAATTAATTTCGTTTTATGTTTTACTTTGTAATAAACATATAAAACTAAAACTAATGGAATACTCATATACGTTACTAAAATTGCTTTCAAATCAAAGTCTTTGAAGGCTTGAATATCTTGTCCTACGATAACTAAGACACATAGGATAACAGCTAAGATTGGACCGAATGGGAACCATCTTGCTTTATATTTCAATTCTGAAAGGTCATGATTTTGCGCTTTGAAAGCACGTCTGAATCTAAAGTGACTAATCGCTATCCCTAACCATGCGATAAATCCTGTTAAACCTGATGCAGCTAACAGTAAATTATAGAACCCATCTCCAAAGATTGAACTTAGGAAGGCTAAAGCTCCTACTAATGTTGTTAAAATAACAGCATTGATTGGTACACCACGTTTATTTACTTTGCCGAATACTTTAGGGGCTTGACCACTATGAGCCATAGAATGCAACATTCTTGATGACGCATATAAGCCTGAATTCCCCGCTGATAAAACAGCCGTAAGAATAACAGCATTTAAAACACTGGCTGCTGTAGCAAGTCCTGCACGTTCAAACACAAGCGTAAATGGACTTGTTGACACATCACTAACATCGCCACCCAATAAGTTTGGTGATGTATAAGGTATTAACATTGCAATAATAAAGATTGAAACGATATAGAATAAAATAATACGCCAGAATACTTGTTTAATTGCTTTAGGAATTGATTCTTCTGGATTAGCAGACTCTCCTGCTGTAATCCCAATTAATTCAGTTCCTTGGAAAGAAAATCCTGCAACAACGAACACACCTAGTAAAGCTGGGATACCACCTACAAACGGCGCTTCACCTACTGTAAAGTTTTCGAATCCAACTGGACCTTGTCCACCCATAATTCCAAAAATAGTTAATAGTCCCACTACAATAAAGACTAAAACAGTAATCACTTTTATCATAGATAACCAATATTCTGATTCTCCAAAGGATTTACCTGATGTGGCATTAATTGTAAAAATAACAGCTAAGAAAAAGACACTAAACATCCAACTCGGAACATCTGGTAACCAGTATTCCATAATAATAGCTGCTGTATTAATTTCTACTGCTAATGTAATGGCCCAATTAAACCAATAGTTCCAACCTAGTGCAAAACCAAAAGCTGGATCTACAAATTTTGTGGCATATGTACTAAATGAACCAGATACTGGCATATAGGTTGCCATCTCACCAAGTGAAGTCATTAAGAAGAATACCATCGCTCCCATTAAAGCATAGGCAACTAGCGCTCCTCCTGGTCCTGCTTGTGATATTGCTGATCCACTAGCTAAGAATAAGCCTGTACCGATTGATCCGCCGATGGCGATCATGGACAGGTGACGTGTTTCTAAACTTCTTTTCATTTCATTGTTTTCTTGTGACATAACTTCTCCTACATTCTTCGTTATTATCAAATAAATAAACCACTCCTTATGTCGATACTATCGGACATAAAGAGTGGCATATAATTATATAATTCACACTTTTATCTGATAGCGCCCCACACAATCGTGACAGTCATACACTTGTTCAATGTATGCCCAGATAAAAACCTTAACGACAGATTTTCTCTTCGGCAACAGTCCTTTTTTTGTAGTGTTAACAGACTCGTTAATCCTCGACTACAATACTTGTGAATGTTGCTCCTCTATCTCTCTAAAGAGTTATATTTAATTATTTAACGATTTTAATTATACCTCATTCATTTCACGAACTCAAGTGGTATAGGTCTTTTCTACTTTTTTTGCTCTTCTTCACGATATTTTTCCATTTTACGGCTAAATAACTCACCATTAGACGGCGGCGTAAAGGTGATAGCATTCGCCCCTGCCTCAATTGTTTCTTTTATACTTTCCTCAGTCGGACCACCTGTTGCTATAATTGGTAAGCCTGGATATTTTTTTCTAAAATAATGAACTGTATTCGCTGTATCTTTCCCTGCACTAATATTAATCATCTTAATGCCGGCTAAAAGTTTGTCATCAATTTGTGTATGAATAGATGTTACCGTACTGACAACTGGAATATCAACTACATTCGTTACCATCTCAACTGTTTCAACAGGTGTTGGCGCATTTAAAACTACGCCAATTGAACCTTGGGACTCTGCAAACATACTCATATAAGCTGAGCGTTCACCTTGCGTTAGTCCTCCCCCTACACCAGAAAAAACAGGAATGTCAGCTGACTCAATAATACTTTTAGTAATAGCTGGGTGTGGTGTAAACGGGTAAACCGCAATTACTGCATCTGCGTCGGTATTACGAATAATCGCAATATCTGTTGTGAAAATAATCGATCTTATTTTTTTACCAAAAATAAGAATACCACTTGCTTCTTGAATCACTTTAGGAACTTTTACAATATCTTGACGTAATGCTGTTGTTATTTCAGGCACGTACTTTTCTGTCATAAAATCATTCCTTTCGGTCAATATATTATCACTTGTAGCTCATCTCTATTTTAAACAACTTCCATAGAAAAAGCACTTAATTATCATTTTGAATAAAAAAAGACAGTACTTTTTCAAGTTCTGTCCTTTAGTAATTAGTCTTTTATTTTTTCTATATCGATTCCTAACCCTTTAGCAATTCGTTCGCCATAGCTTGGGTCAGCTTTGTAAAAATGTTCCAACTGACAAATTTTAATTGCCTCTTGAGTCACACCTGACATATTCGCGATGATATTATCTACTAAATTTTGTTGCTCTTCAGCTGGTAGTAGGCGGTATAAATCACCTGGTTGACTGTAAAAATCATCATCATATGAATAGTTACCAATCTGCCCAGTAACATCATGTCCAACTTGCTTAGCCGCAGGTTCTTCTTTCGGTCCATTGAAACTATTTGGTTCATAATAAACACTTGATCCACCATTAGCGTCTGAACGCATTGCACCATCTCGTTGATAGGTATTTGCTCCTGATTTAGGACTATTAATTGGTAGAATAGCACTATTTGTCCCTACACGGTGACGATGGGCGTCACCATACCCAAATAAACGACCTTGTAATAGTTTATCCGGTGAAGCTTGGATACCTGGTACAAAATTACCTGGTGAAAATGTTGCTTGTTCAACTTCCGCAAAATAATTTTCAGGATTACGGTTCAGAACCATTTGTCCAACCTCAATTAGCGGATAATCTTTTTGAGATACTGTACGTGTCACATCAAAGATATTGGTCTTATAATTTAGTCCCTCTTCAAAAGGAATAACCTGAACTGACAGCGTCCATGATGGGAAATCACCTGCTTCAATAGCATTGTATAGGTCTTGTCCATGACAATCAGGATTTTCACCTGCTAATTTTTCAGCTAATTCAGCCCCTAAATTTTTTATCCCTTGATTTGTTCTGAAATGATACTTAATCCAAAATTGCTCATTATTCTCGTTCGTCCACATATAAGTGTGGCTACCATAACCGTGCATATTACGGAAAGTTGCAGGAATACCACGGTCACTCATTAACACTGTTACTTGGTGAAGCGACTCAGGAGAAAGTGACCAAAAATCCCAAACAGCATCCGCATTTTTGCGATGTGTTTTAGGGTCACGCTTTTGTGTATGTATAAAATCAGGAAATTTTATAGCATCTCGAATGAAGAAAACAGGCGTATTATTCCCCACCATGTCAAAATTACCTTCGTCTGTATAAAATTTTAAAGCAAAGCCACGAGGATCTCTTAATGTATCAGATGAACCAGCTTCACCCGCTACTGTTGAAAAACGAGCAAACATGGGTGTTTCTTTGCCTACTTCTGATAAGAAATCAGCTTTTGTATACATAGACACATCATGGGTTACCTTGAAATATCCATGCGCTCCAAAACCTTTCGCATGAACAACACGTTCGGGTACACGTTCACGATTAAAATGAGCTAATTTTTCTAACAAATGAACATCTTGTATTAAAACAGGGCCTAAATCTCCAGCCGATAATGAATTTTGATTATCTCCTACAGGTGCACCTTGAGCAGTTGTCAACGTCTTACCTTTTTCTTCTAACATATCTTTGCCCTCCTAGATTATAATTATTATAATTTAAGAGCTAAGTATACCCATTAATTTTAATTAAAGCGAACGATATGCTTATAATAATTATTAAATAACACTAATTCTAAATAAAAAAAGAATCCTAACGAGAGCACAAAACTCTCATCAGGAAACCTATTAAGCTAATTTAGTTGTTACACGACTACGGCCGTTTCCTTCTTTTTGGATAAGAAGCTGTTGTGGTATACGCGTTTTCATTTCAGTTACGTGAGAGATTACACCAACCATTCGTCCTGTATTTCCAATTTCTTCTAATGCTGTCATCGATTTTTCTAAAGTTTCCTGGTCAAGTGACCCAAATCCTTCATCAATAAATAACGCATCGATTTTAACCCCACCAGACTTAGCTTGAACGACTTCTGCTAGTGACAACGCAATTGACAATGCAGCAATAAAACTCTCCCCACCTGACAAGGTATCCGTTGAACGCGCTTCATTAGTATCTTGATCAAAGACATCAATCTCTAAACCAGTACGGTTAGCAAAACTCGCTTTTTCTCGTTTCAATTGGAACTGGTAACGCCCATTTGTCAGTTGACCAATGTAATGGTCATTTGCATAGTGTAGTACTTCCATTAGGAACGATTGTAGGACATAACGTTCTAACGTCAGGTTCAATTTATTTTTCCCCGTCACAGCTAATACCAATTCATCTAATTCCTGATACTCTTCTGCTTTAGTAGCGTATTGTTTCATTAAAGTATTCAGTCTCTCTTGGTTCCCTTTTAGCGTTGACACCGCTGTTTCTAAGTTCGATGTCTCTTTAAGCAACTGTTCAACTTGTGCATCTACTTCTGCTTTTTGTGCTGTCAATACTTCTAAATCAATGGATTCACGGTTAACTTTCGCTTTTTCCAACACCTCTATTCGAGACAATGTTTCATCGTATTCTGTTTGATATTTAGTAATACGAGATGAACATTCTGTCAACGCCCCTCGCTTAAGCGCTTGAATCAATTCTAATAGCTGCTCACGATTTAATTTAAACTTGTTTTGTTGAAGCTGTTCTTCTAGCGTATTAGCATCCGATTCAATTACAAGTTCGCACTCCTTATACTGTATATCTAACGATGTTAATTCACCTGAAATATTCGCCAACTCTGTTAATACCGCTTGTTTTTTTACCTTTAACTCTTCAACTGATTGATTATAGTTGTCAATAAACGTCACAAGTTCTTTTTCTCTTGATTCAATCACTTCTAAGCTCTGTAGTGATGGGTATTCTTTTGTAAGCGTGGTTAACTTAGTTGAAAGCTCTTCTTGTTTTTCATCAATACCTTTCTTCTCGCCTTTCAGTGTTGACAGGTCTGTTGATACTTTCGAAATACTAAGCGTCAACTCATCTAAACGCTTGGAAATAGTTGTATGCTCTAGTCTATCTTTTTCTAAGTTCATTCTCACTGTCTCGAAGATTGCTTTTACTTTTTCAGCATTTGCTTGTTCTGGTAATATGTCTTCTTTAAACTGACTATTCCATACCTCTTTGAACTGTTCATAACGTTGATTTAATTTAGTTATGTTCTGTGCATACATTTCTGATAGTTCTTCTAATTGTGCTATTTTTTCTGATGTTTTTGTTTCCAATAACGTTAGTTCTGTCGCTTTCTTTCCAGCGTCATCTTGAGCAATTTCAAGTTCTAAAAAGGCTTGTTTCAAGTCTGCATCCGACAACTCCGTAACCTTTTTATCTAAATTAGGATGTTCAGTTGCACCACATACTAAACAAGCTTCTCCTTCATGTAATTCATGGCGAAGTTGCGCTATCATCAACTCTTGGCGCTTAGATTGTCTTTCTTTTAATAGTTGGTTAGCTTTATCTTGACGAATGCCGGCTTGCTCTTTATCTGATTTAAGTAAGTTTATTTCACTTTCTAATGCCTTACTCTCATCGTCAACTTGAGCTAATTGGACTAACAACTGGTTGACCTCATGCCATTTTAATTCCTGTTCTTTCAGTACAACAAGTTTTTCTTGGCATCCTTCTAAGTTTAGTTGCTTGTCTTTTAACTCTTTTTCTTCATCGTGATAGTGAGTTAAACTTGCTTCCAACTTCCCTATAGCATCTTTAACTTCTGCAGACTTTTGAGTTGTATTCGTTACGTCATTCGTTAATTCTACTTTCTGAAGAGCTGCAGGTTTTAATTTCATTTTTAACTCTTCTAATTCTTTTTCCCAGTTGCTTTTAGTTATCTCTTGAGTTGCAAGTTCTTTTTCTTGGGTTGTTAATAATCCATTTTTTTCTTGCAACTGTCCTTCAACCACTCGTTTTTCAGATACAGCTTTTTTGATTTTTTCTAATCGAACACCATTCTCTTCTATTCGCTGAACAGTTTCTTGCATGCCTTGTGCAAAAGTAAGCTGTTCTAATTTTTCACGTTCTGATTCGATAACAGGTTGTTCCGTCTTCAATCGTGTTAACTTATCTTTCAACTGACATAATTCTTCTTCTTGAGCTTTTATTAACTCTGCCTGTTGGTAACGTTCTGATAAAGTGACTTGTCTTTTTTTTACTTCTGTAAACCTTGTACGAGACTGATCTAACTGAATTTCAGTTTCTTTTATCTTCTCATCCAAAAGATTAATTTGTTCAAGTTGCGTACGGCATTCTTCTAACTTACTTGCATAGTCTTCACCCCATGCAATATTATCTAATAGACCTGTCAGTTTCTTTTCAACATTTTCGCGTTCTTTTTTTGAATGACTTTGACGCTCTTTCAACTGGTTTGTAAATGTGGCATATAGTTCGGTCCCAAATAAATTACGTAAAATTTCTTCTTTACTGTCGCTTTTAGCCGACAAGAATTTTCTGAAATCATTTTGTGGTAACAAAATAATTTGTCTGAATTGTTCTGGTGTCAACCCAAGTAACTCGTTGATGACACGGTTAACTTCTGTTTTTTTACTATATCCTTCACCAATCTCCGTACCAGTACTACTATCTAATTCACTAAAACTGACCTCGCCTTTACTTTCAACCAATTTATCACTGTTCTTTTTACGCGTCTCCAACCATTGTTTTGGTTTACGCATCACTCGGTAAATTTTACCATTGTGCTCAAATGTAAAACTCACACTTGTTTCTTCTTTACCTGTTGCAAAGTCACTACGCATGGCTTCCGGTTCACGGCTACTTGTCCCTGTGCCAAATAATGCATAAGTCATGCCATCAAAAATGGTTGTCTTTCCTGCACCTGTATCTCCACTAATTAAGAAAAGAGAACTGTCACCCTCAGTAAAAGTAGTAAAATCAATTACCGCATCACGGTGTGGTCCAAAATAATTCATTTCTAATTTTAAAGGTCTCATTACTTTTCCTCCCCTTTTCTAATATCAGTGAATACCTCTTCCACCCATTTCATTTGACGAGCTGTTAACCCTTCTTCTCTCATTGTTTCTTGATAAAAACTCTCAATCAATTCTGTTTCATTCATAACGGTGCGCTCTTTTAATGCGTCAACTGACCAATTTCCTTCTACAGATTCTAAATGATACTGTAACTCTAAAATATCACCATAAATTGAGTTTAAGACTTGGCGAACATTTTTTTCAGTTGGACGAGTTGTCAACTTAATACTGAAAAAGGCTGTCCCTTTCTCTGGTTGCTTTTCATAAAATTCTGGAGCTATCAATTCTTCATAGGTCCCTTTTAATACTATTAAATCTTTGTGTGGTGGAATCTCAATAAATCGAGTTGGCTCTTCCTTATTATCTAGATCTACAATGTAAACCCCTTTTTTATTTTTGGCTTCTTTTGTATTAAATTTAATTGGTGACCCGCTGTAACGAATCATTTCATCCGGGCTTGCTTGCCATAAATGAAGATGCCCTAATGCCACATAGTCAAAATTCTCAAACAACTGTCCACTCACTGCTCGTAAACCACCAACTGTAGAGGTTGTTTCACTTGTCAATTCATACTCTTGATTTTTTTGACCAATCACATGGAAATGAGTTACTAATATCTGTTTCTTAGCTGGATTAAATAATTTCTCCATATCTTCGACTATGCGTGCCATAGCTTCATTGATAGAACGCATCTCTACGCTGTCTTTATCACCATAATAAATACGAGCATCAATTGGATCAAAAAAAGGTAATAAGAAAATCTGAGTATCTTCAGTTTCAATTGGTGTAAAGGCTTCTGATAGTTTAGTATGCAGATACAATTCATTTTTAGCTAACCAACTGTTACCGAAATTCAAACGGTTGGCACCATCATGATTTCCACTAATTGCATATATAGGAAATTCCTCATCTATATTAAGTGTCATTAGCATCTCATCGAAGGCCTTCACTGCAGCAACCGAAGGGATCGCACTATCATATAAATCTCCCGCAATAATAATCCCGTCAACCGCTTCTTCTTTGGCAATCTCTACTATTTTTTTGAAAGCATGATACTGCTCATCAAGCAAATCAAACCCATTTATTTTTTTACCAATGTGCCAATCAGCTGTATGTAAAAATTTCATTTGTTGTCACTCCTATTCTCCTTATTTTTAAACTCATTTAAGGATTTTCTTGTCTATTATTATAACATATGCTCGACTTTCATTTGCCATAGAAAAAGACCTCAAGTCAGTAGACTTGAGGTCTTACAAATAAGCTTAAGCTTGTTCTTCTTCTTCAGCAAATGCGTTGAATACTTCTTCAATCATATCCCACTCTGCATCTGTTTCGATATTTTTAAGTTCGCCTTCAGTACCATCTTCACCTTCGATGTATTGGTAAGCTAATAACTCAACATCTACTTGCTCGTCGTCTTCTTCTACACCAGCAGGGAATAATAATACATATTGTTTGTTAGCAAATTCATCTTCGCCATCAATTGTAAGCAAGATTTCGAATAACGCTTCATTTCCTTCGTCATCTACTAATGTAATAAAATCATGTTCATGATCATGTGTGTGTTCTTCTGTCATGTTAATAGCCTCTTTTCATATAGTTAAAATTTTAATTAGACTGTTTATCTAAATAATTTTGTAAAATCATTACTGCTGCTACTTTATCAATCACTTTTTTACGTTTACCTCGTGAAACATTGCCTTGCTCTACTAGCATACGCTCTGCTTCAACTGTCGTCAAACGCTCATCTTGATAAGTAACTGGCAACTGACACAATTCTTCAATTGCTTTTCCGTATGCCATTGAGGCTTCTGCTCTAGGTCCAATCGAGTTATTCATATTTTTAGGCAAGCCAACTACCAAGTGTTTCACTTGGTATTCTTTTGCTAATTCTTGAACACGCTCATAACCAAAATTGCCTTCAGCTTCATTAATTCTAATAATTTCAATTCCTTGTGCTGTCCAACCTAGTGGGTCACTAATTGCAACACCAACTGTTTTTGAACCAACATCTAATCCCATTGCTCTCATTATTTAACGTCTAACCCACTATTAGTTAAGTAATTACGAACTAATTCTTCCATAATCTCATCACGTTCATGGCGACGAATTAAATTACGTGCATCCTTATAACGCGGAATGTACGCTGGATCTCCTGATAATAAGTACCCCACAATTTGATTAATTGGGTTGTAACCTTTTTCTTCTAATGCTTGATAGACCGTTTTAAGAGTTGCACCTACGGTTTGTTTTGCGAATTCATCCACATTGAATTGGACTGTTTCATCTGTAAAAGACATTCATCTCCACCTCTTTCCTCTAGTATTCATATTCATTTTACAAGATATTTGTTAAAACCTCAAACAATATCATTCATTCTTAAAAAAACAAGCCGAAACTAAGTTTCAGCTTGTCTCCACTAACTATTTCTTGTCGTCTTTTTTCTCTTCTTTTTTGTCATCTTTTTTGTCTGACTTTTTGTCATCAGCTTTTTTATCTGTTTTAACTGGTTTTTCTGGTTCAGTGATAAAGCTTGCGATAATACCATCTAAGCTCTTATCTTTCATTTTAACATTTGCTTTTTTCATTTCTTCGCCAATAACTTTTTGAACAAATGTTGCATCTGCTAATTTAGCATCTGTAGCGATTTGTTTTAATTCTTTTTTGAAAGGCTTCATATCATTGCCTTTTTCTTTGTTTTTAACCATTTTCACAACGTAATATGTTGTAATTGGACCTTGTTGACCCATTTGTTGAGCACTTAATACTTCTGAAACTTCGCCATCTTTTAATTTGTAGATATCTTCTTTAATTTCATTCGGTACAGCCATGCTGCTTGAATCAAATTTTACAACACCTTTATCTTTGCTTGAAATATCTTCTGATTTTTCACGAGCGATTTTACCAAAGTCTTTTCCGCCTTTAATATCTTTTAAGGCTTCTTTAGCTTTTTCTTCATCACTTGTTCCAAATAATTGAACTTCAACTTCTGGATGGAATGTTTTCCAAGTTTCTTTTAAGTCTTTATCTGTTAATTTAACATGTGACTCTTGCATTTTTTTGAAAGCTAAGTTTTGAGCAATCGCTTCTTTATATGTTGCTTCAGTAAAGCCTGATGCTTGTAACTGTTGTAGGAAAGAATCTCCTAAATTCTTTTTCTGTTCGTCAAACATATCTTGAACTTCTTTTTTGTTTACTTTATCGCCATATGCATTTTCAGCAAGTTTAAAGACAATCGCATTTTGTAATTTACCTTGTACTTGTTGATCTGTTTTAATTTCATCGAAGAACTCTTCTAACGTGATTTTGTCGCCTTTCATAGTGACTAATTCTTTCCCACCCGAGCAAGCTGCTAATGTGAAAGCCGCACACATACCAACTAAAGCTAACGCTATTTTTTTACTTTTCATTAAGTTACACTTCCATTCATATTTTATATTAATTATTTGAAATAATTCCTAAATAACTATACCATACTAGCTTCAAGAAACAAACCTATCTATTATTTCTTATTTGTAATTTCAAGAAAAAATCTAAAAAACTTCTTATTTGACATTAGTTTTTTTATCTACAGTATTTTGAATTTTTTCAACTTGTTTTGTTATTTCTTTTATTCTTGGCTCTGCCTGAAATTTAAAGTCCTCAACTGTTTCTGTCATATCCTCAGTAAAAGTAGGAATAACTTCAGCTGCCGTTTTCTTAAGTGTGACTAACGACTCGTTGAAACGTTTGATACTTTTAGTTAAATCTGTTGTCGTAGTTGTAGCATCCTCTACGCTATCAATCACACCTTGACGTGTCTCTTTTCCTTTTTTAGGAGCAAATAATAAGCCTAATCCGCCACCAACAACTGATCCCACTACTAACCCTTTTGCAAACTTCTTAAACATACTAGTTCACCTTCTTTGCAATCGCTTCTGCAATAGCTGTCATCTCTTCAGGGGTTCTTGTATTTTCAACATTGCCAAATGACAAACTAAATTGATCTTCTTTAGAATATCTTGGAATCAAGTGGATATGCGAGTGAAAGACCGTTTGATAAGCTAATTCCTTATTATTATTGACCATATTTAAACCTTCCATCTCTGGAAAAGCTCTCTCTAAGGCTTTAGCTATTTTAGGCAAGCGAGCGAATACTTGTGCTGCGTCTTCATCATTATAATCAAATAAATCTTTTAAATGTTTTTTAGGAATAACTAAGGTATGTCCTTTTGTCACTTGGGTAATATCTAAAAAGGCGTAAACATGCTCATCTTCATATACTTTATAACTTGGAATATCTCCCTCTATAATCTTACAAAAAATACAGTTTTCCATCTTAAATCTCCTTTACCGCTTTTGTTCTAATCATACGCTAAAAAAGTCCGGATTGTCAAAGCTTACTCACCAGCTTAAATCACCTTATGTTATAATAAATCTAATAAATTATCGGAGGAATAATCATGAGTTTACAACTAGAAAAAATTACAGGTGGTTATGGCCATATTCCTGTTCTAAAAGATGTATCATTTGATGTTAAAAACGGTGAAATGGTTGGGTTAATTGGTTTAAATGGTGCAGGAAAAAGTACTACTATCAAATCAATCATCGGTTTATTGACACCGACAAAAGGTCGTATCTCTATCGACGATGAAACAATTCAGACCAATCCTGAAACTTACCGCAAAAAATTAGGTTATATCCCTGAAACACCTGTCTTGTATGATGAGTTAACATTAAGAGAGCATATTGAAATCACAGCTATGGCTTATGACATTCCTGTAGAAGTAGCAATGGACCGTGCTGACAGTCTTCTTAAAACATTTAGACTCGATTCACGTCTAGACTGGTTCCCAGCTCACTTCTCAAAAGGAATGAAGCAAAAAGTAATGGTTCTTTGTGCCTTTTTAATTGAACCAAGTCTTTACATTATTGATGAACCCTTCTTAGGTTTAGACCCACTTGCGATTCACGCTTTATTAGAATTAATGGCTGATATGAAAAAACAAGGGGCTGCTATTTTAATGTCCACCCACATTCTAGCTACCGCTGAAAGATACTGTGATCGTTTTGTTGTTTTACATGAAGGTAAAGTTCGTGCTCAAGGAACAATCGAAGAATTACGTGCTGAGTTTAACCTTCCTGATTCTTCATTAGATGATATCTATCTTGCTCTAACACAAGAAGAAGGAGCGAACTAATGAGAGAGTTTTATCGTGACCGTTTAAGCAAACACCAAACTAAATTAATGCGTTATTTAAAATATGTTTTTAATGATCACATTGTATTAGTTTCTACCTTTTTAATTGGTGGTTTTGGCTTTTACTATGCTGATTTTGTCAAAACACTCAGTCCCAACTTTTTTATTGGTAAACCTTTTGTTATCTTAATTTGGTTTTTAGTCTTACTGTCTGGAAAATTTGCAACACTTATAAAGGAAGCTGATCAATTATTTTTATTACCTAAGGAAAAGCAACTTCATGACTACCTAAAACAAGCATTTAAGCATTCTTTAGTGCTTCCATTTACTAGTCTTCTCCTTACTACAGGGGTTTTAATGCCTTTGTTAATTGCAGTTAACCGTTCAACCGTAGTTGATTTTATTCTATATTGTCTTATTCTTTGGTTGCTTAAAACAAGTCATATGATGCGTTTGCTGCAACATGCGTTTCAAATTGATGTTAGCCAACTCAAGCGTAGTTTGATCATCTGGGGCTTTGTAAGTCTCTCAGCATTAACTATGACACTCTACGTGTCTCCACTAGTTGGGCTTGCCCTAGCTTTAGTTCTTACAGCTTACGATCAACTGGTTGAAAAGAAGAAATTACACACTGCTTCCCTTCATTGGCAACGTTTAGTCGAGCTAGAACAACAACGAATGAAGACTATCTATCAATTTATCAATTTATTCACAGACGTTCCAGGAATGACAGGTAAAGTTAAACGTCGACGGATATTCGACCCCATTTTGAAACGAATTGCTAGAACTCACACTAATACCTATCGTTATTTATATGCTCGCAGCTTTATCCGTGGTGCAGAATACAGTGGGCTTGTTTTCAGACTCACTGTTGTGGCCGTTTTAATTATTGCGTCATTAAAAGAGTGGCCTCTCATATTAGGTATTTCTCTATTATCACTATTTTTAATTGGTTTTCAACTTATACCGTTATTTAACCAATTTAATTATATGACAATGACACAGCTCTACCCCCTTACTCCACAGATGAAAAATCAAGATTTTAAAAATCTGGTTACAAAAATTCTGAGTATTGTAACTGTTATCATTGGAATAACTCTCATAATTTTTTATCCAGATAAAAAATTAGTTGGACTCATTATTCTGGCTCTGATTGTTGAAATACTAGTCTTTCACTTTATTTATTTACCTAAACGACTGCAAAAAATGACACGATTCTAAGTCATTCTTTCACCCTTTAGTCACTATCTATTGACTACATCAGCCTCACGTTTTAAAATGAAGGGTACAAGTGTATTCCAAAGACAAGGTGGAGACGAAATGATTACAGATTTTCAATTTGATAAAAAATGGACTCTCCAACCAATTAAAGGAGAAACGGGACAAACTTATTTAGGTATTTCTGGCGATGAAAAAGTGTTTATAAAACGCAACTCATCCCCTTTTCTAGCCGCATTATCAAGGGAAGGGATTGCTCCTAAATTAATTTGGACCAAACGAACGGGTAATGGCGATATCCTTACAGCTCAAGAATGGTTAGAAGGAAGTTTACTCTCTCCAGAAGTTGTCGGAAACAGCCGCGAAGTGATTACAATCATGAAGCATTTACATCAGTCAGACTCATTAAAAAGTATGCTTAAAAAGGTCGGAGGCGAAGAACAAACAGCTCTAGACTTCCTAAGTGCCTATGTTGATGATTTGCCGACAGCACTTCGAACCAATCAATACCTCGAAAGTGTTTTCCGCTATTTAGAAAACTACTTACCTGAACCAGTTGAACCTAGAGCATGTCACGGAGATCCCCTCCATCATAACTGGCTTCTATCAGAAGAAGGCCGTCTTTATCTAGTGGACTGGGACTCGAGTATGTTAGCTGATCCTGCTAGTGACTTAGGAACTATTTTAGGTCGCTATGTTGCTCACCATAACTGGCATCACTGGTTACTCGTTTATGGCATTGAGCCAGACAAAGATGATATGGACCGAATTTATTGGTACTGTGGTATCAATTTCCTTTTAAGAATTAAGCAAGCTTACTTAAATGAGAATTTTAAATTAATGAATCACGAAATAGCTTTGCTAAAAGAAATATATATTTATTAAAAAGCTCTCTGATGCGAGATGGTCAGAGAGTTTTAATTTGAAAAAATAAGGAGAATGATTTATGCGCGTTAAAAATAAGCCGTGGGCTAAAGACAAACTTGCTGAATACCCACAATACGTTGTAAATGAACCTGAAATTTGGAAAGGACGTTGGCAAGAACGTTTTGGAAAAGAACAACCTCTTCATATCGAAGTTGGAACAGGTAAAGGCCAATTTATTTATCAAATGGCTAAAGCTAATCCTGAGATTAACTATATTGGGATTGAAATTGAAACAAGCGTTATCGTTACTGCCCTTGAAAAATTAATTGAGGAAGAATTACCTAATTTGCAACTTTTAAGAGTTGATGGACGTGATTTAACAGAATATTTCAATGACGCTGAAGTTGATTTGGTTTACTTAAACTTTTCTGACCCTTGGCCTAAAACACGCCATGCTAAACGTCGTTTAACTTATAAAACATTTTTAGCAACTTATGAAAAGATTTTAGTTCCTAATGGAGAAATTCATTTTAAAACTGATAACCAAGGTTTGTTTGAATATTCTCTAGCAAGCTTTTCACAGTATGGCATGATTATCAATCAAGTTTGGTTAGATCTACATAACTCAAACTTCGAAGGTAATATCAAAACGGAATATGAAGAAAAATTCTCAACTAAAGGATTTAGAATCAATCGTGTTGAGGCTTACTTTCCATCAAAAGAAGATAAATAAAAAGCTCGCGTAGGCGAGCTTTTTTAATTTAATCTATAAATATCAATAACAGTTCCGGTATAGGCATCTGCAATAAATTCATACTGAACGAGCACTTCATCTTCTCGACGAGTAATACCACCTGTATATACTTTAGTTTTAATTGCATAACGTCTCAGCTCTTCTTTTTTCATCTGAATCCAAGCCCCTTCAATTGGCCCTTCTTCTGAGAATGATAATTTGATAGCTTCTAATACATCACTTGCACTCTTTGTCTTAGCTTTGTTTATCATTAAAGCTAATCCGCCACCTAACACCATTCCACAAGCTAAACCCACACCTGCGGTTAGTCCTAATTTCTCCCACTCTTTTTTCATTATATCCCCTCTTTCGATAATTTTATTTTTGACCTTCGCTAAACTCTTTTAGTTTATTATAAATGGGTAACATATGCTCTTCTTTTACTACTTTATCTAACTCGCTTATCTCAAACCATTGAACACCATTAGTCTCTTCCTCATTTTTAACTAATTTTTCATTTTCATCTGCAATTAATACAAATGATAGAGACAAGTGAACATGAGGCGATACCCATTTATTATTTTTTAAATGACCTACAACAGGTAGTATATCTACACTTGCAACCTCTTCTGATAAAAACTCAAGATTTTTCAAACCTGTTTCTTCTTGAGCCTCTTTTAAAGCGACTGCTCTAAAATCATCTTCTCCATCCATATGACCACCTACCCAACCCCAAGCATCATATAGTTTATGGTTGATGAATAAAACTTTTGTTCGATCTTTATTTATAATAAAAGTTGAACTTGTATAATGAGCATAATCATTTTCTCGATACAAAAGATTATCAAAATTATTTTCTAATGAGTCAATCCTTTTCAGAGCTTCTTTCTCTTGCTCGCATCTCGGACTGTAATGTTTCAGAATTTCCTTCATGGGCATTCACTCCTTCTTAATCTCTATTGTATCATAGCTTTTTTCAAAACAACCATATAAAAAAGCGAATTCATGCGTTATAATGTAGGTAATAAACGAAAGCGAGGTGGGCTCTGCAACTTGCAGAGAAATTTATGGAAGAAAAAACTTTTCAATTAATCAAGAAAATGACTGAAATTCAAGGCACAAGCGGTTTCGAAGACGACGTACGTGAAGTAATGACTAAGGAAATGACTCCTTTTGTCGACAAAATTGAATACGATGGTTTAGGTGGCGTATTCGGGATTAAAAAAAGTAAAGCTGAAAACGCACCACGCGTTATGTTAGCTGCTCACATGGATGAAGTTGGGTTCATGTTAGCACAAATCCAAGATAACGGTATGTTCCGTGTTGTTCCTTTGGGCGGATGGAATCCATACGTTGTCTCAGCACAACGTTACACATTAAAAACACGTAAAGGTAACTACCCTGTTATTTCTTCATCAGTTCCACCACATTTATTACGAGGTACTGACGGACAATCTAAAGTTGAAGCTGCTGATATCTTATTCGATGCTGGTTTCGATTCTAAAGAAGAAGCTGAAAGCTATGGCGTACGTCCTGGTGACAGTATTGTTCCAGAATCTACAACAATTAAAACTGCTAATGGCAAAAATATCATCAGTAAAGCTTGGGATAACCGTTACGGCTGTAGCTTAGTTATCGAAGTTTTAGAAGCTCTTAAAGATGTTGAACTACCCTTCACATTAATCGCAGGAGCAAACGTTCAAGAAGAAGTTGGCTTACGTGGAGCTAAACCTTCTACAAATAAATTTAAACCAGATTTATTCTTCGCAGTTGACTGCTCACCTGCTAATGATTTAAATGGTAAAAAAGATACTTATGGTCACTTAGGTGAAGGATTCTTAGTTCGTATTTTCGATCCAGGCATGATTACTTTAGGTCGTATGCGTAACTTTATCTTAGACGTTGCAGAAGGCAACAATATTAAACACCAATACTTTGTTTCTAAAGGCGGTACTGATGCTGGTGCGGCTCACTTAGCTAATGATGGTGTTCCTAGTGCTGTTATCGGTGTGGCTGGACGTTATATCCATACTCACCAAACTATGTTTAATATCGAAGATTACGAATCAGCTAAAGAAATGGTTCTTACAATTATGAACACATTAGATGCTGACAAAGTAAACGAAATTATTTACGGAAAGTAGGCTTTTATTTTGATTATCCCAACTTCATATGAAGAATTAGCAAACTATGTTGAGAATGACAATTGCGTCTTTTTCTTCACAGCAGAATGGTGTGGCGACTGTGTTTTTATTAAACCAGTTATGCCAGAAATTTCTGAAATGTACCCTGATTACAAATTTATTCAAGTTGATCGCGATGAATTTATCGACTTATGTGGAGAATGGGCGATCTTCGGTATCCCTAGTTTTGTTGTCACAAGCAAAGGCAAAGAAGTGGCCCGTCTTGTAAATAAAGAACGTAAGACAAAAGAACAAGTTATTACATTCTTAAATGATGCCATAAAATAACCCCTTAAGGAAGGTGAGTCACATGTTAGAAACACAAGAATATCAACGTATTTTAGTCGGAATAGATGGTAGTGACCAAGCACGCGAAGCTTTTGATAAAGCTCTTGCAGTAGCTGAAAGAAACAAAGCCAAAATTTTCGTTGCTCATATTATTGAAAACAGATTATATGGCAACATGGGATACTCACTTGTCAACCCGGATTTAATTCAACAAGAAACAGACCGCTCTAAAGAGGTCTTAGAAGAATATAAAGAATACGCTCATTCTAAAGGTATCGATGAAGTCGAAACCATTTTAGCATTTGGCTCACCTAAGACCTTAATGGCGGAAGACTTGCCAACAGCTCACAAAACTGATTTAATAATGGTTGGGCAGTCTGGCCTAAGTGCAGTTGAAAAATTAATGATGGGAAGTGTCAGTGATTATATCATTCGTCATGCCCCATGTGACGTTTTAGTTGTACGTCCAGAAAAATAAGCTTAATCACGGTTTAAAGGAGATTATCATGATTTTTAGTTATAACAAAGAACATGTTGGTGACACACTTTTAGTCACTGTTGCAAATGCTGCAGGCAATCCTGTCGCATCAGAATCAAAAGGAAACATTACACGTGTTTTCGTAGAAGAAACAAAAGAAACTGTTGGGTGGAATTTCTTCAACCTAAGCTCACTTCTACCTAACTTAACTGGTAACGGTCAAGTTTATCCGTCAACTGAAGAGATTGCTGCTTTGAACTCAGCTTTAAAAGAAGCAGGTTTCTCTGAAACATTAGAAGATGACGGTCGTCCTAAGATTGTTGTTGGCTATGTTAAAGAATGTGAAGCTCATCCAGATTCAGATCACCTATCTGTTACCCAAACAGAAGTTGACAATGGTGAGGTTTTACAAATCGTATGTGGTGCTTCAAACATCAAACAAGGCTTAACAGTCGTGGTTGCAAAACCTGGTGCTATGATGCCTGACGGTATGATGATTTGGCCAGGTGCTTTACGTGGTGTTGAAAGTCTTGGTATGATTTGCTCTGCTAAAGAATTACACGTACCAAATGCTCCTGAAGCTAAAGGTATATTAGAATTACCTGAAACGATGACAGTCGGCGAAGTTTTTGACGCTGCATCATACAAACTATAAAAAAAAGAGTTAACCTTCTTGAAGGTTAACTCTTTTTTTATACGTTTGGACGGTAAAAACTACGGTTGTCCATTCCAAATATACGTTCTGTAAACTCACCCGGTCCTACTTGTTTTACAGAGCCTAACATCATTTGAATAGATGCATCCATGTTGTCAATTTGATGAAGTACTTCGGCTTCAATAATACGTGGTCTTACTGGTGAACCATATTCTAGTAAACCATGATGAGATAAAATCATATGTTTTAATAAAATAACATCTTCAGAACGCTCATCAATTTTTAGTTGTACACAGGCTTTACTAATTTCTTCGTCAACTAGTACAATATGACCAATTAAATTTCCAGCTAGTGTGTATTCTGTGGAAACCGGACCAGATAATTCAATCACTTTTCCTAAATCATGTAAAATAACACCTGAGTAAAGTAATGAGGCATTTAATTCGGGATACTCTTTACACAATGCTTTCGCAATACGCAGCATACTTACCGTATGATATGCTAAACCACCTGCAAATGCATGGTGATTACGTTTAGCTGCTGGAAACTCGTAAAATTCCGTTTGATATTCTGTTAATAAATGACGAACAATACGATTCCAGGTTGCATTTGTAATTTCAAAAATAGTTTCTGTTATTTCTTCAACCATTTCTTCTTGCTTCACTGGTGATTTTTCCATATATAAAGTCGGATCGTTAGGTTCACCTTCTACAGCTAGACGCAATTGCAAGATTTTAATTTGAGCATTTCCTTGATAAACCTCACGCTTACCTGATAAGGATACAACGCTACCTGCAACAAAGCGACTAATTTCTTCTTCTGATGCTCCCCAAAATTTACCATCAATTGATCCTGAAGTATCTTGAAACGTAAAAGCGATAAATTTCTTACCGTTTTTTGCTACTCGAACATCTGCTTGTTTAACATATACAAAAATTTCAAATGTTTCATCTAGGGCAAGCTCTCTTAATTTTTTCATCTCTCTTCTCCTTTATAAATAATCCATTTTAAGCTCATTCACTTCTGCGTAAGTCATCAGTTCTTGATCAGAACTTAAACAAATCACTTGGTTAGCTTGGCTCATTTTTTGTAAGACATTAAACAATTGTATTTTACGTTGCTGGTCATAATGTAACCAAGCATCATCAATGATTAATGGAGCTTTTATTTCTTCTTGATAAGAAAGTATGAAAGCCAATCTTACTGATAATATCAACTGATCACGTGTCCCTGTTGATAATTCATCTAAATGATAACATACTCCCTCTTGATTACAAATAACTAAATGACCTTCTGACAAAAGGCATGTCACATATCTTTCATCTGTTAATTCAGATAATATATCTGAAACATATTCCAACAAATTCCCTAGTCGTTCTGATGTCAAACGCTCTAATAACTGTGTGACAACTTCTTCTCCAAGTTTATAGGTAGACCATTGTTCACTCAGTCTAGTCAACTCAGACTCTAACTCAGATTGTTCTTGGTAAAGGACTGCTAAGCTACCATCTGATTCTTGTTGTTTTAAATCAAAACGATATTCCTGCAACTTATTAGATAGCATCGTTTGTTCTAATTTCAATTGTTCCAACTCTTGTGACAATTTGCTATAGCTCTCTTTAAGCTTCTCTTCTGAATAGTTTATTTCACCAACATAAAGTCCTGACAGTTGTTGTTCTAGATAATATAATCGATTGTCATTCTCTTTTTTCTCTTCTGATTCCGCTAACCATAATTTGACATCTTCTATGGTTCTTAGCTGTCCATCTGACAATGCTAACATGTTTTGCTTAAGTTCAGTTTCACGCTGGGTTAGCTCTGCTAATGTCAGCCCCTGATGAACTGATTCACCTGTTTGGGTTAACTCAAGTTGTTGTTTTGCCTTATCTCCTACTTCATTATAAAATCGTTGCAACTCACTCAACCACTTCTCTTTACTGAACTTATGAGGTGGCAACCATTCTTTCATGAAAGACATTCTCTCTTGATATCGTGTAAATTGATCATCAAGTGAGGCTAGCTCTATCTGTTGGTCTTCTATTCTTTGAATAAGAGTTTCTTCTTGCACAAGTAAAGGAATAGCATTACACCAATTCTCTGCAGGTTGATCGACGTTCAGGTTATATTTCCTTGCAACTTGTTCCTTCTCATATAGAAGTACTTGCTTTATTTGTTCAAGATTTTCTTTTCTTTTAACTAATTCTTCCGGAAGCACTTCTTTAAGTTGTCGTTTTTTTGAAACTGCTAGTAACTGTTTAGTTGTCATAAAGCGCCATGACCATAACCCAATTGTTACTATACCTAACAGTACAAAAAAAACCCCTACACTGGCGTAAGAAAGTATTAAGAGTAAGAACCCAATACCTAGTATTCCTATTGGAGCAACCAACCATTTTAGCAACTGAGCTTTTTCACTTTCCAAATGAGCTAGGTAATAATTTTCTTTAGAACGCTCTTCTTGAACAGCTTGTATCCATTCTACTTCTAGTTTTTCGTAATCATGCTCTTGCTCCGCTACACGCTCAATTTCTTTTTGAGCATCTTCAGTTATTTTAAGGCGCGATGTTCCTGCATGGTTTATAGTTACCGTTTGATTTAACTTTTCGGTTACTTGCTTCAAATCATGTTCCAATTCTGTAATAGTTTCACGTATCCACGACTCTTTTAATAAAACCTGCTCTACCTCTGAAAAGTGCAAACTCGCTTCTTCTAATTCCGATTCATTTGCTATATAAAACGTTACAGCTGGTGACACTGTTGCTTGATTGATCAATGCCAACTGAGCTGATTGATAGGTTTCTTTTTGATCTTGAAGATACTCATATCTCACTAACAACTCTTGAAGGTCTTTCTTTTTAGACTCTTCAAAATCAAACCCCATCAGCAGTTTATCCTTTAAAAGGCTTTGGTATTCCTTATATAAATCGTATGATTTTATTTGTTTGGAAATAAGTTGTCGGCTTTCGTCAACAGATTGACACTTCTTTTGATTTTCTTGAAGTTCTTTAGTTGCTTGTTTCTCACTAGTAAGCAGTGTACGGTAGTTTTTTTCATTCGCTTCTTTCTGAGCAATCAATCGTTTCAAGTCTCGATATGTTTCGAGTTGTTGATTAAGCTCTGGTACTCGTCCTTTTACTTTATAAAGTTTTTGACGTTCTTTATTATAGTCGTCTGCTAGTTGCATCAAGCGATGACTCCCAGTTGCACCTATAGAAAGTAGAGACCGTTGCAGGGCTTCTTCTGAAAGACCTTTGTACTGAAAAAGTTGTTCAGGATCTAGGCTATAAATTTCATCAAATAATGTTGAAGTCAAAGGGGCAAGTAACTCTTTTAACGTTTGGTCATCTCCCTCTATCCCTTCTTCAAAATAAACCTTAGCTTTCCCTTTATGGCTTCCTTCAAATCGTTCTATTTTCACATCACCATACCCTGGCACTGTCAGCCATAAACGTCCTCCAAATTGATCGGTATCATGAGGCTTGTATAGTTGAGTCTTTTTATTACGTGTAGAAAAGCCAAATAACATGGTTCTTATAAAGTGATACAGAGTGGATTTACCAGCTTCATTATCTCCGTATAGTACCATCATGTCTGGTGAAATAGTTACGGTTTTATTGCGCCAATGTCCAAAGGCTACTATTTCTAATCGTCTAATTCTCATATTTAGCAGCACCTCTTCCACCTAAATCGTTTAATAATTGTTGATAAGTTTCATAAAAAACGGCTTCTTTAAAGCGACTATCTTGCTCTAAAATTTGTCTTAGCTCTGGTTGTTTTAATAAATCTAACACGGTCTGATTAAACTTCTCTTCTGTATTGAATGCTACAATTTCATCTTGTATAGCTTGTGCTGATAATCCTAATGGAAGTGTCAACCTATCTATTAATGTTTCTTGGGATAGGCTAACAAGCCATACTTGTTCGTTAGATAACTTATATAATTGCTCTTGTAAATAACTTAACACTTCTAGTTGCTCTAACTCTTTGCTAATTTCCTGACGTAATTGTTCAGGGATATCACACCATTCAAGGAGTGCGAAGGTTATATTCTCACCTTTCCAACTCACGTTGTTAAATTGTTCCTCTGTCTCAACTAAACACTCACTTAGCGTTCTTGCATATTTCAAGCTGATGCTAACTTTCTGCCAAGCAATTTTAGCAACTGGTAACCACTCTAGCGAAACCTCTTTTCCAGTCATCCCAACTATTACTACACCTCGACTGTTTATTTCTTTTCTAGTATGTCCTATTGGCGATCCGGGGTAAACCATCAATGGTTCCTCACTTATAAATTGAGGTTGATGAATGTGACCTAACGCCCAATAGTCATAACCTTTTTCTTTTAATTCTGCTAAGTTAAACGGTGCATATCTATCTGTATCAACATTTCCAGATTGAAGTTGACCATGATATAAACCAATGTGATACGTGCTATCTATACTCTTTACAGGGAATTTTTTTCCCTTATTGTCCGACAACCACTTTGATTGGTAAGAAAAACCACTCACAGAAACTAACTCACCTGTTTTTAGACGTACGTCAACTGTTTCAATTTCCTCACTAATTATGATATGAACATTATTCGGAAAGTCAAACCAATACTTTTCAGGAGCGTAATAATCATGATTACCAAACGTAAGAACAGTTGGAATATCGTATTGTTCCAATCTTTTTAGACCGTTGATGAAGTGATGCTGACTGTTAACTGATATTACGGATTGATGAAAGGTGTCACCTACTATTACAACTAAATCAACGTCTTTCTCTATAGCTAAAGCAACTGTATTTTTCCAAGCATTCAGGTTCTCATTTGCTAATTTCTCCCTAACTTTTCTTGGTAACTTCCCAAGTCCTTCAAATGCCTGATCCATATGCAAATCTGCAACATGTAAGATTTTCATGCTACCGCCTCCTTTCCAACTACCAAATGTATGTTCTTATTTTAACAAAAAAAAACGAAGGACTCCACCTTTTACAGGGAGCCTTCGAGAAAGTTTTAAACTTCAGCGTATAATTCTTGGATAGGTTTCATAATGACACGATTTAAATCATTAATAATCATGCTGAACCCTTGTTCTTTTGTCATTAATTCGTTGATTAAGTCAGACTCTTGAACTTTTTCAGCTAGTTCTTGAGCTAATTTAGCATCGTCTTCAGAGAACTCTTGACCTTGCATTTGTTTTTGTTGTAATTCCATTTGTAATGTTTGGAATTCTTTAAATAATTTAAAAGTTGCTTCGTCAGCTTTAACACCTTCAAATGCTTCTCTTAAAGCTAAAAATTCTGGTAATTCACGGATTTCTTTTTCAATTTGGTTCGCACTATCATAAATATTAACAGTCATAACTAACTTCCTCTCTCTTTTTAAAGTCCTATACAGTATAACATTCTACCTTGTTTTTTACTAATTTTCTACCTCAAATACTTATTGACTCACTTTTCCCCAAAGGGCACCTAATGAATCCTTAACGCTCCTCATACCATCACCGATTTGATCCCCCCAATAATCAGCACCTTCTTTGACTTTAGAACCAAATTTAGATAAGCCATCTTTAACTTGAGATCCAATTTTAGAGGCTTGTTCTTTCGCTTCTTTTACATTGATTGACCCATCGTTTTCATTTTCAACATCAAATGATGTTCCCGGTGAATGTGATAATATTCGATTAGCTTGATCTTTAAATATTGGAGAAATCCCTTGAGTACTTGAACCTTCTAAGTAATGAATGTCACTACTTTCATCAAAACCAATCCATGTTGCTATAACAACATCTGGTGTGTAACCGATAATCCACTGATCTTTTGATTGTTCGTCAACGTTGACACTTTCGGTTGTTCCAGTTTTCCCTGCCATCACGTAACCATCAGGTTTTGCAGGAGCACCTGTTCCCTCAGAAAAGACGCCCATTAACATACTTGTCATTTTTTTCGAAACTTCAGGTGTCGTTACTTGTTTTGATTTTGCTTCTTCGTTGTCAACAATGACCGCACCTGTTGCATCTACAATCTTACGAATAAAGTGTGGCTCTTTACGTTTCCCATTATTAGCAAATACAGTATAAGCACTTGCCATCTTCATAGGGGTTGTCCCTTTAGTCATACCACCTAGCACTAGACCAGGGTAACGGTCTTTTTTATCTAAATCAATGCCAAATTTTTCTACTTTATTCATGCCGTTGTCCATGCCAACCTTATCAAACAACCACACTGCTGGTGCATTTAAACTTTGAATTACGGCTTGATACATGGTCACTTCATCACGGAAAACACGATCGTAATTTTCAACATCATAAAAATCTAATTTTTTATCTTGCAACATATCTGTTGGTTTGTAACCATTTTCTAAAGCTGTTGTGTATACTGCCAGCGGCTTCATTGTTGAGCCTGGTGACAATGATGATTGAGTCGCACGATTTAAACCGCGACTTGTACGTTCACCACGTCCACCTATTACAGCTTCAACCCCTCCTGTTTTAGGGTTGATTGCAATTGAAGCACCTTGAACTTTTTCACCATCACTAGCATCTGGTGGGAACAACTCATCACGTTTAAAGGTTTCATCCATGTCAACCTGTGATTGTTGATCTAAAGTTGTATAAATCTTGTAGCCTTTTGTTAGTAATTCATCATCTTTTATTTTATATTTTTTACTTGCTTCATTGACTACTGCATCAAAGTAATCCATGTATTGGTAGCCTTTTTTAGTATCCCAATAGTCATCTGTTATATAAAGTTCATCTGCTTCTAACTTGTCTGCTGTCTCTCTATCCAACTTGCCATTTGCTACCATTAACTCTAACACAGTGTCTCTTCGATTTACTGCATTTTCATGGTTGTCAATCGGGTTATACAGCGATGGTCCTTTTAACATGCCGACAAGTACTGCTGCTTCATCAATGGTTACTTCTTTTGCACTTTTACCAAAATACTTATGAGAAGCATCTTCTACACCCCACACATTATTTGCAAAGTAAGCGTGATTTAAATACATCTCTAATATTTCATCCTTAGAGTAATTTTTCTCAATTTCAATCGCCAAGAATAACTCTTTCGCTTTACGATTTAAAGTTTGATCTAATGTTAGGTACGCATTTTTAGCAAGTTGTTGCGTAAGTGTACTCCCACCACCAGTTACACGGCCACTCGTTACAATACCTACTGCCGCACGAGCAATCCCGCGTACATCAAATCCCTTATGTTCATAGAAACGTTTATCCTCGGTTGAAAGTAAGGCATTTGTTATGTTTGGTGAAATTTCTTTTAAATCAACAAATGTTCCTTTTTGACCATAACCATTTCCTGCCTCTTCATCATTCTTATCGTAAAATGTTGTCACTTGTGCAAGACTCGCCTTTAACGTCTCGACATTCGCACTTTTAGCCAAATAGAACATGTAAATACTTGTTCCTAATGAAATAAGTAGCACGATTAAAATTAAAATTTTATTGATTTGATACTTCTTCCATATTCGCTTCCTAAATTGATGGAATGTCTGTAGATGTGGCTTTAACCACGCCCAAAATGTTTTTATTTTTGTTCCTACTATTGATTTTATTTTTTGAAAGTCCATGTCATCACCTCTATTAGTCGGATTTATAATCTTACATCCTATTGTTATTCTATCACAGAACCATTAAAACACCCTAAGTCCAAAGTCTGATGTTTATTGATTATAAGGTTTATCATATCATGAAGTTATTTCATTTATATGATACAATACTTAAGAATTATGTAAATTTTATGACTTTAAATAGATAATAGATAATGGAGACCTATATGAAAATTGAAATAACACTACCAAGTGATTTTAAAGAAACAGAAGTTAGCACCCTTTTAGAAAAACAATGGCTTGTACCAAAGAAAGTACGTCATTTCTTGCGTACGGGTCAAAATGTTGCTGTAAACGATCAAACAGTGAAATTTCACGAAACCGCTACTGGTGGCGATAAAATCAGCTTAACCTTTGATGATGGGAATTACCCAACACCTTCAATTGAACACGGTGATGCTGGATTAATCACGCCTCTATTTGAAGATGAGCACCTTCTTATTGTTAACAAACCTGTTGGCATGAAAACTCATCCAAATGACCCTGGCGAAGAAGGCACACTTCTCAACCATGTTGCAGCTTACTTAGCTCAAACTGATACGATTCCTTATGTTGTTCACCGTTTAGATAGAGATACAAGTGGGGCGATTTTATTTGCTAAAAATCCCTTTATTCTTCCTATCTTAAGTCGTATGCTTGAAGCTAAAGCTATCAAACGTACATACCAAGCTGTAGCTAGTCGTGCCATCACACAAAAAGAAATGACCATCAACAAACGTATTACAAAAGACAGACATGATAGTCGTAAACGTATGGTCTCTGATGTAGCAGGTCAAGAAGCTATCACTCATGTGACATGTGACCATATTGGAGAAAACTGTTCTTATGTCTACTGCGTATTAGAAACTGGACGTACTCACCAAATACGCGTCCATTTAGCGAGCATGGGACATCCTATCATGGGTGACCCACTTTATCATCCACAACCAGATAGAGCCGCACGCTTGATGCTACACGCTTATGAATTGAGTCTAGTACATCCTCTAACTCAAGAAGCCATTACCGTTCAAGCCTTACCTTCATTGTGGGCTTAATAAATAAAAATCCCCTTCTCAACTAATGAGAAAGGGATTTTTTTATTTTAAATACTCTTGTAATTGTTTTTCTAGTTCTGCCGCAGCCTCATTACTTGTAGTGATAATAGATAATGTATTAGCTCCTGCCAATGTACCTGCAACGTTTTCTAATCCTAAATCATCTATAATAGCGCCAATGATATTTGCTGCTCCTAAATAAGTTTGAACGACTACCATAAATTGTACCTGGCTAATTGATTTAACTGACTCTTCAACAACTTCTTTCAAGCGTTCTTCACCATCATTAATCACCTGTGTGTTCACCACATATTTCGTACGACCTTCCGAATTTCTTCCTTTTACAATGCCCAATTCACGAATATCTCTAGAGATAGTAGCTTGTGTTGCTTGAACACCTTCACTAATTAAAGCTTCCAGTAAGTCTTCCTGTGTCTCAATATCTTGCTCTTGAATGATTTTTTTTATAATTCCTTGGCGGCTGCTCTTCTTCATAGTCTCCTCCTCATCCCTTGTTCTTTGCTTATAGTATACCAATTTTTTTGAATATTATGTATAATTTATGTGTAAATACTTAATTTTATTAATTTTTATGCACTGACTATTCTTTAATTTTGATAGTATTTCACTTGTTTTTTTGATATAATTAGCCACATATATCTCGTAGACTGTCCATTTATTCTGCTTTTTATTATCAGAAGATTGTTTACAGAAGAAACTAATTGGAGGATTACTATTATGAATGAAAGAAATGTTGTAGCAACAGCCCTTAATCAAGCACTATCCGAACATCTTTCAGTAGATGACATTTTAAATTTATTAGAAAACCCAAAAACAGCCCAACATGGGGATGTGGCTTTTCCCGTTTTCTCATTAGCTAAAGTGATGCGTAAAGCTCCTCAAGCTATTGCCGTAGAAATCGTAGAAAACATCCCTACTGAAGCATTTGAAAAAGTTGAAGTAGTCGGACCATATATCAACTTCTTCTTAGACAAACGTCTTGTAAGTAACGACACTTTACAAGCTATCGTAAAAGAAGATGCTAACTACGGTAACACAACAATCGGTGAAGGACGTAAAGTCCCTATCGATATGTCTTCACCAAATATTGCTAAACCAATGTCAATGGGACACTTACGTTCAACAGTTATTGGGAATTCATTAGCGAAAATTATGGATAAAATTGGCTATGAGTCAATCCGTATCAATCACTTAGGTGATTGGGGAACTCAATTTGGTAAATTAATGGTTGCTTATAAAAAATGGGGTTCGGAAGAAGCTGTTAAAGCTGCTCCTATTCAAGAACTTTTGCGTTTATATGTAAAATTCCATGAAGATGCTGAAACTGATTCTAGTTTAGAAGATGAAGGTCGTGCTTGGTTCAAGAAATTAGAAGATGGCGATGAAGAAGCTACAAACTTATGGACATGGTTCCGTGAAGAATCATTAAAAGAATTCCAACATGTTTATGACTTATTAGGTATTACATTTGATTCATTAAACGGTGAAGCTTTCTATAACGATAAAATGCAACCTGTAATTGATGTCTTACAAGAAAAAAATCTATTAGTATCAAGCCAAGGTGCTGATATTGTTGATTTAGAAAAATATGACTTAAATCCTGCTCTTATCCGCAAGTCTGATGGTGCTACTTTATACATGACACGTGACTTAGCTGCTGCGTTCTACCGTAAAGAAAACTACGACTTCGCACAATCTATCTACGTTGTAGGGAATGAACAATCTATTCACTTTAAACAATTAAAAGCAGTCTTAAATGAATTAGGTTTTGATTGGGCTAATGATATCCATCACGTACCTTTCGGCTTAATCACAAAAGATGGTAAAAAATTATCAACTCGTAAAGGTAAAATCGTCTTACTTGAAGAAGTACTTAATGAAGCAATCAACTTAGCTAAGGCACAAATCGAAGCTAAAAATCCTGATCTTGCTAACAAAGATCAAGTGGCTCATCAAGTTGGAGTTGGCGCTGTTATCTTCCACGACCTTAAAAATGATCGTCTAAATAACTTTGACTTCTCGTTAGAAGAAGTTGTTCGATTCGAAGGTGAAACAGGACCTTACGTACAATACACTCACACTCGTTGTGCTTCTATTTTACGTAAAACTAACTTCGAAGCTCAAGAAGATGCTGATTACTCTCTTGGCGATACTGAAAGTTGGGAAGTTATTAAATTACTTCAAGCTTTTCCTGCTACAGTTGTCCGTGCTTCTGAAAAATATGAGCCATCTGTTATTGCTAAACATGCGATTCAATTAGCTCAATCTTTCAATAAATATTATGCACACACTAAAATTGTCAATGATGACAGCGAACAACAAGCACGTCTAGCTTTAGTTCATGCTGTTAAAGTTGTATTAAAAGAAGATTTACGTCTATTAGGTTTAGAAGCACCTGAAGAAATGTAAAACACTCAAAAAGCCAACATCCTTAATCAAGGGTGTTGGCTTTTTTTACATTTTATCAAACTTTAAAGACTTGTTGATTGCATACATAACCGGTGCTGAAATCGTCATAATAATTAACTCACTTAATGCAAGACTACCGTAAGTTGCCCAAAATGGGATTGGTACGTCAGCAGTAATGATAATCATAATGGCAATTAATACCATACTAATGGTAAAGAACACGATATTCAAAATCATACGCATCAGCATATTGGGAACATATCTTGTTAGTAATGCCGTTAAACCAAGTGCAATAAAGGTTTGACCGCCACCGAACAAAACATCTAACCAAACAAGTTCTGAAAATAATAAGTTATAAAGAACAACGCCCCCTACAACACCCCACATTAGTTTTTTATTAAAAACGACTAAATGGTTTAAACTTTCAGATACTCTGAATTGAATGATACCTTGAGAAAAAGGTGATAGGACTGAAAGCGCCACATACATTGCCGCAATCACACCATTGATTACAAGGAACTTCGTTTTATTAGTTGTTGTCATTTACTTTTCCTCCTCCTAGTTTTGATTACGCGGGATGGTTGATGAACCGCGTCGAGGTCATTGTCCTATGGTTGCTCCCCTCAACAAAGCAACCGCTTTCCATTATAGGCTAACACGTCTGAACTTACAACCCAACTTTTAAACAAATTTATTTTATTAAAACTTCACTCACAACTCACGCATTTTTTTGATATAATAAACGTCTATGAAGGGAGTTTTTTATGACAGACTTATACTTGCATTTACTTATCAACGAAAAAGCTGGCAGCGGTTCTGGTAAAAAAGCTGCTGAACAAATTAAAAATTATCTCACAACTCATAATATTTCTTATGATACCTATACATCAAACTACCATGGACATGCTATAGAGATTGCTAAAAAACTCCTCTCTACAACTCTTAGATCCTGGAGTAGCTCGCTTACTGAAGAGAGTAAAACTTATCCACTACTTGTTGTTTTAGGTGGAGATGGCACACTACATGAAGTTATTAACGCTTTAGCAGCACATTCGAATATCCCGATTGGCTATATTCCTTGTGGTTCTGGTAATGATTTTGCTCGTGGTGTCAACTTAGAGCGTAAACCAATTGAAGCACTTGAACACCTTTTACGTATCAAAGAACCTGATTTTTATAACACTCTTTGCTATAAAGATAATAATACTGGTGATATAAACTATTGTTCTAATAACATTGGAATTGGTGTTGATGCTAATATTGTTGCAACCGCTAATCATTCTACTGCAAAGAAGCAACTAAATAAACTGAAACTTGGTTCACTTAGTTATCTAACAGCTGCTACTAGTGTCGTTTTTAAACAAAAAGGATTTCCTTTAACACTTATAACTGATGATGAAACCACTGAATTCAAAAACACTTTTTTATGTACGACAACCAACCACCCTTATTTTGGTGGAGGTGTTGCTCTTGCTCCCTTAGCTGACCCTAAAAAAGAAGATATGACCATCATGATAGTCGAACGTATTGCATTTCCTAAACTGGCTCGCTTGATTACACAACTCCTTAGAAGAAAGCATCTTTCTTCTAAATACTTGCATCAATACCATACAACTGAGGCTAGACTTATCAGTAAAACTTTACAATACGGTCAAGTTGATGGTGAAGAAATGGGTTATCAGCCATTTGATATTACCTTTACTACCCAGAAACGTCTCTTTTGGCTATAAAAATAACCTAATGCTAATATAGCATTAGGTTATTTTTTACATGAAATCATAAGGTGTTACATTTTCCATTCCAATCATCGGATCAACATTACCTGCTTGGATTGAAATCTCCACTTTAGAATCAAGTGAAACAGGTTCAGTAGGCTCTGAAATGACAGCTTTATCCTCTATGACTTCATCAAATAATGAGACTTCTTTGACTTGCTTTTCATCTCGAGTTACCACTTCGTTTTCTTTTTTTAATTCTTTAGCTTTCAGTTCTTTTAGCTTTTCTTTCGGAATCGGATCATATGAACCTAATCCGCCATCAATATCCTCAGTTGCTTCTGCCAGTAAACCAGACTCATATGCTTCAAGTTGGGTTCTAACGGTAAGCGATATATCCCCGGCAGAAATAATACGTTCTTGCAAGGTTGTCTGACGGTTGTCACCTTCATTTTGAACACATCGTTCAAACGCTTCTGGTTCCCCAACTAAAATAAGTAAGTCCTTACTTCGCGTCAAACCTGTATAAAAGAGATTACGCTGTAACATACGTTGATACTGCTTCACCATAGGTAAGATGACCATTTTAAACTCACTACCCTGAGATTTATGAATAGAACAACAGTACGATAGTGTAATTTTGTTCCACTCATTACGTTTATATGTTACCTCATTACTATCAAATTCGATAGTCAATTCATCAACTTTATCATCTGATTCTTTCGCCAAAGTAATCCCGACAATTTTCCCCATATCACCATTAAATACATTTGACTCTGGACTATTGACCAAATGAAGAACCTTATCTCCTATGCGGAATACTTTATCATTCCATTTTACTTCCTTGCGTTGACCTGTTTCGTTCGGGTTAAAAATCTCTTGCATCATATTATTAATATTATCAATCCCCGCAACCCCTCGATACATCGGTGCAAGCACTTGGATATCCGTCGGTGTAAAACCTTTGGCTTGTGCCTTCGTTACTACTTGTCTAATCACTTCTTCAATCTGATAAGCACTTGCTCTTATAAATGAACGGTCACTTTTATTTTGAGCAAAATCAACTGGCAACCTACCATCTTTAATATCATGTGCTAGTGGAATAATACTAGACTCATTTTCTTGACGGTAGATGTCAATCAACTCACAACTTGGAATATCTTCAATTGCTAATAAATCATGTAACACTTGACCCGGACCAACAGAAGGCAACTGGTCTTTATCTCCTACAAAAATAACTTGCATATTAGTTGGTATTGCTTTTAATAAAGTATTTGCCAACCACGTGTCAACCATTGACATCTCATCCACAATTAAAAGTCCACCTTCTAATTCCTTCGCACTTAGACTAGCATTTTTTTCTCGCCCATTTAAACCTAGTAAACGGTGGATAGTGCTTGCTGGTAAACCAGTTGTTTCATTCATCCTTTTAGCAGCTCGACCCGTTGGTGCTGCAAGTAAGATTGGAAAAATATCATTTTTATAATCATCAATATCTAGCGATAACCCGTTTAATTCCGCAAATAGGTTCACAATCCCGTTAATAACAGTTGTCTTACCCGTCCCTGGTCCCCCCGTTAGAATAAACAATGGGGATTTGATTGCTTCTTTTATGGCTTTTATTTGAGAATCACCGTAACTAATGTCAAAGTTCTTCTCAATCATTTCTAAATTAGAGGTAACATCATCATCGTTATATTTAATAGTCTTCTTACGACTTAATAATCGTTGAATAGCCGTCCCCACACCCCATTCTGAAAAGAATAGTGTGTTCTCATACAAGTGTGTCCCTTCTTGTTGCATCTTTCCTTCAGACACAGCAGCGATAATCTCTTGCGCTACTAAATCAGGAGCAATTGTAAAAGATCGACTCATCTCTAGCGTACGTATTGCTTTTTTTAATAATACTTCAGCGTCAATATAAGTGTCACCTGTCTCTAAACAACTACTCAACAGTTCATGAGTAATCGCTGCTCTGATGCGTTTTGGTGAATCAGCTGCGTAACCCAGTTGTTCCGCAATAGCATCTGCTTTTTTAAATCCAATCCCTTCAATGTCTTCCGTCAACTGATAAGGATTTTCTTGAATCACATTCAATGTTTCCTCTTGATAGGTTTGATAGATTGCCATCGCCAATTGACTCCCAAAACCATACTGGTTTAAACCAATAACGATTTGCTCCATCCCATAATTCAAACGAAGTGTTTCTAAAATCATCTCCCGCTTACTCTTTGTTAATGACGTCACTTCTTCTAAGCGTTTCGGGTCATCTAAAATAATGTCAATCACGTTGTCACCTAGTAAATCAACCATATTTTCAGCCGTCTTTTTCCCAATACCCGGGAATTTACTTCCCGATAAATAAGCAATTAAGCCACTACCAGATGTCGGTTTTTCTTGTTGATAATTATCAACTTGGAATTGTTGACCATACTTAGCATGGTCAACCAACTTACCCACAAAACGGTAACTCTCTTCTTCTTGGATTTGGCCAAAACTACCTGTAACAACTATCTCACTCTCTTCGAATGATGTATTTGTATCTACAACCTTAATAAGCATTACTTTATAAAAGTTGCTAGGATTCTGAAAGAAGATCGCTGCGACTTTACCTACAACATAATTCTCTTGGTGGTTAAATTCAGTATCTCCGAGCGTATCTATCATTTCATTTCCTCCTTTATTTGTCCAATTACTATCTTACTATCATAGTATCTCCTATCTATAATAACAAGAAAAAAAGACGTAAACTAGTCTTAATTATAGAGAGTTGTTAGAAATAAAAAAGAAACTAACTTTCGTTAGCTTCTTTTTTGTTTAAACACTAATTAACAAAATTTTGAGATAGCAGCGTCGATCATTTCTTTAGCTTCTACTACGCTTTCTTCACGTTCTTTCGCAACTGGTGATAATGGCCCACGTACGCGTCCTACTTCTACACCATTCATACCTAAAATAAGTTTCATTACATCATATAAGTTTCCACCATATGATAACATTTTGAAAATAATTTCATTGATCGCTGTTTGAATTTCAAATGCTTTTTCCATGTTTTTCTCTTTAATGCATTTATCAGCTTCTAGGAATAATTCTGGCATCACACCATATGTGCCACCAATACCTGCATCAGCACCCATTACACGGCCACCAACGAATTGCTCATCTGGACCATTAAAGATGATTGATTCTTTTTCTGAATTAAGTTTGAAGACATTGATATCCATTACTGGCATAGATGAATTTTTAACACCAATAACTTGATCTTTTTCCATCATTTTTTTGAATAAATCAACAGATAATGCATAGCCTGTTGTTTGCGGAATGTTGTAAATAATGAAGTCTAATGATGTAGCTTCAATCATACTTGTCCAGTACGCTTCAATTGATGCTTCTGGAAGTACAAAGTAAATTGGTGGGATAGCTGCTAAAGCATCTACGCCTAAACTTTCAGCATGCTTAGCTAATTCAACGCTATCACGTGTAGATGGGGCAGCGATATGAGCAATAATTGTCATTTTTCCGCCGACTGCTTTCATCACGTTTTCTAATACTAATTTACGTTCTTCAACGGTTTGATAGATACACTCACCTGAACTACCGCCAACATATAACCCTTTAACACCTTTTTCTAAATAATGTAATGCTAATTTTTGAATACGTTCTGGGCTAATGTTACCTTCGTCATCGTAACATGCGTAAAATGCTGGAATAATACCTTTGTATTTATCTAAGTTTTTCATAATATAACACTCCTAGTGGTTTTTATTTATTTAACAATAGTGATTTCTTTTTATTCTCTTCAATAATTCGGTTACCATTTTCAGCGAATGAGTCTAATGCCTCTTTTGCTGATTTATCATTTGTGTACACTGCTTGTAGTTCTGGGAAAAACACGTTACGTAATTCTACATAACCTGGTGTATTATTTGAAAAATTGATTATATTTTCTGAGTTCTCAGTATATGCTTTAAGGTAAGGCATTTCATTTTCAAACTCTTTTGCTACAGAATCTCTAACTGGTAAGGCATTTTTTGAAGCTTTTACTAATTCTTTATCTGTAGAATAAAACTTAACAAAATCTTTTGCAGCTTTTACACGCTCTGAATCACCTGAATCAAATACTACGGAGCTTGTTACATATGTAAATGAAACAGGTTTCTTTTCACCTGGAATATTTGCTAAACGCATGTCAAACTTCTCTACTTTACCGCTTTCCATATCCTTTTGAATACCATTAAATAGTACGCTATTTGTAAAGTTGATTGCTGTTTGTTTGTTTTGGAACATAGCGTTTACATCATTACTTGATAGTGACTCTGCACCTGAGGTTGTTAGCCCATCTTTTCTCATATCATCGATAAATTTTAGAGCTTTTTCTCCACTTTCTTCGTTAACAACAATTTTGCCGTTTTTATCAAAGAATTCATTACCGAACATTCTTAGATACGACATATTCCAAGTATCCCCTTGATTATTTTTAGCAAATAAGCCAAAAGGCGCAACATCTTTTTGTTTATCTTTGATTGTTTTTGCAATAGTTTTTAAATCCTCTGGAGACCAATTCACTATTTCATGTTCTCCTCCAATATATTTGTCTAAACCAGCTTCTTTAAACATATCAGCATTATATGATAATGTTCCTGGATTATGCGCAAATGGATAGAAATAAGTTTTATCTTTAATTTGAACATTTTCCCAAATTGATTCTGGAATATCCTTTTTCGTTTCATCATCAACAATATCATCTAGAGGTGCTAAGATTCCCATATGAGCGTATTCACTCAAAGCAAAACTTGAATCAAAGAACATATCAGGTAGTTGTTTAGTTTGAACAGCAACACTCAATTTATCCGCACGTTGTTCTCCTGGAATAACTTGAACATTAATTTTTACACCTGGATTTTTTTCTTCAAAACGTTTAGCTGCCTCTTTAAAGAAACTATCATAATCAGCACCTTCTTCTTTATCATCAAAGATACCTTTCCATTGAGGGGTTAGCCACATATCTAAGGTTACTTTGTCTGATTTAGATCCTGAAGCTTCCTCTTTCCCTTTACCACACCCAGATAAAACAACAACCGATGCCAAAACTGCCATACTGCCTAACATAATCTTGTTCAACTTTTTCATCTGTATCACTCCTATTTTTTATTCTTTAACAGCTCCCGCTGTAATTCCTTTAGTGAAATATTTTTGGAACATAATAAAAATAACAATCATTGGTAATGCAGCAACCGCAGCTCCTGCAACTTTTAATCCCATATTTGGATTAATTTCTTGCATTAAACCAGCGACGCCGACTGTCAATGTATTCATTTCTTTACTTCTGGCCATTAACAATTGCCATAGATAATCATTCCAGAATGTTACAAAGTTCAATATGAATAACGCACCAATTCCTGGTTTAGCGATAGGTAACATCAATTTCCAAAAAATAGTCCATTCACTTGCACCATCTAATTTAGCAGATTCTCTGATTGAATCTGGAATTGATTCAAAGAACGATTTAAGCATAAATACTCCAAAACATGTTGCCAAGTTAGGAATAATCAACGCTTGATAACTATCAACCCAATCAAATGCTACAACCAATTTAAAAAGAGGGACTATAAATGTTTCTTTAGGTATCATTAATGATGCTATAAATAATGAAAAGAGAATGTTTTTACCTTTAAACTTCAATTTAGCAAAGCCATAAGCTGCTAATGAAGAAAAAATAACAGTCAAAGCTGTTGTTACAAATGATACAAAGAAACTATTAAAGGTCCATCTTAAAGCTGGTTGATTTTTAAACAACTCTTTGTAGTTATCTAAATATAAGCTTTTAGGTAAGATGTCTGGGGGCATTTTATAAATATCAGTTGACGATTTCAATGAATTGGTAATTAACCAAAACAACGGTAGTAAACTACAAATAGCTAATAGCGTTACAATGATATTAACAATTAAGTCAGCCTTTTCCATTTTAGCTAATCTTTTAAAAAGTTTCATGAACAATCCTCCTATTTTTCTTTTCCGAATGTTTTGAACTGTGGCATTGATAATGCTAAAGCCACAATAAACATAATTACACCCACAGCAGCAGCAACACCAGTGTTGTTATAAACGAATGCATTTTGATATAAATAATACATCATTGTTACTGATGCATTATTTGGTCCGCCACCAGTTAACAGTTGGATAACTACGAATATTTTAAGTACAGCAATAATATTAATAACTGTCAGATACAGTGTTGTTGGTCTCACTAAAGGGATTAATATTTTGCGAATACGCTGCCATCTTGTTGCACCATCAATTTGTGCTGCCTCGAAATAGTCCTCAGGAATTCCAATCATAGATGCAATATAAAGTATTATTGATTGACCTACATTTCCCACGAAAGTTACAAAAATAATAACAGGCATAACCCAAACTTTACTCCCTAGTAAATTAACATCTGATACTCCCATATTTGATAATAGATATGAAATTAAACCATTGGCAGGATTTAATAGAAAATTCCAAACCATACTCATGACAACCATCGAAACCATTACGGGTAGATAAAAACTGCCTCTAATAAACGATATATATTTTGAGCTTTTATCATAGACTGCAGTTGCTACAAATAAGCCAAATGCGATTGTTAAAAATACTATAGCTACCACAAAAATAACTGTATTAAATATAGATTTTAAAAATACCGGATCTGCTATTAAATGTCTGTAATTATCAAATCCAACAAATGTTTCACCTTGATATGAACTTTGGAAAAAACTCATCCTAAAACCTTCAAATACTGGATACAAGATAAATACTAAAAATAATAATAACTGTGGTGCAATAAATAAATAACCCGAATACGGATTTTCAATCCCTCTAAACTTCTTCTTTTTCTTTTCCACTCTCTTTTCTCCTTTATCACTTGTTCTCCCTTTTAAGAAAACGCTTCCTTAAAGAGGTAAAAAAATAATTTTAGTTATGACCGGTTATATTACTACCTGTAGCCCAATCAAAAACCATATCTTGGTATGTTACATTCATAGATTCGTGACCATATTCAGGTAATACTAACATTTTTTTATTAGCATTCAGACGATTATATATGGCGTATTGAGTTGACGGTGGGCAAACATCATCAAGCAAACCGCAAACCATCATTACTTCTGCATTGATATCTGAAGCAAAGTTTTTTACGTCTATATATCCTAGCTTTTTAAAAACATTCTCTTCGTTATCATAAAACGGATCAACAAATTTAAAGTAACGATGAAGTTCATCGTACGCTTCAGTATCATACTTTAAATCTAAAACCCTTCTAAAATCAGAAAGAAATGGGTAGGTCGCAAATACTTTTTTTATTTTAGGCTGTAAGGCAGCTGCAACTAGTGCCAAAGCACCCCCTTGCGACTCACCATAGCTCATCATATTAGACGTATCGATTTTGTTGCACTCACTTATAATTCTAATCAACAGGGCTATATCTTGGTATACTTTTGTATAAAATAACCCTTCAGGATCACCTGGAAGACCACGAACTATGTGGCCTTTCACCGTATTGCCCTTATAATGACCACAATCATTAGATTTTCCTGCCTGTCCTCTAACATCCATCATTACAACTGCAACTCCAGACGCTGCGAACTTAAATACTTCAGACCAATCAGATGACCGACCTTGATAACCATGAAATTTAAACATTACAGGACATTTTTCTCGTTGCTTTGGTATTATTACTTTTGAATAAATATCTGAGTCATCTATACTTTTGTAAGTTAAGTCATAACACTCTGCAAATGGTATATTCATGCCTCTTAGAACCATGTTATATGATAATTCTAATGAGTTAACTTCCTTTAACCGTTCTTCCCAAAATATTTTAAAATTACTTGGAGGCTCATCTTTACCTTTATATTTCTTCATATCTAAATAATCCATACTATCTAACAAGCTATTCACTCCTTGTCAAAAATATTCTTTATTTTATAGTGATAATAATTTAAGACTCAATCTTTTCTATAAATTTTTTAGTAATTTCTTGTGGTCTTGTTATAGCTCCTCCAACTACTACTGAATGACACCCTAATTCTAAAACTCTTTTTGCTTTATCCGGGGTATCAATTTTACCTTCAGCTATAACTGGTAAGGTTGATACCTCAATAATTTCTTTCATAACTGAAAAATCATTATTTGAAATGTCCATCCCTTTAGTATTTTCTGTGTATCCATGTAATGTCGTACCAATAAAATCAAAACCAATTTTACAAGCATTTTCCACATCCTCAACTGTAGAACAGTCAGCCATTAATAAAATGTTTGGATATTCATTTTTTATAGTAGTTATAATTTTTTTTAAATCTTCACCATTTGGTCTTTTTCTCAATGTAGCATCACAAGCTATAACTTCAACTCCTGTTTCTGCAATCTCACGCATTTCTTTTAATGTAGGAGTAATAAACACTGTACTTCCTTCATAAACCTGTTTCATAATACCAATAACAGGCACGTCAACAACTGATTTAATTTCTCTTATATCAACTACTGAATTAGCTCTGATACCAATTGCACCCGATTCAACAGCAGCAACCGCCATACGTCCCATTATATAAGGACTGTGTAGTGGTTCATTTTCAAGAGCTTGACAAGAAACTATCAAACCATTTTTTATTTTATTTTCTACATCCGACACTTCTAACATCTTTATCACCTTTACTTTCTACCTGATTACACTGATGAAAAACCAGCCTCAAAACGCCCTATAGGTAACGCTTACAAATATGATTCTATCACACGTAAAAAAATTACACAATACTTTTATTTATGAAAGTTTTTTACAGTAACCGTTTACAACTACTGTAGATAAATGATATTATCAAACTGTATTACTACATGAAAGGATGATCTAATATGACAAATACAGAACTTTATCTTGCATTCGATATTGGCGGAACTACTATAAAGTACTCTTTAATTACTAAAGATATGACGTTTTTAACTCATGACGTTTTCCCAACACCCAAAACGATTCTGGAAAGTATTTCAGAAATTTGTGAAGAACTCATAAAAGTACATCATATTACAGCAATTGGCATCAGCACCGCAGGGATTGTTGATTCTGAAAGAGGCAGTATTCGATATGCTAGTGACTTAATACCTAACTATATTGGTACTCCTTTAAAAGAGCACCTTGAAAAAAAATTCTCGCTACCAGTAAATGTTATAAATGATGTTCAAGCCGCTCTTCTTGGTGAAGCACTTCAAAATACTTTACCCGATAAAACTTTTTGTCTTACACTCGGCACGGGTATAGGTGGAGCATATTTTATTAATGACCAACTCTACCACGGGGCTAATGATTTTGAAAATTCCATTGGTTATTTAAATTTTGACTCTACTACTGGAAAAACATGGGAACAACGAGCCTCTACTATATCTTTAGAAAAAAAACTAAAAGAAAAATATGATATCACAGTACCTGAAGCTTTTGAATTAGCTCGACAAAATAATAAAGAGATGATTTTTGAGCTAAGACAATGGATAAATGAGATTGCTAAAGGTATATCATCTATTATTTTATTATTTGATCCATCATTAATCCTTATCGGTGGTGGTGTATCAAAACAAAACGATTATATTATACCTATTTTAGAAGAAGAATTAGAAGTATTACTACCTCCTAATTTCTTAAAAACATCATTTACAACACCGTCAAGCTTTAACCAGAACGCCTTATTGGGTGCCCTGTATCCATATTTTATAACTAAAAATTAAAGGAGTATTCTCATGACACTTATCCTAAATACAGCTATTTTTGAATCTGAAATAAAAAAAGGTGCAAGCCAACTCACCTGCATAAAAAAATATTTAAATAACTCCATATTAAAAAAAATCAACGGTATTGAATTTCGTATGGAGTACTTCCCTCAAGATTATCACCAAATGAAAAATGAATTACACACAATAAAAACTTACTTAAATAAGTATAATTATGTCTACATGCTTTCTATTCCTAAACAGCTATACAGCAATAATATCTTAAATGTATCATTACTTTCTGAAATAAAAAAAATTCAAGAGCTTTCATTTGATTCAATTAAAGTTAGTTGTGGTGACTTAAATGAAATAACGAAAGAAGATAAAGCACAACTTATCAAAATAACAGAACATATTAATTTAACTATTGAAAATCAACCTAACTCTTTTGGTAAACAACATCTTATAGAAGACTCTCTAAAGAAAATTAAAGAATCTAATCTTCCCATAGGCTATACCTTCGATTCAGGAAATTGGCACTGGATTTCTGAGGATCCTGAAGAAGCTCTGTATCGTTTGAAAAATTATATAACCTTCTTTCATTTAAAGAACATTTTAAACAAAGAATGCCGTTTACTTTCTGATAATGCTAGTTCCATTTGGAAAAACTTAATAACTCAACTGGACTCAGAAATCCCTGTAGTTTTAGAATACCCAATCCCTCCAAAATATATCGAAGATGAAGTTCATATTATTAAATCCTATTTAAACTAAGATTTAATTTTCATGATATACTAACTATTATTAACTATCATTTAAATTAGGAGCGTTTTATATGCCATCATTAAATGCAAGAATACATGAAAATTATGGACTTTACACTACATCAGAAAAAAAGATTGCAGATGCCTTATTACAATCTCCAGAAATTGTTAAAAGTCTTTCTATTCAAGAACTATCAGACTATTGTAAAGTAAGTACTGCTACTATCACGCGTTTTAGTCATAAAAATAATTACCAAGGTTTTACAGACTTGAGATTGTCTATACCCAACTCAGTAAACCAAAGCTCATCCGCTGGTGGAGTCGTTGATAAAGTTATTTCTTATTATAAACAAAATATTCAACATTCCGTTGAATTGATTGACCCACAAAAGATAGAACAACTTACTTTAGATATAAAAACAAAAAAGACAATCTACATATGGGGCCTAGGTAGTTCTGGTCGTACAGCTAGTGAGTTTGAGCAAACCTTATTACGGATGGGCTTACTTGTAAAATCAGTAACTGATCCACATATGCTACTTGTTGCTGCTACCCAAATAACAGAAGATGACCTTGTCATTATCATCTCTATTAGTGGTACATCACATGAAATTATTCATGCGAAATCGTTGCTAAACAAAGATTGTACAACGGTGACACTTTCTTCAAACCCTAATAGTCAATTGGCCAAAGAAGCAAACTATCAACTAATCATTTCAGATATTCGACTAAATAATAAATATTTTGTCAATTTTCAGTTATCACTTATCTTCTTGATTGACTGTATCGCTGAGTCATTATTAACCGATGAAACATTACTGGCATCCTTTGATAAAACGGTAGCACTTCTTACTAATAAAGACTATTTAAACGATTAAAAAGAAGCTAACTCTTGTTAGCTTCTTTTTATTACAATTCTGCTATTTTTTTGGCTAGCGTGTCATAAAATAAACCTAAATGATACCCATCTACTAATCGGTGATTTACTTCTATACTTAGAGGAAGTTGTAATCGTCCTTCTTTCTCGACGTATTTACCCATTGTTACTTTAGGTATCGAATCGTCTTTATCAATATAAAACTGGTTTTTAAAAGCAGTGAAATTCAACCAAGGGACCATCGAAAAATGAATTAACTGATCTAAAGGAAAATCAATCTCTGGAAAGTACTCGGTTTGTTCAGTTGACATCTTTTTAGCACGTCTACAAAACTCTACTACGTCCTCTCCTTTTTCCAATGTCACCCCTTTATACAAGCTCTCTCCTTTCCCCATATCTGTAAACGAAGGAATAAGTCGGTCATATAGGACAACCTCTTCTCCTTGAATTTTATATCTGAAATTTTCAACACTATCTAAGCTCTCGGTTACTAAGTAAACCAGCGCATAATAAAAGGAAATGTCTTTTTCTTTCGTCACTTTCTTTAAATTGGTAACGTCTACGTCCACCGTTATCCCATAAATCGGAACGTCCCTTTGCGAATGTACATTAAAATGAGCCAATCTATCCCACTTTTCTTTATCGATTATTTTCATATCACACTCTCCTCCACTCATTACTCTCTCCTTTATTGTGCCTAATTCTACTCAAAATAACAAGTTAAATATAAAACGTTTACAATACTATTTTAAAAGAGTACTCTTTAATTAGGTAATGTCGCTTATGATCAAAGAAATGAGGCGTATAATGAATTCCAGAGAATTGCTTGATATACTACAGGTTGCTGAACGTTTGAAAGACACGACAAGACACTGCTATACCTCACAAGGTCGGCATGAAAGTGTCGCCGAACATACTTGGATGATGACTCTTATGGCTTTATTACTAGAAGATGAGCTCACTGATATCGACATGGCTAAAGTCATCAAGATGTGCCTTATACATGACCTTGGTGAATGTTTCACTGGAGATATTCCGACATTTGATAAAACAGCAGAACATGAAGCCATTGAACACCGTCAGCTTAGTGCCTGGCTCAATTCACTTCCTCAAAAAACAAATGTAACTTTAACTCAACTTTTTAATGAAATGAATGCACGTGAAACTCCTGAAGCGAAAACATATAAAGCTCTCGACTCACTAGAAGCCCTAATACAACATAATCTGTCCGACTTGGATGCTTGGAGCGAGAATGAATTTGACTTAAATCTTGTCTACGCCGATGATAAGGTAGGATTTTCTAACTATTTAACGGAATTAAGAGAAGAGATTAGAACGGATACTATTAAAAAAATAAGTAATTCTGATAAAAAAAGAGACTAGAAAATAATCTAGTCTCTTTGCTTTTTAATCTAATTTATCATTTTCATAATGATGTGTTAATTCTAAGTTAGGAAAGCTTTGTTGGCGTAATGCTTCATAAACAACCAAAGCTGCTGTATTTGATAAATTTAATGAGCGAACATGTTCGTCGTTCATCGGAATTCGAATACACTTTTCTTCATTCTCACGCATAAAGTCTTCCGGTAAGCCTGTTGTTTCTTTACCGAACATAAAATAATGATCCTTACCGTCATTATAATCTACATCGCTATAGACGTCATGACCAAATTTGGTAACCAAATGCAATGAAATGTCAGGATTTTTCTCTAGAAAATCCGCTAAATCTTTATAATAAGTGATGGCCACATCATTCCAATAATCTAAGCCCGCTCGTTTAAGCTGCTTGTCATCTGTTGAAAATCCTAGTGGTTCAATAAGATGTAAAGGTGTGTTTGTTGCCGCACATGTTCTTGCGATATTCCCTGTATTAGCGGGAATAACTGGTTCGTATAATACAATATGATTAGCCAAAGTATTGCCTCCTATATATAATAGCCTCGTTATTTTGACAAAAAAAAGAACGTATCGCCTCGGTGTCAATTCACTGCGAGTCGCTACGTTAGTGAAGTATCTTTCACTAACTTTTATCAGAACAGGACTCTGATAAAAACTATCGAAAAATATCTTAAAACAACTATACCAAAGCCCCTATGTAAAAGCAATAGGTCTTTACCATTGAAAACGTTTTTATTCCCCGATTAATACTAAAACATCTACCGTGATAAACTCAATAGGAGTTTCTTGCGCTTTCTTTAATGACTCAGGAGAGGCTCCCCATTTTAGTGGCGACATCGCTAGTAAATCTTCTTGACGTTCTGTTGGAACGGGGACTTGGTAGGTTAAGCGTTCTTGTGAAATTAAGGTCATCTCTTCTTTAAATTTCGTTACTACTTTTTCATTACTATACGTTTGTTTTTCTTTATCGTCTTGATAAAAGACTTCTCTCATCTCTTTTAAATAATTTTCTTCAGGTACTACTTTTATCAAGCGTCCACCAGGTTTCAAGACGCGTCTAAATTCCTCGTAATGACTCGGTGAAAAAATATTTAATAGATGTGTCATACTATGAGTCGCAAATGGCAATGTTGTAATATCCGCTACACACCAAAAAGCATCAATATCTTGACTTGTTGCCAACGCAACCCCATCTTTGGAAATATCAAAACCAATTTTAGTCCCTTCTAACCCTTTATCTGTTAATTCTTTTAAAAAACTGCCTTCTCCGCATCCAATATCAACAACACTCTCTACAGATACGTCTTGGCTTGCTTCTAAAATACGTTGGATTAGAGGCTCATATAACCCAATTTGAATCATTTTTTGGCGATGACTTAACATTTCCTTGTCATAGTCTGTTTTAATTTGATGATTAATAAAGTTAATTGTTCCTTTTTTTGCTAAGTCAAAACGATGTTGTTTACGACAAATTAAGCTGTAATCTTTATTTATCATCGCTTTACGACATTTTGGGCAACTGAATAAGTCACCGTGTTCTTCTAAAAATTGTTTCCCTTGATCTATTTTTTTAAGCAGCATAAACTCATGCTCCCTTCCGATTTTATCTATATAATCATACCATATAACACCTCTGAATATGGTACAATTATGCCAGAAATACTAATGACGAACGAAAAGAGGATTTTTTATGTTAATCAAAGAATTTTGCGCAGAAAACTTTACAAACATTCCCGCTGCCATCCATAATGGAGCAAAACGTATTGAACTATGTGACAACCTTACTGTCGGTGGTACAACGGTCAGCCCAGGTGTTATGTCTGAAACATATGATTATTGTCATGAAAAAGGTATTACAGTTATGAGTATCATTCGACCTCGTGGCGGTAACTTTGTTTACAACGATACTGAACTAAAAATGATGGCTGAAGATTTAACAACGGCAAAAGAGCGTGGAACAGATGGGATCGTTATCGGTTGTTTGACAGAAGACAACTGGATTGACGAAGAAGCGATGCTAGAATTTATCAAATTGTCAGATGGTCTACAACTTACTTTTCATATGGCTTTCGATGAATTAAGTATTGACGACCAGTTCAAAGCTATTGATTGGTTAGCTAAATACGGTGTTCAACGTATTCTAACTCATGGCGGAAAAGCTGGCACACCGATTATGGATAACATTGAACATCTTACTAAATTAGTTGACTATAGTGATGGTCGTGTCATCATTTTACCTGGTGGCGGCATTAATCACGAAAATTGTGAGGCTGTTGCAACTGCCTTGAACGTTACTGAAATCCACGGTACAAAAATCGTGCCTTTAGACATTTAAACTCAAGATAAAAAGCGTGCCTTCCTAATCAGGAAAGTACGCTTTTTCTTATACAAAGTAACCCATAAATAGGCTCGCAATATTAAAATAAATCAAGACACTAGTTAAATCACTTAAAGTAGTGATAAACGGTCCACTGGCAACCGCAGGATCAAACCCTAGCTTATCCATCACCATAGGAATTAAACTACCTGCTAAGTTGGCAACCGTAATAGCAAACAGCATTGCTATCCCAATAACAAACCCTAATGGGAAGTTGTGTTTCCAAATCCCAACAACTAAGAAAATCGTAACACCTGTTATGGCTCCTGTAATCAAACCTGTTAGAACTTCACTTAATATCAGACGGAAAAAACCGCTATCTTTGTCATCTTGGATGGCTAGGCGACGAACAGCTACGGCTAGTGACTGTGTCCCTGCATTACCGGCTGTTCCGGTAATTAACGAGATAAATACAGCTAAGATGCTGGCTTCACTTACTAATTCCTCATAACGACCAATTAAAGTTGCTGTTGACATCCCTAAGAATAACAACGTAATCAACCATGGCAACCGTTTTGATGCTGCTTTAAATGGATTCTCACTTGATTCCTCAACATCGACCCCGGCTAAACCTGAGTAATCGCTAGCTGCTTCTTCATCAATAACATCGATGATGTCATCTACGGTAACAATCCCCATTAAATGGTCATCATAATCTGTAACGGGTACAGCTAAGAAATCATAGTCACGAATTGTACGGGCAACGTCTTCTTGATCATCTCCAACTTTTACAGAGATAACACGCTCACTCATAATGTCCCCAATCATGACATCATCTTCATTAATAATTAAATCCCTCAATGAGATAACACCTAACAAGGTATTTTCACTGTCAACTACGAATACATAATAAATCGTTTCTGCTGCTTTGGCTTCATTTTTAAGTAAGTACATTGCTGAACGAACCGTTTGGTTGGCAACTATCGAAACATATTCAGTTGTCATGATAGAACCCGCTGTTTCATCTTCATAATGAAGTAGCTCTTTAATCTCGCTTGCACTTTCTGAATCCATTAAACTTAAGTATTTAGAAACACTTGCTTTATCTAATTGATTAAGCGTGTCAACTGCATTATCCGTGTACATCTCAGATAACATGTCTGCCACGTAGCTTGGTTTCATTTCTTTTAAATACTCTTCAACATCTTCTTCATCTTCTTCAATAACATCAAACATATCCGCCATCTCTTTTGGTGACAAATACGTGTATAAACGTTGACGTTCTTCTTCATTAAGGGTTAAATAAAACTGCCCTTGCTCATAAATATGAAGCTCAAAGAACTGCTCCCTAAATTCAACTAATTGATCTCCTTGAAGAATGGTCAATAAATACTCATACTGCTCTTCGATTGTTCCTTGGCCATCCATCCTACTTCTCTCCCTTGTGCTTTACTCTACCATTTGATTATAAACAACTGACATATCCGGTGCTAACGGCAATTGACAATGTACCACTTCTTTTGTAAAAGGATGCGTAAAAATTAACTCCCCACAATGTAGTGCTTGTCGTTCAATCCCTTGTGACAAGTCACCATGATACATGTCATCCCCCAGTAACGGACATCCGATTGCTTCAAAATGAACTCTAATCTGATGGGTTCTTCCTGTATGCAATTGAATATCTACTAAGGCACTTTTATTAGTTTTTTCCATTAACCAATACTCTGTTTTTGATTCTAAGCCATTCGGACCTGTCTGTCTTTTCAAAATCGAACCTGGTTCACGTTCAATTTTTAATGTAATCGTGTCATGTTCTTTAAGACTATCAACCGCTCCTCCAACAAGGGCTTGATATTTTTTAACAACACGCTTATTTCGTAATTCTTGATCTAGCATCGCATGAGCAAAACCATGCTTAGCAAATAACATCAATCCTGTTGTATCTCGGTCAAGACGTGTTACAACATGCACAACTTGGTCCTTATACCCTTGCTCACAAATATAATGCTTTACTCGATTGGCCATTGTCCCATTTGGGTGATATTGCGCTGGAATCGAGGCAACATCATAGGGTTTGTTGACAATCAAGTAATGATCATCTTCAAATATGATTTCAAGTGGGGTTTCATCTCTGAGAAGAGTCTCATGCTCTTTCTCATCAGGAATTTCAATAGCTAAGACCTCATCTGGTTGTAAGTAATACAACACATTTTGTGTCGTGCCATTTACTGAAATATGTCCACCTTGAAACTTTACCTTTGCAAGCAACCCTCTCGAAATACCTTGCGCTTTTAAAAAATATTTTATTTGCTGGGGTTCACTCTCAGCATAGGTCCAACTAAAAATCATCTTTTTGACTTCCTCATTCCTCTGTACTTTCTTCAATAAAGGCATCTTTCACACGACGCCAAAAATGGGTATGACGGTATGACGTAAACTTAATGCGTTCATTCGCCACACTAAAGGTTAACTCTTTGACACTAGACTGTGGAATAGACAACTGGTCAACTGACAATAAATAATCATCCGCTTCATCCAACTTCATCGAAATCCACTCATTGCTTGCAATAACTAGCGGTGAGCCTAACGTTCTATAGACTCGGTTGTTTAATGAGGCAATTTCCGTCAACTGCAACGCATTGATTCGAGGATGAATAATCGCCCCACCCATACTTTTATTATACGCAGTTGACCCCGTTGGAGTTGCAACAGAAAGGCCATCTCCACGAAAACGTTCAAAAAAGTCTTCCTTAATGAAGACATCTGCTACCATCGTTTTATTAACACGACGAATGGTACATTCATTTAAAGCTAAGAAGTGTTGAGATTTCTCTGCTTCTTTATGCTCAATATATACATCTAAAAGTGGATAACTGACACTTTCTCCCTCGTCAGCTAATAAGCTTGCTACTAACTCTTCTAATTCATAATCACGCCAATCAGTATAAAAACCTAAATGACCCGTATGAATCCCTAAAAATCTAACTTTGGATAACAGATGAGAGTAACGATGGAACGCTGACAACAACGTTCCATCTCCTCCAATAGAAATCACAATATCAGGTTCTTTTTCATCTATCTTTATTTCTTTATCCGCTAATAGTTGCTTTAAACGGATTTGTGCTTTTTGCGACTTCATTGAGTCATTTGCAATAATAGATACTTTTACCTTATCAGGTGTTAGCATGTTACGTCACGTCACCTTCTGGATTATTTTTTTCAAATTCTATTTGTTCTAACTCACGTTTTTTCAAGAATGCTTGGTAATAATGATCCTCTTTTTTACCACGACCATGAGAGAATAAATGTTGGGCTTCTTGAATTTCTTCACGAATTTCTGACATTTCTTCATCCAATAAGCTCGCTGCTTCAGATGCTTTACGCAAACGTTCATTTATTTCTTGTGGAAACTCACCTTGATATTTATAGTTAAGTGAATGTTCTATCGTTGCCCAAAAGTTCATCGCTAAGGTTCTAATTTGAATTTCTGCAAAAATTTTCTTTTCACCTGTTACTAATTGAACCGGGTACTCAATAATTAGGTGATACGACCGATAACCACTCTCTTTTTGATTGGTTATATAATCACGCTCTTGAACAACACGCATGTCTTTACGCGAACGAATTAGACGTACCACTTCATAAATATCATCTGTAAATTGGCACATAATTCTAAGTCCTGCAATATCTTGCATTTCTGTTTCTAAACGGTCTAAAGGTATTCCTCTAAGCTTTGATTTTATTTTAATACTATCTGCTGGCTTTACACGGCCGGTAACAAACTCTATTGGCGCATGTTGGTTGTTATCACGAAATTGCTTTCGTATCCCTTTTAACTTGATTTTCATTTCTGACACCACTTGTTCATAAGGTGCAATAAATAATTCCCAATTATCCATCTCAGCAAACCTCTTTTTTACTTTATTTTACTTGCCCAATAACTCACGTTTCATTTTATCACAAAAATGATGAAAAAGTTAGCGTTGCACATAGGCTATTTGTTAAAAAAAGATTGACTATTCTTATTTTTTTAGAGAGAATATTCTTAATGAGCTTTTTAGAAAGAGGGCATACCATGAGTCAAGAAATTGAAATTGAATTTAAATCGTTACTAACCGAAAAAGATTACAAAAAATTATGTGCAACTTTTGAGTTATCTGACGCTAATTCTTTTACCCAAACTAATTATTACTTCGATACCCCTCAGGGCGATCTTAAAGAAAAAAGACTTGGTCTTCGTATTAGAACTTTTGATGATAAGGCTGAGTTGACCTTAAAATCACCTTTAGAAAATCAAGAAGGTTTACTTGAAACAACCGATTACTTAACTCACGAAGAAGCGAAAGCACTACTTAATGAAAATAACATCCTAGTTACTGGTCAAGTAGCTAAAAAACTACAAGAGTTTAACATTAATGCTAATGACGTTTATTTGATTGGCGAACTAAAAACTAAACGTTTAGAATACAAACTTGATGAATCACATCTGCTAGTATTAGATGAAAGTTGGTACCACGGAAAACATGATTACGAATTAGAAATGGAAGTTAAAGAGGCAGTTTCTGGAAAAGATTATTTTGTGAAATTCATTAAGGAATATGGCATTACTTATATTCCTACTGAAAATAAGATTTCACGAACAATACGTGCAAAAAAGGCTTTATAAGCCCTTTTGTTTCATAAAAAAGAAATTTAGTGATACATTATATATAGAAAAGAAAAAGAAAGATATGGGGGATTGCTATGATTGAAGTCTATTTGTTTGTACACCCACTCTGTCCAGAGTGCCTAGCTTCTGAAAAGCGCATTTTACAGATGGTAAAAAATGAGCAAAGAAAGATACAATTTAAATTCCTGCCTTTACTGAACTTACAAACATTTCAACGTTACCTTTCTACTACTTGCAACCATGACTGTAATTTAAATGATAGAAATAAATTATTCCAAGATTCTTATTCCGCAGCTCTTGATTATAAAGCCATGCAACTACAAGGAAAGAAAAAAGGACAACAGTTCCTTATGGCTTTACAAGAAGCTGTCCAACATAATGAGAGCTACAGTGCAGACCTTGTCAAACAAACAGTTATTGATTTACACGGTGACTGGGAGATGTTTGTTAACGATCGTCAGTCTGAAAATGTTAAAGAGTCATTTGAAACAGATCAAATTATAGCAAAAGAAATGTCTGTTTCCTTTGCTTCTTCCATGGTCTATTTCAATTATACTTGTGACCAGGATTATGGCATCTTAGTAGAAGAACATCCTACAGATGAGATTTTAGCTGACTTACTTGCTATGGATCAACCTGAAACGATTGCACCACTAGCAAAAGAAAACACTGTTATTACACATCAAAATTTAGCAGATACCTATTTGCGTTTATTAGAAAATTAAAAAGCTTATCACCTGATCAGGTGATAAGCTTTTTTTATTTATTTTTTATCTAATGTTTTAACCAACTCTTCAAATTCTTCTAAGCGCGCTTCAAAGACAGCCATTGCTTTTTCAATGTATGTACCATCCGTCATATCCACTCCCGCTTTTTTCATCACTTCGATTGGGTAATCACTGTTACCTGCTTTTAAGTAAGCGAGATAATTTTCTAGCTTCTCTTCTGAGCCTGTCAAAATTCCCTCTGCTAAAGCTGTTGCAGCTGAGAAGCCTGTTGAATATTGATAAACATAGTAATTGTAATAGAAATGAGGGATACGTGACCACTCTACTGCAATCTCTTCATCTTTTTCAACCGCAGGACCATAGTAGCGACTATTTAAGTCTGCATAATACTCATTTAAGTAATCACTTGTTAGTGGTACTCCCTTAGCATCTTCTTCATGAATAAAATGTTCAAATTCCGCAAACTGAGTCTGACGGAAAATAGTTCCTTTAAAACCATCTAGATAACGATTCAACACATACGCTCTTACTTCAGGGTTTGTTTCCGTTTTAAGTAGATACTCTGTCAATAAGTTTTCGTTAGTTGTTGAGGCAATTTCTGCTAAAAAGATTGAATAATCTCCATAGACATACGGTTGATTACTGCGTGTAAAGTAACTATGAACACTGTGTCCCATTTCATGCACTAATGTATACAATTGGTCCAAGCTATCGTGCCAATTCATTAAGATAAATGGTTTTGTATTATATGCTCCTGATGAATAGGCCCCACTGCGTTTCCCTTGGTTTTCTACCACATCAATCCAACGTTCTGAGAAAGCTTCTTTCACGACTGCCATATATTCTTCACCTAACGGTTGTAAAGCTTCTAGGGCTTTTTCTACCGCTTCTTCGTAGGAATAACGAATTGGTGCTTCACCTAAAATCGGTGTGTACATATCATACATATGTAATTTCTCAACACCTAGTAACTCTTTTCTTAACCCTACATAACGGTGTAATAACGGTAAATGCTTGTCTACCACTTGAATCAACGTATCATGTACTGACTCCGGAATATGATTAGCTGACAGTGCCGCTTCTCTTGCTGAATTATAGTTCCTTACAGATGCTTTATAATTATGAACTTTAACATTCGCACTCAACGTACTTGCTAGTGTGTGTTGGAATTGTTGATAAACACTGTACAATCCTTTGAAACTTGCTTCACGCACTGAAGAATCTGTACTTTCTAATAATTGGCCATATGAGCCATGAGTCAATTGAACAGAATTTCCTTCCTCATCTTTAACCACTGGAAATTTAAAGTCCGCATTATTTAAGACAGAAAAAGTCGTGCTTGATGCCCCAAAAATCTCACCTGCACTGGCAAGTAGACTTTCTTCTTTTGCCGATAAAATATGTGGACGACTACTTAATAACTCTTCAATAGAATGACGGTAAATGGCTAAGTCTGATTCTTGATCAAAATAAGCCCAAATTTCTTCATCCGATAATTCTAATAATTCTGGTTCAAACCACGAAAAAACTTCATTTAATTGAGCAGCTAGACTACTCGCTTTAGCATGCATTGCTTGATACGTTGCATTAGCCGTATCTTGGTCATTTTTCAAATGTGAATAGACGTATAAATCCTCAAATTTTGAAGATACTTCATCCATTTTTTGTAATGTATTTAATAACTGTGATGGACCTTCTTTTAATTTTCCTTTTAAAGAAGCAACTTCAGAAAGTTCTGCTTCTAATGCCTCATAACTTTTATCAAACTCCGCATCACTCTTAAAAATAGAACTCAAGTCCCACGTTAACTCTTCACTTACTTCTGAACGTTTTGGTAATTGTTTGATTTCACCCATATGACACCCTCTTTTCTTATCGTTTACTCATTTTTCTACTCTATCATACCATACTATTTTATTTTTTAAAGTAATAACCATTACATAAATCGCCTATTACAAACGGAATTAGTCCTTTTAAAAGTTCAATCATCACTTTTTACAACAGCCCACCTTTCTAATCATTTACTAATAAAACTTTTTTTAGAATTCCAAATAATCATAGGTTTCATTTAAATCACGCAAGACTAAGCTAGGAAATGCTTCTAGTTTTTTTAAAAGTTCTGGCCTATTTACAATGCATTCCTGCCAAACACTTTTGTTAAATACCCCATCTGATATACCTTTTAGATAAAGAACCTCATCTCCTATTACAACAGAACTTACAAGTGGAGAAAAATAGTCATCTGTCAGCGTTTGGAGTAAAAAAGAATCACGATAACATGCCTGTTGAATTTTTAGCAACCTCGCATCTTTTTGGACTAATTTACGGATAAGCTCCAACCTCACATAATTTAAATCTGATTTTGAAACTAAGTAATAATTAATTTTTGATAAATTAGCCATACTTTTCAATACGCTTTGGAGTGGTACTTTTTCCAAACCAAAAACTTCTTTCTGATAATATAAGGCTCCTGTAATCAGTTGTCTTTGAATACCATAGTGGCAGAGTAACTCTTGCCTACGAACATCTAATTGCCATAGAACTAAACCTATCTTCTCTCGGTAAGTCAGTGCTGCTTTTTGCAATGTAGAGAGGCGCTCTTCTAAAAAATAATGACTTCCTAATACCCAAATCACTTCATAACCATTTACTAGGTAGCCTTCTGTTCGTTCTTTAAACCGCTCTAAAGAAAGTGGACTACATTGGAACTCTATCGCTAATTTTTCATTTATTAATACATCAGGACGTTGTTTTAATTCCGGCAAGTAAGCCTCTAACTCATAAGGGATGCTTGACCTTTCACACCACTCTGCGATTAATTTTTTACCTTTCAAATGCTCTTCTGTTTCTCCTTCTGAAAAGGACTGACAGATTTCACCTGAAATATGAGCAAAGTGAGCCGATAAAATTGGACCATTTTTAAGACGAACAGCATGATGGCAACCTGGACAATAGAATGTTCTCCTTCTCATTTCTTCTAACTCATTTTTTGAGTAATCAAGCACAGATATTCTTTCACCTAATTTTGTTTCGACACTTAACATCTTCTCCACCTTTTTCCTCTTTAAAGCTAGATACGAAAAAAGAGTCTATCTCATTTTGAGACAGACTCTTTTATTTAAATCCATATTTTAGCAATTAAGTAACATAAGAAGAAGAATGAAATCATCCACATTGGTTTAGAAATCTTTTTACCCTCGCCAACAATCACTTTTACAATTGGGTAAGACACAAAACCAAATGCTAGACCATCTGAAATACTCATTGAGAAGGCCATTAAGACAATCATCAAGAAGGCTGGGAACCAATCAGATAAATCATTTAGATTAAGATGTTGAATATTTTGCATCATCAAGCAACCTGTAATGATGATAACTGGCGCTAAAGCTGAGCTTGGAATGAAGGTTAATAACGGAATTGCAAAGAAGGCAACGATGAACAGAATACCTACTGTAATAGCAGTACGACCTGTTTTACCACCTTGTTGAATCCCAGTTGAACTTTCCGCCGCAGGGATAGTTGGGCTTGTTCCAAGAACACTTGATAATAACATAACAAAACCATTCACTCTAAAGGCACGTTTGAAGTCTTTATCGCTTAAATCAGGTAATAACCCATTAAATAATCCCATTGATTCAAAAATTAAAATCATTGCTAAAGAGAACGTCCCTAAAATAAATTTAGTAGAAAGAATACTCGAAAAATCCATTTTAGCAACAATTTGAGGATACTCACTAATCGCTGATAACGAAAACAGACTGTCCGCCTTTGGCACTAAATTAAAGACATTAGCAAAAATCGTTGTAATGATAATCCCAATGAAAAAGCTACCTTGAACATTTTTCAATAGTAAGATAAGTGTAATCACAAGTGAGGCTAACGTTAAAAGTAACACCGGTGATTGGAACGAATTAAGCTCCATAAAGGTATGCTCACCACGAACAATTATGCCACCATTTTCAAGGCCGACTAATACTAAGAAAATACCGATCCCTGCTGTAATCGCATGTTTCAAACTCTCTGGAACAGCTTCTATTAAAATCTGAGCAAGTGGTGTACAAGCTACTACTAAGTAAATCAAGCTCGCACAGAAACTCGCAGCTAGCGCTTCTTGCCATGTTAACTTTAATGAGTAAACCAATGTATAGGTGAAAAACGAGTTCACTCCCATCCCTGTTGTTAAGACAATCGGAACTTTTCCAATAAATCCCATAGCTAGACACCCAATAACTGAAATCAAAATAGTACCAAATACACTCAGCTCTGGTCTAATACCCGCTTCTGCTAAAATCATTGAATTAACAATAATCACATAGGATACCGCAAAAAAAGCGGTAAGTCCTGCCAAAATCTCTTGCTTCATGTTGACTGCTTTTTCTTCCAAACTAATCTCTCCTTTAATCTCACAAACAAAAAAAGACAGACGGATAGCGTATAGCCCACCCACCTGTACATATAGTCTGCTCTTTATTTAATTATATAAGTTCTCTCACACCTTCCTAATCTAACACCATTCCCACAAAAATGCAAGCGTTTCCTTTTTGTTTATATAATTAAAGGAGGATTTTTATTAAAACATAGGCAAGTATCACTTGTGACGTCCCAACTAACAAACCATAGCCCATCGATTTTGGTCCTTCTTTAACTAAGTCCTTAAATTTAACACGCATCCCAATACCTGCTAAAGCAATAATTTCAAATTGATTGCTGATTTTTTTGGCAACGAATGAGACTGACTCTGGTACGACCGCTAAAGACATTAAAAGACACGCTAAGAAAAAGACTTTGATGAACCACGGAATCCCTACTTTTCCTGTCCGATTTTTAGCTTCATTTTTGCTAAATAATGGTGCTGTATCATCATTTGTATTCATTTTAGCAAATACAAGCGCTACGACAACTAAGAAAATAATACGAATAATTTTAAAAATAGTCGCCATCTCTGTCACTGGATCATTTACTAACTTACCTGAGGCAATAACTTGTCCTATTGACTGCAAGACACCACCGATCATCGCACTAGTTTGCAACGTATCATGTTGATAGAGAACACTAGTCAAAACGGGCAGCCCAACCATCAAAATAGTCCCTGTCAAGTTAACTATTGTAATCGAAATTCCTTTATCCTTCTCATCACTTCCAACAATAGGACTAACTGTCCCAATAGCTGATGACCCACACACTGCATTTCCCGCAGACATCAACAGTGTGAATTTACGATTGAAGCCGAGTAATTTTCCTAACTGATACGTAAAAAAGATGGTCCCTGTCATCTGTATGGCAATAAAAGCTACACCTCTCACGCCAACGCTCATCACATCAGTCAAATTCAAGGTTAGCCCTGTAAGAGCTATCGAAATTTCTAGTAACTTACTCTCTGAAAATTTAACGCCTTTCGCTAATGTAGGCTTATTAAATATCGTATTCCCACAAATAATCCCTAAAATAATGGCAAATAAAGCTGCTCCGATTTTTGGAAATAGCTTTCCGATTTCCTGAGCAACAAGGGCTAGTCCCACGCAAACTGCTACACCTTGCCAATTTTCTTTTGCTAACTTCATCATAGTTCCTCTAACCTTTCTCCTTGTTAATTTAACTACTATTAGATTAGCATGATTTATTGATAAAAATAAATTATATATTATAATAGTTCTATAAATTAAACTTATGGAGGAACTATGTTAGATACTCGATTCGAAACATTCTTAACCTTATGTCATGAAAAAAATTACACTAAAACAGCAGAAAAATTATTCATTACACAACCTGCGGTCAGCCAACATATCAAATGGCTAGAAGAGCGATATGACACTAAATTAGTGAGCTATCACCAACGACAACTCTCTTTAACGCCAAGTGGTCAAAAACTTTATGATTATCTTATTAACCTTAAAGCACAGATTTCAAAAATCGAACTTGAAGTTGCGACATCCGATACCATGAGTGTGCCTCTTAATTTTTCAGTGACACTCTCCATCAGTGACTACTATCTGCCACAACTTATGACCACCTTAACTACAGAATATCCTGAATCTGATATTGCCTGTCATGTTGAAAATACTCACCATATTATCAAAAAACTCCAATCTGGTGAGATTGATTTTGCGCTTGTTGAAGGCAATTTTCCGAAAGAACTTTTTACGGCACACAAACTAAGTACAGAACCTTTTATCGGTGTTTGTGGGAATTCCTTTTCGCTAGATACTACACAAACTTACTCTATTGATGACTTATATCAATTTCCTTTAATTATTAGAGAAACAGGTTCCGGTTCTCGACTTATTTTAGAACATCTACTAGCCGAACAAAATAGTACGGTACATGATTTTAAACGCCTTTTATCCGTAGGTGATTTACCGACAACCAAAAACTTGGTTGCTGAAAATCATGGTATTACCTTTTTATATGAAACGGTCGTGAGAGAAGACTTAGAAAAACAAAAACTTAGACGTATTCCACTGCGTTCACTCGAAACTGCTCATAATTTTTATTTTATTTATTTAAAAGATAGCCTTTTCGATGACCACTATACCTCTCTCTACACCCTACTTAAACCACTCTTTAAGTCATAAAAAAAGCAAGGGCCTCATGAGGTCCTTGCTTTTTTAGTCTTACATCATACCGCCCATTTGGTCCATGCCGCCCATACCCATGCCAGCTGGACTGTCACTTGCTGGTTTATTAGCAATAACAGCTTCAGTTGTTAGGATAAGTGACGCAACACTTGCAGCATTTTGTAACGCTGAACGTGTCACTTTAGTTGGGTCTACGATACCTGATTCAATCATATCTACCCATTCACCTGTCGCAGCATTGAATCCTTGGCCTAATTCAGCTTGTTTAAGCTTGTCTACAACAACTGAACCTTCTAGTCCAGCATTGTTTGCAATTTGGCGTACAGGCTCTTCTAATGCGCGTAATACGATATTAACCCCTGTCATTTCATCGCCATCTGCTTCAATAGAAGCAACGCGACTCATCACATTTACTAGGGCTGTTCCACCACCAGATACGATACCTTCTTCTACTGCGGCACGTGTGGCATTTAATGCATCTTCAATACGTAATTTTTGTTCTTTTAATTCTGTTTCAGTTGGTGCTCCGACTTTCACTACAGCCACGCCACCTGATAATTTAGCTAAACGCTCTTGTAATTTCTCACGGTCAAATTCTGACGTTGTATCCGCCATTTGAATTTTAATGAAGTTAACGCGCTCCGCGATTTGATCTTTATCTCCAGCGCCTTCAACGATTGTTGTGCTATCTTTATCAACTACTACAGTACGAGCTGTACCTAAAGATTCTAGTGTCGTATCTTTTAATTCTAAACCTAAATCTTCAGTAATAACAGTTCCACCAGTTAAAACAGCGATATCTTCTAACATTGCTTTACGACGGTCACCAAAGCCTGGAGCTTTAACCGCTGCAACATTGAATGTTCCTCTGATTTTGTTTAAGACAAGTGTTGGTAATGCTTCTCCATCAATATCATCAGCAATGATTAATAATGGTTTATTTTGTTGTAAGATTTGTTCTAATAATGGCACAATCTCTTGAATGTTAGAGATTTTTTTGTCAGTGATTAAGATATATGGATTTTCTAAAACAGCTTCCATTTTATCATTATCTGTCACCATGTATTGTGATAAGTAACCACGATCAAATTGCATACCTTCTACAACATCTAATTCTGTTTCAATTCCTTTAGACTCTTCAATTGTAATAACACCATCATTTCCAACACGGTCCATTGCATCAGAGATCAACTCTCCGATTTTTTCAGAACCTGAAGAAACTGCCGCTACTTGTGCAATTGATTCTTTAGAATCCACTTGTTTAGAGATAGCATGTAATTCTTCAACGGCAGCTTTAGTTGCTAATTCAATCCCGCGACGAATACCGATTGGGTTAGCACCCGCTGTTACGTTTTTAAGCCCTTCACGAACAATTGCTTGAGTTAAGACAGTCGCAGTCGTTGTTCCATCTCCTGCAATATCATTTGTTTTAGATGCTACTTCTGATACTAGTTTTGCACCCATATTTTCAAAATGGTCTTCTAATTCGATTTCTTTAGCAATCGTCACACCATCGTTAGTAATAAGTGGTGAGCCAAATGCTTTCTCTAAAACAACGTTACGTCCTTTAGGTCCTAAAGTTACTTTTACAACATCTGCTAATGTGTCCACACCTTTAACCATTGATGCACGTGCATCTACTGAAAATTTAATATCTTTAGCCATTTTCCTTCACCTCAATAATTATTTTTTAGTTATGTTTGTGTTTCATTTAAATTTGTTTTAATTAGTCAACAATCGCAATGATATCTTTTTCGTGAACGATTAGGTAATCTTTACCTTCGTGTTTCACGTCAGCCCCTGCGTACTTTTCAAATAACACTTTATCATTTTCTTTAACAGAAAGCGCTGCTCTAGTGCCATTTTCAAGTAAATGTCCTGGGCCAACTGCTACAACAGTCCCTGTTTGCGGTCTTTCTTTTGCCGCAGATGTTAAGACTAAGCCTCCTGCTGTCACTTCTTCCTCTTGTAATACTTCGATTACAACGCGATCACTTAATGGTTTTAACATTGTCAATTCCTCCCGTTTTAATAATTTTAAAGTGTTTTCTTTTTGAGTTAGCACTCACACCCCATGAGTGCTAACTCCTTTATTATCATACCTATTTTTTTAAAGTTTAGCAAGTATTATGTCATAATCTTAAAAAAATAAATCGCACGTTAAATCCTTTATGATATACTAACCCATATCACTAGAAATAAAGGAGTTAGTTATGAGTTTAAAAAAATATTTGACCGTCAACCTTTTGACGTATTGTTTAATTTTCTTCGCACCACTTCTTGCATTACCTTTAAAATTTAATCCGCAACAAGTTATTATGTTTTCTGCTGCGACTTATGTCATTGGTGCAAGTATCATGATTTACTTAAGTCCTCGATTAACAGAACTACCTGTTATCGAACGTGGCAAAAATACACCACTTAAACATGTCATTAAAATTGGTTTAATTGGGATTATCCTAGCCTTCTTTTCACAAACAATTGCTGGCATGATTGAACAACTCTTCATAGGAGCTACACCCGAGTCTGAAAATACAGAAAACATTATGCAAATGATCAAAATGTCTCCTATTTTCATCTTGACTGTTAGTATTGCTGGCCCTATTATGGAAGAATTTATTTTCAGACGTGCTATTACAGGGGTCTTGTCAAACTATATCACGCCACTATTAGCCGCTTGCTTTAGTTCATTTTTATTTGCTATCGCTCATGCAGATGGTCATATCTTAGTCTATTTTGCAATGGGAATGGCTCTGTACTACTTGTATCAATTGACTGGTAACATTTGGACGTCTATCATCACTCATTGTTGCATGAATACACTTGTTATCGTTATCCAGTTAGCTTTAATTTAATACAAAAAAATGACCATCCTTGTAGGATAGTCATTTTTTTATTCTTCTTCTTTTGTATAATGATTTAAGAAATAAATCAATGTTTGAAGTTCATTAGTAAGATCTATACTTTGGACTTGAACATTTGATGGTGTATTTAATCTGACAGGTGTAAAGTTCATAATCCCTTTAATCCCCGCATCAATTAATAAATTCGCAGTATCTTGTGCACTTTCAGCTGGAATTGTTAAAATAGCAATCTCGATTTGCTGTTGTTTGATTTGCTCTTCCATATCACTCATTGGATAAACAGGAATCCCATCAACAATACGCCCTACTAAATCTTCACGTACATCAAATGCTGCACTGATACGAATATTATTATTATGATGGAAACCATATTTTAATAAGGCATTCCCTAAGTTCCCTACACCCACTAAGACAACGTTAGTTAAACGGTCTTCACTTAATGTTTTTGAGAAGAATTCTAACAAACTTTCAACATCATAACCGTAACCTCTTTTACCTAATTCTCCAAAATACGAGAAATCACGACGAATTGTTGCACTGTCCACTTTTACTGCTTCACTTAACTCTGTAGATGATACTTTTGTTTTACCTGAATCTAATAACACTTTTAAATAACGATAATAAAGCGGCAAACGTTTTGCTGTTGCTTTTGGTATTACTGTGTTCTTCATAATAATCCCCCTATAATATATAACACTTATTGCTATATTCCGATGCTTTGTTTGCTTTCAAACAAAGCCTTTATTTTCACTAGAAACGTGACAGCTACACTGTTACTTTAATATGATACCAGTATTATAGTAATAAAAGCAATTTAGTTGTCTCAACTTGTGAATTTTTTTTTATTAAGCTGTGGTACATATTCAACAATTTTTCAGATAAATATGCTAGACTAGATATCATATAAGGAAGCAAAGAGGAGATATTATGATTTTACTACAAGCTAATCAAGTCGCTCGTCATTTTGGTGGCGACACACTTTTTGAAAACATACAAATGGAAATACAAGATAATAGCAGAATCGCTCTTGTTGGACGAAATGGTGCTGGAAAATCAACACTTTTAAAAATCATTGCAGGAATTGACCCTGCTGATGAAGGAACCATTTCTAAAATTAAAAATTTAAGCATGGGCTATTTGGATCAACATACAGGTCTTAACAGCGCTCAAACCATTTGGAACGAGATGCTAACCGCTTTCGAAGCCCTAAGAAAAGTCGAAAAAAGGCTGCATCATTTAGAGGAACAACTTGGTTATCCAGACATTATGGAAGATTCCGATGCCTATGACCGTGTTTTAAAAGAATATGACCAACTGCAACATGATTTTAACGAACAAAATGGTTATGGCTATGAAGCTGAAATCAAAGCTGTTTTAAATGGTTTTCGTTTTGATGAAACTTTCTATGACCGTGATATTGCTAGTCTTTCTGGTGGTCAAAAAACACGTTTAGCTCTTGCTAAACTTTTATTAGAAAAACCACAACTACTGATTTTAGATGAGCCTACTAACCATCTAGATATAGAAACTCTAGCGTGGTTAGAAAACTATTTACAAAATTATCGTGGTGCTATTTTAATCGTCTCTCATGACCGTTATTTCCTAGATAAGATTGTTAATGAAATCTATGACTTATCGCGACGTAAGATAACACGTTATAAAGGAAACTATTCTCGTTATTTAGTCTTAAAAGAAGAACAACTTCTTTCTGACCAAAAAGCATTTGAGAAACAACAAACCGAAATTAATAAGCTAGAAGATTTCGTCGCTCGTAACTTAGCGCGTGCCAGCACGACTAAACGCGCACAAAGTCGTCGTAAACAATTAGAAAAAATGGACCGATTGGATAAACCTCTAGGAGATGAAAAATCGGCTCGTTTCCTATTTTCTATTGAAAAGCAATCGGGTAATATCGTCTTACAAGCCGAAGATGTAGCTATCGGCTACGATGAGACTGTTTTATGCTCACCTGTTAATCTCGACATTCGTAAACAAGAAGCCATTGCTCTAGTCGGACCTAATGGTATTGGAAAATCAACTCTGCTTAAGTCACTCATTAAAGAACTTCCCTTACTTAATGGTGAAGTTAACTTAGGTACAAATGTCTCAATCGGTTACTACGACCAGGAACAGGCTAATTTACGTTCTAATAAAACAGTTCTTCAAGAACTTTGGGATGAACACCCTACTACACCTGAAAAAGATATTCGTTCAATTTTAGGAAGCTTTTTATTCTCAGGAGAAGATGTAGAAAAAACAGTCCCTCAATTAAGCGGTGGCGAGAAAGCACGTGTTGCTCTAGCTAAACTCGCGATGAATAAAGAAAACTTCTTAATTCTCGATGAACCAACCAATCATCTGGATATCGACAGTAAAGAAGTGCTTGAAAATGCACTTATCGATTATGAAGGAACCATACTCTTTGTTTCTCATGACCGTTATTTCATTAATCGCATTGCAACGAAGGTCGTAGAGTTATCAGAAAATGGAAGTAAATTATATCTTGGTGACTACGATTATTACGTTGAAAAGAAAAAAGAAGAAGAAGAAATCGCACAATTAAAATTAGCTGAAGAAGCGAAAAAAAATCCTGAAACAGCTTCAATACCCTCTTCTTCAAAAAACGCCTTCTACCAATCAAAAGAAGAACAACGTAAAATCAGAAGCATCACACGCGTTATTGATGATATAGAGGCACAACTTGCTACAATTGAAGACAAAACAACAGCCGTTCAAGAAAACATGAGTTCACCTGAACACATCAACGACCCAGGAAAACTAATGGACCTCCAAAGAGAACTTACTGCCTTAGAGGCAGAGCAAGAAAGTTTATTAGAAAAATGGGAAGACGCTAGCCTTGAATTAGAAGAACATACAAACTAAAAAAATGCTGAGACAGGCGTCTCAGCATTTTTTTAATTATATTCTTTTACGGCTTCAATAATTTCTTGATACATAGCATCTACTTCAGTTAAATCTACTGCTTTAGCACCACTGGCTAACGGGTGTCCGCCACCATTGTGCTTTTTAGCAATCGTATTAATAACTGGGCCTTTCGATCTTAAACGTGCACGATAATTCCCTTCAGGCTGTTCCACGAACAATCCCCATGCGACTACGTTATCAATTTGACCTGCTAAAGGAATCAAAGCAGATGTTTCACTATCTAAAACATCATTTTCTAATAAAATACTTTGTGGTAAAACAATACGGGCTGCACCTGACTCATCCATCTCAAGGTTTTGTAAAACATACCCAGATAACTTCGCAACTTTAAGTGGCATCTCTGCAATTTGACGATTCAATAATGGTGCATCAAAATCGTACTCTCTCAGATTAGATGCAACTTGCAGGGTATGCGGTGTTGTCGAAGGGTACATAAAGCGTCCCGTATCACCAACGATACCTGCATAAAGCAAGCGAGCCCCTTCATCTGTTAATGTTAATTCTGATTGGAACTGGTCGTAAAAATCGTAGATAATTTCACTACAACTACTTGCCCCTGTATTAACCCATGATAAGTCACCATACGGCTCATCATCAGGATGATGGTCTATCTTAATCAACTTTTCACCATTAGCGTAAAGCTCTCCACTAATTCTCGGAGCATTGGCTGTATCTGTGACGATAACTAAAGCTCCTTCGTACTCTTCTTTAGGTACCTCATCCATATGAATTAAGAACCCTAAATCATTAACACTGCCACCGGCCTTTAGGATTGTTTTTTCAGGAAAACTCGCTTTTAAAATTTCAGCTAGTCCACCTTGTGAACCCAATGCGTCTGGATCTGGACTTTGGTGACGATGTATAATAATTTTTTGATACTCTTTTATCTTTTTTAATATTTCTTCTTGAATGGTCATAATGGCACCTTTTTCTTATGATTTTTCCATGAGTTGACATATAACGATTGCTTTAGCAACTATGGCATTTTCTAAATAAACTTCTATATCTAACTTAGCTGAACGTCGTCCTATTTCCAAAATTCTAGGACGAATATCCAGTTCACTTTCAATTTGAATCAAACGGAAATAATGAAGATTCACTTGTTCTATTACAACATTACGGCGGTGATGTAAATACATCATACGTTGTGACACATTACTAACAATCTCACTCAATACGCCAAAGGAAATCGTTCCAACTGTACTTACCATTTGCGGCGTAACAGTAAAGCCAAATCTCACATTATTATTAGTTATATCTGTCGATAATGTTGTTACTTCTGAAGACACTTCATCAGAAATTGTATTAGCGACTTGCGGTTGACGTTGAGCCATTTGCATTGCTTTCATCACATCTTGTCGTGAAATAATACCTAGTAAAGATAAATCATCTTCTACAACCGGCATCATCTCTAAGCCATCCCAAATCATTGAATGCCCCACACTGGCCACACTCATATGTTTTTTTACACTAGTTGGCTCTTTTGTCATAACTTTATCTAATGTTTGACTGTCTTGTTTTCCAATCACATCTTTCGCCGTAATAACACCTAAAACGCGTAAACTTTTGTTAACTACTGGGAACCTTGTATGATTCGTTTTATCAGATAAGTTACGATAATCAGATAAGGTATCTGTTGTATATAAGTAACGCGTATTTTCTAAGTTAGTGTAAATATCTCCCACCAACATAATATCTTTTTTGATAAGTTGGTCACTCATCGCTCTATTTATCATTGTCGCTACTGTAAATGTATCATAGGTTGTGCTTAGGATCGGCATATCTACTTCATTAGCTAAGGCTACTATTTCCGGAGTTGTTTCAAACCCACCTGTAATAAGAACAGCAGAACCTTTCTCTAATGCTAAAGCCTGTACTTCTTCCCTATTCCCCACAATCATCAACGATCCTGGTTCTATATAACGGTTCATGGCTTCTTTTGTCATGGCACCTATCACAAATTTAGATAATGTTTTTTCTAAACCTGTTTCACCGCCTAATACTTTTCCTTCGATGATTTTTACGACTTCACCAAAGGTTAGACGCTCAAAATTCCCCTTCATTTTGCGTTCAATCCGAATCGTTCCTACACGTTGAATCGTGGAAACAAGACCTGTACTTTCTGCCTCTTTAATGGCACGGTAGGCCGTTCCCTCACTAACGCTTAAGTTTTTAGCGATACTTCTAACAGAAATTCGTTCTCCTACAGGTAGGCTTTCAATATACTCTAAAATCTGATCGTGCTTTGTTGCCATCAGACGCTCACTCCTTTATATTGCCATCAGTTCCTGTCTTTCTTTGATGTGATTTGGCTATCTAGTCGTCAATACTATTATATAGGTTGTGGCCTTAAATAACAAAAAAATATCGGTTTCACTTATACAATATCAGGTGTCAATTAACTAAGCATCCCTCTTATTTTTAACGTAGCGCCAAGCTGTCATAAAGAAAGCAAGTAAACAAATCGCAAATGAAACAAAATAGGTTACACGCAAGCCATAAATAAAAATATCAGGACGTTCCGTTAAATAGGTTGTCACACGAGAGCCATACTTATAACTCATCGAGCTATATAAGATCGTTGTTGAAACCGAAATACCTACCACCATTCCAAAGTTACGCGCAAGTGAATTCAAACTTCCTGCAATCCCTAAATCCTTCACCTCAACACTACTCATGACAATTGCATTATTAGGTGCTTGGAAAAGAGCATTTCCTAAGCCCATAAGTGCTGGAATTACCGCAAAAAGTGCAAGTGGTGTTGTTTCTCCGATTAACATATAACAAAATTGCGAAACTGTTAAAATCCCTAAACCTATTAAACACAGAATCATAGGTCCTACTTTATCAGAGAGCATCCCACTAATCGGTGCTACGATAACCATTACCAATGGAAAGACCATCATCAACATTCCTGCTTTACTAGGGGATAACCCTCTATTATTTTGTAAATAAAAGGGCACTATCACATTAGCAAAGAAGTTACTCACAAAAATGAGTGAGGCTGTTAATAAGCTCATCGTAAACATTTTATTTTTAAATATAGAGAACTTGACTAATGGATTTTCTACACGTCCTTCAATTTTGATAAATAGCCCTAAACTTACAAGAGAAATTGCAATTAGTCCTAGTACCGAAACGTGCTTAAACCCTATTTCTTGTCCGATGAAAATACCACCAAAAAATGCCATGATAAAAGTTGCAAATGTTGTAAAACCAGCTATGTCAATTTTTTTATCTGATTTTATAGATTCTTTAGGAAGATATTTTTGACCAATTAAAATTGTGATAATACCAATTGGGACATTGATCCAAAAGATGTATGACCAGTGTAGCGAATGCAAGATCATGCCACCTACACCTGGCCCTGTTATTGACCCTAAAGAAACGAATGAGCCCATTAACCCAAGCGCTTTACCTCGTTCACTAAGCGGAAACACCTCTGTAATAATCCCTGTTCCTGTCGCCATCGTCATACTTGCTCCCACAGCTTGAACAATCCGTGAAACCAATAGCAATGTTAACGAACCTGGAATCCCACATAGTAACGACCCTATTACAAAGATAACCGTTCCTAATTTAAAAATTTTTACTTTCCCTTTACTGTCACCAATCTTACCAAATAATAACAGACACGCACAAACAGTCATCAGGTAAATCGATACGACCCACTCCGATTGATTCATCTTCACTCCTAAATCATCTGAAATAGTCGGCAATGCGACATTAACGATACTTCCGTCTAATGTAGACATGAAGGTAAATAAACCAATCGCCGTTAAAATAATCCAACGATGGTGATAATAGCTATGTTTTTCTTCCAAGTTAACTTTCCCCTTTTTTTAATTATAATATAACAAAAAATCTTATCCACGCACTGCTGAATAAGATTTTTTGTCACTACTATGATTGTTTTTTATTTTGATATTGACGTTGGCTTGTCTCCATAATCACTGGTAAAATAACAGGTCTACGTTTTGTTTGTTCAAATAAATAACGGCTTAATTGATCACGAATGTCTTGTTTCAACTTCGCCCATTCAAAATCATTACTCTTAAGGTTTTCAGCAATAATATCTTCTACAATTGCTGCACTCTCTTTCATCAAGTCTTTGCTCTCTTTAACATAAACAAATCCTCTTGACGTAATTTGTGGACGAGATACTATTTTCTGTTGCTTACGGTTAATTGTTGTCACCGCAATGAAGATACCATCTTCTGATAAAATACGACGGTCACGTAATACGATATTACCAATATCGCCTACACCTAACCCATCAATCATGATATTCTCAGCATCTGTCGAACCAGCCATATGCATACGACCATTAGCATATTCTAGAATATCGCCACGTCCTGTGATGTAGATATTTTTATAATCTATACCTAATTCGTGAGCTAAATCAGCATGTGCCGCTAGCGTACGGTATTCCCCTTGAATCGGGATAAAGTACTTAGGTTTCATAAGATTTAACATTAATTTTAAATCATTTGGATTAGCATGACCAGATACACGGAAGTTATCTGAAATAGATTTTACAGTTCCACCAGCACGGTAAATCATATCTTCTGTCTTAGCAACTGTTGTTTCCATTGCGATTGACGGTGTTGTTGTTAAGTAAACTAAATCGCCTTCTGAAATATTAATGCCTCTTGTGCGGGCACTTGCCATGCGTTGTAGAGCTTTAATTGGCTCTCCAGTTTTACCTGTTTCAAGTACTAGTAATTCTTCCGGTTGATACTGAGACATGTCTTTCATATCAATAATTAAGTCTTCACTTGGCAACTCGATTTTACCAATTTTAATTGCTGTACGGACAATTTTTTCTAAATCTTCACCTGTTAACACCACTTTTCTAAGTGAACGGTGAGCTGCATCTAAAACTTGTTGGATACGTTGAATATTGCTCGCCACGCTGGCTACAATAATGCGACCTTCCCAGTAACGTAATGTATCATAAACTTCCTCAGCAATTTCGCGTTCTGACGCCACTTGCATCGGGTTTTCTGAATTAGTAGAGTCACTTAATAATGCTAAGACGCCTTCTTTACCAATTTCAGCTAAACGAGCAAAGTCTGTTTGATACATTGGAATAGCACTATGATCAAATTTAAAGTCACCTGTGTAAACGATGTTACCTTCTTTAGTTTTAAGAGAAATCCCCACTGAATCAGGAATAGTATGAGTTGTTCTGAAGAAACTTACTGTGCCACCCTCAAAATCAATCTCAGTAAACTCATCAATTTCATGAAAATCACTAAATTTCTTAGACCCTGGGTACTCGTCAACATAGATTTTTGCTAACGCAATTGTTAATTCTGTACCAAATACTGGAACATCTATGTTCTCAAGTAAGTACGGTAGTGCTCCAATAGCATCCGCATGACCATGTGTTAAAAAGACACCTGCTACTTTGTCTTTATTTTCAATTAAATAACTGAAATCTGGAATAACGATATCGATTCCTAACAAATCATTTTCTGGGTATTTTAACCCACAATCAAATACAAATATTTCTTCGTCCACTTCTACGATGTATAAATTTTTACCATTCTCTCGAACACCGCCAAGTGGGATTAGTTTGATATTACTCAAATTTTCCACCTCTTATAATTTTTTCTATTTTCTGAGCATCGTCTTGATGCTTATTAATTGATTTATCTGACTAGCCATCCTGAACTGACTTAAACAGCCACTTGCGTAACGATTACTTAACTAATATAAAATTTGTTCTAGCTAATAGCTTTCGTTCTGTTGCAAGTAGTTTTTTACACACCAGTTTCAACACGTGCTAATAATCTCTAAATTAATTCACTCTATATTCTACCATAAAGAAGACAAGATTGCTTTAATATTGTCTAAGCTGTTCACTTATCTTTTCTAATAAAATAACAAAGCAAATAAAAAAAGCAACGGGAACACCCCGCTACTTTTAGTCTTCTCTAAACTGTGCCTCATATAATTTTTTATATGCCCCATTTTGAACCATCAACTCGTCATGTGCCCCTTCTTCAACAATTCCCTGTTCATCAACCACCACAATACGTGTAGCATTTTGAATAGTAGCAAGTCTATGAGCAATGATTAACGTTGTTCTTCCTTCTGCTAGTAAACCTAACGATTCTTGAATGACTTGCTCAGTCTCAGTATCTAGTGCCGATGTCGCTTCATCTAAGATTAAAATTGGCGGATTTTTTAAGAACATACGGGCAATAGCTACTCGTTGTTTTTGACCACCTGATAATTTAACACCGCGTTCGCCAACTACTGTTTCAAGACCTTCTGGCATATCAGCGACAACTTTTTCTAAGTGCGCTAATTCAATCGCTCTTCTTACTTCCTCATCAGTCGCTTTTAAATTACCATAAGCTACATTTTCACGTAACGTTCCTGGAAATAGAAAAACATCCTGCTGCACGATCCCAATATTTTCTCTTAATGACTCTAAGGTCACTTCTCTGATATCTTGCTCCCCAATTTTAATACTACCTGCAGTAATATCATAAAAACGTGGCAACAAGTTACACAATGTTGTTTTCCCTGCTCCACTCGGACCAACAAAAGCAACCGTTTCACCTTTAGGTATTGTCAATGAAATATCATCCAACACTTGTGTCCCATCACTATAATTAAACGACACATTCTCGTAAGAAATAGTTCCTGTAGCGTTTGCTAACTCAGTCGCACTTTCTTTATCTTGAACAACAGACGGTGTATCTATTTCTGTTATGAAACGTTTAAACCCTGCAATTCCTTTAGGGTAACTCTCTATCATATTATTTACTTTTTCAATTGGACGAATAAAGACATTTGATAATAAAATAAACCCTACAAATTGTCCATAAGTAATCTCACCACGAATGGTATAAAATGAACCAAAAATTAAAGCAAATAAACTAATCAAACGCATTAAGAAATAATTATAAGATGAACTTACTCCCATTACGCTATAAAATTTAATCTTAGACTGACGGTATAGTTGGTTTAAACGTTCAAAGCGTTTGCGTTCGTAAGCTTCATTCGTAAAGGACTGAACCACACGAATACCACTGACAGATGCTTCAATACCTGCATTGAATTCTCCTAAATTGTCATATATTTCAGTATTAACTTTTGTCATCTTTTTATTAAAGACTATCAAAGCTATCGTAATAAATGGTATTAATATAGATGTTGCAATGGCTAACTTCACATGAATTTGCATCATCAATAAGAATGCCCCTACTAAGGTCATAATCGTAATAAAGATATCTTCTGGACCATGATGTGCTACTTCTGAAATCTCAAATAAATCGGTAGTCAATCGACTGATTAATTTACCTGTTTTTTGATTATCATAATACTCAAATGATTGCTTTTGAAGATGAGCATATAAATCACGGCGCATATCTGTTTCAATATTAACACCTAATCTGTGACCAAATGTAACCACAATATATTGCAGAACCGTATTGACTAAATAAAAGAATAATAACGATAAACAGGCCACTATAATTAATCGCCAATTTTTTTGTGGCATGATTTTATCAATCACTTGATTAACCACAATTGGAAAGGCTAACTCCAACAATGCCGCTATAGTCGCACAACCAAAATCAAGAATAAATAAGTTCTTGTATGGCTTATAATAACTAAAAAATCGTTTTAACATATAACACTTACCTCCCTTAAGTATTTAATTAAATCAAACTTATGGAAGCAAGTAAAGTAAATAGATACTCACACAATAAAAGGCTCCAAAGATAAAATTATCTTTGGAGCCTTACAGTTTAAAGCTTATACATAATATAAGTTTGATGATGGGTAATAAGGATCACATGTTACATCCATACCAAGTTTACGTAAAATTTGTTCATCATCTTTGTTTAACATAACAGTAGAATGAGCTTGCGCACCTTCCAACTCACTTAATTTATCGTAAGCTAATTTAGCAGTTGGGTTAGTAACCGCACTAATTGATAAAGCAATCAATACTTCATTTGCATTAAGAGCTGTCAATTTACTATTTAAATCTTCTGTTTTTAATTTTTGAATTGTTTCAAGAATAACGGGTGATAACAAGAAGTTCTCATCTGAGATATTAGCAAGTGTCTTAAGTGAATTTAATAGAGCTGCTGAACATGAATCCATTAACTCACTTGTACGACCTGTGATAATTTCACCATTTGGCAATTCAATCGCAATCACTGCTACTTTATCATTTGAATTATCATTTTCTTTCAGTTTTTCTGCATACTCACGAGCAGGCACAACTGCTGTACGGTCTTCTTGTTTTAATAAAACTTCTTCCATGATTAATTTCATACGTTGTAACACTTCTTCGTCCACAATCCCTTTTTTAAAGTCACATGCAGTTGAAAAGTAACGACGAATAATCTCTTGTTTTGATGCTTCTTGAACCACAGCATCATCTGTAATCCCAAAACCAACACGATTAACACCCATATCTGTTGGTGATTGGAAGACTGATTCTTTTCCTGTAATTTTCTCAATAATACGTTTAATAACAGGGAAAGTCTCGATATCACGGTTGTAGTTAACAGCCACTTCTTTGTATTTTTCATAATGGAATGAATCAATCATATTAACATCTTTTAGATCCACTGTTGCTGCTTCGTACGCAATATTTAAAGGATGTTTTAATGGCACGTTCCATACTGGGAATGTTTCAAATTTTGAATAATCAGCTGAACGTCCTAGACGACTTTCATGATACAACTGATTTAAACACGTTGCTAATTTACCACTACCTGCACCGGGTGCTGTTACGACAACAATCGGCTTAGTTGTTTCAACGTATGTATTTTTACCAAACCCTTCATCACTTACGATTTTTTCAACGTTTGATGGGTAATCTTCAATCGCTTCATGTGTGTAAACTTTTAAACCACGACGCTCTAATTTGTTGATGAATAACTTAGTTGACGGTTGACCACTGTAACGTGTAATTACAACACTATTTACTGATAAGCCATATTCTGTTAACTCATCAATTGAGCGTAAAATATCCATATCATAAGTAATCCCATAATCACCACGAATTTTGTTTCGTTCGATATCGCCAGCATAGACACAAATAATAATCTCAGCTTGGTCTTTCAAACGGTGCAACAGTTTAATCTTCGCATCTTCATCGAAACCTGGAAGAACACGTTTAGCATGTTTATCTCCGATTAGCTTACCACCAAACTCTAAATACAATTTATCGTAGTTATTCACTCTCTCTAAAATGTACTTCGTTTGCTCTTCAATATACTTCTGTGGGTCAAAACCTAATTTCTTCATTCTTCGCCCTCCGCTATCTTCTTTTCTCTCAAAATCATATTCATTTATTATAGACCAGATTCGCTATTTGACAAGCTTTTTCGCCACTTTTTTCAAAAAAAAGGCTTACAATTTAATATATTTAAACTTCCGTTTTTTTTGTGTTATTATAGTATCGAACCCCTAAAAATTAAGGAGGGCTTATCTTGAAAATTTCTGAGGGCTATATGCCTTATTTAGGTTACCAAACGTATTACCGAATTGTAGGTGACCCTAATCCTACAAAAAAACCATTAATTTTATTACACGGAGGACCTGGCTCCTCTCATAATTATTTTGAATTACTAGACAAACTTGCAATAGAAGATAATCGTCAACTTGTTATGTATGACCAAATCGGCTGTGGGCTTTCTGCCACACCATCACGTGCTGATTTATGGTGTTCTAAAACGTGGATAGAAGAATTAATCGCACTTCGAGATTTCTTAAACCTTGAAGACTGTCATATCTTAGGTCAATCATGGGGAGGCATGTTAGCTATTGAATACCTGTGCGACTATGCGCCAAAAGGTATTTCTAGTGTTATCCTATCAAGCACACTCCCTTCATCAGAACTTTGGTCACAAGAACAACACCGTTTAATCAAGCTCATGTCCGACGAACACCAAGCTGCAATCAAATGGGCTGAAGAACATAATGACTTCACTCGACCAGAATATCTTGAAGCAAATGATGTTTTCATGCAACTTCACGCTGGAGATACACCTGATGAAACGTCTCCAGAACCTCTTCGTCGTAAAAAAGCGAGCGGTGAAGAAGCCTATATAACAGCCTGGGGGCCAAATGAATTCCATCCTAATGGTAATTTAAGCAACTGGGACTACCGTGACAAGCTATCAACTATCACTATCCCAACTCTTGTCACAAGTGGGACAAATGACTTATCCACTCCGCTTATTGCTAAGACAATGGCAGATGGCATTCCTAATGCCGAATGGACACTGTTCCCTTATAGTCGACACATGCCTTTTGTTGAAGAAAACGAAGATTATATTGCCTTACTTAAAACTTGGCTTAATAAAATTGACTCTCAAAAAAGTAGCTAGACATCCCCGTCTAACTGCTTTTTTATTTTTTACTTTCTACTATTGAGTAGTAAATTTTAAATAAACATTAAATTGACGTTCTTCTTCCTACTATATTTGCGTCAGTGTGTTAAAATCAATAAGGATATGTTTCACAGAGTTGATGAAATACTATAAAAATAACATTGAAAGTTGGAACTACTATGACTATTGGTATTGATAAATTAAATTTCTTTGCACCGAATCTTTACGTTGACCTAGTTGACCTTGCGACAGCTCGTGGGGTAGAACCAGCTAAATATACGATCGGGATTGGACAAGAAAAAATGGCCTTCCCACCTCTTACGCAAGATACTATCTCAATGGGAGCTAATGCTGCATTACCTATCGTTTCAAAAGAAGACGCAGAACTTATTGATTTAGTCATCTTAGGAACTGAGTCAGGTATTGACTATTCAAAAGCTGGTGCGACAGTTATCCACCAACTTCTTGGTGTTCAGCCATTTGCTAGAGCCATTGAAATTAAACAAGCGTGCTACGGTGCAACAGCAGGACTTTTAATGGCTAAAGATTACATTACATCTCATCCTGGAAGAAAAGCATTAGTTATTGCATCTGATATTGCCCGCTATGGTCTAGCGACTGGCGGTGAAGTTACTCAAGGAGCAGGCGCTGTTGCTATGCTCATTAGCGAAAATCCTAAAATCTTAGAATTAGAAGATGAATCTGTTGTCTATACTGACAACATCTTTGATTTTTGGCGCCCGGTTTACAGTGATAATGCCTTAGTTGACGGTAAATTTTCAAACGAAGCCTACATTAATTTCTTTTCAACTGTTTGGGAAGAATATAAACGACGTACCAATCGTTCTTTAGACGATTTCGAAGCACTATGCTTCCACTTACCTTACTCTAAGATGGGTAAAAAAGCATTGCTTCCAGTTTTGGAAAACGATGAGGCAACTGATGCTATCAAAGAAAAACTATTAACCAACTACGAGCACAGTATTTTACATACTAAAGCTATCGGAAACATTTACACAGGTTCACTTTACTTAGGACTATGTTCACTACTTGACAACCAACCTAACTTAAAAGACAACCAGTTGATAGGCTTATTCAGCTACGGTTCTGGTGCTGTTGGCGAATTCTTTACAGGTCGTTTAGTACCTGGCTTCTCTGACCATTTACAAACGGAAGCACATCGTAACTTATTAAATGAACGCCAAGCGTTAACTATTCCAGAATACGAATCATTATTTAAAGAAAAATTACCACAAGATGGCTCTGAAATGAGACTTGATACTCAAGCAGACCCTGCGTCAATTTGTATCGAAAAAATAACAGATCATCAACGTTACTACCATAAAAAATAAACTATTGGAGGATCCTCATGAGAGAAGTTGTTATTGTTAGTGCTGTACGCACACCAATTGGAAAATTTAAAGGGGCTTTTAACAACACTTCTGCAGTCTCACTAGGTACGAGCGCAGTCAAAGAGTTACTTAATCGCAGTCAGGTTGACCCTACTTCAATCGATCAAGTTATTTTAGGAAATGTTTTACAAGCAGGTATCGGTCAAAATCCTGCTCGTCAAGTTGCTATTCATTCAGATATCCCTACTACGACACCCGCTATGACCATTAATGAAGTCTGCGGTTCTGGATTAAAATCTGTTATTTTAGGGAAGCAAGCCATTCAACTTGGAGATGCGGATACTGTTATTGTTGGAGGAATTGAAAATATGTCACTTTCACCTCTTTTACATCACCGTCCTCTAGCTGACCAACACTTTGATGAAAGCTTACTTGTTGATTCAATGATTAGCGATGGTTTAACTGATGCTTTTAGTCACCAACATATGGGAACTACCGCAGAAGCTGTTGCGGAAAAGTATCAGATTACTCGTCAGGAACAAGATACTTATGCAAATAATTCTCAATTAAAGGCTGCTGCAGCACGTGATGCTGGTTATTTTGAAAATGAAATTGTCCCTGTCACACTAGCCGATGGAACTGTTATTTCAGAAGATCAAGGCATTCGTCCAACTAGTTCGGAAGAAAAATTAGCGACATTAAAACCTGCTTTCCAAAAAGATGGCACCGTAACAGCTGGTAATGCATCGACTATTAACGACGGCGCTTCGGTTCTATTACTAATGGCCAAAGACGTTGCGGATGCTAAGAATATTCCGTATATGGCTACAGTTGGTGCCTATTCAGAAATCGGAAATGACCCTAACTACATGGGTTATGCCCCTTACTATGCTATAAAACAATTAATGACTAAAATGGATTGTGATATTTCTGATATTGACTTATTTGAAATTAATGAGGCTTTTGCTTCACAATCACTTGCTATCGTAAAAGACTTAGCCTTACCAACTGAAAAAGTTAATATTAATGGCGGAGCAATAGCTTTAGGACATCCATTAGGCGCATCTGGCGCTCGAATTTTAACAACACTTCTTTATACTATGGAACGTGAAAACAAAACAAACGGGATTGCCTCACTTTGTGTAGGTGGTGGTATTGGTTTAGCACTTGCTGTTTCACGCCCAACTAAATAAGGAGCTATCATGACATCTAACTTATCAAAATTTTATAAAAAAACGAGAGCTGAACGTTTAGCCCAACTCCACGAAGAAGGTTTTTTAAGCTCAGACTCTCTTAAATTAATTGAAGCAAATACCGTTCTTGAAGAGACTGTCGCAAATAGTTTAATCGAAAATCAAATTGGCCAATTCCCACTACCTATGGGCGTTGCACTTAATTTTATTGTAGACGGTAAAGATATTGTCGTCCCTATGGTTGTAGAAGAACCCTCTGTTATTGCGGCATGTAGTAACGGGGCTAAATTTATGCGTCCTCTTGGTGGTTTCAAAACTACCGTCAAGGAACGTGGCCTAATTGGTCAAATTATTATTAGTGATTTAGAGGATTTCGAACAAGCTAAAGCTACTATTTTAAGTCACGAACAGGACATTTTTGAATTAGCAAAAGAAGCCCACCCTTCAATCGTTGCTCGTGGTGGTGGCCTACTAAGTATCGAACCTCGTTTTATTAAAAATGAATCTGGCGACATTGAATTCTTAACCATCCATCTTATTGTGGATGTGAAAGATGCAATGGGTGCTAACATCGTCAATACACTACTCGAAGGAACTAAAAATCAAATCAACGAGTGGCTAGGTGGCAACTGCCTAATGAGTATTTTAAGTAATTATAACGACCACTCACTTGTCACAAGTCATTGTCGTGTATCCTTTGATGACTTAGCTACTTCCGATATGGACGGGGAAACGATTGCCAAAAGGATCGTTGCGGCAACGCGCTATGCTAAACTTGATCCTTACCGGGCAGCTACTCATAATAAAGGAATAATGAATGGGATCGACTCTGTCCTTATCGCAACTGGTAATGATACACGTGCTGTTGCAGCCGGAGCACATGCATTTGCTTCTCGTACTGGTAGCTATCAAAGTATGTCTAATTGGACGATTAACGAACAAAGAGAACTTGTCGGCGAATTAACCCTACCGATGCCTGTCGGCTCTGTAGGAGGCGCTATTAGCGTTCTACCACTTGCTAAAATCAATCAAGAGCTATTACAACTTGAGTCGGCTGTCGATTTAGCTAAAGCGGTTGTTTCAGTTGGATTGGCTCAAAACTTCTCTGCTCTAAAAGCTTTAGTCAGCGAAGGGATTCAACGTGGGCATATGAGTCTTCATGCTAAGTCACTCGCTATCCATGCTGGTGCAACCGGCGATGAGATAGATGAACTAGCCAATCAATTAAAAAATGAAAAACAAATGAATTCAAAACGAGCTACTGAATTATTAATTACTATTAGATCATAAAAAAAGAGCTGATGCTGTATGCATCAACTCTTTTTTTATGTGAAGAATATGTAATAAATCGCACCAATAATCGCTAACGCTATTAATAATATCATATACCATGGTAGGTTAATTAAAATTAAACCTGTTAATGCTATACCTAGTAAACCAGCTCCTATTATCTTAGCAAATTTAACTGAGCGTATTTTTTTCCCCTTAATTGATACATCAGGAACATATTCATTAAATCCGCCTCTAAAGAATAAAACGCCAACCAAAGCTAATGCTACACAAACTAAATTTGTTAGCAGCTTAACTGGTACTTTATATATTTTAGGTGGGTTAACGGCTACTTTCCCAAAGATAACACGTCCTTTATCTAATGTCACACGTTTATCTTTTTCAATTGTATTCACTATCACATCTGTTAAACGATTTGAACTTGTTAAGTCAGCATCTTGAGTAGGTGTCCAAATCATGATACCTAATGATTTCAACTCGATAGAGGCCTCCGTTTTTTCTTTAATCGTTTTTTTATTATTAAAGTGGTATTCAGCACCATTATAGGTAATTTTATCACCTTTAATCTTATCTTGAGCGATATTTAAAATACGATTGTAAGTCATAACTGTTCCAATATTAGACTTAGCATAATAAGGAACACCTGCAATTAAGTGGGACATTTTATCGCCGCCCATTAACTTATTCCAATACTTCAAACTGTTCGCTTGTAAGTCTACTGGCGAGTGACTAACCTCTCCTGGAACTTGTGCATCATAAGCCATGATATTTACCCAATCCGCTGTATTTAATGCTTCAGGAGTAAAATTATCTTCCCATTTACCAGTAATATCACCGGTTGAACCAATCCCTGAAGGTACACAAATCGATATCTTAACTTCTCTAGGAGTTAGTTCTTTTTTTAATGCCTTCATAAAACTTTCAAATTGAGCTGCTTCAGAAACATCTGGATACTCCCAATCAATATCAATTGTATCTAATTCATATTTATCAACTAATTTAGCAATATTCTTTACAAAAGTTGACAAATTCTCTTTCGATGTTGCTTGGACAAAGTTATCACTTAAATTCCAACCACCAATACTAACCCCTGCTCTAACACGGTGCTTGTGCGCCTTAGTTACAAATTCTTTTAATTGTGATGCACTACCTGTATCAGAAAATTTCAACTCTCCATTATTCTCAGGAACCATTGAAAAAAAGTTAACATCTGTAAATTGAGTAAAATCAACTGTGTCGTCAATATGACCAACATCATAATCTGGTAAGTACCCTACTGTCTTGAACTTTGCTCGCTCTGCTTGACTCGTCTGTCCAAAACCTAAAAGACTAGTCATCGCAACAATCACAAGCAAACCAATCATTAAAATTCGATTATTCTTCATTTTTTCCCCTTAATATACAACCACGTTATCTAACCGTAGTGTTTCATAGTCTTACATTATCATAAAAATAACACATTTTGAAAATGGTACTTAGTTATATTTTAATATACTCTGACTCTATTAACAACGTGTATTCGTAAAAAAGTTAGTTTAAATAAAAAAAGACATTCATTTTTATAAATTTTTCATCTTATTCGTAAAGAAAAAGACGACTCAGGTAAGAGCCGTCCTTGATTTAGTAATTAGTGAATGCCACCCATCATTTTTTTAGTCCATGGTGACACGATTAAAATAATAATACCTAATGCTACTGCAACTATTCCTAAGAAACCGAAATATTGAGAGTTATCTAATACATTGTATAATCTAACTAATTGAGCATTTAAGCCTTGTGCTGTTGCATTAGATAGTAACCATAGACTTAACATTGTTGATTCAAAAGCTTTTGGTGCTAATTTAACAGAGACACTTTGACCAACTGGTGATAAACATAATTCTCCGATAACACATAAGAAGAATGATAGGATCAACCAGAATGGGTTAATTAAATCGCCTTCAACCATTCCTAATGTTGGGATAACCATGATTAAGAATGATGATCCTGCAAAGAATAATCCTAATGAGAATTTCATTGCTGTAGATGGGTTATATTTTCCTAATTTAGACCACAAGCTTGAAATAACTGGTGCTAATAGGACAATAAAAATTGGGTTAATTGACTGGAAGAACGCTGCTGGTACTTGATAGTTAATTCCAACCACTTGATTTAAATCTAATTGTGTTTTTTGATCAGCAAATGATCCTAAGATACTTGAACCTTGTTCTTGGATTGACCAGAACATTACTGCTGATAGGAATAGTGGGATATACGCTAATAAACGTTTTTTCTCCACTGCATTTGTTTTTTCACTCTTGAACATTGATGTAAAGTAAACAATTGGTAAGATTAAGCCTAATCCAGTGATAACATATGAAATATTATCAAATGTTAACATACCAACCATTTTGGCAATTACAATTAAAGCTGCTAGTGCAACAGCACCGATAGCAAAGCCTTTTTTATATTTTGATTTTTCTGAATCCAATAATGGGTTAGGAATATCTTTTCCTACTAAACCTAATGATTTAACATTATAAATTGCATAAACCACTAATGCAATCGCCATACCTACAGCGGCTGCTCCGAATCCCCAATGGAATCCTAATGTTGTTTGTAATTGACCTACTATCATTGGTGATACTAACGCACCCATATTTACTGACATATAGAAAATTACAAATCCTGAATCCATACGTGCGTCATTCTTATCATATAAACCACCAACAACACTCGCGATATTTGGTTTCATTAAACCTGAACCTAAAATAATAAGTGCCATAGAAATTAAGAAAAACGGAATACTTAAATTACCGCCACCTGGTAAAGCTAATACCATATGACCGAACATAATGATAGTCGCTCCAATGAATAATGACTTTCTAGATCCTAATACCCTATCTGCTAACCAGCCACCTAATAATGAGGTCATAAAGATTAGTGCACCATATAATGACATGATTGATTGCGCCATTTCAATTGGTAATCCTAATCCACCTTCTGTAACTGAGTAGTACATATAAAATAGTAAAATAGCACGCATGCCATAGTAACTAAATCTTTCCCAGAATTCTACAAAAAATAATATTCCAAGCCCTTTAGGCTGACCGAAGAAACCAGTCTGAGGAACACTTTGAACCATTTCTTCACGTGTATACTTCATCGACTCACTCTTTCTTAATAAATATAATAGTATTTATATGAATTTTAATACATAAAGGTTAAAAAAACAATAGTTTTCATGAGAAAAATTAAAATAAGATGAAAGAAACAGATTTTTGCTTTTTAATTACTCATAAATGTTTTTAATACCTAAACCTTTGAAACAACCGTACGAAAGGCATTGGTAACCTTTACATTCAGTTTTTCATAGTACAATTGTTTCAGAATTTAAAATGAGTCATTTCATAATTAATCCTCTTTTACTAATAAATAAACGTTTTTAAATACGAAATTTTAATCTGACATTTGGTCAGCTGAAATGGTCGGCTGAGCTCCTTTTTCACTTACAATAGCTACTAGTAAGTTGTTAACTAATCTCAAACGTTGGTCTTGTGTTAACGTCATATCTTGCTTATCTGTTAAATGATCAATGGCTGATTGCGTAATTTCTACGGCTCCTTCTACTATTAATTGACGCGCTTTTAAAATCGATTTTGCTTGTTGACGTTGTAACATCGCACTTGCAATTTCTGTTGAGTACGCCAAGTGAGTTAATCTTGCTTCCAAAACTTCCACACCCGCAACTTCTAAACGTTCTTGTAACTCAGTTGCCAATTCTTCTGAAATCTCACTCACATTTCCTCTTAATGAAATCTCATTATCATCACCATCGTATGAATATTTAGTTGCCACATGGCGAATGGCTGTTTCACTTTGAATTTCGATAAAGTTAGTATAGTAATCCACTTCGAATAAAGCTTTTGCTGTATCAACTACTTTATAGACGACAACCGCTGCAATCTCAATTGGGTTACCATCTAAGTCATTAACCTTCATTTTTACACTATTAAAATTATTAACTTTAAGCGATACTTTTGTTTTACGTGTCAATGGAACCGTCATAAATAACCCCGCTTGATTAATAGTGCCGATGTATCTTCCAAAAAAAGTTAGCACTACTGCTGTATTTGGTGCAATAATTGTTAATGACGAGATGAATAAACCGGCTACCACAATTAGGATTAAACCTAGAATAATCCAAGCTACATTTGTAATTCCTTCAATTGATCCCCCTTTGTAAAAGGCCCCTAATGCCCCTAAAAGTATTACTACCATTGCAATTAATCCTGCAAATCCATTAACGGACCATGCTTTACGTTCTGTCATAGATAATCTCCTCCTTGTTCATTTCTTACAGTATACTCATACTATTCACTATTATTCACTTATTACGCCCCCAACATTATACTTTGACTATTTCATTGTTTATTTTTATACTTAAACAGATGACAAATTTACTGAAAAGGACTTATAACTTATATGGAACAATCAATTAGCGATTATTTTATGAATGCCACGATGGATATTGCCAAAGGCCTACAGAATCCACAAGAATACTCTACTAAATTTTCAATGATGCTCTTTATTATTATCATTGGTTTTACAGTTGAGTTCCTAGGTATGAAATTATTAAAGAAAAAGATTAAAAATGTTAAAACGCTCTATCGTTGCCGTGCTATTTTAAAAAGTACAACTCGGACTATTATGATTTTAGCTACATTAAAAACATGGATGCAGGCGATGGATACCTTTATACTCCTTTTATTTTTAGCCGCTCTGTTCGTTTCTATCTATATTAAGGGCATGATTAATAACATTATCGCTTGGTTTATTATCGAGAAACGTAAGCACTTTAGACTTTACGACCGAATCGAAATCGATGGTGTCAAAGGCGAAGTCATAAAAACTGGATTTATTCACTTTACAATAGTAGAAATTAGTAACTGGTTCTCTTCTGATGCACCAACAGGACGTACGATTAAAATACCTAACAGCTACATATTCGATAATGAGGTATTTAACTATACAGAGCTTAACCATTTTGTTTGGAATGAAATCTGCTACACGATTTCCCATGATAGCAACTGGAAAAAAGGACAAGATATCCTCACTACTGTTTGCGAAAAAGAATATCATGCTTTAAAAAACAGAACTTTTAAAGATGTAAGTAACATTCAAAAAGAGTTAGCTGCTATTGCGTTATCTAACGGTTCTGCTGACCCCACCTTTAATATGGATGTGACAACGGTAGGCATTGACTTGAAAGTGCGCTATCTTGTTCACTACCGCGAAGGATCTAGTACTAAGACTCGTTTACATCAACAAATAATGACAGAACTGGCTAAACAACCAGACATTCAATTCGCTAACTTCTTAGTTGAGATGTCACCTGGTTTAATTCAAAAATAAAAAAGCTGAAACCTCATGGTTTCAGCTTTTTTATTTTATATTATTTTTTTAAATCAATAACCATACGACCTTGGATTTTTCCTTGTTCCATTTCGTCAAAGATTTCATTTATTTCTTCTAAACGACGCATTTGAACTTTAGGGACAACTTTTCCTTCTTTAGCAAACTCGAAAGCTTCTTTCAAATCTTCACGAGTTCCTACTAATGAACCAACTAAACGGATACCATCTAATACTAGACGAGGAATACTTAAGTCCATTGATTCTGGTGGTAAACCAACAGCGACAACTGTTCCACCAGCACGTACTGCATTGACAGCTGAGTTGAAAGCTGATTTAGCTACTGCAGTAACTACTGCGGCGTGAGCGCCACCATCACATAATTTAACGATTTCTTCTTCAACGTTAACGTTCAATGGATTCATAACTAGATCAGCACCCATCTCTTTAGCAAACTCTAATTGTTTGTCGTTGACGTCAACTGCAATAACTTTAGCATTGAAAACATTCTTAGCATATTGTAAAGCTAAGTTTCCAAGTCCACCTAAACCAAAGACAACTAACCATTGACCTGGTGCAATATTTGCTTCTTTAACAGCTTTATAAGTTGTCACTCCCGCACATGTTACACTACTTGCAGCTGCTGGATCTAAACCATTTGGAACCTTAACAGCATAATCTGCTGTAACAATACATTCTTCAGCCATACCACCGTCAACTGTATATCCTGCATTTTTTACGTTACGGCAAAGTGTTTCTTTTCCGCTAACACAATATTCACAATGTCCGCATCCTTCGAAGAACCAAGCTACACTGACACGGTCGCCAACCTTTAAACTTGTTACGCCTTCTGCGATTTCTTTAACGACGCCAATTCCTTCATGTCCTAAAACCGTTCCTGTTACATCACCAAAATCAGCATTTTTAACGTGCAAGTCTGTATGACAAACACCGCAAAATTCCATATCTACTAACGCTTCACCATGTTTAATGGGGCGTAATACTTTATCCTCAACTGATACTCTATGATCTTTCGTTACAACTGCTGCTTTCATATAAATAACCTCCTACTTGAATATATGTGAATTATATCACGAAGATTATTTGTTGTATAGTTTTTTTGTGAATATTTTTACAAAAAATCCCTTTGACATTTAATAGAATAGGACTATCATAGTAATTGAGAGTTTTTTCTAGTCAAAAGGAGAGTCAGCAATTGAAAGTCACTGAACAAAAGTCATATGTTACTACTTACTTCGATCGGTCTAAAATATATTTTATCGGAAAAGGTGTCCTGGTAGGTTTACTTGCTGGACTTGGTGTTAGCCTATTCCGTGTTGCGATTGAAGAACTATTCACCTTAGTAAAAAAAGCCTATCTACTCATGGCAAATGACCCTATCTTGATAATTCCTTGGATTGTCATTTCTTTATTTCTTTGTCTTGTTCTTGGTTATGCTATCAAATCAGAACCTTACATAAAAGGTAGCGGTATTCCACAAGTTGAAGGTCAGATTGCGGGTGTTTTAACTATTAACTGGTTTTCCGTTTTATGGAAAAAATTTATTGCTGGTGTTCTAGCCATTTCATCCGGTTTATTTCTAGGACGTGAAGGCCCTTCTATTCAATTAGGTGCGTCTATCGGTCAAGGTGTTAACTATGCTTTAAAAGGTAATACTATGTCTAAAAAAGTATTACTAGCTAGTGGCTCTGGCGCAGGTCTAGCTGCTGCTTTTAATGCACCATTCGCCGGTTTGTTATTTGTTTTAGAAGAAATACAACACAACTTTTCACCTATTGTTTTACTGACAACTTTATCAGCAACCACTACTGCTAACTTTGTTTCTCTACACTTTTTTGGGTTAACACCCATTCTATCATTCGGTCAAATCGAGAGATTACCACTTAGCCATTACGGGCTACTACTATTATTTGGTATATTACTAGGTTTAGCTGGTGTTTTATATTCTAAAGCCCTTTTATGGATGCCTACGTTCTATGGCGCATTCAAAAAAATACCCGCTCATTACTATAGCATCATTCCATTACTATTAGTCATTCCTATTGGGTTGATGTGGCCTGATCTACTTGGAGGAGGTAGCGATACCATCTTTTTAGTTGCTCAAAACAATCTAACCTTCCTAGTTTTAATCGGGATTGTAAGTTTACGTTTCATTTTTTCAATGATTTCCTATGGGTCTGGTTTACCTGGTGGTATTTTCCTACCTATCCTATCCCTTGGTGCTGTATTAGGAACCTTATTCGCAACAGCTATTTTCCCTATCTTTTCTATAGATATGTCATTTAAACTGAATTTCTTAGTCTTAGGAATGGCAGGCTTATTCTCAGCCATTGGTAAAGCACCACTTACTGCTTGTATATTAATTACTGAAATGGTTGGTGACTTTAAACAACTGATGACTATCGCAGTTGTTTCTCTGGTTGCATACCTTGTATCAGATTTACTTGGAACTGAACCTATCTACGAAGCGCTACTATCTCGTATGATTCCAACTCAAGAAACTGACATCTCTGGTTCAAAAGAAATCATTGAATTGTCAATTCACACGGGAAGCTCTCTAGACGGCTCTATGATCAAAGAAGCAAAATGGCCTAAGGATTGTCTGGTTGCCAGTATCACACGTGGTGGAAAAGAAATTATTCCTAGAGGCGATACCTTACTTCTAGCAGGTGACACCTTAAATATACTGACACATGAGAATAATGTGGGCTATATTAAAGAAAAGCTTGCACCCCAAATCTATGACTTGGCATAAAAAAAGAGTTCCCGAAAAGGGAACTCTTTTTTTAATTTAAATCAAAATGATAGATTTTATCGTAATTTCTACCAATTGCAATATCCATATTACGTTGCGTATTGTTGTATACCGCACTCCATTGTGTCGCATCTTTCTTTTCTTCTTTATCCGTACTTACTGATTGAAGTAAATCCATTGAATCATCTCGTGTCAATTCCCCTTTTTTATCTTCAAGGGTTGTCATGATTTTTTTGTAACGGTCTTGACCTTTTCCTTTATTAAATTTCTCGCCTGGTGTTAAGTAAAAGTTTGTTGCACCAAAGTATTTGTCTTCTGGTTCAAGAACTGACATTTTATTGTTAATGTATTCTACAATCACGCTCTTACCTGTCGCATCGGTAATTTGATAATGGTAACACGCATTAGCTGAATCATGCATATCATAGTTTTTTAGTAATTTTACAGCTTCATCTACTGAGGCTGCTTTATCTAAAATCAGACGAATAGCAGTTGTACTTGTAATATCTACTTTTTCAGTCGTTTGGTTAGTTGGCTTGTCATGTAATAGTAAAACACCTACTGCTACACCTTTTTCATTAATACCATCTAATGGAATATAAGGTGCTGCTAAGCTGAACAAGCGATCACTCATTTTATCCAATGCATTTTTACCGTAACCTAAGAACTCTAAGTTAACCATTGATAAACTCTTAAAACCATTTTTAGGTGCGGTTTTGACAATAACTGATGGAGAATAACCTAAGTCAAAGTTACGTCCAAAGTTAGGTTCGCCCTTTTCATTCACTGTATTAAACGTACTGCACCCTAAGTTTGGAATATCAATACTAAGTGGAATCCCTTTTAATAACTGCTTAGATACAAATTTAACTAACTCAGTATCATTAGTTACCCCTTTTTCTAAAAACTTATCAAACCCATAATCGGCTTTATATTCCATTTGATAAAAGCCATAATCGTCTATTTTTTTCACATTATAAAGCGTTGCAATCTCACCTCTAAATAAAATCCCTACTCCTGCAACTGCTACTAATATAACTCCTAAAATAATTGAAATAATCTTCTTCATCTTACCGTTCCCTTCAGTTTCCCTTTTATTTAATCAATGTATGTAATCTTTCGATAACTTTTAGTGTTTCTTGTTTGCCTAATGGGGCCACATCAAACCACATCGCATGATACAAGCCTTGCATCGTCAACCTGACAATTGTCCCATTTATGGGATCAATCCCATCATTTTCAACACGCATTTGAATTTTTTCATAATCAGATTGGACCTTCTCGATAAGCTGATTATCAATCATCATATTAGCTCTCACCGCAACATTTAATTTCATGCCACTATTCATATCCTCAATCAACGAGTCAACTAACGCTCTTGTCCAGCGTCCCGATCCTTCAGATTTTTCCGCCTTGTCAATTAATCCCGCTGTAAACTCTTCGTGAATAGCTAGAGCCAGCGCGGTCAGTAAACTCTCTTTAGTTGGGAAATAGTAAAGTAAGCCTCCCTTACTTACTTCAGCTTTTTTAGCCACCATCTCTAAGGAAAAATCACCACCATGTTCATTTATCAATGATTCAGTCGCATCAAATATGCGTTGTTTTTTAATCTCTGTTTTCTTCATCGGACCACCCCTTTCAAAAAACCGTCCAGACGTCTTTTTTTATTTTGACAATATTAGTATTATTTGTCAATAGTTTTTCAACCCGAGTAGTGTACTATTTCAACAATACACTATATAATACACTTGTGTATCCCTTGTTAAAACACGGTTACCCTATTAAGTTAGTTTTTTCTTAATATTTTTCAATACTATATAAAAGGAGCAACCTATGAAACGAATTGACCGTATTTATCATCACGTTTTAAGCCAAACACAAAATTTAACACCTGACCAACTCCTTCTTGGTTACGGCTTAACCACTAAAGCAATATCAGAAGCACTAGACATTCAACGAACGAATACCAGCAAAGATTTAAACAAACTTGTACGTCAAGGTCTATTAGGTAAAATAGAAGGACGCCCTGTGAAATACGTCGATATCAACGTGCTACGTCATCAGCCATTCTCCAAGCCTGTTGCTAGCTATTTTCAAGATAAAAAAGAACCCGATGACATTAACTCCCATTCAACCATTGTCACTCCTTCTAAAAATACGCCATCGTCTCGCGATATTTTCAGTCAAATGATCGGCGTAACAGGAAGTATGAAAAATTCTGTTGAACAAGCAAAAGCCGCTATCCTTTATCCACCTAAAGGGCTTAATTGTTTAATTACTGGCCCTACTGGATCAGGTAAAACCTATTTCGCCCACGCAATTTTTCGTTTTGCAAAATTGAATAATCTCATTCCTGAAGATAAAGACCTGATCGTCTTTAACTGTGCAGACTATGCTCACAATCCCGAACTATTGATGTCACATCTATTCGGATATGCAGCAGGGGCATTTACAGGTGCAACTAAAGAGAAAAATGGGATTATTCATGAAGCAGATGGCAGTATTCTATTCCTAGATGAAGTTCATCGTTTACCTCCTGAAGGACAAGAAATGGTATTTTATTTTCTAGATCATGGGACTTATTCGCGACTTGGTGAATCTGGGAAAACACATAAGGCTGATGTAAGAGTTATCTGTGCGACTACCGAAAACCCGGCCTCAGCTTTACTCAATACCTTTGTTAGACGAATACCTATCGTCATCCAACTTCCAAATTTCGAGGATAGACCTGCTAAGGAAAAAGTTGATTTATTACGCACGATGACATCCATAGAAGCGTCACGTATCAAACGTAAAATTTCTTTATCAGAAGATGTTGTCAAAGCCTTGATTGGGAGTGTCTCATACGGAAATGTTGGACAACTAAAGTCAAATGTACAACTGGTAACCGCTCGCGCTTTTTTAAATCAAATGGAGCAAGATGAGTTACATATTGAATTGGAAGAACTCACTGAAAATATAAAGGATGGGATGCTGCAACTTGCAAACAACCGCGACTCTCTAAATGAGTTGTCAAAAATTTTAGAACCGGTTATGGTTGTCTCACCTAATGAACCGGCAGTTGCTATCCAATCAGACTCTTATGAACTGCCCTATAACCTTTATGAAATAATCGGTGACAAAGCCACTCTGCTAGAACATGATGGTTTAGACAAAGAGGCAATTACTCATTTTATTAAAACAGATATCAACGTCCACTTAAAATCATTTTACAAAAACCATGGGTTTACATTTGACAGTGACAATAAACTCGTTGAATTGGTTGATAAACGTGTGCTTGAACTTACCAAACAAATTTACCGGTTTGCGCAGGAGCAACTTGGTTATCATTTTCAATCTAATTTTATTTATGCAGTTAGTTTGCATCTCAGCTCATTTATTAAACGTAGTCATTCAGGAAAAGAACGTGATTATACTGTCAATGAAAATATAAAAGCCATGGTACTTGACCACCCACACGAATTTGAAGTTGCTAAAGAAATAAAGGCTTTAATAGAGGATGAATTTAAACAAGGGTTACCTGAATCTGAAGTATTTTATTTAGCTGTCCTTTTGATATCATTAAAAGAAAATAAAACGGTTGGACGAATAGGTATAGTTGTCGCTGCTCACGGAAAAAGCACGGCAACCAGTATGGTTCAAGTTGTCACTCAACTTTTAAATGTTGATAACTTACGTGCTGTTGACATGCCACTCGAAATGGCACCTTCTGAAGCCTTGATCGCCATTATTACTGCCGTAAAAGAAGTTAATGAAGGAAATGGTGTTCTTTTACTCGTTGACATGGGCTCACTTGCAACTTTCTCTGAAGAAATTATGCGCCAAACCTCTATACCTATTAAAACGGTAGACATGGTTTCTACACCCATTGTTTTGGAAACTGCTCGTAAAACAGCCCTTATCGACACTCGATTAGATGATTTATACGATTCTTTAAAGAAATTTCAGGGATATGATATGAGTTATAGTCACCCTTCATCTTCGACACCTAAAGAAAAAGCAATTATCGCTATCTGCGCCTCAGGTATTGGAACAGCTGAGCGCATGAAGGAGCTAATCGAATCAACTGTCTCAGAGGAAAACAGAACACAACTACGTGTTATTCCTATCTCTGTTGCTGACGTTCAATCAAAAATAGGAACGATACAAGAGAGCTACGATGTTATCGCATCAACAGGTATTACTGATCCTAAGTTAGCTGTTCCTTTTATCTCAATGGAAAACTTTTTTATCGGTGAAACCAGTCAAATTATTGAAAAATTATTGAGTAAAACGGATTATCACCAAGTGACTCTATCGGAAAACGAAGCAAAGAAAGTATGTCAGGACTACATGTCAGATAGTTTTTCATTTGTTAACCCGTCTAAATTAATCGACCCTCTGTGGCAATTTGCAAAACATTTAAGCAGTCTTTTACCTCAGTCTGATGATTTATACCATTTCCAAATTAACCTTGTGATGCACACTGCTGGGGCAATTGAACGCATCATGACTCAAGATACATTGACACTAACAACCACCCAAGCTAAAGAGCGACTAGAACTGCCTTATACTAATGAAATAACAAAAGATATTGAAGAATTAGAGTCTATACTTAATCTAAGTATCCCTATTGAAGAACGTTATTTTATCCACCAAATTGTTTTAAACAGTTTAACAAAAAATACACCCGACATTCCTACAACTACTGTTGATGATTTTGAACTTTAAACTAAAAGGAGAATTTTTATGAGTATGACCATTAGCTTGGCTAGAATTGATGATCGCCTTATTCACGGACAAGTCGCTACTGTTTGGACAAAAGCTTTTAATATCAATCGTATTATCGTGGTCAGTGATACTGTTGCTTATGATCACTTGAGAAAACAATTGCTTATCCAAGCCGCTCCTCCTGGGGTAAAAGTAAATGTCATCACTGTAAATAAAATGTTGGAAGTTTACCCTGATAAGCGTTTTAATGAAGTGAAAGCCATGCTTTTATTTACTAACCCTCAAGATGTTAAACATCTTGTCAGCGGTGGTGTTCATTTCGATTCTATTAATATAGGTGGGATGAGTTTTTCTAATGGAAAGAAAATGATCACTAATGCTGTAGCTGTGAATGAAGATGATATTAAAACATTTCATTTTCTTGCGGAAAAAGGAATTGACTTAGAGATTAGGAAAGTAGTAGCTGATAATAAGGTTAATCTTATTTCTCTCTTAGAAAAAGAAAAATTATGGTAAAAAAAGAAATGACTTAGTTGTGTATTTCTTTTTTACTTTTTATAGATACTTAACAAACAAATATGGTATCAATTGTGTATTACATTGTAAATCCCCCATTAAATTGACTTTATAAGCCTTTTTTGATATAAATAAAGGTAACGCATTACGGTGGTTCTGAAACATTTCAGTAAGGAGATTATTTATGAAAAAACAACACACTCACTCCATTTATTACATTTTTTACTCTACTCTATTTATTCTCATAGCTCTTTTTATGTTTTATAGCTATGCTTTAAATACCCAATGGTTAACTTTATTAAGTGACGAACAGACACATCTTCAACAAAAAAAATTACCTTTTCTAACATTGGTTAACCAAGAAGATGGAGGAAATACACTTGTTCCTTTAGCCGATAATGGCAAACAAATTGGTAAAGCACCAAAAGATTCTTCCACTAAATCGAGTGGTTTTATCGGACAATCTGCTACCTTGATAAAAAATACATTTAAAAAACCACGTGAACTTGTCACCTTTGAAACAACACGATTTACAAATAGCATTATTAGCTATTCCATCATAAAAAATGACTACCGTCCAAGTCTCTTCGGTTGGAAGAAACAAAAAACCACTCATAATGATATTGTTATTTATGAAAAGACAGGCCATGAAATTTCATTTGACGATTTCAAGTTTTCAAAACGCCAACTTGATCGTATCGCACTGGAAGTAAAAACTAATGCCTTAAATGTCAACAAAGATGATGAAAAAATGATGGATAAAATCTTTTCACGTGATTTCTCAATTGATTTTGATAATGTAGCTTTCACCAGTCAAGGATTATACTTCCCAACTACAATTAAAAAACTATCTAAAAAATCTACAATATTGGATTACCAAGATGTTGGGAAAATTACGAGTACTAAAAATTACGCACAACCAAAAACTGATAAACTAGTCACATTAACCTTTGATGATGGACCAAAATCAGATACTACACCTGAATTATTAGAAACATTAAAAAAATATAACGTTCCAGCTACATTTTTTATGTTAGGTTCAAGTGTCAACACTTATCCTGAAACAGCTAAACTTGTCTATGATGAAGGCTTTGAAGTAGCGAGTCATAGTCTTGTGCATGATGCAGCCTCAGCTATAGGACCTCAACAAGTTATTGATTATGAAATTGAAAATGAAAAAGCAATCTACAAAGCAACTGGCACATTACCAACAAAATATCGCCCACCTTATGGCGATATTAATAAAGATGCTTCTGATTTGCTACAAATGCCAATTATTCAATGGAATATCGACTCTCAAGACTGGGTGCTTAAAGATGCTAAGAAAATTGCGAAAAGTGTTGTTTCTAACACTTACCCAGGGTCAATCATTCTCATCCATGATATCCATAAAGAATCAATAAAATCTGTACCAATTATCATTAACGACTTAACTAAACAAGGTTACAGTTTTGTTTCTCTAGATGATCTTATTCAAGAGTTCTACCCAGGACAACAATATTTTGATCAATTCGAAAATAGACCTGTGGCCTAATTAAAAAGAAGTTCAAAAGAGAGCACTTTGCTCATTCTTTTGAACTTCTTTTTTTATAATTCGTAAGTAAAATTTCGAGTTGTTTTTTTTATACGACTGATTTCCAACTCAAGATACCCATTTTCCAACAAATAATGAGCCAATTGCTCTGACTCTATATCAAGTAAGTAACTTGATAGTTTAGTTTCTCCTTGGTACAAGGTTACTCTTTCTATAACAGTATCTGGAACCCAACAGACTGCTGTTAACTCACCTTTAGCTGTTTTAAAGTCAATAATCACTTGTAATGGCTGAATATTTCCACATGGAGCAAACACAAATAAATCCGGTCGTCTTTCTTCTAGTTCTCTAATTAGCTTAAGCATATAAAATCATCTCTTTTCATTAACATGCGGTTACATTGTGAATGTGTACCCATCACTCTGAAATAACTCTTGTAAAATACCATTTACTTTTGAAAAAAGTTCATCATTATCTGATATAAAATTCTTGCTAGAAATTGATTTTCCTGCTGAACTATATATCAATTGATCGTATTCTTCAACAAGTTTTACTTCTTTTCCATTTTTACTAAAAACAGTATACTCATCCATCATCATCACTTTATACTCTTGACTCCAACCTTCGTTCAAAACTAACCCCATCACCATCGAAGAAACGGTCAATCCATCTAATACAATTTCTTTTCCGTCTAAATCTAACGAAAATATAACACTTTCTACCGTCCCACAAGCATTACACCCACCGTTTGTTAAATCAATTGTACTTGTAATAGCAACCTCTTTCATATGTAGTCCTCCTTTGTTTTCTTACATGTTCATTATAGAACAAGTAACAATTTTTTTCTAATACTCTTACAAAAAAAGGCCACACATAATAAAATGTGTGACCTTTAGAAAGATCTAGTTAAAGAAAATTAAGCCTACAATTGTAGCTGATAAGAAACTTACTAATGTAGCTCCCCATAATAAACGTAAGCCCATTTTAGCAACAACTTTACCTTGACGTTTATTAAGTCCGTTAACTGCACCAGAGATAACTCCAATCGATGTAAAGTTAGCAAATGATACTAAGAAAATAGAAACAATCGCTTCTGTTCTTGCACTAAATTCAAATGAACCATGTTTTAATGTTTCCATCGCAACAAATTCGTTAGATACTAATTTAGTTGCCATAACACTTCCTGCATCAACTGCATCTGCCATAGGAACACCCATTAAAACAGCAGCTGGTGAGAAAATATATCCTAAAATTTCTTGGAAGCTAATTCCAAAGATAGCATTGAAAATACCGTTAATCATTGCAATAATCGCAACAAATCCAATTAACATAGCCCCAACAGTAATCGCTACTTGGAAACCATCCATAATATATTCTACTAACATTTCGAAGAATGATTGTTTAGATTGAACAACTTCTAGTTCCTCTTCATCTTCCACTTCATATGGATTAATGATTGATGTGATAATAAATCCACCAAATAAATTTAAAACGATAGCTGTTACAACATATTTTGGCTCAAGTAATGTCATGTATGCTCCAACGATTGACATTGAAACTGTAGACATTGCTGAGGCACATAAGGTGTATAAACGCTTTTCAGATAGGCCACCTAATTGATTTTTAACTGAAATAAATACTTCTGATTGACCTAAAATAATAGAAGCAATACCGTTATACGACTCTAACTGCCCCATACCATTTACTTTACTCATCGCTTTACCTAAATATTTAATAATGAATGGTAAAATTCCAAAGAATTGTAGAATCCCGATTAACACAGAGATAAAGATGATAGGCATTAATACAGTTAGGAAGAACGGGGCTGCACCTTCATTAGCTAAACCACCAAATACAAACTCAACACCTTCACCTGCATAATCTAAAATTTTTGTAAAACCGTTTGCAATCCCGCCTATTAAAATGTTTCCAAAGCTCGTATTAAGTAAGATATACCCAAATACAAATTGTAGAACTAATAATTGAATAATCGGTCTCTTTTTAATCTTACTACGGTCACTACTTGATGCATACGCTAATCCAATAAAAATAATGATACCAATAATACTAATCAAAATACTCAAAACTGACACTCCTTTTAAACTATTTTAATCATAAAGAACTATTATTATCGTATTAAAAAACATCCGATAAAACCGAAAATAGTAAAAGGTTTTACTAAAAAGCGGTTACAACTTGAAAGTTAACTAAATAAATAACACTAATTCCTACATGAACAAGGCTTAATTGTAGTTTTTTTTGGACGAAATGTCAATATTCTATAAAAAAAACCAACCTTTATTTTTTATAATGTTCGTATTCTGGTCTAATCAAATAAAGACACCTCCATTCAATTTATGTAAAATGAATGAAGGTGCTTTTATATTTACCTCAACCTATGGGAAGTTCCCTTTTACTGAGATATTTTTTATTATTTAGCTGCACGTTTTAAATATGTACCCTCTTGTGTGTTAATTTCTAATTTTTCACCTGCTTCGATGAAATCAGGTACGTTTACAACAACACCTGTTTCCATTTTAGCTGGTTTCCCTGAACCTGAAACTGTTGCACCTTTAATTGAAGGTTGTGTTTCAGCAACTTCTAAAATAACAGTTGTTGGTAATGTAATACCAATTACTTCTTCACCGAAAAATTGAATTTTAACTTCCATATTTTCTAACATATATTTTAATTCATCTTCAATAGAATCAGTTGGTAACTCGTATTGTTCATACGTTTCTAAATCCATGAAGATTGACATATCTTCTTGGCTATATAAATATTGAACAGCTTTTAATTCTAAGAATGCTTTTTTTACTTTATCATCAGGTCTCATTGTTGTATCCGTAGTTGAACCCGTACGAACATCTTTCAATTTCATACGCATAACAGTGTTACCTTTTCCTGGTTTATGGTGGCTAGCTTCCATAACACGGATTAATTTACCATCTTGCTCAAATGTCATACCTGCTTTTAAATCACTAATTGCGATCATATTGTATTTCTCCTTTTTATAAAAACTAAATTTAAGTTATTCTTATCTGAATACTTACTCATTGTAGCAAAAAAAAGCCTTAAATTCTAGTAGTATCGGCTTTCACCAGTCATTAATTGATCGTTTTATGAAATATAACCTATGAAAAAAAGACCTTGAAGTAGTCACTCCATGGCCTTTATACTTTTAACTTTCTAATTCTTTTGTACAGAAGTAAAAATCTTTGCACTCCATCGTTTCATCTGTCATACGTTTAGCAGCTTCATCTTGATTTTTAGCAGGTGGAACGATTACACGATCACCAGGTTCCCAATTAGCTGGCGTTGCAATATTATGTTTATCCGATGCTTGTAAGGCTTGAACAATTCTTAATACTTCAGGAATATTACGTCCATTTGATGATGGGTAATAAATAATAGTTCTTACTACTTGTTTGTCATCAATGACAAACACAGCACGTGAAGTAGCAGTGTCGCTTTCACCTGGCATAATCATACCATATTTTTTAGCTACATCCATTGATAAATCAGCAATCACAGGGAATGTAATTTTAACGTCAAAATTTTGCTCAATATTTCTTACCCAAGCAATATGAGAATGAACACTATCGATACTCAACCCAATTAATTCAGTATTAATTGCAGCTAACTCCTCTTTAATCCCTTGGAAGCCAACAAATTCAGTAGTACATACTGGTGTAAAATCAGATGGATGTGAAAATAATACTACCCATTTTCCTTTATAATCTGATAAAGAGATTTCTCCTTTAGTTGTTTCCGCAGTAAATTCTGGAGCCGGTGAACCAATACGTGGTAATGATAAAAATTCTTTTTCTTCACACATAATCTATTCCTCCTTAGTAATTTAAGATTCGTGATGATTATAACAAGTATCAAAAAATAATACAAAATAATAAGCTATTTTCGAAAATGATTATCATTATCAGAATCTTTAAGGCTTTTAAAACGTTCGGAATCTAATTTATGAAATCATCTTGAAACATCACTTTCAAACGACTCATTAATCGTTATATCTCAACCTCTAGAGTTTAATACTATCCACAAATTTTTGAGCCGCTTTTGACAGTGGATAATTTTTCAAATGAATAACACCTACATGACGAGCAGGTATCTCTTCATCTAATTTCAATTCAACCAGACTCCCATCATTTAAATAATGTGTTGAAAATTCTCTAACGACACAAGAAATTCCTAAATTAATTTTAGCAAAATCTAAAACGAGGTCGTATGACCCTAGTTCAAATACCGGCTTTAATCTCAGCCCTTTTTTTTCTATAAAAGATTCAACATATACTCGTGAATTCGCTTCTTTTTCTAGAACTATTAAAGGGTGTGTGAGTAATGTTTCATACGTCATAGCCTGTGGTAACTTCTCGCGATAACTTGGTGTACAAACAAAAATATCATGAATTACTTTTTTTGGTAAGACTGTGATTTGTTTATCACTGACCGGCAAATGACAAACTCCTACATCAGCTTCCCCTTCTTTTAAATAACTGACAATCTCAGTTGTCGTTCCGTTTAATATCTTTAAGTTGATACCTGGGTAATTCGCATAAAACTGCTCCAAGTAAGGGAGTAAGAAATAACGAGAAATTGTGTCGCCAACACCTATTCTTAATTCTCCTGTTTTCATTTCTGTAAAATTCAAAATATCATCTTCGGCTAATTCAAAACGCTTTAGCGCAATTTTGACATGCTCTTCTAGCACCTTACCCTCATTAGTTAATATAATTCCTTTAGGTGTTCGATAAAATAAAGTCACACCCAATTCTTGTTCTAATTTTGCAATCGATTGACTAACAGCTGATTGTGTCATATAAAGTTCTTCTGACGCTTTTGAAAAACTGCTATACTGACTAACTATCTGAAAAATACGGTACAAATCTAATTTCCCAATCACCATTACCACTCCTTATACCCTATATAACTATTATTATGTTTACTTATACCATAGTTATAGTCTATAGTATAGAAGTAAAGAACACAAATCATACATGGTGCTTATTAACTCAAATAAGCTACCGCTAAGGAGAGAGCTAATTGGAAAGAACAGTTGGTACAACAGTCCGTGGTCTTCGTGGCCCAATTATTAATCAAGGAGACGACCTTGAAAAAATCGTGGTAGACGTCGTTTTAAATTCTGCAAAAGCTGAAAATTACAGCATTGACGATCAAGATGTTATTACAATTACAGAATCTATCGTGGCTCGTTCACAAGGAAACTACGCAACAGTTGATGATATCGCTGCTGATGTTAACGCTAAATTCGGAGATGAACCCGTTGGTATTATCTTCCCAATCTTAAGCCGTAACCGTTTCTCAATTTGTTTACGTGGTATGGCACGTGGTCTTAAAAAAGTTGTCTTAATGCTAAGCTACCCTTCAGATGAAGTAGGTAACCATTTAGTAGATATCGACGAATTAGATGAAAAAGGAATTAATCCTTGGACAGATGTGTTAACAGAAGCTGAATTCCGTGAACACTTTGGTTATAAAAAACATACATTTACAGGTGTGGATTACATCGAGTACTATAAATCATTAATCGAAGAAGAAGGCGCTGAATGTGAAGTCATCTTCTCAAACAACGCTAAAACAATCTTAGATTACACTAAGAACGTTCTAACATGTGATATTCATACTCGTTTCCGTACAAAACGTATTTTAGAAAATAATGGCGCTGAAAAAGTTTACGCTATGAGCGATATCTTAACTGCTTCAAACAACGGCAGTGGATTTAATGAAGCTTATGGTTTACTAGGCTCAAACAAATCAACAGAAAATAGTATTAAACTATTCCCTAATGATTGCCAACCTTTAGTTGAAGGTATCCAAGCTAAAATTAAAGAAGAAACTGGAAAAAATGTTGAAGTTATGGTTTATGGTGACGGCGCATTTAAAGATCCAGTTGGCCAAATTTGGGAACTTGCTGACCCTGTTGTTTCTCCAGCCTACACTGCTGGTTTAGAAGGAACACCTAACGAAGTAAAATTAAAATATTTAGCTGATAATAACTTCGCTGACCTACGCGGTGACGAACTAAAAACAGCTATCTCAGATTACATCAAAAATAAAGATGAAGATTTAGTCGGTGCTATGGAAGCACAAGGAACAACACCTCGTCGTTTAACTGACTTAATCGGTTCATTATCAGATTTAACATCAGGTAGTGGCGATAAAGGGACACCTTTCGTCTACATCAAAGGGTACTTCGATAACTATACAAAATAATAAAAAGGAGATGATTTTAAAAATCATCTCCTTTTTCATTTCACTGAATCATTTATCAATGTAACGAGCTCTGGCAATTTAGGGACTATTAATTTTAAGATTTCTTGGTACCCACAAAACTGTCCCGACTTATCTACATATTTTAGATAGCCAATGTATTTGAAATAGAGCTAAATAATATGACAAAAAAACTATGAAAGAAAGGATAATCATTCTCTCATAGTTCATTGTTAATTTAATCTATCTTTATTGATAATACGATAGTTATTCTCACTTTTTCTTACATATCAAATTCGTTTTCTAACTCTTTAATTTTTTCTTTTTCTTTTTCCTTTTTCTTTTTAGCAAAGAAGAAGAAACCAGTACCCGCTGCAACTAAAGCTGCTATAATTCCACCAATAATATAAGGCATATTATTTGGTTTTTCATTAACGTGAATCGCTGAATCATTTAATTTTTTAGCTTTTTCACGAGAGATTTCAAATTTTTCTTCCCATTTCCAAACACCATACGGCGTATCGAAAGAGAATTTAGCTGTGTATGTCCCGGGAACAACATTATTGTCTCCCCATTGCATTTGATAAGGTAAGTAAGAGTTCGGTGCAATACTCATCTCCTCTTTACTTTGAGAGGCAATTTTTTCATTACCTTTAAAAACATCTAATTTAAAAATACCACGTGATAAGATATTACGTTCAGTATTTTCTAATTTAATTTGTAAATAGTTACGTTTATTTTCTTGGATATTCTCTAAAGACACAAACTCTAAGTTCGGTTTAATTTGCTCATCACTTTCAGTTAACATCACTGGGACAGTGTATGAGAAACGATTTTTAAACATTTTATCTTTTTCACTATCTGCTACAGCATTAAGTACATAAATTGCACCTAATTTAATCCCTTTAAAGCTCTCTTTTGGTGTTTTTAATTTAAATTCAACAACTTTAGATTCACCAGGTTTTAACGTAACATTTTTTTCTTTCGTTTTAATAAGCTCTGAAACAGGTTCTTTCATACTGTCAGGCAAGTCCACTTTTTCTTCACCATAAGCAATAACACCCTCTGGCGTTGTATAAGCATCATTGATTAAAATATCAGCTGATGTTTCTTTCTTAGAACCATTCTTCACCGTAACTTTTAGCGTGTAATCCTTATCAGGTTTCACCTTTAAATTAAATGATGATGTGTCCGTTTTATCGATTGCATTTTCATGCGCTTCAGGTTGAACAGATAAACTATTCCCCTCGGCTAATCCTGTAGTTGGAAATACTGCAAGGCACCCCACTACCATTGTTAAACTCATTAAAAAACGTTTCAATTATTTTCACTCCTTACAACGAAAGACAGAAGGATTGATCCTTCTGCCGTTCGAGTTATTATTATTTTGCTGGTGTTGCCGCTTCAGCGAATGAAGTGCTACCAGTTAAATTCCATGTTAATGTTGAAGTGTAATCAGCATCTGCTAATTTCACGCTATCAGTAGCTGGGATTTCTAATGTTAAGCCACTGTTTGTTTCAGTTGTTTGTACATCTTCTTTACCAAATACCATTGACCAAGTACCGCCACCTTTTTGAGCGTCAGCAGTCATGATAGTTTGACCTGTTTTGTTGAATTCAATTTGTTCTGCAATTGCAGTTGGTGCTGAAGCTTCAAGACCTTCAACGTTACCAACGATGCGTTTATCATTAACTTTGATGAAAGTTCCATCTAATGAATCTTTACCATCAGTTAAAGCAGTAGTGTCAAGACTTAAAGTCCATCCTTTTTGTCCACCACGAACATCCGTTACTTGAACGTAAGACGTGTAATTTACATCATCTTTAGCAGATTTGATAACACTTTCGTTTTCTAATGACATAGCACCAACTTTAATTTCGTGATCACCAAAGTCAAAGTTTGGAGCAATGTTAATCATTAATGGACCTGAAGTTTCAGGAGTTTCTCCACCTGGGTTTGGAACAACAACTTCCGGTTTTTCGTTTTCACCTTCACCACCGCCACCGCCTGGAGGTGTTGGTTTTTCGCCTTCGCCGCCGCCATTTTCTCCGCCGTTACCAGCGTGAAATTTAACGTGACCTTTTGTATCTAATTTTGTTGGTGATACGTTAGCTGCTCCTGCAACTAATGAACCTGTCATTGAAGCTAATACTGTTGCTGCTACTAATAAGTTTAATTTTTTCATTTTGAAATTTCCCCTTTATTATATACTATTTTTTTGCAAAACGGTAGTTTTTTTAAAAATTATGCTTGTGGAGTTGCTGCAGCTGCGTAAGTTGGAGTTCCAGCTAAGTTCCAAGTGATTGTTGAGTTATATGTACCTTCTGAAGCTTTAACAGCATCTGATGCAGTTAAGTTTAATTTAACATCTTCATTTGTTTCGCCTGTTTGTGTTGGAGTAGTACCTAAGATACCTGACCAGATTCCTTCACCAGCATTAGCTGCTGCTGACATTACTGGAGTTTGGCTTCCGTCAAATTTGATTGATGTAAAAGTACCAGTTGGAGCTGTAGCTTCAACGCCTTCTTCACCCATGATGTTGAAACCTTTGATTTCGATTGAGCTTCCGCCGTCTAATGTGCTTTCACCATTTTTTAATGGAGTAGCTGATGCAGTTAATGACCATCCAGCATGTGTTCCACGGATATCTTTAACTTGTACAAAGTGTGTTACTTTACCTTTGTCGTTTTCAATAACGTTTTTAGCTGCAACTTCTTTAGCTTTAGCATCTAATTTAATAGTACCAAAGTCAAAGTTTGGAGCGAATGTTAACATTAAATCAGCAGTTGTTTCTGGAGTTTCTCCACCTTCACCGCCGCCTGGAGGTGTAATTTCTCCACCGCCACCTGGAGGTGTAACTTCTCCACCATTTTCTCCACCAGTTTCTTCTTTTTCGAATTTAACTTTAGCAGTTGTATTTAAATCAGTTGGTCCTTTACCTGGTGTTGCCGCTGATACAACTACGCCACCTACCATTGTTGATGCTAATAATGCTACTGTTACTAAGTTTAATTTTTTCATGTTATATTCCTCCTGAGGATTATTATTTTTAGTTTTTATATTTTATAAGATAATTAGTATTAAACTGCTGGAGTTGCTGAAGCAGCGAATGTTGGAGTTCCAGCTAAGTTCCAAGTTAATGTTGAATTGTAATCAGTTGCTGATACTTTAGTCATATCTTTAGCTGAAAGATTTAATTTAACATTTGAGTTAACTTTGTTTTCGCCATCTTGTGCTAATGAAGCATTTTTACCGAATTTAGCAGTCCATACGCCTTCACCAGCTTTTTCAGCTGCAGTCATTACTGCTACTGATGTTTGAGGGAAGTTGATTGTTTGGCTAGCTTCTGTAGTAGCAACACCTTCTGAATCACCAAAAGCAGTTACTTCTGATAAACTAATTGAAGCATCTTCTAATTTAGAACCATCTTCAGCAGCAAACTCACTTGTTGTTAATGATAAGTTCCATCCTTTATGTGTTCCACGGTTATCTTGTACTTGAACAAAGTGAGCTACGTCATTACCTTTGTCATCTTTAATTTGGCTAATTGCTGGTACTTGAACATCACCAGATTTGATTGCAACTTCACCAAATTCGAAGTTTGGAGCAAAGTTAATCATTAATGGAGCTTTTTCTGATGGAGTTTCTCCACCGCCTTCACCAGGGTTACCAGGATCAATAACTCCACCACCCTCAGGATCAGTTGGCTTTTCAGGTTTTTCTCCTGGATCTGTATCTTGTACGAATTTAACGTGAGCATTTGTATCTAATTTATCTGGAGCAGTGTTTGCTGCTGATGCTACAACGCCTCCAACCATTGTTGATGCTAATACTGCTACTGTTAATAAGTTAATTTTTTTCATTATTTTGCACGTCCTTCATTTTTTTTATTTTTAAATTTAAATGCGATGGTAAACATTGCACCTATTGTTACTAAACTTCCTAATAATACATATAAACCCGAATTCTGAGTTTCACCAGTTTGAGGTAATTTACCATTCCCTGTTGACCCTGACCCATTACCGCCACCCGGGTAAGCTCCATTTGGATAGTTGTTTGATCCGTTACCAGATCCGCCACCTAACCAACCATTACCAGACCCGCCACCAGTGTTTCCACCACTGCCGTTTCCTTCACCGTTTCCACCGTTTTCTCCATTATTACTACCTGGATTTGGGTTTTCACCATGGAATCTCACACCTGTTTTAGTATCGACTGTAGAAACGACAGTCGTGGCAGCCTCGACTGAGGCTGTTGTCATAAGGAACATTGACAACAAACTAACAAACATTACTTTTCTTTTCATTATTTGTCAGCTCCTTTCTTTGCAGAAAGTTTATCAGTGATTTTACTTAATGTATCATTCTGAGGTTTAATGTTCCAAGTGATTTCTGAAGTATATTCCATATCTGGATTACCCCATGTATGACTTGAAGCTCCAACTTTAGTCTCAAGGTGTTGATCTTCACTTGATTTACCTAATGATAATTCTAGTGATTTCTCGTCACCTGTTTTGATTGTTTGTTCTGAACTATTTAAATCCATTTGAACAGAGCCATCTTTATTTAAGACAACTAAGCTAAGTGGTAACTCTCCAGCTCTTGTGTTGTTCTTATCTGTGAATGGGCTATTTTTAACTGATAATTCCCACCCTTTTTCAGAAGTACGACCGTCTTTAATCGTCACTTTCATGTCTGTTTCTGGTTTCAATTGAGTTTCTTTTGACTGTAATTTACCTTTATAAGATAAGTCACCTTCAACTTCCATCTCTAAATCGCCATCAATAACATTAACGTAAACTAATTTGTCATCTGTCGTGTAGATTGGATTTTCTTCTGCTCTTCCACTTTTACGGATTTTATCCGCTTCTTTTTTAGTTAAAAACTTAACCTTATATTTTAGTGGTGTGAATGGTTTACCAGATTTTGCTAATCTAGATTCTCCACCTTCTTCGCCACCCTCTTCAGGTACTAATTGATATTCTAAGTGCAAGTTAACTGGATATCTTCCTGGAGTATGTTTCATATCAGTGTAATCTGGTTGGATATACTCAGAAATATCTGATTCTGTTAAATCTTCTTCACGGTAGATACCTTGCCAATTACCAGCTTCTTCTAAAACTGGTGTTAATTCTTCTTCTGGTAATAAAGCTTCTTTAGAAGGGTCTTTAACTTCACCAGTCATTACTGTGAATTCATCATCCGCACGTAATTCAATACGATCTTTTGGATCTACAACGTATAACTCTGTTGCGATTGTTTCATTAACATTACCTGATGGATCTTCTAAATGAACTTTAACTTTATGAGGTGCTCCGTTTGTTAACGTTTGAATATTTTTACGGAATAATTCTTCATCTACTAATTCAACTTTGATATCTTCAGGATTAACTGTTGGATTCGTATCTTCAATGTCAGTTACGAATAACATAGGGTCAACCTCTAAAGACTCAGCTTCTGTTTTAGTTCGTTTGAATGTTGTTACAGGAGCTTCTTTAGTCCCTGTAGGTGCTGTTTTATCCAATACTTCTTTAGATGCTACAGAAATGATCTCTTGTTTATCATTTGCAGCTGGAACTAATTTCGCACGGATACGGTTTGAAGCGGTAAATGTTTTACCATTGGTTTGTGTGAATGTAAATGAACGCGTATCACCTTTACCTGATACAGGAACTACTTCACCTTCAACTGCGTCATCACCTGTTAAGACAACTTCCATCTTAGTATCTTTATATGGGTCTTGGATATTAGAGATAGAACCTATAACCATGTCGTTGTTACCATCGATTGGGCTATCTGTTAACGTGTTAGTAATCACCATATCAGCCTTCATCGGTGTTTGTTTAATTGTGTACTGTAACGTATCACTTAGGAAACTATCATTTTTACCAAAGTAACGAACTTTCTCTTTTACTAGTAAGTCCACATCGGTTGGGTCAATATCCACTTTGAAGCGAGTCATTACTTTCGTAGGACCTTCAAGTGAAATAGTTTTATCTAATTTAGCTGTAATATCATTTTTAGTACGAACGATTTCGTCTGGATTATCATCATCTAATTTCGTCCAAGTTTTACCTTCATCAAATGATACTTCATATGAATTATTTACATACTGACCATACGGTGTAATTGTAGAAATGATTTCTGGGTTTAACCAACTTTGCTTACCTGAAATATATTCTACTGAAGTTTGATAAGTAACTTGTTGTCCAGCATCTACATCTGGAATTTTAGTTTTATCGCCATCTTTGTAGATTGATTGGCCTTCTTCATCTAAAATATCTTCTTCATGTTTAACATTGATTAAATCAGGAATTTGTTTAAACACAACTGCTTGTGTTGATGCTTTTTTACCTGTTGCTGCTGTAAAGCCCCAACGGATATTTTTAACATCAGATTTTGGATCGATTCCTAACGCTTGGAAATCTAGAGCTCTAACAGTTTTAATCTTTTTACCGTCAAAGGTCAATTCCATCGTTCCCATGTCCTTCATATCTTCATGTTTACTTGGCGCTAAATATTTCACTGTAAAGTCATGCCACTTACCATTCGCAAGGTTTTGTTTAGACCCATCGAATAATGATTGTGAATAGAACATAGTGTCATGGTTAATTACAGGATAATTTTTAAACCAACTTGAATATGACATGATTGGTAGAGCATCTGTTTTCTTCTTATTGTAGTAGAAGTTACCATCGTTAAGTAACCCTTCACGCGGAGAAAGCTTATTAGGGTCTGTATTGGCTGGAATTTGTTCTAGCCCTATCCATCCACCTTTATAACCAGCTGGTGATTTCATGTAAGGCGTATCTGGATAGAAATCTAATTGATAACCAGGAAGCATTCCTTTACCTGCCGGATTATCATAAGCTGGATAAGTTGCCGCAATATGTTGTTTAGCCGAACGGTTATAATAAGTTTTATAACCTGTACGAACGATTGGGAAAGGTATTAATCCACCAGTCCATCCATTTTTTTGTCCAACTTTCATACGAGGCATTCTTTTATCAAGTGTTCCTCTATTTGTATGAGTATCGAACTCTACGGCGAAACTATTTTGAATAGATTCTTTCTTGAAGACATTAGTTGTATGAGCAGGATCGCCATAAACACCTAATGAAGCGCCACCTTTACCGATAGCTTTAGTACCTTGAACTGAATCATTTTGTAAAACGAAGGCCATACCATCTGCTGCATCAGCTTCATTTCCACCTAGGTATAGACTCATTTCAGCTTCAAAATCATGCTCTAAATCAATTTTCATTGGATCTGTTGACCAGATTGAACTTACTTGATCTTTACCTTTGTTTTTTTCACTATCAGTCATAACCACGATATCAGTATTCGTTACTTTCTCTTTAGTAACGTAAGCATTACCTTGGATATCTTCTGTAGCAAAGATTTGATCTAATGCAAGACCGCGTGGTGCTTTACTGATAATATCTTCTGTTGGTTGTTCTGGAGTTTTTTTGAAAGTTTCTGGAGCATAAGACTCAAGGTCTTTCGCTTCATCTTTATCTCCATTTTTTGTTAATTCTTTAAGGCCCGCTTCCGTTAGAACACCATCAACGATGAAGTCATCCGGGTCAGCACTTAATTCTTTATCTTTAGAAGGTTTATCTTTAGATTCTTTATCCTTAGATGGTTTTTCTTTAGAAGAATTTTCTTCTTTTTCAGTTGTTTGAGATGCTTCTTTATTACTAGAAGTTTCTTTTTCTTCTGATTTTGAAGATTCCTCCTTAGTTCCTTCTGTTTCTACAGACTCTTCTGATTTAGCTTCACTTTCAGTTTCTTTACTTTCTGATGAGCTTTCTGAAGACTTAGCTGCAGTTTCTTCTGTTTGGCTTGATGATACTTCTTTCTCATTTTTACCTTCAGAAGTAACTGTTTCTTTTTTCTCTGTATCACTTGTAGGTAATTCATTTGGAATTTCTAACTTTTCTTTAGCTTCTTTAGTATAGGCAACATCAATCAATTTAATTAATTTCGGATGCTCTTTATCCAAAGCTTTAGTTAAGTCAGTGAACTTCTCTGAAAATTTAGAAAACTCTTTTTTATCTTTGATAGAAATTTCTTCTAAGATATTTTTAGCTTTTACTGCATCTTCTTTAAGTTCTTTTTTCGTTTCTTTTAGTTCGCTTAGGTAGTCTAACGTGAATAACATGTACTCTCTACGTTCGCTATCTTTAAAGTTCTCTAACATATTTTCATGTTCAGCTGAACCTACATAGCCTACTGCAACAGAACTGATTGGTGAACCTAACATAACACCTAATGACATTAAACAAATAAATTTCTTCATTTTTTGCTCCTTTCTTAACTTTTTCATACAACTTCTCACTATACATTAGGTCCGTTTAATGAACTGATATCCAAAAAGATTCAACTTTCGTTATTAAACGATCGTTATATGAATAAAATAACAATATTAAACTCATAAGACATCTTTACTCACACTTCTTACTGCTTAATTATGAGTATTTATTGAATATCTTGCGTCCCCAAACACATATTAAACTTTCCGTAAATCATTGTAGCACGTTTAAAAATCGCGGTCTATCCGTTTTTTACTTTTTTTTACAAATTCGATAATTATACTATAACGAATTCCTTTATTTTATTTTAATTTTTAAAAATATTGTTAATTTTTTCAAAAAAAAAACAACTTTTTAACCCCCTTTTATAAAAAACAAAGCTCTTTCTTGTTCATTTATCATGACAAAAAAAACAAAATGAAATAAATTGTACATTAATGTTTTTCGATATTTTTTTGGGGAAAGTAGCTAAAAATCAAAAACCGACTATAAGTTTTTTTTTACTTTATAAATAAAAACTCTATCGAAAAGCCTTTAAATTCAACGTTCATTCCATTTTTTTTAAAAAAACTAAAAAAAAACTGGAAAATAAAACTCGTATTTCACAGATACGACCTTAAAATTCCCTTTAGATATCCTTGCTGTATCAGTATATTTTTTTAGACACATATAAAGATTATATAACTGAATTTAATTTGAACAAAAATAGTGAAATGAAGAGAATTATTGAATTTAAACCTTATAAGAAATAAAAAAAAGCATCAAGCTTTCGCTTGATGCTTTTCTATTCCTTATGCTTCTTCTGAAGATAAGACAAATTTACCAACTAATGCAGCTAAAGCAGCTCCAACCATAGGTGCTAAGATAAATACCCATAATTGTGTTAAAGCTTCACCACCAGCAAATAAAGCCGGTCCAATACTACGAGCTGGGTTAACAGATGTTCCAGTCATTGGAATACCTAATAAGTGAATTAGAATTAATGTAAAACCAATAACAAGACCTTCCATTTTGTTGATACCATGTTTACCAGTAACCGTTACGATAACTAATACAAATACAAATGTTAAAATAACTTCAGCGATGAATGAACCTAAACCACCTAATGTTCCAAATGAATTTTGACCCATATTAGTTGTTTCAATACTTGATGCTGATAAGAAATAGAATAATGTTGCAGATCCTAAAATAGCACCTACCACTTGGCTTACCATGTAAACCAATCCTTCTTTAATATCCATACGTTTGTTAACGATCATTGATAATGTTACAGCTGGGTTAATGTGACATCCTGACACAACACCAATAGTGTATGCCATCGCAACGATTGATAAACCGAATGCAACTGATACGCCTAAAATCCCAACACCATCAGCACCTCCACCTAAAACTGCAGTTCCTGTACCGAATAAAACTAAAACAAATGTACCAATAATTTCAGCAATAATTTTTTTTGCCATACTATCTCTCCTCTCTTGTTCATTTATAGATTGTAAAACAAACAAAGATGTAATTGCAATTAGTTTTTCATATTTTCAGAAAATTCTCATTTAATATCGTTTTCAATACCTATATATCCTCTAAATTTAATTTAATTTACTTTTATCATTATTTTTTTGTTTTTTCATCCAGAAATAGCCAATTGTCATAACTAAAATAATAAATAGTAAAATACTTCCACCTAGTATATAGCCTAAATATGAGTTTTCTTCTGTCACATGAATAGCTGAATCATTCATGTCTTTTGCTTCTTTTTTTGATATCTCAAAGCTCTTATCCCACTTCCACAAGCCATATGGTGTATCGAATGAGAATTTTGCAGTATAGGTCCCAGACACTACATTGTTATCCCCCCACTGCATTTGATAAGGTAAATATGAATTAGGAGCAATACTCATCTCTTCCTTACTCTGAGAAGCAATTTTCTTATCCCCTTTAAATAAATCAAGCTTAAAAATACCTCGTGATAAAATATTTTGTTCTGTATTTTCTAGCTTTATTTGTAAATAATTTCGTTTATTTTCTTGTATATTTCTTAACGATATAAACTCTAAATTCGGCTTAATTTGTTCGTCACTTTCAGTAAGCATAAGGGGAACAGTATAAGAAAAACGATTTTTAAACATTTTTCCTTTTTCACTATCTGACACAGCATTCAATACATAAATTGCCCCTAATTTAATCCCTTTAAACTCTTTTTTCGGCGCTTTCAAAGAAAAAATAATTTCCTTAGTTTCATCGGGATTTAGCTCGATTGATTTCTCTTTTGTTGTCACTAACTTAGAAATAGGATTAATCATACTTTCTGGCAATTCAACCTCATCTTCTCCATAAGCAATGACTCCCTCCGGCGTTGTATAGGCATCGTTAATAAAAATATCTGCAGATGTTTTATTTTTTGAGCCATTTTTTACTTTAATTTTCAAATTATAATTTTCATTCGGTATTACTTTTAAATTAAAAGAAGAGGTATCTTTTTTATCAATAGAATTCTTATGCGGTTCAACTTGAACGGATAGGCTATTACCTTCAGCAAAGCCATGGTTCGGCATAGACACCATAGCTCCCATTACAAGGATTAAATATATAATCTTTTTTTTCATTTCTATGTCACTCCTTATTAATAATGAAAGGCAGAAGGTTTTCACCTTCTGCCTTTCATTCTATTACTATGCTGGTGTTGCTGCTTTTGCAAATGATGTTCCACCTGTAAGGTTCCATGTTAATGTTGATGTATAATCAGACGCCGCAACTTTAATACTATCAGCTGCTGGAATTTCTAATGTCACACCGCTATTTGATTGCGTTGACTGAATATCTTCCTTACCAAATACCATTGACCATGTTCCGCCACCTTTTTGAGCATCTGCGGTCATGATTTCTTGACCTTTTTTATTAAATTCAATTTTCTCAACTGCTGTAACTGGTGCAAAACTTTCTAAACCTTCACTGTTAGAAATAATACGTTTATCATTCACCTTAATATAAGTCGCATCTAGATTTTCTTCACCTGATGTTAAGGCTGTTGTATCTAGACTAAGTGTCCAACCTTTTTGTCCTCCACGTACATCTGTTACTTGTACATATGATGTATAGTTAACTGCATCATCTTCAGACTTGATAACACTTTCGTTCTCTAGTGACATTGCGCCAACTTTAATTTCATGATCCCCAAAGTCAAAGTTAGGAGCTAAGTTAATCATAAGTGGTCCTGAAGTTTCAGGTGTATTTCCTCCTGGATTAGGAACAATAACTTCTGGCTTTTCATTTTCACCTTCTCCACCACCGCCGCCTGGAGGTGTTGGTTTTTCATTTTCACCACCACCTTCTCCGCCGCCATTACCTGGATGAAACTTAACATGACCTTCTGTATCTAATTTTGTAGGTGAAATATTAGCCGCTCCTGCTACTAATGCCCCTGTCATTGATCCTAAAATTGTTGCTATTACTAATACATTAATTTTTTTCATATCTATTTCCCCTTTTTAGTTAGTTAATTATGCTTTAGGTGTTGCTGATAAAACGTCTTCTGGTGCCCCTACTAAATTCCATGTAATTGTTGATGTATATTCTCCAACAGAAGCTTTAACTGCATCTGCACCTGTTAAATTTAATTTAACATCGTTGTTTAGCTCTTCTGTTTGAGTACTGTTTTTACCCATAATTCCAGACCATACGCCTTCTCCAGCTTCTGCTCCTGCTAACATAACATCTGTTTGGTTCCCGTCAAATTTAATTTCATTAAACATGCTTGTTGGCGCAGCTGCCATATTTCCTTCTTCACCTTTTACATTGAAGCTACTAATTTGAATTGAACTTCCACCATCTAAAATGCTATCACCATTTTCTAAAGCTGTTGCAGTTGCTGATAATGACCAGCCAGTATGTGTTCCACGTACATCTTTTACTTGCACAAAGTGCGTTACTTTTCCAGATTCGTTTTCAATAATGTTTTTTGCTGCTACTTCTTTCGCTTTAGCATCTAATTTAACTGTACCGAAATCAAAATTAGGAGCATATGTAATCATTAAATCAGAAGTCGTTTCCGGTGTTTCTCCACCAGGTCCTGGTTCAATTTCCCCACCGCCACCTGGTGGTGTTGGTTTCTCTGTATTTTCTCCTCCTGTTTCAACTTTTTCAAATTCAACTTTCGCTGTTGTATCCAATTTATTTGGTTCTTTATTAGCTGCTGATGCAACTACGCCACCTACCATTGTTGATGCTAAAACTGCTAATGTTACTAAATTAATTTTTTTCATTGTTAATTCCTCCTATTTTATAATTTTTAAACTGCTGGTGTTGCTGCGTCTGATGCTGTTGTATTTCCTGTTAAGTTCCATGTTAATGTTGCTGTATAATCAACTGCTGAAACTTTTGCCATATCTTTAGCTGAAATATTTAATTGAACGTCTGGATTAACTGTTATACCTTCATTTGTTGTTAATGTTGCAGCTGATCCGAAGTTAGCTGCCCAAGAACCTTCTCCAGCTTTTGCAGCAGCAGTCATTACTGTAACATCTGTTTGTGGGAAATTAATTGTTTGAGTTGATTCCACATTAGCTTGTCCTTCTGATTCTCCTTTAGCCGTCACATTAGTTAAGCTTATTGATGCATCATCTAATGTTGTCGCATCTTCTCCCTCAGTACTCTTAAAATCAGTTGTTGTTAATGATAAATTCCAACCTTCATGTGTTCCGCGGTTATCTAATACTTCTGCAAAATGAGCAACATCTTTACCGTCTACATCTTTGATTTGACTTTCAGCTGGAACAGCAATTGTTTTAGCTTGGATTTTCACTTCACCAAATTCAAAATTAGGAGCAAAGTTAATCATTAGTGGTGCTTTTTCTGACGGTTGATTTCCTCCCGGTCCTGGTTCGATTTCACCGCCACCCTCTGGTCCTTTAGGAGGTTCTACTGTTCCACCGCCCTCTCCGCCATTATCATCTTGAATAAATTTTACATGTGTTATTGTATCTAAATCTTGTGGTCCTTTACCTGGTTCTGCTGCTGAAACTGCAACACCACCTAAAATAGTTGATACTAATGTAGTTACTGCTAAAAATTGAATTTTTTTCATATTATGACACGTCCTTATTTTTTTTATTAAAATAGTAAGCTATTATTCCGCTCACTAAAATCAAACTACCACTTATTTTATAGACAAATGACGTCTTCACTTCTCCTGTTTGAGGCAAAGTTCCTTTATGGTTTAAACCTTCTAGTTTGCCTTTATGCGGTGTATCACCAACATCTTGCCCTAATTTATTTGGATTTTCTCCATGGAATCTAACTCCTGTTTTAGTGTCCACAGTTGAAACGACTGTGGTTGCTGCTTGTGAAGCTGTTCCTAACAAACAACACAGCAATACTAAACTAACCATTATTCGTCTCATTATCATGAAAGGTTAGCCCCTTTCTTTACAGAAAGTTTTTCTACGACAGTAGTCAACACTTTATCTTCTGGTCTGATATTCCATGTTAATTCTGAGGTAAACGTATCATTGGCGGTTGCCCAAGAATGACTTGATGCTCCTACAGCTGTTTCTAAACGTTGCTCATTTTCTTCTCCCTTACCTAAAGGAAGTTCTAATTCTTTTTCATCACCTGTTTTAATGGTTTGTTCTGATGTCGTAAGATTGGAAAGGGCATTCCCTTCCTTATCGACTAATAATAGATTTAAAGGTAGCTCATCTTTTAGTTTTGTTTCATTTTCCAAAAATTTACTATTTTTAACAGTTAATTCCCACCCCTTTTGAATATAACGATCGTCCTTAACAGATAAATTAAATTCATTTAGTGGTTTTAGTTGTTCTGCTTTTGATTGTAGTAAGCCTTTGTACGATAATTCTCCTTCAACACCTAAACTTAGTTCACCATCAATTACATGTACTTTGACCATTTTATTCTTTTTATACACTGTTTCCCCTTGCGCTCTAGCAAGTTCAGCTTCTTTAGGTTTCAAGAATTTCAGATGCATTCCCCATCTATTTCCATGACCAAGGCTATCTTCTTCTTCCTCTTCACCTTCTTGTGATTCTGTGTACTCTAATGTCAACATCACATCATATGAACCGGGTAAATAATCCAACTTATCATAATCCGGCTTTATAAATTCAGCTATTGAAGTTTCTGTTAAATCTTCTTCACGGAATATTGCATCCCAATGGCCTTCCTCAGTTAACACTTGCGTTATAACCGATTCATCAGGATTGAGTTGAATTTTTTCCGTATCACCAATGTCAGCACTTTTAACAGTTACTTCATCATCTGCTATAAGATCGACACGATCATCTTCATCCACAACCTTAAGGTCTGTTTCTATTGATTCATTTATATTTCCTGCAGGATCCTCTAACCTTAACTTAACTTTATAAGGTACGCCTTCTGATACTTTTTGCAAATCTTTTTTCAATTGTTTTTCATCCACAAAAGAAACAACGATATCATCTAACTTAACAATTGGATTGGTATCATCTAAGTCATTTACGAACATGTAGGGATCTAACTCGATTGCCTCAACTTCTTTAGACGTCCTTACAAATGTTGTAATTAAATCCTCAGCCTCACCGGTTGGTGCAGTTTTATCCATTACTTCTTTAGACGCTACAGATACAATCTCCTCTTTATCAGCTTTTTTAGGGACTAATTTTGCTCTAATTCTATTCGAAGCTGTAAAAGTTTTATCCTTTGATACAAACTCAAATAATTTCGAACCATCCTCTCCCTCAGTCACTTCTACGACTTTTCCATCCACAGCAGGATCTCCTGAAAGCTTAACTTCTAAAGGAAGATTTTGATAAGGCTCTTCAATATTTTTGATTTCACCTTTGACTTTTCGGTTACTTTCAACCTTATCCGAGTCTGTTAAATCACCTGTAATTATCATGTCCGCTTTCATCGTACTCGCTAATATTTTATATGCCAGCTTATCTCCCCAAAAACTGTCGTTACTTCCGTAATAACGTGTATTACCCGAAACTACTATATCTGTATCTGTAGGTTCTATATCAACCTTAAATCTAGATATTACTTTATCTGGACCTTCTGCTGTTATAGTTTTAGGTAGTTTAGCAATAAGCTGATAAGTAGATACAATTAAGTTTTTATCAGATAATTTAGTCCACGTTTTCCCATTATCGTATGATAATTCATAAGAATTTTTAACATAGGAGAAGTAATCAGACAATGGCGAAACAATAGAGGGATTTAACCATTGTTGTTTACCTGATACATATTTGACAGAATTTTTATACGTCAATTGTCCACCAGGAACCACTTCAGGTACCTTCGTTTTATCACCATCTGAATAGATAGACTGCCCTGAATCATCAAGAATATCTTCTTCATGCTCGATCTCTATTAAATCAGGAACCTGCTTGAAAACAACTGCCTGTGTCGAGCCTTTTTTCCCAGTTGCACCAGTAAATCCCCAACGTACTTCTTTTTTCTTCGAGCTACCTTCGATGTTTAAAGCATCTAAGTCTAAACGTCGGACTGTTTTTACAACTTTACCATCAAAGCTTAGCTCTAACATCCCTGCATCTTTTTTATCTGGATGCTTTTGGGGTGTTAAGTACTTCACTTTAAAGTCATGCCATTTACCATTTGATAAATTTTGCTTTGTTCCATCAAATAATGATTTAGAACTGAACATCACATCATGATTAATAATAGGGTATTTATTGAACCAACTTGTATAAGAAAAAAGTGGTCGTCTATCACTCTTAAATCTATTTGCAATCCAATTTCGTTCTCCTAACAAACCGTCTTTCTTATTCTTTTTTGTTGGATCACTATTCTTTGAGCTCCCTGCTGGATATTTCATTTTAGGAACATCTGGATAAAAATTTTGATCTTCCGTTGTTAACCCATTTTTCCTATCAAAAGCTGGGTACGTAGCACCTATATGTTGTTTACTTTGACGGTTATAGTAAGTTTTATATCCTGTAGACAATAGTCCACCTAGTATGTTCTTAGTTTCAATTTTATGTCTTGACACCCGTTTATCTAGCGTAGAGCCATTTTCATGTGTATCGAATTCTACAACAAAACTATTTTGTATAGACCCTTTTTTAAATTTTTCTAAGGTTGCATTAGGATTGCCATATACACCCAAACCAGCGCCACCGTGACCAATAGCCTTAGTCCCTTGAACATCATCATTTTGTAGAACAAAAGCCATGCCATCTCCTGCATCAGCACCATTTCCGCCTAGATATAAACTCATCTCTGCTTCAAAATCATTTTCTAAATCAATTTTCATCTTATCTGTTGCCCAGATTGCTCCAACTTGATTTTTCCCATTATTCTTTTCCTTATCCGTAATAAAAACGATATCTGTATCAGTATCTTTAACTTTTTCAATATAGGTGTCACCTTGTTTATCTTCTACAGCGAATATATCATCCAAAGCCAAACCTTTGGGTGCACTTTTTATTATTTCATCTGTGGGTTTCTCAGGTGTTTTTTTGAAAACTTCAGCTGAATATTCTTTTTCATCATTATCTCGGTCAATTACACCTTCAGTAGCTAAATCTTCGAGTCCTGCTTCTGTAAGCTCACCATCCAATAAAAAATCATCCTCATTGTCCGTGATTACAACTTTTTCTTCTGTAGGCGTTTCAGTTGACTGTTCAATCTCTTTCTCAACTTTTGAGGTCTCACCAGTGTCAGATATTTCTTCTGAAGGAAATATTTCTACAGGCTCTTCTGCTTCACTAAATTCAGAAGAGTGTGACTCACTGATATTAGGGCTTGTTGTCTCTTTCAAAACAGACTCTTTTAACTCTGTACTTGATAAAGCCAAACTTTCTTCTGTTTCTGTATGCCACGTTGATTTAGTTTCATCAGAGTGTTTTTGTTTGTCATATAACTGATTTAATGACTTTATCAAATAGGGATGTTCTTTAGTTAAACCTTCCATTAAAACTGAAAATTTTACAGAAAAACTCTCAAAATGTGCGTTATCATTAACTGATAACTGCTCCAAATTAAATTTAGCTTGTTGAACATACTCTTTTTGTTCATCAGTAATCTCTTTTAATTTCAGTAAATAATCTAACGTAAATACCATATAAGCCTTATGTTCTTTACTTCTCTCTTGATCTTCTACATCATGTTGCTTCTCTATGTTTACCGTTGTTACAGCTACAGCACTCAGAGGAGCACCCATTACAATCGCTACAGACATCAAACAAATAAATTTCTTCACTTCTTCACTCCTTTCTTAAAATAATTGTGACTATATTCAGTCTTGTCTGCTCAACGTGATTAAATAGAAATTCTGCTGCTAAAGCTTACTAATACAGCCTTTAGTATAGAACTGTTATAAGTCATTCATAAAAGAAATCTACTGTTCACTGAGCCAACATGCATCATTTTAGCATGTTTGTTATTTTAAAATATTTAAGAAACAGAACAATTTAGTCGAATAACATCCATTATCTTAGCTATTCTATTCGCTTTCTGACGATACAGTCTGAAAAAAAATACTGCTCCTGTTTTATAAAAGACATACAGATAAAATATGATTAATTACATCCTGTTATCTGGTTTTTTTCTTCCAATTTCCTCCTTTAGACTTTTTCTTTTTTTTGACCGGTTAAATTGAATAAAAAAATAAAAAAAATGATAGTGACATTAAATTCATACTCTTTTACCTGTTTTAATACAAAAAAAAGCACTCGATTTATCGAGTGCTTTTTCTTATATTAAAACAGTTACTGTTGCTGCGACAATAATTAAAACTAAACCTAACATTGTTACACGCATTTCTTTTGGTGTTTTCTTTTGACCTAAGAACCAAATACCTGTAAGTGTTGCTAGAATAACAGATGTTTGTGATAAGATAAATCCTGTTGCTAAACCATTCATATCTGGTTGTGCAGAAATTAAATATGTTAATGCTGCAAAAGCAAAGAAGAATCCTGAGAAAATATGTTTGTAAGAAACAGCTTCAGTGAAAGCTGATTTCTCTTTAGTTGATAAGAATGCTGCATAAATGACAGCTACTAATAACATACCTATTGCTTGTGGTAAGAATGATTGCATACCATCCAAGTTTGTTGCTTGAGGAGCTGCTGAGTATGCCCAGTAACCAATTTCCCCAATTGCTAAGTAAATAACTGCTTTCTTAAGAACAGATGCGTTTTCTTCACTTTTTTCTTCTGACCATACAGTTAGTGCTGCACCAATAACGATTAAGACTAATGCTAAACCACCAAGAACTTTAGCTGTTACACCAGGCCAGTTACCTAATGCAATAACGCCCCATAGTGATGCTCCTAATAATTGGAAAGCTGTTGTGATTGGCATCGCACGAGATGAACCGATCATACCGAATGATTTGAAGGTAATGATTTGAGCAGATGCCCAACCCACACCAGATAAAATAGCAAAAACTAAATCCATGCCACTCGCTAAACCAATACCTTTTACCATTGCAAAAATCAAAGCAAAGATAAATGTTCCTAATGTTGACCCTAAAATTTGGTTAACAGGTCTTCCACCAATTTTTGAAGCAATAGTTGGATATAAACCCCAACCTAATAGTGGCCCTAAGCCAATTAATAATGCTGTAACGTTCATTTGTGTCACTCCTATTTTTTTATTATAAGTCTCATTCTGTTGACGTGTTTCTTCTATAATATAGATTTAATTGATTTAGAAAACAACATTACTTTCTAACACAATATTTGCATATGGCGTTACTTCACCAGTTCTGATGAAGGCGTGACAATTATTTAAATCTTTTTTCATGTCTTCATGAGGATAAAAGACGATTTCTGTATCTGGTAATGTTTCCTTAATTTCAGCTAAAACTGTTGGGTTTGCTGTTTTGATTTCTTCTGCTAAGAAAATACGTTGTACTTCTAGTTCTTCTAAGACATTTTTTAAAACATCCATAAATGTCGGTAAACCATGAGTGACTGCTAAATCGATTTTTTCAACGTTCATTGGAACTGGCATACCAGCATCTCCAATACTTAATTTATCGAAATGACCCATTTGAGAGATAACGCGTGAAATATCTGAATTGATTACTTTTGTTTTTTTCATTTTAAATTTCCCCTTTATAAGTGATTTAAACTAATTCTTTTTTGAATGGAATAGACGGTTGTGCACCAAAACGTTGAACCGTTAATGATGATGCTTTGTTACCGTAAAGAATTGCTTCTTCTAAATTAGAGAAGTCTGGTTTTAAAATACTACTCATAGCACCGATGAATGTATCACCTGCTGCTGTTGTATCAACTGCTTTAACTTTGAAGGCTGGTACGATACCATTTTTTCCATTCACATCGAAGAAAGCACCTTTGCTACCAATTGTAATGATAACGGCTTCGATTCCTAAACCATGTAAATGATCAGCTGATTCTTTTAATGAGGCTTCATCAGTTACTTCAATTCCTGTTAAAATTTCTGTCTCTGTTTCATTAGGAATAATCATATCTGTTACTTTTAATAGTTCTTCTGGGACATTTTCTAGTGCTGGCGCTGGGTTAAGAATTGTTTTAACACCATTAGCACGCGCAATTTTGAAAGCTTCAATCGTACTATCGATCGCACTTTCAAATTGTGCAATAACGAAATCACTATTTTTAATTAAATCACTACTTTTTTCAACATGTTCTGGAGTAAATGTATTGTTAGCTCCTGAGTAAATCATGATACTGTTTTCACCGTGGTTATCTACCATGATAAAAGCTTGACCAGTTGATTCATTATCTAAAGGTGTAACACCTGTCATGTCAATTTCTTCTTGAGACATTAAATCTGTCATCATTGAACCCGCTCCATCGTTACCAACAGCACCGATAAAGAAAGTATTCGCATCTGAACGCTTAGCAGCTACCGCTTGGTTAGCTCCTTTTCCGCCACCAGCTGTGAAATGTTCAATAGCATGGATTGTTTCACCAGGTTTTGGCATGTCTTTCACTCGTAATGTTGTGTCTAGGTTAATACTCCCAATAATTGTAATCGTATTCATTTAAACCACTCCTTAGTATTTTTTTCTTTTAAATAAGTTAAGTATTCTTCTTGTTATTAAAACGTTTTAATTAGGTTGAAAAAAATATATAAAACGCTTTTATTTAAGGTTTAAAAAATTAAAACGTTTTAATTTCTTCCTAAAAATATATAAAACGCTTTTATTTATTATTAAAACGTTTTAATAGGACAATAAAAAGATAACACACAATGAAAGCTATTTCAAGTGTGTTGTTGAAAATCTTTTTATTAATTTTACAGGTAGTGTTTTTTCCACCCGTTCTTTATCCGGTGTTTCAATTCTCTCAAGTAAAATTTCTGCCGTCACTTTTCCCAATTCTACAATAGGTTGGGCAATTGTTGTCAGCTTAGGCGAAACATATTCGCACATATCTACATTATCATAACCAATAATACTATAATCGTCAGGTATACTTTTCCCTTTTTCACCTAAACCAAAATAAAGCCCGAAAGCTATCTCATCATTTATCGCAAAAATCCCCGTTACATCGGTCATTAGAATACGATCAACCGCCTCTCGACCACCTGATTTTGATAATTCAGTATCCACTACAACTAAATTAGTTTGATAAATAGAACGGAAACCTTCTAAACGATTTTTAATGTTAGCTGTTGCTCTAACAGGCATCACAACTGCTACTTTTTCATGCCCTAACTCTTTAAGATGTGTCGCAGCTAACTGACCACCTAAAAAATCATCGGTAAAAACAGCATCTGATAGTCCTTCCGCTTTCTTCTGATCAAGTACGATAAATGGTAAGTTTTTCATCTCTAAATTTTCTCTAATAGCCTTGTTTGAAATAGCCGAACTCGCAATAATAAAACCATCAACACCACGTCTACTCAATTCTTCTAAATACTCATTTTCTTTTTCTTCATCTAAATCAGCATTACACAACATGGTAATAAAATTTTTATCATACAAGACACTTTCAATCCCCCTAATCAAATTAGAAAAGAATGGATTAGTAATATCTGGTACTAATACACCAATTGTTTTACTTTTTTTACCAATCATACTTTGGGCAAAATAATTAGGTTTATAATTTAATTCATCTCTAGATGCCATTACTTTTTTCACTGTATCAGGATTAAAGCTGCTTTCTTTACCATTTAAAATCTGAGAAACTGTCGCAATCGACATTCCAGAATGTTTGGCCACATCTTTAATTGTTATTTTTTTCTTCGTCATTTCTGTTCTCCTTATGGTAAAGCTACCCTATTCTATCAAACTTTTGATTACAACTTGTTAAGTCTCCACACTTAACACCTAACATTACAAACGTTTCACCAAATCTGTTGCTGTATGTATATCTGTCACTAGCGTATTAGCAAACCCTCCTACAAGCGCTGCATGTATGGGAGCTACTTTGTGTTTGCCACCCGCTACTAAAATAGTATCAGCTTTATCTTTTAACTCTGATAATTCAATCCCTATTGTTCTATTATTAATTTCTTCATTCGCAATACTACCATCTGCTGTAATAAAGCGGGATAAAATATCTCCAACAGCTGTTGATTGAATCGCGGTCACTTCTTCTTCATCAAAATAATTCAACTGAAACAACATCGCGTTATTTTCCACACTTCCTACTGTAAAGACTGCAATATTCGCTTTTCGTCCTTCATCCATCAAATACTTAATATGGCTTTCACTCATCACTAACTCTTTTGTTTCCTGTTGTTCAAAAATAACAGGTAAAGGCAAAATTTCAGACTTCGCATGAAAGGCTTGAGTAAATAGACTCATCACTTCATGAGAATAATTAGTGATAGAGGCATGTGATTCCCCACCTTTTAATTGGACAATTTTAGTGTTCTCTATAGGTTGTTCCTTCAATTCTTTTGCCACAGCATACATCGTCTTACCAAAACCAACCCCAATAATCGCATCATTTATCGCTATTTCTTGTATATACTCCGCAGCTTTTTGTCCAATATTTTGAAGAATATTTCCCTCATTTGTCGAATGACTATAGGCAATCACTACTTTTTTTAAACCATACTTTTCTTTTAATTGCTCTTCTAATTGTTTGGAGTCATCATAAGGGTCAATAATGTTAATCTGAACATATCCTTCGTCTTTAGAAAACTGTAATAAACGCGAAACAGTCGGTCTTGATAATGACATTTCTTTCGCTATTTCACTTTGATCTAAATTACTCTGGTAATAATATTTAGCTACTTGAACCGCTTGTTGTATTTTCTTTTTAGATGCGTTCGTCAAACGATCCCTCCTCTTATTTCTCTCGTTTTTATTATAGCATATAAGCCTTAAAGCAAAAAAAAGAGAGGCGCTATGCCTCTCACTTTTTCAAACTATTTTCCAATAATTTTGATACTTGCGCTTGTACCTAAACGAGTTGCGCCAGCTTCGATGAATGCATTTGCTTCTTCAGCATTATGAATCCCACCTGAAGCTTTAACTTCTGTTTTATCGCCAACAGTTGCTTTCATTAATTTAACGTCTTCTAATTTAGCACCACTTGTTGAGAAACCAGTAGATGTTTTAACGAATTCTGCTCCTGAGTTCATTACTAATTCACTTGCTTTAGCAATTTCTTCGTCTGTAAGTAAGGCTGTTTCGATGATAACTTTAACTAATTTATTTGAAGCATGTGATACTTCAACAACTGCATTGATATCATTTTGAACGGCATCGTAATTTTTCCCTTTTAATTCGCCGATGTTGATAACCATGTCTAATTCTTCAACACCATCTTCAATTGCTTGTTTAGCTTCTGCTACTTTGATTGCTGTTGTGTTAGCCCCTAGAGGGAAACCAATAACACATGCAGGTTTAACATCTGTACCTTCTAAAGCTTTAGCTACGCGAGATACCCAGTAAGGATTAACCATTACTGTTGCAAATCCATGTTCTTTTGCTTCAGCTGTAACGCGGTCTACGTCAGCCTCTGTTGCTGCTGCTGCTAAAATTGTGTGATCTAAATAACTTGCTAATGTCATAATGTATGACCTCCTCTTATTCTTATCTTTATCATAGCACTCGTTTTATCATTTGTAAAATGTTATTTTTTACAAATTTTCACATTCCTTGAAATAAAAAAGCTTTTTAGCTTTTTTATTTTTTTATGGGTTCTAATACTAATCGCTGACCTTCCGATTCAATAATCATATTTTCACCCTCTTTTTTTATTGGATAACGCCCATCAATCCCCAAACTTTCTTCAGCTATTGAAATCTTTCCTTCTTTTAGTGAATAGTCGGCTGTTGTTTTCAACTGCGACACAATCGTTTTAGCCATTGATTCTGCAAATTCTTTTCCTAACGTTTTAGCATCAGCTGGCATTTTATCCATATCTATCGATTTAAGCTCTGGTGTTATTTTAACCTTATCTTCTTTAAAAGAAAACTGAACCTCTAAATCAATTCCATCATTGTTTATCGTTGAATGCCACTCATTTTCCATTAAATCATTTGGTGTTGCATCACTTGTGCAGGCGCTTAGTACCGTTACCATGATAATACTCATTATAACTAGAATATACTTTTTCATTTTTTAAAACCCTCCATTTGTTATTTAATAAGCGTATCATAGCTGAAATAGAAATAACAGCACTCTTATTGAAATGTTTTTTAATTCCCCCTAATAACTAGATTATTGTTCATTATATGATTGTGATTCTCTGCAGATATTTCTGAAGCGCCTAATCGAAGATATACCTACTATAATAGTGTTACACTATGAAATTGGAGGATAAAAATATGCTGGAATTATTGTTGAAAAAAAATGAATACAAACAAGTTCTTATTATGGAAGCTCTATTAAAAGATCAAGAAATTACTAAAATTAATCTTGAACTCAATCACAAAATAACTTTATCTACTTTGAATCGGTATATTAGAAATATTAATGCTGCTCTCAGTAATTTTGATACTTCAAAATCTATTACTATAGAAACCACTTCTGAAAAAATATTTTTGTCCAGTGCCCCTTCAACATTTACTCACACCTTGTTCCATCATATTCTGATAAGTTATTTACATGAGTCAACTGTCTACCAGACTCTTAAAGCTTTACTACTTAAAGCTGAACAGAACACTGCTGCTTTAATACATTCTTTAAACATTTCTTCTAGCTACTTTAATAAAGTAATCAAACAAATTAATAATTATCTTTCTATTACTAACGTCCAAATTCGTCAGAAAAATAATGTGATTTTTTTTAAGGGAAATGAATTGAACATCCTCTATCTCGAATTTCTAATTCGCCAATATTTGAGTAAAATAGATAATTTACCTTACCACTGTACGCACTCTTTTCCTGAACTTGACGTGCTCATTCCAAACTATAAGACCCTTAATCTAACTGACAGTCATCTTGCTCGTGTAGAAGAATTACATCGAGTATTAAAAAAATGCTGTACTACTTTAAACACTATTAAAATTACTGATTCAGAATCAAGAGACAGCTTGAGTATTATTACTTCCGAGTCCGACTTCCTTATGCCCTCAACAGAAACAATCACTATCTCATCCGATGTACGTTTACTAATTAATCTACTTATCCGTCTCAATTCAACTCAATTCGAAACTAAAAATACAAAGAATAAAATTGGTCTAAGATTATCTGAATCACAAACCGAACTTGCAAAAGATGCTAAACTTTTAGTAGACAATCTTATTTCTACTTTTTTTTCACCCATGAGTGTTAGTAACTATGATTACTACGAATTTATTTATAATGCTCATCTTCACTTGATTTATATACGCTTATTTGGTTTTGATATTAAATCGTTATTCAAATTAACTGATGAACACGCTCTTTATAATAACAAGAATATACAACCTGGTTATTTAGCCTTGAAAAACTACTTTGAAAAACCAAATAATTTTTCAAATCTTGCTATAAGAAATCAAATTGATATCCTTTCTAATAAAAATCTATTTATCGATTCTAGTTATTCGGCAATTAGAAATTATCGAAAAGCTTCTCTCACAATCTGTTTTGATTTTATTTATAGACTTTCTTTTGAACAGTTCTTGCAAACTCGTCTTCGTCATATTTTTTCGGAAAACATTCTTATTTTTTCTTTCAATACAATGGAATCAGATATACTTGTTACTGATTATATCCCTAATATATCTGATTCTATCGAGCTATTTACATTTACAGATACGAACTCTGTAACGGAATTAGAAAATCTACTGTCCCTAATAACACGAGTTTATAGTAAACGAATTATGGAATTTGAAAATTACTATCTATAAATTAATAACTCAGTTGAACAAATAGCGTTATATCATTAGATAGTCTAAAAAGGAGTAGGTAGCTACTCCTTTTTTATTTTTCCTTTTAAACTATATGATAAATACTTTTTCCTTCAATAGGAAGTTTACTTCTTGTTGTTATTTCTTCCTTTAATAAAAAGAATGACTAACAGAACTACTACTAACACTGCTAAAGTAATAATTGCTAACAGCTTCTTGTCTATTGGCTCTTTGACTTCTTTACGTTTTTCTTCTTCAGCTATTGCTTTAGGTAAACTATCCTGAACTGTTATTTTAGTGTTAAACGTCCACTTATTCTTCTCGGTCGCAACTCTTAATTCAACAGGATGGACGCCTTGTTCTAAATTTTTCATCTCCTCTTCATCTAAAGGAAGTTCTAAAGTTGTTTTAGTATACGGCGCAACATTATATAACTGTTCCTCCGTTAAAGGAATACTTTTTACACATGTATCATGCTCGTTTGACTTAATACGTGCTGACATATCAAACGATTTAATAAATAAACCATTAGCATTATCTAATGTTACCGAAAGCATTGGTCTACCATTAACCATCCTTATAGCTGCTTCATCAAGTGTCAATTCTTTACGATTCTCAATCTCTTCACCATGTAAGAAAATTGAAATCGTACGCTGTATTAGATTGACCACTCCTTGTTGAGTGTCATCTGGTAGCTCTTTAACATTTATCCCCCCGGCCATAACTCCTTTAAATACTTCTGGTATCGACACTGTATAATTAATAAGACGCTCTTCCCCTGATTCTAATCTAAGTTCTTCTTCTTTTAAATCAGAATGAATAACTTTCGTTATATCAAATGGGGCTTGAGTAGATTGGCTAATTGATCGGCTAAATCCATAATCAATTACACCATTAGTAGAACTATTGGCATTTGTTAATGTCACACCCAATTTGATAGCCTCTTCTTCATTATTTTTCACCTTGACTTGATAGGTAATGATCTCACCTTTTATAGCAGGAATATCCAGATAGCCTACACTCGTATCTTTTTGTTCAGCGGGATGAAGCAGCTGGACGTTAAAATCAGCAGCCTCTGAGACGCCTCCTATCAACCCGAATACTCCTATTATTACCACTAGTAATCGTTTCATTTACTTTTCTCCTTTACATGAAAAAAGACTCCTAAGAGTCTTTTTTTATAACGTATTTTCAGCTACTTTTTGTTCGCCATTTTCACCCAATGTCCATGTTACACTTTGATTAAACTCACGTTGGGCAGTAGCTGATGCTTTTGATTCATCAAATTCAAGATTAGCTGTCGCACTTGTAAATGCTATTTTGTGGTCGCCTAAAGCTGCAGCATTTCCAATAACTAACTGTGTTACAGCCTTACTATCTGATACCACTTTAAACTCTTCAATTGAAACTGCATTTTTTTCGGTAAAAGTTGAAGGGTTCTCCATGACTTCCGTTCCACCTGTGTAAGTAACATCAAATTTTGTAATCATTGTATCTTTTACTAGATCACTTGCTGTAACTGAAATTGTGATATCTTTAAATGTATCATTTGTAAAATCTAATGTTTTACCATCAGATGAATCATTTACCGTTACTTCTTTAGAACCTTTTTTTATATCTTCTGGTTTGATTTCACCAAAATCATAACTTGGCGCAGCTGTAATCTTAGCAGCACCATCACCAGGCACGATACTTACTGTATTAGTTGACCCCGTTGTTGACGGCACATTTTCCTCTGCCAATGCTACATTACCTAAAACTGCTGTGGCTACCAATGCCATCCCAAAAACTGTCTTTTTCATATCATTATTCTCCTTTTAAGTTAACTTTTTATGTTTTACTTTCTTATAATAAACGGCTATACTAGCCACTACTATCACTATACATCCGACTAATACATAGCCAAATTCTACTTTTTCATCCGTTTGAGGCAACTTTTTTTGTTCTGTTTTCTTAACCTCAGTTGTCTCAATCACACTTTCACCTGCTGGAGGTTTTGGAAAACTAGGCGGATGCTCTTCGCTAGGTTCCCATTTTCCTAAATTGATTTCAACTTGATTAACTGATGTCATTGCCGAACCAACTACCTTTAAAGGACTCAAACTCATTAAAAAAAGCACACTTAATCCTACTGCTATTTTCTTCATCTTCACCCTCCCTATAAGCTCTCGGCAGAAGTTAGACTATCCGTATTTGACTGAATAATCCAATCCAACGCAACACTATTTTTTCCATCGTAAATCGTTACCAAATCCTCATTTGACAACCCTCGGAATTGTAACAATTCATGTAATGGTAAAACTACTTCCGATTGCCCCATCCCTGTTTGACAAATATTTTGAAGGGACTCCGTTGTCAAGAGTTGGTCTCGATAGAACAACTTATCCGCCATAAAAGTAGCCGCCGTTACCTGTTCACTCCGCTTTACAACAAGTTGATAACCAGCTGTTTGAGCATTCTTTACTGTCAAATTCGACACTCCTGATGCAACTGATGATGTCCTATCACTTCCAGGTGTTTTCAAATCGACAATATGATTTAATGTTGCATTATCAATTTCTACTATGGGTTCCTCCGCATCGATTTGAAGAGGAATTGTCAACCTTACATTATCGACAGAGTTATCTTTCGTTATAGAAAACGGATAACCCGAATAGGTTGCATCAAACCGGGTGTAGGCTGGTAATTGGAACGATAATCCCAATTGTTCACCTTTAAGTTTCAACCCTTCTTTTTTAATCGTTAGTGTAAAGTCAGCTTGTGTCGCGTCCTCTTGAACTGGTGCAACTGACAAATCAAAATAATCACTTGCTGGCCCTACAGGTTGACCATTTACAATTAAATTAAAAGTCGACAGAGGACTGCTTGCTAAACTATCTTCATCAATAGCAACCACTAACTTTTCATTTTCAGGGTATACATTCTTATCTCCAACTATAACGATAGACATATTTCCAGTGGAAGGATGAATAGTGAATCGACCTGCATCTCCCCATTTATTTTTAGGTAAATCAGTTTGAAGCTGTGATAGGTCATATCCTAGCCTTACCGGTAAACGAAACGTTTGAGCTTGCGTCTGTGGCGTAAAGACGATTCGTTTATCTTGAAGTGAGCTTTGCATAAAAGGTTCCAAACCACCTAAAACTAACTCTTTTGAACCTTCCTTATTAATAAAATGTTCATGAATAAGGCTTTTAGCAAACTCTTTTATTCCATTTTGATGTTTCTCATGATCAACCTTATCCTTACGACTATTTTCTAATTCAGTAGTTGAAGATTCAACTTCACTCTGCCTCACCTCAATTTTCCCCTTCAAAATAGGGCTTTCAACTGACTCGCTTGAGTCCTGTTCAGTGTCGATAATTTCTGAGGAACTTGCTACTATATCTTCTTGTTCCAACAATTCTTCGGCTGAAACTTGCTTAATTACACCAGTCAAAATCCCAACGCTTGCTAAACACAATATTAGTCTTTTTATTTTTTTGATTCCCATAACCTCCTAAAAGAAAAGTATAATAGACACGTTAAACATAATACGTTCTTTTAGTATAAAAACACTACCCTATATTGTCAACGCTTACACTAACGGTCGTTATTTGAAAAAACTACTCAAATTTTAATAATTACAATTTAATATCTATACTTTGCTATTTTTCCGTAACGAAATAGTATTTATTGACTATTTTTAATACTACTCTTTTATTTAATTATTAAATAAAAGAAAAAATTCTTCAAAACTTTGTATGGCAGCCTTCATTAATTTTAGCACTATTCTCTTATCATACTTAAAGACTATAACACCGCTCTTTATGCTATACTTAATAAACGTATAGTCGAGCTTAAGTTTAAGCAATAGGTGTTATTGAAATACTTACGGTATCTAGTATAATAATAAGTAGCTATTACAAGTTGTTCAAATCATCAACTCCAACTGACTCGTTGAAACTGGTGTACCTATAAAATGATCAACTAATCAAAAGGTCACATCTTGCTAAAGAACGCTTGATCATGAATAAAAAAGAAAACTATATAAATAATCTTAGAGGTGAATGGAATGAATTATAAGACAGTACGTGAGTTATCAGAAGAATGGGGCATTAGTCGACAAGCCATTCAAAAAAGAATCAAATCGTTACCTAAAGAAAATCACCCAAAAAAAGTTGACGGTAGATATGTTATTTCTCCTGAAACGGTTGCCCTTTTAGAAGAAAAATATCCTAACGAAAATAAACCTGAGCCTAAAGTGGAAATCGACCCAACAACTGAAAAATCATTAGTTGACGGTTGTTTAGATGAATTAGAAACAGGCTATGACGACTTATACAAAGAAAAAGAAGATAATACATCTAAGGAAGTTAAAGAAGAAACAGTAAATGAAAAAACAACTCAAGTCATTTCAAAGGACCTACAACTCGATGATATGTCAACTGCTACAATGGTTGAAGAATTACGCCGCGACAAGCAAAACTTATATAACATTATCTCAGGCTTAGAAGAACGATTAAAAGAAAATCAAAACTTACTCAATCAACAACAACAACTTACATTACAAAGTAATAAACAAATTCAACAGCTACAACTACAGTTAACTGGTGATGTCCAACCTGACAAAGAAGATGTTACCCAATCTAAAGATGATTTTGTTCACCAAGAGGAAGAACCTGAAGATGAGCCAATCAAAACGAAAGATACGTACACAGATGATGAGTACTCTCTTGAGTTAAAAGAACTCCAAGAAAAACTAGAAGAAAAAGAACGTGAATTAGGTCGCTTCCCTAGAGAAGATGCTCCACATCAAAAACTAGAAGAAGATGGCGAAAAAAAATCATTTTTCAGTAGAATGTTTTCTAAACGAAATTAACTAAATAAAAAAAAGGTGCCGTGTTAAATTTAACACGACATCTTTTTTTAGTTATAATACACTTCATCTAAAAATAAGCCATGACCAGGGACTGTTTCACCCGCTGCTTGTCTTACTTTCTTCTCAAATATCTCATCAATGTTACTTAACTCCATCTCACCTGAACCTACTGCTAATATCGTTCCCATCATAATACGAACCATATTATATAAGAAACCTTCTCCTACAAATTTAAACTGAATTAGGTTTCCTTTTGTATCTATCGCAATCGAATTGATGGTTCTAACAGTTGATTTTTTTGTCTTTTTAAGCGAAGAAAAGCCAATAAAATCATGTTCTCCTACTAATTTATCACAAGCTGCTTGCATCTTTTTAGTATCCAATTCTTGCGGATAATGATAGCTGAAGTTTCGTTCAATTGCAGAAGGGACTTCTTTATTCCACACATAATAACTGTACTGCTTACCTGATGCATTATATCTTGCATGAAAACGTTCAGGTACTTCTTCTACATTTGTGATAACAATATCACGAGGCAATGCGTTATTTAAATAACTCATCATCTTTTCAGGTGTCATCGTTGACGCTGTTTTAAAATTCGCAACCTGTCCTCTAGCATGTGTTCCAGAATCCGTACGACCTGAGCCAACTATTTCTAATTCTTCACCTGTCATTTTACTTAACGTCATTTCAATTTTCCCTTGAATCGTTTTATCAGAATCACCTAATCGTTGCCAACCTAAATATCGTTTCCCATCATACTCTATTGTTAATTTTATATTTTTCATTTTTATTTTCCTCTCCTACTCCATACATCATTTCCTCTATTATACATCAAATACAAGGATTTATTTGAGCTTTATCCACATATATACCTCGAGTAACTAATCCTTTTTCACATTCTTTACAGTTTGTGAAAATCCTTTGTCAAAAATTGCGTTCATTCGGCAAAAATTGGGAAAGATTGGTATATCAAAGGAATTCCTGTTTAAATAAGGATCCTCTAATTTTTAAACAGACTTAGTAGTTTACTTCACAAAATGAGTATGATAATCTACTGGTACAACGAACTTGTGAATAATAACACAAAAAGTTGATAACGATTTAAAAGGAGATAACTATTATGGTAAACACTTTTTCACAGGTCTTTCCAAAGGACCTAACCCCTAAAGTATTTCTCAATAAAGTTTTATCGGGTACAGCCGTTGGTATCGTGGTCGGACTAATACCAAACGCTATACTCGGTGAGTTGTTTAAATTTTTAATCACAAAAAATGATATTTTCACAACACCCCTCGTTATTGTACAAGCTATTCAATTTACAGTCCCTATTATTGTTGGCGTGCTTATTGCTCTTCAATTCGGTTTAACCGCAATGGAGGCTATCATCACTGGTAGTGCCGCTTTCGCAGCATCAGGAGCTTATAAAGTCATAGATGGTAAATTTGTATTGGTTGGCATCGGTGATTTAATTAATACAATGCTAACAGCTGCCATTTGTATTGTTATTATTTATTTGGTTCACGACAAACTAGGATCTATGACTATTCTTTTATTACCAATAATTGCAGCTGGTGGTGCTGGACTTATTGGTGTCCTTACTTTACCATTTGTCAGCAAGTTTACAGCAGCAATCGGAACAGCGGTTAACAGTTTTACTGACTTACAACCTGTTATCATGTCTATTTTAATTTCAATATCGTTCGGTATTATTATTATTTCACCTGTTTCAACCGTAGCGATTGCTACTGCAATTGGACTTGATGGTTTAGCCTCTGGTGCTGCTAACCTAGGGATTTGCGCATGTGCTATGTTGCTGGTTGTCAGTTCTAGAAAAGTTAATAACTCTGGTGTCACATGGGCTGTTGGGCTAGGCGCTATGAAAATGATGATGCCGAACTTTATCAAACACCCTATTATCACCATCCCTATCGTTATTGCATCTACTTTAACTGGGATTGCAGGATCATTCCTTAATATTCAAGGGACAGCTGCTTCTGCAGGATTTGGATTCTCTGGATTAGTTGGACCCATTAATGCCATGAAATTTATGACAGGCTCTCCAACTATGAACTTGATTATAACGGGTATAGCATTCTTTGTTATCCCACTAATTTCAGCCTTAATCGCTGATTTCTTATGTACAAAAGTGTTAAAGCTTTATCAACCTGATGTCTTTACTTTTAATAAAAACTAATAAAATTCTAGGAGGAATATAAAATGAAATTACTTATGATGGGCGCTAGAGAAGATGAACGTATTTTTGCTGAAAAATGGGCTAAAGAAAATAAAATAGATCTTGAAATTACCAATGACTTTTTAAGTCCTGATACACTTCATCTAGTAGAAGGAAAAGATGGGATTGCTCTTCAACAAACAATGGGATTACCAAAAGAAATGTACCAACAACTTGCAGACTTAGGGATCAAACAAATCGCAACTCGTTCTGCTGGTTATGACATGTACGATTTAGAAGCAGCAACTGAGGCAGGTTTAATCGTAACAAACGTACCTGAGTACTCACCAAATGCTATTGCAGAATTTGCAGTTACTTCCGCTTTAGCAACTGTTCGTCAATTAAATAAAATCCAAGCTAATATGGCTAAACAAGATTTCAGATGGGCTAAAGATATGATAAGCCGTGAAATCCGTTCAATGACAGTTGGTATTATTGGAACTGGACGTATCGGACGTATCACTGCTCAAATTTTAAAAGGATTTGGTGCTGAAATTATTGCATACGACCTTTATCAAAATGATGATGCCAAAGAATTTTTAACATACAAAGATAGTGTTGAAGAGGTAGTAAAGGAAGCTGATTTGATTTCAATTCACATGCCTGCAACTAAAGACAACTACCATCTGTTTAACGATGACTTATTCAATCTTATGAAAGATGGCTCATTCTTAGTTAATACAGCACGTGGGATGATCGTTGACACTGCTGCTCTTTTAAGAGCATTAGATAGTGGCAAGTTAGCTGGTGCTGCACTTGATACCTATGAAAATGAAATGCCTTATGTTACTAAAGATTTCACTGACAAAGAAATTGAAGATGAAATCTTTAAAGAACTTGTCAATCGTGAAGATGTTATCTTTACACCACATATTGCATTCTACACTGATACAGCGGTTGAAAACTTAGTTGCTGGTGGTTTAAATGCAGTTTACGATGTTGTCACAACTGATGACAGCCAAAATAGAGTTAATTAAAAAAGGCGCTAATCTTAATGATTAGCGCCTTTTATTTCTATTTAAATCGTCTCACTTGGATAAATGCTAAACCAATTAATAATACGCTACCTATAAGCGTTAGATAACTTGAGTTAACTTCACTTGTTTGTGGCAAAATATTATGGTTAGGCGTATTTGGAACTTTAGGTTTCCCTGGTTCTGTTGGTTGACCTGGTTTTCCTGGAGTCGTTGGTTTTTCCGGATCAACTGGATACTCAGGTTTTGTTGGTTTTTCTGGCAACTTAGTATTCAATACGTCAACTGTTGCCACATTATTTTCTTCACCTTCAACTACAGTCACTTGAATCGGTTTTGAGTCTAATTTATAACCCTCTGGTGCTTTGGTTTCTACTAATGTGTACTCTCCAAAATCTAACGGTACGGTTGTCACACCATGACCGTCTTCACCAGTAACAATATGATCTATAACGTTTCCTTCAGCATCCTTAACATCAAATTCCGCACCTGCTAATAATTTCTCTTTATCAAGCGAGTCATGTTTAATCACTTCGATTGTTCCTTTTCCAGGAAGCATCGGAATAATTGGTTCGCCTGGTAATTTACGATTATCAACATCAACTGTAATCACATTACTTTCCTTACCTTCGACTACACTTACTGGAATTGGTGTTGTATCTAATTCATAGCCTTCTGGTGCTTCTGTTTCAACTAATGTATACTCTCCAAAATCTAAAGGAGTCGTTGATACTGCACGGCCTGTCGCGTCAGTTGTAATATGCTCGATAAAATTACCTTCGCTATCCATGATATCAAATCCTGCACCTGCTAATAATACCTCTTTATCAAGCGAATCATGTTTAATCACTTCGATTGTTCCTTTTCCTGGTAAGGTTGGTATAATCGGTTCGCCTGGTAGTTGTCGATTGTCAACATCTACTGTTACCACGTTTGTTTCTTCACCTTCAAACACACTTACTTCAATTGGTGTTGAGTCTAATTCGTATCCCTCTGGTGCTTTGGTTTCAACTAATGTATACTCTCCAAAATCAAGCGGCACACTTGTCAGACCATGACCGTCTTCACCAGTGATAATATGATCTATAATTTTTCCGTCAGCATCCTTAACATCAAATTCTGCACCTGCTAATAATTTCTCTTTATCTAATAAATCATGTTTGATGACTTCGATTGTTCCTTTTCCTGGAAGCGTCGGAATAATCGGTTCACCTGGTAATTGTCTATTGTCTACATCAACTGTAATCACATTGCTTTCTTTACCTTCAACTACACTTACTGGAATGGGTGTTGAGTCTAATTCATAGCCTTCTGGTGCTGTGGTTTCGACTAATGTATACTCTCCAAAATCAAGCGGCACAGTTGTCAGACCATGACCATTTTTTCCCACGATGATATGGTCAACTACTTCTCCAGTTGCATCAAAGACATCAAATTCTGCACCTGCTAATAATTTCTCTTTATCTAATAAATCATGTTTGATGACTTCGATTGACCCTTTTCCTGGAAGCGTCGGAATAATCGGTTCACCTGGTAGTTGTCGATTGTCAACATCTACTGTTACCACGTTTGTTTCTTCACCTTCAAACACACTTACTTCAATTGGTGTTGTATCCAATTCATATCCCTCTGGTGCTTTGGTTTCAACTAATGTATACTCTCCAAAATCTAATGGTACAGTTGTCACACCATAGCCATCTTCATCAGTAACAATATGATCTACAACTTGTCCTGCAGCATCCTTAACATCAAATTCTGCACCTGCTAATAATTTCTTCTTATCAAGTGAATCGTGTTTAATAACTTCGATTGACCCTTTTACTGGTTCCGGTCTCTTATTACCAATGTAAATAACAATTGTTGCTGTTTCAGTTCCTTCAACCTTCACGTAATGCGGTGTTTCATCAATTTCATATCCTTCTGGTGCCTTTGTTTCAATTAATTTGTACTCTCCAACAAGCATTCTTTTTTCTGTAAGGCCGTGACCATTCTCTCCTACAATTACATGATCAACTAGATTTCCCTGACTATCATAGACATCAAATTCTGCACCTGCTAATAAAAGAGAGTCATCATCTTCATCATGTTTGATAACTTCGATTTTACCTGCATCTTCCCCAATACCTGAGCCACCACCACTTAAGACAACTTCTTTATAAGCATCTTCAGTTACTGGGTTACCATTTTCATTGGCTTTTAAATTAACATCATTTCTAAATAATGTTGTTTTTCCGTTTTGTAAATACTCAATGCCTTCTTTTAAAGTACTTGTATAAAGAACTTGAACTGGACGCTTTAATTCCCCATTAAATGTCATCACAAATGATCCCGTACTTTGATCAACTGATAAATTATACACATCTGCAGGGACTTCTTCTTGATCTGTTCCACCATCTTTATAAGTTAATCTAAATGATCCTTCATCAATTGAATGATACTCAGGATTAGTAAAACCATCTGTCACTACTGTATCCGTTAGAGTTCTTGATGCTGGATTAATTAACAAATTCCACATAATTTGGTGGTAATGCCCTTGTTCGTCTGGTTCTCCAATCACCCAACCATTTTTAGCAATAAAACTCGCTCTGTTTGGGTCTGGTCGATCACCATGAACTGCGAAAGAAATCTCTCCACATTTATTATTAGGGTGCTCTTTAAAATAACCATTCCATGTAATCGTTCCTGTAGCTTCACCTTTTTTCCCACTAAAATGACCTACAATATTCCCTAAACCATCTAGAATATCAAATTCTGTGTCTGTATCTAAAACACTATTTGGTGGTAATGTTACAGTAGTCGTATCTCCCTTTTCAATATCTACATTATCATCAATACACCATTTATAATTAATTCCGACTGGATTTCCTTCATGCCACGCATTCGGATCATCTGTTGGTAGTGCTTCACCATTATTACCGGTTGCATTTCCACCATGAAACCCTTGTATATCAACATTTTTAAATGTTGTTCCTCCCATATCGTCCACTTGAGTCGCTAAACTTGCTAATGGTGATATTACTGAGATTATCATCACCATCAATACTGTCATAAATTTTCTCATAAAAAATCCCCTTCTTCCTTAAATATAACTATCTAATATAAATTATTTGAATTTTCTCTTATCAACATTTTTTGCTTATAAGGATCCTAATATAAACACTATTATATAGTATTTATCCTGCAGTTTTGTATTTATTTTTCAGAAAAATAGTAATTTTTTTACAAAAAGATAGATTTTTCTAGAAAATAGGTTATTAGATTACAACACCTTCACTCATATATTAGCTTGAAAAAAGCAAAATAAAAAACGCTGATTTCTCAGCGTTTTACGTTACATATCTTCTAAATCGCGTAATTTTTCCCCACCTAGGTTACTGTATCTTGAAATCTGACCTTCTTGCGTTACGATAAAATACCCTTTTGCGTTTGGATTTTTAGGGCTAGTTGGATAGAAGTGGACTTTAAATTCACCTATCTCAGTTAACTCAACCGGGGCAAAATCTATATCCCAGTTAGCCTTTTCCGCTACACGTCGTCTAAGGTAATCCGTAACAGTTGCTTCCGTTATCACAGTCGCTTCTTCTTTTACATCACTACTTTCAGTCGTTTTATGACTACTATAGGCGCCTTTCATTAATTTATCAAAAGCTTCAGCCATCAATTTTTGTTGCTCTTCTTCCGTCAATAACCCTTCATTTAAAGCATTTCCATAATAATCATGTATTCCCCATTTAATTGGGTTATATTCTTCAGGTGTCAACCCCGCCTCTTCAGGAATTGGATTTGAACCACGTTGTTCTGGAGGCATAGGGTTCCCTTTTATCGTGAACTCATTGTAGGCCGCTATATATTTTTGATAATCATCTGTCGAATAAAGCTCCTCTCGAGTAATAGCTTTTGTCATTTCCTCTGATGTTTCCGTTGTCATTTCAGTTTCTTTGGCACTTTCTTTGGTTTCTTCCGTACCTTTCGTACGGCTTGTCGCCTCTTTTTCGACTGAACTAGTTTCTAATCTTACTTCTCTCTTACTCTCTATACTTGCACTTGAAACCTCAGTTTTCTTATCTTTTTGAATAATCCCACAGCCTGTTAACAGTACTGCTGTTACTATCATTCCCTTGATTAGTTGTTTAGCCTTCATATCTCGACTCCTCCATATCTTTAAATTCGATAAAACAAACAAATAAATACCTAACGTTTATTAAATCAACTAATTACAGAATAACATAACATTATATACTGTAATATACTTTATTTAGTTTAAAGTTTGCTATCAAATTTCTTAAAGAACTAAAAAATGATGACCAATAAGCTAGTCATCTTTTTATCCATCTATTACTTATTAATAAGCCATATGCCTCTCCCTTATAACCCATCCACATTTTTCATTTAAAAGTCTATCTCTAATATTATTTCCGTCTGATCCTGTGTGACCTTTTACCATACACTACTTCACCGTATTAGACAGCATAAAATTCTGGCTGCTTTTATTAATCATTTTGACATCACTTCTCAACAGGTAGATACTATAATCGGACTTACAATTTTTTTCAAAACTAGGCTTTCTGAAGAAGCTCTATCTCCTTTAGTTCACCATCTCGCTTGATAATTAGAACCATCATGCTAAACTTTAGAACCACTAGTATATGCTTTTACAGGACTCCATTTAACAACATCATCGCCATTCACTAATTCCCACGCATCGCTGTCAATCGGATTTTCTCCTGTTACCCACCATTTAGCAATGTATTCCTTACTTTCATATATTACCTTATCACCTTTATTATATGTTTTTGATTCTTCCCAAGTTGTTTTTGTCCCTATTGTTAAGGTATCTGTAACAGACACGGAGTCTTTAAGATGCCCGATAAAAGATTCACCATCACGTTCTATTGTGTCTGTTGCCTTAACTGATAAGTTATTTATTGGTTCCAGATCTTTCATCTGGAAGCGATAATGACGACTTTGACCTGACCACAATACTGTTGGGTGATAATCATTATTAACTCCCATGACAACTAACCCCTCTGGTTTTAGCTCAATGTGCGAATCAGATACTGGCTTGTATTTTTTCCAACTATCTCCTACCATCACACCACCTGTCACCCTTGTTTCAAACGTATTTGGAACGTACTCCGCAACACCTACTCCTTTATCTCCCCAATCGAAATCATGATTACTGAATGTAAAGCCTTCTTCAGTTTGTCTTATACCACTGAAGTTGAACTTATTTTCATATTCAAATATATCTCCTACTTTTATTTCTTCACCTGGCGATGACAAATTCTTAAATTTATTTTTTGAAGTATTTGGTTTCAATAATGATTTAAACTTTTCGATAGTCAAATCTTCTGTCACAGTAACTGAGTCTTCATAAAAATCAGGGTACAGCTCCTTATCTCTCGTGATTTTATCTGTTATATTAACTACTAAATTTTCAACAGGTTTTAATAATTTAATACGGTAACGATAGTGACGAGTTTGAGAACCATAGATATCCCCTGTATTTTTTATTTTTATCCCCGTATCAGTCATAGTTACATGATCATCCGATAAGGGTTTATATTTTTTCCATCCAGAACCAATTTGAATCCCACCTTCCGTTCTTGCTTCTAATGAACCTGGTAAAAAAAACATACTTCCTTTGGCTTGGCTCCCAAAATCAAATTCATGTTCGCTATGGGTAAAGTCATCATCACTAATTCCTTCTAAATTATAATCTAATTTAAAACTACTTTCGAACTCAATTACATCCCCTACACGTAATTCCTTACCTGGATTGGTTAAGTTAGTGACCCTTGTCTTACTCTTATTTGGAATCATGATCGATGGCACTTTCTTGCTATTTTCACTAATGGTCACCCCTTCATCACGTGAGGCAAAAACCTCTGTAGTTAGCATCATACTCCCCATTAAACTTACACTAATAAAAATTGCTGATAAATCCCCATATTTTTCATTCGTTATCATCCTTTTCCGTAATATTTAGATTTCTAAATTATTATAATCAAAATTTTAAACTAGTTTGTATCAAGAAAACTACCGAGCTACTCACTTTCAAGCTCCGAAAATAGTTTAATGCTAAAATATCTTAGGGTAGAATTCATAGATCACTCAGACCTTTGAATCTATAAGTATTTCCAATCAAAAATAATTGCCCGACCGATGAATACTTCCCTACTAATTTTTATAATAAAAAAAGACAACTAACACTTAGTGTTAGTTATCTCGTAATTAGAATATATATTTCAAAATAAAGTTAATACTATAATATTTAAGATTGATCATCTTGCTCCGTTATAGTATTTAAGGCGAAACTACTGTTGCAAAGTCCGTGCCTGTTGGTCTTATTTGTACATCAATTCTACCATCAGTATACACTCTAAAAGCTTTCATACCAAACCCACTTTTTTCAATGGGTGCTGGATCGTTTGTCTTAAAGTCAATTGCATAATACTCTCCTGTTTCATCAGAAATTAGCTCACCACCACCTAATTGTTCGATAATTTCTAGTGTGACATCAGCATTATTTTTAGGCCATTGATCCTTAGCAGCTAATACTCGTTCAATCAAATTTTAAGTTAATTAAAATTTATTATCTTCTCCAAGTGTTTTATTTAAACGTTCTGTTGCAGATTTTGTTAAATTGACTAATACACCTAATGAACTTTTTTGATCATCTGATAACTCAATAAAGTTTTTAGAATAATCTTCTGCTACTGCTAGTCGGGCTAATATTTCAACCATTTCGCTATTAGTCAACTTGATCATTTCTGATATTTCAGTTGAGATCAATTCAAACACTGCTGTTTGCTTACGGATTTCAACAGAACTATCTTGTAATTCTTTGATAACTTTTTTATTCTTTCCATTCATTAACACGCCTGCCCCAACTACTCCTGCTCCTGCAATTCCCCATCCAATAGGACCTGCTAAAGCTAGGATTGCACTCCCCGAAGCCATACCACCTCCGCCGGCTGCTAATGCTCCACCACCAAGCCAAGCTAATGCAGCATTACTTGCAGCAGCTCCACTCAATGCTGATATTGCGGTTCCTGTTGAAGCAACACCAAATGTAGTAGCTAATCCCATAGCTGCTGTTGGCGCTAAAGCAGCTACGCCCACTCCTGCTGCTACTCCCGCTGCCGCGCTACCTCCTGCCTTTAACTTAGCATCATTTATTTCTTTCGTTGCAATGTCTAGAACGTCTTTATAGTTTGTTAAATTTATTTTAATACCCGCTACAGAAATTTTCATAGTTTCCGGTGTATTTTTAAATTCATTAATTACTGAAACAGATTCCTCTAATATTTTTTTTGCCTCTTCACGTTTTAAATATAAATTCTCTGAATTTTTTGATAATAACTCATATTTAGAATTATAATCGTTTACTTCTCTCTGTACTCTTGCCTCTGTATCTTTTCTTAATCCTCTATTAAATACCATAAAATCACTCCTATATTTTATTAACTATTAAAATAGTTCTCTACATCAATTTTAGTAACCAATATCTTTTCCTGTGAAACACCACTTAGTTTTGCATATTCTGCACTACTGGACAATTGCCCTTCTGCGAGTAATTCTATATTTCGACACAATCCTAACAAGTTATCCATTTTTTGATAGTAATTTCTGATTTCTGTTAACAAACATACATAAACTTCATCTACCTTTGACAGTGCTTCATTATATTTAACTAATAAATCACTTGTTTTTACAGTCAGACCTACTTTAAAAGTATCTATAGTTTCAGCAATGCCTTTCATTATTTCCCCAAAATTATCTATAGTAAAAATAACTAATGCAGTCATTACTCCGGTTACTAATAAACCCAATACATCTCCAATTATTTCTGAGATAAAACTAGGTATACCTACATTACTAAGATTTTTTTTAACTATTTCTGATAAAATAATGCCAATAGTCACAGAAAAACTTGTCCCTATCAACTTTAAAACAGTTTTATAAAGTGTTTTTTTATCTAGTCCATCAGGATTTGTCACCCATAACTTAAACCCCTGAACCATTCCTTGAATCCCCTCTTGTAATAGACGGCCGAGTTTTTTCATAGTTGTCTTAAATAAATTAATAAGTCCTGTTACCAAACTCCCGATAACGCCACTAATAAAACTCGCTTCCAATGTTTTCGTTAAATCATTTGGTAATTTTTTTATAGTATCTACTAAACGTAATTTTACCCGCTTTCCCATTTCTTTAATCTCATCTAATCTATTTTGGGTTGTATTCATATCAGACCATTTACTTGCATAAACTTTAGACTCATCTATTACAATCTCAGTAAATTTATACATTATAACTCCAAATATTTCGCGTTTAGCAACCGAAACTCCTTGACGAGCACTTGCTTTTGCAACTTGCTTTGCAGCAGCTGTTTTCACCTTAACATCCATAATTCTTCTTGATTTCTTATCAATTTTCATAGCTTTTTTTGAATCAATTGAATAATGCTCTGCATTGGTCTTTCCATCTTTTCTTTCTTTATTTATAAATTCAGCCATTGACTTATCACTCTTAGATTGATTCAGTGAGCCATCTGTATATACCATATTAGAACTCGCCGTAGCCATATCATTTCTCTCATCAGCACTCATGTAAAGTCTAGCTTTTTTATCATTATGGATTTCTTTTGCTGATTTAGTATGATCAAGATGTGTTCTACCGTCTTTCGATAATTTCTTACCTGTATAACCGTCACGTAATGTATTTTCTTTTTGAAATTCCTTTTTCCTTTGACTATTTAACCTAGAATCTCTAGTAATATTGCCTTTTTTGTCCCTTACTACTCTCCCTTCATAATTCTTTCTATCATAAGCTTGATTATATTGTTTCTTAATCTTCTCATTAACAAAAATATTCTGTTCAGCATTATGAACTGTACTTATATTGCCTCCATCATTATAACTTGTGGTATCGCCTAAACCCAATTGATCTAATAGCTTACCTATACCAAACTTTTTGATAACTTCACCTTTAAGCTCATCTCTTAAAATGTCCCAAAATTCTATCATCAAATTTTTTTCTACTTTATATGAATCTACTGTATTAACCTTTAAGAAAAAATCATCATTCAAAATATCCAATAAAATAATACCTCTCTATCTAATAGAATCAAAAAAACGTATATTATAATAATATAATAACACTTAACAAGTAAATGAAAACTATTTTTTCACAAATACTCTAGCCTGCTATATATAACATTTTTACTCATCACATCTTGTCTCTTTCACTTTAATAAACTACACTAAATAGATAGACATATAATGTCTGTTAAATTAAAAGGAGTGATTTTTATCAACCATCGTTTGCTCTATATCTATACTCAATTATTACAACGTAAAGTTATTAATAAAAAAGAAATAGGTGATTATTTTGGTGTTAATGAAAGAACTATACAACGTGATTTTTCTGCTCTAAAAGACTTTTTAACACGCCATTCACCAGATAGCCACTTACACTATAAACGCTCACTCAACGGCTACATTCTTGAATCTGACACCCTTTTAAATAAAGAGTATCTCTTAATTTTAACTAAAATACTTTTAGAAAGTCGCTCTTTAACAAAGTCAGAACTTTCTAACCTAATTAGTCAGTTAAGCCTCAATTTAGACTCCGCTGATAAGAAAGAATTATACCGTCTTTATGGAAATGAACTCAATCATTATATCGGTCCTAAACATGATAAACCTTTGGCTCATCTTATATGGAAATTAACTGAAAAAATAACAGATAATCAAGCGATTAAAATGTTGTATACAAGAAGTGACACGACCGTCAATACTTATCACGTTATGCCACAATCCGTTCTTTTTTCTGATTTCTATTTCTACCTAACGGCTTACAATGTACAAAAAAAAGAAGTGAATACCTACCGAGTTGACCGAATCCTTACAATTGAAAATACACCTCTACCCTCTTCTACTTCTACCTTAAAATTAGAAGATAGCGACTTTCGTAAACACGCTCACCTTATGCAAGTGGATAAACTTGTGACAGTTACCATCGAATTTAGTGGAACATTAGAAGCCTTACTTGATAAGTTTCCAAATCACAAACTCTTAGATAGAAAGCACTCTGACCCCCCACGTATTGAATTAACAGCTTATCGTAAAGGCTTGGAAATGTGGTTATTTAGCCAGCAAGAACGAGTTAAAATTTTATCCCCTGAAAGTTTTAAACAGGACTATATCGCCACTATGAAACGCTTAATTGAACAATATAAATAAAAGCAAAAAAGTAAAAGAAACTCTTTACTCTTTTGCTTTTTTAGTCCACTAAAAATTCGAACCATACTCTTCTTCGTATCTTTTATCAATTCTTTTATATGTTTCATATAATGGTGACGATTCAATAGATTCAACCGCTTCTTGATAGGCTTTTTTTACTTCCCTATCTGAAATAGAAGGAAGAAGTGCTTCTATTTCATCATGTAGCTCAGTACCAGCTTCGCCATTGTTGATTGCCACCCATATGTTTCCTAATTCCTCACTTACTGTATAACTCTCCACAGACTGTTTGTCACCTGGATTTAAGTCATGAGCTGTTCGGTAAGCTTTTTCTGCCTCGCCATAATCTCTTTGTTCAAAATAACTATCTCCAAGTGCCATCGCGTGTCTGTATTCCTTACTACCACCATTCAGCCCATATAATACACCCGCTACAAGAACAACAGCTCCCAGTAGGATGAATAACCGTTGTTGATGCTGTTTTTTTCCTCCACCAGGCTTAACTATTTCCTTTAACTTCTCTAAAACCTCTTTCATCATTTCCTCCTTGATTTTTATATGATATTACTTGTTATCTGGTTCCCCGTATTGATTTGCTCCTTCATCACCTTTTTGAACAAGAAAATAAAGTGTAATCGGTGGAAATAGACATTGCCATAACATGTAGTACCATGATTTTCCTACATCATGTAACCTTCGAACCGTCAAAGTCCAACTCAATACTACAAGTCCTAACATGACGATCATTTCTAAAAATTCGCTTATTGAACCTAAAATCATTCCTACCAAACTTATTCCTACTAAAGTAAGAACAGCCCACCAATAATTGCTACGACTTGTTCGTCCATCAAAATTAGTAACATTCTCTAACATTAATTGAGTGGCCGATTTTATTTTTTCTAAATTTCCTTCAGCTGAGGATGTGCTAGTTACTACGGTTTCATTTTTACACCCTTCACATATTTTATTTTTAATTTCCTTACCACAATTTGGACAGTACATCTTTATTCCTTCTTTCTTATTTATAATTTTAGTTACAATTGATCTTTTTTTCTTCTTTCTCCTGCATCTCTTTCAGCAAACGTTTAATATGACGTTCTGAATATCCCCACTCTTTAGCCAATTCTTTTGGACTTTTTTGATAACGCTGGCTATAAATAACAGTTGGTAAATAGTGCCTATCTAATAATTTCAAAGGAAAACTTACTTGAATCCCCTTAAACTCTTCGTAAACCAATAAGGTGTTTTTTTTACCAATAAGTTTAACCAAGTCTTGATAGACAGGGTACCAATTCTGACTGTCTTGCTGTATTTTCGCCCCCTCCTTTACCCACTCTTCATGTTCATCATAAAACAGATTACTTTCTTCAACTAACCCCTTTGTCATAGTCAATTTCCTTTCAAATGTCATTAATTCAAAACATCGTCTGTTTCTTTAACCTGGTTATAGAATACAACAAGTATATAGACGTATACTGTCTATTAATTATATTTAAAGCAAAATAAAAAACGCTGATTTCTCAGCGTTTTACTTTTCGTATCTTACATATCTTCTAAATCTTATAATTTTTCCCCACCTAGGTTACTGTCTCTTGAAATCTCACCTTATTGCGTTACGATAAAATAACCTTGTTTGCTCTCTGGTAAATAGCCCAATTAGGTCTGAATAGAATGCAGATAACATATTTTCAAAAAAACTTGATCAGATAAAATCTAATCAAGTTTTTTTGAATTTATAGTCATTCTTTTTATTGAGCATAAAAATTAACTTTTACTCAATAATCAATGATAAATAGTCAAGTAATGAGTCTGCGACTAGTTTGGTAGTCCCTTGCTGAAAAAGATAAACATATCCCTCTTCATTAAGAAGAATCATTTTGCCATCTATTCCCAGATTTTCTAATACAAAATATTTTTCTGGAAAATTAGGGTCTAACTCTCTTTCGGTTTCTGTTGCTGTTACAACATTTAACCTTCCCTCAATATTCAATCCCGTCCATTCTACAGCATCAAACGAAATACAGCCAAACTCTTCTACATAACGGATATAATCATCCGGAAAAGTACACCCTAATAATTCTTGTGCTTCTTTCAATTGCGAGTCCGAACAACCACCCACATAAAAAATATCTTCAATATTGCTCAATTCCTCTACAATATTAGTCATTTGTCGTACACTCCAATCTATCTTTCCAATGATTTTTACGTTCTGTATTAAACTCATTTCTATTTATTTCTGAATCTTTAGTTTTATCATGTAAAATAGCATCATTCCCAATGCCCCGATGTTCTTCCTTAGTTAACTCTGCCAATGGTGAATCCTTTTTCTGTCCAATGTGGTGTAATTCAAGAGAATTACCATTTTTATCTAAAGGTGCCAAACCTTTTTCCATACGTTGCTCATTAGTTCTTCCCATTTCATCTTTTTGACTCATATCAATATCTTTTTTTATTAAACAAGGCTTATCATTAACTGTAACTTCTTTCAAGTCTGCTTTTATATAAATTCTAGCTTCCTCAAAACTCCCAATTGAATCAATAATTTTATCGCTCCAACCCGTCATAGCTTGCAGTACTGTCTTATCTATATCAGAGAGACCTTTTTTAGGAATCTCAATCATTTCACTAAATGTATTATCGCCTTCTGCATCTGTATAACTATCTGATTCCTTAAGACTTTCAATTGAGTCCTTAGTATCATCACTACAACCAGTTATATCTTGCGACTCCATCTTTTCTACTTCAGAAAAAGTTTTTTTGGAATTATATTGCATTTTATCAAACTTCTTATCACATTCTTCCAAAGTGCTAAAATTTGATACATCAGCTAATCTTTCCTTAAAACTGGAGTTGACTAATTCTTTATTTTTTATCTCTTTTGCCGCCCACTCAATCATCTTATAGCCCTTCTCTCTCACTCAACAAATGATATAATTTATGAAAATCTATATCATTTTCTGCATAGTACCTGATAATCGCTAAACTGATATTCTTAATATCATCTTCTGTTCCTGTTAAAAACCTATCTCTAACTTTTTTATTAAGCTTGTGGTATAACTCAACTTCATCAGACGATTCGATTAGAAGATTTTGAACCTCAAATGTGGGTATATTTATTATTTCAGTAAGCAGTCTGACATGATTTTCCTTTGTAAGATTTTCATAAACATTTTCATTTTCATTTAAGAAACGTTCTATTAAATTAGTTAACATTGCCTTGCTCAAACTTGAGACTTTTATATAACCTAACGAATTTTTTAATAGCTCTGCATCTCTCATTTTACCGGAGAAAGTACCTAGTAGAAACTGAAGCATATTCTTTTGCGCTTCCCTTTCTCCAATAAAGATTGGTTGTTTATATTTGAACATCTCAACTGTCTGTTTATATTTAGTTACTTGACACAGAACAGGTTCTAACCAATCATTTTGGAAAACAACAGCTACTCCTTTAGGTAATTTTAACACTTCATCAATTTGCTCACTGTCTAGCCCAACTGATTTTCCAACTAATTCTCGATCTGAAAATTCCGGGGTTTTCATAATAATTTTAGTGTTCGTATTTTTAATGGCAGCTATATCTACAGAGCTAGGCGATTGATCTATAATAATAAACCCTTCACCATATGTTCTCATTTCAGCAATAGAATTAGTTAGCATCTCTACTGACTTGCCAATCATATTACTCCCCTCACCGCTTTGTTCCTGTGACGTTCGTTTTAACAAATGGTGTGCTTCTTCTAAAACAGTTATATGCTTTATTTTTTCATTCATTTTGCTTAAAGCATTAGCTTGCGATACTCTATACTCATTCAATCTCATAACTAAAAGTCCCATTATTAATGATTTTGTCTCTGAAGAACCTATACGACTCAGATCAACCATGACATTTTCTTCAAATAATTCTTCATCTGTTAAATCATCTTGAGTAAAGATAAACTGATTTAATCCTATCGATAACGAATGTACCCTCGTTACCAGTGCCCCGATATAATCACCTTTAGTATCCTCAGAATAACTGGAAGCGCTAATTACTTTTTCTAATTCTTTTTCTAAATCTATAAAGTTAGGGTAAATATTAGACTCTCCTGAATAACAAGATGTTATTAAGTCCCATCCAACACTACTATAAGCATTTAATGTCGCTTCTTTTAAAATTGCTGGCATGGCTGCATACATCGGCCAACATACATTAAATATCTCAATCAATCTGTCCACATGTTCTAAAACATGTGTCCCTTCTGGGAAATAAAATGGATTAATTCTTAATAAGTCAGAAAAATTACTATTAGTTCCATAAACTGACACATCTTCTCTATTTCCAAATACATGCTTATATTCTCCTTTAGCAGGTTCTATAACGAGACATTTAATATTACGATTCATAAGTTTATCCAACATTAAATACGTTGTATTAGATTTACCACTTCCTGTTGAGCCTGTAATAAAGGTATGCATTGATAAACTTTCAATATCTAAGTCTATATTTTGTTTTTTTTCTTCACCAAGATGATAGATTTTACCCAAAGAAAAGCTGCCTATTACATTCGACTTCTCTTCATATGATGAGGAGTTAAAGACAGCCGTTCCAAATGAAGCATGCTCAATAACTGGGAAATTAGCGACAGATTTTCTTGGTAACCCCATATGTAGAGCTAACTCTCTTCCACTTACAATAGATACTGGCGTCACCTCTATATTAGATTCTTCAAATTTATTATATCTAAAAATTGGATGAATAAAATGACTTAAATATTTTTTCAACTCCGGTGTAACAGAATGTTCGCTATTCCAAACATTCGTTGCACTTGTTTCCAACATTGTTTTTTCACCGCTAACCAAAGCTCTGTAGCTTGATGTTGCAAATTCTACTTCATAGGGATTATCAGAAAAGAAATATGCTGCACAGCCAAATGCACCTGTATTATCAAATGTTTTTTGTCGAGTTAATTGTTCATCAATATTTTTTAGAATTTCAGTAATTTCTTTATTTTCTTTTGTTAAAGTTAAACTTTTACTATCACCTGTTGAAAAACCGGTTGTTCTTGCAACTGATTCTGAGTGATTACTTGTATTGCCGGTTGTTTCTGATTCATTCAAAGTTGTACTATTTGTTTGAGTTTTATTATAACTTGTTTGCTTATTAGTTAGCGCACCCGCTATGGTTGACACACCACCGGCTGCAACTGCCCCAATAACCGCTGGAGCAGCTAAACCTCCAGTTCCTGCTATAGTTGCAGCACCCGCAACTATAGCACCTACTGCTGTAAGCGCTTGGCTAATCCCACTGGATTTACTAGTACCATTAGAAATAGAAGTACCCTCTGTTTCTGATTTCCCAATAGTCGTTGATGTTGTTACACCTTGACTAGTTCCTGTAGTCAGGGATTCTCCATAATTTTCATTTTTAGTAAGCGTATAACCTATTTGATGATTTTTAAAAGAACTCAAATTAGTATAAATTGCTTGCAACTGTTTCTGCATATCACTCAGTTCAGAAGTTGGAATAGGTGTTGCTAGTACAATCCCTGTAAAGACTTTTCCTTCCATAGTCGATAAAAAACGCTCTAACCCTTGAACAAACTCTTCATTTTTTTTATTATCTTCATTCCTATCAAAAGCGACACCCGAGTAGCTTGAAACATGTTGATAATTTGTTATCTTCTCAGATATTTTTTCAGTTTGATGCTGCATAACTCTCATTGTTTTAATACCTGGAAATTGGCTTTTAAAAGTACTTTCAAGAGCCCTATTAACTTTATTTGCTGAAATATTCTCTCCATTAGTATTAATTCCTAAGTATAAATCTATATCATTTCCATCACTATCTATTATTAAAAAAATGGAATGTGATTTGTTAGAAAAGGTACTGAAAAGAGTCGCAAATTTGTCTGTAGAAAGTCCTTCCTTCTCATATACCATCTCTGTTACTTTAAAGAGCCTAATGTTTTCTTGCCTCTCCGTACTTAATCCACATTCGTCCAAAGGAACAATTTCATAATCAGACAAGCTTAGTAAATATTTCTTCAAGAGGATATCATCAACTGATTCCAATGCGGACTCAAATGGAGATTCTAGACTTGTTAGAGCGGGAACACTTTGATAATTTTCTAACTCTCTTTTTTCCATATTCCTAACTCTCCTTATTTCTAACTAATAAAATAACTCCCCCTGCTACCATAAGTGCCCCTAAAACTACTAATCCAATGGAACCAGAGAAAATGGTGGCACCAACCGCTAATAAAGAGCCCCCTGCAATAAATAAAGATCCTGCAATTTTTTTCCTATTAATATTATTGTATTCAATCTCTGCTTGACGCTGTTTAAGTAAGGTTTCACCATATAATTTACTTTGAATTACTTTAATACAACGGACTCGTTCTTTTGAAAAATTTCTAACTAATTGGTTTAATTGACTTGTTAAATAATCAGTTGTATAGTCTATGTCATCATAAAGCTCACCATCATGCTCTTCATATATAGAAAAATTATGCTCCTCTAAATATTGGCAATACTCCTCGAACATCTTATGAGTTAAATCGTTCTTCAAAAGTTCTACTAAACTTACTCTAATCACTATACTGTTACCTTCTGCTACATACTCTTTAAAAATATTTGATACCGTCATATACATTCCTCTTTCCTATTAAATTGCTAATATTTCATCTAATTTTTCACTTATACCATTCAACCAAACTATCTGCTCTTGATTCTTTTTAATATCTAACTCTGTATTATTCATTGTAGCTGTCTTATCTTTCAGGTCTGTTAAAACCTGATGTAACTGTTTATCAAATCTATCAAACTCTTTATCAAAATAATCATCTATTTTCTCTTGATTCCTTTTAGCGCGCGTAGACATCTTCTTAAAAAAAATATGTATTTCAGTTGTTGCTGGGCTGAATAGCATCATAAAATCCCCAGCATCAATATAAGTACGTGTTTCAGTAACATCTACTTCCCTTTCACTAAACCACGTCCACGGCTTATACCAGGTGCTATTGGATACTATATTTGTTCCAATTACAATATCTTCTTCTTGAATTAATTTCGTCAAATTATCTTTAGAGTAGGACGTGGCATTAAAACCTGAGAGTTTAAATGGATCAATTATTAACTTTTCAGACTCTCCACTATTCTCAAATAAATCTTTTGTGATAGACTCATAATATGCTACCAACTCTTCTACTCTCTTATTGACATTATCTGTCAATACTTCTTCTGCTTTCAATTCCATATCTACTATTAGTTTTTTTATTTTAGTTTTAACTAAGTCATATTTTACACGTGCTTCTTTTTCTTCATATTTCTCGCCTTTTGTAAAGGCTGTAATAGTATCCAATTCTTTGGATGCTTCATTAATTAAATTTTCACTATGTTTTTCAACCAGATTAATTAAAGACTCATCTGATAACGAGCTTGAGAATTTCTCTTTTTTATCAGTTTTATCTTCTATTTTTTGTTCTACCAATTTAATATGATAATCAAGCTCTTCTCTCTTAATTTCATTATTTCTTAAAGATCCTTCTAACTTTTCTCTTACTTTTAAACTATCTAACGTCCCATGGAAAGTATCAACCATAGTTTTTATTTTTTGAGGCACGGCATACTTGTTTACGTATAATTTAATAGCTTCCTCCACTGATGGGATGCCACTATGAATCAACGCTTCTTCTTTTTTATCTTTACCAACCTCTGCTTTTTTTAAACGGGATTGAATATTTTTTTGATGACTAGGGATAAGAGGTGCATACTTTTCAAAATGATAGTCTTCATATCTGTTCACTCTTCTGATTTTTAATCTCAAATCTTCTTCATCTAAATCTTCTTCATCTAAGTCTTCATATGATTTATCTTTCATTAATGTCCTAATTTCTAAAGCATTTTGAGCAGATACTCCAAAAATATTAGGGTCTACTATTCCAAAATCTTCTAAATATTCTTTCACCCCTTTTAAACTACCCGCTATATCATCCTTACCAGGCTTATATTGATCTAGTTTATTGACTACAAAAATATATCTATCTCTTGATTTTTTATCTCCAACCTTCATGGAATCTGCGATACGTCGAAGTGTTCTCTCATCATCATTTGTTTTTAATTGAGAAGCATTCAATATATATATAATTAAAGTTTTTGATGATTTCCCTAAACTTTCATACGTTTTTTTCGCATGATTTTCATTACGAGAATTATTTGGACCTGGTGTATCCACTAAAACAAGTTTAGTATTCTCAGTACTAACAAACGGTATATTCCCAATTAGCTCTACTTTACTAGTACTTGAATCTTCATTCCAATTTTGTAATTCATCTGGGGAAATTGTTTCGATAGCGTCTAATACTTCCCCTTCTTCACTATATTTCTTAGCATCGAAATATCGAGTGTCTCTATCATCATCTTCAATTTTTGTAATAATAGCTGTGCAAGCTTCTTGTTTCGATGGCATTAAATCTTGTCCTAATAATGCATTAATCAATGTTGATTTCCCAGCACTCATCGTCGCAACCACACTTGCTTCAAACGTATTACTATAAACATCTTCAAATGTTTTTACTAGTTCAGGTGTTTTTAATTCTTCAAATTCACCTGCCTTAACTTCTTCGAACAGCTCTTTTATTTGTTCTATTTTATCTGAATCTCTCACTTCTTGTCCGCAGTATACTGGCTTAATAGCTTTAAACTTCTCTGAATGCTCGAATGCATACACAACATCGTCAAAATCCAACTGAGTCCCATAGAAGTCTAAACTATAGTCTTCTACTCCAACTTCTTCAGATATCTCTTTAGGGAAACTTTCAACCCATTCTTGTAAGCGTTTATTTTCAACCTCGTTTAAAAACGACCCCGGCTTAAGTGCTTTACCATTAACAACTATTTCTGTTTCTACTTTATAAGGGTTGTATTTTAATTCTATTTTCAATAGTATCATCCTTTTCTTTTATTTATTCAGACCTTCACTGTACAACGTTTGAAATATTTTTTTTCCTAACCTATCCAGGCCCGAGTTAATTAATACGTGCTTAGCTTTACCTTCTTGCGTTATTTCATAATTTAAAAAATTCAAATTATAAGGTGTTTTTCCTTTAAATTTTTTGTAAAACAATTCAAAATCATCCAATTCAAACTCCGTTAATTCAGTTCCCACCATGATTTTCTTCGATAACAGACCTGCGTAGGCTGAAAGTGGTATGACGTCAGGGTATTCAAATCCAATCTCTTTCAAATAATCAACAGTGCCTTTATATGTCTCTTCAAGTGAGTCCCTTTTCTCATTAAATTCATCCAATTTATTTAAAATAAATATTATTGGTTTGTTTATGCCTTGTAACTTACTCAAATGCTCATGATCATCACTTACTCCATTTTGAGTTGCATTAATAACATATAAAATCATATCGTAATCATTTGAATCGATTTCATATTCTGAAATACTTTTATGATTAGGATTTTCTGAATAATTGATACCCGGTGTATCTATGAATTCTAACGGTATTCCCTCTAATGTTTCATTATTAAATACTGTCCCAATAAAGATACTATTTTCACAATTTGACTCTGGATATTGCTCCAAAATATCATCAGGTAACTCTCTCTCTATCTCTTTCTCATATCTACTTGAGTTTTTATTTTGAGTATTTTTATTTAATATATGATATGTTTTTCCTGTAGTAGCAGTATTTCTAGATTTAAGTATCTCTTTACCTATCAAAGCATTAATAACTGCTGACTTTCCGGCACTCATAGTTGCTGTCACTAATATTTTTTTAGTTTTCGCTATAGGAAAAAGCTCATTAAGGTCACTATCATATCTAACTAAGTTCCCTTCTATACTTGTTGAATAAACTTCATCTCTAATACGATTTTTTACCGCTTCTTTTATTTCATCAGAATACTTATCACATACTAATTGTTGTTGCTTATCAATTCGATAAATTGACGTTTCTGACGATTCTTGCTTTTCAATTAATTGTTTCAATAATATACTTTGAGATAAAACTTGATTTTCCAAGCTCTTCTTTTCTTCAATTAAACTATTTATCTCTGTTGATATATTACTCATGCTTTCTTCAAATTTCTTTTTAAAAATAAACACCCAATCGCTCCCCAACATGTTATTTTATTACATATTTATTATACATCAATACTCTATACCATCTATATTTTTTTAACATGTTGCCACTAATTATTAGAATACCTAAAGAAAGGAACTTGATTATACAAAAAAAGAATAATTAATTTTAGTATAACTCACCTAGAAAGGCATTTATAATACACTTGTCATTCTATTAACAAAGAATATACAAAATACTTTCCACATAGCCATTAATGAATATGCACGTTATTTAAATGTTTGCTTAGTACTCAATATCTTTATTTGTTATATTTTAATAATTATAATTCCTAGTAATTAATATATTCTAATTCATTCACTTAAACTAATCCTCTTATCTTATATCATCCCATTAATCTGTTCTTTAATAATACCTTTGCCATGATAATTGTCAGTGTTTTCATCTAACTAGAATTTTATGCAGACTCAAATCCAACTTCTTCTAATCTTCTTGATTTATTAATACATCTATTAAACCTAAACTCCTAGGCAAACAAAAAAACGCTGATTTCTCAGCATTTTTTCTTAAACTATTCTTTCAAGTACTCAATCAAATCTTTCTTAATTTATAATTAAAAATCTCGTGTCATATGACGGTTATATCTATCTAACTATCTAAAAAACTCATTATTTATGATACGCATGTCCATGTATAATTCTAAAACATCTGTACACTTGCTCTGATAATATAAGTCTCATCAATTGATGTGGATAAGTCACACGTCCAAATGAAATTTGTTGATTACTACGTTTTAAGACTTCTGGTGATAAGCCTAATGAGCCACCAATTACAAAGCTAATCGTACTTTTTCCAGCTACAGTTACTTTATCAATCGCGTCAGCAAACTCTTCTGAAGTGTAATCTTTCCCATTAATCGCTAATGCAAAGACATAGTCACCTTCACCAATTTTGCTTAAAATCTTTTGACCTTCACGTTCTTTTAGTTGAATCATCTCTGTCTCACTTAGCGTTTCAGGGGCTTTTTCATCCGGTACTTCGATAATTTCAAACTTACAATACTTCGTTAAACGCTTAGCATACTCATCTATCCCTTGTTTTAAATACTTTTCTTTTAATTTCCCGACTGCTATTATCTTAATTTTCAAATTTTTCCACCCTTATTCTTTTATTCTCTTTAAAGTTTAATCTAAATTCACAAAAAAACCAACCTCAAAGTTATCCACACTTATCCACAGACTTATCCACCAAACACCTGTTTCTTTTCAAAAAAAAGTCAGTTATACTCTTTACTAATTTTAGTTATCCACATTTACACACGTTTGTGCATAACTTTTGTGTATAACTCTTTATTAAAAATTAGTGAATCTCATACTTTCAACACGTCTTACTAGTATTTTAATCCTAACTTTTTCATAAAATATTCAAATTAAGATATTAGACTAATAGTAGGAATTAAATGTATACTATATCTATCGGATATTAAAAATAAAAAGGAGGGTTAGGTGCTAGACACCGACTATTATGAACAAAAATGAAAGATCTACTCAAACACCACAATCCAATAAAGGCTTTTTCAAAGGAATTTTAGGCGGCCTTATCGGAGGTGCAGTCGCTGTAGGTGCTACTGTCCTTTTGATTAAACCTGCTCCACTAACACAAGAAGTCCCACAATCCACTAACAGTACAGCAAAAACAAGTAAATTAAAATTAGATGTTGAATCAAATACATCTACAGCTATTGAAAAAGTTCAAGATGCTGTTGTTTCTGTTGTGAACTTACAAAAAAAAGAACAATTAAATGACTTTGAACGTTTCTTCGGTCAGTTAAATGGGCAACAAGAACAACCTCAAAAAGAAAAATCTGATGATGAATTAGAAGCTAGTAGCGAAGGAAGTGGTGTTATTTACCGTAAAGATGGTAAAAAAGCCTATATCGTTACAAATAATCACGTTGTTGATGGTTCTGATGGTTTAGAAATCTTAATGAATGACGGAACAAAAGTCCCAGCTAAATTAGTAGGAACAGATAGCTACACTGACTTAGCAGTTTTAGAAATTCCAAGTGATAAAGTTAAAACAACTGCTGATTTTGGTGATTCTGATAAACTTAAAGTTGGTGAGCCTGCTATTGCTATTGGTTCTCCACTAGGTTCTGTCTATGCAAATAGTGCAACTTTAGGGATTATCTCTGCTAAAGACCGCAAAATTACGAATACAAACGAAAATGGCCAACCTGTAAACATCAATGCTCTTCAAACAGACGCTGCAATCAACCCAGGTAACTCTGGTGGTCCACTAATCAATATTGCTGGACAAGTTATCGGTATTAACTCAATTAAAATTGCTGCGGCATCAAGTGGTATCGCTGCTGAAGGAATGGGCTTCTCTATTCCAAGTAATGATGTTGTTTCTATTATTAGCCAATTAGAAAAAGACGGTAAAGTAACACGCCCTATGTTAGGGATTACAATGAGTGATTTATCTGTCATCAGTAGTGAGCAACAAGAACGTATCCTAAAAGTACCGGCATCTGTTAAAACTGGTGTAATTGTTCGTAGCTTACAATTAGCGTCACCTGCTGAAAAAGCTGGTTTAAAACAATACGATGTTATCGTCGAAATTGATGGTAAAGCAATCGAAAATGGTACAGATTTACAATCTATTCTTTATAAGAAAAAAGTTGGCGATACTGTTAAAGTAACCTACTACCGCGAAAAAGAAAAAATGACAACTAATGTTGAATTGACATTAGACCAAGCTGCTGCTTTAAAAGATAAATAAAAGTAAAAAAGAACCGGTAAGGAATTAATCCTTATCGGTTCTTTTTGGCTTTTAAATTGAAAATAATTCAGTCGCTTGATCCGGATCAGTATCATAGACCATGAAATCATGACCTACACCCAATCCTTGGGTTCTTAGACTGTGCTCCATAGTCATATGAGCTAACTCTTTTAAATTATTCTCTCGGCTTAAATGCCCTAAATAAATTCGTTTAGTTTTATCTCCCAGTACCTCACCAGCAACTAAAGCCCCGTCTTCATTAGACAAATGACCCATATCACCTAAAATACGTTGTTTCAAACTCCAAGGGTAATTTCCCATTCGAAGCATATTTAAATCATGATTACTTTCCATTAAATAGGCATTTGCATTTTGGATTGTTCCTTTAACACGATCGCTACAATAGCCTGTATCGGTTAAAACTACAAATGATTTGTTATCTTTTTGAAAAGAATAAAACTGAGGTTCGGCAGCATCATGAGAAACGCCAAAACTTTCGACATCCATATCTCCAAATGTCTTAGTTTTACCTAATTCAAAAATATGTTGATGCTCAGGTTTTATATTCCCAATTCCAGGTGCCATAGCAGACCACGTTTTTTCATTCGCATAAATATCTAATCCATACTTACGAGATAAGACGCCGACACCATGAATATGATCTTTATGCTCATGAGTAACTAGAATACCATCTAAATCTGCAGGAGAACGGTCAATCTCAGATAATAAACTGGTTATTTTTTTGCCACTTAACCCTGCATCAACTAATAATTTCTTTTTATCTGACTCAATATATAGCGAATTTCCACTACTTCCACTGGCCAAAATACTTACTTTAAATGCTTCTTCATTTTTCACTACACACCGCGACTCCTTCTTTATTGACTCACTACTTTTTCATTTCAGGTACATTTGGTGCAATAACCGAGTTAGAAAAGGCATTGACCCGTTCTACACGGACATTTTTTTTGCTACTTTCAATCCAAACAAACCAAGCTGGAATATAGACATTTTTTCCTCTAACTGTAAAAATACGAGTATATGCCAATTGAGTATCTGTAATTGTCGACTCTGACGGGATACGATTACTCATATAAAGCGTTTCAATCGCTTCTCTTTCAGATATTACCGGTTGTTTTTCACGCAAAGGCTCAATTTCTTTTAAATGACTTTGAGTAAATGTTTCTATGATTAAATCATCTTTAGTCATTTTGGATAATTCGATATTCAACTCACTTGTTTCATCATAAAAAGGAATTTTTTCAAAGACTTGGGAAAAGACCATATTACTATTATCCGAAGCTGGACGGTTAAAGAATTCATAGTCTTTCCCTTTATAAAGCTGTTTGTTACCATCTTTAAAACGAGTTAAGTCTTTCTCTAGTTGCTTCGCTTTAATAGGTTCTTCATATACGACATCTTGTGTTCTAACAAAACGTTGACTATCTTGAGTTGTATCATTTTTCATCTCTTTTTTAAAATCTGTTGTGGTTGCACTTAAATAATACCCTTCAACAATCTCATCCGAAAAAACATCTTTTTCCGTTGTGATTTTATCGTATTTTAGACGCGTTTCAATATCTGCTACAGAGTTCAAATCGACCCCCGTATTCACCGTATCTCTTCCTTGTTGAAAGCTGAAAAGTAAGAAGAGGTTTAGACCTAAAAAAGCACAGAGAAAAATAATTTCAATTCGTTTAAAATCCATTACTCTCCCACCCCTTTTTCTAACATCTTACTCACGTCACTCAAACTTTCCCACTTGTCCTTCAACTTAATATACCATTCTGGTACTAAATCTACGACCTGTTTTGTTTCTTGGTTGGCTTCCCATGTATAGCCAATCTGAAGTCCTTGGATATCTTTAACATCTATCCCTTTGAGTTGTAGTTTTTCAATAATTTTATCGGTACTTTCTAACACAACTTCTTCTTCCGATGGTATTGGAACTTGAATTGTTTCTTGATTAGTTGAGATTCTAATATTTTTATTTTCTCTTGAAATATCCATTCTACCCTTACCGTTATCACTAAAAATAGGATACCCCTCAACATAATTACGATAAGTTACACGATTAGGTGTACCTTCAAAATAACGAATCGTTCCCAAAGCATTACCCGTATTTTTTAAATAGAAGAATGTGTCTTCATAAATCGTATCCGTTCCTAAATCACGTGCTTTTTCACTATCAAAACGACTGTTAAATCTAACCTCACCTGTATCGTACATAATATCAAGAGTCCCACCTTCAGCATTCATCAAGCTTACATTTTTACTGGCTTTATGGTCATCATTCGAAAAAACTTCTTGAGTATCATCGAAAAAGGCTTTTGAAAACATAGTGTAGGACTGGGTCGCTACAATATAACTGTATTTTTTTAACGTAATATCATTTTTAAACTCATAATAAACTGGTAAATCCATTTTAGGGTTATCTACTGGTAAGAAACGATTGCCTTCTTTTCTTAAAATATCTTTTACTTCACTTGGATCCCCTAACAATTCAGTTTGATAAATTTGATTATTCTCATTATCAATAAAATGAATATGATTATCTGAAAATGAAACAAGAATACGTCTAAATGTCACATCTTTCTTAATATGTGAGGGGACCTCTTTCTCGTTAATCTTCAAATAATAAGCGAGTGAAAGCGAGCTTGACATAGATAAATCAAAAGATCCTTTAATCAAATGAGGATCTATTTTTTTTCTAGACTTCTCAACAGGTAATTCATCACCCATTCTTTCAAAAAGTTCTTTACTCATACTTTGAATAAGACTTTCCTTACTACTGTAGTAATGATCACCTTTACTGTCGTGATACACTAATTTAACAGGTAAGAACACATCTTTAGGTTGTTTCATATTTGCAATTTGTTCCGATTTGTTAACAGGTTGTTCTTCTATCTTACTCCCTGAATTTGTCCAAAGTTTCCAAGAGAGGAACAGACTAAGGGCAATCATCAAAAATAAAGTATAACGAATTAATTTTCCGATTAGTTTCACTAGCCCCAATCCTCCTCTTCGAATGCTTCATAAGGTAAAGAAATATAGAATGTTGAGCCTTTACCTTCTTTACTCTCAGCCCAAATCGTTCCACCATGATCTTGAATAACTTCTTTTGAAATAGCAAGACCTAAACCAGAGCCCCCCATTGCACGAGAACGCGCTTTATCCACTCGGAAGAAACGGTCAAAGATGCGTTTCACATCTTTTTGAGGAATTCCCATACCTTGATCTGAAATACTAATAATAACGTTATTATGTGTTTCTAATAATGTACAGGTTACTTCTCCACCATCTGGCGAGTATTTTAGAGCGTTATTCATAATGTTATCTAATACTTGAATGATTTTATCTGGATCTACCTCTAACCAAATTGTACGTAACGTAAATTCACGACGAATGCTATAATTTTTATTTTCATTAGCAATCACCATATCAAAACGGTCTAATACAAAATTAAGAAGCTCATTCAAATTGACAAATTCTAACTGTAACGGACTCTTCTGCGCATCCATACGTGACAAATTAAGTAAATCATTAATCATACGAATCATACGATCCGTTTCGACTAACGAAACACTGATAAATCGTGGTGCAATCTCTGGGTCTTCCCAGGCACCATCTGATAATGCCTCTAAATAACTGCGCATACTTGTCAGTGGTGTTCGTAATTCATGAGATACATTCGACACGAATGCACGACGTTCACGTTCATTTTTTTCTTGCTCCGTGACATCATGGAGCACACAAACTAACCCACTAATAAAGCCTGATTCACGTCGAATCATCGCATAATCAGCTTTCAAAATCGTAGCATCTTCTTCTGATTCTGGATTAACATGAATCATTTTCTCCGCTTGTCCTTCTAATAACTCACGTAATGTATAGTCTTCATGAATATCTAAAAGTTCTAGTATTGATTTTCCAATGGTTTGCTCTTGAGTTGTTTCTAACAGCAACAATGCTTTTTCATTAATGATAACAACATTACCCCGACGATCTGTCGCAATAACCCCGTCTGTCATATGTGATAACACACTGTCTAGCCTGTGCCGCTCAGATTCAAGTGTTTCTTGAGCTTCTCCTACACGAGCAGATAGTTCATTAAACGTTTGAGCGAGTTGCCCCAGCTCATCTTGTCCGTGAACTTCAAGTTCGCCAGTATAATCTCCTTGAGCAATTTTAAGTGCTTGCTGCTGCATCTCTCCAATTGGTTTCGTTATGGTTCTTGCTACTAAAAGAGCGACTGCTAGCGAAATCGACATCGCTATCATTGACGCAGAAAAGAAAAGTAAGGTTGTATTACTAACTTCATTGTATTTACTCTCAATATCGCTTTTCACATAAAGCCCACCAATAACGGCATCACCTGCAGGAGATCTAATTTGCTGGACATTAATATAGACACGCCGATTAGTTGCCGGGTCATTTTGTTCTTTACGCTTTTCTGTAAAATCATTTAAAGCTGCAATATCATTTTTCTTACCAACCATATTCTGTTGATTTGCATCACTTGTTGCACGAACAATTCCTTTATCATCAACTACTCGCACTTCAAATACATCCCGTTTTGAGAACTCATTAACCGTTCTCTTCAACGTTATATCACCGTCGTCTCCCACTGATATTAACTCTGTACTCAAATTAGACGCTAATAGTTCCACCTGAGCATTCATCGTATCTTCAAAAGACGTGATGGTATTTTTTTCCAATTCACGAATAAAAATAGCCCCGATGATTTCCACTGATATAAGAAGCAGTAGGACAAACACCATGGCTATTTTAAAATGAACGGATTGGAAAAAATGAATTTTTTTCCGCATCTCATTCTCTCCTAATCTTGTTCTGGATTTCTTAAGTAATACCCAACACCACGACGGGTCACAAGCCATGCTGGATGACTTGGGCTATCCTCAATTTTTTCACGTAAACGACGAACGGTTACATCGACTGTACGGACATCACCAAAGTAGTCATAGCCCCAAACAGTTTGAAGTAAATGTTCACGAGTCATTACTTGACCTAAATGTTTCCCTAAGTAATGTAGTAATTCGAACTCACGATGCGTCAATTCTATTTTTTCACCACGTTTTGACACAATGTAAGCATCTGGATGAATCGTCAGAGCGCCAATTTCAAGCTCATTAACTTCTTCTTCTTCCTCAACTTGTTTTTGTGACGGTGACCCTTGACGTCGTAAATTAGCTTTAACACGCGCAATAAGCTCTCGGTTTGAGAATGGTTTCGTGACATAGTCATCTGCACCAAGCTCTAGCCCTAAGACTTTATCAATTTCAGAGTCTTTAGCTGTTACCATGATAATCGGCATATCAAAATTTTTACGGATTTCACGACATACTTCTAAACCATCAATTTTAGGTAACATTAAATCAAGAAGAACTAAGTCAGGTTCAACTTCTTTTACGACTTCTAAAGCTTCTTCACCATCATAAGCAGTAAAAACTTCATAGCCTTCTTTTGTTAAGTTAAATTTCACTATATCGGAGATTGGCTTCTCATCATCAACAACTAATACTTTTTTCATAAATTTTTATCCTCCTCTTGCTACTTCAAAAAAATAATTCACAAGGTATTGCTTCTATTATACCCTATTTCAAGTTGAGATAAAACCTTAGCGCCCTAAAGCGCCACATCACGGTTTTTTCTTATATTTTTTCTAGCTCTAATAGTCTTTTTTTTAACTCACAACCACCTGCATACTCACCTAATTCACCCGATGATCGGATAACGCGGTGACAAGGTCTAATTAACAGTAAAGGATTCTTACCAACTGCTGTAGCGACAGCTCTAACTGAAGAGGGACAACCTATACTCTCTGCCAATTCTCCATAACTTATCGTCTTACTATACGGGATAGCGAGTAACCCTTGCCATACTTTCTCTTGAAAATCGGTTCCTTTTCCAACGGAACTGATAGGTAGGTCAATCGATTTTGATACCCCCTCTAAGTATTCATATACGGATTTTTTATAGAATTGTATTTTTTCAGGCTCATCCCAGCTAGGCTGCTTTAAACTTTTAGATAGTCGGTAATTTTCAAATCTATGTTCCTCTCCTAAAAAGACTACACCTATCTCGTCTACTACAAGTAAAAAAAACTCACCCCAAACATCTAAATGTTCTGCATACATCTCTTTCCCTCTTTTCTATAAAAAAAGATAGAACTTCTCAGTCCTATCTTTCGTTTTATTTAATAAACGCTGATGGTTTTTGAATATAAGGTAAGTATAACTCATGCATCGCACGTGAACTTGCGGTATAAAGTAAATTCAAATCATGCTGGCTGACAAAACGTTTTTCTGACGCATTATGAACCACCACACTATCAAATTCTAAGCCTTTAGCCAAATGAACTGGCATTACAAATTGGCGAGCACTTAAATCTAGCTTAGTCGAATCGGCAATTAACGTTAAGTTTTCTGGACTTCCTAAAGCTTTAAACACTTTATGGGCTTCCTTACTGTCTTTCGTTAAGATAACTTGGCGGTAATCTGATTTTAGACTAGCCATACGTTCTGCTAAGTATGAATAATACGCTGTTTCATCCGCTAATTCAACAAACTCAGGGTCTTTACCCGGACGGTCAATCACCTCAACACCACTTTCATCACCACCTAATAAGTGCTTCATAAAGTGACTGATAGGTCCACTTGAACGGTATGATTTTAACAACTTCACTGATTTCACGTTGCGTGTGCCATCGGTGAAAAGTTCTTCCACACGGTCAAAACTCGTACCTTGAGCAAAGATCGATTGATAGCCATCTCCTACTAATGTGAAGTTCGCTTCTCCGTATACTTTAGATAAGAAGTATAACTGTGCTTCAGTATAATCTTGAACCTCATCTAAAATAACAAATTTTGTTTTTTGACGTTGACGACTTTGAACCATCAAATGATTTAAGTACGCATATTCTGTCGCTTGATCTAGCGTAATCGGTGAAGATAACGGTAGGCCTGTCGCTAATAAATAATGACTTTCTAAATCAATCCAGCTAAATGATGCAATGGCTTTGCGGACTGGCGCATAATAGTAATGAACTAATTTATTAATCGCCTTTTGAACGGCTTCTTCTTCCGTTGCCCCTTTTGATTTGGCGAACAACTGATTGTATTGGTCACTGCTTAAATTTTCAAACTCATTACGCCATTTCGGTTTACGGCTTTCCGTACGAATGAATTTTTTCAACGCTTCTGACATTTTTTCTTGTAAGAACGTCAGCTTACGGTACAATTCCACATTACTTGGTAAAGACTGTAATGTTTGGTCCATCCATTTCGCAGAAATAACCATTTCGTCTTCTAATTTCAAATCAATAAAATCAAGATGGTCAGGATTTAACTCTGCTACATATTCTTCAATCGCAATCATGTTGGACATCGAATCAATCGGACGACCGTCATACAGTTGTGATTCTAATTCTTCGATTTGATATTGCTTCCCTTTAGTCTTCATTAACTCACGGTATGTTAATTGACGAGGATTCTTTTCACCTAAACTAGGCAGCACTTCTTCAATATATTTACTAAACATTGGATTCGGGGACAATAATAACACTTGCTCAGGTAGCAAGTTATCTTTGTAACGGTATAGCAAGTAAGCGATACGCTGTAAGACAGTTGACGTCTTCCCACTACCGGCAATCCCTTCCACAATAAGAACATCACTTTTCGTATCACGAATAATAGCATTTTGCTCTTTTTGGATGGTGCTTGTAATATCCGTTAATTTAACTGATGACTCTTCGTTTAATACCTCTAATAACATGGGGTCTTCAATCGCTGTACTCGTATCAAAGAAATCGACTAATTTGTTTTTCTCAACTTTTAATTGACGACGATTTTTAAGGTCGACTGCAACCTCACCCATCGGCGCTTCATAAGTTGTTTGACCTAAACTATTTTCATAATACAGGTTAGCAATCGGCGAACGCCAATCGTAAACATACTGGATATGGTCCTCATCACTAAATCCTGCGACCCCAATATAAAACTGCTCCATCTCTTCTTCATCCGGATACTGTACATCTAACTTCGCAAAGTAAGGTCCTTCTAATAACTGTGCGATATTATTTTTCTGTTTCTCTAACCATTCACGTTTATAATTTAATTGAGCTAACTCTTGATTTTTCTGTTCCACTTGAATAAGCGACTCAAAACTATCTGCTGCTGATGAGTTATTCATTCTCACATCTTCAGATAGATTTTTTAAAAATAGGCGGGAATTTTCATCGGCCTCTTCTGACTCATTTGATACTCTATTTTTCATCGCAAGTAACTTCTCATATACATCTGATAAATAGCCTTGCTCTAGTTGCCAATCTTCATTTTTAGACACGTTTTTTCCTCCTGCCAGATAATCTTACGAACAAATAATTTTACGCTTTAAATTGAGATAAGTCAATTAATAGCCGCCACTTTTTGAAAAGGCTTTCCGGTTTGTTTCTCATTTACCCATTCTGTTATACTAATCCTATACTTATGACAAAAGGAGCTTACTTATGTACAGTCACTACGGGCCTTTATGCACGGCCGTTTATCATTTAACAAAACCCACTGGCTATTCTCTTAATGGCGATATCGGATATTACGCCGAAAGATTAGAAGGTATTACTGGTCCGATACTAGAAATCGGAGTTGGAACTGGTCGGATGTTCATTCCTTTATTAAAACAAGGCTTTAATATGATTGGTATTGACCAGTCAAAAGAAATGCTTAGCATATGCGAAGAAGAAGCCAAACGTGCCTCTTTTTCTCCCTCACTTATTTGTGACGACTGGACGCATTACGCTGGACAGGAAACTTATGACGCCATTATTATTCCAACCTCAACTTTTTGTCTGTTACCTACAGAAGAAGATGCTACCAGAGCATTAAACCAACTTTACCGCTTGCTGGCGCCTGGTGGAAAACTAATATTAGACTTAGATTTACCTTTCTATCCCGAAGTGGGCGAAGTGATTACTTCTGTACATCCTATTAACGACACATCAGGAATTACTTTAGAACGTAAAACATTAACTGTCGACTGGTTAGACCAAACGATTATGACTCATCTGACTTACCAAAAGTGGGAGAATGGACAGCTCACACAAACTGAACTACAGGAAATGATATTAAGGTGGTACGGGTTAACTGAATTTAAATTAAGACTTGAAGCAATCGGTTTTAAAAACATTTCTCTTTCAGCTGATTATGACTTTGAAGAAGAACCTGTCGATGCCAATCAAACCATAACCTTCGAGGCCCTAAAAATAAGTAATGCATAACTTTATACTATTTTTTCTAAATTTCACAAACAAATCACTACACTTTTACTAGAAAATAAGTTAAAGTTATATTAGTATTATTGTTTAATTGTAATAACTACAAACAAGGAGGAACTGTTATGAAAGTTATTGTTTTAGGTTCATCACATGGCGGCTATGAAGCTGTCGAAGAATTATTACTAACTCATCCAGATGCTACTATCCAGTGGTATGAAAAGGGCGATTTTATTTCGTTCATGGGTTGAGGCACTCAAATGTATCTTGAAGGTGTTGTCAAAGACGTAAATTCAATTCGTTATATGACCGCTGAAGAGATGGAAAAGCGCGGGGTCCGCGTCTTCACAAACCAAGAAATTATCAAATTAGAAGCTGATAAGCATCAAGTCCAAGTTATGGATCACATCTCTGGTGAGGTTCGTACAGAGGATTATGATAAAATCATCTTAAGTCCAGGGGCTAACCCATTTATCTTGCCTGTTCCAGGTAACGATTTACAAAATATTGAAACAATGAGAGGCCGTCAAGACACAATTGATTTACGTCTTAAATCGGTTGATCCTGATATTCAAAACGTAACCGTTATTGGTAGTGGTTATATCGGTATCGAAGCTGCTGAAGCATTTGCTATGGCAGGTAAAAACGTAACACTTATCGATATCATCAAGCGCCCTCTTGGGGTTTACCTTGATAAACCATTCACTGACGTTTTAGAAAAAGAAATGACAGAAAACGGCATCACATTAGCTATGGGCGAATCTGTCGTTCAATTCAAAGGTGATGACAAAGTTACTTCTGTTGTAACTGATAAAAACGAATACCCTGCTGATTTAGTCGTTATGTCTGCTGGCGTACGTCCAAACACAGCTTGGTTAAAAGACTCTGTTGAATTATTACCAAACGGTATGATTAAAACAGACGAATATATGAGAACAAGTGAACCTGACGTGTTTGCAGTTGGAGATTCAACATTAATCCAATACAACCCAGGTAACACAGCAGTTAACATCTCACTAGCAACAAATGCGCGTCGTCAAGGTCGCTTTGCTGCTAAAAACTTAGTAGAAGCTAACCATCCATTCCAAGGCGTTCAAGGCTCTTCAGCATTACGCGTCTTCGATTATAAATTTGCTTCAACTGGTTTAAATGACCAAATGGCTGAAAAATTAGGGATTGAAATTGCCTCTGTTTTCTTAGATCAAGATACTTTAATGGACTTTGTTCCAGGTAGTATGAAAGAACGTGTTATGTTCAAATTAGTGTATGATCCAAAAACACATGTGATTTTAGGTGCGCAAATTATGTCAAAAGCTGACTTAACTGCAAACATCAATGCTATTTCAATCGCTATTCAAACTAAATTTACGATTGAGCAATTAGCTTACGCTGATTTCTTCTTCCAACCAGAAATTGGTACACCATGGAACTTATTAAACATGGCTGGTTTGAAAGCAATCGAACAAGAACGTTAATTTTACATTTAAAAAACAGAGACAAGTCTTACAACTTGTTTCTGTTTTTTTATTTTGAGAAGCACGGTCATAATTTTATCACACTTTCTTTCATGATTCGTTACACCTTCATCTCACTTTATACTAACTCCTTCTCTATTATAAGAGATGTAGCTAATGCTAATAAATTGATTTTCTAAACTCCCCTGTTTAGATTTCCCTTACTAATTTTAAAACGAAAAAAGCAGCCCACTTTAGAAGTGAGCTGCTTTTTAGTGTCTTAATTATAAATTTATAAAAAAATGAAGCCGCGCCAGACGTTTTCTAAATGCTTTCGCACCAACATCTGACCGACTTCGTGGGTTTGGCACCCATGGGCTGTGGGGGGATCGAACCCACGACCCGCTGATTAAGAGTCAGCTGCTCTACCAACTGAGCTAACAGCCCGATTACAAGCCTTATTCTAGCACTAACACCGCCACTAGGCAAGGACTTGCACTCACTTATTTTATTATTAAACTCTGTTTATTTAGACTCTGGTTTTTTAATTCCACACTCACAGCCGTCACACTCACACCCACCGCTTTTATTGACGACTCTGTTGTAAATAATGTAACCAGCTGAACCAAAAATCAGCACACTTAAAATAATTGTTGCTATCATGTTCGTCACTCCATTTCTTTACATTAACTCAACACGAGTGGCACGTGGTCGTCTGACAACCGCATAAACCAATAAAGCTAAACTTATAAGTCCAACGACCGTTCCAAATCCGAAAGACTGTCCTTCAAATAAGACAACACCTAATTGGTAAATAATAAGACTGACGATATAGGCTAAACCACACTGGAACCCAACTGCAATCAACGTCCATTTGACATCGCTCATCTCACGGTGGATTGCGCCAATAGCTGCAAAACATGGGGCACACAGTAGATTAAAAATTAAGAAAGAGTAACCTGACACAGGGGTATACGCTTCTCTAAGGGCTGGCCAAATTTCTTGTCCGTATTCAGACACTTCGGTTGTACTCCCAAATAAAATTCCAAAGGTATTTACGACGTTCTCCTTAGCAACCAGACCTGTCATCGTGGCAACACTACTACGCCAATCGCCCCAACCCAGTGGTTTAAAGAGATAACTTACAACACCACCAATACTTTCTAGAATACTCTTATCTTCTGATACAAATTGGAAGCCCCAACTAACATTTGACGTCAACCAAATTAAGATACTCGATACAAAAATTAAGGTTCCTGCATTTTTTACGAAAGCCTTACTACGATGGTAGGTTTGCTGTAACACTCCTCTAAATCGCGGCAAATGGTAAGCTGGCAACTCCATAATAAACGGAGCAGCTTCACCTGATAACGCCTGCGTTTTCTTTAGCATAATACCAGAAAAAACGATAGCGGCAATTCCTACAAAATAAGCGGAAGGAGCGACCCAACTTGCATGAGGGAATAAGGCACCTGCTATTAAAGCAATGACTGGTAGCTTGGCAGAACAAGGCATAAAGGTTGTCACCATAACTGTAATCTTTCGGTCCTTTTCATTTTCAATCGTACGACTGGCCATGATCCCTGGTACGCCACAACCTGTCGCAATTAGCATTGGAATAAAGGACTTACCTGATAAACCAAATCGTCTAAACAAACGGTCCATTACAAAGGCAATACGTGACATATACCCACAATCTTCTAATAGTCCCAAGCATAAGAACAACATAATTAATTGTGGTAAAAAACCAATGACTGCTCCGACACCCGCAACAATCCCGTCTAAGATTAACCGCTGCATCCAATCTGCAACCTGTAATTTTTCTAACCAAACGGATAAATAATTCGGTACAAACTCACCAAATAGTTTGTCGTTTAACCAATCTGTCCCCATAGTTCCTAATGTTTGAATTGATAAGTAGTATACCGCCCACATGATTAATGCAAAAATCGGTAGCGCTAAGAAACGATTGGTTACCACACGGTCGATTTTATCACTCGCTGTTAAACTAAAGTCTTTCGTTTGGATTAAACACAAACTCATCAATTTTGTAATAAAATCATAACGCTCATTAATCACAATACTCTCGCTATCATCGCCAAATATTTTTTCCGTGATGGCAATAATTTCATCAATTTCTTTTTTGATAGCGTTTGGCAACGTCAACTCTTGCTCTATCGCTTCATCTCGTTCAAACAACTTAATACTGTACCATCTTAAATTATCACTAGAAAGAAGCTCACCTTGACTATCTGTCAACGGCTCACTCATTAACAACTGCTTAATCTCAGATAGGGCCGCTTCTAAACGGTCATCATACGTTACCGAACGAAGATGAAATGGACAATCGACTGTCAACTTTTCAGCTAAGGTCATCAACTCTTCGACACCTTCTTTTTTGACAACGCTCATCCCTACAACATCTACACCTAAACCATAGGCTAATTTTTCAATGTTAATTTCTTTCCCTTGCTTTTTGACAACATCTAGCATATTTAACCCTAAAACAACCGGTGTTCCCAGATCCAACAGTTGCAAGGTTAGATATAAATTACGTTCTAGATTACTGCCATCTACTATATTAATAATCCCTTGTGGTTTTTCATGTAGCAGATAATTTCTAGCCACAACTTCTTCAGGTGTATAAGGTGATAGAGAATAAATCCCCGGTAAATCTTGAATAAGAAGGTCTTTATTTTTACGGTAACTTCCTTCTTTTCTCTCTACCGTAACACCTGGCCAGTTGCCAACTGACTGACTACTTCCAGTTAAAAGATTAAACAAACTGGTCTTACCACTATTCGGATTTCCTACTAATGCTAATGATTGTTTTGGCATATACTAGCCTTCCTTTACCATAATTGTCTCTGCTTCTGTTTTTCTTAACGTCAACTCATACCCTCTAACGCTCAACTCTAATGGATCACCTAAAGGCGCGACCTTGCGAATGACAACTGGTGTTCCAGCTGTCAATCCCATATCCATTAATCGGCGCTTCACTTCTTTAGGACCTACTATTTTATCGACAACCACACTATCCCCTACACTGATTTCAGCCAATGTCTGCGGAACTTGATTTTGTCGTTCTTCTGATGTAATCCTAATTTGATTGACCACTCTATCATCCATTGCGAGACGACTGTCTTTTACTTTTACAATATAATCACCAGATTTTTTCTTTGAAATCACACGAATTGGCGCTCCTGCTACTAAACCTAAGTTAGCGAGATGTCTTTCCGAACTTCCTGTGAGCAACAATTCACTGACATAATATTTTTGACCAATCACAGCTTCCGTTAATTGCATGATCATTCTCCTTTATATAGAAAGAAACGATTAATTAGAACTCTTTATAGTAACTGATAATGATTATCAGTTGTTAAACTCATCCTACTCTTTTCACATGCTAGTGTCAATTAGAGGTTAGTTTTATTTCACTACTAGATATAGCGTTATTTAATCTACTTCACTATATCTTGTGTTCGTTATTTCAAAAAACAATCCAATTTTGATTGTTTTTTTTATTTTTTTTGAGCTGTTTTCTTATGAAAATAGTGTGAAAGCAGATAATATCAAGCTCCATCTTGTCAAGCATAAATACCAATGGTAGTGGCTCATTATTTCACAGGCACAATATCTTGTGTGTTCGTGTTGACTTTTACCTTTTAGGGGGTATACTAAGTATATAATTAATTCGAACAAACCGGAGGAACTCATACTATGAATATTACACTATACACTAAAGATAACTGCCCACAGTGCAAAATGACAAAACGCTTCTTAAGCGAGAAGAATGTTTCTTATAATGAAGTAAATATCGATAATGAACCACAATATATTGAGTGGCTAAAAGAAAATGGCTACCGTAGTGTGCCTGTTGTTACAGCTAACGAAGATGTTTCTATCGTTGGTTTCCGTCCAGACCAATTACGCTCTTTAGCAGTTTAATAGCGATACTATATCAAGTAAGATATAGACTGACAAAATCGTTCACTACAGTCAGGTAGCGGGCGATTTTGTTGCGTTATATGTTAGTTATCCGCTCAATATCCTATGCTAACTTTTTTATAAAAATCAAACAATTAAGTTGGTTATTATAAAAAATCTAGTATAATAGATGATTGAAGAAAAAATTTAAGAAAGTAGTGATTCAACGTGAGTTTAAAACAATTAACTGATGTTAGCTATTTTGAGCTAAACAACGAGATTAACCGTCCAGTTGATGGCCAAATTCCTTTGCACAAAGATAAAGAGGCCTTAGATGCTTTCTTTAAAGAGAACGTCGAACCAAATACAATGGCGTTTGATTCAACTGAAGATAAAATCAATTATTTAATAGAGCATGATTTTATTGAATCAGAATTTATTAGTAAGTATTCAATGGCTTTCATTGATGAACTTTATAGCTACTTGGCTGAACAAAATTTTCAGTTCAAGTCATTTATGGCTGCTTATAAATTCTATTCACAATATGCGCTTAAAAATAATGAGGGAACTATGTATTTAGAACGTTATGAAGACCGTGTGGCTTTTAACGCTTTATACTTTGCTGATGGTAATGAACAATTAGCATTAGATATCGCTAATGAAATGATCCATCAACGTTACCAACCTGCGACACCTTCTTTCTTAAATGCCGGCCGTAAACGCCGCGGAGAGCTTGTATCTTGCTTCTTATTACAAGTAACAGATGATATGAATAGTATTGGTCGTTCGATCAACAGTGCCCTACAATTATCACGTATCGGTGGTGGTGTTGGGATTTCACTTAATAACTTACGTGAAGCTGGCGCTCCTATCAAAGGGTTTGAAGGGGCTGCAAGTGGTGTCGTTCCTGTTATGAAATTATTTGAAGATAGCTTCAGCTACAGTAACCAATTAGGACAACGTCAAGGTGCTGGTGTGGTTTACTTAAACGTCTTCCATCCCGATATCGAAATGTTCCTATCTACTAAAAAAGAAAATGCCGATGAAAAAATTCGTGTTAAAACATTATCACTTGGCTTAAATGTTCCTGATAAATTTTATGAATTAGCACGTAATAATGAGGACATGTATTTATTCAGTCCTTACAGTGTTGAAAAAGAATACGGCGTACCGTTCTCTTATATCGACATTACAAAAGAATATGATAATTTAGTAGCTAACCCTAATATCCGTAAGTCTAAAATTAGAGCACGCGATTTAGAAAATGAAATAAGTAAATTACAACAAGAATCAGGTTACCCTTATATCATCAACATTGACACAGCGAATCGTGCTAACCCTGTTGATGGCAAAATTATTATGAGTAACCTATGTTCTGAAATCTTACAAATTCAAGAGCCTTCTGTTATTAATGACACGCAAGACTATGATGTTCTTGGGACTGACATTAGCTGTAACTTAGGGTCTACAAATATTCCAAACTTAATGGCAAGTACTGATTTTGGTAAATCAGTTCGTACAATGACACGTGCTTTAACATACGTGACAGATGCCTCAAGTATTGATGTTGTTCCTTCTATTAAGAATGGAAATGATTTAAACCATACAATTGGTTTAGGCGCAATGGGCTTACACTCATACTTCGCTAAAAATCAAATGGAATACGGCTCTCCCGAGTCAATTGACTTCACTAATATCTACTTCATGTTATTAAACTACTGGACACTTGTAGAAAGTAATGAAATGGCTCGTGAACGTCAAACTACTTTTAATAACTTTGAAAAATCAGATTATGCAAATGGGACTTACTTCGATCAATACATTGAAGCTAACCACCAACCACAATTTGATAAAGTTAAGGCTTTATTTGAAGGAATTTTCATTCCAACAGCTGAAGACTGGGCTAAATTAAAAGAAGAGGTCAAAAAAGATGGTCTGTATCACCAAAACCGTCTTGCTGTAGCACCAAATGGTTCTATCTCTTATATCAACGATACAAGTGCAAGTATTCATCCGATTACGCGCTTAATCGAAGAACGCCAAGAGAAGAAAATTGGTAAAATCTACTACCCTGCACCGTACCTAAGCAACGAAACATTACCTTATTACACATCAGCTTATGATATGGATATGCGTAAAGTCATCGATGTTTATGCAACGGCTCAACGACATATCGACCAAGGAATGAGCTTAACGTTATTCATGCGTTCTGATATTCCAGAAGGTCTATACGAGTGGAAAACAGGGACTACAAAACAAACTACACGTGACTTAAATATTTTACGTCACTATGCGTTCCATAAAGGTGTTAAATCAATTTACTACATCCGTACCTTCACTGATGATGAAGAAGAAATCGGAAGTAACTCATGCGAAAGTTGTGTTATTTAAGAGAGGACGATTAAAATGAGCCAAACATATTATGAAGCGATAAACTGGAACAGCATCGAAGATATGATTGATAAATCAACATGGGAAAAACTAACGGAACAATTTTGGTTAGATACTCGTATTCCTTTATCAAACGATTTAGATGACTGGCGTGCGCTATCTGAAACAGAAAAACAAATGGTCGGCTATGTTTTTGGTGGTCTAACACTTTTAGATACCATCCAATCAGAAAGTGCCATCGATGCAATTAGACCTGACGTTAGAACCCCTCATGAAGAGGCTGTTTTAAACAATATTCAATTCATGGAATCTGTTCATGCTAAAAGTTACTCATCTATCTTCAGTACATTAAATACAAAAGCTGAGATTGATGAAATCTTCGAATGGACAAACACAAATAAATTCTTACAAAAGAAAGCAAAAATCATCAACGAAATCTACAAAGATGGAACACCTTTACAAAAGAAAGTAGCCAGTGTTTATGCTGAAACTTTCTTGTTCTATTCAGGTTTCTTTGCTCCTCTTTATTACTTAGGGAACAACAAGCTTGCTAACGTAGCAGAGATTATTAAGTTAATCATCCGTGATGAATCAGTACATGGAACTTACATTGGTTATAAATTCCAACTAGGATTCAATCAACTGACAGAAGACGAGCAAGCTGAAATGGAAGATTGGATGTATAATTTATTATATGAGTTATATGAAAATGAAGAAGGATATACTGACTTACTTTACGGCGAACTTGGCTGGCAAGAAGAGGTTAAAACATTCTTACGTTACAATGCCAATAAAGCATTGATGAACTTAGGTATGAATCCTCTATTCCCTGATACTGCCAATGATGTTAATCCAATCGTTATGAACGGATTATCAACAGGTACAAGTAACCACGACTTCTTCTCGCAAGTCGGAAATGGTTACCTATTAGGTAGTGTAGAAGCAATGAACGATGACGATTATTTAATCGGAATGGATAACTAAAAAAAGCTAACCCGTTTGGGTTAGCTTTTTTTTATTAATTCAGGTAACTTAGAAAGGTCATCAATTTGATAATCAGGCTGACTCTTTCCTGTCATATCAAGTTGATGAGGATTGTACCAACAGGTTTTAATACCGTATTGATTTCCCCCTACAATATCTGCACTTAATGAATCACCAATAATGATTGTCTCATCTCGCTTTGCATTAGGCATACGCTCAAAAGCATAATCAAAAAATTCAGGCATTGGCTTTTGATACCCTGTATCTTCTGACACAAACACCTCTTTAAAATAAGGCCTTAAACCAGACTTATCTAAACGACGATATTGCGTTACAGATACCCCATTAGTCACAATATAGAGGTCATACTGTGCACTTAGTGCCTTAATCGTTTCGTAAGCCTGTGGTAATAAAATCGCTTCCTCTTTTAAATAGCCACGAAATAGCTCATCCATCTCTTTACCATCTCGAACTAAGCCATATTTTTCAAAAATATAAGTAAACCGTTCTGATAATACACGATCTTTTTCAATCTGACCTTGCTCAAATTGCTGCCACAACTCATGATTACGTGCTTGATACGTCTCAAACACCTCTTGGGTCATCTCTATGCCTTGGTCAATAAACATCTTAGTTAGGGCATTTTTTTGACCTTTTTTAAAGTCTAATAATGTATCATCAATATCAAATAAAATCGTTTTAATCATCCAAAATTCCTTTCCTATATAAGAAAAACTTTAAGGCCTAAGCCTTAAAGTTTTGTTATTTTTTAAAATAATGGTTAATCTGTTCGAGTGCACTTTGTTCCATAATGACTTTGCCATATTCAGCTAATACTTCTGGTGTCACATTACTTAACGTACCATATTCTAGCGCTATCGCTAAATCTTCATTCACCTGATTTTCAGTTAACTCTTCCATCAAGAAACTTAAATGTAAGAAAAAGACATCTGGGTCTCCTGCTAATTGGTAGACATTAGAAAGTACATGATTAAAAGAAGCGACCTTAGCAAGTCCGATTAAATCTTCAAAGCTAGCAAAGCGAACAACTGCTTCGATAAATGGATTAGCCGTATCAAGCTCTACTTCAATATCTGAGTCCGAAGCTTTGTCCAATGCGTCACCTTTAACTAACACATCTCGCTCCCCCATTTGACTCTTTACAAAATCACCAAATGAGTCTTGATTGATCAATTCTGAAAGCTCTGGTAACTCACTATCTTCACCATTTAACAAGTTTTTACTAATGAATAGCTCTAAACCATTACGATTTGGTAGCACTTGGAAAGTGACAGCATCCGTTTCTTGGAACTGCTCATCAATATCAACTTCTTCTAAAATACTGTAAAAGAAACTTTCAATTTGTTTGTGATTCCCTAATAGATCAAGAAAGGATATTCCTCGCGCTTCTAAATCAGCATTTTCAATTAATACACGAATGGTATTTTCATTAATGCGTTCCATTTCCATTTTTGCTACACCTCTTCTCTATTACTCGGTAACCAAGTAAATATTTACTCTATAAAAACATTGTAGCCTAAAACCCTAAAAAGTAAAGGAAAAAGTCTACAAAAAACCCCATCTAATGATGGGGAAAAAATGTCTTTCTATAAGCCAGCCATTAATTGAGCTTGGCGTAACTCTAATGCTCTTACTTCTCTTGGTAAGAAACGACGGATTTCATCTTCATTAAAACCAACTTGAAGACGTTTTTCATCGATCATGATTGGTCGACGTAACAAACCAGGATTTTCTTGAACTAGCGTTAACAGTTCTGGCAATGATAAATCGTCTAAGTCCATATCTAATTTACGGAAAACTTTTGAACGAGTTGAGATGATTTCTTCAGTACCATCTTCTGTCATTCTTAAAATCCCTTTAAGCTCATCGATATTCAACGGCTCAGAAAAGATATTACGTTCCGTATAAGGAATTTCTTGGTCAACTAACCAAGCTCTCGCTTTTCGACATGATGTACAACTTGGAGACGTATATAGTGTTAACATTTGCATCACTCCTTCTAATTCAATCCTTACAGTACTTTTATTAAGTACCTCTTGAATTCATTATAACCTATTACAAATATAATTACCACCCCTAAATGAAAAAAATCTCATTTAAGTTCCCACTATTTATCGTATGTTCATGAGTTTATAGACACTTTTTTTTCAGAAAACTCCCAAAACTCATCGTTCTTTAATCTTTCTCTTTATTCTTTGTTATTTAAACCCTTTTAACTGTGTCTTCCTCCGATTTGTCACTGTCTTTTTCACTTTTTTTCACGTATAATAGATAAAAAAGATGTTAGGAAGATTAAATAATATGGAAACTATTTTTTCAGGTATTCAACCTAGTGGTATTCCCACTATCGGAAATTATATTGGGGCAATGCAACAATTCGTAGCCCTACAAGATGATTACAACTGTTACTACTGTATCGTAGATGAACATGCTATTACTGTACCTCAAGACCGTTTAAAACTACGTCAACAAACGTTAGAATTAGCAGCTCTATACTTAGCTGTGGGACTTGATCCAGAAAAAGCAACTATTTTCATCCAATCAGAAGTAAGTGCACATGCCGAAGCCGCTTGGATTGTACAATGTAATACAACAATCGGTGAATTAGAGCGTATGACTCAGTTCAAAGATAAATCTCAAAATAATGGCCGTACTGGTGTAAGTGCTGCACTTTTAACTTATCCACCATTAATGGTAGCGGATATTATCCTTTACAACGCGAATCTTGTTCCTGTTGGGGAAGATCAAAAACAACACTTAGAATTAACTCGTGATTTCGTTGAACGTTTTAATAACCGTTATGGAACAGCTGACCAACCTATTTTAGTTAAACCCGAAGTAAAAATTCCAAAACATGGCGCTCGTATTATGAGTCTACAAGAACCGACTAAAAAAATGAGTAAATCTGATACAAATGCCAAAGGGTATATCTCAATGTTAGATGAGCCTGCTGCTATTCGTAAAAAAATAAAATCTGCTGTAACAGATTCTAGCGGTAAAATTGAGTATGACGTTGAAAACAAACCAGGTATCTCAAACTTACTTACTATTTTCTCAGCTATGACTGGTGAAAGCATCGCTACTTTAGCAGATCGTTACAAAGATGCTGGTTACGGTGAATTCAAAACTGATTTAGCTGAAGCTGTTGTAGCTGTTTTAGAACCTATTCAAACGCGTCAAAAAGAATTACTTTCTTCTGATGAATTACATGAAATACTAGATACAGGTGCTGAAAAAGCAAATAAAGTTGCTAAGAAAACCTTACAAAAAATGCGTAATGGTGTTGGACTTGGCCGTAAAGGTCGCATGACATTATAATCACTAAAACGAGATCAATTGATCTCGTTTTTTATTTTACAAAAAAACTAGCCCAACTTATAAAACAGTTGAGCTAGTAAACCTGTTACCGACTTTTATAGTCCCACCATTGTTGCAAAGATTGGGACAACTACTACTGTGATGACACCTACCACAACCACTGCAATACTTGCCATTGCGGCTTCGACTTCACCCATTTCCATGCTGACTGATACACCTAACGCATGGCCACTCGTTCCTAGAGCTAATCCGCGAGCAATCGGATTTTTTATGTTAAGTTTTTCCACTAAGAATTTACCTAGTGCGTAAACAATAACTGCATTAAAAATAACAGCAAATGATGTAATCGCGCTTATCCCACCAATAGATTCTGATAAAGGAACCGCAATCGCTGTCGTTGAGGCTTCTGGTAATAATGAAGCCATAATCCCTTGTTCTACTCCAAACACTGAGGCTAGTAAGTAAACCACTAATACTGAGCCAATTGAACCAATGGTAATGGCTGATAAAATTTCAAGCCAATATTTCTTCAAAACATCACGTTGTTTATATAGTGGAATTGCAAAAGCGATTGTTGCAGGTTCTAAAAAGAACCCAATCATCTTCCCACCACTACTGTAATCCTCATATGAAAAGTGACCTATTTTTAAGAAAGCCACACCTAAAACCATCGCTACAAATAAAGGTGTGAATAAGAAGAACCCTTTACTTTTTTTGAATAAAAATGAACCAATTCCAAATGCTGTTAATGATACCATAATTCCGAAATATGGAGTCATGTTAATTCACCTCTTTCACTTCTTTAAAAACTGGTGTGGCACTTTGTACAACCTCTTTCAATTTACCACGTTCACCGTCACGTAATTTAAGCAAGAAACTAGCACTCCATCCTGTCACCGCTAATAAAATAACAGTTGCTATCACGATAATTGATACAATTTGGAAGCCATATTCTTTCATTAAGCCTAATGAATTAATAACTGATATTCCAGATGGTACAAATAGGAAACTGATTAGACTTGTTAAGCTGTTTCCTAATCCTTCTACTTGTTCAAGTTTGACAATTTTCAAGCAGAGGCAGATAAATAATAAAACTAAGCCCATCACTGATGTTGGCATCGGAAACGGTAAGAATTGAACAATAAAATTTGAAACTAACATAATAGCTGCGAAGATAAAAGCTTGTTGTAAGAATGAGTACGTTTTTTGTTTAGACATTTTTCTCGCTCCTTATTAATTAAGTGTTTGTTGTTATTTGATGTCTTTACTATAACGAGAAAAGCCTACTTTGTGGGTATTTTACCGTCTAAATGACCAAATTCATAACCGAGTTACCTTTTTCCAAACCTGAAATGCCCTAACAAATAAAAGGAGCTGCTACCTCCGTAGCAACTCCTTTTATAACCCAATTCTATTCTTCAATTCTTTGACATAAGAACGACTGACAGGTAGTTTCTGCCCATCCATTAACGTCAATTGATACGTGTGATTAAACCACGGTTGCACCTCTTTAATCGCAGCAGAATTCACTAAATAACTACGATGTGTTTTAAAGAATAATGAAGAGTCTAATTTTTTCTCTAACCAACTTAATGTTTCATTTACGTTGTAGTGCTGTTTAGTCGTCACGATACTTAAACCATCTGTATCTACAGTAGCAAATAAAATATCTTTCGGATTAAGGACAACAATTCTATCATTCACTTGTAAGGCAAGTGTATTAGGCGCTGTAGTGATATTTTCCTCTTCCACTTCTGGCTCTGCATTGGCTAGTAACCCTTCTTTAACCTTATCAAGGGCTTGTTTAATGCGTCTTTCTTCAAATGGTTTTAACACATAATCAACCGCATTCACTTCAAAGGCTTTTAAGGCATACTCATCGTAGGCTGTGGCAAAAATAACCTTAGGTGGCTGTTTCATCCCTACAAATTTTTCAGCTAAATCAAACCCACTCTCACCAGTTAAATGAATGTCTAAAAAGACAATATCAGGTTTAGTATCGACTATACTAGCTAACGCCGTCACCACACTATCTGCTTCATTTATCTCATCTACACCGCCGATTTTATTTAAAAGATAAATGAGTTCATCTCTTGCTAACGGCTCATCATCTACAACTAAAATTTTCATTTATCATTCTCCTCCTCTAAAACTAAGGGCATTGTTATCGTAATCGTAGCCCCACCTACTGTATTATTCTTAAATTCAAGCTTTCCTTGTTCCCCATACAAATTAACGAGACGTCTATGGAGATTTTCCAGAGCGGTCCCTGTCCCTTTTTCAGAAACAACTGCTTCTTTCCCAACTTTATCAAGCTTATCAGGGGCAATTCCATACCCGTTATCTGCTACTTGAACTCTTAACAGATTACCCACTTGACCGATACTGACGACTATCCTATTATCCTTCGAGCGTTGACCAAAGGCGTGACGGATCGCATTTTCAACCAATATTTGAATAGCAAAAGGCGGCACTAGACCTGCTTTCAAGCGGTCCTCAACAATCAATTCAACATCGTACTTATCTGGAAAACGTGCCTGCTCTAAAGACAAGTATGCTTCCACATGCTCTAATTCCTTCTCTAATGGAATTTGAACTTGCCTAGCTCCCTGTAAATTCGACCTGAAATAAGTACTTAATTGAAGCAATAACTCTCGCGCTTTATCTACATCTCGTCTCATTAAAGCAGATATCGTGTTAATCGCATTGAAAAAGAAATGAGGATTGACTTGCGCTTGTAGGGATTTAATTTCAGCATCTTTTAGTAAACTAGATTGCTGTTCGGCTTCTCCTAATTCTAATTGAGTAGAAAAAATATCTCCTAAACCACGAGCCAATTGTTCCTCAACATGTGTTAAACGACTGGCATCTGAAAAATACATTTTTAAAGTCCCAACCATTTTATCATGAGATATCAAAGGAATAACAATCGCTCCTCTAAGTGGACAATGGGCATTATTACAACCAATCTCCTCCTGAGACCTTGCGATTTTTAACTCACCTGTCTTTAAAGCTGCTCTTGATAATTCGGTAATCACTTCTAATTCTGGAATATGATGATCACTCCCCGCTCCTACATGGGCTAATATCTGATGAGTGTCCGTCATACTGATGGCATCTACTTTGGTGTAACGCTTTATAATCTCAGCAACTTCTTTACACGATGTTTCATTTAAACCACTTCTAAAATAAGGAAGTGTCTTTGCTGCTAATTCTAAAACATCATGTGTTTGAACGGCTTTAGTTTGCTCCTCGCGCTGTAAAGTAGACGTGATAATCGAGATAAATATAAACGTTCCGACACTATTTAAAAGAAGCATCGGCATCGAAATGAATTTCACTAAATTCCAGCCGACTTCTAAATTAGAACTGGTAAAGAGTCCGACAAAAACAAGCTGAATACTTTCCATTACCATCCCTACCGCTGCAGCCTGAATCGGTGAAGGAAAACTAGCTTTTTTGATAAACCGTGACCCCACTAATCCTGATAATACCCCAACTAATGTTGACGAAATAATGTAAAAGGCGCCACTTCCACTCCCTTGTAAGAAACGGTGAAGCCCCCCAATTAAACCTACTCCTAGCCCCACTAATGGGCCACCAGTTAAACCTGACACACCTATCGCAAGTGTTCGCGTATTCGCAAGTGAGGCATTTTCAGACAACGCCGTTAGAAAACTAGTCGAAATTACTTCATTATCTGTAATCTCAATCCCAGTTAAATTTGAAATAACTGCAAATATCCCAAAAACGGTAATCAGTAAAACCTTCGACCGCATCGCCCTTCTATTAAGTAATATCTTCTTAAAATAATTCACGTTAACGAGTAAGAAGGCTAATAAAATAATCAAGCCCACCCGCTCCATCATCATGATAAATAAATTAATTCGTGCCATTTTATTTCCTCCAATTAATAACCTAACTCCAAAATAACTCCCTATCTATTATACTCTAAATCTAGTGTTTACACGTGTTTCTCGCACTGAGATGCCCTGACGAACAGTTGAGTTGCCTTACAAAATAAAAAAGCTAACTCCTAAGAGCTAGCTTTTGATTTAACCAATTATTTTCATTTCTTTCGGATAGTGATTTAATACTTCACAGCCCTCTTCTGTCGCTACTACTAAATCTTCAATCCTTACGCCAACTTCACCTTGAATATAAATTCCAGGTTCAATTGAGAAAATCATACCTGGTTCCACAACGTTATGGTTTGAACCTGATACATCTCCAGCTTCATGACATTCAATTCCGATAAAGTGACCTGTACGATGCGTAAAGTATTCGCCATAGCCTTTTTCAGTAATGTAATCACGTGCTGCTGCATCGATTTCGCTAAATTTAACACCTGGTTTCACTTTAGCAATCGCGCGTTTATTTGCCTCTAAGACTGTTTCAAAAACTTCACGACTTTTATCTGATACTGATTTGTAGAAAACAGTACGTGTCATATCTGAACAGTACCCATTTTTTACTCCGCCGATATCTAAAATAATGCTATCGCCTTCTTTAACCACTGAGTCGTCTGTTTCATGGTGAGGGTCTGCTCCGTTCGCACCATACGCTACGATAGGTTCAAATGAAAAACCTGAATTGCCTAATTCTTTATAGATACTCGCTAATTTTTCGCTCATCTCTAATTCCGTTAATTTTTCTGGAACTAACTCTTGTAAACGACCAATCGCAGTATCATTATCACGTGACACGTCACGCATTAATTCAATCTCTTCTTCACTCTTAATCGCACGGACGCTGTCTGTAATTTCTGAGCCATTAACGAAATCTGTAGAATTCGTTTTTTCCATTAAACTTAATAGGAAATGAGCTGGCCAGTTTTTATCAACACCAATTGTTTTTGATGCGTCTAATTGTTCTAATAATACAGCAACTGCATCATCTGTATCATCAATCACAACTAATTTCACACCTAAATCTTCTGTAATTGGGAATAATTTATTAATCACTAAAGCATGATTCCCATCTTCTTTAATCACTAAAGCTAACATACGCTCGCCTGCGTGAATCATTTTACCTGTTAAATAAAAAATAGTAGTTGCATCTGAAATCACTAATTGACTTACTTTTTTTTCAGACATTTTATCGAGTACTTTTGTTAAACGTTCTTGGTTCATAATTTGTTCCTCCCTATGATTAACTTCTTTCATTATACCACAACACCTTGTGAACACATGAACTTTTTGCTCACACAAAAAAGCAAAGGCTTGGAGGCCCTTGCTTACACTAATTAATATAAAAGTTGGACTAAATCGTCCACTTGAATACCCCCGAAATATTTTTGAATATCAATTTTTTCAACTGCTTCGCGAATACTTTCTTTATCGTACTTAGTTCCACGAAGTAGATCTTCCACATCTTTAATTTCTCCTAATCCGAAGAAGTCACCGAAAATACGAATATCGTTAATAACACCACCTGCTACGTTCATCTTAGCTTCTACTGAGCCAATTACAAAACGCTCACGACGAACTAAGTCAAACTCTGGCGAACGACCATAATTCCAATCCCAATTACGGTAATACTGATCTGAAATCTCATTAATTCGTTTCCAGTCAGCTTCTGTTAAATCATAAATTTTAACATCATCCATGTTATCCACACCAAAAATTCTAAATAAAATAGCTTGGCGGAAATCCGTGGTACTCATATCTTGATACTCATCTGCTAGAAATGGTTTAATATTTGTCACACGTGAACGGATTGATTTAATCCCTTTAGATTCGATTTTATCTTTACGTACTTTAAGGGCATTAACAACCTCATTAACATCACTATCAAACATGATTGTACCGTGAGCAAACATGCGACCATTTGTTGCATACATCGCATTTCCTGAGAATTTTTTGTCACCAATGACTAAGTCGTTACGACCTTTAAGCTCAGCACCTGTCACACCCATATCATGAAGCGCGTCAATAATCGGTTGTGTCACCTTAGCAAAATCACGGAATGACTCCCCATCATCTGGCATAATAAAACTGAAGTTTAAGTTCCCAAAATCATGATAGACTGCGCCACCGCCACTAAGACGACGAACAACATGAATCCCTTTTTCCTCAACATACTCTTTATTAATTTCTTCAATTGTATTTTGGTTACGCCCAATAATAATTGAAGGCTCATTAATATAGAATAATAAAATAGGCTCATCAACTGGTAGTTCTTTCATTAAATACGTTTCAATCGCTAAATTAATACGTGGATCATTATTTTCATTTTGTACGAATAACATGGTATAGCCTCCTATAAAGTTAATATTAGATTTTCACTTGCTAAAACGACTTCACATGCAGGACCTGCTGCTCGTATCGCTTCTTCTTTTAATTGAGTTAAGTCTTTATCTTGTGGTAAGTGACTTAGGACTAATTTAGAAACAGCGGCTTCTTTTGCTAATTGACCAGCTTCTTTAGAGGTAAAGTGGGCATGATGATTTTCATTTCCTTCAAATAGATACGTATCCGCAATAACAAGGTCGGCATTTGTCATAAAGTCTTTAAATGACTCCAAATAACCAGAGTCTGCCGTATAAACTAAGACTTTTCCTGTTTTTCTTTCTTCAATGCGCATAGCAAAGCAAACAACTGGATGAATCGTTCTTAAAAACCTAATACTGAACGGACCAATTTCAACCGTATCTTCTTCTTTATAACCCATTCCTTCAGAAATACCTGGCATAGATAACGCTTTAAAATGATCATTGTCTTCCATGTGACCATAAATCGGCAAGACTGGTACCTCACGACTTGCATCACGTAACTGACGGTAATACTGAAGCACGCCCAGATCAGCAATATGATCATGATGATAATGAGATATAATCACGCTATCGAGTTCTAATGGATCTATCTGTTTTTGTAAATTATTCAGTGTACTACTCCCTGCATCCACAAGTAAGTGATAGCCTTCTGATTCCAATAGATACGAACTCGTTCCCTCACCATTCCAAGGATACGCTCCCCAATAGCCTAATACTGTTACCTTCATCTGATTCCCTCTTTCCTACATACTATAATTTAAAGTAAACTCACTTCTATTGATATAAATAAGCTCATAAATCAATGATTTATGAGCTTTGTTTGATAAATTACTATTATAAAAAACAATAATGTTTTTTATTTATAATCACATAATGATGAAACTGTTTTTTTGTCCAAGCGTTTCACAACTTCTGTTACAAGCTTAACTGTATTTAAATAGTCATCTTCGTGAATAACTGAAGTATGAGAGTGTAGATAACGAGTTGCTACAGTAATTGCTAATGATGGCACGCCATCATTTGAGACATGTTGACTCCCTGCATCCGTTCCGCCACCGGCAATCACTTCTAATTGATACGGAATACCTAATTCATCGGCTACATCAATCACAAAGTCACGTAATTTTCTATGTGGAATCATTGAAGCGTCGTAAATTAAGATTTGTGGTCCTTTACCCAATTCTGATAAAGACTCTTTAGGCGTCATACCAGGGGTATCTCCTGCTGTTCCTGTATCCAATGCAAAGGCAATATCTGGTTTAGTTAGGTGCGTACTTGTTTTAGATCCACGTAACCCAACTTCTTCCTGTGCATTACTACCGGCAAATAAAATATTCGGATGGCCCTCTTCTACTAAGTTCTCTAAAACTTTAAGTGAGACAGCTGTTCCAATACGATTATCCCATGCTTTAGCCATCATAAACTTAGAATCATTTAGACGACGGAATTCTGTTGAAGGTGTCACCATATTACCTGGTTTAACACCCCACTCTTTCACTTCATCAGCACTTGTCGCACCAATGTCAATAAACATCTCAGCTACATCATACGGCTTATTACGAACTGCTGCTGATAAGACGTGTGGCGGTTTACATCCAATAACACCATGAATGATTTTTCCACTATCTGTTTTGATTTGAACTTGTTGGGCAAGCATAACTTGTCCCCACCAGCCACCTAGTGTTTGGAATTTTAAAAATCCTTTTTCAGTAATTTGCGTTACCATAAAACCTACTTCATCCATATGTCCCATGATTAAAACGCGTGGTCCTTCTTTATCACCTGTATGTTTAGCTACAACCCCACCCAAGCCATCGTATAACATCTTATCGGCTAAAGGTGTTGCATATTTATTAAAAATTTGACGAACTTCTTCCTCATTACCTGGTACACCGCGAGCATCTGTTAATTCTTTTAAGAACAATTCTTCTTTCTTTTCCATTTACGTCACCTCACTAAATTTATTAAGCACATTGAGTATAGCATATTCATTTTTACCTTGTCCTTACTCAACTATCAAAAAAACTAACTACCCAAAAAGGTAGTTAGTTTTTTTATAACGCATTAGGATCTAATTCTTGCCACTCTTTAGTAAAGAAATAAGGATCAATTTTATAAGATTTTTTATCTGCCTTACGATTTTTTAAGAATGGTTCAACTGATTGGTCCATTTCTAACCAACCTCTCCACCCAATGTGAATCGTATCTTCCATAAAATAATCTTCTCCACGTTTATCTGTAAAGTCTGCGATATTAGTAAATCCTTGAGAACGCAATTGATAATTAATTTTCTTACTAAACTCATCTAACATCTCTGTAGATAAACCTGTATAATCAGACCAACGTTCATTGACTGGTGGGATAACAAATAGAACATCCATTTTCAGCCTCTCTACCTCAGATAAAAACAGTTGAAAATCTGAAAACTCAACAGATTTACGGTAATCAAACTCTACCTGAGCTCCCTCTAACGAAGCCTCTACTGGCATTATACGCTTTTTATAAAATGAATCTGTAATTTCATAAGAATTACTCTTCGTTTTACTTTGGCCTGTTTGATACGCTAACTCATCAAGTGCGTTAAAATCGTATGTATCTGGCAATTTTTTCAACTGCTTATCGATTTTATTACGACGACTGATTAAACCCAAGTGACCAAACAATTGATCCTCACGATTCAGAACATTTAGTCTCATACGACACATTTTTTCTTGTGTTGTACTCAGAGGTTCATCAGCAGCAATTTGTTTTAGTAGTGATTTTAACGTCGTATCAGAGCGAACGTTTTTAAATTTTAATAAACGTTTTGCTGTATAAACTTCAGCTTCATCAATCTCTTTAACATTTAATATCCACTGATACGTTTGAAGTGGTGAGAAATAAAGTGAAAACATTTCTTTGCTCACTCCACCTTTAACAAACCATTGTGGTGAAATAACAAATACTGCTTTTTTCCCATGACTCTCATTACTCATGGATTGTAACATTAAGAATTGTGATAGAGACTGCGTTCCCGCTGCCCCCAAAAGGAATGGACGATAATTACGGTCATACTTTTCTGCTAAAACAGATGGATGAAACGCATTAAAGCGACTATATTCTGATGACCCGAAAAAAGGAACATAGTTTTCTTCACGCATCGCTTTATTTTTAATTTGATTGCCTTTAATGACATTAACACCCATTGACGTAGCAGCTTCCGACGTCACTTTTGGCGTCATAGGATTTAGTCTGAAGGGCGAAAGAAAAATCCCTGCCACAATGACGAATGCTAAACATAAAGGTCCTATCGCAGTAAATAATTTCTTTTTAAAACTCATTACTGATTAGCTACAACTTTATCAATAATTTTTTGAGGTGTTGCCCACTCGTCACGTTCAAAATCTGCTACAGGAATTGTAACCCCACATTGACCTTCGATTTCTACTAATAATTGAACCGTTCCTAGAGAATCTAATAACCCTTCTTCAAATAAATCTAATTCTAAGTTATCTTTTACCTCTTCTGTACCTGTTAATTCTTCTAAAATATCTAAAACTGTTGCTTGTAATGACATAATATAAACTCCCCTTTTCATTTAATTTTATTTAATTGCTGCTTTGATCAATGTCTCTAAGAATCCTGAGAATATCAAGAAACTAATAGCCACGGCATGGAAAGTTAAGAAAATAGCTAGCCAATGCGTTGCTTTATTACTTGGAATTGACTTACGGTGCTTCTTCTTAAATCGTAACCAAGCATCGGTTAAACAAATTAAAGCCGCATGGTAAATCCCATAAACAAGATAGAACCATGTTAACCCATGCCAAACTCCCATTAATAAGAATAACGCAAAGTACCCTACATTTGAAGCAACAATTCTACTTTTAAATACTTTCTTCTTGATTAATGTAAACATCAAGCGCATGTAAACATAATCACGGAACCAGAATGACAATGACATATGCCAACGATTCCAAAATTCTTTGATATTGTGGCTTAAGAATGGTTTATTAAAGTTAACTGGTGTCTCATATCCCATTAAGTTACTTGTTCCAACTGCGAACAAACTATAACCTGCGAAATCAAAAAATAGATACAATGTGTAAACATACATCGTTCCAAGTAAACCTAATGAAAAACCACCTTGCTCCAAGGCAAAGCTTTCAACTTTAGGTAACAACTGACTCCCTAAAACATACCCAATAATAAACTTATAAAGGAAACCTAGGAAATACATTTGAATCCCTTTACCTACTAACTCTACATATTTTTCAGGCTTAGGAGGATTAAGTAAATCTTTTTCAAAGCGTCTGTAACGATCAATCGGACCTGATGAGATAGTTGGGAAGAACAGTAAGAACTGTAAATAACGTCCTACATGATATTCCTTAATCAAGCCATCTCTAATTTCCATAATCATTTGTACCGCTTTAAAGGTTAGGTATGAAATACCTAAGAACCCCATAAAGCTCGCGATACTTTTAATATCTGGATTGGCTTCAACTGCTGTTTTAAACATATTTCGCTCTAATAAGAACGGAATAATCTTAACTAAAAATAATGGTAAAATTGCTAAACATACAGCGGTATAGAAACCACCGTTACTATTTTTTTTCTGTCGATGGCCGAAGTACCAATAAACTAAGAGTGTTTGCCAGGCAATATAAATTAATAACGCGACCCCTTGTCTTAAATTCGGACCAGCAAAACTAATCCATAAAAATAAGGCCGTTAAAATATTTTGATACCACATCATGCGTTTACCACGTAATAACTGAATGACTAGTGGCAATAACGCTACTGCTAAGAGAATAAAGTAATACGGATTTTCATAAGGCGAAAGGTACACCATCTTAGTTGATAAATTGTGTAAACTATCTAACATTAACCGTTCACCTCATTTATCAAGCCTTTGCGGTCTACTTTTCCATTTTGAGTTAACGGTAAAGCATCAACGTAAACATATTTCTGAGGAATCATGTAATCCATAACACGTTCTTTTAATTCTTCTTTAATAGCTTTTGACAATTGATAAGGCTTTTCAAAATCATGCTCATTAGCGACGATATACGCTACTAACTGTTGAACCTTATGTTCTTGATATTTTGGAACAACTGTTGCTGCCTTAACATAAGATACTTCAGACAAATGATGATCAATGTCTTCTAACTCTATACGGTAACCATGTAATTTTACTTGGAAATCCATACGTCCTTGATAGAATAAAATACCATCCTTGACTAACCCAGCATCCCCAGTTCGGTAAGCTTGTTGGCCTTCATATACATAGAACGCTTCGGTTGTCTTTTCTTCATTATTAAAGTACCCCTTAGAAACGCTAGGCCCTACAATAATAATTTCTCCAAATTCACCTTCAGGAAGCGGTTTGCCATCTTCATCCATAATATAAATAGTTGTATCAGATTTTACACGACCAATCGGAAGACGCTCATTTTCAGCGAGTACTTCTGGAGTAATTTCAATTTCAGTAACAGCTACTGTAGCCTCTGTTGGTCCATATGTATTAAATATTCTTGCATTCGGGAAACGTTCAGCTAGCTTAGTTGCAGTACTATGCGTTAATTCTTCACCGCAAAATAAGAAGTGTGAGATACTTGCCATCGCCTCACCATTAAATAGTGGGTTCATCAAGCAAATATCAGCAAATGAAGGGGTTGATACCCAAACGTTCAAATTCATCTCTGGTAACACTGTAAATAACTGTTTAAAGTCATTGATTACAGATTTGTGTAGTGGCACAAGCTGCCCACCATTTAATAAACATGGATAAACATCCATAACAGATAAATCAAATGAATACGGTGCTTGTGATAAGAAGGTTTGACCTTCCTCTAAACCAAAGTCTGACAACATCCAGTCCGTATAACTCACAAGGTTGTCATGACTAATTTGTACCCCTTTTGGCACTCCAGTCGTACCTGACGTGAAGATGATATAGATTGTTTCATCACCTGTAACAGTCATCATTTCTAACTTTTCTGTTGGCTCTACAACTATCGTTGACATCACCTCACGCGTTAAGACCGGTTTATCTTGAGCCTCTACAGGCCAGTCTTCCCAAGCAATAACAGCTGTATAATCTGCAACTTGTGTAATCAACTCTACACGATCTGCAGGTGTATGGCTGTCAATTGGAATATAAGCATGACCCGCTTTAGCACAGGCGATAAAAGAAACTATCATTTCATAGTCTAAACCACCATATACAATAACAGGCAACCTGTTATCAAACTGACGAGTAAGGTGTTGAGCTATTTTATCTGACGCTTCTTTTAACTCCGCATAAGTATGCGACGTCTCACCATTTTTGAAACAAATAGCTTCAGGACTAACTTTTGCCCAACGGTCAATTTGTTCAATTAAATTATTTTCTCTCATAGTTACTATCCTTTCCTATTCTTTACGACATCTCTCATCGCTAGAATTCATTGTAAATAAAACTACCACCATCAATATGACTGAAATGATACAGATAAATTAATACCAACATCACCACAACATAAAAAATTGTCTTTCCGAAAAAGATAAGCCAATATTGTACGGTTTCATTTAATAGCTTTTGCTTTAGTGTCTCAAGCATAATTTCTCTCCTCATCCAAGTTCGCATTGTTTATATAAATTCAATGTTTCAATCATTCACCTTTGTGATTTATCTTTTACTTTTATAGTTTACTCTGATTAGTAAAAGAATAAATCAAGCAATTGTCTTAACTTAAATTAAGACTTTAGTCTGAATTTGAACACCTTTTTTTTAGCCACTCTATTAATTATACATTGAAAAATTATACCATATTTTTCATGCTTAAAAACAAGTATTTTCTTAATAAATAGCAATGTAAGCGTTTCTTTATAAATTCTACTAATAAAGACCTCACCCACTTCTATTTTTATCTAGCTATTGTTTTTTTACAATTGATAGATACTTCTTAGAGGTCACAATATAAAACATAAAATAAATCAGACCTAATCCTAAAAAGATAAAATAAGTTAAACGTGTCGTCACCCCATAAATCAAGAACGATAGAGCTGTTAAGGCATATTTAGCATGTAAGTAAGCAATGACAACTGGCGCTAAAAACACCACTAAATTTTGGCTGTAAATACTTCTTTTAATTTCCGAAGAAGACACCCCTATTTTACGTAACATTTGATACCTAGCAACTTCATCTTCAGCTTCTGATAACTGCTTTAACATGATAATGCTTCCTGTCGCAATCAAAAAGATGAGTCCTAAAAAGACTGCTTGATAAACTAATTGGCCAAACATCTGACGATTTGTCTCTAAAACAGGATAACTTCCCATAAAATTATAACGCGTCATAAATGAGCCAGTTCCTTGAGTATCACTATTTTTCCATGGACTTTCCATCACGTCGCCTGTCACTTTATTTTTAGTTTTATCAAAACCAATCGTATCTGTCATTACTCTCTTTCTAAACTGAAATTTTTCTTCTACTGTCTTATACAACTCTTTCTCATCAAAATCACCAGATAAACTTAAGAAAACTTGTTTTGAACTAACCTCTTTGGATAAGTGTTGAAAAAGTCTTGTTGTCACAATAACAGTTGGAAGTTTGTAACGACTATAACGCGACCCACCTATTTTATCCTCACCTATTCGTTTCACTTTAAGTTCATCACTTACTCCTGATAATTGAATAGTTGCAACCTCTTGTTTCTGAATTTCTAAATAATTCGTAACATTACGTGGTAAAAAAATAACCTCTTCATCACTAGTCAATTTTGAAAAATGAGTCATATGCGGATTAATTTCACTTACCGATTGATACTCACTTTCTGAAACGACATTTACAGGCCCTACATAAGTTGACAAATCTCCGAATACCGTAGATTTAAACTTCGCGCCTTTTACACCGATTAACATCTTTCTTTCAGCTATCTCTACTTGCGGAACCTGTTTTTTTATAAGTTCTTTCAGCTTCTTAGCATCTGTTTGATCGACAATATAATCAACCGGTCCTTCCGCTTCAGCTGAATTCATACCAAACTCATACACATTGGCAGCACCACCAACTGCAGCAAATGCTGTACCCGTGAATACTGCAATCGTCGCTAATAAAAAAGCATTTCGTCGTAAATTAAAACTCAAATTCCCTAGAGTTACCATTCGAATTCCTTGATAATAGACTTTCTTTTGACCTTTTAACACAGTCATTACAACTGGTAAGGTTCCTGAAAAAAAGAAGTACGTCCCCACAACGGCATACATCAAAATAAGTAGCGCTGCAAAAATAAAGCCTGCATCCGAGTGCGTCTTGTCGTTCAATTCTAGCATATAGACAATCAACCTAGAGGCCTGATAGTATGAATAAGTTAGGAAGGCTATACCAATGAGTGCTTTTAATACTGTAACTAAGGTAATACGCTTATCTCTGTCACCTTTTTGAGTCGCTTTAAATAGCACGATTAACTTACTTCGCCAGATGGTTACCACACTTAATAAAGAGACTGTCACGAGTGACCACACAAACATCGATATCGTTTGATACATCGCTTGGACTGAAAGTGACATTCCTAATTCAAGTGGCAAAGCTAATACCTTTAATAAAATCATTGAAAATAATTTTGAAAATATGACACCTAAAACTAATCCAATACTTAATGCAACAGCGCCAATCACACAGTTTTCTATCGCTAACATTAGGACAACTTGATACTTTCTCATGCCTAGTAACCCATATAAGGCCAACTCTTTTTTGCGTTTCTTTATAAAAATTCGATTTGCGGTAAACATAAATACCCAAAGAAAAAAGCTAATTAACCCGCCACTTATTTTAAGTGTAGCTGCAATATTCGCACTGTCTTTCAACCTGTCAACCAACTCAGGATTTTGACTCATTGCCATAAAACTATAATATACAAGAACGGCTACAATCATGCTTCCGATATAGAGTTGATAATCGTCAGACTGACTTTTTATTCGCTTCCAAGAAAGCTTAAGTAAGGTCACTGCTTACGCCACCTCCAATAGCCGTCTGCATGTCCATAATTTTTTGAAAAAATTCTTTACGTGTTCCTTGACGAACTAATTCAGAAAACACAACACCGTCTTTAATAAATAAAATACGATGACAATAACTCGCTGTAAACGCATCGTGCGTCACCATTAAGATAGTGGCTTGTTCTTTTCTATTAATTTCAGTTAAATATTGCAAAAGTTCCGTAGCTGATTTTGAGTCTAGCGATCCCGTCGGTTCATCTGCAAAAATAAGCTGAGGTTCAGTAATAATTGCTCGGGCTGCCGCAACACGTTGCTTTTGGCCAATTGAAATCTCAACAGGTTTCTTCCCTAACAAATGATGGATACCTAAGATACGTGTTATTTTATCCAAACGTTCTTCCATCTCTGATACCGGAACTTTCTCTAAAGCTAACGGCAATAAAATATTATCTTTAACATTTAACGAATCAAGTAAGTTAAAATCTTGAAAGATAAACCCCAGTTTTTCACGTCTAAACCGGCTTAACTTTGCTTCAGATATACGGGTAATATCTGTCCCATCAATCAATACTTTGCCAGTCGTTGGCGTGTCGATGGTAGATAAAATATTAAGAAGTGTCGTCTTACCTGCTCCACTAGGACCCATAACACCTACGAATTCTCCTTTAGTTACAGAAAATGAAATAGATTCTAAAACTGGTGTGGGATTAAACTTACTGCCATAAATTTTCGTCAATCGATTTACTTCTAATACAGGATTCATCTGAGTCCTCGCCTCTCTTTCTTACTCTCTTTCTTACTCTCTTATTTAACTATCATATCAAAATACCTTACCTCATACCATGCTCACCTCTTACATTTCACCTAACAGTTCTGTCACATCGACGCATTAGTATCCTCACTAGCCTGACAAATGGTATACTACTACCATAATAACTAGTTGCTACAGGAGGACCTATTTATGTTTAAAATTATGATTGTAGAAGATGAAGAATCTATCAGCGCGTTACTAAGTGAATCGTTACAAAAATGGAATTTTGATACGTTTTGCGTAACTGACTTCAACGCTGTCCTAGATAATTTCACACAATACTCTCCTCATCTTATTTTATTGGATATTAATCTACCAATATACGACGGCTTTTATTGGTGTCAAAGAATTCGAGAAGTATCTAAAGTACCAATTATTTTTATCTCAAGCCGTAACACTAATATGGATATGATTATGTCAATGAACATGGGGGGAGATGACTTTGTTAACAAACCATTTTCCATGGATATTTTGATTGCTAAAATCAACGCTCTTCTCCGTAGAACTTATAACTATAGCGAACAAACAAGCAATGTCTTAACTCATAATGGATTGATGCTCAACATGGAAAATAGCACCTTCCAAGTTGAAGATGAGACCATCGATCTAAGTAAAAATGAATTTAAACTGCTCTATCATCTCCTAAAAAATAATGGAAAAATTGTAAGTCGTGACAAATTATTGCGCGCCCTTTGGGATGATGAACGTTTCGTTGACGACAATACGTTAACGGTTAACATCAATCGCCTAAGAAAAAAAATTGAACACGCCGGCCTTGCCAACTACATCGAAACCAAAATCGGGCAAGGTTACATTATCCCCTAAGATAAGGAGTAAAACTGTATGACAATTAAACACTTTTTAAAAGATAAACGTGGCTTATTCAGTTTATGGTCACTGATGACAAGTATCACCTGCCTCGTATTATGGTTGACACCAAGCGTGCAACTGAATTGGGCCTCAGTTGGTTACCTTGTTTTACTACAATCACTCGCTCTACTCTCATACCTCGTACTTAGTTACCGCAAGAAAAATAAATGGCTTAAAGCACTAGCAAATATGGAGAAAAATTCTGATTTCTTTTCTGAGTCACTAAGCGATGCTACTACAGAAGAACAACGGATTACACAGGATTATTTCAACCTCTTGCTCTCAGAAAAACAGGATACTCTCAGTGAACTGATTCAAAATCAACAAGACCAAAAAGAGTTTATAGACAGCTGGGTTCATGAAATCAAAGTTCCACTTGCTTCTATCAAATTACTTTCTGATACATTGGAAGATGACCTTTCTGATGCACACTATTATCAACTGCAAGACAATCTACAAAAAATAGAAAGTTATGTCGAACAAGTTTTATATTATGCAAGACTAGACAGTTTTTCACGTGATTATTTGATTCAAGAAGTTTCATTAAAGAGTATTATCCAACCTTTAATTAGGCAACATGCCAATTATTTCATCCAAAAAAATATTCGCTACGAATTTGTGGGTGAAGATCAAGATGTATTAACTGATCAAAAATGGCTAGGATTTATTATCAATCAAATCCTAAGTAACTCATTGAAATACACCCCTAATGATGGGGCTATTACATTTAAGATATCTAAAAATGACTTAGGTCAATGGCTCGAGATTACAGACACTGGTATTGGTATTCCTATAGCCGACCAACGCCGTATTTTTGACAAAGGATTTACCGGTGCAACTGGACGAAATCAAACTCATCACTCAACTGGACTGGGTCTATACTTAGCTAAAAGCCTATCTGAAAAACTAAACCATATGATTTATGTTTCTTCTGTTGAAGGTGAAGGAACAACTATTAGCCTTCTCTTCCCAACGTTATCTTATTATACAGATGGCCAGGAAGAGAAACTTATTTAACAAAAAAGCGACACTCCCAACAGGAGCGTCGCTTTTTATATCTCTTTTTTTATAGGTTCAAATTTTTGATCTGCATCCTTACATTTATCCCAGATAACAACTTCACCTGCTGCTAAGGACGCTTTTACATCGATAATCCGTTGATTACGACTGCCACGGAATTGTAAATTTAAATCTAATAACTCTAACTCAAAACGACCGTCAACCAAAATATCAACTTGATGTAGTAAGTCGAGCTTATCATCCGATTCTTGAAGAAGCTCTTCAAATGTGTAACCTGACCACGCCCAAATATCTTTGGTTGTACCAAAAGTTGCTCTGACTCTGTTGACTAATGACAAACAAACTTCTGTATTTAAAAAGGGCTCCCCACCAAGTAAAGTTAAACCTTGGACATAGCTTTGGCCCACATCTTCTATAATCTGATTTTCCACTTCTGTTGTGTACGGTTGACCGTAATTAAAATTCTGAATTGCTTTGTTATAGCAACCTTTACAAGCGAACAAACAACCGCTCACGTAAAAGCTACATCTCACACCTTCACCATCCACAAAATTAAAGGGCTTGTAATCAGCGTAGTACCCTTTACTGTACTCTTCTGATAGCCATTCTTTCGGCTTCGGATTTCTCATACTGACACTCCTCTATCGTAAATTAAAAGACGACACATCGGCCGCCTTTTAAACCATTAGTCTTTTAAATGTTTCACTCGTGATGAAATTTCTTTGTGACGCCCATGTACCATTGGACGAGCTTGTGGATTACCTAAATACCCACATGTACGTTTGACAACATCACACGTTTTAGGATCATAGTTGCCACAACTTGGACATTCAAAACCACGTTCGGTTGGTGAAAAATCTCCTTCAAAACCACAGTCATAACAGCGATCAATCGGTGCATTCGTTCCCAGATACCCAATACGATCATACGAATAATCCCAAACCGCTTCTAAAGCTTTCGGATTTTGTTGAAGAACAGGGTATTCACAGTAATGAATAAACCCACCTGAACAATAATTAGGATAGTCTTTTTCAAAATCTAATTTCTCAAAAGGCGTCGGATTTTTACGAACATCATAATGGAAACTATTTGTATAGTAGTCTTTATCCGTAATGTCCTCAACTTTACCAAATTTTTCGCGGTCAAGGCGACAGAAGCGGTCTGTCAAACTTTCACTCGGGGTTGAATAAACACTAAAATGATAGCCGTATTCATCGCTCCACGCATCTGTATTAGACTTAAGGTGTGACATAATCTCAAGGGTAAACTCTTTGGCTTCAGGATTTCCTTCCCAAGCCCCACCATAAAAGCTTGTCGCCACTTCATATAATCCAATATACCCAAGCGATACTGTCGCACGTTTATTTTTAAATAATTCATCTGTTTTTTGACCTGGAACTAGACGCTTACCAAACGCACCATACATATATAGAATAGGCGCATTGACTGGCTCAGCCTCTTTACAACGTTCTACACGATATACCAAAGCATCTTTAGCAATCGCTAGACGTTCCTCAAGAATAGCCCAAAATCTCTCTTTATCTCCTTCAGCTTCTAGGGCGATGCGCGGTAAATTAAGTGTGACAACACCTAAATTCATTCGTCCAGAGTTAACTTCTTCACCGTTCTCGTCTTTCCAACCTTGAAGGAATGAACGACAACCCATTGGCGCTTTGAAACTACCTGTCAACTCAACTAATTTATCGTAATTTAGAACATCAGGATACATACGTTTTGTTGCACATTCTAACGCTAACTCTTTCACATCATAGTTAGGATCTTCTGGATTTAAGTTTGTACCGCGTTTAATTGAGAAAATAAGTTTCGGGAAAATAGCCGTACGGTGTTCTTGACCTAATCCTTCAATTCTAATTTGTAAAATTGCTTTTTGAATCTCACGTTCAAACCAACTTGTCCCTAAACCAAAACCGAATGAAGTAAACGGTGTTTGACCATTCGAGGTGAATAGTGTATTGATTTCATACTCCAAACTCTGCATAGAATCGTAAATATCTTTTTTCGTTTTAGCTTTTGCATAAGCATCATGCTGACTAGCATCTGGTATCCATTCTCTAGCATCAACCAAATGTTTCTCGTAGTTACACTCAGCAAACGGCGCTAATAACTCGTCAATTCGGTCAGCAGAACAACCCCCATATTGACTAGAAGCTACATTAGCAATGATTTGCGAGATTTGAGCAGCCGCTGTTTGAATAGATTTAGGCTTTTCAACATCAGCGTTTCCGATTTTGAACCCTTCATTCAACATGCCTTTAAAATCAATTAAACAACAGTTCGTCATCGGTGTATACGGATGATAATCTAAATCATGATAGTGAATATCACCTTTTTGATGGGCATTTGATACATGCGCCGGTAATAATTTCAACCCAATTGATTTCCCAACAATCCCTGCTGTTAAATCACGTTGTGTATTAAAAACATCACTATCTTTATTGGCATTTTCATTAACTACAGCCTGGTCTTTTCCTAAAAGTTTACCGATCGTAAAATTAATATCTGTCGCTTGACTGCGCTCAAAATCACGATTTGTACGGTAATTAATATATTCTTTTGCTAAATCATATTCTTGTTGATCTAGTAACATATGCTCCACAATATTTTGTATTTCATAAATCTTAACATCAGTTTTGAAACGTGAGTCAATCTCAGAGGTAATTAATGACATCACATTTTGGATGCGTGCTTCAGCCATCGGCGTTACACTACCAGTAATTTTACGTTCTGCTTTTAACAACGCATCATAAATTTTTTGGTCATCAAAATCAACTAGACGTCCGTCGCGTTTTACTACTTTCATCGCGCCTAATCCAACAGAATCCTTACCTTTATCCAACATGTCCATCAAACTCCTTCTTAATTAATTCTACTGCTCATTCTACATCATTGCGCAATAAATTTCAATGCGAACAAACACTATATATAGAACTATATTTTATATCACAAAAATAAAACACTATATATAGTTAAAATGTGGAAACTGTTAACAAGTCTAATCAAGGGCATAAGTTCATGTTTTCATTAATTATTTTCATATTTATAAAGAAATTATCCTGTAAGATATCCACACCAAATCCTACTAAAATTATATTAAAAAAAGTCCGATATGTAGAATACTCTACTATCGGACTTATCTATTAACTGCTTATACTATTTGTGTACTCTCAGAGTTTTGAATAGCCCCTTCTGAATGCGCGACAAGTGTGGCAGCTGTCATCGAACTACTTACATTAGTCATTGTTCTTGCCATATCAACAAAAGCATCAATACCAGCAAATATACCGACTAACTCAACAGGCAGTCCCATCGTTAAGAACATTGCTGTGGCAATCAGAATACCTCCACCAGGTACACCTGCAGTGCCTAATGAAACTAACGGTGTTAATAAAACTAACATCACGGCTTGGGATACAGAAACACTCCCTGTTGTAGCATTCATCGCAAACACTCCTAGTAATACAGGCCACACACCTGCACACCCTGCCATGCCAACTGTCGTTCCTAATGACCCAACAAAGTTAGCAATCGTTGGTGAAACCCCTACATTATCCGTTAAACACTCAACATAAAGCGGTAACGTGCCAGAGCTACTTCTTGAAGAAAAAGCCATGACTTGAGCAGGCATAATATTTTTAAAATAAGTTATAGGATTCATCTTAGCTACTACCGAAATCAAAATACCTCCTGTGATAAACGTATGGAAGAAACACCCAATAAATGTTAACACAATGACTAATAATAATGGTTTCAATACAGATGAATCACTCATTGCAATTGTATTAGCAATCAGCGGAATAATAGCATATGGTAATAACTTAACCAATACTTTTACAATTTGATAAATAATAATATAAACCGAATCAATCCACTCTTTAAATGCCTTAACATTACGTCCAGCACCATCAACAACTACGATAGCTATCCCTACCATTATCGCAAAAAAGACAACTGGGATAACTTTACCTTCCGCCATAGATTGGAACAAGTTATTTGAAAATAAATCTGTTATAACTTGTGTAATTCCCGGCACCTCTTTTTGTGTATAATCAGCGGCCGCTATTAAATGTGTTCCTTTGCCTACTCCAGTTATAAGAGCTAAAAATAACCCGACACAAGCAGCTAATAATGTTTGAAATAATAACCAAAAGAAAGATTTAAGCCCTATTGATTTAAGAGCTGATAAAGATTCCATCATCGAGATACTTCTAATCAAGGATACCATTAAAAGTGGTATAACCATCATGGATATTACTTTAACGTAGATTGTTCCAAGTACAGAGAAATATTCCGTTTGACCTTTGAATATTAAACCAAGAATAATACCAATAATCAGGGAAACAATGGTCAAAAAGCTAAAACTTTTGCTCTTCGCTAACCATTTAATCCCAATAAAACTACACAGACCTACTACTAATGCAACTAAATTCATAACATAACCTCTTTCTTTATCTGACTCAACAATCGAACTAGTTAGGTTACTAACTACCTCTACAACTATCAAAGCATAACATAAAAAATAATCATTTGTGAATAAGTTAACAATATTTTTAATTTTTTTATAATCAACAAACTTGATTATTTTGCATTTTGTTTAAAAAAATTCAGTTCTTATTCATTATTCAAAACAAACTAAATAATAAATTCACATTCTTTTTTACACATCTATTTTTAATTTCCAATCAAAAAAACACCTCTCAATTAAGAGAAGTGTTTTGAATATTAAAATTATTTAGCTAATGCATCTTTAGCTTGGTCAGCTAATACAGTGAATGCAGCCGCATCGTTAACTGCTAATTCAGCTAACATTTTACGGTTGATATCGATTTCAGCTAATTTTAAGCCGTGCATCATTTTGCTGTAGCTTAAGCCGTTCATACGAGCAGCAGCGTTGATACGAGCGATCCATAATTTACGGAAGTCACGTTTTTTCTGACGACGATCTCTGTAAGCATAGCTATAAGATTTCATCACCTGTTCTTTTGCTGTTCTGTATAATGTATGTTTTGAGCCATAGTAGCCTTTCGCTAACTTAAGCGTCTTTTTACGACGTTGGCGAGTTACTTTACCACCTTTAACACGTGCCATGGTTATTCCTCCTTGATTTCTGTATGATCATCTATATGATCGATTTCAGTTTTAGATTATTTTTTTAATGCGTATAATTGTTGACGGATACGTTTGTAATCGCCTTTTGATACCATTGTAGCTTTGCGTAATTGACGACGTTGTTTTTTAGTTTTTCCGTGGAAACGGTGACTAGTGAAAGCGCGGAATCTTTTAAGTCCGCCACCACCTGTACGTTTTACACGTTTAGCTAATCCGCGGTGAGTTTTTTGTTTTGGCATCTCTATTTCCTCCTCAAAATCTTTTTATTACTTCTCATTTTTTGGTGCTAACATAAGAAACATACTTCTACCATCCATCTTAGGCTTTTGCTCGATGTCAGCTAGTTCTTTTGTTTCGTCTGCGAAGCGCATTAAGACGTCCTGACCAATTTGTTTGTGAGTAATGGCACGGCCTCTGAAACGGATTGAAGCTTTCACTTTGTCTCCTTTTTCTAAGAACTTAAGTGCTTGGCGTAATTTTGTATTAAAATCATTACTATCAATTGTTGGACTAAGTCTGACTTCTTTCACATTAATCACTTTTTGATTTTTGCGATTTTCACGAGATTTTTTTTGTTGTTCGAAACGATACTTACCGTAATCCATGACGCGGGCTACAGGTGGTTTCGCTGTTGGAGAAACAACTACTAAATCAAGGTTTGCATCTTCGGCCATTTTTAAAGCTTCCGCTTTAGTTTTGACACCCAACTGTTCTCCTGTATCTGAAATTAATCGCAGTTCACGAGCACGAATACCGTCATTTACCATCATATCTTTTGCTATGGTCATTCACCTCTCTGTTGTTTATTACGAGTTTTAATACAGAAAAAAAGAGTCTTCTTTTTGAAGACCCCCGCATACTTTCATTTTAATCCTTAAGATTAAAAGAAAAACTATCTAGCCCAGAGATTATTATCTACTAAGGCGAGAAGCGGGTGCTTCTGCTTAATTCTCAACTTCATAAGTATAGCAAGCTTTTAAAGTATTGTCAATAACTTTTCATCCCCAAAACCAAGCATCATATGTTACACTACTAGTAAAATTAAAGGAGGCTCATTATGGCTAAATCAACCAAAGTAAAAATGCCTATCGAACCAAAACTTCCCAAAGTTCTTTCAGAAGAAACCTGTTATTTAGAGGAAGACTCTCTTATCACAGGACATATCAATGCTGCTTCTGATTTTAGTTACCATACTACTTCTTACCAAGCCATTGAACAATCTCATTTTATAGGAACTCATTTTAGTTCTAGTTCATTTAAAAATTTCGAAGTTCAGGATGCTATTTTTGAAAACTGTGACTTTTCTAATTGTGAAATGATCGGCTGCTCATTTATACGTGTTATTTTTAAGAACTGCCGGTTAACTGGCTCTAATTTTGCTGAAGGAACATTAAAAGATGTTCAATTCATCGATTGTATCAATGATTTATCGTCATATGCTTACGCAACACTTAAAATTGTCAGCTTCCAAACTTGTTCATTAAAAGAAAGTGACTTTTATGAGATTACTTGGCAACATCTCACACTTAATAAATGTAACCTAACAGGTAGCAGCTGGTTTAACACAACTCTAGCGGGTTTAAATTTATCAAGTTGCACCTTTGAAAAAATTGCTTTTTCTCCTGAAAAATTAAGTGGGCTGACTATCAGTGCCTTACAATCTGAAGTTATCGCAACAGAACTCGGTCTAATAATTGAGTATTAAAAAGCCCTCTTTTATAACGACCCAAAAAAGTTAGAGTTTAAGTCTAACTTTTTGGGTCACTACATTTTAGAGAGTTTTTATTTCGATAAGTCATTTATCTTTTGCAGTAGTAATTCATTCGGCGTTGCCGTATATAATTTATACTCATCAGAGAGACTAAGTGTAACCTCATCTCTAATCATCTCAGCTAATTGTTCCACCTCATCTGTCGTAACTGTTGAAAAATCAGCATAAATATCCTCGTATACTCCTCTGCTTTGAGAAAATTTATCGAAATCTTTTACATATAAGTAGAACGGTGTCTCAATATGAAGGCAATCAAACAGAACGGATGAATAGTCTGTAATCACATAATCTACTTGGGCAATTAACTCTTGAATATCACTCTCTTTACCATGAGTCACTAGTCGTAACTCACTAGAAGCCGTATTGCCAACAACTAAATCATGATCCTTCACATGAATTTCATACCCTTCACCTAACAAATTTGATAATTTTTCTAAATTCAAGAAATATGCAAAATCCTGTTTACTCGCATCGATACGGTGATTATAATCTCGCCATGTTGGAACATAAAGTATTTTTTTAACACCTTCTTTATCCGCAACATTATTTATTAACCACTCATTCCTAGGGTAGCCATACTTCAAATACTTCTTATCTGGAATAAGCATTGAACTCTTGAACTTATCAACAGCAATAGGAGCATCCAATAAGAAATAATCCCATCTCTGAATATCTGCCATCTTGGCCTTTTTATGAGTCGGCGCTTTGGACACAATGTCTACTTCAAAACTATCAAACAACATTTTTTTAAGCGGTGTACCATGCCACAATTGAATCCATTCTTGATTAGGATACTTCTTAATGTCAAGAGGAACCCACGATTCCGAAACAACTACTTTCGCTGAAGATAATGCCTGATAAAATTGACGACTAAACGGTTTTAATCTGTATTTATCAGGAACTGCCTTATCCCAACTCGCAAAATACAATGGTGCATCTGGCTCATGTTCCACTAGATACTCAAACAAATACTTAGAATTCCCTTTTAATTTGAAGTCAAATCCTAGCATCACGGTCCCACCCAAATATTTAGCAGGTTTTGGTAGTACTTTCATCGCAATTTTATTTACTAACTTATATACACGGCGCTTCACAACCGGGACTTCCAACGGGAGAAGTTGACTCTTTACTTTATTAGCTACCTTATACCCGTAATTGATTGCTTTATAATCAAATTTCAGTGATGCTTTTCCTTTCGTTTTTAAAGTTTTACTCACTAACCTCTTAAACAACTTCGTTTCATTAGTCGGTATTCGAATCTCATCTTCATACTTAACTATTAACGATTGAACGTGAGAAATTAGTTTTGATTTATACTCACCTGGAACTCGAATGCCATATTTAAATGAACGGTCAAGAAAATAACGTAAGACGTAAAACCGAGTTTCTGATGTTCTAGGTTCTAAAATTTCCATTGTTTTATTTGTCGCAATTACAAAACTATCATAGTGCTTTGTTGTATTATGATTTGTTTTTGTTGTTGAATTCTCATGTACCCTAACTAGGTATAAAATATTAGGCAAACATACTATTTTTCCTGCTCTGTTAATCGACTTTACAAAGAACTCAAAATCTTCGTAAATATATCCTTCCCCGTACTCTATAACAGCTTTGTCAATAAATTCTTTCTTATACAATTTATTCACTGAAAAATAAGTTTTATTTGCTAATAACTTATCACACTCATCACCTTCTAGCACTTCTCTACCTGAAAGATTGCTGATTTCAACATAGGATTGCTTCCCTGTTAAAGCATTATAATAAGCCCATTCAAACTGAACCATATCAGGCTTGTCAGATTCATTATAGGCACGCCATACTTTTGAAAGTGCCTTTTCTTCTAACCAATCATCACTATCTAAAAATAAAATCGTTTCACCTTGACTAATCTCTAACGCTCTATTCCTCGTGTAACCTTGACCACTGTTCCTATCATTCTCTCTTATTACCCACGAAAACTTTGTATCTTGCATCTCTATAAACTCTCGAATACAAGACATACTATCATCAGTAGACTCATCATTATATAAAATCACTTCAACCTTAAGAGAACCCAGTTCTTTTTGAGAAGTCAGAGACATCAACGTTTGATCTATAAAATCTGATGCATTAAATACCGGTATTATTATTGATATATCCATACTATTTCACTCTTTATCTCTCTTTTTATTTTTTTTAATAACCTTATCGGTAACTCTTTCCGATGTTTCGTTTTAAATAATCCCTTAACCTTTTCTAAATCTTCACTATTTTTTAAAATAATATTAAACAACTTCTTATCTAATTCGGGTGCATCATTTGGGATAATAAACCTTCCCTCTTGTTCCTTTATCATTTTCATTACTCCCAATACAGCTTCATCACATAATTCTTCCGGAAACCTCGGAGCATATCCTACAGACTTACTTAAAAAATAATGCAGTACATGATATAACGATTCTTTATCTCTCGTCTGAACACTTGACATAGTCTGTGATACGGCTGTTTGAAAATCATTAAAATGTTTAGAGGTCTTTCTATTAGCTCCTGTTGTAGAATTATTATGTAATCGAACATAATAATAAATAGCTTTAAGAATAAGTAAACTTTCAACTTTAGTTGCCATCCTTACAAAAAATTCAAAATCTTCATATATATATCCTTCACCAAAACAAATATCATGTGTTAACAAGAATTCTTTTTTATATAAACGATTTACAGGATAATATATAGCTTGCTTTAACACACGCTCACATTTCCCCCCAAGAAACAGTGTTCCATTTTTTTCATTGGTCGGCTGGCTATAATTTATTTTATTCGTCACATCATCAAAAAAAGCCCATTCAAACTGAACAACTTCTGGTTCTTCCAAGTATTTTTTTAAAGAAGTAAAAATCCCGATCATCATATCTTTTTCAATAATATCATCCGAATCCAAAAAAAAGAGATAGCGACCTTGAGCCCTCTTAATCCCTTCATTACGCAAAACACCCTGACCTCTATTTACAGAATTAGAAATAATTTCCCATTTCAAGTTAGGATGACGATGTACACTCGTATACTCTCGAAGTACATCTAACGTATTATCACTTGAAGCATCATCTAATAAAAGCACCTCAATATCAAGTAAGTCTGTACATTGTTGATAGATACTTTTTAATGTTTCTTCTATATAATTTTGACCATTGTAACATGGCATAATAATTGATACATCCATTTGAAATCCTCCTAACCTATCAAAAGTAAGTCGTTACTTTATCTATTTTATCAAACCTATCAATAAAAGCCTATATCTTATCTAGATATAGGCTTTTATAATAATTATTTAACTTCTGGTTTTTCTTCTTTTTTAACTTCTGGTTTTGGTAATAACTCTTTACGAGAAGCATTAACACGGCCTTGTTTATCGATTTCTGTAACTTTAACCTCGATAACGTCACCCATTTTAACAACATCTTCAGTATTAGCAACACGTTCATGTGCTAATTGAGAGATATGAACTAAAGCATCTTTACCTTTAAATAAGTTAACAAATGCACCGAATTTTTCAACACGGACAACAGTCGCTTTATAAGTTTCACCAACTTTAGCTTCTCTTGTTAACTCTTCAATAATTTCGATAGCACGTTTGATCATCGCTGCATCAACTGCTGCAATACTTACGTTACCTTCTTGGTCAATATCAATCTTAACGCCAGTTTCTTCAATGATTGAATTGATTGTGTCGCCACCTTTACCAATGACTGTCTTGATCTTATCAGGATTGATTTGGATCATTTCAATCTTAGGAGCGTATTCGCTTAACTCTTCACGAGGTTCAGCAATCGCAGAGGTAATCACATTAAGGATTTCCATACGAGCTTTTTTAGCTTGTGCTAACGCTTCAGTTAAGATTTGTTCAGTGATACCTTCAATTTTGATATCCATTTGTAAAGCCGTAATCCCTGCTTCAGTACCTGCAACTTTAAAGTCCATGTCGCCTAGGTGATCTTCAAGACCTTGAATATCTGTTAAAACTGTATAGTTATCTCCGTCCATTACAAGACCCATTGCAATACCAGCTACAGGTGCTTTAATCGGCACACCAGCATCCATAAGAGCTAAGATCCCACCACAGATACTTGCTTGAGATGATGAACCATTTGATTCTAATACTTCAGAAACCACACGAATCATGTATGGGAATTCCTCTTCTGATGGAATAACTTGAGCCATAGCACGTTCACCTAAAGCACCGTGACCAATTTCACGACGACCTGGTGCACGAGTAGGACCAGTTGATCCAACACAGAATTGAGGGAAGTTATAATGATGGATGAAACGTTTTGTTTCTTCAGAACCTAAGCCATCAATAATTTGGTGCTCACCTAATGGCGCTAATGTTACAGTAGATAACGCTTGTGTTTGACCACGAGTGAATAATCCTGAACCATGAACGCGAGGTAAAATACCTACTTCACTTGCAAGCGGACGAATCTCATCAATTTTACGACCATCAGGACGTACTTTATCAATTGTGATTAAACGACGCACTTCATTTTTTTCCATATCTTCTGCAATTTGACGCACTTCTTTCATACGTTTAGCAGCATCTTCTTCACCTGCGAATTTTTCTTCGTAAGTTTCGATGATTTCTTTTTTAACAGCGTCGATATTATCTTCACGTGCTAATTTTTCTTCAGTTTGAATTGCTTCAACCATACGTGCTTTATAAGCATCATTGATTTCAGTTTCTAATTCTTCAGAAATTTGTAATAATTTGATTTCCATTTTTTCTTTGCCAACTTCAGCAGCAATTTTTTCTTGGAAAGCAACTAATTCTTTAATGGCAGCATGTCCGAATAATAATGCACCTAGCATATCTTCTTCAGATACTTCTTTAGCACCACTTTCTACCATGTTAATCGCATCTTTTGTACCAGCTACGCTTAACTCGATATCTGATAATTCAGTTTGTTCAACAGTTGGGTTTAACACATACTCACCGTTAATACGACCAACGTTTACTCCAGCGATAGGGCCATTGAATGGGATATCTGAAATAGATAATGCTAATGATGAACCTAACATAGCTGACATTTCAGGTGTACAATCTTGCTCAACACTCATCACGATATTTGTGATTTGAACGTCATTACGGAAACCTTCCGCAAACATCGGACGAATCGGACGGTCAATTAAACGAGCTGTTAATGTTGCATGCTCACTTGGACGACCTTCACGTTTAATAAAGCCTCCAGGTACTTTACCTGCTGCGTACATTTTCTCTTCGTAGTTAACTGTTAACGGGAAGAAATCAACATCTTTAGGTTCTTTTGACCCTACTGCTGCAGTTAAAACAACTGTATCTCCATAACGAACTAAAACTGATCCGTTTGCTTGTTTGGCTAATTGACCAACCTCAACTGATAGCGGACGTCCGCCCCAATCCATTGAAAAAACTTTTTTTTCTGAACTTACCATTTTATCTTCTCCTTTTTAGGGGACAGCAACTACTAAACAAATGACAGGGCCTGATTTAGTCAGATCATCTCATTTGCATAGTAGCGGTTATCGTCACCCTTTAGTTATATATAAACGATTATCATATAGGAATACTCGTCTTTATGCCATCTCTTCTTTTTTTAAGAAAGAAATAAAAAACAAAAGAAAGCGAGATTCATAATGAACCTCACTTTCGAGTAGGTTGTCAGTTATGATTAACGACGTAAACCTAATTTTTGGATTAATTCGCGGTAACGAGTTACATCGTTGTTACGTAAGTAAGCTAATAAGTTACGACGGTGTCCAACTTTTTTCATTAAACCACGGTATGAATGGTGATCTTTTTTGTGTGTTTGAGAATGCTCATTTAGGTGATTGATTTCAGCAGTTAATACAGCGATTTGTACTTCTGGTGAACCAGTATCTCCTTCTTTACGTGCGTACTCTTTGATGATTTGGTTTTTTTGCTCTTTTGACATTGCCATGTGTATCCACCTCTTTCTATAATTTCACCCGAAAACTGAGTAAACCGTTGGTGACTCGATAAACCAAGTGATGGGTCATACGAAAATTCGTACAATCTTACTTTACCCTATGCCCTACCTAAATGCAAGCTTAAATCCCTATTTCTCCCCTTTTTTAGTCCACAATAACTTCAGCCACTTTTTATTCTTTTTTCTATATTTTATGATACAATATAGTGATGAAAAAATGACACATAACCGTAGTTTTACGTCATTTAAAGAATAAGGAGAGATACTAATTATGATTACAATGAACGATATTATCCGTGAAGGTAACCCAACCCTTAGAGAAGTTGTCCCTGAAGTTGAACTTCCTCTGTCTAATGAAGATAAAACTCTAGCTGATGAAATGCTAACATTCTTAAAAAATAGTCAAGATCCTGAAATTGCCGAAAAATACAATCTACGTGGTGGCGTTGGTCTTGCAGCACCTCAACTTGATATAAAAAAACGTATGATCGCTGTTCATATCCCAAGCATGGATCCTGAAATTGATGAACCTACATTTAGTGCTGTTATGATTAACCCTAAAATCATTAGCCATACTGTTCAAGATGCTTGTCTACGTGATGGCGAAGGTTGTCTATCAGTAGACCGTGAAGTACCAGGATATGTTGTTCGTCATGCTCGTATTACCGTAACTTATACTGATGTTAACGGTGAAACCCAAAAGAAAAAATTCAAAAACTATGATGCAATTGTTATCCAGCACGAAATCGACCATTTAAACGGTGTAATGTTCTACGATCACATCAACAAATTACAACCTTTTGCTATTGGCAAAGATGTTTTAATTATTGACTAAACAAAAAGACGCTCCCTTTCAAAGGAGGCGTCTTTTTTACTTCTCAATTAGACCATTTTCAATAGCGGCATGTAAAATCCCATGTTCATCATTACTCTTCGTTATGTAATTACCATGTCCTTTAACTAAATCAGAAGCATTGCCCATTACAACACCAAGACCTGCAAGATCTAACATTTCAATATCATTTTCGCCATCACCAAATGCTATGATATCTTTTTCCGCAATCCCTTTGTCCTTAGCAATAACTTTTAAGGTCTCAGCTTTCGAACCATGTTTAGAAACGACATCTACACCATCAGATACCCAACGTGTAAATCTTAATTTATCAAGAAGTGGTGTGAAAAGTTCCTCTTGATCAGCTGTACAGAACATAATCGCTTGATAGATTGCGTCTTCTTTATCAATATCAAAATCGAATGATGGTCCGAAATGCTCGTAACCCACTTTTTTCTGACGATCACTTTGTTCTCTAAATTCTTTTTGCTGCTTCACTTCACGCTCAGTTTGATAAAGAATATCTATATTTTTTTCATTTGCCAGCGCAACGATTTCTTTTAATTCTTCTTTATCAATCGGAAAACTATGTGATAACTCATGATTTTCATACGCATACGCTCCATTACATAAGATGTAATTTTTTACACCTAATTCTTTAAGTGCTTCTTGCGCTGTAAAGTAACTACGTCCAGTTGCGACTGTCACATAATGCCCTGCCTCTTCTAATTCTCTTAGCACACGTAAACTACTATCTAGAATTTTACGATCCGATGTATACAACGTGCCATCAATATCAAATGCAATTAACTTTCTAGTCATACCTTGTCATTCCCCTTACTTTTCTTTCCATTATTGAAACGCTTTATTCATTTTGACTTGCCTCTTAATGGTATGCTAAATCACTTTATGATGCAACTTTTCCACCGTAAAACAAACAAAAAACAGCCTAGCACACGCTAAACTGTTTTTATATTCTATATAAATAACGCAACAACTTTTAAAGTAAGTGGCGCAGCGACCACCGTAACAACACCAGCTACACCAATAGCTAGTCCCGACATCGCTCCTTCAACTGTTCCAAGCTCCATCGCTTTAGACGTTCCAATCGCATGAGCTGAAGTTCCTAATGCTATTCCTTTGGCTACGGGCTCTTCAATTTTTGCCCACTTAAGAACTGTAGGTCCAATAATCGCTCCCATAATTCCTGAAATAATTACTACAATAATCGTAATGGTTGGGATACCGCCCATTTTAACAGCAATTTCTGTTGCAATAGCTGTTGTAACAGATTTCGGTAACACCGATGCCATTAATTCTGGACTATATTTGAATAGTATAGCCGTAATAGCCGTGATAAATGTACTGAAAAATGACCCTACAATAATTCCTGCCATGATTGAACGTGCATGGTATTTTAATAAATGAAATGACTTATATAACGGAATTGCTATAGCTACAGTAGCAGGCGCAATTAACATCGTTAATATACTGCCACCACGGTTATAATTTTCATACGGAATATTTGTTAATTTTAAAAAGGCAATAACTACTAAGATAGACACAATCAGTGGATTAAAAATTGGTAACTTTAACTTAGCAGCCAGTTCTCTTGCTAATAAAAATACAGCAATCGATAAAACTAAACCAAATAAATAATTACTCGTCAATTCGTGTAACATGTCCATGCTCCTCCTCTTCGTTTAACCCCGCTAAATCACCTTCGTATTTTCGTTTAACAAATTGAACCACACGACCAACGACCGCCATTGTTAAACCTGTTAATACAATGGTCATCAACAACAGGCTAAACCAGCTATCTTTAACCAAATCAAAGTCGACCATAATCCCGACCCCTGCTGGTAAAAATAAAATACTTAAATTATCTAATAAGAAGGTCCCAACCATATCAACATCATCTACTTTCACAAACTTAAAGTATAGTGCTGCAAATAGTAAAAGCATGCCGATCACACTTCCGGGGATAGGTAATTTAAATAGCTTTGATACAATTTCCCCTAAATAAGAAAAACTAATAATCAATAAAAACTCTTTAAACAACTTCATTTTCTCTCCTCCTAACGTTCTCATTTATTATATAGCAGAATTACTTCACATGAAACGTTATTTTAAAGGTTTTATATTAACAATCCCTTATACAAACCATTGTGACCGACTACACTAACACTTTGTGAAAACCCTTACTTTTAATGTTACATTTTATTGGAGAAAGAGATATAATATTTTAAAATTGATTAGCATTCTTCCTATTGATATTCCGTCAATACTATCGTATAATAGACTTTGTGTAAAATAAGCAGCTAGAAAATAAGTAACTCGTCAACAGTTTAGCGCCCGAGAGGTTCAATTGCGTAACCACGGCTGCAACGGTGAAGATTGAAGGTTGAACTGAACGAATACTAATATTTTCAAGAAATTATTTTACTCCAAAAAAACATTATTGGAGGAATTATATTATGTCACGTTATACAGGACCAAGTTGGAAAATTTCACGTCGTTTAGGAATCTCATTATCAGGAACAGGGAAAGAGTTAGCTCGTCGCCCTTACGCTCCAGGTCAACACGGACCAAACAGCCGCGGTAAAAAATCAGAATACGGTTTACAAATGGCTGAAAAACAAAAATTACGTAACATGTACGGAATGAACGAACGTCAATTCGTTAACACATTCGTTAAAGCTGGAAAAATTAAAGAAGGTAAACACGGTGTTAACTTCATGATCTTATTAGAACAACGTTTAGATAATGTTGTTTACCAATTAGGTTTAGCTACTACTCGTCGTCAAGCACGTCAATTAGTAAACCACGGTCATATCATGGTTGATGGCAAACGCGTTGATATCCCTTCATACCAAGTTTCAGTTGGTCAAGTGATTTCATTACGTGAAAAATCACAAAACTTAACAATCGTTAAAGGTGCTTTAGAAACTGCTCTAGGACGCCCTGCTTACGTTACTTTTGATGAAGAAAAATTAGAAGGTAGCTTATCTCGCTTACCTGAACGCGAAGAATTATCTCAAGAAATTGATGAGTCATTCATCGTTGAATTCTACAACAAAAAACTTTAAGATCCGTCTTACAAGTTACAAAAAACTGTTTTCGTTTTATACGAAAACAGTTTTTTTATTATCTTTTTTCGATAAGAGTGTAACTCATCCCAGATGTCAGCACAATATCAAACTCCACTTCTTTCGGTAATACACGGTACGCCACTGTCCCTAAATTATAAATGTACACCCCCTCTTTATCTTTAGGTTTACCTTCTAATAGTTGTTTAATCGTTAACTCCTCTAGAACCTTTCCCTCATAATAATATGTCACTTGCCTAAACATTTCTGACTCATCTTTATACACTGTCATCATCTTTAATAAAACTAGAGATAGCAATAAAAAAACAATTAGAATTGATGGCAGAATACCTGCAGAAAAGCTAGTGCCATTGTGGAAAAACACTTTCAAATTCCTTACCATCCTCCATCGTGACATTAATAACCACCCCACAGTCAGATTTTTTAAAATAACACGTATCCACACCGATCAATAGTGGGTTGTATCCTCCATTTTTCCGCTCTTTTAATTGATTAGCATATTTCTCAATGATAACTTGATTTTCTTTTCCTGACTCTGTTTTTTCTACAAAATACAATCTACTTTTATCCAGTTCTTTAAAATCCCACTTTTTACTACCGTACTCTAATTGACTTAAAAAAATATGCCAATTCAATTCTGATTTACGTTGAAAGGATAAAACAGTTTTATTTTCCACCTTTATAAGCATGTTCAATATCAAAATAATAAACGATATGACTGCTAACGCTATAATAGTTTCTACCAACGTAAACCCTGCCCAACTATTTTTTGCCTTCACTGATCACTACCATATTTTTATCCTTCCCTCTAACACTCAGCGTCATCTCTTTATTTTTATTACTACTGAATTCTCCATTCATCAAAAAGATACCACTTTTTTTCTCTTTTAATAACGGTTTATTACGTCTAGCCAACTCAGACTCTTCGAATAAAAAACGAGATAACTCCATCTTACTCCACATTCTCTCTCGTTGATCATTAATTAAAAGCAACATCGGAACAATCGTTACTACCAAAAATGTCAACAATGCTAGTGAAATACCACTCTCCAGTAATAGATAACCTGAAAATTGTTTAGACCTCACTTTCTTTTTTAGCATACTTTCCACTCCCTAAATAAAATTGATAGACTACCTTTTTTTGGGACTTAGTCAATAAAAATTTAAACTTTGTCACTTTACTTAGTGTACCTGTTTCACCTAAGAAAGTAACAAATGTGTCTGTTTCCGCTCTTATATCTTCGGGTATTTCGACATAATAATGTGTTTTTACACCGTTACTTAAAACATAATCAAAAGCTACGCTCCTCTCATTTCTTTTCATTATTATTCGACTAGCTCGACCTGAAAAAACTGCAGATTCTTGCGTTATTGTTATTAACCTTTCAAATTCTTCAAAGAAAAATTGATTATCTAACTTTCTTTCCATATCAGGTAGTTTCAAATTTGGGATTAACGCTATAACTGATATAACAAACAAAACCATAACCATCTCTATTAACGTAAAACCTCTCCATGACCTATTCTCCGTTATCATCATTTAAAGTAATATGCCATGCTATTGCTTTATCTGCTTGGCTCTTAGTTAAGTAATGTTCTTTAACAAGGTTATCATAAGTGATTTCCATTGTTTCATTCATTTCAAATAACTCAACTTGTGTTTTAATTACCTTTTCAAAAGCAACCTTACCTTGATCTTCAATCTTTACTCGTTGCGAAGCTAAATTAGGTACAAACAATAACACCAAAACGGAAATTACAAACAGTACCACTAACATCTCTATAAGAGTAAAAGCTTCAAATCCTTTTTGTGCTTGTTTACCTTTAAACATATTTTTCATAACATTCCCTCCATCTCTTGATAAATAGGTAACAAAAGAGAACCGTACGCCAAAATGATAAGTAAGGCTACTATTATGAAAATAATCGGCTGAATCCAAGAAAACAGACGTAAAACTTTAACGTTCAATTCCTCCCATAATTGTTTCCCGTATATCTGTAATTCATCACCTAGATTCCCTTTTACTTCACCTTGTTCTATAATCCAACTTATTTCTTTTCTAAAAAATTGCCATTTCTTTATTGGTGTAACGATCGAGTTCCCCTGTTCAAGCTCACGTCCTATCGCTATAGCAACTTCTTTTAATAATGACTTATCTTCTATTTGTGACATAAGAAGAATAATTTGCTTTAGTTCTAAACCTTGATTCAATAACTTTCCTAACTCACTGGCAAAAAAAGAAGTATAATATCTCTGAATAATTTGCTTCGCTAACGGAAACTTTGACCAAAATATCACTTTTTTAATCTCACTCTTAGACTTAAAATAATGATTGAGCCCTATGACACTTATCACTACTAAGAAAATAAGACAACTTATCACCACAGGTCCCATATTAATCAGAATCTGTCCCGCAGAAAAATGCGCCTTCTTATTACTCATTCCAATTTGGGGTAATATAACACTTTTCATCATCATCATTACACCCACCAAGAAAAAAATAAGCAAACTAGGGTATGCCATGACACGTTTTAATTCTGCTAATTGCTTCTCTCTATCTAAAACCTGCTGATGTATTAAAGAAAGTGTCCCTTCTAAATCACCATGAGTTTCGGCCAAATAAAGCAACATCACCTGCTGTGAATCAAATTGAGATTTTGCCAACGCAGAGGATAAGCTAATTCCTTCCGCCAAATCATTCCTAAGTTGTTGTGCTAAATAAGCAGATTCGGCTTTAATTGTTACCATATAAGATAAACTTTCTTGAATACTAAACCCATTACGGAGTAAATCATCTAACAATTTCAAAAAAACCGCTTGTTGTTTTCGCTTTTTTTGCTTACTGTAATGTTTCTTGGTCAAAACTTTTTTTAGAAATAAAACCATAAGCCCAAGCTTTTGCCAGTGTCTGTTGCCACGTTTCAGTACCCCTCTCACCAAAAATTTCTTCGTCAAATAACGTATCAAATAACGCCCCATCCCCTCTACCCAAGCACCCTTCATCACACTGTTCTTCTCCACAATATGGACAATAAATAGGCAGTAACCTTTGAAAAATAACACCTTCTAAACACTGCTTAATTTCATTACGAGTCACGCCTAATTCTAATAGCCTCTCAACAACATGGTATTTACTTCTAGCATGGACCGTCGAAAATACCATATGCCCTGTTAATGCACTCCGAACAACAGCTCTAGCGGTTTCACTATCTCGTATCTCACCAACTATCAAAATATCCGGACGGTGTCTCAAACACACGGCTATTAACGAATCATATGTCATACCTATTTTTTCGTTGACCTGTAATTGTAAAAAATTAGCGACTTCAATTTCTACTGGATCTTCAATACATATGACTTGTCCATTACCTCCCACTACTTCCTTTACCAATTGATACATCGTACTCGTTTTCCCCGAGCCTGTCGGCCCACAAAATAGATATAAGCCTCGCCTCTTCACTTTTCGAGTTAATTTTTCCCATTGAGCAGGAAAAAACATCTGATAAGGGCTATCTTCTGTAAAATATCCCAAAAATCGAATCACTAAACTTTCCCTATTTTTAAAATCAGCAACTGTCGACAAGCGAATTCTAATCATTTGCGTCGTATTAGGTACTTCAATATGCGTAGCCCCCATCTGCCCTCGCCGCTTTTCTGACACATCCATATCTGCCATATACTTAAAAAATAATATGAGTTGATTACCTTCCTCTTCACTTAAAGCTATTGGAGAAAAACGTGTATAGCCACGACGAAAAATTACACGATAGCCGATTTCGATTGGTAAAATATACAAATCATTCGCCCGATGCTCATGCCCTTCTTTAATCAACTGTGTACCTAACGCCTTAATATTCATAATTACCTCCTCGCTCTAAAGTATGCTGTAACTTTTAATTTTCACGAAAAAAAAAAGACAACTTAGGATATAAGTTGTCTTTTATAACTCGGCTGATGTAAATACCTCTGATACATCATCATCTTCTTCTAATGCTTCTACCAGTTTTTCTAACACTTCTTGTTGATTTTCTGTTAATTCAACCCTCGTCTGTGGTTCCATTGTTAATTCAGCTTGAGCAAGATCTAACCCTTCAGCTTTTAATGTGTCACGAACGGTTGTAAAATCACTTGGTTCTGTATACACTTCAAAAACATCTTCTTCTGTACGTAAATCGTCTGCACCTGCTTCTAGTACCAACATAAGCATGTCATCTTCATCTACCTCTAGTCCTTCTCTCGCTATAGCAATATAACCTTTTCGGTCAAACATATAACTAACAGACCCCGTTTCACCTAATGCACCACCATTTTTATTAAAGGCAACACGAATATTTGTCCCTGTACGATTACGATTATCTGTTAGACAATGAACTAAAATTGCGACACCAGCTGGCCCATACCCTTCATAAACTACTTCATCGTAATTTTCACCTTCACCTGCTGACGTTGCTTTCTTTATCGCACGCTCAATATTATCATTAGGCATATTAGCCGACTTGGCCTTATCTAAAACTAAACGCAATGCTGGATTTGTATCCGCATCAGGACCACCACTTTTAGCTGCAACATAAATTTCACGTGATAATTTTTGAAATACTTTTCCACGTTTAGCATCCTGTGCATTTTTTCTACCTTGAATATTTTTCCATTTAGAATGTCCTGCCATTCCAAACACCTCTTTCTAGTCGATTATGATCTTTTCTTTCTATTTGCACTAATTGTAAAGACTAACATACAAATAATAACAGCTGTCGCTGCTCCTATACTATCTAAAATAACATCTTGAAACATAGGCGAACGTCCTCCAGTAATCATCTGATGACATTCATCAAGTGCCGCATATCCTGTAGCAGATAACCAGCTCACTACCCCTGTTAAAAATAAATTTTTCAAACGCGGTCGTAATCCTAAAAATAACGCACCTGACAGTAAAAAGAAACTCATAAAATGAGCGGCTTTACGAATAAAAAATTCAACAAACTTAGCATAACCACTCGCTTCTATGCTAACTGGACTTCCGCCATACATAAAGCTAATCTGACTCAATCGTTCTTTAAAAGGTTCACCACTTAGTAACTTACTAAGTAAGCCGACTTGAGACTGCTCTTCATACGTCTGTGACGAACTGAAAAATAAAATAAAGCCTACTAGTAACGCTGCACCTAAATAAAAACTTCCATTCTTTACGTACTTACTTTTCTTCGAATTCGCCACGTGCTTCTTCCTCTTCTACCTGTTCTTTCAACAACTCTTCTTCTCTAATTACTTCAGCCGCTTCCATAACTTGTTTTATTTTTTTTGTTAAAAATACTTCTAAACTTGTTTTATTTTGTTCTTCTTTACTCAAATCATAAAATTCATTTTCCCAAATATAGAAATTCCCTTTTAAAATTCCTGAATATTTTGCATAAAGACTTAGTAATTCTTCTTGTTCTTCACCTACATAATTTTTTTTGATATAACTTTTGATACCAAACATAAAAATGCCTTCTTTCTATAAGTTATCTATCGTAACTGTACCATATTTTTAATAACTCTTTCAAATACAAAAAAGGCCGAGACAGACGTCTCGACCCTTTAGTTAGCTAGATGACTATTTCTTTTCAGAATTTAGAGCATCTTCAGCAGCCATTTGCGCTTCAATATCGCTAATGCTATAAACATTTTCGCTTGCTACGCCGACTTCTTTTGGCTCCATGTTACGGTATTTAGGCATACCTGTTCCGGCTGGAATAATCTTACCAATGATAACATTTTCCTTAAGACCAAGTAATGGATCTTTCTTACCACGAATCGCAGCATCAGTAAGAACACGAGTTGTTTCTTGGAATGATGCAGCTGATAAGAAACTATTCGTTTCTAGAGACGCTTTAGTAATACCTAACAATACTGGACGACCAGTCGCTGGTGTACCACCGGCAACAAGTGTGCTGTAGTTTTGTTCTTTAAATTCTGAGATATCAATTAAAGTACCTGGTAAGATATCAGTGTCACCTGGATCCATAACACGGATTTTACGTAACATTTGACGTACCATAACTTCAATATGTTTATCGCCGATTTCTACCCCTTGCATACGGTATACTTTTTGTACTTCACGAAGTAAGTATACGCCAACAGATAAAACATCACGAATTTGTAATAATTGTTTTGGTTCGATTGAACCTTCCGTAAGAGCTTCACCACGTTTAATCATATCGCCTTCTGCCACTTTCAAACGAGAAGTGTAAGGGACAGCGTATGTACGTGTATCAGTTGTTCCTTTGATTGTGATTTCACGTGTACGAGTAGCTGCATCTTCTGTAATATCAATAACATCACCTGTTACTTCTGTTACAACTGCTTGCCCTTTCGGATTACGTGCTTCAAAAATCTCTTGGATACGAGGTAAACCTTGAGTAATATCATCTCCGGCAACCCCACCCGTATGGAACGTACGCATTGTTAACTGAGTACCGGGCTCACCGATTGATTGAGCGGCAATTGTACCAACTGCTTCACCCACTTCAACTTCAAGACCAGTAGCCATGTTACGGCCATAACAGTGACGACATACACCGTGTTTAGTATTACATGTAAATACTGAACGGATTGTCACTTTCTCAACGCCAGCTTCAATGACTTGTTTTGTTAAATCTTCTGTAATCATTTCATTAGCGCCAACAATCACTTCGCCAGTTTCTGGGTGAAGAATTGATTTACGAGCGTAACGTCCTAATAGACGTTCTTCTAATGTTTCAATGACTTCGTTACCTTCTTTAATCGCAGTTACATCTAAACCACGGTCAGTACCACAATCGTCTTCACGAATGATAACATCTTGGGCAACGTCAACTAAACGACGAGTTAAGTAACCTGAATCGGCTGTCTTAAGGGCTGTATCGGTCATACCTTTACGAGCACCATGAGTTGAGATAAACATCTCTAAGACTGTTAAACCTTCTCGGAAATTTGAGATGATTGGTAATTCCATGATACGTCCATTCGGAGCGGCCATAAGTCCACGCATACCAGCAAGCTGCGTAAAGTTAGAGATATTACCACGGGCTCCAGAATCACTCATCATGAAGATCGGGTTTTTGTCGTCTAAACTTTCCATCAGTTTCAATTGGATTGCATCTTTAACGCCATTCCAAATTCCAATAACGCGTTCATAACGTTCGTCATCTGTAATCAGACCACGACGGAATTGTTTTGTTACATTTTCAACTTTAGTATGGGCTTCTTCAATTAATTCTTGTTTTTCATGTAAGACTACGATATCCGCAATCCCTACAGTCATACCCGCAATTGTTGAGTGTTTATAACCTAAATCTTTCATTCTATCTAACATTTTAGATGTTTCTGTAATCTTGAAGCGCTTGAAGACTTCAGCGATAACATTACCAAGATTTTTCTTCTTGAATGGTCCAACTAATTCTTGCTCTTTAATATGAGCAGGAATATCTGTTCCGTTTTCAACGAAGTATTTATCTGGAGTTTGAATAGTTAAGTTATAATCTGTCGGTTCATTTAAGTATGGGAACTCTGGAGGCATAATTTCATTGAAAAGAGCCTTACCAACAGTTGTAATCAATGTACGTTCTTTTTGCCAATCAGTGAATGGTTTTTCTGGCATCGATGACGTTTGTAACCCGATACGAGTATGTAAATGTACATAGCCATTTTTCCATGCTAATTCAGCTTCTTGAACGTTACGGAAGACCATACCTTCACCTTCACGGCCATCTTCTTCCATTGTTAAGTAGTAGTTACCTAGGACCATATCCTGAGATGGTGTTACTACTGGTTTACTATCTTTTGGATTCAAGATATTTTGAGCGGCAAGCATTAACATACGCGCTTCAGCTTGAGCTTCATCATTAAGTGGCACGTGAACGGCCATTTGGTCTCCATCGAAATCGGCATTATAGGCTTCACATACTAATGGGTGAAGACGGATAGCGCGTCCTTCAACAAGAACTGGTTCGAACGCTTGGATACCTAGTCTATGAAGAGTAGGTGCTCGGTTAAGTAATACTGGATGTTCTTTAATAACATCTTCTAATACGTCCCAAACTTCGTCTTCTTGACGTTCGATTTTACGTTTCGCATTTTTAATGTTGCTAGCGATTTCGCGTCCAACTAATTCACGCATAACAAATGGTTTGAATAATTCAATCGCCATTTCTTTTGGTAAACCACATTGGTACATTTTTAAGAACGGTCCTACTACGATAACTGAACGACCTGAATAATCGACACGTTTACCAAGTAAGTTTTGACGGAAACGACCTTGTTTCCCTTTTAACATATGAGAAAGTGATTTAAGTGGACGGTTACCTGGTCCAGTAACTGGACGGCCACGACGACCATTATCAATCAAAGCATCTACTGCTTCTTGTAACATACGTTTTTCATTTTGAACGATAATATTTGGTGCCATTAAGTCTAATAAACGTTTCAAACGGTTATTACGGTTAATTACACGACGGTATAAATCATTCAAATCAGACGTGGCAAAACGGCCACCTTCTAATTGAACCATTGGGCGTAAATCTGGTGGGATAACTGGAACAACGTCCATTACCATCCAGCCAGGTTCGTTGCCTGAGCTACGGAATGCTTCTAAAATGTCTAAACGACGGATAGCACGTGTACGTTTTTGACCTGAAGCTGTTTTTAACTCTTCTTTTAATTCAAGAACTTCACGTTCTAAATCAACATCATCTAATAAACGTTTAACAGCTTCAGCACCCATTCCAGCTTGGAAAGATTGACCGTACTGTTCACGTTTTTCACGATATTCACGTTCAGTTAATAATTGTTTTTTCTCTAAAGTTGTATCACCTGGTTCAATAACTACATATGATGCAAAGTAGATGACTTCTTCAAGGGCACGAGGACTCATATCTAAGATAAGACCCATACGACTTGGAATCCCTTTAAAGTACCAAATGTGTGATACTGGTGCTGCTAATTCGATGTGAGCCATACGTTCACGACGAACTTTTGAGCGTGTTACTTCCACGCCACAACGGTCACAGACGATTCCTTTATAACGGATACGTTTGTACTTACCACAAGCACATTCCCAATCTTTAGTAGGACCAAAGATACGCTCACAGAATAATCCTTCGCGTTCTGGTTTCAATGTACGGTAATTGATTGTTTCTGGCTTTTTAACTTCACCATAAGACCAGCTTCTAATTTTTTCTGGAGAAGCTAAACCAATTTGCATGCTTTCGAATTTATTTACATCGATCAAAAGGTGTTCCCTCCATTTCATATTATGACTATAAGTTAGAGAATTTAAACTTAGTCGCTGTTAATAGTTAGAACAACAAGGAAAGTTACTTTTCAGTAACATCCCCCGCTATTCTTCTATTAAACAGATCGATTTTTAAAATGCTAGCCTCAAAAAGACTAACGATCAATTAATCTTTTTTCTCTGCATTCTTTGCTGCTTGTTCTTGAGCGTATTTCGTTAATGCATCAACGGTAATTAAATCGTCTTCATCATCATCCATATCGCGCAATTCAATTTCTTGATCGTCAATATCAAGTACTTGCATATCTAAACCTAATGATTGTAATTCTTTCACCAATACGCGGAATGATTCTGGTACGCCTGGTTTTGGAATTGGTTCACCTTTAACGATTGCTTCGTAAGTTTTAACACGACCAACCACGTCATCTGATTTGTACGTTAAGATTTCTTGAAGAGTATAAGCCGCACCGTAAGCTTCCAGTGCCCATACTTCCATCTCTCCGAAACGTTGTCCACCAAATTGTGCTTTACCACCAAGAGGTTGTTGTGTAACTAATGAGTAAGGTCCTGTTGAACGTGCATGTAATTTGTCATCAACCATGTGGGCTAATTTCAGCATGTACATAACCCCAACAGATAGGCGGTTATCAAATGGTTCACCTGTACGACCATCGTAAAGAATAGTTTTGGCATCTTTAGCCATACCCGCTTCACGAACTGTTGACCATACATCTTCCTCGTCAGCTCCATCAAATACAGGAGTTGCAACATGAATACCTAATTGACGAGCAGCCATACCTAAGTGTAACTCAAGTACTTGCCCGATATTCATACGAGATGGTACCCCTAATGGGTTAAGCATGATATCAACTGGTGTACCGTCAGGCATAAATGGCATGTCTTCTTCTGGCATAATGCGAGAAACTACCCCTTTATTACCATGACGTCCGGCCATTTTATCCCCTTCGTGAATTTTACGTTTTTGAACGATATAAACACGAACTAACATATTAACACCTGGAGATAATTCATCGCCAGCTTCACGAGTAAAGATCTTAACATCATGAACGATTCCGTCACCACCGTGAGGAACACGTAGAGACGTGTCACGAACTTCACGCGCTTTTTCACCGAAGATAGCGTGTAATAAACGCTCTTCAGCTGATAATTCAGTTACACCCTTAGGCGTTACTTTACCAACTAATAAATCACCATCTTTAACTTCAGCACCGATACGGATAATACCCATTTCGTCTAAGTTTTTAAGAGCGTCTTCCCCAACGTTAGGGATTTCGCGAGTGATTTCTTCAGGTCCTAATTTTGTATCACGAGCTTCTGATTCATATTCTTCAATATGGATAGATGTATACACATCATCTTTAACCAGACGGCGACTCATAATGATCGCATCCTCGTAGTTGTAACCTTCCCATGTCATGAAGGCAACTAAGACGTTTTGACCTAAAGCCATTTCGCCTTCTTCCATAGATGGGCCATCCGCAAGAACGTCGCCTTTATCTACTTTTTCACCTAATGTCACGATTGGACGTTGGTTATAACACATACCCGCATTAGAACGGCTAAATTTAATAACTGAATATTTATCAAGTGTTCCGTTTGAACGACGAACGCGAACTTCGCTAGCGTCAACAAATTCAACAACACCATCATGTTTACATACTAAAGCTGAACCTGAGTCATGAGCTGCTTTATATTCCATACCAGTTCCTACAAACGGAGAACGAGGTTGGATTAATGGAACAGCCTGACGTTGCATGTTCGCTCCCATTAGGGCACGGTTGGAGTCATCATTTTCCAAGAAAGGAATACAAGATGTCGCAACGGCAACTACCTGTTTAGGAGAAACGTCCATGTAGTCAACTTTATCGATTGATACTTCTAAGTTTTCACTTTGGATACGAGCCATAACGACATCGTTAGCAAAGCTTCCATCTTCGTTTAATTTTGAGTTCGCTTGAGCGACCATGTAATGATCTTCCTCGTCAGCTGTTAAGTAATCAATATGCTCTGTTACTTTACCAGTTTTACGATCAACACGACGGTATGGTGTTTCGATGAAACCATAGTCATTGATTTTCGCATAACTAGACAAGCTATTGATTAACCCGATATTTGGACCCTCTGGAGTCTCAATCGGACACATACGGCCGTAATGTGAGTAATGTACGTCACGAACTTCATAACCGGCACGGTCACGAGTCAAACCACCAGGCCCTAAGGCTGATAGACGACGTTTGTGAGTTAACTCACCTAATGGGTTTGTTTGGTCCATGAATTGTGACAATTGAGAAGAACCGAAGAACTCTTTAATTGACGCAACAACTGGACGAATATTAATTAATTGTTGTGGTGTTAATGTTTCAGTGTCTTGGATAGACATTCTTTCACGAACCACACGTTCCATACGAGCTAACCCGATACGGAATTGGTTTTGTAATAACTCACCAACTGAACGGATACGACGATTACCTAAGTGATCGATGTCATCCACTTTACCGATTTCTTCTTGTAAGTTAAAGAAATAACTCATTGAAGCAACCACGTCAGCAGGAATAATTGTTTTACAATCTGCATCAATTTGACCGTTACCGATTACGTTAACGATACGTTCTGGATCTTTAGGTGACACGACTTTAATCACTTGGATTGTCATCGGTTCAGTTACAACCGCATCTTCTGATGGGTAGTAAGTCACGTTGTTGATACCAGCGTCTAAATGTTTTTCTAATTCTTCCATGATAGCGTGAGTGATCACAGTACCTTTTTCGAATAAGATTTCACCAGTTTCAGGGTCAACTAACGTTTCACCTAATGTTTGGTTTAATAAACGAGTTTTTAGACTTAATTTTTTGTTTACTTTGTAACGACCAACTGCTGCTAAGTCGTAACGTTTTGGATCGAAGAAACGAGCATTTAACAAGTTACGAGAACTGTCAGCTGTTTTCGGCTCACCAGGGCGTAAACGATCATAAATATCTTTCAGACCTTCCTCTGTACGAGAATCTGATGAATTTTTATGAATATCTTTTTCTAACGTCAAGCGTAAGCTTTCGTTATCGCCGAAGATTTCTAAGATTGTATCATCTGACCCGAAACCTAACGCACGAACTAATACTGATAAAGGAATCTTACGTGTACGGTCAATACGTACATATGAGATATCTTTAGCATCTGTTTCCATTTCTAACCATGCACCACGGTTAGGGATAACAGTTGTTCCAAAACTTTCACGGCCATTTTTATCTGTTTTACCACTGAAGTAAACACCAGGAGAACGAACTAATTGAGAAACAATAACACGTTCTGCTCCGTTGATAATAAATGTACCCATCTCAGTCATTAATGGGAAATCTCCAAAGAATACTTCTTGTGCTTTAATTTCGCCTGTAATTTTGTTATCAAGACGTAATGTCACATGAATAGGAGCTGAGTAGTTCGCATCATGTGCGCGAGCTTCTGCTACTGTATATTTTGGTTCCTTCAATTCATACCCAACAAATTCTAGAGATAATTTGTCACTAAAATCCTTGATTGGTAAAATGTCTTCGAACATCTCTTTAAGTCCTCTATCCAAGAACCATTGATAAGAGTTTGTTTGAATTTCGATTAAATCTGGTAATTCTAACACTTCACTAATTCGCGCATAACTTCTTCTTTCGCGATGCTTTCCGTATTTCACTACGTGTCCAGCCAAGCTCTTCACCCCTCTGAATTTTTTTATTCAAAACACCATCAATTTCAATATGTTACAAATGTTAAGATTTGATTACATATATATATCAAGACCCTTTTAAGGCAAAAAAAAACCAAAAATAGAATTTTCTCGTTCATATGAGCTTCTACTTTTGTTTTCCTATGATTAAAAACACAAAATGGACAATATTTCACTCTGTATTTCCTTGTTTTTAGATAGCTTTTGCAACTATTAATTATATCGTCTTTCATTTACAATGTCAACGCAACACAAACCCTTTTCCGTCGTTTTCATAAATTTTCTGCTGTGTATTTTCAGATTTGTAACACTATTGATTTATTTGGATAGACTTTCAAAATTTAATTTCAAAAACATTAATGCTACACTAGTGTTAAATAACACCTTTAAGGAGCGACAACTTGAAAAACTTTAAAACGAATCCCGTCTTATGGACGATACACCTGATACTTTATCTCGTATTCTATGCCATCCTTATTTGGACAATGACTCTAAAAGGATTTCTGCACACATCAGGTATAACGTTACTTGTTTTCCCACTTATTATTTTTTCACCCTTAGTGGCATTAACAGCTTATACGCATGGCAAACTAGTGTTAGCTCGCTTAATGACCTCAACACTAATTCTAGGCTCGTTATTTTATAGCACGATGATTAACCTACCTCTTGTTTATTTTGATGAACAACGAAGTGTTACCGTGCCACTTCCCGATTGGACAAACTGGCTTTTTAGTTGTGTTGGATTTGCATTATTATTCATACAAATTTATTTAATTTTCACATTACCTCAAACAAAAAAAGACAACCCATTATAACGATTGGTTGTCTTTTCTTTACCCTTATTTCACACTTTGTAAAATGTAATAGCCTTTGTCTTTTGTTAGAGTTTTAACATTCCCAAAAACTTCTTCCATTTTTTTAGCAGCACTTGGCGCGCCCTGTTTTTTTTGTAGGACCACAGTCAGTGTGCCACCTTCTACTAATAAAGGATACGCTCCTTCTAAAATAGTATGGACCACTGCTTTTCCGGCACGGATTGGTGGATTACTTAGAACAGCTGCAAATTCTCCTTCTACACTTTCGTAGATATTTGAAACGTGGATATCCACATTTTCAACTCCGTTATGTTTAGCATTTAATTTAGCTAATTCAACCGCACGTTCGTTGATGTCAACCATTTCGACAACCCGTGAACTTTGTGACGCTAACGATAAACCGATTGGGCCGTAGCCACAACCAACATCTAAAATATCGCCTTCTGGCAGGCCTTCTTCCGTGAACGCATCAATTAAAACACGTGAGCCGAAATCAACGGTCTTTTTAGAAAACACACCGCTATCTGTTGTAAAACGGAATCGCTTGCCTTTTAAATCAAACGTCCACTCTGATAAATCATGCGGGGTACTTGGTTGGTTAGTAAAATAATGATTATTCTCTGTCATACTTATTCTCCTTGTCGTTTCTTAACAATTTCTTGATTAATAATGCGAGCTAAAAAGTCATAGCCTTTATCTGAAAAATGCAACTCATCTTCTTGTAAGAGCGCCATTACATCTGCTTCTTTTTCCATCGCTTCTAATAGATTAACAAATGGTACCCCTGTTTCACAAGCGACCGTTTCTGCCACTGCTACATATTGCTTAATGGCAACTAGCGAACGATCTTCGCCGTGACGTTTCTGCCCCGTGTAAGGACCAGATAACAGCACCACTTTTTCTTTGCCAATTCGTTCAATAATCTCAAGCAAGTTGCGACGGTAATCAACAGGACTAACGCCTACGTAATTCGCCACATCATTCGCACCAAAAAAGACCACAACCTCATCTGGGTTATAACGTAGGATATGCTCTTCTATTCGGTTTAAAGCCCCTGCAGTCGTATCCCCAGGAATACCTGCATTAATAACATCCGTATCAGGAAAAGCACACTGAACACGTTTAGTCAGTTCGTCTGTGATACCTTCGTCACCATATCCTGCGGTAATACTATCTCCAAATAAAAAAAGTTTCGTCATCTTATCCGACTCCTAATCGTGTTTAATAACAGATAGTCAAATCTGTGCTATAATTAAAAATTATAAAAAATATTATAGCATCATCATAGCATGCTAGAGGAGTTTTGAATATGTCAAATGAAGAACGTACAACCAAAGCCTGCCGAGAATCACGCGTTATCCAAACTCATCGCGTCTTTCCAACTGATTTAAATTCACACGGCACACTCTTTGGTGGCAAACTAATGTCCCTAATCGATGATACGGCATCAATCTCAATCACCCGTCACTCTCGCCGTAATGCGGTGACTGCATCAATGGACCGATTGGATTTCTTACATCCAATCAATGAAAACCACTCTGTTTGTGTGGAAACGTATGTTAGCGGAACAGGTCGCAAATCTATGGAAGTCTTTGCCAAAATCATTGGAGAAGATTTAGTATCTGGCGATCGTTACTTAGCTGCAACTTGCTTCATGACCTTTGTAGCCGTGCCTTCTCTTGAAAAACCAGAGAAAGACTTTACTGTGCCAAAAGTTGTTCCTGAAACAGAAGAAGAAAAAATGGTAACAAGCGGTTACGAAGAGCGTCGCAAACGTGGCCTTCAAGAACTTGCCTTCCACGAACAGTTCTCGAAAACGGTCTCATTGGATGTTCCTTGGGGCTAACATTAAAACTTCGTTAGCAAAATACGATTTTTACTTATATATATAAGATATTTCAGACGCTTTGTGATAAAATAATTGCTAATAGATTCATAATCAGACGCACGAGATAATGGAGGCTTTAACTCAATGAATAGCACAAAGAAATTCCATCAGTTTTCTAGGGACGAATGGCAACGATTTTATCGTAACGGTATTCCCCCACTAACAGAAGACGAACTGCAAGAGATTAAAAGTTTAAACGACCGTATTTCATTACAAGACGTACAAGACATTTATATGCCTTTAACTCACTTGATTCATATTTATATGAAGGAATACGAATCACTCCAATTAAGCAAGGGCCTGTTTATGCAATCTTATCCAGGTGTCACACCATTTGTGATTGGAATCGCTGGAAGTGTTGCTGTCGGTAAGAGTACGACGGCTCGTTTACTACAAATGATGTTGTCACGTATCTTCAAACGTCGCAATGTCCAACTGATTACCACAGATGGTTTCTTGTATCCAAATAAGGTACTCGAAGAAAAAGGCATCATGCATCGTAAAGGATTTCCAGAGAGTTATGATATGGAACGATTGATTACCTTTCTTGAACAAGTGAAAAATCGTAAAGAAAATATCGAAACTCCCGTGTATTCTCACGATATTTATGATATTATTCCAAATAAGACTGAAACGATCAACGAACCTGATATCTTAATCGTCGAAGGGATTAATGTGTTACAAGTCCCTACTAGCGAACAAGTTTACATCAGCGACTTCTTTGATTTCTCAGTATACGTCGATGCCGAGCCAGAATTAATCGAAAAATGGTATCTCAACCGTTTCGGAAAATTACTCGACTCTGCTTTTCTTGACCCAGATAATTTCTACTACTCCTATGCAATAGGTGACCGCGAGGAAGCTTTTAATATGGCACGAAATGTCTGGCGTGACGTCAACTTAAAAAACTTGGAAGAATTCATCTTACCAACACGTAACAATGCCAACGTTATCTTACACAAAACAGAAGGTCATCAGATTGACCAAGTCTCTTTGAATAAGTATTAACCACGGCACAAACAGTGTATTAACAAGCTGATTTTTAATCAGTTTTAGATAAAAAACTATATAGATAAGGGTGAAGACACGTGACCAACGTTGCCAACATGACAACAATCGAAAAAGTAATCGTATTAGACTTCGGTAGTCAATACAACCAATTAATCACACGCCGTATTCGTGAATTTGGTGTGTTCTCAGAATTAATGAGCCACCGCATCACGGCGGAAGAAATTAAAGCCATCAATCCAAAAGGGATTATCTTCTCTGGCGGACCAAACAGCGTTTACGCTGACGATGCCTTCAAAGTAGACCCTGAAATCTTTAACTTAGGGATTCCAGTATTAGGTATCTGCTATGGTATGCAATTAATGACAGCTGAATTCGGCGGAAAAGTTGAAGCAGCTTCTAAAAAAGAATACGGCCAAGCCTTCATCGACATCCAAGATGCTAAAGCTGGTTTATTCGAAAACTTACCTGCTCGCCAACAAGTTTGGATGAGTCATGGTGATTTAGTAACGGAAGTCCCTGCTGGATTTGAAATCACAGCAACAAGTCCTGACTGCCCTATCGCAGCTATGGAAAACAAAGAGAAAAACTTCCACGCTGTACAATTCCATCCAGAAGTACGCCACTCTGAATACGGTAATGACTTATTACGTCACTTTGCCTTTGATATCTGTGGCTGTAAAGGCGACTGGACAATGGACAGCTTTATCGAAAGCGAAATCGCAAAAATTCGCGAAACAGTTGGCGATAAAAAAGTATTACTTGGCCTATCAGGCGGCGTAGACTCATCAGTAGTTGGTGTGCTTTTACAACGCGCTATCGGCGACCAATTAACATGTATCTTCGTAGACCACGGTTTACTACGTAAAGGCGAAGGCGACCAAGTTATGGATAGTCTATCAGGTAAATTCGGCCTAAACATTATCCGTGTGAATGCTAAAGAACGTTTCATGGACAAATTAGCAGGTGTTTCTGACCCTGAACAAAAACGTAAAATCATCGGTAACGAATTCGTTTACCTATTTGATGATGAAGCAACTAAATTAGACGGTATGGAATTCTTAGCTCAAGGAACTCTTTACACAGACGTTATCGAAAGTGGAACTGAAACTGCTGAAGTTATCAAGTCTCACCATAACGTAGGTGGACTTCCTGATGATATGCAATTCAAACTAATCGAACCTTTAAATACTTTATTCAAAGATGAAGTACGTGCTTTAGGTATCGAACTAGGAATGCCAGAAGAATTAGTATGGCGTCAACCATTCCCAGGACCTGGATTAGGTATCCGTGTTCTTGGTGAAATCACTGAAGAAAAATTAGAAATCGTTCGCGAATCTGATGCAATCTTACGTGAAGAAATCGCTGCTGCCGGTCTTGACCGCGACATCTGGCAATACTTCACAGTCTTACCTGGTATCCGTTCAGTCGGTGTTATGGGTGACGGACGTACTTATGACTACACTGTTGGTCTACGTGCAATCACATCTATCGATGGTATGACAGCTGACTTCGCTCGTATCGATTGGGATGTTTTACAAAAAATATCAGTACGTATCGTAAATGAAGTCGCACACGTTAACCGTATCGTGTACGATATTACATCTAAGCCACCAGCAACTGTTGAGTGGGAATAATTAACATAGCCTTAGAAGTCCTTTATTTAAAGGGTTTCTAAGGCTTTTTTATTGAAGTTGATAACAAATTGACAACAGTTTGTTTTATACAACATGTTCTTTCTTAATAATTCTCATCATATCTGCTTTAAAAGAAAGCATGATTTTATTCTGTGAAACATACGGATTACATGTTAGTCCATCAAACGATACTTTCACTTCTCCACGCTTATTAATCTCCATTTGGTCGATAATTGGTGTCTTACCTTCCACAGAAACACGAATCCCTTTATAATTTCTATCACGCATTAATACATCATACGTGTAAGCTACTATATTTTCAGTACGTTCTTGTCTGCCTGTAGTCTCATTTCTTATGTATTCAAATTTTGGCGAAACCTCAACTACAATAAAATCTGTTCCCAACTGTGCTACTAAATCATAATTTGTCATTTTCCAATCCATTCTATTTTCCTCTTTTCTTTATATACTGATTCCCATTAAATACTGGCTTATCAATTACTTTAGACGTTTGTTGAATATATCCACTTAATTTCTCTGCTACTTCTTTATGACTATTCGGGTATAAGTGTCCATAAGTACCTAGTGTCGTCTGAATATCCGAGTGACCTAACCTATCTCTTATAATCAAAGGTTGTTCATTCATTGAAATGAGTAACGAAGCATGGGAGTGCCTTAAATCATGTATTGTAATATCTTTAAGACCGCATAACTTAGACACTCGCTTCAAAATATGCCGTACCCCATGCTTATTACTAGGTAGCTCGTTGTACGATAAAATATAATCTGATTTCATTTGTTGCTCTCTCCATAATTTTAAATAACCTAAAGTATCCTCATCAACCGAAATAGTTCGTCTACTGCTAACCGTTTTAGTATCTGCATGTGAGAACTCCTCCGCATTCTTATAATGCATTGTTTTATCTATCCTTATCGACTTACCTAAAAAGTCAACGTCAGTCCACAGCAACGCTTGAGCCTCTCCAAAACGCATTCCTGTCATAAAGAGTAGCCATATACATAAAAAGGAGTAGAACTCATAATAATCACTTAAATCAAATACCGAAATAGCTAGCTCAAACTCTTCTTTTATCCAAAAATTCGCCACTCGTTTTTCTTTTTTTACATTACCAACCACTTTAGCTACATTTTTTGGGACAATACCTAAAACAACAGCTCTTTCTAGCGACATTGAAAACATACCAAACAATATTCTGACATACGAATTTTTAAGCGTCTTCTTCAAATTATTCTGCCATTTTTGAACATCCATTGGTGTGATTTCTGATAGCTTATACTTAAAGAAATACGAGAAATACTTTCTCATACCTGAATATCTTGTCTCAAATGTCGTCTCACTAACTCTACCTTGATACCACGGTACAAACGTCTCTTTGAAAAACATGCCGTAACTCATACTAGAGTTTGTTAAAAATGCCATCTTTCCGTAATCATTAAGCAATTCATTATAAGCTTGAGTCGCTGATTTTTTTGTCTTAAATCCTCTTCTAGTTTTTTGAATTCTCTTTCCCGTTTGCCTATCAAATCCTAAACTTGCCACAAAATAATAAGTGCCATTTTCATGCTTATAAACTTTAGCCATTAACTGCGCCTTTAGAACTCTCCTCAAAAGATAAGCCTAAAATTTCTTCCACTGCCGTTAATGGTACTCGTCCTAAGCGTTTACTGCTGTAATACACACAACCTTTAGCAATCATGAGATATTTCGCTCGTCTTATAATATCTTGTGATTGACTAGGACCATACCCCATTTCCATTAAATCTTTTTTTGTTATTGTCAGCATACCTTCATCCTCCTTAGTCTTTCTTCGTATTATCATTTATCCTAGTGACTAAATCCGACCTATTGACACTTACTACATAATCAATTGCTTTATCTGCCAGTTGCCTAGTGAATTGTGCATTTTCGGAACACGATTCTATATCCATATCTTCTGCCAAAACTTTTTCCTTCGATAACATTTGAAATAATACATATGCCGACAGCGCTCCGCCATTAACTAACCAATCAAACGTATCTCTTAAACTTGAATGATTGTCTGCTCTACTCGTTTTAATCTCTCTCACAGAACCTAAATACCTTTCCCAAAATCTAGCTACTGTATTCAAATTTCCATTTGAAAAAAATATCAATTCATTTTTTACAATCCCACGACCAATATCTAATATCGTATAATTACTATTAGCAATCATGTCACACACATCTGTTGCCGTTTCATTTTTTAATTCGAGTTCCAAACGTGTCCATTGACCTATTTCTTCTACAGCTTGATTAGTTTTGATCGCTTGCTCTTTATCTTTCTCATAAATTCTAAACATTAATGCCGAACCTCTTGACCCAATATTTAATGTTTTAGCAGTCTCTTTACCACGATATTTACTCTCATGTATTGTAAACTTCCTATTTCTCGATTCATACTCCCCTCGTTTGCATTTTTTTATCAATTGCTCTATCTTAAAGTAAGGGGTTTCATTTCTGTCATCAATCGCTAAATCCAATCGTGTAATCTTTAGATTATGGCTGTACCTGGTCAAGATATAGCGAAAAAACATTTGCCAATCTCTTTCTAATTTTTCTAATAAGAATTCAAATAATGTACAAGCTTCGCCACTTAACGCTACTAAAAACTCACTTTTACTAGTTTCTTGCGTATAAAACTTTATCGAACCGTAAGAATAACAACTATCATACTCCTTAAATTTCACTCGTGATTCCGTCACACTAAACAACTCTTTATCAATTCCTAAAATATCTGAGCATAATTTATCAATATCTATGTCATATACAATCATTTGTAACCAGTCAATTTTAGCTGATAAATTAGCCTCTTTTTTCCCAATTTTAACGCCTCCTACTTTGATTTTTTTTGTGCTAAATTTTAGGGGTCTAAAATGCTTTAACAACGGGCTTGCGCAGTGTTTTCCACAGTAATGTTAGGGTGCTATTAGAGACGCACCCATCAAAAAAACGGACAATTGACTATTCTAAACATGCTCAACTAACCAAAATAAAATATTTCATTTTTGACTAAAATACTCCTTAGGTATAGTTAAACTTTACCATCTACAAACGAAGTATAATCCTTGTTTACTTTTAAGTCAATAAGTAAAATATATCTTTACTAAATTAAGTTAAATGATACTATATTATTAATAATAACTAACTTTGCATTTATAAAGCTCATAATAACAATAAATAAAAATTCTGATTTTTAAAAAATAAAATAAATAATAACACTATAAAAATATAACTACTAAAAGGAGCGCCACATTTCATGGAGCATTTAGAAAACTTTGCAAAACAAGTGAAATCATACAGACTTTACAACAAGCTTACTCAAACAGAACTTGGACAAACAATTGGAGTATCGAAACAAAGTATTATCAATTATGAAAAAGGTACTTCTTTTCCTTCTGGAGAACGCCTATCCAAATTATCCAAATTAATAGGAATGGAACCTACCGAACTTTTACAACACGATAATTTTAAATCTTCTGAGGAACTGGAATGGAAATTTTGGATTAACGAACATGGAAAATTTGAACTTAACCTAATTCAAAGTGATTATAGTAACTTAAATGAAAGTGAACGTAAGAAAATACTGCTCAACTACATGAAAGACAACATGGAAAGCGTACAAATAAAACAAGCAATTACTCAATTCTTCAAACTCCAAAAAGAAACAGTAAGCGAACAATATACTAATGAATTAATTCAGAATACTTTAAATCCAGAGTTATTATTCGATGGCGATATTACAGTAACCAATACAAAAGATTAAAAGCGTGGTTCAGAGAACTTGATTGGTTAGAGCAAGCTTATTATTTCTCTCACTATTTTTTTACCTTCTAAAGCTCTATTTGATCAGCATAAAAGAGGGTTGGCAAAAGGCTGATTGGTACCTATTAAACTTTTTATCTATCTTCCTAGCTCTTATATACTAAAAAAGTTGATACCTGAATAAACAGATACCAACTCATTATAACTATCAAAGCCTATCGGCTCACGCTGATGAGACATCAACTTCCGCCTAAAAATGGACGTCTTAACCTCACGGCACGACTTCGACGAGGAGACCTCGCCAACCATTTTTCACGGCTTTAATAACTACTTCCAACCACTCTTTTTAGATACAAAATGTATCATTTGAATTGACAACATTTTGATAACACATCTTATAATTTACTATCAAATATAGATAACTAATAACATTAAAAACTACTCTAATACCGCTTAAAACCTGACTTTCAAATAACAGGTTTTCGAGTGGGAATAGAATAAATAGCCTTAGAAGTCCTTTGTTTAAAGGGTTTCTAAGGCTTTTTTGTTACTTGCGATACCAATCTGATACCACTGATTTAATTGGCAATAACTCACGACTCGGAACTACTTCCCTAACCTAATGAAAATAAATTAGATACAATAATTCCATTATCACTAAGCACAAAAATTTATTATTCTTACTTTACATCTTTTTTATCCATAAATTGATTTAGGTCTGTTTTATCTGCATCATTAGCTAATGCTTCAATTATTACATCCTGAATAACAAGTAGTTTTTTCTTTTCAAAAAATGGTACAGCTAGATAATAGTCTGACCCAGCTCTCTGAATAACTAATGTTGTCAGTATGCCACTACACAAAACACCTACACCAATGAGTAACATAATCAACGCCCCCAAAAAGGTAGACCCTATCATTGATAATGCTATAAAAATAATAATAATACCGATAATAAATGGCTTAATTTTGTACTGTGATGATAAACTTGCGGCACTAATATTTTTCAAAGGGATACTTTGATTAGCTTTTCCTGCAGGAATAAATCCTAAAATAGTATTTCCTGTAGATGTTTTAACAAATCTTGAATCTACCTCGATATAACCTTTCACCCAAAAAAATAATGGGGATAAAGAAAATATAACTTTTTTATCCATATTAAACTCTCCCATTTAATTAATATTTTTATTCAACATCTCTTTTAAATATTCTATCAATAGCAATTGCATAAAACAGTACCCGACTTGTATAAGATCGACTGAGATGACGGAGTTTTCTAAATGGAATAAAGTAGTTATCTACTTTATCAGTACTAACAGTTGAGTAATTCACCTAAACTTCTATTGTATGTTAATAATTACCATTCCACATTATACACCTTACAAGTATATTCAAATAATACATTTAGATTAAATAACATTTAGATACTCTGCTTTCATTGATTACTTTAAACGATATTACCTCTTAATCCTTTATCAATTCTTTTAGTCTTCCTACACCCATGATACCTTGAAACAATCTGGATATGAGAGAATCTTAATTTCCTAAATAGCTCTTCTTATTGATCAAACTTTTTTCATTTAATGGTATAATTTTATAAAATAAGGAAGGTGGTTTTATTTATGATTCGCCTAAACAAACTCGCATTACTGTCACTTTTGTTGATTTTCTCTTATTTTTTAGTTGCCTGTCATTCGCCACACGTCGTTCAATCAACTGCTGAAACTGCTATGACATCCGAAACCACCACACAAGAAACTAGCCCTTCAACTCACATTGATACTCTACCCGAAATTAGTTCTGAAAATGAAAGTAATGGGGTTCTCTATCCCGTCTTTATAGAAAATGACATCGGCACACCTTTAAACACACTCATTGAACAAGCCATTCCAACTATTTCAGAACAGTACCCTAACCAACACTTCCAATACACCGTCTCTTTACTCAATGATTCCTACTTATCTCTTATTTTTGATGCAGATATTACAGATGGGGCTTACCCTCATCATGCCCTTTCAACACTTAATATTAACCTAGCTACTCTAACTCCCTTAAAACTTTCAGATGTCGTACCTTTGGATGATACTTTTTATACTCAATTAAAAAAAGAAGTCACGTCTACTTTAGCTGACTTAACACTTCCCCCCGAAGCATTACCTTTCGCTAATATAAAAGAACGTATCACCCAACTGGAAAACTCATCAAGTCATGATACCCAATTTTATCTGACTGATAACCAACTTACGCTGTTATTTGAAGTGCCGCACGTACTTGGTGACACCTTTACTATTAATATACCGTACTAGAATTTATCAACATTTTTCTTTTAATGCACTCACCTAAAAAATAAGGTATATTATTAGATGAGGTGATTAACATGGGAAAATATCTATTCGATAATAAAGGGCAAGCTGCTATTACAAAATTTTACGAAAAAAATAAACCTGAAAAATTCGATAAAAAGCAACAAGTAAAAGCGCTCCGTGAAAAAATGCTAAAAAACAAAAAGAAAACTGATAAATAATAACAGTTAAAAAAGCTTAGATCTCATCAATATAGATCTAAGCTTTTTGCGTTTCTTACCCCTATTTCCTTCAGGCTCCCACGCTACTTTTCAGACCATCTCTGCTATACTTTAGATAACACTAATGGAGGTGGGATTAATGGAAAACTTCAGCACATTCTTTTCATCTGGCGAATACTTACGTGATTTATCTATTGCTCTATATGCTGGGATTATCTTGTGGGCACTTGGTATTTTTTATGACCGCAAGCAGGCGGCACGTCGTTCAAATGAAGATAAAGCAGAATCCCTTGAAGACCATTATGCCGACATGCTTGGTGCTGCGGCTAGTTTTTTAAGAATTGACGAGTCTTATCCAGTCTTTGTTAAAGATGAAATTGACGTCAAATTTAGTATGAGTGGGAAAAATTTTGCTCGTGTTCTCAATTCTATCGATACCAAGCGCTATGAAAAATACTACGGTGACACTGATCTTATTCGGTTAAATAATATTCTAGATAACATTTTAGCGCTCGATCATAACGCTTATGAAAAGGTCTTAGATGCACAAGAGTTAGTGCATAAGGTGGTAAAAAATGTTCGTACCTGTCACAGAAGGTTGTAAGCATGATACACTTGAATGACACTATTTCTTTAAAAGACATTAGAACAGGAGCTTACTTTTATGACTAAAATTAATTTAAGCGCCCGTATTCTTTTTTACGGCGCTCTTTTGAGTACTCTCATCGGAGGAATTTCTTTTATTTTTATCTATTTAGAAAGTACTATTTCTCATTATTTATGGGCTAGTTTACTACGCGACACCCCATTGAAGCCTTTATTTATCTTAGGATTCACACTATTAGGCGGTTTAATCGTAGGTAGCTTACGCTTAAAATGGGGCAACTACCCTCAAACAGCTCATGACACTATCCATCAGTTAAAAGAACATCAAACCGTTGATTACTCTCCTGCTTTTAAAAGCTTAACGGTTGCCTTAGTGATTTTAATTTTTGGAGCAGGGGTTGGACCTGAAGCGGCTTTACTTGGAGCGATTGTGATGCTGTCGGTCTGGCAAGCGGATAAGATGCGCTACCTGGTAGCTAATCACCCAGAACTTGATAGCTTACCGTTCTCTAAACGGTTGTCACGGATGCTTCATCCTACTCGTTATCTTCTGAGATATAAACAAGAAAATCGCCATCCTAAGTTAGCTCCCATCAAAAAATATATCTATGGCTTCTTCATCTTTAATGGCCTTGTCGCCTTTTTTATTTTAATGAAATTAACCAAACAACCTTCCTTTATCAGTAAGATGGGGCCCACACATTGGCAAGCGAAAGAGTTGTTGCTGTTTATCCCATTACTTCTATTGGGCGCTCTCGCAGGTAAAGGCTATCGGTCATTTGAAATTAAAGCTAGTCAGTGGTTTAATTTTTGGATAGATCAACCGATTAAGAAAGCCTTATTAGGTTCCTTAGCTATTTTTACTATTGGATTAGTCACACCGAGCTTACTTTTTTCAGGACAAACCTCACTTGGTGATGTCCCTAATGATTATCAAAAATTCTCTCTTTTAATACTAGTTACTATTGTCCTGTTAAAATTACTATTCCTACAAATCTGCCTCCATACAGGATGGATTGGTGGCGATATTTTCCCAATTGTTTACTCGGCTATTAGCCTTGGGTTTGGTCTTTCTAAAATTTTCCCATCTTTTGATACGACCTTTATCGTGGCAGTAGTGGCAACTTCTATGGCAGTTACGATTTTAAAATCCCCTATTGGCGTCGCTATTTTTATAGCCCTCTTTTTCCCTATCGAGGTGCTACCTGTCATCGTGATGACAGCCCTAGCAATCAAGGTAATCTATGCTTTCAGTACAAAAAGAATAGCCTACTAAAAAAAAAGACCCCAAGGGTCTTTTTTTAGTATCATCTTACACCATATACTGAATAGTATTTTCAATCGCCAGTAAGTTTTCACGGTAGACGCGCATTTCATTACGGTTAATGTCACCTAGTTCGAAAGCATCTTGAATACTATCGCGCTCTAACTGAATCGCATACGTCAACCACTCGTCAACACGGTCAACTGAGGCACGTCCTGCTCTAGGACCTCGGTGTTGTAGTCTAGCAAAGTAAAAATCCACCAACTCTTGTGGGAAAGCATCTTGGTCTAATTCCTCCAGATGGTTAAGCACATAGTCACGGTTACTCTGCTTCAAGTACTCACGCTCTGCTCGTCGGTCTTCAAAGTTACCTGAACGGAATTTGGCAAAACGTAATTTTTTACGAATCAAACGCCCATAGAACATTTGACTGCGGTAACTTTTATCATGAGTTAATCGGTACAAGCGTTTATTCAATCGTCTTAGATTTAAGAACGCTGTTTGGAAACTCACTTTCCCATTTGCCATCTGACTAATCGTATCCACGTACTTCCATTTTAAAATGGTTTCCATCAAACGGTCCTGACTGTCATCTGTCTCATCCGAATTCAATAACGTAATAATACGGTCATTGTACATCGTAATCACACGTTCTACGGCTAGATGATTCTCTTCCGTTTCTTGTGCTTTTAGTTGTAAGATAACATCTCTTAAAATCTCAATTTCCTTCTCATGAGCCATACGCTCAGTTGAACTTTCTTTTTCTTCTGCAAACAATGGCATCGCAAAGTTGGCTAAGATCAGCGTCGCGATAATCACACCACCAGCAATACTAATCATCAGCTCACGTTCCATGAAGGCCGATCCATCTGCTAAAAAGATAGGCAAACTCAAGGCACTGACTAGCGTAATCGTCCCACGGACACCTGATATCGTATATAAGAATGACGTCCCTAAACGGTTGTCACCTTTTTTATCGAAGTTCTTGAATAACCAGAAACAAATAAAACGAATAGCTAATAAAATAGCGGTAATACTTAAAATATATAGAATTAAAGTGACATTGCTAATATTGTTATTTTCCCATACGACACGAATAACACGTGGCAGTTGTGTTCCTAATAATACGAAAACCAAGCCATTTAAACTAAAGCTTAAAATCGACCACGTATTTTTTGATAACACTGTCAACTGCGCAACCTCTGGTGTCACCTTATTGTAACTAAATGAATAAACAATCCCACCACTGACCGCAGCTAAGATACCATTCACGTGGAAGTGCTCGGCTACTAAAAAGATACCAAATGGTAACAGTAACTCTAACAACATAAACGATACGGTACTTTCAATTCCTTGGCTTCGCAACCAACGAACCAGTTGCATCGCTAGGAAACTAATCACTATTCCGACTAAAATCCCACCTAATGAAATCAGTACAAAACTAATACTGGCATTAGTGAATGAGAATAGTCCTGTTAATAATGCTGCCGACGCGAATTGGAAAGACACCAACCCCGACGCATCATTGATTAACGACTCTCCCTCAAGCGTGTGCATAATCCGATGAGGGATTTTTACTTTCTCCGCCAAGGCTGACACCGCAACTGGATCAGTCGGTGCGAGTGCTGCGGCTAAGGCAAAACTGGCAGCCCACGGTGCCGATGGAATCAACCAGTGAATAAAGCTCCCTAAAGCAGCAACCGTCACAAAGACTAAGCCGATCGACAAGACCAAGACTGCTTTGCGCTCTTTCCAAAGTGATTTCTTATCCACATTTGCCCCATCATTAAATAACAACGGTGCTAAAAATAATAACATAAACAATTCTGACCCTAACTCAAAACTATGTAACCCTGTTGGTACAGCAATAATAATCCCTAACGCTACTTGGATCAACGGAATAGCGATATTTGGGATAAAACGATTGATAATATTTGATGCTAACACCATAGCTAACATCAGCAAAATCATTTCTACAATCTGCATAGACTCCCTCTCTTACTCGTTATTTATAACACTAGTTTATTATAATAAGAGGAAAAGATATAGTATAAGCTCTTCGAGGAAAAGGAAGTTTAGTAATTATTAATATTCTAAACATACTATTCCCATTTGACTTTACACAAAATAGGGCTAAAATTAACATTAAAAAAGGATTTTTTTCCTGAGAAAGGGTGTTACCATGATTATTAAATACACTCAGCAACTTATCTCACTATTTCTTATCTTGTCGACTGCCCTACTAATTGTAACCGCTATCCTTTATACACAACTTCCCGCCACTATTTCTATTCCATTTAATTTTATTCTAACCACTCCTATTTCCTTTGGTAGTAAAGCCTATATCTTCACCTTACCTGCTATGGTCTTTCTGACATCCGGTTCTTGGCGTTACTTTAGTCACTCGTATTCTACTCTCGTTCATTTTGGTTTCTTCTTACTTAATACCGTCACACTATTTGCCTCTTGCTATTACCTACTATTACTTATACTCACTTAATGACCTGAAAGGACTTATACTCTTATGCCATTTTTATTTTTAGTCGTTGGTTTTATTGTCTTCATCCTTATCGCTACCTCTATCAGCGATGCTCTTATCCGCTTTAAGCATCAAAAAGAATTGTATCAAAACTGGGGAAAGGGTGGGCCTTTAAAGGAAAAAGATAGCGAGGACAGTTTAAAGCGAAGCCTTTTTTCTCATCTTAATGAAACAGACTTTGATTTTTTTGTTGATGATCAAACTTGGGGTGATCTTGATATGCAATCTCTCTTTAGAAAAATAGATATCTCTCATTCTAGCCTTGGCTCTCATTATTTATATACCCAAATGAGAGGTGTTTCTTTCACGCAGGATATGACACTTTCTATTCTGAAAAACTACTTTAAAACCAATTTTGATACCTTAATTAAAACTCAGTTATTATTTAAACGTTTGGGGAAGAAAGAAGAAACCTACATACAGTCAACTCTACCTACTGAACCCAATAGCTTACTGAAATCACTGTTCTTTCATTTTTTCGGTATCTTGCCTGTAATAGGACTTATTCTTAGCATCCGCTTTCCCTATGTAGGAGCGATTATCACGTTAGCTGCGATTTGTTTTAATATTCTCTATCACATCGTTACCAAATTTTTATTAGATAAAAACATTAGTGAATTAGCCTATACGATGCGCACTTTAGCTTTTTCAACTCGATTGGCTAAAACAGAATTTCCACTACAAGATAAATTAGCCCAAGCCGTTCACCCTTTTAGAAAGGCACGCTTTTTAGGCTATATTTTCAGAGAGAAGACCGCCACGACTATTGAATTTCTTCTTGATTATCTTTGTATGATGTTTATGATTCCTTATATTTCTATTGATTGGTTGACGCGAAAAATAACAATCCATTCTGAAAACTTTGAAACTATATTGGCTATTTCTGGCAAAACGGAGATGGCTATTTCACTTTTAAATTATGAAGAAACACTGCCTTATTTTTGTATTCCGATTTTAAAAGAAGGCTCACAGCCCAGTATTACTGCTAAACAACTTTATCATCCCTTATTAGATCATGCAATTTCTAATGACCTAACCTTTAATCAGATTCTTTTGATTAGTGGTGACAATGCTTCCGGGAAATCCACTTATTTAAAAGCCTGTGCGATAAATGGTATCCTAGCTCAAACCATCGGAATTGCTTTAGCTGAACAATTTGAAATGGTACCTGGCGTTATGACAACCACGATGACAACTCATGATAATATCGACATAGGCGATAGTTCTTTCATTGCAGAGGTGAAAGCAATCAAACGCATGATTACCAGTCTGACACCAGATTTCCCGACTTACTTATTTATTGATGAGATTTTTAAGGGGACAAATACAATCGAGCGTTTAGCTGCTGCCACCTCAATCATTCAGTGGCTCGCTTCCGAACATCAGCTTGCTATGATTTCAACTCATGATATTGAGCTAACGACTCTCTCAGATCAGGTGGTCAAAAACTACCATTTCAGCGGGCGGACACAAGATAACAAAATTATCTATGACTATCTATTAAAAGACGGGGCGACAACCTCTCGAAATGCAATTGAGATTCTGCAAATCGAAGACTTTCCCCAATCGATTATTACAACTGCTGAAAAACTTATTACCTATTACGAAGAAAATCATACTTGGCGTCTTGATTAGTTCTATAATGAAGATAAGAACTCGAACTGCCACTCGTCCGTTACTTGATGCGCTATTTAGAAAGGACGTCTTTATTATGGAAAAACAGTTTCCCACTCACTCTACAATTATCAAACGTCATATCGCTTATACTCTCAATTTTAATATCGTTCAATTTCTCATTTTAACCCTCACGTTTCATTACCTAGGAAGTATCTATTTAAATTTTATTCCATGGGCCCTATTTCTCATGATTAATTTTTATCTTGTCATATATGTCATCAAAAATAGAACGTAATATCTAGCCAACAACTTAACGAGTTGCTGGCTTTTTATATTCCTATGATTACAATAGCTGACTTAACCCCCCCTTAAAATTAGGATGTGCGACAGTCGCACGTCACCTCACACTCCTATTAAGCAAAATGTATGGTAGATTAAATTTAGAAAGGAGGGCCTCTATTGGAAATTGGTAAAAAAATAAAAGCACGTCGTACTGAGCTAGATATGACACAAGCTCAGCTAGCTGAAAAAATACACGTTAGTCGGTCTACCATATCCAATTGGGAAATCGGTCGAAACTATCCTGACATCCAGATGATTGTCGACCTCTCTTATTGCCTGGATATATCGATAGATACACTACTTAAAGGAGATGATGTTGTCGTGACTCACATCACAAATGATACACGCTTACGAAAGAAACAGGCATTCTATATTAAAGGATTGGTTGCTTTACTTGTTTTAATACTATTACCACTAGGCTATTACTCTATTATTAATTACCAAAAATGGATAGACAACCCTAAACAAATTAAGAAAATTGAAATTACAGATACACGCGTCAATATCGATTTCAATTTACCGCCTTATCTTACGGCCACTGGCTTTGCCATTGCCACACCATCCAAACCTAAAGATGCTAATACATTAGAGCTCTATATTTCAACTAGTTTTGACTATCGATTTCAGAAAAAAGATAACTTAAGTATTCACCTGTCACCCAATCTTATTCCTAATAAAGTAAAGGCCGTAAAAATAAAACTATACGACCAAGATAAAACTATTGCCACCAAAGTCAGATAAGCATATTAATTTATTATCTCTTCCCCACACGATATATTAGTAGTATCAAAGAAATGAGGGATTAGGATGATTAATCAATTAACTGTAATGTTATACGTCACCAACATAGAAGAAACTGCTACGTTTTGGGAAACTTATCTAGGATTTACACGAGAGCAAACACTGGAGCTCGGACCGTCAACATCTATCGTTTTAGGTAACAACCATAACTTTTCAATACAACTATTCGAATCAGACTTTATCAAACAAGTCTCGCCAGAAGTATCAACCGAGACCCCTTCACTTATGTTAAAGACTGCTAATTTAGAAGTCTTACATACTAAATTAAAAACAGCAGGCACTTTCGTTAGTGATATCACCGATCACGGTGGTCACGAGTCATTCAATTTTGCAGACAACGAAGGCCGTTACTTCGCTTGTTCTGAAAGTAATTAGGGAGGTAACACTATGACAAAACTAGATAACTTTAATGACTACTTAGTCAAAATTGACAACCCTGTCCACCGCGAACAGTTGACAGAGGTTTTACAATGGGTGATTGATGAATTCCCCACACTTGAAACAAAAATCGCTTGGAACCAGCCCATGTATACAGATCACGAAACTTTCATCGTCGGTTTTAGCATTGCCAAGCCTCATTTTGCAGTAGCACCTGAGGGCATTGTCATCGAAAAATTCGCAGATAAAATCGAAGAAGCTGGTTATAACATGGGTAAAAAATTCATGCGAATCAAATGGGATCAACCCGTTGATTACGACTTACTTCGTGAGATTATTCAATACAATATTGATGAAAAGAAAGACTGCACCACATTCTGGCGCAAATAAAAAAGACCAACTAAGGTCTTTTTTGTTTGCTTTTTTATGGATAACATCTCTTACACGGATTATAACCTGCGTTTATTGCGTCTTCTCTAGTTGATAACTCTACACGATGATTTGGTTTTGTTTGATTAACGCTTGAACAACTGTTTTTATGAAACTTATGCGTATTAGAATTACCTACATAAGACGTCCCAATAGATGATGGCTGTTGTTCTTCTGTTTGTCCCATCACACCTTGGATTTGATTGCTTTCTTTTTGTCGTGCTTCTTCTGCTAATCTAGATTCCTCTGCTTTTCTCGCAGCGGTTGCTTGTCTAGTTGCTTCTGCCTGTCTAGCTTCTTCCGCTTTCTTAGCTTCTTCGGCTTTCTTAGCTTCTTCCGCTTTCTTAACTTCTTCCGCTTTCCTAGCCTCTTCCGCTTTCTTGGCTTCTTCGGCTTTCTTAGCTTCTTCGGCTTTCTTGGCTTCTTCGGCTTTCTCAGCTTCTTCGGCTTTCTTAGCTTCTTCCGCTTTCTTGGCTTCTTCGGCTTTCTTAGCTTCTTCCGCTTTCTTAGCTTCTTCCGCTTTCTTGGCTTCTTCGGCTTTCTTAGCTTCTTCGGCTTTCTTGGCTTCTTCGGCTTTCTTAGCTTCTTCTTTTTTATCTATTTTTTCTTTTTTTGGAGCAGCGTAGAGTCCTTGTACTGCTGCAGTATCTTTTAATTCTGTCTTCTCAAACAAGTTACTCGATACCCCCAGGACAACTGCAGAAACTAACAATAGTATGCCTTTAGGAAGCTTAGTTTCTTTTTTCCTAAACATCAGGATAATCGAATAAATAACACTTCCTAACGACCCAATCACGACAAGAGGCAATAAGATCGACCTCACTAATAATAACACTGCCGCCCCCACGACATACAAAAATTCTTTCGACTTAGTTCTGTAATACATCACTAAACCAAGTACAATACCCACAATCCCTAACACATTTAACATAACAACTCTCCTTACTTTTCAACACATGATAAATCTATTATATATGAAAACCCTTACTAGTAAAGATTAAAATAACACTTTTCATAAAGGAGAATATTTCTGCAAACAATTTATATAAAATGAAAACCAAGATTTTACTTGCACCCTATTACATTGTTCTTAAATTAAATTTATATGAGTCAAGATAGCTTAGATACCTGATGTTTACGGTGTAATAGTCATGATATCTATTAATAAAAAACTCTTAAAGTCACTATTAATAGTCAACTTTAAGAGTTTTTGATAGTTAATAACTTCCCTTTAATCCAAATCTTTACCATTTGTTGCGATAACTTGTTTGTACCAATTAAAACTAGCTTTCTTATATCGTTTAGCTGTTCCTTCTCCCTCGTTATCTACATCTACATAAATGAAACCATATCGCTTAGACATTTCTCCTGTACTTGCACTTACACTATCAATGCACCCCCATGATGTGTAACCTAATAAATCTACACCATCATTGTCTACTGCTGCTATCATTTCTTTAATATGAGAGCTCAAATAAGAAATACGATAGTCATCTTGAACATGACCGTTAACCAATTCATCTTTAGCACCTAGTCCATTTTCAACAATGAATAACGGCTTTTGATAACGATCATACAATGTATTCAATGTTATTCTCAAACCTAATGGATCGATTAACCATCCCCATTCACTTGTTGTTAAGTAAGGATTGTTTAAAGTGGGGAAAAGATTCCCTTCCGTTTGATCTTTCAATTCTGGGTCTGCACTCACTAAACCTGACGAATAGTAAGACATACTTATAAAATCAACGGTATATTCTGCTAAAATTTCTTCATCCCCTGGCTTAATGGGTAGCTCAATACCTAATCTTTCCAGTTGTTTCAAGAAATAGTTAGGATACGCTCCTCTAGACTGAACATCAATAAATAAAAAATTTTCACGATTAACGTTCTGAGCTTCTAAAACATCTTTTGGGTTACATGTATTAGCATAGGTATCTCCTGCTGCAATCATACACCCAACCTGATTATTAACATCAACTTCTTTTGCTAATTTTGTCGCCAAAGCACTTGCTAGAAGTTGATGATGAACTGCTGAGTATATAATAGCCTCACGATTATCTGTAGGTAAAACTCGAACCCCTGCCGCCATGTATGGTGCATGTAATATCATATTTATTTCATTGAATGTCAACCAATAGTTAACCAAGCCTTTGTATTCTTTAAAAATAACTTCACAAAAATTCAAGTAAAAATCAATCATCTTACGGTTTGTCCAAGAACCGTATGTCTCTATAAGGTGAACTGGACAATCGAAATGACAAATAGTCACTACTGGTTCAATTCCAAGTTCTTTACATTTTTTAAAGATAGACCTATAAAATGCTAATCCTTCCTTATTTGGCTCACATTCATCACCATTTGGAAAAATACGTGACCAAGATAATGACATCCTATACGCTTTAAATCCCATTTCAGAAAATAATTCTAAATCACTTTCATAATGACTGTACATATCAATAGCTTTTCTAGAGGGATAGTAATACTCAGGGTTATCTTTAAATTCTAGTGGCCCCTCGACTAAAAAACGCTCACGATCTTTACCTGTTGGAACAAAATCCATATTACTTAACCCTCTACACCCTTTATTGTAAGCACCTTCACACTGATTGGCTGCTGTTGCTCCACCCCATAAAAAATCATTTCGTAATGTCATCCTTATTCCTCCTTATTTCTGTCATCCTTTAAACAATAGCTGATATCAAACGTTCACCTTGACTAATTTCTTTTTTATCACTTGGTAATATATCCAGATAATCTGCTGAATTTGTAATAATTATTGGTGTTTGAATTGAATAACCTTTTTTAATGATAAAATCACTATCAAAATCTACTAATTTTTGACCCTTTTTCACCTCATCACCTTGTGATACAAACGTTTCAAAACCTTCACCATCTAATTCAACTGTATCTAAACCAATATGAATAAGAACTTCTAACCCCTCCTCAGAAATTAGCCCAATCGCATGCTTAGTAGGAAATATAGTAGCTACTGTTCCATCAAAAGGTGCTACTACCTCCCCTTCTGTTGGGATTATCCCTACGCCTTTTCCTAATAATCCACCAGAAAATGCAGCATCTTCAACTTTAGATAATTCGATAACTTCCCCCGTTATAGGACTAAAAACTTCACCTTTTTGAAGACTAGGAGACTCTTTTTCTATTAATCCATTACTACTTTCAACTACTAATTTTTCATCATCTTTAAATGTAACCATCGTTAAAACAAACGCTATAATAACAGCAATAATAAGCCCTATTACTGCTGTCTTGATATCCGCCATACTTTTCGTTTCCGGATTAATCATTGCAGGAAATTCAAATATTCCCATCCCACCAAATATATACTCACGTAAATCAGCATAACCATAGTATGCTCCTGCCACACCCGAAGCAATGCAACTAATTAAAAATGGTTTTTTTCTTGGTAAAGTAATCCCATAAATTCCTGGTTCTGTAATACCAAATATTCCTGAAATGACAGATGGTGCCGCTAAAGCTTTTAATTGCTTATCTTTGGTTTTCAACATAATAGCAAAGATAACTGCCGTTTGAGCAAATGTCGTTGCAAAAAATGGCATCATGACGTTATCATAACCCAATGTCATAATATTATTAACATATAATGGAATAATTCCCCAATGTAACCCAAAGATGACTAAGATTTGCCAGAAGAAACCTACTAGTGCACCTGATAAAATCGGACTAAAGCTACGAACTAACATCACACCCTCAGCAATCATATTTGAAGCATATGTCGCAACTGGACCTATTACTAAAAAACCTACTGTCATTGCAATAACAACTGTTAATAATGGCACAACAAATAATTTTAAAACATCTGGAATAACTTTTTCTAATCCCTTTTGAACTTTAGATGCCATATAGACAATCAAAATAACTGGTAATACGCTAGAAGTGTAGTCCATGTTGATAATCGGAATACCAAAAAATTCTAAATAAATTGGTGATTCAAATAATGTATCAGTAAATAGTGTGTACAGTGGTTCACCCGCTGATGATAAATGTCCTAATTGAATAGAAGGATAACATAATGCTAGACCTATTAAGAGTCCTACCATTGGCTTTAGTCCAAATTTTCGAGCTGCTGTATACCCTAAAAAAACAGGTAAAAACATAAATAAAGCATCTGACATAGCATTAAATAATTGATAGGCTCCACTTGTATCTGTGTATAAACCCGTCGCTTCAAACATAATATTAAATCCCTTTAGCATACCTGCTGCAGCCATAATACCTAAAACAGGTTGGAATATACCTGAAATAACATCGACGAACTTGTCAAATACTGAGCGATTATCCGCTGTTTCACCTACTGGTTGATTTTCAGAAATCCCTGCTAAATCACTTACCTCTGCGAAAACATCGGGAACGTGATTACCAATAACCACTTGATATTGACCACCTGATTTCATTACAGTAATGACACCATCCATATTTTTTAAAACGTCATCATTTGCTTTACTCTCATCATTTAAAATAAATCGTAAACGCGTCACACAGTGTGTCAGACTTCTGATGTTTTCTTTTCCACCAATATTTTTAATTATTTTTTTTGATAATTCTTCATACTTACTCATTTTCAATTCCCTCCATTTTTAAAATTCTGAAGGTCTAGCCAACTTAATGTCACTATCCAGTTACGTGATTGTCCTCCTTATTAATTTAATTTTATATACACAACTTATGACAGGTCTAAGACCGACCATAGATCATTCGTTGAATATGCACGGTTAAGTATAACGCCTCATCTTCTGAAATATAATAGTTGTATTCTGTCTCTATAAACGTACTTAACATTTCAACACAGTCAAAAGCATTTGGATATTTCTTTTTTACAATTTCATATAGTTCTTTGTCGACTTCATTTTCATGAGGTCTATTTTTTATAATACGTTGAGAAAAGAAATTAAGGTGCGTTAAAAAGCGTGAATAATAATCTGATTTCTCATCAATAACCGTTTTAAAAAAATGTCGAATAAGCTTTAGCATTTCTTGGACTAATGAAGTTACTTTATACGCAGATATACCACTTTCATCACTTACTTTTGAACCTACACCTACATTAATAATATGCATGGCTATGAATGCTGCCTCATCCTCTGAAAAACTAACACCCAAATTAGCCTTAATCAAACTTAAAGCTTTTAATCCTATTTCAAACTCGTTAGGATATATTTTTTTTATTTCAAAGAGTAATGGATTTCTAATTTCCATACCCGATTCGTATCGTTGTACAGCAGAATAGATATGATCACTCAAAGATAAAAATAAACTACCATTCAATCTTATTTCATCTGATTCTGTTTCAAACAACACATTAATTGTTTCAAAGTACTTCTCTGGAATTTCAGACATTGTCTCTTGTAACTTAAAAAATATATTAGCTTCTGATGCAGGAAATACTTTCTCTATAATGCCCTTCTCTATTAAATCACCAGGAGATTTTTTAAAGGCCAGTCCTTTCCCCCATACAATTACCTCTTCACCTGATTGATTTTCTATGAGTGCTACATTATTATTTAACACCTGCTTAATACGCATGACACACTCTCCTCCAATAAAAAAGACCTAGAGCCCCCCTTAATACCCTAATTTTTACACAAGGGTGCTTCGGTTAAACTCTAGGTCTAGCTTGTAATTAAACAATCACTATCCAACTAATATTATACAAGCGTTTCCACAAATGTCAACGCTCTCTTTTTAATATCAAAAAGCCCCTTTAAAAATATTGACCCACTAAAATTAAACCAATGGAGTATTATGCCCTTAACCGATGATGTACTTTCCATTACAGGCGATGGTATTTCATTTAAAGAAAAAACTACTACCTTCCCTCATACATTAGGTCATCTATTAGAACTACACGCTACTATTGAGAATTTAATAACTGAATCACTCGCAGATTCTTCAGCTACTGAGTTTTATAGTTTGTACAAATTTAGTCTACCTTCAGAAGACATATTAAACTACCAACACTATGTCACCCTTTATTTTAAAGCAACCTAACAAAAAAGAGCAGCCTGTCTGATTGACAGGTTGCTCTTTTTGTTGTCTAAATTTATAATTATTCGCCTTCAATTCCTTTTCGGATTGAAAGCATCTCTTCTTCTAATTCTGAGATGCGGGTTGCCGTTGCTTCTAGTCGTTTGGTTAAAGTTGTATCAGGTACGTCATGTTTGTATCTTAAACCATGCTCCAAACTTGCCCAATAATCCATGGCAATCGTTCTAAATTGAACTTCCACTTTGATGTATTTAGTTTCTTTCAAGAAAAATACAGGCACTTCTAAGATTACATGAACACTACGATAGCCACTTGGTTTCGGATCTTTAATGTAATCTTTCACTTCGATAATCGCCACGTCAGCTTGTTGGCTAAGTGATTTTAGCACCATATAAATATCATCCACGTACGCACAAATCACACGGATTCCTGCAATATCAGTTAATTCTTTCGAGGCATTCTCTGCTGTAAATGCCACATCACGTTTCTCTAGTTTAGCAACCAAACTCTTAAATGATTTTACACGACACTGAATAGTATGAATGGTATTCGTACGGCCAATGATTTCATTATTATTTAATTCTCTATCAATAATTTTTAACTTTGTTTCTACCTCATCAATTGCTGACTGGTAATAAATCATTAGCGATTGATAGGCTTCCAGCGACTCCACAGTTAAGGTTGGACTGTTGGTTGTCAGTAATTGTCTTGATTCTTCTGTTTCCTTGTTCATCATCTAAGCACCTCTAACGCAGATTTTATAAAAAGTTTTCAATAATAAAGTAACTAATAAGTCCTACTCCAACTGAAATAATCAGAGGAACCACAATCACTTGCATCACAATCCCACTTATCACAAAGGCACCTAGAAATAACAGTTCAGCTAAACCTAACGCTTTCGCTACTGATTTACTTCTGACTTTTTCAGTTCCTGACCACGGGTTCAAGCCTTTATTTTTAAGATAGAAATAATCTAACCCAATGACTGCGATAATTACAAGTGTCCCAATTGGTAAAAAGGGTTGCATTTCAACTTCCCAAATGGTTGCACTACTTTGACTCATAAATGCTGCAATATAAACTAAAACTGCCCAAACCATAATGCTCCATTTTTTTACGCTACTTAATGAATTAGCTATAGCATTATAATACTTACCAAAAAAATGTTTGGTGAAAACAACATACCAAAGAATCGCTAAAGGAATGGCAATAATTAATAATGCAATCACAAACGCTATTATAAGAGCAAACCCTAAAAGTCCACCACCACTATCTCGTTCTTTTACTATGAAATATCTATCTTTCACTCTTGTATCCTCCTGAACTTTAGTTTGCTTGACTGCCTTCTAAAACATCACACTCTTTAATGATGCTAACTGCTCTATCATCCTGTTCAATAGATCCATCCATTACGATTCTCATATCTCTCGCTTGACCGATAAATTGTAAAATATTTCTAACCCAACGACCATTACCATCAACGCGTCCCGCTTGTTTTTCTTGAATGATAAAACTCTCTAAGACCTGTTTAGCATCTTCTTCTAAAAGTTGGCCTTGTTTTTTCAGTTCCAATTCAGCAATAGCAATCAATTCTTCTGCTGTATAATCAGGGAACTCAATCTTATTAATAAAGCGACTCGCCAACCCTGGATTACTTTGCATTAAGGTTTGCATCTCTGCTGTATAACCTGCCATAATCACAATGAGATCTGAACGGTAATTTTCCATATCCGCTATCAATGTGGTAATGGCTTCTTTTTTATATGTATCATTTTGATTTTCAGGAATTAATTCATACGCTTCGTCAATAAATAATACACCACCTCTAGCTGATTCAATCAACTCGTGCGTTTTCGGTGAGGTTTGACCTAAATATTGACCAATCATATCTTTAACAGTTACTTCTACCATCTTATTTGTTTGACTAATACCATGCTCATACAATATATCTGCTAATAATCTTGCGACAACTGTTTTCCCGGTACCTGGACTGCCACCAAATATTAAATGAAGGCTGTTCGCAGTTACAGGTTGCCCCATTTCTTTTCTTTTTTTATTGGCAATATTTGTGTAGACATAAGTTTTCACTTTCTTCTTAACATCTTCTAGCCCTATCATCTCTTCCAACTTGTCCTCTGCCGATTGATTAACGGGCTTTTCTTCTACCTGAACAACTGGTTCGACTGGTTGACGTTCAAAATCTTCTCTAAATTTAACACTAGAATTTTCCCAAGCGTACGAAATGCTATCCTTTGCAATCCACCAAGTATTCACATCAGTATAATTTAAGAACTTAACTTCTCCCGACCAAATCTGGTTTAACCATTTTGCACCAGCTGACCATGTCCCACCAATTAATACCTTGTCATTTGGATTATCTGTATTGACCTTAAAGACTTTGACTTGTTCCAGCATACGTTTTTGCTCTTGCTCTGAAAATTCTGGCGTGACAACCTGATTTATCGTAAGACTTCCTAAAACGATTAACCCTGTTAAGACCTCTTGTTTCAACTGATACTCACTATCTAATGCTAGTGACAAGGCATATTTATCAAGTGTTAGCGTGTTGCCTTGCGGACGAACTGAAGATTCTAATGACTGAAGCTCACCAATATGACCATATCCTCGAATATTTGTCTTCACAACTTCTAATTTATCTAAGTGAAGCTCTGATGCAATCAGACTATCATCTTGAGCTTTAGTGTTAATGTAAGAATAGTTTTTATGTTGAGGATTACCTAGTTTAAAAGATGTCCCAATAACGCTACTTGCATTTATTTGACCATAATCCATAACAACCTCATTTGTAACTAACTGCTTCAGGGGTTGGGCTGTATAGAGTGATGGTGAATAATCCCCCTCTTCTTTATGTGAAAACGTACAATTTTCAAGGGTTAGTACAAGCCCCGGTTTTCTTGAGATAATTGCGTTCGTCTTCGTTTCTCCCAAAAAATGACAATTTTTAATTGTACAATGATGATGAAGATTAAGACCTGCTGAGCCCTCTTCAATATGAATAGTATGACCTTGACCGTCAATTGTCACTGCCGCACGAAGTGAAACACTATCCATAATATCAGATGTCAACTTGATAATATCACCATCTTTTAGTTTAGCCGTTATAGCTGTTAGGACGCCCTCTTTAGGTTTATTCCCAAGTAATCTTCCAACCTTATATTCCATTTAACGCTCTCCATTCGTTAGTAAGTTTAGATTAAACCCTATCTCGCTTTTATACATCCGATACATAAAAGATAACCAGCGAAATCACCTTGTTTTTGACGCTCATGATCCACGTTAATTAACGTATCATACCAAGTTGCATCCCATTCTTTCATTGTCATATAACGTGCTAAAGGTTGTAAGGTTGCCATAAATGCATTATGCTGTGCCGTACGTGAGGCATCCATTTGTTGCTTTTGTTCTATTGTATACGTTAACCAGTCATTACGTTTTTTGACATAATCACTTGCCGCTTCAATCACAGATGACCATAGAAAATTAAAATCTTCGTCTTCACTGTCCGCTGAACCGTGAATTTTATTGTACATCTCCAATGCCTCTTCAAAAGATAAAGCATTTCCTTTTTCTAAATACTCTTGATAATCAAACATTTAAGCCACACCCTTTACTCTTATTCTGTCTATTTATAGTATCTTTTATATCAATATTTGTAAACTTAATTTCTAATTATAACTAAAAAAGCCTAACTCATGGCTATAAGTTAGACCTTTTCTGTCACTCTACATCATTTTTCAATAAGAAGTTTTCTACTATTAAAATAGTCCTTTTCTTTAGCAATAGATTTTTCAAACGCTTCAACTACTCTCCAATCAACCTGATGTCGATTTTTATATCGTAGTTCTTCTTTAATTAATTTCTTTAAATCTTTCCATTTTTTCATATCTGATGGTTCTTGTTCAAAGTGTTGTAACTCTTGTTCTATTTGTTTGAGTTCCGATTGCTCGACCTTTTTTTGTAGTCTTTCTTGTCTGATAACATAGACGCTTCCACCAATACCAATCACAAGGGCTGCTATAGTCGAGAGTAGGTATGTTATTTTTTTATTCTTCAACTTTCTATTCCCCTTCACACCTTATCTTTTAATCACTTTTAAATGGTACCGTTAATTAAACGAGATGTAAAGTTAAGATAATATATCAATAACGTTATTTTTGTAATAAAAAAAAGACTTCGAAAAGTCTCTTTTTTAATAGTAGTATCTTGAATTGACAACTTTTGCTCCGAAAGGCATTAACGCTAGACGGGCTAATTTAAACGATTGTTTAGCAAACGGTATCCCAATAATTGTAATAGTTAGTAATACACCACTAATAAAGTGAGCAATCGCCAAAGGTAAGCCTGAAATAATTATCCAAATAATATTCAAAATCAAAGAACCACCAGATGTACTTGTGATGATTTCTTTCCCAAATGGCCATAAGCTGAGTTGTGCAAATTTAAAGCACTGTAACCCTACCGGAATTCCAATAATACTGATGCACCAAAGTACACCTGCTAAAAACCAACCGATTGCTCCTGTAAAACCTCCAAATAGCAACCATAAAATATTTCCGATAAATCTCATCGTATCACATCCTTAGCCAGATTCGATAGTCTTAAACCAACCTATCCTATACCTTTATCATACCATCTCGCTAGCCGAATACAAGAAACTAGCCTAAAGTTCAGACTAAGGTCTGACTCTTTTCTAATTATCGTAAGCTCGTAAACTATCATGATTGGCTCGTGGTATAATTGAGAAAAACGCACCTTATAAATGGAGGAACTATATGAAATTTTGGACAGTCCAACCTAAAGAAGTACTTGATATTATTATGAAAGAAGATAGTTATATTGCTGATTTTAAGAAAAGTACCTATCTTCAAGAACTCCCTGAATTAATGGATTTATACAGTTTATTTTTAGAGTCATTCAATGCACATAACTCTACTAATTTACCTGGATTAGTTTTTGCCTTCGCTCAGAGTAATGATTCTAATTTATTTGAAATACCTGATATTGAGTCATTCCAACAGTTGATGGTTGAAAAAGAACCGGCTGTAGGTGGTTTTTGGAATGCTATTACAAAGAAAGGGGCCTGCATCTTAGAACTGGAATACAATGTGGATGAGTTCAATCCTATCTTTATTGACTTTAATGATTTCCAATTCTTAATGCCTCCTATCACGGTCCCACTTCCACCTTATACGGAACCTGATATCGCACGGTTAGTTGAACATGTCCATAATGGAACAGTTGAAACTTCTATTTTCCCAAGTTATGTCATGCAAGCACATCTACCTTTTATTCGGAAAGAAAATATCATCTGTGGTTACAAGATGTTTCCACTCAAGTAATTTAAAACTTTTCATCTAGCAGCTCAATTTCTTCACCTGCTGCTATCCGTTCGTTAATTGCTTTCTTGCCCCATTCCGACATACAGCTCATTAATTTCCCCAAAGACTGGCCTTGTTCTGTCAAAGCATACTCAACCTTTGGGGGGATTTGATTATAGACTTTCCTTGAAACGATGTTATCACTTTCCAATTCACGCAGTTGCTGCGTTAACATTTTTTGCGTGATTTTTGGAATTCGTCGTCGTAACTCACTTGTTCTGAGCGTGCCTTGTCGTAAATGACAAATAATAACTGGCTTCCACTTCCCTCCAATAATATCTAAGGTTGCTTCTACTGCAATCGTATAGGTTTTCTTCATGGGTATAACCTCCTTATATATGTTGAATTTTTATAGGTACTTATTAGTACCTACCGTACAAAAAAGTACCTACTTACTTCTCTAGTTTGTTCATTGTACAATAACATCTGTACTAAATAAAAGGGGGATTTTTCTATGACGATGTTTCAATCATTATTATCCGAACTACAATTCAATAACGGTACTACATTAGACTCGAAATTTGTAATGGCTCCAATGGTTGCAGAAGGCTCTTCTTATGAAGGGTATGTTGGCGAAGATGACTTAGCTTATTTTAATCGCCGCTCTAAAACAGCTTCCCTATTAATCACAGGCGCGACAGCTGTTGCTGATTTTGGTAATGCTTTTGGTCATGGATTAGCAAGTCTTGATGACAGCTATCTACCTGGCTTAACGCAACTTGCCACTACAATGAAACAGGACGGTGCCAAAGCTGTTTTACAAGTATTTCATCCTGGCCGCCAAGCGGTTTACAGTTACCAAGATAAAGGCTTAGCTTACGGGCCAAGTGATGCTCAATTCTCTTTTTTAGATTATCCAACAACCGCTTTGTCTAATGAGCAAATTACTGCGATGATCCAATCATTCGCCGACGCCACTTCTCGTGCCATTAAGGCAGGTTTTGACGGTGTGGAAATCCACGGTGCCAATCACTATCTTATTCAACAATTTTTCTCAACACTTTCTAACACTCGTACAGATGAATGGGGCGGAACTTTAGAAAAACGTGCAAAATTTGCACTAGAGATTGTTAAAGCTATCAAAAAAGTAATTGCTGAAGAAGCAACGACACCTTTTATTTTAGGCTACCGCATTAGCCCAGAAGAAGTTCATGGCAAAGATATGGGCTACACACTGGATGACTCACTTTATCTAATAGATGAAATCGCCGCATTAGGTGTTGACTATATCCATATTTCTTTAGGAGGCCCTAATGGTTATGCTATGAAGGATCGTGCTGGCTCACACTTAGGTGAACCAATTAATCAAGTTATTCATAACACGATTGCTAACCGAGCAAAACAAATTGTCGTAGGCGATATTACAAGCCCTGAAAAAGCGCTAGATGCTTTAAATTACGGTGATTTAGTCGCCTTAGCTTCTGTTGCCATCGTTGAACCTGACTTCAAAGAAAAAATCAGTCAAAATAAAGTCGAGACTATCGACTTAGAAACCCTTCCTAATTTGAATGATTTAAAAATTCCAAAACACTTCGGAACGGTCGCTGGTGTCTTAGCGACTAACCAGTCTATTCCAGAAAAAGTAGTGGCACAACTTAAAGATGTTTAATCGCAATAAAAGCCTCTTCCTTTAACTAAGGAAGAGGCTTTTATTTTAGGCATCCGTCATAATAAGTTGTGTTTCTTTCGATGCATAGTCAGGCATTACTTTAAATAAATCTTGTAACGCTTCTGTTTGATTGTGAGAAGCAACCGCTTCATCATCACGCCACTGCTCAACCATTACAAATTTATTCTTTTCAGTTGTTGATTCATATAAATCGTAAGCTAGGCACCCTTCTTCTGCTCGTGACGAGGCAATTAAGGTCTGAGCTTTTTCTAAAAAGGCTTCACGTTTCTCTTCTTTAATGAAAAAAGTAGCATTAATCACTTTCATACTATCGCCTTCTTCCTATTTGAATGTTGTCACTTTGTCTGCTGCTAATCGAACTGACTCATAGCCTTGGTCTACTGCTTTACCCACTGATAAAATCATCACAGGAACATAACGTTCTTTATCCATATCAAAAGCTTCAGCCAATTGATCTGCTTCAAAGCCACCAATAGCATTTGTATCATAGCCATGAGCACGTGCCACTAACATAAACTGCATTGCTGCTAAACTTGAATCAATTTTAACAACGTCATTCATTTCTTGTTTCGTGAAGTTTTGATAATAAGGTAAGATCGCTGCTAACTGTTGATCTCTTACTTCTGAAGGCATTTTTCCTTCAGCAACAGCTTGACCATAAATTTCTTCACCATATTCGTGACAGTTCATATCACCAAAGATTAAAACCATTGCTGAAGATGTGTTATTTTGATTGCCATTAAAACGAACAAGCGGTAGTAATTTAGCTTTTGCTTCTTCTGATTCTACTACAACAAAACGCCAAGGTTGCATGTTAACAGAAGATGGTGCTTTTGTTGCTTCTGCAATCATTTCTAACATTTCTTCTTGTGAGATTTTTACTGTTTCATCATATGCTCGGATTGATTTTCTTCCGAAAACAATCTCATTAAAATCATTCGTTTTTGTATTAGTCATTTGTCATTACCTCTTCCATTTTATAATTTAATTTTTAAACGGCTTTAACCGTAACATCACAGTTTCCTTTTACTGCTTTTGAATAGGGACACGTTTGATGTGCTAATTCTAATAACTCTTGAGTTTCAGTTATATTTAAGCCTTCAATATGCCCTTCTATTTCGATCCCTAATTGAACATCTGGCAAGTCTGATTGGCTAACATTGTATAAGCTAACACTTGCGCTAATCGTCGAAGCACGAGTAACACCTTTATGTTGTTTTACATAATCTAAGGCACTATTGAAACAGGCACTATAACCTGCGGCAAATAGTTGCTCAGGATTAGTCGCGCCCTCCGCTTTTTTACCTGGTGGCAAAATTGTCAATTTTAGTCCGCCATCTACCGAATGAACTTCACCAGATCGACCGCCTGTATTGATAACTTTCGTTGTATACACTTTTTTCATCACACTAACCTTCTTTCTAGTTGATAAATTAGATTGTACACAATCTAATTGTGTTTAGCAAGTATAACTACTTTTATTTAACACATAAAAAAGGCCGTCTTTTAAAAGACAACCTTTTTCCATTAGCGACGCTTATTAAAAATATACACCGCTCCTGCAATACTTGTAACCCCAATACCTAATAGACCTAAAATAGCATCTGATTTTTCGCCTGTCTGAGGTAAAAGTTTGATTGGGTACTTAGAACCTGGTTTAGGCTTAACATCATGCTCTTTTGGATAATTAGGTTTACCTGGTTTTTTCGGATCTTTTGGATCTTTTGGATCTTTTGGATCTTTTGGATCCTTAGGTTTTCTCGTATTTTTGATAGTGACTGTTACCAAATCTCCAGTTTCACTATTTAAAGTTACAGGAACTCTTTTTCCATCTAAAAGGTACCCTTTAGGAGCTTTTGTTTCTACTAAACTATACTCACCATAAGGTAATTTTTTAGTCCAAGCTTCACCACTTTCATCTGTTACAATATGATCTACAACTTTTCCTTCACTATCAATAACATCAAACTCAGCTCCAGCTAATCGTTCACCTGTTTTATCATCTACTTTGATAACTTTGAATGAACCTGCTGGGTTTACTGGTGGAACTGGTATTTTTTTATTCGTAATGTCAACTTGTACTGGTGTTGCTGTTTCTCCTGATACGATACTTATTTTATGTTCTGTTTTATCTAATTCGTACCCTTTTGGTGCTTTTGTTTCTAGGATTGTGTAGTCGCCCAGTGGTAAATTACCTAAGCTTGCTTTACCATTTTCATCTGTTTTTAAGGTATCAACTACTTCACCTTCACTGTTTCTCACTTCAAATTCCGCTCCGGCTAACACATCACCTGTCGCTTCATCCGTTTTTGTGATTTCTAGTGACCCAACTTCTAATTCTGGATTAACTGGTGGAACTGGTGATTTTTTATTCGTAATGTCAACTTGTACTGGTGTTGCTGTTTCTCCTGATACGATACTTATTTTATGTTCTGTTTTATCTAATTCGTACCCTTTTGGTGCTTTTGTTTCTAGGATTGTGTAGTCGCCCAGTGGTAAATTACCTAAGCTTGCTTTACCATTTTCATCTGTTTTTAAGGTATCAACTACTTCACCTTCACTGTTTCTCACTTCAAATTCCGCTCCGGCTAATACGTCGCCTGTCGCTTCATCTGTTTTTGTGATTTCTAGTGACCCAACTTCTAATTCTGGGTTTACTGGTGGAACTGGTGATTTTTTATTCGTAATATCAACTTGTACTGGTGTTGCTGTTTCTCCTGATACGATACTTACTTTATGTTCTGTTTTATCTAATTCGTACCCTTTTGGTGCTTTCGTTTCAACGATTGTGTAGTCGCCTAATGGTAAATTCTTCAAGCTTGCTTTACCATTTTCATCTGTTTTTAAGGTATCAACTACTTCACCTTCACTGTTTGTCACTTCAAATTCCGCTCCGGCTAACACATCGCCTGTCGCTTCATCTGTTTTTGTGATTTCCAGTGATCCAACTTCTAATTCTGGAACAACTGGTGGGATTGGTGATTTCTTATTCGTAATGTCTACTTGTACTGTATTACCACCTTCACCTTTAACAACTGATACAGGGTGAGTTGTATCATCTAATTCATAACCATCTGGTGCTTTTGTTTCTACTACTGTGTAGTCGCCTAATGGTAAATTCTTCAATCCTGCTTTACCATTTTCAGCTGTTGTTAAGGTATCAACTACTTCACCTTCACTGTTTCTCACTTCAAATTCCGCTCCGGCTAACACATCACCTGTCGCTTCATCTGTTTTTATGATGTTAATATTCCCTAGATTATTCCCTTCACCTGTGCCACCACCACTTACTTCAGGGGTAACACTTTCAACATTTTGGTCTTCAATATCTGTACCTGTTAATTCTCCTTTATTTGTATACTCTTTAGAAGCACCATCATCTGTAATTCTTGCTCTATAATAAACTTCAACAGATACATTTGGTTGTTTTAAATCCCCCAGCTCAATCACAAAACCTGAATCCGAAATATGAATATTATTTGGATCAACTGCTGTTACAGGAATAAATTTATTATTTTCATCGTAGTAACCATAATTAGCATAAAAATCTGTAGTCAACATTTCTTGATTGGGACCTAGAGTATCTGTATAAACTGCATTTTTAATTTCTTTTCCAGCATAATTAATTCGAACAACCCAATCAGTTTGGCCTTCTTCTATTAAAGTATTTCCCCACTTCCCTAATTGCTCTCCTTCTTCAATACTACCTGAGCCACCAACATTGATAGTTGTAGAACCTTCTTCACCAATGTTGATTTCAATTTCTTCACCTTCATTCACGCCGTTCCATCTTGTAGTAAAGTAAATACGTCCTTTACGATTCTCTTGTGGATTTTTTTGATAATAATCAGTAAAAGTCACAACGACTTGCCCGCTAGCTGGATCAACAGTTGCTTTACCAATAACATTCCCCTCAGAATCTGTAACATCAAAATTTGTACCACTTGTCGCTTTTAATTTTTCTGGAAAGGGAAACGTCATCGTATCTCCCTCTTCAATAGTATCTCCATTAGGAATCTCCCACGTATACTCAACTCGAGTATCTTCATAAATTCCAACAGTTTCGCCATCTCCAATTGGCGTCCCATCTTCTCTTTGAAAATCAGAACTTGTCATATAATCATGGTTAGTTGCTGCTTTTACAATTGAAATACTCCCAACTAAGTTAGAAAATATGAGTAATCCAACCATCATGATATTAAACCATTTCTTTCTCATTTCTATTCCTCCTTATTTTGTTATTAAAATAATAAACAATCACTTTATAGACGTTTGTTCAAAAATAAACATTTAACCCATCTATATAATACATAATATCTCTTGATAGATCTTAAAACCACCCTTTTTACAATATATTTTCTACTTTTTTATCTAAAGTACATAATTTTTTATAAATCAATAAAAAACATGCACATTTTCTACTCTATTAATATAGTATACTACTTATATAAACTATTCGAGGATGATACTATGCTAAATTTACTCACTCAAAATAATCAAGATAAACTAACGTTACTTGATTTTTTGGAAAATAATATTGATACTATTATTCCTCTTTGGCAACTAGAGGAACTGTTAAACTTGTCTACTTTTAAAACAAGTAATACCATAGAAGAACTTTCTGATGAACTTTCTCGTTTTAGTTCAGGTACTATCAAATTGTTGCCGAATAAAAACGTAACAGCTTATGGTATTACTAACGAATTAATTAATAAGTTCAAACTTTATTACCTAAAATTATCGCCACTATTTAAAATTTATATGTTTTTTTACAACGGTGATCATAATTTCCCGCTCAAAATTAAAGAAATAGGTATAAGCCAAGCCAGTGCCTATAAACTTACAAAAAAACTTAACCAACAATTAGACCCTTTCACTATTAAGATTTACAATCAAAAACTTACTGGATCAGAACGTTCTATTCGCTTAAAAACATTTGAGTTGTTGCTTTTTTTCTTTAAAGGAATTGAATCTCCTTTTGATAAATCTATATTAAAATCAGCTCATCTTTTGATACACGCTTTAGTTAAACTACTGGATATACCTTCCTCAAACAGTATGAAATTAAAATTAGAATACTTTATTTCAGTATCTCTAATACGTATCAAACAAGGGTTTGTGATTGAACCAGCCGACACTCTCACATTTAAAAAAGGAACTAGTTGTTCTTCTGATCGTTTATACTCCATCTTATTTTCAACGTTCAAACAACTTTTCCCTGCATTATCCGAACAAGAAACTCATATGGAAGTGTTATATTTAATCGAATTTATAGTAGCAGAATCTTTATTCACTGATTCCAGCACATTGGAAGGTTTTACTATGTCTTCTAAGCTGACAACTCAAACATCCGGGTTTATCTCACACATGAGAAGTGCTTGTAACTCCGAGGAAGTGTTTCAACTAGCTGAAGCTAAATTAACTCAAGAAACTTCTGCTTCATTTTTAAAACATACTCTATTTAATTATCATACAGACAGCTTTAATAATGATCTCATTAATCAGCAATTCACTGAACTTTACGTCACAGAAAGTCAACTTATTAGTGAGTTTATTCTTGCTCAAAATAATCAGAATGAACTACCTTCAGAATCATTTTCTCTTTTTTATGACTTGTTATTTTTAATTGTGACACATGTTCCCGATAACGCTTTTCAGTTGCCACTACATATTTGTGTTGATTTTTCTAGAAGCCTGACTTACTCAAAGCACATCAAAAATAAAATCAGTGCTTTCGATGCTCTTAAAGTCATTTTTGATGACGAAGTAACTGACGATACTAATTTATATGTTTCAGATTTTGCCAATTATCAAATTAATACACCTCAAATTATTTGGAAGGATCCACCTTCTATAAACGATTGGCGCCTATTTGGAGATACTTTAATTGATATTAGAAAGGGGATGTAGCGAATGAAACGTACGACACTTTTAGTTTCTAGTCTAGCTTTATTAAGTTTTACTCAACAAGCTTATGGAATTACTCTAGATCAAGATGAAGTAACGGTCATAATTGAAGGGAGTGCGGATACACCTCAACCCTCTCATACTTTTGAGCCTATCCCCACTATTTCAGAATCACTTATAAGTGCTCCAACTGCAATCACTGAACAGGAAGCAATCCTTTTGCCTGATAAACCTATTCATAATAAGAATAAATCATCAACACTACCAGTCCCTTTCGAAGTGGACCCGACTACCCTAGCCCCTATTAAACAGAAGGAGCCAAAATCAGCTACGGAAGAAAAACAAACCATACTTTCAGATTTCCCCACTGGTGATGTGGTTATTATTAATCAAGATGAGGAATGGCTTTCAAGTTCGGACTTAGCTCAGCATTCTTATCTAGGAAATTGGATGGGTGTTACATCTCAATCAATCAATCGATAAAGGCTTTTTCCGCTCAATTAGATTTGACATTAATTTTTATTTTAATTACACTGAGTCTATATCATATGCTAGGAGCGTACTTATGACTTCAGAAAATAAAGCACTAGATCAAAGTATCTGTTTCCAACTCTACGTTGCATCAAAAGAAATTATTCGCTTATATAAACCACTTTTAGATCCTTATCAATTAACCTACACAGGTTTTATTGCCATGCTCGCTATTGAAGATGGAATGTCCGTTCGTTCACTCGGAGAGCAGCTTTTTTTAGACTCTGGAACTCTAAGTCCACTTCTAAAAAAACTAGAAAAGCAACAACTGGTAACACGGGTTCGTTCTAAAGAAGATGAACGTGTTATGGTTCTGAAACTAACTGATGAAGGAAAAAAACTAAAAAAAGAATTACCTCTTATAGCAGAAAAAATCTATGCACAGGTAAGCGAAAAAGCCCCCAATATTGACTATAACGACTTATTAAATTTATTAACAAAGCTTAATACCGTTCTAAAATAAAAAGAAGACTCGCCTCACGGCAAGTCTTCTTTTTTACTTCCAAATTTTCAAATTATAGCTCGCTAATACTATTAAAATACCTGATTCCCACAAATTGGGATCTAGTAAAAGATTAAAAAATATCACTCTTTGAAAACCAAAGAATAAATACGGAAGAACTAAAGTAACTACTCCCCATACTAATACCGCTAGCCATATCGACTTCATTGTTTTTTCTATTCTAATATCCATCGCCATCACACTCCTTTATTCTTTTTCATGTTGGTCCTGTTCTTTACGACGACCTTTACGTTTTTTATCTTTTGAATCATCTATCTCTATCAAGTTCTTATTTTTTTCACGTTGCGCACTCATTATAGCTTGTGCCACTTGCTTACTTTCAGCTGCTTTATCTGAGGGCAATACAATATTGTCCATAACACTTGATGAGCGATAATTATCAGGTATTCTTACAATTTCTGGCATAATAATCCCTCCTTTAATTTATTATACCTCTAAACCAACTATTTTAATATAACGCTTTCAAAAAAATCTATCATAACTCTTGCAACAAACGCTCTCTTTTTAGACTATTTTAAAAACATTGTCTAATAAAGGTTGAAAATACCTATAAAAACGCTTACAATTTGATTTGTTATCAATTCTAAAGGGGGAGCAAAATGAAAAAAAGATATGTATCACTAGCACTCGCATTAACCTGTTCGTTAGTATTAACAGGATGTTCTACAAAGAAAAATGAGGCTAAGACTTCTAAGAAAGAAGCCGTGGCTACTGAAAAAAAATTAACCATCTTAGGAACATCTGATATCCATGGCCGCTACATGCCTTGGGATTATGCCACTGATGTCGCTAATACGGATGGAAGTTTTGCCCAAATTAGTACCATTGTAAATGAAGTGAGAAAAGAAGATCCTAACATGCTACTTGTCGATGCAGGAGATTTAATCCAAGACAACTCTGCAGAACTCTTTCAAAAAGATGACCCACATCCTGCAACTGAATCATTAAAAGCTCTAAAATACGATGTTTGGACAATGGGAAATCACGAATTTGATTATGGGTTTGATGTGTTAGACAATATAACAAAACAATTTGATGGAGCTGTTCTAGCTGGAAATGTTCAGTTAGAAGACAGTACCCCCTACTTTGCACCTTATAAAATTATTGAACGTGATGGGGTGAAAGTTGGTTTTATCGGAATGACAACACCTATGGTTGCTGAATTTAAAGAAGACACTGATATTTTTGATGGAAAAAAACTAACTGATCCTGTGAAGGAAACCATTAAAACAATCAAAGAGATTAAAGAAAAGGCAGATATCTTAGTTGCGGTTGTCCATATGGGAATTGAAAATGAAAATAACGTTGAAAATACTGGTGTAGCAGATATGGCGAAACAAATTCCTGAACTCGATGTTATCTTCGCCGGTCATATGCATACCTTAGTTGAAGAAGAATTCATCAATGATGTTCTAATTGTGGAACCTGATAAGTACGGTCGCTATGTTTCACGTGTTGATTTAACACTAGAAAAAGATAAAGACGGCTTCAAAACTAAAAAGAAAAAAGGTTCCGCTATTAAAGTCGCAGACTATGAAGAGGATAAAAAAATCACTAAATTGCTAGCTGACTCTCATGAAAAAGCTCGAAAAGATGCGAATACTGAATTAGGAAAACTAGTTGGCATAGACCTTGTTCCAGAAAATGAAATTAAAGGCATTCCTCAAGTTCAAATCGAAGAAACTCCACTCCATAATTTCCTTGGTGAAGTCATGCAACATTACAGTCAAAATGCTGATGTGGTTGCGTTCCAAATTGACACCGACTCACCTAAATTAGATATTGGAGATATCCGAAAAAAAGATATTGCTAAAAATTATCGCTACGCTGGTGGCGAGGTCACTGTTTATAAAGTAACGGGTAAAGACTTAAAAGACTATATGGAGTGGGCTGCTGGTTACTATAATACGCTTGATGATGGTGATGTTACGATTAGTTTTGACAAAGAACGCCGCACAAGTAAATACAATACCAATGATCGCTTCCACGGTATAAAATATGATATCGATTTACGTGAACCTGCTAAAAAACGAATTAAAAATTTAACTAAATTAGATGGTACACCTATTAAAGACGATACCCCTATCAAAATTGGGATGAACGCATACCGTATGAAGTTCTTACAATCAGAAGAAGGTCCTCTAGTTGGTCGTGACTTCAAAGAAATCTACAGTACGACTGACGAAGAAAATTTTGGTGAAGTCGACGGGCGCATCCAACAACTCTGTGCACGTTACCTTGATGAAGTTGTTGACCGAACGTATGAAGGTAAATTGCTCCATAATTGGGATGTTATTGGGCTTGATAAAAAACAAGAAGGACGAGATGCTGTTGTAAAATTAATGAACGAAGATATTATTAGTTTACCTAGTTCAGATGATGGCGTTGTGACTAATATTGAATCCATTAATATTAAAAAGAAACCTACTTCAGATGATATTAAAGCCATTACTGATAAAGCTAAGCTAAATCCCGACGACTTTAAATCATGTGAAACAACTGGTGACCTTTACATTAAAGTTGCTGAAGCATTAACTAACTAAATAAAAGGTAGCAAGTAAAGTTAGACTTACTTGCTACCTTTTTTAATTTAATATGTCTACTACCGAACAATACTCCCTATTATACTTTCTCGCCGTTTCTTCTAACGTCAACTTCCCTTTATAAGTTGACACGCCTTGTCTCAAGTGAGGATTATCGATTAGTGCTTGTCTGCCACCTTTACTCGCTAACTCTAACACATAAGGCAACGTTACATTGCTTAATACTAGTGTTGCCGTCCTTCCGTATAACGCAGGCAGATTATCTACACAATAATGGCGAATACCTGCTACCTCATAGGTTGGATTAGAAATGGTTGTCGCATAACTTGATTCGATTGCACCACCTTCATCACACGACACATCCACAATAAGACATCCGGTTTTCAGTTTCTTTAAATCGGATGCCTCAATCAGATGTCCTTCTCTATTTTTAGGCCACAAGACACAATTGATAATCAAATCCGCCTCCGAACAAGCGCAGCGTACCGTTTCTTTGGTGGCGTATAATAAGTCAGTTGTTTGAGGTAGAAGCTGTTGCGCTTTTTCTAAATTCGCCAACCCTCTACCCAAAAGTATGACATGATTGCCAAAAGCCGCCGCTAATTCAGCCGCCGCTCGACCGGCATGACCGGGACCAATGACAACAACTCGAGGAGTTGGCAAGCCTAAAATAGAATTAAGTAAAATCCCGACACCTCCCTGTGTTGATTGGAGTTGAGAGAGGCCTTCAATAAAAGCAACTTTCCCCGCCAACTCGCTCATCGGTTTTAAAACCGGGAACTCGCCCGCTTCATCTGTAATATCTTCATATGCTATTGCCAAGCACTGACTTGCTAAAAGCGCCCTCATCTCTTCTTCGTTACTATTCGTATGCAAGAAACTCAAAATAATATGGTGCTCTTTTAAATAAGGATAATCACATTCTTCAATTTCTTTTACTTTATAAATAAGGATGCTTTCTTTATAGACTTGCTCAGCATTTTGGCAAATAACAGCTCCTACTTTTTCGTACTCTCTATTTGTAAAGCCACTTCCTAATCCAGCTTCACTTTGAATATAAATGTCATGATTCGCTTCAATCAATACTGAAGCAGATTGCGGTGTACACGCTACTCGTTGCTCTCCATTTTTGGTTTCTTTTAAAATACCTATTTTCATTTTTATTACCCTATTCCGTGACTAAAGGAGTTGCTTACCCAATATATTATCCTGTGACAACTACTGACAACCTAAAAACAACCTCCCTCTTATTACCATGAGTATACTCTTTATTCTGTATAACACCTAATCTAATCCTTAAAAATAATTTTAAAAATGGTATGATACCAAGTCGCAAGAATCCACCTTCTCGATTTTTCAAATAAAAAATGGTACTCACTATTAATCCCTATCGCTCTGTAGAAAAATATCTTTGGTGAGTCGTTTTATAGCTGTAGTAAGTATCGCAATGCTTGACAGTTTCTTTATTATATCGGTCTTTATTTAGTAGTTTTTTCATTATCTGTTACGATTTAAGCTATTTTATGCTAGAATAGATTAAAATTAAATTAGAAAGAAGTGTGAGTATTATTAGTAAGACGATTATTCCTGACAACTATTCTCCTATCTTAGATAGCTATGACACACAAACAGCTATCGGCTTCATCAAAAAATGGTTCGAAGAAGCACTAAGCGGTAGCCTAAAATTAAAACGAGTATCTGCACCCCTTTTCGTTAATGAAAAGTCTGGGCTTAATGATAATTTAAGTGGGAGCGAACGTCCCGTCCGTTTTGATATTCCTTCTTTAAAAGACCAAGGGGAAGTCGTTCATTCTCTCGCTAAATGGAAACGAATGGCTCTTAAAAAATATGACTTTCATGTAAGCAATGGCTTATATGCTGATATGAATGCCATTCGACGTGATGAAGAGCTCGACAATCTTCACTCTCTTTATGTTGACCAGTGGGACTGGGAACGTGTGATTACTGCCGAACAGCGGAACACTGCTTACTTACAGGAAGTCGTCCAAAGCATTGTTAACGCGATAGCAGAAACCGCAAGTCGATTGCGAACAAAATATCCCACTTTACAAACGACTATTGAAACGTCAGTTGCCTTTATCACGAGCCAAGAGTTAGAGGACCTTTATCCAAATTTAACTCCGAAAGAAAGAGAACATGCCTTTGTCAAAGAACACCCTACAACCTTTATTAGTCAAATTGGGGATAAATTACATAGCGGACAGGCTCATGACCACCGCGCTCCCGATTATGACGATTGGGCATTAAACGGTGACTTACTCTTTTGGCATGCCCCTCTTAACTGTGCGATTGAACTATCAAGTATGGGCATACGAGTTAACGAGACTTCTCTTGCCTACCAATTAAAACAAGCCCAAGCAGAAGATCGCATGCACTATGACTTTCATCAACAAATCGCTGCCGGTACATTACCGCTAACCATCGGAGGCGGTATCGGTCAAAGTAGACTTTGTTTATTACTTCTTGGAAAAGTACATATTGGCGAGGTGCAAGTTTCGCTATGGGATGATGAAACCTTAACAGCCTGTCACAATCGTTTAACCTTATTATAGAAAAAAGCCAAAGGACCGTTGTCCTTTGGCTTTTTTTATAATAGAGCTTCAATTAATGAAGCTGTTTCTTCAATTGCTTTATTATCTATATTAATAATGGTTGCGCCTAATTGTTCATAGACACGTCTAGCGTACGCAATTTCCTCAGTAATTCGAGCAAGGTCAACGTATGTGTTTTTTCCTGTTAACCCCATTGAGTCAGCTCTACTTTGACGGATTTTTTGGATATAAACAGGCTCTGCAATCAACCCAACGATTTTTTCACTTGGCACTTGATGTAACACATCAGGCAACGCAACCTCCGGTATTAAAGGTAAATTCGACACTTTATACGATTTATTAGCAAGATACATACTTAAAGGCGTCTTAGATGTTCTAGAGATACCCAGAATAACAATATCAGATTTTAAGAAGCCTTGAGGTTCCTTCCCATCATCGTAACGAACCGCGAATTCTACTGCCTCTACTTGCTTAAAATAGCGCTCATTCATACGATAAATAGAACCCGGTTTCTCTTCTGGCTCAACTCCTGTTTGGCGGCTAATCATCTCTAATAGCGGGCTCATAAAATCAACATACTCTAACTGATTTTCTTTAGAAAATTCAGCTGCATAGTGATTTAATTCCTTACTTACAAAAGTCGTCGCAACGATTGCTTTCTCACTTACCGCTTCTTCCAAGATGCTTCTCAACTCTTCCTTCGAATTAATAAAAGAAAAACGACGAACATTCTTTTTCTCAACATTCGAAAATTGAGCTAACACCGCATTGATATTTTTTTGTATCGTTTCACCGATTGAATCTGACATGATATAAATTGTTATTTCATTTGACATCGTTATCTAAGTCCTTTCGATCTATGACCTTCATCTACAAAATGTTTGACGATAATCGTCTTTGTTATTTTACCTATGACCTTATAATTATTATCTGCTGCCACGACTGGTAAGGAATCAACCTGACTTCTCATCAGTAAATCTGCTGTTTCAAGAATCGTTTGGTCCGCTGTCACCGCTACTACTTTCGGGACACGGGTCATCGCAATCGCCACAGGTAAGGTCTGATCACCTGAACTTACCATCGTTCTAAGTAAATCTTTTCGTGAAATAACACCTACTAATTCATCATTTTCCGTTACGTACAACGTCCCCACATCATACATAAATAAAGATGTAATCGCATCGCCTACTGTTGTAGCTTGAGGAATACATACAGCAGGTGTCATCACTTCCGCTATTGTCTTTTGGTAGACTTCTTCAAATAACAACGGATCCACAGGGCTGTCAGCTAAGTAATAACCTACTTTAGGTTTGGCATCAAGCATCCCTGTCATAGTGAGCACGGATAAATCACTACGTAAGGTAGGCTTGGTCAATCCTAATTGTTTGGCAATTCTATCTCCTGTGATCGGTTGGTTATCTTTGACAATCTTTATAATAGTTTGCTGTCTTTCTGTTAGTTTCATGATTATCCACCGTCTCTTTAGTCTGACTCAATTATAGTACAGCCAGCCATTTTGGGCAATCGGCTAAGCCTTTGCTCTCAGTCCTACTTGCGCTGCTGTTAAACGTGCAAGTGGGACTCTAAATGGCGAACATGAGACATAATCCAATCCTATTGATTGGAAGAATTTAATTGATGTCGGGTCACCTCCTAATTCACCACAGACGCCGATTAACATATCTGGTTTCACACTACGTCCTCTGGCTACAGCTAATTTAATTAACTCCCCGACACCATGTTCATCAATAGTTTGGAATGGGTCGTGGGAAATAATCCCTTTTTCAAGATACTCTGATAAGAATTTAGTTGCATCATCTCTAGAGAACCCATACGTCATTTGAGTCAAATCGTTGGTTCCAAAACTAAAGAAGTCCGCCTCTTTTGCTAAGTCATCTGCAATTAAACAGGCACGAGGCAGCTCAATCATTGTCCCAATTTCATAAGGGAATGGACATTTTTCACGTCCCATCACATCATCTATCACCTTAATCAATTGCGCTTTAATTTGTGACAACTCTTCCTTCTCCGCAACCAAGGGAATCATGATTTCAGGAACAACAGGTACCCCTTTACGGCGCAAGGTCATCGCACTTAAAATAATCGCTTTAACTTGAACTTGATATAATTCTGGTAACGTTACACCCAAACGACAACCACGGTGTCCTAACATTGGATTTGTTTCTTCCAAGCTATGAATACGATTGGTTAATTTAGAAACATCCCACTCGATTTCTTTTGCTAAGACTTCAATTTCTTTCTTACTTGATGGTAAAAATTCATGCAGCGGTGGGTCTAACAAACGAATGACCATCGGTTTTTCTCTGACAATGTGATACATTTTTTCAAAATCTGAACGTTGGTACTCTAGTAATTTTTCTAAAGCTTCTTGCTTCTCAGTGGCATCTTCTGTTAAAACCACTTTACGAATTTCTTGCAGTCGTTCTTTCTTGAAGAACATATGCTCCGTACGGGCTAACCCAACACCGACCGCACCAAAGTCCATAGCCGTTTGTAAATCTTGAGTAGTTTCAGCATTGGCTCTAACTTTTAAATCAGAAACGGTATCTGCCCACTCCAATAAGGTTGTCAGATGATGATTGGTTGTAATGCTTTCTTTTTCTAATACACCTAGATAAATCACACCTGATGTTCCATCAACCGATACCCAATCACCTTCCTCCAATGTCACACGGTCTACCGTAACCGTACCGGCCTCTTCATCAATAACTAAATTGCCACATCCTGTCACACAACAGGTTCCCATTCCTCTAGCAACAACCGCTGCATGAGAGGTCATCCCACCATGGTTAGTTACAATGGCTTGGCTAGTAATCATCCCTTCAATGTCATCTGGTGATGTTTCATTACGAACTAAAATAACAGGGTCACCCGCTAAGTGCAGCTCTTTCGCAGCTTCCGAATTAAAACAAATTTTACCGCTTGCTGCACCTGGACTAGCTCCTAACCCTTTAGAAAATAGAGTTGCTTTAGCCATGCTTTCTTCTGAAAAGACATCATGCAAGGTCGAGTTAACCATCTCTGGTGTTACTTTTAATAAGGCTTCCTCTTTTGTGATTAAACGTTCCTCTGCCATTTCAACTGCAATTTTTAAAGCCGCTTGATTGGTACGTTTTCCATTACGTGTTTGAAGTAAATACAAACGATTATCTTCTATTGTAAATTCAATATCTTGCATGTCGTGATAGTGAGTTTCTAACTGCTCGACTAATTTTTTTAATTCATGATACATCTCTGGCATCACTTCCGCTAATGAGTCAATAGGTTGCGGTGTTCTAATTCCAGCTACTACATCTTCCCCTTGCGCATTGATTAAAAATTCACCGAATAATTTATTTTCACCTGTCGAAGGATTTCGTGAAAAGACAACACCTGTCCCACTTTCCTCACCACTATTCCCAAAGACCATACTCTGCACATTAACGGCCGTCCCAAGATCATGGTCAATATTGTGTAACTCTCTATAAGTTACGGCACGCTTATTATTCCATGATTCAAAAATCGCCGTTACAGCAATTCTTAACTGCTCAGTTGCAGTCTGAGGAAAAACTAAATCATGCTCTTCATAAAGTTTATGAAACCTTGTAATGATTGTTTTTAACTCCGTCAAAGAAAAATCGGTTACATTTTTTTGAGAGTGTGATTCTTGACCTGTAATAACCTCATCGAATTTTAGTTTTGGAATACCGTATACTACTTCACCAAACATTTGAAGCAGACGACGGTAACAATCATACGCAAAATGAGCATCACCTGTTAATTCGGCAAACCCTTCAACCGTATCATCACTTAACCCTAGATTTAAAATTGTGTCCATCATACCTGGCATCGAAAATTGCGAGCCACTTCTAACAGAAACTAATAATAAATTTGAAGGATCATCAAACTGCTTCCCTGTTCGTTGTTCTAAGCGCTCTATCGCACCATCTAGCTCTGACCATAATTGCGAAACGCTTTCATTATTCTCTAAATAAGCCATACATGTCGGTGTTGTTATTGTAAATCCAGTCGGAACTGGTAAACCTAAACGAGACATCTCAGCTAGGTTAGCCCCTTTTCCTCCTAATAGTTGTCTCATTTCTCCTGTACCCTCTGAAAAATCATAAATACGTTTTGTCATAATTACTATAACCTCCAAGTTATGAATTGTATTAAGTCGTACTATTTTATATAAGACGTATCATTTGCATAAACAGATTATATAATACGTCTTATATAAATTCAAGACGTATTATATAACTTTTTTTATATCCTTCCTATTGAACAAAAAAAAGAGCCCCCATAGGCTCTTTTACTTCTCACATTATTTTTTTGAAATTAACTGGTAGGCCTCTTGTCCTATCGTTTGCATCACAGAAACTTGTTCTGATTCATCGCCACCTTCAGACATAATTGTTAAGATGTAATCTCCTTCGGGTCCTTCCACCAAGATGGTATCATTTTGGACACCAAAATCACTGTATTCACCCGATTTACAATATATCGTCAAATTATCTGGAAGATGCTTCGCAAGTTTATCATGATTTTTTCCATTAGATAATATCTCCAACATCTTTTCATCCTCTGCTTTACCGATTAATTCTTTTTTAGCCAATTTCGACATTAATCTTCCAACATCATCGACTGAAGTATAATTGTCCTTACCTTCACTAATCGCTGCCGTATCCCCCATTTTTCGAGCAAGGGTAGTTTCTCCGTATCCTCTGTCTAAGATATAATCTGATAGTTCTTCAATTCCACCTAAACGGTCGATTATAATATTTGTTGCTGTATTATCACTGTCTACAATCATCAAATTCAATAAGTCTTCAGTTGTATATGTAGTCCCTTCTTTGGCATTCTGTATATCACCTGTTCCAGGAACTTTGTCTTCCTCTAGCAATTCATATGGCTCATCTAACTCTAACTTATCTGCCTTCACTTGAGCAAATGCTTTTTCTAAAATAAAAAGTTTAATCGTACTTGCCGATAACATTTTCTTACTACTTCCACTTACTCCACTAGGCTCTGAAAGATCGTGTAAGTAATAACTATAATACCCTTTTAATCCCTTAACCTTTTCAACAATTTTATCAGGTAGTTCTTTGGTAAAATTCGAATTCTTTTTTTCTGGTGTCTTTTTTTTCTTAACTTCTTCTTTCTCAGTCACTTGTGTGTCCTTTTTAAAAGTGCTCGATTGTTCCATGCTCGTCTTAAAAAAAGATTCCGTTTGTTCAGGAATATCGGATGACTCTGTTGTTTCTGCCACAGCAGTCTTTGACTTTGTATACTTATTACTAACACTAATCGTTCCACCTACTCCAATAACTACACCCGATAAAAATAATAGCATACCTTTAAAAAGGGCTCGACTTCTTTTATTTTCTTTTTTAATGGACTCATCTTGCTTTATTTTACCAATTTTCTGGTTCTGCTTCTGTTCTATTACCAATTTGTCGATAGTTTTTGGGATTTTTAGATCTTTTACCACCTTAATCTGCTTTTGATTATCCTCAAGTTTGACATTCTTATTTTCAGATTTTGAAACTTTAACATCAACTTTTGCAAGCATCTCTGATCCATTATTTTCTGACCCTTCAGTTCTTCTTGCTACTCGTTTTTTTGATCTATCTTTTTTTCTTGAAGGTGTTTTTTTGCGACAACTTTCACACACAAATTTACCTTTTTCAACTTCATTATGACATTTTTTACAACGCATCATCTTACCTCTATACTTTTCTTTAATAGTCTTCTATTACTTTATTATTGTAGCATTTTATCACACCTATCAACTACTTTTTGAAAATTTATGTTCATTTTTCTGTCGTTTTTATCAAACAAAAAAGAATCTAGACAGATTTCCTGTCTAGATTCTTTTTAAATTCCTAATAAAGGTGCTGGATTTACAAATCCACTCCAGATTCCTGTCGCTACACCAAAATGTAAATGAACTCCGGTTGAATTCCCTGTAGTTCCCATTAAACCGATTGTTTGACCAGTCGAAACACTTTGACCTGCTCCTGCAATCAGACTACTCATATGCATGTAGTAAGAATAGTACCCATCGCCATGATCAATAATAATATAGTTACCGGCTGAAGGGTCAAAACCTGATTGTGCCACAGTTCCTGATTTAGCCGCTAAAATTGGCGTACCATGTGATCCTGCTAAATCTATTCCGTCATGTCCATTACCTGAAACACCATTTGGATCTTGTCGATATCCGAACGGACTTGTCACAATCAGAGCACCTGATAAAGGTGATGACCAACCTGAGCCTGTTGCTGGCAGTGTTGCTACTTCTTCTTTTTCAGCTTCTGGTTGTGGCTCTTCTTGAGTTTGTTCCACCACTTCTGTTTCTGTGACTGTTTCTTCTTGTGTTTCTGTTGTTGCTTCTGTAACTTGAGTTTCCTCTTGTGTTTCTGTTGTTGCTTCTGTAACTTGAGTTTCTTCTTGTGTTTCTGTTGTCGCTTCTGTAACTTGAGTTTCTTCTTGTGTTTCTGTTGTCGCTTCTGTAACTTGAGTTTCTTCTTGTGTTTCTGTTGTCGCTTCTGTAACTTGAGTTTCCTCAATTACCTGTTGTGCGTCTTTTTCTTTTTGAGCTTGTTCTTTCGCTGCTTGCTCTTGTTCAGCTTTAGCTCTAGCTTCTTGCTCTGCTTTAATTTGAGCTGCTTGTTCTTTTTGAGCTTGTTCTTTCGCAATCTCTGCTTGGCGTGCTTGCTCTTCTTCCGCTTGCTTTTGTAACTTCTCTTGTAGTTTTTTCTCTTCTGCTAAACGTTTTAGTTCAGCTTTACGACGTGCTTCTGCTTTTTTCTTTTCTTTGACAAATTTAGATTTTTCAGCCTTTTCCGTTGCTAAAGCTGCACCAATTTCATTAATCTTAACCGCTTGTTCTAATTTTGCTTCAAGTAATGATTCTTTATTAGCTGCTAGCTCTGTTGTTTTTTCTGTAATGACTTCGATTTTTTCTGCCATTTCATTTTGTAACACAACTAACTTTTCTTTATCTTTCTTCTGTGTAGCCATAACATCATTATTTGTTGACACTAATTTAGTCATTGCTAATCCTTTAGTGATCGCATCTGTTAATGACTCTGAATTTGTTAAGATATAAATTAACGGTGATTCATTCGAATTCAACTGTGCATTACGTGCTTGTTTTTCGATTTGAACTTTACGTTTTTCAATTTTTTCTTTTAAAACACTAACTTTATCATTGATCTTATTTAATTTTTTCTCATTTGAAACTTTTTCTGCTAATGTTGCCTCATATTCCGCTTCTAATTGTGAAATATCAGATTCTAATGAACCTAGATAAGCATCTGCTTCAGCTTTATCTTTTGCTATCGCATCAATTTTATTATCTGCTGCTTGGATTTTATCATCAATACTATCTGCTAAACTAACTAACGGACTCGATACACCCATTGTAATAGCTGTTAGCGCTAAAATTAAACTCTTTTTCATAGTTGTTGTGTTCTCCTTTATTTTAACTCTTTTTAATACGAGTTTTACCTACCCTCATACGATACCTTATAGATGTGTAGATTTTATGGAGATAAGGCTGAATATCGGAATCGTAACGATTGAAATATAACGATAACATTTGATAATTTTAGCGTAATTTAGATATCCATGCTTTTGTAAAAAACAGTAGTGCTATGCTATTATTGGCTTATCATACTAATTTTTATTAGAAAGGACGTTTAATATGAAGATTATTTTGTTGGATAATGACTCAAATGATTCTAAAAAATTAAAATCTTTTTTAGAATCACAAAACTACACAGTATTTCAAGCTGAGTCTAAAAGTCAGCTGACAGAACTTATTTCTACTAACCAAATAGATTTTCTTCTAATCGATCCCCTCTCATCCGAAGGAAATGATTACTATTATATAGAAGAACTTAAAACAACTTATCAAATTCCTCTTATTATTATTAGTGCTTTTAACGACGAAACTAATGTGGTGGCTGGCCTATCTGCCGGAGCCGATGATTACCTTTCAAAACCTATTCGTTACCAAGAATTAGTAGCTCGACTAAATAAAATAATCAAACATCAAAGTAATAACTCACACTCTGATATTATGCTCTTTGATGAAGGAACCCTTTGCATCACCCCATCATCAAGACAAGTTTTTATTCAAGGTCAAGAAGTAAAGCTTACACACTCAGAATACTTATTATTACTCACTTTAGCTGGTAACCCCACAAAATATTTCTCTAGAAGTGAGTTACTCGACCAAGTGAAAGGGATAGATTTCGATGGTCATGATCGAATTATTGATTCTCATATTAAAGATCTTAGAAAAAAAATCGAGCCTGATCCTAAAGAGCCACGTTACATCATTACAGTTCATGGAAGTGGGTATCGTTTTGGACCACTTGATACATTTTTTAATTAAGAAACATTTACAGAACGTTATTTTCAGTTCCATATCCAGTATTAACTACTATTTTGTGCACTTTTCTAACCAAAATGATAGTTAAGTTTTAATAATCGCTTGTTTTATATTGCGCAGTGTTAATATATCATGATATTATTTTCTTATCTTATTGAAGGAGATGACTAGTTATGAAACCAGAAGAATTAGTAGCAAAAGCTAAAGAAATGTTAAATGATGGCAAATTAGAAGACGCTAAAGCGTTCATCGAAGAGCACAAAGAAGATATCGGAGATAAAATCCACGATCTTACAGGTTTATTAGGTGAAAATGCTGGTGAAGCATTACATAACGCTGAAGGTATGTTAGACAAAGTAAAAGGTCTTTTCGGCAAGTAATCCATCATTATTAGAAAAAAAGGGCTTCCATTAGGAAGTCCTTTTTTCTATTGTTTTTTTTAAAACCTTATGATATAGTTTTGGAAACTAGATAAAATAATCAAGGAGATCATTTACATGCCCGATTCAGATATTCATTGGCAAACCAATCTTAATAGTATACATTTGCCTCGTTGGCACGAGTTACCTGACATCCCTATTTACATGGACCAACTTGTAACTTTAGTCGAACGTTATACCCTTCCTTTCAAGTTAGGGTCTAGCAATCAACATTTAATTACATCTGCAATGATTAATAACTACGTCAAAAAAAGATGGGTTTTACCTCCGGAAAAAAAGAAATACGACCGTAGACATCTTGCTAAACTTATTATTATCACAACGCTAAAACAATCCTTCGATATGTCTATCGTTCAAAAAGGAATTGCTACACAACAAGGAGAAGGCATTGATTACCGTATTAACTACGATCAATTTTGTCAGCAGATGGAAGATACTGTTCAACAATTTCTTGTTATCGATGACCTCGAAAAGCTTGAAATGCCACTCGTAGATACTAATTATTTGCCCATACAAATGGCGACAATTTCACTTGTTGCTAAGCTTATAGCCGAATATACGATTGATCGTATACCCACTAAACATACAGAAACTGAGGATAACTAACCTATGAAAAATTCTATTGCCTTACTAGTAGACTCTGGAGTAGATTTACCAAAAGATATTTCAAATCAAGCTGGGATTTACGAAGTCCCGTTAAATATTATTTACAAAGATGCAACTTATATTGATAATGTTACGATTACTTCCGATGAAATTTATGCACGTTTAGATACAGAAATCCCCTCTACATCGTTACCTGATGGAAATGCCATCCATGCCATCGTAGAACAAATTCTTGCTGATGGCTATACTCAAGCTATCGTATTGACTATCTCAACTGGTTTAAGTGGGACATATAATGCTTTAAAACTTAATTTAGAACATTTCCCACAACTAGAAACAGCGATGATTGATACTAAAAATATTACGATGGGCGCTGCGCTTCAAGGCGTCTATGCCAAAGAATTAATTGATAGTGGTTTAGACCTCGCGACGATTGAAGAACGCCTAATCGCCAATATTCCAAATGCTAAAGTTTACTTTAGCTTACCGACCCTAGAGTATTTGAAAAAAGGTGGCCGTATTGGTCTTGTCTCTTCTGTGATCGGTCAAGCATTAAATCTACATCCTGTCATCTCTTGTAATGAAGAAGGCGTGTATCACACTGTTACTAAAGCTCGTGGCCGTAAGCGTAGCTTAGAAAAAATGATTCAAGATGCTGAAAAATTTGTCGCATCTAGTACACTGTATGATATTGGTGTTGCACATTCTAATTGTCCCGAAGATGCTAAAGCTTTAATGGCCACCATTAAAGAGCGTCTTCCACATAGTAATATTTTTCTATTTGACCAAGTAACACCTGCCTTAGGTGTGCATGTCGGTCCTGACGGTGTCGGTTTCGCTATTATGAAACGCGATTAAAAAAACTCCCTTGCTAGGGAGTTTTTTTAATCTTTCGGTAATAGAATAGTTAGTTTAAACATATCACCATCCACCACGATATCTAGTTTACCTCCATGAAGTAATACAATCGCATTAACAATTGCCAAGCCCAAACCTGAGCCTTCTGTTTGCCTAGCGGAATCACCACGAGTGAAGCGTTCCACTAATTGCTGCGCATTCTCATTTAATTCATATTTAGAAATGTTTTTCAATTGTATACTAACTCTATCTGGTAATTCCTCTAAACGAAGATAAACTCTTGTGTGAGGTAAACTGTATTTAATAATATTCCCCATCAAATTATCAATAACCCGCCACATCTTATCTCCATCCACCGAAACTAGTATAGGTTCAGCTGGTTTTGTCACGATTAATTTCAATTCTTTTTTTTCCAATTCTTCTTCATATTCAGCTACAGATTGTTCTAATAATTGCCCCATATTCACAGTCTGCTTACTTAACCTTATTTCACCATTATTTAATTTAGTGACATCAAATAAGTCATTAATTAATTTTTTCATACGATCAGCATTTCGATTAATAATCTCTGTGTACTCTAATCGTTCTTTTTCTGTTAAATTATCTTTGGTTAACAAATCACCATACGAAATAATGGAAGTTAGAGGCGTTCTTAAATCATGGCTCACATTTGTTAAGAGTTCTGTTTTCAGTGCTTCTGATTGTCTGCTATTAGCGGTAACTTGTGAGATAACAGCTTTTAATTCATCCATATCTAATAACATATCAGCTGTTGTATGACTTTGATCTACATTATCACTATAGGCTGCTAAAACTTTGTTTAACTCACCTTTTAGTTGGTCAATTCTGACTTCTCTACGCCACATTAACAGCGTAAATATAACAAGTAAACTTCCGCCTATTGCTAATGTAATTAGCCAACTGATTTGGGTATCACTATAAAACTGTAAAAAGACTGTCGCTATATTAAAACTAATACCTACAACTAGGCAGACCGCTCCCAACACTTGTAAAAAGATTGGTAGTTTTCGAATCATTTCCATACATAATCCTACAATCTTAACTGGCCATGTTTCTTTAAAAAATGCTTTAATTTGATGATCACGACTTAACTTTTCCCAACTTATATAACTACTTTTAGACAATATAATAACGGCTATACTTAATAGTAAAGAAAGCACAAGTATTAGGAGTAGAACCCCTATAGGAAAGTATCGGAGCGTCCCTAAACGAGTCACAAAGATGAATGTACCTAACGTAAAAATAAGTATCAACACTCGGCTATCTAATGGAATTTTATTACACATTGTCACTAACCTTGATTTATTCGGACTTTTCAAATAAAAATAGCAAATAACAGCTCCTATAATAAGCAATACTAGACTCCCACTAAATGACATGCGTTGATTTTTTATTTTTTGAGCTTCTCTAATATAGTCCTTTTCTAACTCAGATCCTTTAGCAATCGCAACGACACCGCGTAATGAATGGCCTGATGCAGAAGCTCTCCACGTATAGGTTAAAACTTGTGGCGCTTCTATTGCCATATCAATTTCAATTGGTTTAGCTACTGTTTCTTTTTTCAGATACTCATAAATATTTTCCTCTGACATATTAACTTTACTAAATTCTTTATTCTTATAAACATTTCCTTCAGCATCAACTAAATAATACCAATATTTTTCTTTGATTGTTTTGATTAAAGGGGTATAATCCTTCACGATTTGATCTTTATTATCTAGAATTTCTTGATTGTATTCTTTAACAATTTTCTTCCTTACTTTATCTTCATCCCTATAATTATCTACTACGGCAGATATCTTTTGATCACGTTCCTCTACTAGCGCAGCCTCTTTTTGAGGAGACTTATCTTGCTTTGCTTGCGCAATACTACTTTGATATTGTTCTGTAATATCTAAGACCTGTGTTCCTAAATTTCCAAAACGATAACGATACTCTTCTATTTCTGCTTCACTTATATCCGAAGACTTAATCTTGTTCTTATCATAGCTTTCTAAATAATTGTAGACATACACATCACTTAATTCTCTTTCTACGGTTAATTGATCAAACTGACTGTTTTTATTTGATATTACCGCTCCCATCGTTTTAAACCAAATGGATGTAATGGCTACTAGGATGATTGCTAAAGTAAGAACCAGCCCTCTATTTTTCAATTTTATAACCTACCCCCCACACTACTTTTAGATACTTAGGATTTTTAGGGTTTACTTCTATCTTTTCTCTAATTTTACGGATATGAACAGACACTGTATTATCCGAATTAAAGCTAGGTTCCTGCCAAACTGTTTCATAAATGTCATCGATTGAATACACTCGACCTGGCTGCATCATTAGAAGCTCTGTAATTTTAAACTCTGTTCGAGTTAATTTTACCTCCTGCCCTTCTACCATGACTTTTTTAGCTACTCTGTCTAGCACTAAACCATTCACTTCCAAAATATCAGCATTTTGAGTCGTTTCAAATTCACCTAAAGATAGATACCGTCGTAATAGAGATTCAACACGAGCCAATAATTCGAGCGGGCTAAACGGTTTACTCAAATAATCATCAGCACCATTCGTTAAACCCATCACTTTATCAACTTCCTCATTTTTAGCACTTAACATTAAGATTGGAACATTTTTCGATTCTCGTATTTTTTGCATTGTTGCAATACCGTCTAGCTTAGGCATCATTACATCTAAAATAATAAGATGAACTGTTGCATTTTTTAATTTTTCAAGTGCATCTAATCCATCTACTGCCTCAATCACTGCATAATTTTTTTGTTCAAGATATATTCTAACGGCCTGTCTGATTTCTTTATCATCATCGACCACTAATATTGTATTTGTCATACTAATCCCTCCAGACCTTTTCTCCTATTATACCTAATCGCTAAAGCCCTTGAAAGACTTAGCTTCTTAATAGTTTCTTAACCAAAAAAAGCTAGCTCACTGATAATCAGCGAGCTAGTTTTTAATCAAGTTTTGAGAAAGCTTCTGTTTGCATTTTTTTAATCGTAGCAACAGATTCTTGCATTTTCAATTTTTCAACATCATTTAAAGGAATTTCGATAACTTGACGAATACCTTCTCGGTTAATAACTGCTGGCGACCCGATATAAACATCTTCTTCACCATATGCACCGTCTAGTGCTACAGATAATGGGAAAATCGCATTCTCATCATCAAAAATAGCTTTTGTAATACGAGCCAATGCGATTGCAATACCGTAATGAGTCGACCCCTTACGCTCTATAATTTTATAAGCCGCATCTCTAACATCTGAAACCAAATCAATCAGACGTTCTTCTGTAATATCTGGTTGTTTTTTTACCCATTCGTAAATTTGTAAACCACCAACATTAGCATGTGACCAAACTGGGAATTGTGTGTCACCATGTTCGCCAATGATATACGCATGAACGTCACGTGCATCCACATCAATAATTTTAGCAAGCGAACGACGGAAACGCGCACTATCAAGCGACGTCCCTGACCCAATCACACGGTGCTTAGGTAAGCCTGAGAATTTTTGAACGGCGTACGTTAAAATATCAACTGGATTACTGGCAACTAAGAAAATACCATCAAATCCACTTGCCATAATCTCTGATACAATCGATTGTGTAATTTTTAAATTTTTATTGATTAAATCCAATCGTGTTTCGTTTTCTTTTTGAGCTGCTCCTGCTGTTAAGACGATTAAATCTGCATCATGACAATCCGCATAAGTTGCAGCATATATTTTCTTTGGAGAGGTATAAGCTAATCCATCAGACAAATCTAAGGCATCGCCTTCACTTTTTCCGATATTTAAATCAATAATCCCTAGTTCTCGCCCAATATTTTGTGCTACTAACGCAAAAGCGTAACTTGAACCTACATCGCCCGCTCCTACTAGGATAATTTTTTGTTTTTCTTTCATTTGATTCATACGACCACTCCTTCAATCTTAATCGTGTCTCTATCCTTATAGTAACGGTATCTTTTGAAAAAATAAACTATTTTGACTGATACAACTTTACCTAAAGACACAAAAAAACCACTTCTGTTTAAGAAGTGGTTTTGAAATTAAATTTTACCTTCAGCTTTTAATTTCACTGTTAATTTTTCTAGCATTTCTTTTGTCATACCATCTAAATCGAATTTTGGAGAGAAATCCCATTCTTCTTTTGCACATGTTGCATCGATTGAGTTTGGCCATGATTCTGCAATTCCTTGGCGAACTGGATCAACATCATAACCCATTTCAAACTCTGGCATTACTTTTTGGATTGATGCTGCAATTTCTTCAGGAGTGAACGCCATCGCTGTAATATTAAAGGCATTACGGTGAACCAATCGTTTTGGATCAGCTGTCATCAATTTAATAATCGCTTCAATCGCATCATCCATATACATCATATCCATTGATGTCCCTTCTGCGATAAATGATTTGTAAGAGCCTGATTTAAGAGCTTCATAATAAATATCTACTGCATAGTCAGTTGTCCCACCGCCTGGTTCTACTTTATAAGAAATCAAACCTGGGAAACGGACTGAACGCGTATCAACACCATATTTAGTGTAGTAATAATCCGCTAGTAATTCACCGGCTACTTTTGTCACACCATACATTGTTGTTGGGTGCATTAAATCATCTTGGGGCGTGTTATCTGGTTGTGAATCTGGACCATAAGCTGCAATAGATGATGGGGCAAAGAATTTAGTATCTAGTTCACGTGCTACTTCAAGACCATTCATTAAACCAGTCATGTTTAAGTTCCAAGCAAAGGCCGGACGCGCTTCTGCAGTTGCTGAAAGTAGAGCTGCCAAGTGAATAACTGTATCAACATTGTTATCTTTAGCTAAAGCTAAAAATTTATCATAGTCTGTTACATCAAGAATTTCAAAAATTCCTTCTTCACACACAGGGCTTCCTTCAATTTTACGAATATCAGTTGCAATCACGCTATCCATTCCATTATCTTGGCGCAGACGGTAAACTAATTCAGAACCGATTTGGCCTAACGCACCGGTTACTAATACTTTTTTCATTGTTCATTCTCTCCTTTATATTGAATTAAATTAAGTCGAATTCTTTTCCAACTTTTTCATAAATCGCTAACGCTTGGTCTAACATCTCTGTTGTATGAGCCGCTGTTGGCATGTTACGTACACGACCAGTTCCTAGTGGCACTGTTGGGAAGACGATTGATTTTACATACACGCCTTCTTCGTATAAACGTTTGCTGAAATCTTGCGCTTTTTGCTCATCACCAATAATTACTGGTGTGATAGGTGTTTCAGTAATACCTGTTTTAAAGCCCATTGCTTGTAATTTTTCTTTGAAATAAGTCGCATTTTCCCACAGTTTTTCATTTAAACTAGTGTCTTCATCTAAAATTTTAAGAGAACGAGTTGCTGCTGCTGCATCTGCTGGCGTTAAAGCTGTTGAGAATAAGAATGGACGAGAACGAACTTTTAACCAATCGATTAAATCTTGTTTACCCGCTACATAGCCACCAACAACACCAATTGCTTTTGATAATGTTCCAATTTGGAAGTCTACTTCTTTTTCCAAACCAAAATGTTTTACTGTACCATGACCGTGGCCTAATACACCTGAACCATGAGCGTCATCAACGTAAACCATTAAGTCGAATTCTTTTGCAATTTCTACGATTTCAGGCAATTTACAAATATCGCCGTCCATTGAGAAAACACCATCTGTAATAAACATTGCTTTTTCATATAAACCTGACTCACGAACTTCTTTCGCTTTTGTACGGAAGTCCTCCATATCAGAGTGGTTAACACGAACAATCTTAGCACCTGATAAACGACACCCGTCGATAATTGACGCATGGTTCAATTCATCAGAAAGAATCACGTCTTTTTTACCCATAACAGCTGAGATAGCTGCCATGTTACAGTTGAAACCTGATTGGTAAGCAATCGCTGCTTCAGTTCCTTTGAATTTTGCTAATTCTTTTTCTAAATCTAAATGAACATCTAATGTTCCGTTGATTGTACGAACAGCTCCTGCTCCTGCTCCCCATTTATCTAAAGCGTCTTTAGCTGTTTCGATTAAACGCTCATCTGTTGCTAAACCAAGATAGTTATTTGAAGAAAGATTAATTAAATCACTGCCACCAATTGTAATAATCGGGCCATTAGCACTTTGTAAAGGTTCAATTTCATTATAAAGACCTTTATTCTTTAATTCATTTAAGTTGGCATCTAAAAATGCTTGTAATTCTTTACTCATAATATATTCCTCCAATAATTTATTTGAACAGCAAAAAATCACTGTCAGTTATCATGTTCCATTATACTAATAAATACTATAAATTGTTACCAATATCAATCGCTTACAGTATATACTTAACCAATTATAATAATTAATGCCAAATTCTTAATCTATCCGTTCAATAACCAATAAACGAACCAACTTTAGACCATTGTCCCATAAAAGATGGGACTTAAGGTGGATACATCTAAACACTATCAAAGGTATAGTTAATGTATTAAGAAAACAACTTTAAGGAGTGACACGGATATGACAAATCAAACAACTTTATTATCAACTATTATGAGGATTATCGGATTTATCTTCGTCTTCTCATTTTTTTCAATCATGTTAGGTGGTCTAATCGGTGTCATTCTTCACATCATTATTCCAATGGTCCTAGTTATTTTACTAGCTAATTACTTTTTCAAACCTAAACATAACCACTCACATTAAAAAAAGCTAAGCTGATTAATTCAGCTTAGCTTTTTTTATTACCCTAATGCCACATCCAATACCATCATGATAATAAATCCGACCATCACACCAAACACAGCGTGATGATTTTTACTTGATGAATTTTGTTGGGCCTCTGGAATTAATTCCTCTACTACTACATAAATCATCGCACCTGCCGCAAACGCTAAAGCATACGGAAGAACTGATGTTAATTTCGTAACTAATATCGCACCTAACACACCGGCAATCGGTTCGACAATCCCTGATGCTTGACCATATAAGAAAGCTTTCCAACGGCTTAAGCCTTCTTGACGAAGTGGAATTGAAACAGCTGCCCCTTCTGGGAAGTTTTGAATCCCTATCCCAATTGCAACGGACACAGCAGCAAGTACACCGGCTGTTGGGTTTACCATTTGATTGGCCGCCCCAAAGGCCACCCCTACTGCTAAACCTTCTGGAATGTTATGTAGTGTGATTGAAAATACTAATAAAATAGTTCGTTTTAAATGACTCGGCATCCCTTCAACTTCTTGATTAGGTCCGAAGTGCATATGCGGAATTAACCGGTCTGCTGCATATAAGAATAATCCCCCTGCTGCAAACCCTATTCCTGCTACTAACCACGGAATAGACCCATTCGCTTCTGCTTGTTCAATCGCAGGATCTAATAATGACCAAAAACTAGCCGCAATCATGACGCCTGATGCAAAACCAAGCATTAAGTTTAAAATATCTTTTTTAATATCCTTAAAGAAAAATACCAATGCAGCCCCTAGAGCTGTCATACCATATGTAAATAATGTCCCTACTAGTGCTTGTTGCCAAGCATCTAAACTGACTAACCAATTGATCATACCTGTCTCACTCCTGCCTCAACTTTTATACATTTATACTATCTATAGTGTTATTTTAACATAGGGTTTTGAAACATGCTTATCTGAACCCTTCAGACATAAAAAGAGCCTGTCATTAGTAAACTAATGACAGGTCGTAGATGTTTTATTTAACTAACTTGCGGGATAATAAAGCTTAGCTTCTAAACTTCTTGATTTGTTTATCTAGACCACTATGATGACTTAACCAATAGATAACCGCTGTTTTTATTGGAAATAAAATCAGTGATTTTGTTATTCTAACCGGAATATTTACAAGTGCGGGTTTCCCCATCATGATGTATAACCATAACGTATTCATCCCAATATCGACAATCAATTCAATTAAGAAACTTGCCAGCATGATTTTTTTTAGAGACATTTTCTTTTTATAGAAGAAAACTCCATAAATCCAACCTGTTACAAAGGTTGAAACCGAGAATCCTGGAAAATAAGGGGCCGTCTTTGGAAACAAGACAATCCCGATAAAATCAGCAAGGGTTGACCCCGCTCCAGTTAACACTGGTCCAAAAATCATCGCCATGATGACCGTAGGAATAAACAAGAAACTGATTCTAACAAATGGCGTTTCGATTGCTAAGAAACGCGTTAAAATTAATTGTAACGCCATTAATATTCCCATTAATGCGATACCTTGTGTTGATACTTTTCTTTTTGACATTTTGTGCATCTCCTTAGTAGAGCTGCTACATACTATGCAGCGAATGCGAAAATAAAACCGCGAATAGATTAACGATACTGCTTCAATCGACGCTCTCATGTTCCCGCTTAATGAAAGACGTCTCTCTTCGTCAAATTATCCTTCGTTCGAGTGGCAACATCCCATCCACTCAACACTTAACGCTTTATTTCCTACTCTGATAATTTGGTATAAAATACCATCTACTACTATAGCATGAATGTAAGCCTAGCACTATTAAAGAGTATCAAAAATTAATAAGCACTTAACGGTTTCTGAGGTTCTTCTTTAACCACTTGACGGAAGTCTAAAAATCCATTTGCCAATCCACGTATCAGCACCTCTGCCGCACCTATATTGGTTGCTAAGGGAATTTCATAAACATCACTTAAACGTATCAAGGCATTAACATCTGGTTCATGGGGTTGTGAAGCTAATGGGTCACGTAAAAATATAATCATATCCATTTTATTTTCTGATATCATAGCCCCGATTTGTTGGTCACCACCAAGTGGGCCTGATTTAAAACGGTGAACCTTAAGTCCAGTTGCTTCCATAATTTTCAAACCTGTTGTCCCTGTTGCAAATAACTCATGTTGCTCCAAAATTGGTTGATAAGCCGTTGCTAATTTAATGATTGTCTCTTTTTTTCTATCATGTGCTACTAATGCAATTTTCATCCTAACAACACCCTTCTTTTTTCTTTTAGTGTACCACAATCCTTTTATTATTTAAGCACTTGGTCACATTGACGAAAAAGCACCTACTTTCATTGTGCAACTTACACATTGCGCAAAGATACCGCTTTCAACTATACTTTGTTTATAAACTAATAACCGAAAGTTGAGGGATTTCTAATGGTAGAAATGGCACTAAAAGGTATTCATAAAAAATATGACAATAATGATTTTTATTCTGTAACGGATTTTAACTTAGATATTAAAGATAAAGAGTTTATCGTATTCGTAGGACCTTCAGGTTGTGGTAAATCAACAACCCTTCGTATGGTTGCAGGTCTAGAAGACATCAGTGAAGGCGAACTAACAATTGGCGATACTGTGATGAATGATGTGGCTCCTAAAGACCGTGACATCGCGATGGTATTCCAAAACTACGCATTATATCCACATATGACTGTTTTCGATAACATGGCCTTTGGTCTTAAATTGCGTAAATACCCTAAAGATGAGATTAAACAACGTGTTGATAACGCTGCTGATATTTTAGGTTTAACAGAATATTTACACCGTAAGCCTGCCGCTTTATCAGGTGGACAACGTCAACGTGTCGCATTAGGACGTGCTATCGTTCGTGATGCTAAAGTCTTCCTTATGGATGAGCCTTTATCAAACTTAGATGCTAAATTACGTGTGGCTATGCGTGCTGAGATCGCAAAATTACACCGTCGTTTAGAAACAACTACAATCTACGTTACTCATGACCAAACTGAAGCGATGACAATGGCTGACCGTATCGTTATTATGAAAGACGGTTTCATCCAACAAATCGGTTCTCCAAAAGAAGTTTACGATACACCAAACAACATGTTTGTTGCTGGTTTCATCGGCTCACCTGCTATGAACTTCTTCAATGTTTCTCTTAAAGATGGCATCATTACTAATGGACATGGTTTAGAATTAAAAGTTCCTGAAGGTAAATATAAAATGTTAGAAGAAAAAGGCTACAACAATACTGATTTAGTCTTCGGTATTCGTCCAGAAGATATCCATAGCGAACCTATCGTGATGGACGCTTCACCAGACACTGTAGTTAAATCTGAAGTTGTCGTTTCAGAATTACTAGGTGCTGAAACTATGCTTTATACAATGGTTGGTGACACAGAATTCATCTCTAAAGTAGATGCTCGTGCAACTTATACGCCAGGTGAAGTTATCGACCTTGCTTTCAACTTAAACAAAGGACATTTCTTCGATAAAGAGACTGAAGAAGTTATCCGCTAAAAACGCCCCCCTTTTCTAGACAATTAAAGCTTTTAATTGTCGGAAATTTAAATAAAAGAGCGATGCCCTAATGGGCATCGCTCTTTTTATACTCGTTTACATACTGCCCATCGCATTTGATAGGTTAGCAAACTCTTGTAACGTTAAGGTTTCACCACGACGTTTCGGATCAATCCCAGCTTCTTCTAGCGCTTTAGCTAGGTGTGCTTTCGTTTCTTCTTCTTTGCCATAAGTTGCTTGTAAATTGTTCCATAATGTTTTACGACGTTGTTGGAATGATGCTTTCGTTAATTTAAAGAATGCTTTCTCATCCTTCACTTGAACAGCGGGCTCATCACGACGTGTCAACTTAATAATCGCTGAATCAACATTAGGTTGCGGCACAAAGGCTGTTTTCGGAACGATAAACGCAACCGATGCTTCCATATAGTACTGAACAGCGATTGAAAGTGAGCCATACGCTTTCGTACTTGGCTCTGCCGTAATTCTATCTGCCACTTCTTTTTGCATCATGACAACCATTTCAGCTACATCTAATTTAGATTGTAGAAAATGCATCATGATTGGTGTTGTAATATAATATGGTAAATTAGCGACCACTTTTAGAGGTAACTTTTCATCAAAGACCTCATCTGTAATCGTCTCTAAATCAGCTTTTAAGACATCTTGATTCACCACTGTAACATTAGGGTAAGGAGACATTGTATCCTCTAAAACCTCAATTAAACGGCCATCAATTTCAAATGCTAAGACTTGGTTAGCATAACGCGCTAGATGCTCTGTCAATGCGCCAATACCAGGCCCCACCTCAATGACGTTTGTTTGACGGTCTAAATCCGCTGCGAACACAATATTTCTTAAAATATTAGGTTCTGTCAGGAAATTTTGCCCTAAACTTTTTTTAAATGAAAAACCATACTGTTTTAATATATCACGGGTACGGCTGGGGGTTGCTATCTCTTTATATTCCTCCACTTTCTTCCTCCTCTAATACAACTGCCATAGCTGTTTTCAATTCTTCTACTGTAATCTGAAACATCGCCAATCGTTTGCATAATTGTTTACCATTAGTATACCCTATTCGCAAATAATCACCTAATGCTTCTCGTCTTGCTTTAGCACTCGGTCCTGCAATCAACCCAAAATACATAAGTAATTCTCTCGGTATCTCAACGGTTTGAACCGTGTCATCTAAAGGTGTCAACACGTTTGCTAATGCTTCTAAAATAGCCTCGTCACTAGCATGTTCCACGCCTAAGCTATTGCCACGTTTGGTTGGCGCTGCCTCTTTTCTCGAAATAAACGCATGTTTCGCACTTGGAACGGTTTCCGTGACAATTTTTCTAATCTTTTCACCTGAAAAATCAGGGTCAGTAAAAACAATAACGCCACGAACTTCCTCTGCATGTTGAATACGTTCTAGAATATCATCGTTAATGGCGGAACCAATCGTTTCAATCGTGTCACACTCCACAACTTGCTGTAATCGTTTCGTATCATCTTTACCTTCGACAACAATAATTTCTTTAATTCTTATTTTATCCGTCATTACTCACCTAACCTAAAGAGACGATGAGCATTCTCTTGTGTCTGTTTGGCAACCTCTTCCCACTGACAACCACGTAATTCTGCCACTTTTTCAGCAACATAACGGGTATACCCAGGTTCATTACGTTTTCCACGGTAAGGAACAGGTGCTAAGTACGGTGCATCAGTTTCAATCAATAACTTATCCATTGGAACGGCTTGTGCCACTTCTTGAACTTCGATTGCTTTTTTAAATGTTACCACACCACTCAATGAAATATGCATTCCTAAATCTAAGAAACGTTTCATCCATTCTGTATCACCACTAAAACTATGCATGATGCCACCGATATCGTGAATCCCTTCATCTTTAAGAATCGCGTACGTATCTTCCATCGCCTCACGAGTGTGAATACTGATTGGCAAATTCATCTCTCTTGCAATCGCAATTTGACGACGGAATACTTTCTCTTGAACGTCTTTAGGGTCTTCCATCCAGTGGTAATCTAAGCCAATCTCTCCTAAAGCAACGACTTTAGGTAATGTTAAATGCTCTTGTAAATAAGCCTCAACCTCTTTATCATAACTTCCCGCTTCTGTAGGATGCCAGCCAATAATACTGTATAAATTATCATACTCTCGGCTTAATTCTAATGATTTTTCGATAGTTGGGTAATCAAATCCAACAATGGCCATCTCACTCACGCCTAATTCTTTAGCACGCTCAATCGTTTCAGGAACATCTTCAGAAAATTGCGCCACATTTAAATGGGTATGTGTATCAAATATCATTTTATTCACTCCTTTTATGTGACAGAACAAAACGACTGAAAACTAATCGCTAGCTTTCAGTCGTTATCTGTCATTATGCGATTACTGAACCATTCGGCACGCCTTTTGGTGCTTCCATGATTTTAAGTTTTCCATCATATTCAGCTGATAAAATCATACCTTGACTAATTTCGCCACGCATTTTACGTGGTGTTAAGTTAGCAACCACCATGACTTTTTTACCAATTAAATCTTCTGGATTAGGGTAAAATTCTGCAACACCTGAAAGAATTTGACGGTGATTTTTATCGCCAGCATCTAGACGGAATTGTAATAATTTGTCTGCCCCTTTTACTTTTTTACAATCAATAACTTCTGCTACTTTTAGTTCCACTTTATCAAAGTCATCGTATTTGATTTCTTTGTCTTTAACAGATACTAACTCTGTTTCAGTTGGGTCCCAAGTAAAGTCTTCAGAAGATTCTATTGTTTTTTCATTCATTTTTTCTTTAATGTAAGCTACTTCTACCTCAGTATCAAGACGAGGGAAAATTGGTGTTCCTTTACTTACTACTTTGACATTTTCAGGGAATTCACCGAAACGAATATCAGTAATTGACATGTCAGATGTATTTAATCCTAATTGTTCAAAGATTTTCTTAGGTGATTCTGTTAAAACAGGTTGTAAAAGAATCGCTACAATTCTTAATGCCTCAGCTAAATGAACCATAACGCTATCTAACTCTGCACGTTTTTCTTCATCTTTAGCAAGGACCCAAGGCTCAGTCTCATCAATATACTTATTGGCACGTGAAATTAATGTCCACACTTCTTGAAGTGCCACACTAAATTCCATATTTTCCATTGCTTTATGGTAGTTACCAATCACATTAGCTGCTGTTGTTGATAATTCACTATCAAAATCAGTCACTTGTGAGTTGTATTTAGGAACAACGCCGTCACAATATTTGTTAATCATCGCAACTGTACGGTTTAATAAGTTCCCTAAATCATTTGCTAAATCATAATTAACACGTGCTACGAAATCTTCTGGTGTGAAGACACTATCATTTCCAAATGGAATCGCACGTAATAAATAATAACGTAATGCATCTAAGCCATAACGCTCTGTTAGCATATCTGGGTAGACAACATTTCCTTTAGACTTAGACATTTTTCCATCTTTCATCACAATCCAACCGTGAGCGTAAACTTTTTCTGGTAATGGTAAATCAAGCGCCATTAACATAATCGGCCAGTAAATCGTGTGGAAACGTACGATTTCTTTCCCAACCATGTGTACACTAGCAGGCCAGAATTTTTGGAAATTGCTATCATCCTCACTACCATAACCTAAAGCTGTAATATAGTTTGATAACGCATCAATCCAAACATAAACCACATGTTTAGGGTTACTTGGAACCGGGACACCCCATGAGAATGTCGTACGTGTAACTGCAAGATCTTCTAAACCTGGTTTAATAAAGTTATTAATCATTTCATTTTTACGAGATGCTGGTTGAATAAAGTCAGGATTTTCATTGTAGTACTCTAGTAAACGATCAGCATATTTGCTCATCTTGAAGAAGTAAGATTCTTCTTTTACTAATTCTACTTCATGACCACTCGGTGCTTTCCCACCAATGACTTTACCGTCTTCATCTTTATAAACTTCAGCTAATTGATTTTCGGTGAAATATTCTTCATCTGATACTGAGTACCATCCTTCATATTCCCCTAAATAAATATCGCCTTGTGCTAGTAAACGCTCAAAAATTTGTTGGACACGTTCCACGTGTTCTGGATCTGTCGTACGAATGAATTTATCATTGCTGATATCTAAATCTTTCCATAATTTTTGAACGTCAACAGCCATTTCATCCACATATTGTTGCGGTGAAATACCCATCTCTTCAGATTTTTGTTCGATTTTTTGACCATGTTCATCTAGACCTGTTAGGTAAAATACCTCATGTCCTGTTAATCGTTTATATCTAGCTACAGCATCACACGCAATTGTCGTGTATGAACTTCCAATATGTAATTTGCCACTAGGATAATAAATCGGTGTTGTTATATAAAATGGTTTTTTCTCTGTCATCATTCCTAGCTCCTTTCCTAGTTAAACACTCTTTTTAGCTCTACTTAAAAGACTATAGATACGTATTAGTATACCATATTACCTATACGATACTCAAAAAAATTCTGTCTATACCGAGTTATTTCACCTCAAATTCTTTTCATTCTAACTGTTAATTTTAACTAGATTTATTTAATGAAAAGCTGTATAGTTAGTAGCAATATAATCAAATTTTTATTGGAGGTCTTTATGAAAAGAGAAATTATAAAACGCTTACCTAAAATTGAATTACATTGCCATTTAGACGGTTCAGTCCGTCCACATATTTTAGAACAGATAGCCGAACAACAAAACCAACCTTTGCCTTGGACCGGTGACGCTTTAAAAAATAAATTAGTCGCACCTGAAGACTGTACCAGTCTCTTAGAATACCTTGAACGCTTTGACGTTGTTCTTCCTTATCTTCAAGAAGAATCAGCAATTGAATTGATTAGTTATGACCTGATCGCGCAAGTTGCAGAAGAAAATGTCCGCTATATTGAAGTTCGTTTCGCTCCACTTTTATTCAACCGTAAAGGATTAACTATCGAACAAATCGTAACAGCCGTTGTGATGGGGTTAAAACGAGGAGAAAAAGAATTTGGTGTTAAAGCTAATGCACTTCTGTGCGGCATGCGCCATCATGACGAGACTACTAACCAATCAGTCGTTAACGCCGTTAGACAATTCTACGGAAAAGGCGTGGTCGGTTTTGACTTAGCCGGTGATGAAGCCAATTACCCAACAGCCCTATTCGAATCCGTTGTATCGATTGCCAAAGAACATGACCTACCTATTACTTTACACGCCGGCGAATGTGGTTGTCCTCATAACGTGATGACCGCTATCGAACTAGGTGCTACTCGTATTGGACATGGTATTGCCATTCAAAAAGATGATTCTGTTCTTAATGCCTGTTTAACTAACCAGACCACGATTGAAATGTGTCCTACTAGTAATTTCCAAACAAAAGCCGTAACTGAATTAAAAGACTACCCTTTCCAAAAATTCTTAGATGCAGGCTTAAATATCACCATCAATACCGATAACCGTACCGTATCTAATACAACTCTAACGGATGAATATGAAAAATTAGCTAATTGGTATCACATCGATTACGCTTGTATGGAAAAATTAAATCATAATGCCGTTAACGGGGCCTTTACATCTGAAACTGAAAAAGAACATCTTCATGCCTATTTAACTGCTGGCTATGCGGACTATCGCTAAAATAAAAAAACCGATGAGAAATCATCGGTTTTTTCGTTGCCTTCTTTCTTGTTTCATAGAAGTAAATGATTTTTTCAATGTTTTCATCATGCCATCATCACCATAAGCCAGTGATGTTGAATGATACATTAACGCTGAGAATTTTAATAATACAAGAGTTGTCACTGCTAAAATCACAAGTGAAATCAAAATTTCAGATGTACTTACAGCCCCATTGGCAATACGTGATGGCATTGTAAATGATGATAGAAACGGAATATATGACGTTACTTTCATCAAAATATGTTGCGGATTACTCATGCCAAACATCATACTAATCATAAATCCAAATATTGTTAGGTACGTAACAGGCGCTACTGCTTTACCTGCATCTTCGGCTTTAGAAACTAACGAGCCACATAACGCTGATAAAATCGTATAAATAATAACACCTAATAATAAATACAACATGTTATAGCCAAACACACCTAGTAGCAACTCCTTAATCGACATAATAGATAAGAAGTCCTTAACAACAGGCATATCTTTCACTACCATAAACCCACCAAGACCTGCAAGAAGGTAAATACCTACTTGAGTTAGAATGACTAAGAAAATCCCCATTACTTTACCATAAAAATGTTTTGAGGCTGACGTACTTGAAAGAATAATCTCCATAATACGCGTTCCTTTTTCAGACGCTACTTCTGATGCTGTCACTTGAGCATACATTAAAATAATCATGTACATCGCAAGTGTGATAAAAATAGAACCCATTGACATCGCTAAATGATTGGCATTCTTCTCTTTCATCTTGCCATCTTTAAACTCAACCGTTTTACTCTTCAACTCTGCTTGAGCATTCAACTGAGCGATTTGTTCTTTAGATAACGCCATTTTTTTGCTGGTAATATCTAATTGAGTCGCCGTTAAATTTTGCGTCATCGCTAACTCATCTGACGTTCCCATTTTAGTCGTTCCGGTATACTCACCTGTAACTGTCTCTTCTTTTTCATTAAAACTAATAATTAAGTACCCGTCGATATCTTTTGCTTCCAAGGCTTTCTTAGCTTCAGCTTCTGTCGTCACTTTTTTATCAACTTCTAATGTCGAACCTTTAATATAATTTTGACGAAGCTCTTGATTAGCAGAAATAACCGCTATATCTGACGTTTCTGAAAACTTAGCACCTACAAAGCTCGCTAACAGTGTAAATCCAATCATAATAAATGGTGAAATAATCATCACTAAAAATGACACACTCTTCACGTTACGCTTAAAAGTTTCTAAGGCTACAATCCAAAATTTATTCACGGCCTTCACCTACTTTCATTTTAAATATTTCTTCTAGTGTCGGTGGTACTTGATTAAAGACAGGCATATAACCTAATGCCGCTGCTTTTTCAAAAATTTCTTTACCCGCTTCTTCATGGGCAAGTGTCACACTATATGACCCATCAATTTCTTTTTCAATCCCTAAAACACCTTCAACTGCTTCAATTTCTTCCACTGGTAATTTTGAATCGATAACTAATTTTGTACGACCGAATGCTTGACGAATATCAGCAACTTTCCCATCTAATACCATCTCACCATTTCGTAACATAATTAAATGGTCACAAATTTTTTCTACATTATCCATATTATGACTAGAGAAAATAACGCACGCTCCCTTGTCTTTCAACTCTATAATCCCTTCTTTTAAAAGCTCCGCATTCACGGGATCTAACCCACTAAACGGCTCATCTAAAATAATCAATTTTGGCTCATGAATAAGGGTTGAAATCAATTGTACTTTTTGTTGATTCCCTTTAGAGAGTGCTTTTACCTTATCTGTTTTCTTTCCTTTAACTTGAAACTTATCCATCCAAAAATCAATTTTAGGTAAAATCTCTTTTTTAGTTTTTCCTCTCAACTTAGCAAAGTAAATCAATTGCTCTTCAATACTAATCTTAGGATACAGACCCCGCTCTTCAGGTAAATACCCAATAATATTATAGTCATTCGCCGTTAAAGGATGGCCATTCCATAATACTTCCCCAGTATCTGTCTGTAAAAAATCTAATATTAAACGAAACGTCGTTGTTTTACCTGCTCCATTTTGACCAATTAGTCCTAAAATTTCTCCATCATTTATCGTAAATGAAATACCATCAACGGCTTTCATCGTTCCAAATGTTTTAGAAATAGTCTTTACTTCTAACATTTATTCCACTCCTTCTATTTTGTCTTTTCTAAAATGCTCGTAAATATTTGTTGCAACATTCTTTGGCATGCCAACCTTTTCTAGCTCTTCAATTGACGCTGCTTGAATATTTTTTAATGATTTATACGCTACCAATAATTGTTTCTTTCTCTTAGGTCCAAGTCCCTCAATACCATCCAATTGCGAAGCAAAACTTGTTTTACTTCTTAACTGTCTGTGGAACGTAATCGCAAACCTATGAACTTCATCTTGAATACGTTGTAGCAAGAAAAATTCCTGAGAATTTCGTTTTAATGGCACAACACTAAGGTCATCCCCATATAATAACTCACTTGTTCGATGCTTATCATTTTTAGCTAATCCTGCTACCGGAACTGAAACGCCTAGTTGATTTTCTAGCACATCTTTTGCAATATCTACCTGCCCTTTTCCTCCATCAATTACAATTAAATCAGGAAATGGTAACTCCTCTTTTAATACTCGTGAATAGCGTCGGTAAATCACTTCACGCATAGAGGCGTAATCATCTGGTCCAGTTACCGTCTTAATTTTATATTTACGATACGCACTTTTTAAAGGCTTACCATCCACAAATACGACCATTGCAGAAACAGGGTTTGTTCCCATTATATTCGAGTTATCAAACGCTTCAATTCTGCGAAGATTAGGAATATTGAGTATTTCTCCCAACCGTTCCACAGCACCACATGTTCTTTCTTGCTTCCTTAACGTTAAATCAAACTTCTCTTTTAAAGCAACTTCAGCATTTTTAGAAGCCAACTCTACCAATTTTTTCTTATCACCACGTTGCGGTTGGAAAACAGAAGAATCTAAAAGCAACTCTGCACTTTCCTTATCAACACCTTGAGGAATGAAAACTTCCTTCGGCGCGATGTGTGAACTTTCTTGATAAAACTGCCACATATAGGTTAAAAAGTCTTCTTCTGCCTCTCCATAAAACGGGAATAACGAAACATCTCGTTCAATAATTTTACCTTGTCTTACAAAGAAAACCTGAACACACATCCACCCTTTGTCAACTGAATAACCAAAAATATCACGGTTAACAAAGTCTGTTTGTGTCATCTTTTGTGGCATCATTACAGTATCAATCGCACTCAATTGATCCCTATACTCTGCTGCTTTTTCAAAATCAAGTTTTTCTGAAGCCTCTAACATTTTACGTTTTAACTCTTTTTGAATCCCTTGAAAATTACCATTTAAAAAACTTTTAATTTCTTCAACCATCTCAACATAAACATCTGGCGAGACATCAAAAACACTTGGACATAAACACTGCCCCAAATGATAATACAAACACGGTTTTTTAGAATTTAAACTACATTTTCTAAGAGGATAAAGTCGATCTAATAATTTTTTAGTCTCATTCGCCGCTTTAGAGTCAGGATACGGACCAAAATAAAGAGCTTTATCTTTTTTGATTTGTCTTACTATCATCAAGCGAGGGTATTTTTCATTTGTAATTTTTATAAAAGGGTAGCTTTTATCGTCCTTTAGTAAAATATTATAACGTGGCTGATTTTTTTGAATTAAGTTAATCTCTAGCAATAAAGCTTCTTTGTTAGATTCCGTTACAATGTATTCAAAATCATCTATCTCACTAACCAATTTTTCAGTTTTAGTATTGTGGCTCCCAGTAAAATATGACCGTACTCTATTTTTTAAGACTTTAGCTTTCCCAACATAAATAATAGTCCCTTCGCTATTTTTCATTAAATAACATCCAGGATTATCTGGTAGAATAGCGAGTTTAGCTTTTATTTTTTCATTCATTCTTCTCGCTCCCTTCATTATTAAAGACATCTAATAACTCTACCTCAAAGATTTCTGAGATTTCAAAAGCCAATTTTAAGGATAAAGAATATTTACCTTTTTCAATAGAAGAAATAGTTTGCCTCGTCACTCCAAGTTTTTTAGCTAAATCTTGCTGCGTCCAATTACGTTCAGCTCGCAATACTTTCATTCTATTTGTAATAATCTTCTACACACCCTTTCCACCTCTCAAATGTAACATTATACAGACTAAATGTAAATTTTTTTTAACATTCAGTCTGTTATTTATTTTATTTTATTTTTATTGCGTATATTTAAGAAAAGCATTAGTGAAAGGATGATTATTATTATAGTAGTTATTATTTTAGTCGGGAGTTGTTTAGGCTCTTTTTTTACAGTTATTGCAGAACGAGTCCCAATTGGTATATCTCTAATATCACCACCATCTCATTGTCCCAAATGTAAAACCAAACTAAAACCACTAGACTTAATTCCCATATTTTCTTATCTTTTTTTAAAAGGGAGGTGTCGTTACTGTCAAACCAAAATATCTTCAATTTCAACAATTATTGAATTCTTACTGCCTCTTTTACTTTTACTTCTTTATTATACAAATCATTTAAACATTGTTTATTTACCTGAGATTATTATAATATTGACGTCAATCATACTCAGCTTAACTGATATATTTTATCTTGAACTTTCTCCATCTATTTTCTTAACAGGATACAGCTTTAGTTTCGTAATAAATTATTTATTTTATCAACCCGTTCACATTTATTTCATTAATTCCTTACTATTATATTTCATGTTTTCAGCTCTATCTTACTTATCAACATCAAAAATTGGTCTAGGTGATGTTAAACTGATTTGTTTTCTGTCCCTCACACTAAATATAGATAACTTAGTTCGCCTCTTACTCTATGCAACATCGTCCGCACTACTATACATTCTCTATTTATATATTAAAACTATTCCTATAAAAAATAAAAAAATTCCTTTTATCCCTTTTTTGACATTAGGCTATATTATCCTTTTTTTACAATAAAAAAAGCAATCTCATGTGAGATTGCTTTAAAATTTTATATTATAGTACTCGTACTGCAAAATCTGGTGTGAACCATTGAACTGATCCAGTGATAACACCTTCGTTAGGGTTAGCAGCGTGAACATAATTTCCGCCACCTGTTGAAATTGCTACATGGTACGTACCACCATGTCCTCCCCAGAATAATAAATCTCCTGGTTGTGCTTGTGACACAGCAATTTGTGTTCCAGCACTTTCTTGAGGTACAGTGTATCCACCAATTTCTCTACCTGTAACTTGACGATAAACATATGCTGTGAATCCTGAACAGTCAAAAGCTTCTGGGCCTTTAGCTCCCCATACATAAGGTTTACCTAAATGTTTCATAGCTTCAGCAACAATAGCGCTACCTGATGGGTTTGCTACTGGCGGTGCTGGTGGTGTTGGTTTTTGTTCTGGCTCTGGAGTCGGCTCTGGTTTTGGTGCTGGCTCTGGAGTTGGTGCTGGTTCCGGCGTTGGTGCTGGTTCCGGCGTTGGAGCTGGTTCCGGTGTCGGCGTTGGTTCCGGCGTCGGAGCTGGTTCCGGTGTTACTTCTGGAACAACTGGAGCTGTTTCTGAAGGTAATGTTACTTCTGGAACAACTGGTGTTGTTTCTGAAGGTAATGTTTCCTCAGTTACTGTTGGTTCCGTACCAATTGTACCTTCTGTTTGAGCTTCTGTTTGAGCTTCTGTTTGAGCTTCTGTTTGAGCTTCTGTTTGAGCTTCTGTTTGAGCTTCTGTTTGTGTTTGTGACTCTTCAGATACAACGTTTGAATCCGAAACTCCTGTTGTTGCAGTTTCAGTTTCTTCAGTGGTTGTTTGAACTGGGTTAGTTGTACTAACAAACGCACCTGATTCATTCGTTAAGTTTTGAACGCCTGAAATTTCATTTAATGCTTTTTCTGTTTGTGCTTTAGCAATTTGTTCTTTTTGAGCTTGAGCAATTGCTTCTGCTTGAGCGATTTCTTTTGCTTTAGCTTCTGCAGCTTCACGTAATGCAACTTGACGAGCACGTTCTGCTTCTGCTTCTGCTTTAGCTTTTAAAAATCCAGTTTTTTTGTTTTCTTCAGTTGATTTTTCAGCTGAGATTTCATTAACTAATGACTCTTGTTGTAACTCTTGATCTAAAAGTTCGCCTTTTTTAACTTCTAAAGCTACTGCATTTTGATTTAATTCTTCTGATTTTTCTTTTGTTTCAGCTTGTTTTACTTCAACAGCTTTTTTATCTTCTTCTTGTTGTTTCATTAAATCATTGCTTGCATTAACTAATTTTGTAGTTGCTGCTAAACGAGTAATTGCTAATGAAATTGAATCAGAATTTAAAACAGCATCTAAGAAATTTGATGATTTTCCGTCTACTTGAACTGAACGAGCCTGCTCTTTAATAGTAGCATCACGTTTATCAATACGAGAATCTAATTCTTTAATTTCTGAAGCTAATTTTGAGATTTTTTCAGCAATTTGATCTTGCTCAGATTGTAATTCAGCTGCTTCAGCTTTAATATTATCAATATTTGATCTTACCGCCACTAATTGAGAACTTGCTTGAGCCTCTTTTGAATTTAACTCTTTAATTTTATTATTTGACTCTTTAATTTGTGAATCTAATTCATCTGCTAACGCCGCCGATGGAGCTACTGCACCTAAAACGATTGAACTTAGCATTAACATTGATATAATACGCTTTTTCACGTTGTATTCCTCCGTGTACTTTATTTTAAACTAATTGGTTAATTTCTACTTTTCCTAATCAACATCTGAATTGTATCATAGGAAGATGTCAGTGAGATAATAGCTATGTTACAAAAATGTTTCAAAGTAACATTTAATCATGACTTCTCTTTTCAATTAATTTATTAAGTGGATAACTGAATAATATACATATAGCAATGTTCATAATCAGTGTTGGCCCTATATTATTTGTTATAAATTTTTGAAAAGCCGGATTTGTTAATTTGAATATCACTTGTAATAAATAAGCTGTCCCATCCATTACTGTTATAAATACAACTAGACTCATTAACAATGTAAATATTGTTGGTTTTACATATTTAAATACTACGTATATAAAAAGTACAGTCAAAGGTAATACGACAATATTGATACCTATGATGTTATAGTAATGCCAATCAAAAATGGCACCTAATACCAAACTCACTATCATCACGTAACGTTTATCAAAATATAAACTTGAAATAATTAAGCCGATTAAAAACAAATGACTATTAAAGTAAATTGTATTGTCAGTAACATGACGCAACATGTTGCTCAATTGACCATCAAACAACATTAAAAATAATAAAATAAAAGGGACTAGTAACTTCATTACGCTGTTCGTAAATATCTTATTCATTTTCATCACTCTCAACTAATCGTTTAATTACAGTTACAACTGACATATCATACATAGAAGAATTGGCTTTGATATAAACTTCTTTATCTAGTCCAAAACCACTTTCTTTAATTTTAACAACTTCACCAACTGGCAATCCACGTGGTGAGCCCCCACCTAAACCGGATGTTGACACTTTATCGCCTTCTTTAATACCTGATAAAGAGGTCAATTGTTTAACCACAAATACATTATCTTTTTCTGAGTAATCAGATAATACACCATACGCAGCTTCTTTTCCTTCTGGTGTAATCATAACCGGAAAGTGATTGGCATTTTGATTAGTTGATGTTAGTAATTCAACCTTTGATGACATTGCATTAGCCACAATAACACGGCCCACTAAACCACCTTCACCAATGACTGGCATTCCTGTTTCGATTCCGACATTCGCGCCTCGATCTATAACTAAAATATTTTGCCAAGTATCAGGTGAACGACTGATAACATTCGCTGTTAATTTGTCATAATTAGTTAAAGAATCATCCATGCCGAGTTGTTTTTTCAACTCTGCATTTTCTTTTTTATAACTTTCATTTTCACTCTCTAGTACCTCGTATTGATCAATACGTTTTTTTAAGCGATCATTTTCATTATAGGTGGTAAATAAGTTACCAATAGATGAAATCCCACCTTGTATTGCTCTTACAGGAAATGAAATCGCTCGGTCTATCAAACCAACACTATCATCTACTGTCGATCCTACAACACTTGCATTTTTAGACTCATTTCGTTTAGCCACCGTAAAACTTACTAAGAATACGACAACTACCATTACTATTATGGCGATTATTATGTTTTTACTGGAATTATTTTTTTTCACTTAAACACCTCAAATCCCTTTCTTACAATCTTTTGACACCTGTTCACTATTTTAACACTATTCATTTGTTTTTTCTATCTAAAGAATTACGCACAAAAAGAAGTCCACTTATAGCAGACTTCTTTTTTTCGATCCTTTTATTTACTTATTTTCCATTGTAAGCTTGGATGATAATTTCTTTCAATTCGCTAATTAAAGGTTCTTTTGGATTAGCTGTCGTACATTGGTCTTCATAAGCTAACTCGGCCAAACGGTCTACTGTCTTGTCCAATGTTTCTTTCGTTAATCCCTGTGACTTAAAGCTCATATCGATCCCTACACTCTTACCTAAATCAGCAACAGCTTTAGCAAGAGATTCTACTAATTCTTCTGTTGTGTCACCTTTCATTCCCATAAATCTTGCAATATCAGCATAGTCTTGGTCTGCACGGAAGTAATCGTATTTAGGGAACATTGCATGTTTCGATGGGTCTTTCGCGTTATAACGAATGACGTGTGGTAATAAAATTGCATTGGTACGTCCGTGCGGGATATGGTATTCTCCCCCACATTTGTGAGCGATTGAGTGACAAATTCCTAAAAAGGCGTTAGCAAAAGCCATCCCAGCGAGAGCTGAAGCATTATGCATTTTCTCACGGTTGTCTTCATTTGGATTATCACAAGACTCTTGTAAGTTTTCGAATACTAATTTAATCGCTTGTAAACTTAAACCACGAGTATAATCTGATGCCATAACAGAAACGTATGACTCAATCGCATGTGTTAGGACATCCATTCCAGTATCCGCTGTTACAGAACGAGGAACTGATAAAACAAATTGTGGGTCAATAATCGCTACATCTGGTGTAAGTGCGTAATCTGCTAATGGGTATTTAACGCCTGTTTCGCTATCTGTAATAACTGCGAATGGTGTTACTTCTGAACCTGTTCCTGATGTCGTGGGGATACAAACAAATTTAGCTTTTTCAGCTGTTGGTATTTTGTACGCACGTTTACGAATATCTAAGAACTTTTGTTTCGCTCCAAAGAATTCTGTATCTGGATGTTCAAAGAATAACCACATTCCTTTCGCAGCATCCATCGCTGACCCTCCACCTAAAGCAATAACGGTATCCGGTTGGAAGGCAACCATTCTTTCTGTTCCTTTGTAAACTGTATTACTTGATGGGTCTGGCTCAACATCTGAGAAGACTTCAATTTGAACCTTGTTATGACGGCGACGTAATGTTTCCATCACACGGTCTGCATAGCCTAGTTTAACCATTCCTTCATCACACACTAAGAAGACACGTTCTACATCAGCCATTTCTTCTAAATAATTTAAAGAATTTTTTTCAAAGTAAATTTTAGATGGAAGTTTGAACCATTGCATATTATTTCTCCGTTTCGCGATAGTTTTGATATTGATTAGGTTAATAGATGACACATTTTTAGACACTGAATTTTTTCCGTAAGACCCGCAACCTAGTGTTAATGATGGAATCATTTCATTATAAATATCACCAATACCACCTTCTGATGCTGGACTATTCACCAAAATACGACATGCTTTCATTTTCATACCAAATTTAGTTTGTAAGTCTTCATCTTCTGAATGAATAACGGCTGTATGTCCTAAACCAAATTCTTGCATTTTTGCACATAACTCAAAAGCGTGTTTTTGATCAGTCGCGTTAATCATCGCTAGGACTGGTGATAATTTTTCTAGTGACAATGGATATTCAAGTCCTGCACCTTCTAATTCAGCAACTAAAATTTTAGTCCCTTTAGGAACAGTAATCCCTGCTAATTTAGCAATCGCTTCTGCTGAGTTCCCTACAATTGCTGGGTTAACTGCTGTTTTCGCTTCATTCATCACAGTCGCTTCCAACTTAGATAACTCTGATGCTTTAACAAAATAAACTTGATGCGCTTGGAATTCTTTTTTGACTGCGTCATAAATTTCTTTGTCTACGATAACCCCTTGTTCTGATGCACAAATCATTCCGTTATCAAATGATTTAGATACAATCACGTCATTAACCGCACGTTTAATTTTTGCTGTTTTTTCAATATAGGCTGGTGTGTTACCAGGCCCTACACCTAAAGCTGGTTTCCCAGTTGAATAAGCTGATTTCACCATACCTGAACCACCTGTCGCTAAGACAATTGCAACACCTAGATGATTCATCAAACCACTTGTTGCTTCTAAAGATGGATGCTCTATCCATTGAATACAATCCTCTGGAGCTCCCGCTGCTACAGCCGCATCTCTAACAATTCGCGCCGCTTCTGCTGAACATTTTTGAGCACTTGGGTGGAAAGCAAATACGATTGGGTTACGTGTTTTAATTGAAATCATCGCTTTAAATATAGTCGTTGATGTTGGGTTTGTTGTAGGTGTTACCCCGCAAACCACTCCGATAGGCGCTGCAATTTCTACCAAACCTTTTTGTTTATCTTCATTAATTACGCCCACAGTTTTATCATTTTTGATGCTATTCCAAATTGATTCCGATGCGTACATATTTTTAATTGCTTTATCTTCATATATTCCACGACCAGTTTCTTCGATTGCCATTTTAGCAAGTGGCATATGAGCATCAAGTGCTGCCATCGCCATTTGGTGAACAATATGGTCTACTTTTTCTTGGTTAAAATCTTCCATTGCGTCAAGAGCCTTGTTTCCTTTAAGTACTAATTCATCGATCATTTTTTCTACATTTACAGTTTCTTTTTTAGTTGCCATGTATGTATCCCTCCATGAAATTTTCGTTTGTTACTCTTTTCACAATCATCATACTACACGCAAATTAAAAAGTAAACATTTAATTGTGATTTTTTTCACATTAGTTCTGAAAATAAAAAAGAACACCTGTGGATAAGTGTCCTTTTATAATAAATCGTCAATATTATTCCAATCAAAATCTTGTGGTCTAATCGTCCTTGCTCTGATAACTTGGTAATCAAAAAACTCATTCTCTGTAACCAATAGAATATCTCGACGTTTTTCCCAAACACTTTTAGCAGCTTTCTTTTGCCAACGGTAATTTTCTAAATAGTCCCATAATTCTTCCAACTTAATTTCTTTATAGCCATGTTTAGTAAACTCATTATATTTTTTCTTTACTGCCTTATTTAAAAGTAACCCTTTATACCCCGTGTACTTTTGAATGGTCATTCGATTCACCTACCTTTTTTTATAAATCTAATTAAGTGAAAATAAAAAGGAGAAATCTATTAAGATTCTCCTTTTTCAAATTACTTGTTGTCTTCTTCTGTTGTTTCAACAACTGCTGCTGGTTTTACAGCTTCCGTTGGAGCTGTTACTGTAGAAATCGCTACACGATTAAACTCTAATAAAATACCTTCACAGTTTAAAATTACTGTATTTTTTTCAGTATCTATTTCTTCAACAATCCCATGTAAACCTCCGATTGTTATCACTGAACTTCCTACAGTCATACTGTTTAATAAGTCTTGACGTTGTTTTTGTTGTTTCTTTTGTGAACGAGTCATGAAGAACATCATTCCACCTAATACGATTAACGGTAATAACATTGCCATATTTTTTCCACCTCATTTAATTATATCTAATTATCACTCTAACAAATAACTATTAAAGATACTAGCTATTTTAAGGAAATTTTAAAAGTTTTTTGCATTCTCTTTATTAAATCCATACTCTTCGAAGAAAGCTTCACGGTATTCTAACAAGTTATCATCCATAATCGCTTGTCTAATGTCTTTCATCACTGTTTGTAGGAAATAAAGATTGTGATATGACGTTAAACGAATACCAAATGTTTCATTACATTTAATCAAATGACGAATGTATGCACGTGTATAGTTACGACAAGCATAACAATCACATTTTTCATCAATTGGACGGAAATCTTCTGCATATTTAGCATTTTTAATAACCAATCGACCTTGGCTAGTCATACACGTCCCATTACGGGCAATACGTGTTGGTAATACACAATCAAACATATCAACCCCGTTAATAACACCATCGATAAGTGAATCAGCTGTACCTACCCCCATTAAATAACGCGGCTTATCTTGAGGAATAATCGGATTCATATAATCTAATACGCGGTTCATCTCTTCTTTTGTTTCCCCTACCGATAATCCACCAATAGAATACCCAGGGAAATCCATACTAATTAAGTCTTTAGCACTTTGTTCACGTAAATCCTTGAACCCTGCTCCTTGAATAATCCCAAATAATCCTTGGCGATCTGGATTAGCATGAGCTTCTAGTCCGCGCTCTGCCCAACGACTTGTACGCTCAATTGATTTTTTCACATAGTCATGACTTTCATAGAATGGTGCACATTCGTCAAAACTCATCATGATATCTGGACCTAATTTATTTTGGATACCAATCGCTTTTTCTGGAGAAAGGAACATTTTAGACCCATTTAAATGGTTTTTGAAACTAACGCCCTCTTCAGTAATATTACGCATCTCAGATAATGACCACACTTGGAAACCACCTGAATCTGTTAAAATCCCTTGATCCCAATTCATAAACTTATGTAAGCCACCTGCTTTTTCTACTAAATCTTCTCCAGGTCTTAACCATAGGTGGTAAGTATTCGCTAAGATAATACCTGCACCCATCTCTTTTAATTCTTCTGGCGCCATAGTTTTAACTGTCGCTAGTGTCCCCACCGGCATAAACATTGGCGTTGGGAATGTTCCGTGAGGTGTAATGATTTCACCTAAACGTGCTCCCGTATGTTTTTCTGTTTTTATTAATCGATAACGAATGGCTGGTTCTGTCATGTCGTACCCTACTTTCTATTAAGTAACTGTCTAATTATATACGTTAAATATCATACTCTTGATTCCACCATTTAGCAAGGCAATCAAGACCTACTTTTGGTCTTTTTTACCTTTTTTCATTTATTGGCCTTAATCGCTTGATTTACTTCACAAACATAGCATCACCGAAACTGAAGAAGCGGTATTTTTCTTCAATCGCATGATGATAGGCTGACATCACTGTATCACGTGTCGCAAAAGCACTCACTAACATTACCAATGTTGATTTAGGTAGATGGAAGTTTGTTGAGAACGCATCAACTAGTTTGAACTCATATCCTGGTGTAATAAAGATATCTGTCCAACCGCTATCTGCTTTAATGTCACCATTAAATTTTGTCCCAATTGTTTCAAGTGTGCGAATAGATGTCGTCCCTACTGCGACAATACGACCACCATTCGCCTTGACCTCACGAAGAGCTGCCGCTGATTCTTCTGTTAATTTATAAAATTCGCTGTGCATTTCGTGGTCTTCGATCGACTCAACATTAACTGGACGGAATGTTCCCAGTCCGACATGAAGAGTTAGATAAACCAATTTAACCCCTTTAGCTTTAATTTTTTCTAATAATTCTTCTGTGAAATGAAGACCTGCTGTCGGCGCTGCCGCTGATCCATTTTCTTCTGCATAAACGGTTTGATAACGATTTGGATCTTCTAAACGCTCTTTGATATAAGGTGGTAAAGGCATTTCACCCAAAGATTCAATAATCTCTAAAAAGACACCTTCATATTGAAATTCAATAATACGACCACCATGCTCAAGCTCTTCGATAACTTCTGCTTTTAATCTACCATCACCAAATGAAATCACAGTCCCTTTTTTAGCACGTTTTGCAGGTTTAATTAACGTTTCCCACTGATTTCCTTCTGTATTGGTTAAAAGTAGTACTTCTAAATGTCCGCCTGTATCAGGTTTTTCACCGTATAAACGAGCAGGTAATACACGAGTATTATTCATAACTAAGGCATCGCCTTCATTTAACTCATCTAAAATATCGTAAAAATGTTTATCTTGTAACTCTCCAGTTTCTTTATCCACAACCAACAAACGCGAACTTTGGCGGTCTGCTAATGGTGTTTGTGCAATCAGTTCTTCTGGTAAATCAAAATCAAAATCATTTGTCGTAAATGTCATCTATCGTCACTCTTCCCTTATTTCTTCATATAGTAATCTCTTTGTTAGTTTATCATTTTTTTCAAACTTATGCGACCGTATCCATCTCATAAAAAAGAAGCAACAGCTTAATCGCCATTACTCCTCTATTCTTTTCCACTAATTGAGTCATAGCCTAAATGTTCAAATGCAAGTGGTGTCACCTGTCTTCCTCTAGACGTCCGTTTAATAAACCCCTTTTGAATCAAATAGGGCTCATACATATCTTCTACCGTTTCGGTTTCCTCACCTATATTCACAGCAATCGTACTTAACCCAACTGGCCCTCCTTGATAGAGCTCAATCATCGTACGAAGTAACTTTTGGTCCACATAATCCAGTCCCGCATGGTCAACTTGCAACATACTCAGTGCTTTATCCGCAACCGAGCGGTCAACAATCCCATCACTTTGAACTTGTGCAAAATCACGAACTCGCTTAAGCAAACGATTGGCAATACGTGGTGTTCCACGAGAACGCAGCGCAATTTCATAAGCTCCTTCTTCAACTATATCAGTATCAAAAATATCTGCCGAACGAAGGACGATTTCTTTTAAATCCTGAGTTTCATAATATTCCATATGTGAAATTATGCCGAACCGGTCCCTCAAAGGAGCCGATAACATCCCTGCTCTAGTTGTTGCGCCAATCAATGTAAACGGAGGTAACGTAAAGTGAACAGGATGAGAGGTTGGACCTTGACCAACCATAATATCCACGTAAAAATCTTCCATTGCCGAGTAAAGCATCTCTTCTGCTACACGAGGCAATCGATGAATTTCATCAATAAATAAAACATCCCCTGGCTCTAACTCATTTAACAATGCTACTAAATCACCTGGCTTTTCGATTGCAGGTCCACTCGTTGTTCTGATTTGAACACCCATTTCATTTGCAATAACCATCGCCATCGTTGTCTTACCCAATCCAGGAGGTCCATATAATAAAACGTGATCCAAAGATTCAGCTCGTTCTCTCGCCGCTAATATATATATCCCTAGTTCTTCTTTTACTTTTTGTTGCCCAATATACTGAGATAGAAACTGTGGACGTAGGGACATTTCAGTTGTTTGTTCATCATCCAATATATCGCCTGAAACAATACGTTCTTCCGTCATTCACATTCCTACTTTCTATTTTTTCATCATTAATTTTAAGCCTTGGCGTAAGTACTCATCAGTTGTTGACGCTTCTACCTTGGCTAATTCTTTCGCCACTCGTTTTACTTCTTTAGCACTATACCCTAATGCTTGTAGCGCCTCTGACGCTTCATCCAGCAGTGGATTATCACTACTTGATGTTGGGGTTGAATCAATATCCAAACTAGTCTGACGGCCGCCAGCTTCTATGCCAATATCTGTTAATTTTCCTTTTAAATCTAAAATCATTTGCTGTGCCGTTTTCTTCCCTACTCCTGGGAATTTTGTTAAGAACGTCGAGTCAGCTGATTCAACTGCACTCACTAAACCACCATGGTCATCACTTGCCATAATAGCTAGTGCACTTTTAGGACCAATCCCAGAAACGCTATTTAATTTAATAAATAATTGTTTTTCTTCTATCGAACCAAATCCATATAAGGTCTGAGAATCTTCCCTCACCACTTGTTGCAGATAAACTTTTACCGCTGCATCATCCACATGGTACATAAATGGATTAGCTACTGCAATTTGATACCCAATGCCATTCGCTTCAACTACTATGTAATAAGGACTTACAAAAGTTACTTGTCCTTTAATGTATTCGTACATTTTCTTCCTCCTTGAATAAGTACATGCGTTCGCCTTATTGTAGCATATTTATTAAAACGTGAATAGCTACCTCCTTAGTATAAAAAAAGAAAGAGACCAGTTAAACCGGTCTCTTGACTTTAAAATTCAGATAGCATGCGTTTAACATATGCAATTGGAAAGCCAACTACACCATAAAAATCGCCTTGAATCGCTTTGACAAATAACGTACCCGGACCTTGGATACCATAAGCTCCCGCTTTATCCATAGGGTCACCACTTGCTACATATTCCTCAATCTCATTTTCTGTTAACTCGAAGAATGTTACTTCGGTTGTAATAATTTCTGATTTAGTTTTAGATCCTTTCATCATACAAACTGCCGTATGAACATGATGAGTTGTTCCACTCAATCGTGTAAGCATTGCTTTAGCATCTGCTTCGTCCACAGGTTTACCTAAAATCATACCATCAACCACTACCGTCGTATCACTGCCAATCACTAAATCATCTGGATGATTTTTTGCAATACATGCCGCTTTTTCTTGTGCCATCTCTAACACATAATCTAGCGGAGCAATTCCTTCTTTTACTGTTTCGTCTATATCAGCAGGTCTTGTTTCAAATTCAGAAACAACCATACTTAACAATTCTTTTCTTCTTGGAGACTGCGACGCTAATATAATTGCCATTAGGAGTCCTCCCTTTCTATCACATAATTTAATGAGGATCTTGAATTCGTTTGAACATTTTTTCCATGTCTTTATTATCAAAGTGCACTAGTACAGGTCGACCATGGGGACAATTATAAGGATTGTCACATTTTTCCAAATCTTTTAACAATTGTCTAGCTTGCGCTTCATCTAAATGATGGTTTGCTTTTATTGACTGTTTACAGCTCATCATAATAGCAGTATCTTCTCTAAACTTCGCCACGCTAACTTTTCCATCTTTAAGCAACGTATCAATCATCTCTTTAATGACTTCCTCTTCACTACCTGGCGGGTACCACGTTGGATGAGCACGACAAATGTAACTAGTTTGCCCAAATGGCTCTAAATTAATACCAACCTCAGCTAAATCAGATAACTTCTCCTGAATTTTTAGCCATTCACTAGTCGGATACTCTAAAACAATCGGAACAAGTAATTCTTGCAAATCATTCCCAACTTCACCAATTTTCTCACGGAAATATTCATACTTAATTCGCTCTTGTGCCGCATGTTGGTCGATAATATATAGCCCTTGGTCACTTTGAGCAAATAGATACGTACCATGCATTTGACCAAAGTATTCCAGATGCGGAAACTCAGTAGCAGGGGCAACTTGATCTATCTCAGCCTCTTCAGGTTCAGTAACTTCACTTACAACACTTGTATAGTCACTGGCAAATGGGTCATCAAAAAGTGCGTCGTCAATATTTTCTAATGCCTTATCCGATAGTTTTTCAGGTTCTTCTAAAGTCGCGTACTCGGCTACTTCCACTACTGGCTCATCAGATACTCTAGCTTCAATACTTGGTCGAGCGGTCGGTGTCACAACAGGGGAAACTGAATCTGTTGGAACGTAAAATTGATTAGTTTTACGGTCAAATGCTAATGACTCACTTTTCAGGCTAGCTTCAGAAACAATCGTTTCAGTTGACGGTTGTTTTATTTCACCAAATGGCATAGCCAACTGTTCACTTTTCTCTTCTTTTGGAAGTTGTTTTTTAAAACTAAGCTCTGTCGGATCAACTTTTGGGATTAACTGCTTATCACCCAAAGCTTCTTGAATACTTACTGTAATCAGCGCCATTAATTCTTTCTCTTTACTCAAACGAACCTCTTGTTTAGTAGGATGTACATTCACATCAACTAACAACGGATCCATGTCAATTTGAATAACCGCAATCGGATAACGTCCTACCATTAACTTAGAACCATACCCTTCAACAATCGCTTTATTAAGAGAAAAATTACGGATATATCGGCCGTTAATAATCAACGATAAATAATGACGGCCAGCCCGAGTTAACTCAGGTAATGAGACAAAACCAGATACTTTAAAATCTAAATCATTACTCTCTAAAGCCACCATTTTCTTAGCTGTTTCAACACCGTAAATCCCAGCTATCGCCTGTTTTATTTCACCATTTCCAGTTGTACTCAACATTTTATTGCCATCATGAATCAAACGAAACGCAATATCTGGATGACTCAAAGCCAAACGGTTTACAATATCCCCTACATTTGATAATTCAGTCTGTAAGGTTTTGACATATTTCAAACGAGCCGGTGTATTAAAAAATAAATTCTCAACAGTGATTTTTGTTCCCTTGCGAAGAGAGTGAGGCTTATGTTCGACAACCGAACCACCTGATAGTTTGACATAACTCCCCACTGCTTCACCTGTTGAGGTTTCCAAGGTCAATTCCGAGACAGATGCGATACTCGGCAGCGCTTCTCCTCTAAACCCTAATGTTCGAATTCGGAAAAGGTCATCACGGGTATGAATTTTACTCGTTGCATGACGTTTAAAGGCGTTCAGCACATCTTCCGCTTCAATCCCTTCACCATTATCAATGATTTGGATTTTACGGAGTCCAGCTTCTTCTAAATAAATATCAATCTGGGTACTTCCCGCATCAATCGCATTTTCAACCAACTCTTTAACAACTGATGCTGGTCGTTCAACCACTTCACCCGCTGCGATTTGGTTGGCTAACATTTCTGATAGTTCAACAATTTTACTCATCTAGATGCCTCTCCTTCCCTTGAATTATCATTTCATTAATTTAATTTCTTTTGTAACTCATACAATGTATTGAGTGCGGCCATCGGTGTCATCTCTAACATGTTCAACCCTTTAACTTCGGCTACTAGAGCCTCTAACTCTGGAGAAACATCATTAAACAATGACAACTGACTCACTTCTTCCACTACTTCAGGTTGCTTGACAACTGGAGCCTGTTCTACTTCAATTTCTTTTGGCACTACTTTAACAGCAGGATTACCTGATTCTAATACCTCAAGAATAGTCGAAGCGTGGTCTAATAAATCACCCGGTAAACCAGCTAACTTAGCAACATGAATACCGTAACTCTTATCAGCAGGCCCTTCTAACATTTTATGTAAAAAGACAACTTCTCCGTCTTTTTCAACGGCTCCTACATGACAATTCACTAAGCCTTCTAACGTTTTATCTAAGTCCGTCAACTCATGATAATGAGTTGAGAAAAGTGTTTTAGCTTTTACCTTATCATGAATGTAATGAATAATTGCTTCAGCTAAAGCCATTCCATCGTATGTAGCCGTCCCACGACCAATCTCATCAAACAAGATTAAGCTATTCGGTGTCGCATGACGTAACGCTTCATTCGCCTCCATCATTTCAACCATGAACGTACTCTGCCCTGAAATCAAATCATCAGACGCACCAATACGTGTAAAGATTTGATCAAAAATCGGCATATCTGCTGATTCTGCCGGAACAAAACAGCCCATTTGAGCCATGATTACAGTAAGAGCAAGTTGACGCATATACGTACTCTTACCAGACATATTTGGTCCAGTAATAAGCAAGATAGAGGTATCCTCATCCATCATCACACTATTAGGGATGTACTCTTGATGCCCCATTACTTTTTCAACAACTGGATGACGTCCTTCTTTTAATAACAATTTGTGACTGCCTGCTACCATATTTGGACGAACATATTGGTATTTTTCACTGACCGTAGCAAAACTTTGCAGGACATCAACTGTCGCCACTGCATGGGCCAATTTTTGGATACGACCGATTGCCGCTTTAATCGTTTCTCTGACTTCAATAAATAGCTGATACTCTAAATCTTTTGATTTTTCTTCAGCTTCTAAAATCAAACGTTCCGTTTCTTTTAATTCCGGAGTAATATAACGTTCTGCATTTGCCAACGTTTGCTTTCTCTCATAACGCCCTTCTGGCACATTAGCAAGCTGTCCTTTTGTCACTTCTATATAGTAGCCAAACACACGATTAAACCCAATTTTAAGAGTCTTAATCCCTGTTTCTTCACGCTCTTTAGCTTCTAGTGACGCAATCCACTGCTTACCATTAGTCATCGCTTCACGGTATACATCTAGTTGCTCATTATAGCCCGTCTTAATGACCGATCCTTCCGTAATAGTAAGCGGTGAGTCTTCATGAATGGCAGTATTAATCAAAGAAACGACGTCTGTAACAGGATCTAATCCACCTAATAACTCTTGCCATTCTCCTTGGTTAATCCCAGTTAACAACTGTTCAATTTGAGGAACTTGCTCTAAAGACGATTTCAATTGAATTAAATCACGACCATTAACACTACCAAAGGCGATACGGCCTGCTAAACGTTCTAAATCGTAAACATTAGTTAACGCTTCTTGTAGATCAACACGTTCAAAGAAGGCTTGAATCAAACTTTCCACCATGTTTTGACGCTCTTTAATCTGATGCTCTTGAATAAGCGGACGGTCTAACCATTGCTTCAGTAAACGACCACCCATTGCTGTTTTCGTTTCATCAAGTAGCCACAATAATGTACCTTGTTTTTTACCTGTTCGAATCGATTGAGCTAACTCTAAATTAAATTTTGAATAGTGATCCATTTTCAAGAAATGCTTCGGTTCATAGATACGCGCTTGTTGTAAATGAGACAAGCTTCGTTTTTGAGTACCAAGTAAATAAGCCAATAATTTATTCACCACTTCAGCCATTAATACATCGGTTAAATCTTGGGTTAAATAACTTAGTTCCGCATTTTCTAATGTTTCAAATTGTTCTGAGAACACCACATTAAGACGTTGGGTCAACTTATGTTTCAACTCTTCAGGTAAACTGTTCCCTACAATAACTTCACGTGTTTGTAAGCTAGATGCCTCGTTTAGCACACTTTCCTGATCAGGCAAGACGGTTGTTTTTAACTCACCAGTTGTCAAGTCTGCATAAGCGAAGCCATACGGACTACTACCTTCCGTCGAAACGATTGCTGTTAAATAATTATTCTCTTTAGCATCTATCCCTTTTGAAGCCATCACCGTTCCCGGCGTTACCAGTTGAACAACTTCTCGTTTCACCATACCTTTAGCTGTTTTAGGGTCTTCAACTTGCTCACATAAAGCGACCTTATAGCCTTTTTCTATCAACGTATCTAAATAGCCTTGAGCGGCATGATGCGGAATACCACACATCGGAATTGGATCATCTGCATTACGATTACGACTCGTTAATGTCAGCTCCAAAATTTGAGAGGCTTTGATTGCATCATCATAAAACATTTCATAAAAATCACCCAAACGATAGAATAAAAAGGCATCTGGGTAATTTTCTTTTATTTTAAAATATTGCTCCATCATTGGAGTATGCTTCGTTTTTTGTGGCACCTTTTGTCACTTCCTTATTCTTTTGTCCCTATTGTTTCATTTTTAATAAAATCTAACATATCCGCTTCAAGATGGTGATTAAATTTTGTCTCAAAACGTTTTGTTAAATGTTGTAATAAATCATTTGCTTCAATAAGTTTTTCACGGTAGCGAATAACTAGTGGATGAGTATCAAATTCTTCCGTTAACCTATCCGCTTCTTTAAGTGCAACTTTTTCTGCTTCTGGTTTCCCATAATGAGCAAATTTAACCGCATCTTTTTGCTTTGCTTTAATTTCTTCTACAAGAGCGACTAGTCCTTCATGACCTTCAACTTTCGCTTCAATTGCTTTATAATCTCTAATAATTTCACTTTGATTTAATAGTGTGATAAGCGAGTTTAGAGCTTGCTCCACTTTTTTATCACTAATTTTAGGGCCATTATCTGACATCTTAACTACTCCACCTTCCACTTTTAATCTTTAAAAGGGCTGTCCTCATTAATTTGACCGATTTCAATTTTTTTAGCGCGACCTGTTTGGTCATCTATCTCTAATACTGCATATGATAAATTTGAACGTCCGCTTTCAACCACTTCAAAACGGTGAGGCAACGCTGTTCTAAATTTACCAATCACTGCATCACGTTTCATTCCTAAAATACCATCATAGGGACCTGTCATGCCAACATCTGTTAGATAGGCTGTTCCTTCTGGCAAAATGCGCGCATCGTTTGTTTGAACGTGAGTATGCGTTCCTAAAACTGCAGACACACGACCATCTAAGAACCATCCCATTGCTTGTTTTTCACTTGTTGTTTCAGCATGAAAATCAACAAAAATAAGCGGCGTACGTTTACGTGCCTCTGTCACCATCTCATCAATTTTTTTAAATGGGTCATCTAAATCAACCATAAATGTTCGACCTTGTAAATTAATAACCGCTAACTCTACTTGATTGACCTTCACATAAACAATACCTTGACCAGGTGTTGTCGCTTCTGGAAAGTTTGCCGGTCTTACCATTTTTTTAGCATCTGCAATAAATTCAAAAATATCGCGATTATCCCATGTATGATTACCTAAAGTAACGACGTCAGCGCCATCTTGTAGGAATTTTTTATATATTTTTTCAGTGATACCTCGACCAGATGCCGCATTTTCACCATTTACAATCGTCACTTGTGGACGGAATTTCTTTTTCAATTTTGGGAGATAGTCAGTAATCATATCTCTTCCCATTGACCCTACTACATCTCCTACAAATAAAATACGCATAATTTGTCTTCCTCTTCTCTCTAATATCTTTACCTATTCTATCAATTTTAACACCTAATTGGAAGAATACTAGTTACTTCACAACATAAAAAAAGAAGAATAAAGCTATTAGCCTCACTCTTCTTTCAAAATTATTATTTAGCGTAATCAACTGAACGTGTTTCACGAACAACCGTTACTTTAATGTGACCTGGATAATCCAATTCATCTTCAATACGTTTGCGAATCTTACGAACTAAGATTGCTGCTTCATCATCAGAGATTTCATCAGGTTTAACCATGATACGAACCTCACGACCCGCTTGGATAGCGAAACTAGACTCAACACCAGGGAAGTCATTTGAAATCCCTTCAAGACGCTCTAAACGCTTAATATAGTTTTCTAGTGATTCACTTCTTGCACCTGGACGTGCTGCAGACAACGCATCAGCGGCTGCTACTAAAACAGAAATGACAGATGTCGCTTCTGTATCGCCATGATGTGAGGCAATTGCATTAATAACAACTGGATGTTCTTTGTATTTCTTAGCCAGTTCAGTTCCAATCTCAACGTGAGAGCCTTCAACTTCACGGTCAAGCGCCTTACCAATATCATGTAAGAAACCTGCACGTTTAGCTAGTTCAACATCTTCGCCTAACTCCGCAGCTAGAACTCCTGTTAATTTAGCCACTTCAATTGAGTGATTCAACACATTTTGACCATAACTTGTACGGAATCTCATGCGACCCATAATTTTAATTAAATCCGGGTGTAAAGTATGCGCCCCAACTTCGAAGGCAGCATTTTCACCATATTCACGGATTGTTTCATCCATTTCTTTACGCGCTTTTTCTACCATCTCTTCAATACGAGCTGGATGAATACGACCATCTTGAATTAATTTTTCAAGTGCAATACGAGCTGTTTCACGACGAATCGGATCAAAACCTGATAATACTACTGCTTCTGGCGTATCATCAATAATTAAATCAATACCTGTTAATGTTTCTAAAGTTCTAATATTACGACCTTCACGACCAATAATACGTCCCTTCATTTCATCATTTGGTAATGTGACAACAGATACGGTTGCTTCAGATACTTGATCCCCTGCACAACGTTGCATCGCAAGTGATAAAATATTTTTAGCTTTACGGTCTGCTTCTTCTTTAACCTTACGCTCACTATCTTTAACCATTAAAGCAACTTCGTGAGTTAACTCTTCTTCAGTAGTTGTCATAATAATATCACGTGCTTCTTCACGAGATAATGCCGCTACTTTTTCTAATTCTTTTTGCTTTGCTTCAATTAATTCAGTTACTTCTTTTTCTCGTTCACCAATTAACTGCTGTTTAGAATCCAGTTTATCTTCTTTTTCTTCTAGCGAGTGTTCACGTTTTACTAATGTTTCATCTTTACGATCAAGATTAGTTTCACGTTGCAGTAAGCGACTTTCTTGCATCTTCACTTCATCTCTGCGTTCTTTCAACTCACTTTCAATAGTTAGACGATACTTTTGGTTCTCTTCTTTCGACTCCAATAACGATTCTTTTTTTAACGTTTCAGCTTCTTTAGCAGCAGCTGCTAAGATACCTTCCGCTGATGTTTTAGCACCATCAATCGCTTTTTTATGGCGACTATTTGCACTAATAAAACCACCAATGAGACCGACAATTAATATGATGATACCGAGGATTACTGTTAAAATACCCATCTGTACACCTCCGTATTATCTGTGTTTCTATATGTAGTTTTTAGTTGATAAACATCAAACTACTTATCAATATGCCCTACATGCATAACTGTATAAAAAATAACTTTATATACATATTTCATTCTAATAGTTGTGCCTATGCGTGTCAACTTATAATTACCGTTCAGACCTTTAATTTAACGTCTTTAAAATAAAAAAAAGACAGGTGAAAAATCACCTGTCTTTTTTTCTATTCTAGATCTAACTTCACTTCGTCTTCTTCAACTTCGATGTCATCACCAATACCGTATTCGTTACGAACGCGTTTTTCAATTTCCTCATACATCTCTGGATGAGCCATCATATAGTTCTTAGCATTTTCACGACCTTGACCAATACGCTCTTCTTTGTAAGAATACCACGCACCACTCTTATCGACGATATCTCTTTCAGATGCCATATCTAAAAGTTCACCCGCTTTTGAAATCCCTTGTCCATACATCAAATCAACTTCCGCTACTTTAAAAGGAGGAGCAACTTTATTTTTTACAACTTTAATTTTCGTACGGTTACCAATGATATCTGTTCCGTTTTTTAATTGTTCTGCACGACGCACTTCTAGACGAACTGTCGCATAGAATTTAAGTGCACGTCCACCTGGTGTAATCTCTGGATTACCAAACATTACGCCAACTTTCTCACGGATTTGGTTAATAAATAGAGCAATTGTTTTAGTTTTATTAATAGAACCTGATAATTTACGTAAAGCTTGAGACATCAAACGAGCTTGTAAACCAACATGAGAATCTCCCATTTCACCATCAATCTCAGCACGAGGTACTAAGGCAGCAACTGAATCGACAACTACAATGTCAATCGCGCCACTTGAAACTAACGCATCAGCAATTTCAAGTCCTTGTTCTCCTGTATCTGGTTGAGATAATAATAATTCATCAATATTAACGCCTAAATTTTGTGCATACTTGGGGTCTAAAGCATGCTCAGCATCGATAAAAGCAGCTGTTCCACCTTGTTTTTGAACCTCTGCAATAGCATGTAACGCCACTGTGGTTTTACCTGAACTCTCTGGACCGTATACTTCTACAATACGTCCACGAGGGTACCCACCTACACCTAATGCCACATCTAGTGCTAATGAGCCACTAGGGATTGTTGAAATTTGTGTATCTACTTTCTCGCCAAGTTTCATGATTGACCCTTTGCCATAATTTTTTTCTATTTTTTTTAACGCAGCATCTAGTGCTACTTTACGATCATCTGCCAATTAAATATGCCTCCTTGTTTTGTTCCCGAATTTATTTCTATACTTATCATACTTTTTATCACTTAAAAAATCAAGCTTTTTACGAATGTTTGTTCGTGTTTTTTATTTAGATAATAATCGACGCCTAATCAGGTCCATTCCTTTTAGGACCGCTTGATATTGAATAGAAGCCTTATTGCCACCAAAATTATAGCGCATTACTTCTTGCTTCCCTGTTCGGTCAGTTAACGCTATAGCAACCTCACCCACATCATAGCTTTCACTTTGACAATTATCAGTTATTCCAGCAATCGCAATTGCATAGTCTGTTTCAAACATTTGACAACAATTTTCAGCAACTAACGTTAGCAACTGTTCATCTAAATAATCGTTCGATTTATTTTGACTAGATACATTTGGTAAAGAAACAACCAATTGATTGAGGGATGGAAAAATGACGCCACCCTTACTTACTAAATCCGAACCCGGTATCGTTGAAATCGTACTTTGAAATAGTCCTGACGTTAAACACTCCACACTTGATAAGGTCTTTCCTTCTTTTTTTAGCACATTGACTAATTCATTTTGTAACGAGTTAGTTTCACCGTAGCCATAAAAATAGGTCCCGACTTTTTCTTGAATTTTTTCTTCCATTTTATTTAATAATAGAAGCGCCTCTTCATCTGTCTCCGTTTTCGCTGTCAAACGTAAGGTTACTTCGTTGGTTTTAGCATACGGAGCTAATGTCGGATTAGTTTGAGTGGTAATCAACTCTGCTAATTCTGTTACTAGGCGTGATTCTCCAATCCCATAAAAACGTAAAACACGTGATGTTAGTTTCATCTTTTGAGGTAGCAACTCTTTCAAAACAGGCTTAGCTGATTCTTCAAACATACCTTTTAACTCTCGTGGCGGTCCAGGTAACACCATATAAGCCGTATTCTCCGCTTGATAAAAGGTCCCAATGGCTAACCCTACTGGATTTTCTAAAACTTGACCATTAGAAATTGTCAAAGCTTGACGTTTATTATTCGGTGTCATTGGTCGGCCGGACTTCGAAATATACGATACGACATAATCCAAAGCCTTTTGATCCATCACTAGAGCTTCATTTAAATGCTCAGCCAATATATCACGTGTGATATCATCGTCAGTCGGTCCTAATCCACCACACAGAATAACTAGTTCACTTCTTGTATCTGCCAATTCTAAAAGTGTTTTTAAGCGTCCAGGATTATCTCCTACCACCGTCTGATAATAAACTTCATACCCTAATCCTGCTAATTCTTCTGAAAGGTATGTTGCATTCGTATTCACCACTTGCCCTAACAAAAGCTCTGTTCCTACTGCAATAATCTCTGCTTTCATGACTGCCACACCCATTCTTTATAATATTCGCGTAAAGTGATACTTTCTACAAAATTATATCACACAAATTTAAACAAAAAAAAACAACGAACTTACTCGTTGTTTTTCTCTTACATAGAACCCTTGAACACGTGACTATTTTTAATAAAGTAATCTACGCCTGAATAAATAGTAAAAGCTAAACAAACGTAAAGCAAAATCGTTGCTACCGGTAAACCTAATGCTTCAAATGGCGCATTATTAATCATTAAGAAGATGATTGCTAACATCTGAGTGGCTGTTTTTACTTTACCAGGCCATGCTGCTGCCATAACTTCGCCATCTTCAACTAATAACAAACGTAAACCTGTTACTGCTAGTTCACGACAAACAATAACTGCTGCAATCCAAGCTGGTACTTTCCCTTGAGAGACAAGCACAATAAATGCTGTCATAACTAACATTTTATCTGCTAGAGGATCTGCAAATTTTCCGAAGTTGGTAACTAGACCTTGAGAACGGGCAATTTTACCATCTAGCCAGTCTGTGATACTAGCAACCGCAAATATTATCATCCCTACAAATTGATTAACTGGGATAGCTGTTCCTGCAATTGACATACTTCCCCATGCCATAGCATCGGCCACTACTATTAAAAATACCGGAATCATACAAATTCTGATTACCGTTAACTTATTTGGTAAATTCACTTTAAAGCACCATCCTTTAATTCATTATCGTTATAACTAAACCTATTCAATCAGTAATTTAATATTACGTTTCACCGCTTCGTCACCCTCTGGGTTAAACTCAAGCTCTTGACCGTTAATTTTAACTTCTGCATTACTTATGTTACCTAGCACAATTCTAGCTTGGGTTGTTCCATCAGGTAGCGTCGTTTCTCCTGTTTCACCCGCTTCTAACGTCTGATCATATACATATTCCCCATCGATCATAACACCTATCCAGCACCTAGCGTCTTTGCCAATAAACTCTAAATCCAAAGGTCCTTCTGCATTCGAGACAGTCATAGTGACATTATAACCTTCTTGACTATCAAAGTTAATATCCAAATCATCTGGTGATTCTTCAACATCTGCTTTCTTTATGGGTTCTTTCTTTTTTACTACTACTTTATCTGCTTTTTCAATTAATGGTTCGTCGTCTGTTGAACGGAGCGTCAAGAAGCCTATTCCAAAAATAATAAACGCTGCAACAGCAAATAAAAGAAGCATTGGCAAATTAGATTTTACAACATTCGGTTTTCTATCAGAGTAACGCTCTCTACTTAAATCCGAACGTTCTTCTTCTACCTCTGTCACTTCCACTGCCACATTATCAGCCACTACGACGCCATCGAAACGATCTGCTAAGTAATCGCCATCTTCGCCAACTTCATTAGCGTATTGACGAATAAAAGAACGGGCATAATAATCACCGGGTAATTCATCAAATTTATTTGCTTCTATCAATTCTAAGTAACGCGTTTGAATTTTAGTTGCCTGTTGTAACTCTTCAATAGTCAAGCCTTTTTCTATACGGGCTTTCCTTAAAATATCTCCAATCGTTCTCACAAACTCACCCTTTTTCTATATAATTACATCCTACATTTTCCATCCACCTGTTACTGGTAGGACTGTTCCAGTTAAGTATGATGCAGCATCACTCGCTAAAAAATTAACAGCCTCTGCTACTTCTTCTGGCTCAGCTAAACGTCCCACAGGAATCTCTAAACGTAGGTCCTCTAACTCTTCAGTTGTCCATGACTCATTCATTTTCGTCGCTACAGCTCCTGGAGCTATCAGATTAACCGTAATACCTAGTGATGCCACTTCTTGTGCGTATGCTTTTACAAAACTTTGTTGCGCTCCTTTTACCGTGCTATAAACAACTTCCATAGCACTACCAACCAAACCATATACTGAACCTATAAAGATAATACGTCCTTTTTTTGTTTTAGCTAATTTACTTTGAAGGTGCTGACAAATTTGTATCGGTGATTTCACCATGCAATTCCACAAGAGGTCCATTTCATCAACTGTCGTATCTGTCAATAGCTTATACACCGTATCTCCACTGGCAAAAATCACGGCATCGACCTGAAATAATTGTTCAAAAAATGCTGTTGATACTTTTTTTTCAGACATATCTAACTGTATCATAAAAAAATCTTGTTTAGGATACTTTTCAGTTAATTTTTCAACTAAATCTAAACTTTTTTTCTGATTTTTATTAAAGTGGCAATAAATTGACCAACCTTCTGCTGCTAAACGCATTACGCAAGCTTCACCGATATCACCACTCGCACCTAAAACCAATGCATAGGGCATCTCTATTTCTCCTCTTCAGGGTAAATATAAAAGTCGCTAATGCTTTCTTCTTTAATAAAGTTAGATCTGACCTCATGAATGTCTTCTAAAGTAATATCATCTATGACTTCAACTAAATCAAATAAAGTTGCTTCTCCATAACTCATTTGACTAAACTTACGGGCAATAAATTCTAATGAATTAAGTGATTGAAGATGTTTACCAAGCATTTTTTTCTTTAATAAAGTTAGCTTCTCCTCTGTTAAGTCTGGACTTGTTGCCGCATTTAACAAGATTGATTTTATTTCATTAGATAGTTCTTCTGGCTTTGCACTATCTCCACCAAAATCAGCAAAATGAAATCCTCTATCTAAAGTGAAATCATAACCAAAACTATCATCAATTAAACCTTCATTGTATAAACGTTCTCTTGTTATAGACGTGTCACCAAATAACAATTGGAATAATAGCCCCGCTGTCGTTTGATAACGAAGTAAGCCCATTCCATCTTCTGGTAAAACGTCATCCCCCCTAACGCCAACAATTACTTTACTTCTGTTTACTGGCATTTTGATACTACTTGTCTTAATCAAATGACCTTGATCTCCCGTTGGAGTTAGACGCTTAATTGGCTCTGATGATTTAAACTCTTTTCTATTTTGATTATCTCGAATTAGAGTCATCATCTCTTCTGGATTCATCTTCCCAACTACAAGTAAATTCATATTACTTGGGTGGTAAAACGTACGGTAGCATAAGTGTAAATCTTCTGCTGTTATTTCAGAGATACTATCGATTGTCCCTGCAATATCAATATGTAGCGGATGATTCGGATACATGTTACCAATAATCCCAAAGAACAGACGCCAGTTTGAATCGTCTTGATACATTTGAATTTCTTGACCAATAATTCCCTTTTCTTTTTCAACGGTTTCTTCAGTAAAGTAAGGCTCTTGAACAAAGTCCAATAGTGTTGTCATATTTTCTGATACTTTACTAGTTGTTGAGAAGAGATAACTTGTTTTAGTAAAACTCGTATAGGCATTTGCTGAGGCTCCTTGCGCTCCAAAGTTTTGGAAAACATCACCCGTCTCTTTTTCAAACATTTTATGTTCTAGAAAATGAGCAATACCATCCGGTACTAGGACGGGCTCCGTCTCACCTAATGGAATAAAATGATTATCAATTGAACCATAGTCTGTTGTAAATAAACCGTATGTCTTATTAAAGTCTTCTTTTGGAAGCAAAATAACAGTTAAACCGTTAGCCATTTTTTCTTTATAGATAACTTCATTGACTCCTGAATAAACTATTTTTTCCATTATTCTGCTCCTCCTGTCATAAAGTACGCCGCTTGTAGTGTCACTTTAGCCGCTACTTTTTGAATGTCTTCTACCGTAACAGCTTCTAATTTTGCTACCCATTCATCAGCGGTTATATTGGATTGCGGTAATTTTTCTTGTAAAAATGAAGCTTCAATAACAGCAGCTGGATTATCTAATGATAAGAAATAGTGATTTTTTAACATTTCTTTCGTTTGAGATAACTCTTCTTCTGAAATTTCTCCTCTAACAAGACTTGCCAATTGTTCTTGGATTAATCCTTCAACCTTCTCACGATTTTGACCGTCAATACCTGTTTGAACGGTTAATAACCCTCTAAAAGTATCTAGTGAACTCGATGCATAATAAGCCATACTTTCTTTTTCACGAACATTCATGAATAATTTTGAATGAGGAAATCCACCAAATAGACCATTAAAAATTTGCATAGCAAAATAATCTTCATCATAGTAATAACAGTTTGTGTTGTAGGCTAGATTTAATTTGGCTTGAGAAACATTGTAGGTTTCTTCTTTTATAATGACTTCATTTTTAACATCTTGGCTATAGAAGGCTTGCTCTACAACTTCTAAACGCTCACTAAAAGGCAACGCTTCAATCTGTTTTTTTAATTTCTCTGTAGATACATCACCAATAACAAAAATATCTACTGTATCTTCAGAAATCATATGTTTATAATAGGTCGCCAGGCTAGCTGGGGTTTCTTTCCCTACTTCTTCAATTGTCCCAAAACTTGGATATTTTTGATTTTCATCTTCAGAAAAATAAACTTCTTGAAGTTTAAGCGAGGCTAAACTTTGCTTATCATCACTTACTGATGCAATATACTCTTGAAGATTTTTTTGTTCTCTATAAAATGTATCCTTATCGAATTCTCCTGATTCAATAGCAGGATTAAATAACATTTCTTCAACGAAAGAAATACCTTCAGAAATAACATCTTCTTCATGAGGTAAATACTTGCCATTTACACTATTAAAAATAACACTCAGATAATGAGTCTGTCCTTTTTTACCCACATTAATACCATAATTCGCTCCATACATATCAGCTAATTTTTCGCTAACTGCTAATTGAGTATTATATTTTTTGGAACTTGTTTCTAACATACTCGCTAATAATGTACGTTTACTAATAGTTTCTACTGACAATGGTGCCGAAAAGCGCATCATCATACGGACCGTTTTATATTTTTCTGTAGGAATAACATGAAAGTTAATTCCATTTTTTAATTTATCCACTCTAATATAACTTCCTCTCTCATCTAAACTAAATACTCTCACCTATACGAAACCTCTTGTTTGTTCATTAAACGGTAATTAAAGGTTAGTGTTGGGCTCTTTTTATCTTTTTAGTTTTTTATACTAGCCCTATTTCTCAATTTATGATAGCATAGAATTCGACATTATTATACTGATAGTCACTGACAAAAGACTATAAAAAATTAGTCCTAGCAAACGAGAGGGCTCTTATTTTTGTCCTCCTGTTAGTTTTCTATAAGTTTAATATAAAATATAAAGGGGGAAGTTGTTTTGATTAAAGAATTTAAAGAGTTTATCATGCAAGGTAACGTATTAGACTTAGCAATTGGGGTTGTAATCGGTGGTGCTTTTACAGCAATCGTTAAAGCTATCGTTGAAGGTCTTATCACACCACTGGTTGGACTTGTTATTAGTTTATTCGGTGTTAAAAATATGGAAAAGATGTCTTACACATTCAATGGTGTAGAATTTGGATACGGAATGGTAATCAGTGCGATTATCACATTCTTCATCACTGCCATTGTCGTTTTTGCAATCGTTAAAACAGTTAACAAAGCACGCGATATGTCCGGTGTTAACAAAGAAGAAGAAGTCGAAGACGAAATGGAAGCAACTGAACAATTATTAATGGAAATCCGCGATTTATTATCTAAAAAATAAGCCAAACAAAAAACTCCCTAACAAGTGTTAGAGAGTTTTTTTATTTATCTTTTTTTCTCAAAAAGTGGACTAACTGGTTTGTTTTCGTGAATACGTTTAATAGCATCTCCAATAAGAGCACCAACACTCACTTCTTCAATTTTATCAATTCTATTTTCATCTGGTAAGTAGATAGAGTCCGTTACAATCACTTTTTCGATTGGTGAATTATCTAATCTTTCAAACGCTGGTCCTGATAAAACTGGATGTGTACAGCATGCCAATACTTCTGTTGCACCAGCATCTTTCAATGCTTTTGCTGCTAATGTAATAGTACCTGCTGTGTCGATCATGTCATCGATTAAGATACATTTTTTACCATCGACATTACCGATAATGTTCATCACTTCAGCTACGTTAGCTTTTGGACGACGTTTATCAATAATTGCGATTGGTGCTTTTAAGAATTCTGCTAATTTGCGAGCACGAGTTACACCACCATGGTCAGGTGAAACAACAACTGTGTCATCGCCAACATAACCATTATCAATGAAGTACTCTGCTAAAAGAGGTGCCGCCATTAAGTGGTCAACTGGAATATCAAAGAATCCTTGGATTTGGACCGCATGTAAATCTAATGTTAGAACACGGTTTGCTCCTGCTGCTGTTAACATATTCGCTACTAATTTAGCTGTGATAGGCTCACGAGAACGAGCTTTTCTATCTTGACGAGCGTAACCGTAATAAGGCATTACAACATTAATTGTTTTTGCACTCGCACGTTTTAACGCATCAATCATAATTAATAACTCCATTAAGTTATCATTGACAGGTGAGCTTGTTGATTGAATTAAGTAAACATGGTCACCACGGATACTTTCTTCAATATTGATTTGAATTTCTCCATCGCTAAATTGGTTTACTGATGATTTACCTAACTCTACTCCTACTGCATTTGCAATTTTTTCCGCTAACTTTTTGTTAGAGTTTAAGGCAAATATTTTCAGTCTTGGATCAAAGTAATGTTTTGACATTAGGACCTCCGCTTTCTTTTTAAGAAAAATTTTTGTTTTCATATTAAATACTAGTCATTTTCACGTAGAAAATCAAGTTATTCTAAAAATTTATTGTGAATACGGTAGTTTTTTAGCATATTGCTCTTTATTCACTTGAGTTTCACGTGCAATTGCTAAAGAATTCTCAGGAACATCTTTTGTAATCGTTGAACCTGCAGCAGTAAATGCCCCATTTCCAACCGTCACTGGTGACACAATACTTGTATGACAACCTAAGAAAACATTGTCACCAATCACTGAACGATGTTTATTTTTTCCATCATAGTTAACGAAAACTGTCCCGCATCCAATATTAACATTTTCACCGACTTCAGCATCCCCCACATATGTTAAATGACCCACTTTAGAATCTTTTTTAATTTGAGCATTTTTAATCTCTACGAAGTTACCTACGTGAACATTTTCAGCCAATTCCGCATTTGGACGTAAGCGACCAAACGGACCAACGTCACTACCATTTCCAACTGTCGCACCTTCGATATGTGATGAGATAACTTTCACATCATCACCAATCACGCTATCGATAATTTCACTATTCGCCCCAATATGACACCCCGATCCAATAACAGTGTTGCCTTTCAAGCTCACTCCTGCTTCGATTACAGTATCGTTTCCGATAACAACCGTTGCATCAATGTATGTTGCTTCTGGGTTAACAAATGTTACACCGTTTACCATATGTTGACGGTTTAAACGTTGGCGCATTGTTTTTGTTGCTTCCGCTAATGCCATACGATCATTAATCCCAATTGAATCTTTAAATTCTTTCATTTGGTAAGCAGAAACAATTTCGCCTTTTTCTTGTAAAATACCAATTACGTCTGGTAAGTAGTATTCTCCTTGAGCGTTATTATTTCCAACTTGTGCAAGAGCTTCAAACATTGCTTGATTGTCAAAACAGAATGTCCCTGTATTGATTTCTTGAACTTGTCTTTCGACTTCATTAGCATCTTTCTCTTCCACAATACGTTCAACATGACCATTTTCATCTCTGATAATACGCCCATATGAAAATGGATTTTCAGCATGTGCCGTTAAAATTGTCGCTTTAGCTTTTGATTTTTCATGCTCTGTAAACAAAGCATCTAATGTTTCTGATGTAATTAAAGGTGTATCGCCACAAACAACAAGTGTTGTTCCTTCTGCTTTTTCAAGCAAGTCTTTTGTCATTAAAACAGCATGTCCTGTTCCTAATTGTTCTGATTGTAACGCGTATTCTGAACGCTTACCTAATTTTTCTTTAACACTCTCTGCACCAAAGCCTACAACCGTTACGATTTTTTCTGGTGATAATTTTTCAACATTACCTACTACGTGCTCAACCATTGCTTGTCCTGCAATTTCATGTAACACTTTATATTTTTTGGATTTCATGCGTGACCCTTGTCCCGCTGCTAAAATAATGGCATAACGTTTTTTCATTTATAACATCCTCCTGTAAACTCTCTTAATTAAAATACGTTCCCGGTACAACCGTAATTGTTTTCGTTGAAACATCCACATCTTTGACACATAATAACGATTGATACGATTCAATCATACGTCTTCCACTGAAAGTTGATTCCGCAAATACTGTAATCCCGACTAATTCTGATTCAAATTCTTCAATCAAGGCCTTCATACCATTTACAGTACCTCCGCCCTTCATAAAGTCATCCACAACTAGCACTCTTGATCCACGTTTCAGACTACGCTTAGATAACTCCATCTTTTCAATTCGTTCTGAGGAACCTGACACATAATTCACACTAACCGTTGATCCTTCAGTAATTTTTGAATCACGTCTCACGATAACAAATGGGACATTAAGATGATACGAAACAGCTTGCGCAATCGGTACCCCTTTTGTTGCCACTGTCATCACGGCATCAATTTTTTCATTTTTATATTTTGAAGCTATAATCTGACCAACCTGGCGCAAAAGCTCTGGCTCTCCTAATAAATCAGATAAATAGACATAGCCTCCTGGTAACAGACGGTCTTTTTCTGATAAACGATCACATAGTGTCATTATCACTTCTTCGGCTTGTTCAACTGTCATATCTGGAATAAATCTAACTCCACCGGCAGCACCTGGCACTGTTTCTAAAATCCCTTTATTTCGTTCTTGAAATGTTTTTTTGATAATACCCAAATCTTCACTTATTGATGACTTAGCTGAGCTATAACGTTCAGCAAAAAATGGTAATGGTATCAATGTATGGGGATGCTCTAGCAAATAGTGCGTCATATCGACTAATCGCTCACTTCTTCTGATTTTCATTCTGTCACCTCTTCTCCTACAATCACTTCCTATTATATGATTTTTTACCCAATAAACCTAGCCTTTTTGCCAAAAATTACAAAAATTGTTCGTTTTTACAATCAATTACTCACCCTTTTAAAATCAAAAAAAATAAGCCTGTCTTATTAGACTGACTTATTTTTTTTCGATTGGTATAGATAGGCTTTAATTTTTTTTATGAGCATTACTAAAAAGAAAATACCAATAAAAATTAAAGTAATTGTCGCACCTGGTGGCGTATCTGCTTGGTAAGACGTTACTAATCCACCTAGCATTCCGATTAAGCCAATAACAACACTAACTAACAGTACTTGATTAAAACTGCGACCAATTCTCATAGAGATTGCGGCAGGAAGTACCATAATAGCGGAAACTAATAACGCGCCTGCTATTGGAATCATTACCGTGATGGCAACACCCGTTAAGACATTGAATAATAATGACATCCATCTCACAGGTAAACCGTCAACATGTGCTGTATCTTCATCAAATGTTAACACATACATCGGTCGTTTAAACAAACTAAAAATAATCACTAGTAAAATCAACAGCACACCTAGTATAACGACTTGTTCTTGATTAATTGTCACAATTGAACCAAATAAATACTGTTGAATTCTCATTGATGAATCACCTTTATTGGCATTCATCAGTACCAAGGCTGTTGCCAGTCCACCAGACATCAGTATCGCTGTCGATACTTCCGAATACGTTTGGTAAACCATGCGTAAATATTCCAATACAACTGCTGATACGATGACAACAAATAAAGTTGTCAGTGTTGGATTAATATTGATAAAAAATCCTAATGCTATCCCTGCTAAGGAAACATGTGATAGGGTGTCCGCTAACAGTGACTGCCTTCTCACAACTAAAAATACTCCAATAAGTGGTGCGATTATTGCCATGAAACTTGCTGCTAACATTGCTCGTCTCATGAATTCATATGAAAGCATCGCCATTCGGAATCCTCCTTCCTCACTAAACGGATGTGTCTATCCGCATACTCTTTAATATCTTCATGATCATGCGTAATCATTAAAATTGCCTTATTATGGTCATGAGCATTATGACGTAATAATTCATAAAAATCGCCACGAGAGGTCTCATCCATCCCTGTCGTTGGCTCATCTAAAATAAATAAATCAGGGTCCGTTGCAAAAATTCGGGCTAAACAAATACGCTGCTTTTGTCCACCTGACAATTCACCTACTCGTTTATTACGCATATCCCACATGCCAACGGATTTTAATGCTTTTTCAACATGCTGATGATCCGTTTCATCAAATCGTTTAAACCAACGTCCACGTTGATATCGTCCTGATTGAACCAATTCTAATACCGTACTAGGGAACCCCGCATTAAACGATGCCACTTGTTGTGGAATATAACCAATACTCAGTTTTTTTCCTTCATAATTTGTTTTAGCTAATGTGACTTCACCAGAGGCCGGTGTTAATAAGCCCAATGTATTACGGACAAGGGTCGACTTAGCTGCCCCGTTTTCTCCTGTTAATATAACAAATTCTCCTGGATCAACATGATAAGAAATATCTTCTAATACAGGTTCTTCACCATAGTAAAACGTGACGTTATTAACTTCTATATAATGTTTTGTCATCGTTACACCTTCATTTCTTCATCAATTTTTTAATGGTATTCTTTAAAACGTAAAGATTACGTTTTAAAGAATACCATTAATATTAGACTAACGTCAAGAAAAGCCTCTGAATTTACAAAAAAGTCACGAAAAATCTGTCTCTCGATTTTTCATGACTCTTTAGTTCTATCTAGTGGTCAACCTGACCCTCTAATGTTCTGACAATATAAACTTCTTCACAAAACCCTTTAACACCGTTATACACTCGTTGAGCACGTGAATATTTATCACAGAGCGCATAAACTGTGGGACCACTCCCGCTCATCAGGGCCGCATCTGCTCCAAATTTCAACATCTTTTCCTTAATCTGACCAACGATTGGATGTTTAGCCGTTGTCGCTGTCTCTAGAGAATTGCCGACACTTGCAACCATTTTTTGATAGTCACCTAAACGAATGGCTTCTTCAAGTGCCTCTATATCTGGATGATGTAAAGTATCTACTGCTAAATCAGTGAATATGGTCCACGTTGACACGCTGACGCGAGGTTTTACAACGACAACCCAACAAGCTGGCATTGCCGGTAGAGCTGACAACTCATCACCTCTACCTGTTGCTAGAGAAGTATTCCCCAACACACAGTACGGTGTATCCGACCCAATTTCTTTTCCTAATTCAGCTAATTCCTCCAAACTAAGACCTAACTCCCATAAACGATTAAGACCACGTAACGTTGCTGCTGCGTCTGTACTCCCACCAGCCATACCCGCTGCCACAGGAATACGCTTCGTTACTTCTATATGAACCCCTTTATCAATACGACAATGCTCCTTAAGTAAACTAGCCGCCTGATACACATGATTGCGACGGTCAACTGGTAAAAAACTACTGTCTGTTTCAATTATAATATCATCTTGAGGTAGTTCTCGGAAAATTAATTTGTCCGCTAAATCAATACTAGCCATGACCATATTGACTTCATGGTAGCCATCTTCTCGTTTATGTAAAATATCCAAACCAAGATTGATTTTAGCCGGTGCTTTTTCAATAATTTCCACGATAGTCCCCCCTCTTTGAAATTTGTAACTTCAATATTATACCTTATCCATAAAAAAATAGAAATAAAAGGTCGATGTCTCTCGTTATATTTTCATTTTTACTTACGATGCATTTTAAATTCTAAAAACAAGTCATTATAGATACCTAAGTACTCTGGACCCAAATCTTCGTACACTTGTAACTCCTTAATAACGTCATCCTTAGGATAAAATTGCTCGTCTTCCACAATTTCTTTTGGCAACAGTTTCTTAGCTTCTTTATTAGGTGTCGCATACCCAATATATTCTGCATTGATCGCGGCATTCTCTGGTTCCAACATAAAGTTGATAAACGCATACGCTCCCTCAATATTTTTAGCTGTTTTAGGAATTACGATGTTATCAAACCATAAATTACTGCCTTCTTCTGGTATAACATAATGAAGATGCTTATTATTCTCTAACATCTCTGCTGCTTCACCTGAGAAAGAAACAGCGACGGCACTTTCTTCATTGCTCATATACATCTTAATTTCGTCAGCAACAATAGCCTTAACATTAGGCACCATCCCCATTAATTTCTCTTTAGCTGCTGTTAACTGCGCCATATCCTTACTATTCAACGACTGATTATCACTATTTAAAGCCAGTCCTAGCACCTCTCTTGCCCCATCAATTAACATAATATTATTCAATAATTCCGGTCGCCATAAATCATTCCAACTGGTCATGTTAGCCTTATCGACAAACTTATCATTGTAGATAATCCCTAGCGTCCCCCAAAAATACGGAATAGAGTAATCATTATTAGGGTCAAAATCTAAATTCTTAAAAGCTGGATCAATAGCATCCATTCCTTTTATCTTCGAATGGTCTAACTTTTTCAACATATTATTTTTCATCATCTTCTGAATCATATATTCACTTGGGATGGTAATATCATAAGCAGTCCCACCCTGTTGCACCTTTGTAAACATCGCTTCATTAGAATCAAATGTTTCATAACTGACTTTATAAGACGTTTCTTTCTCAAATTTCTTAATCAAATCAGGGTCAATATAATCCCCCCAGTTATAAATTGTGAGAGTATTCGCACCTGAAAAACCTTGCGCTTTCTCTAATTGGTGACTCCCTAGGTAAAGCAGAGCAATAATCCCAACAATTCCAATAACTAATGACCTTAATTTTTTCATAGATGCTCCACCACCTCTCGATGAGCTTTACGACGTGTTTTTTGTTTCTTTGTTAAATTGCCTTGACTAATAAAATAATACCCTGCAACTAGTAACATTGAGAAAACAAATAATAACGCACTTAATGCATTGATTTCTAAACTAACCCCTTGGCGCGCACGTGAATAAATTTCTACAGATAATGTACTAAAACCATTCCCTGTTACGAAAAAAGTCACGGCAAAATCATCTAACGAGTAAGTGAATGCCATAAAATAACCTGCCACTACACCTGGTGTAATAAACGGTAAAATAACTTTACGAATAACCGTCCAATTCCCTGCTCCCAAATCACGTGCAGCATCAATCATCGAATCATTCATCTCTTTTAATTTTGGTAATACCATCAACACCACAATCGGAATACTAAAAGCGATATGCGACAATAGCACTGAAGCAAATCCTAAACTCAATCCTAAAAAGGTGAAGAAAATCAAGAAACTGGCTCCAATAATAACGTCTGGTGACACCATTAAAATATTATTTAAACTTACCAACACATTACGACTTTTACGTTTTTTAGTGTAGTAAATCATCATTGCCCCAAATGTTCCAATAACTGTAGCGATTAGAGCAGATAAAAAGGCTAACATAAAGGTATTTAAGACAATCCCAATTAAACGTTTATCCAAAAATACTCCCTTATAATGGTCTAATGTAAATCCTGTAAAATCAGTCATCGTACCACCTGCATTAAACGAATAAAAGATTAGATAAAAAATTGGTAAATATAATAAGGCAAAAACCGCCAATAAATAAAGTTTTGACCACTCAAATTTCTTCAACATTAATGACGGCCTCCTTTCTTCTTACGCTCCCCTGTCACAAGCATAATCGCTAACATGGCAATGATTAAGACAACACCGATTGTTGAACCCATGCCCCAATTTTGAGTCACCATAAAATGTTCCTCAATAGCTGTTCCTAGTGTAATCACTCGGTTCCCACCAATCAAACGCGTTAACATGAATAAGCTTAATGACGGAATAAACACAGCTTGAACGCCACTCTTAACTCCGTTCATCGAAAGTGGCACGATCACACGACGGAAGGTCTCCCAACTATTCGCACCTAAATCACGACTGGCACTAATAAGTGAAGGATTCATCTCTTCTAATGCATTAAATATCGGCATAATCATAAATGGAATTTCGATATAAGCTGCTACAAAAATAAAACTAAAGTCTGTAAACAAAATCTGTTTCGAGCCAATTCCAGTAAACATCAAAAACTGATTGATTGTTCCATGTGTACTGAAAATACCGATAAACGCGTACGCTTTTAATAATAAATTGACCCATGTCGGTAAAATAATCAACATCAATAAGAGCTGCTTATGTTTCATTTTATTTAAAATATACGCGGCTGGATAGCTAATTAATAACACGACTACCGTGATAATAAACGCATACCACACGGAATTTAACGTCATACGAAGATACGTCCCCGACGAAAAATAGTCTTTATAATTGGCTAATGTAAACTGATTATCAATCCCTTTAAACGATTGATAAATAATAAGTAGTACGGGAGCAATAACAAACAGCCCCAACCACAACACATACGGTATAGAATAAATTCGTTTTGTTTGAGTCATTGACGTCCCTCCTATTCTTCCTCATAACTTTCAAGACGTGCATCAAATTCCTCTTCCGATTCATTGTAACGCATGACATGAATATCTTCAGGTTCAAAGAATAGCCCAACTTGTGACCCTTCTTTAGCTTTACGAGTAGAATGAACCACCCATTCATTTCCTTCAGCATCTAAGCCTACAATTTCATAATGGACGCCACGGAACAATTGACTGTCTACTTTAATAATCAATTTTCCTTTTTCAACTGGTGTTAAGGTTAAATCTTCCGGTCTAATCATCACATCAATTGCTTCATTTGGACGCATTCCACCATCCACACATTCAAATGTTTTACCTACAAATTGAACCAAGTTATCCTCCAGCATATTTCCTTTTACAATGTTACTTTCACCAATAAAATCTGCTACAAAACGGTTAATCGGCTCATCATAAATATCAACTGGTGTGCCACTTTGAACGATTTTCCCTTTATTTAAAACAAAAATCTCATCGCTCATCGCTAAAGCTTCTTCCTGGTCATGAGTCACAAAAATAAAGGTAATCCCTAAACGCTTTTGCAATTCTCTTAATTCATATTGCATATCTGTTCGTAATTTCAAATCTAATGCAGAAAGTGGCTCATCTAATAAAAGCACCTCTGGTTCATTCGCTAAGGCTCTAGCAATAGCAACACGTTGGCGTTGACCACCTGACATCTCTGTAATTTCACGGTCTTCAAACCCTGATAATTGAACTAATTTTAGAACCTCTTTCACTTTCGCTTCTATCTTATCTTTCGGCACTTTTTTAATTGTTAAACCAAATGCAACATTATCAAACACATTCATATGAGGAAATAACGCATAATCTTGAAAGACAGTATTTACTTTTCGTTTATTAGCAGGAATATCATTTACTCTTTTCCCCTCTAATAAAATCTCACCTTCACTGGCTTCAATAAACCCAGCAATCAAACGTAAAATTGTAGTCTTACCACAACCAGATGGTCCCAACAATGTATAAAATTTCCCTTGTTCAATCTCAAAACTCACATTATTTAATACGGTTGTATCGTTGTAGCTTTTTTTCACTTGATCAAAAACAATAATGCTTTCTCCCATCTCCCTTACCACCCTTTCATGTCTTAACTGTTATAAATAGGATTCCGTGGCAACCAGCAACAATTTGCTCTTACCATTAAATTGATTTTTTATTTGATGCGTCTCTGTCGCTTGATAATAAATAGCCTCGCCTGCTTTTGCAAAATAGCGCCGAAGTCCTAACTCCACACAAACTTCACCTTCCATGACATAAGCAAAGGTATCAGATAATGACGGACCAAACTCTTTAAACTCACCTTTCTCCTCTAACGATAAAAAAATAGGTTCCATTTCGTTCTCATTCGATTCCGGCACCAACCACTCTACTTGATACTTCTTATCTTCATCATAATAGATTGTGCGTTCCGTTTCATCATATACGACTTTTTGCTCATGAGATTCCTCATTAAAAAACTCTTGAGGGGTTGTCCCTAAAACTTCTAATAAATTAAAAAAAGAATCCATTGAAGGCGAACTAAGGTCCCGCTCTAATTGACTAATATAGCCTTTCGTCAAATCAGTTCGTTCACCGAGTTCTTCTTGAGTTAAATTCTTTTGAATACGTAGATTTTTAATCTTACTGCCTATCTCCATGGTATCCTCCATTTCAAATGTGTAGTATTTCTAAACTTTTAGTTTACAAAGTATAAGTAAGTATACAAGCGAAATTCTCAAACTTCAAGCCTATTTTCTCACTTTTTAATCGCTTTTTAGCGGAATCTTTCCTATACTAATAGATAGATGAGTTATTATCCGAAGGAGGAATTAATTTTGACTACATTCAACGCCTTAATTTTAGAAGAACAAGACGATTCACGTATTGCGACAACTGTTAAATCCATCTCTACTGATTCACTTTCAACTGGGGATGTTTTACTTAAAGTAGCCTATTCAAGTGTAAACTACAAAGATGCCTTAGCTACACAAAAAAAATCAGGTGTTATTCACAACTATCCTATTATTCCTGGAATTGATTTAGTGGGAACTATCGTTGAACCTGGTGACTCACAATACCGTACAGGTGAAACAGTCATTGTCACAGGTTATGGTCTAGGAGTCGCTCACAGTGGCGGTTATGCCGACTATGCCAGAGTACCTAGCGACTGGTTGACTGCTTTACCTAATGGCTTAACAGAAAAAGAAAGTATGGCACTCGGTACAGCTGGTTTAACAGCCGCACTTTCAGTGAATGCGATTGAACGCCAAGGTTTACGTCAAAAACCTAATTCTCGTATTTTAGTAACAGGTGCTAGTGGCGGCGTTGGCAGCCTTGCTATCGGTATCTTGGTTAAACTGGGATACACCAATATCACAGCACTTACTCGTAAAAGCGAGACGGCACATGATTACTTTAAACAATTAGGTGTGACAACTGTTCTTTCTGCTCAAGAGTTCAACGCGAAACCTGCTAAACCACTTATGGCTCAAAATTTTGATTACGTTATCGATACTGTTGGCGGTAGCCAATTAGAACACATCTTACCTCAAATCTCATACGGTGGTAGTATCTCACTTTGTGGCAATGCAGGTGGTATTAGTTTTAATTCAACTGTCCTTCCTTACATTTTAAGAGGGGTTAATTTATTAGGAATAGATTCTGTTAATATTTCTTCAGAAAAACGTCTTTATATCTGGAACCGTCTAGGAACTGATATGAAGCCCGATAACCTATCACAATATATCAAATCAGAATTAACGCTAAACGATCTACCAGAAGCGTTCAGTGACCTTCTAGAAGGTCGAATGACCGGTCGTTACCTAGTGTTATTAAATAGCTAATTTCTTACTTGACTTTAAGGGCTCATCTCCTTATGATATAAACAATGATTTTAAGTTCAGTTTTTTATGATAAGGAGATTTTATGAAAAATAGACGTAATAAAACCTATCGCTTAACCATACGTGCGATTTTAACAGCATTAATTTTTATCCAAGGAATGGTTCCTTTTCTAGGCTTTATTCCACTTGGAATGATTAGTTTAACCATCGTCCATATTACGGTTATTGTTGCCGCAGTCACCCTCGGTACAAAAGATGGCATGTTTATCGGATTTGTTTGGGGACTAACAACCTTCATCAGAGCTTGGACAATGCCTAGTTCTGCTATTGATCCTATTGTATTTATCAATCCAATTGTATCCATTTTACCGCGTATCTTGGTCGGTCTTGTAGCAGGTCTACTTTTTACAGTACTCTACAAAAAAATAAAGACTCTCTATCTGCCAACAATTATTGCAGCTATAGGTGGAACGCTTACTAATACTGTTCTTGTTTTAAGCTTGATGGGCGTATTATATACAGGCCCTGTAGCTGAACATTTTTCAACAACACCGAGCCAGTTAATGTCTGTTCTAGGGTTAGCCGTTCTTACAAATGGTATACCTGAAATTATAGCCGCTGTTATTATCACACCTTTAATTGTTAAAGCTCTTTTTCAGGCGACAAGCTTGTCGCCTGAAAGTCGTAACAATTAAAAAATGCTCGCCGATGGCGAGCATTTTTTATTGTCTTCCTATAATTCTAACTTCTGTTTCTAACACAACATCAAATTTTTCTAAAATAACTTTTTGAATATGCTTAATTAACTCAACATAATCTGTCGCCGTCGCATTATCAATATTAACAATAAAGCCAGCATGTTTTGTCGAAATTTGAGCACCGCCCCATTTCAACCCTTGTAGCTCAGCCTTTTGAATAAGCGCTCCTGTATAATGACCATCTGGACGTTTAAAAACACTTCCACATGATGGGTATTCTAACGGTTGTTTCGATTCTCTTAATTCAGTTAGTTTAGCCATATGTGCACCGATAACTTCTTTATCCCCCTCAGCTAACGCAAAACGAACTGAAATAACAACTCCAGATTTTTCTTGTAACTTACTGTGACGATATGAAAAATTAAGTGCTTCATTATCTAATGTTTCAAATGTTCCATCTTCCCAGACAACATCTACTGATTTAACAACATCAGCAACTTCACCTTCGTAAGCCCCTGCGTTCATATAAATCGCTCCACCAATACTTCCAGGAATACCACAAGCAAATTCTAAACCAGTTAAAGTGTGGTCAAAAGCAAATTTAGCTGTTTCAACTAATTTCGCACCTGCTTCAACAACAAGCTCTGTCCCCTCAATAGACATTTCAGCCATATCAGCTAACATCAGTACAACACCAGCAATCCCTTTTTCACGCACAATTAAATTACTCGCATTTCCAAGTACCATGAATGGGATAGCTTCTCGATTACAATACTCAACCATTTCTTTTACTTCAGATGTATTTTTAGGAAAAGCAAGTACATCTGCCGGTCCACCCGTTTTAGTAAACGTATAATTAGACAACGGTTCATCAAATAATAATTTCATGTTTGGCAAATCAGCCATAATTTTAGTTTTATTCACAATAACAGTTCCTTTCCTTATCAAACGTCTTGTATATTCTATCACGCAATAGCTCACGCTGACTAGTGATAGACCAAAATTTAATCATTCTCTAAAAAGTTATCCACAAGCTACTATTTTAACCTTTCCACCTACTTATCCACTAAAAAACAGATAGTTATCCACATTTTTGTGGATAACTATCTGTTTTTCGGTGGATAACTCTTTATTTAAACTTATTTACTCACAATTAACACTGCATAACTTTTTAATCTTGAACACGTTCACCTTGAATTAATAGACGTTGTGCATTTGAGCCGTATGGGTGACATGTAATGAGTGTTGCTAAATCTTTTCCTGTTTGTATTTCTAGCATCTCTGTATTAGAAGGATGAATGATAACTTTTCCTATCACTCGATATGTTAATAGTTTAGCTCGCGTATGAATATAAAACAGGTCACCATTTTCTAATTTATCAACGTGTTGAAAAATTTCTTGTGTCCAAGACCCTCTATGACCTGCTATAACCGTATGCGTACTTTTTCCACCTATCGGAAGTGAGGAACCTCCGACATGGCCAACCCCTTCATACAACGCCTCATCTGATACACTTAAATATAAGGGAACAACTAAATTTAACTTAGGAATTTCCACCATTCCAAAAGCTTCACCTTCATCTAGGTTTAAAATTTCTTTTAAACTCTTCAAATTCTCTTTATTCTCTTCGAAGGGGTCTGTGATTTCCATTCCAGCTTTCTTTAATTCTATATCATACGTCTCCATTTTACGCTTAACTTCTTCTAGCTTAGATTTAGACTCAGGTTTAAATAACTCACTTGTTTCAGCTTTAAATTCTTTAAACATTTTATTATTTTCATAAGTATAATAAGTCCTTACTCCATGTGGAAATAATAAAAGTACCAAACCTGATAAAAAAATCAGCGCTATTATTACTTTTTTAGTCATACTTAGTTACCTCGACGTTTCTGTTTTAAATACCTTATGACAATATAGAGGCCACTGATAATACCTATTAAAATAGCTGATACAATACCCCATTTTATATACATTAGCTTCTTAGTATCATATCTACTTACTTTTACTTCAGGGGCTCCTTTTTCATAAGGAACTCTCTCACCTGTCACTAAAAGTCGATGAGTATTAATCATATAAGGTTCACATGTTAATAAAGTGACCTGTTCTTTATCCGGCTCTTGAATTAACCACTCTGTCTCATCAGGTAAAACAATTCGCTCTGTTGTAACCTCATAGGCATAGGTTTTATCTAACACATGAATGAAAAATTCATCACCTTTTTTCAACTTATCTAAATCTCTAAATAATTTAGCTGATGGCAACCCACGATGTCCAGTCAAAACACTATGCGTCCCTTTCCCACCAATTGGTAAGGCTGAATTTTCCATATGTCCGACACCTCTACTCAATACTTCTTCCGATGTGCCATGGTAAATCGGCAACGTCATCTCAATTTTAGGAATCTCTAGCGTCGCCATAACCTCACCTATATTAAGTGCATCGTAATAACTTTTATTTTTAGTTTTCGTAGGCTTTTTTTCAAACGGGTCAACAAAGTCTATTCTTTCATCTTTTACTTTCTGATTATAGCGTTCGGCTTCCTCTGTTAAGTCTTTTTTCTTCTTAGAGGTAAGTAACTCGACGCTCTTATCATATGTCTTTACCTCTTTAATATGAGTCGTTGTCGACACATAATTCGCTAAAAAAGGGTAGCTAAAAATAAGAAAACCACATACAAATACTCCAATAATTAATAGTTTCTTTTTCACGTTATTACCTGCCTTAGATAAATTAAAAGAATTCTAATCAGCTAGCTGATTAGAATTCTTTTATCTTGATTAATTTGTTTCTTTTTTACGTCTTGTTACCATTACCATTGCCACTAACATTAACCCTAAACCTGAAGCTGTAAATAGGATTGTTCCCATTCCGCCTGTTGTTGGTAAGTGCCAACCTGATTTTGAGTTTTCAACTGTTACTTCTTTATCCATTACTTTATCCACAACTGTGACTTCAACTGGTTTTGTTAATAGACGGTATGATTTAACTTCACCATCTTCAGTTTTATAGGTAGGTGCTTTTGTTTCATGCAAGTAATAAACACCTGGTGTTAGACCAGTAATTTTGATTTCACCTTTATCACTAGTCACTAAGTTAGCTAATACACCATCATGCGCTGCATCATTAACATTAATAATTGTTCCTTTTGCATCAACAACATTTTTTCCTTCTTTATCTGTTGTTAATTTAAATTCTGCACCTGCTAATTTAACTGATTTATCTGATTTATCAACCTTAACTACTTTAATACCACCTTCTTTAGGCGTTACTGTTACTGGTGGTGTTGTTGGTGGTGTTGTTGGATCTGAAAAACCACCTTTTTTATTATCAAATGTTAAACTAGCTGTATTTGGAATACCTGTTTCATCTGGAGCTAATTTTGCATCTGGTTTAATTGTTGACGCAAATGTAATAACGATATCTGAGTTTGGTGTTAAATTAGAAAAATCTTTAACTGACCATACTAATGTTTGACCTTCTTGTTTAAAGTCAATATTTTCTTTCTCAGTCCCTTTTACACTCCAAGTACCTGCATAAGTTAAACGATCGTCTAATGTATCTGTTACACCTAACGTTTTATACTTAGTAATATCTTTAGGAACACCAATTGTTAAGTTATAAACGTATTCTTTACTACGATCAACTTCATATTCTTTTATATCTTCTACATCTTTTTTAATTGTTGGAACTTTGTAGTTTGTTACTTGACCTTTTTCATCTACAAAACCATCAATAGCTTTCCAGCTTACTGTATTTTGTTTGCCTTTTTCTACTTCAAACATAATTCTTTCATTATTTAACACTAAACCTTCTAATGTTTTAGATTCAACGAAATAATACGTACCTTGTGCTAATCCTGTAACTTTAATTTGACCTTCTTCATTCGTTGTTAATGTTTTAATTTTTTCATCTTTTGAATTATATAAATCAAATTCAACGCCTACTAACACTTTTCCATCTTCACCAACTTTAGTTAGCGTTGCATCCCCACGGATAATTTCATTTTTAGGGAATAATTTAACATCATAATTAAGCTCTGTTCCTGCTTCGTTTGTCATTGGTACATCAATTGTGTACGTGCGTTCGTCACGAATAACATGATCTGGTGCAGACACTTCTTTTACTTCATAACGCCCTAATTCTAGGCCCTCAGTTTTAGTTAAAACAACTTCGCCTTTATCGTTTGTTATGCCAGATAATTTTTTATCGCCTTTAAATTCTTCCCATGAATCTTTTTCTTCATTGTATTTGTGGGTCATCGTTAACTCATACGTTACACCAGCTAAAGGAATAGCTTTAACTTCTTTACCTGAATCTTTACCTTCTTGTTCATATTTCGTAATCGTTACTTTAGGTTCTGCAGCATCACCTTTTACCTCATAAGCTTGTGCTAATGTTGGGAAAATAATCGCTGCTACAAAGTTAATAGCAAGGAATAATCCCATTAATTTACCTTTAAGTTTCATTTACTTCACTCCTCTTTTCTTTTTAGTTGTTACCATATAAAGACTACCTACCATTAATAAACCACCAACGGCATAAAATACTAACGTCCCCATGCCACCTGTATTAGGTAAATAAGTTTTATTCTTAGTATTTTTAACTGTTAACTTAATATTTGTTTCTTTTTCTGTAATTTCAAAATTAATAGGTTTACTTAAAATCTTATAACCTGATGGAGCTTTCGTTTCAATCAATTGATAGCTACCTAATGCCAAGTCAGCTAATTTCGCCTCCCCTTTTGCATTGGTAACAAGTTTCCCTACTGATTTACCATCCTTAGTCTTCACTTCAAATTCAGCTCCTGCTAAATGAATGGTTTGCCCCTCTTCACCCAACTCATCTGATATTTTTGTGATTACTAAGTTACCTTTAACTAATGGTGGAATAACCTTCACTTCATTAGATGGTTTTGGCTTATCATTAAGGATTAATTCAGCTTGATTAGGGACACCACCTTTTTTAATAAATGGTAGTAATTGTTCATCTGTTGCATCTTTTGAAATCGTTGATTTAATAATCAAACGATAAGTGTCATTTGCTAAGTAAGAAAAATTGCTATTCTTCTTATTCAAATCAAATCGCACCAAGTTCGTTTTGTGATCGACTGTCAACTTACCATTCGCCGTCACATCTTGATTTTTTTTATTTACAACCTTCACATCTTTAATCGTCAATACTTTATTGAGTTGATCTGATAATTGAACCTTATCCCATTCACCTGAATAATTCCCAAAATCATAATCTACTTCCCATGTAAATTCTTCATCTCTATTTTTAAGCTCTAACGGATTCTTGCTACCATTGACTGTTTTTTCAACGACCGGTTCTTTTATATCATAATTCATATAAACACCTACTCGTAGAGGTTCAACAGGTTGACCCTCATCTGTCGCAACAGCAAACGAGTTATACGCCGCTCTTTCCATAGGCTCAATTTTGCTATCTAAAAGTGTTCTATTAGATACTTCGTCTTGTGTCGGTGCTGTCATAGAGAATAAAACATCCATATTAACACCTTTAATCCAAGTTTTATTCGGTAATAATTCAATCTTGAAGGAATTAATTTTGCTCCAATCTTTAATATCACTTTGTTTCTTCCAATTTGGATTTTGAGACCCAGTTGGATTCGTTAACTTAGGTGTATACTCAGGGTAATTAGTCTGACGCATTAAATCATCACGGTTAGGAGTCGTTGCCTCACTATAATAAACAGAGACTTTATTTTGCCACTCTGTAGGTAATAGGATTGGCCCATTAAGTTTTAAACTAAAATGAGATCCTCGAGCAATATTATCCGTAATACCTAAATCACCTACTGATGGTAAAACATCAATCAATGTCATAGACGATAAATCTTTTCCAGTTGTGTTTGTCATATGTAATTTATAGTCAACATTACCACCTGGTACAGTCTTAGCCATCTTAGACCAGTCTTCCTCAGGCCCTTTTACAAATTTTTCTGTTTGAATATCATATTTTCCAATCATTGAATATGAGTTACCTGATTTGACACGAGGTTGATCCCCTTTTTTACCATCACCATTTAAATCATCTGCATCAGTTTGAAGAACTGTATTTGTTAAGCTCTCTCCACTAACTGTAGGTACTTTTAACGAGGCATCTCCTGAAAAACCATACACATCGAAAAGTAATGTGCTCGGTGCATTTTTGTCAATATTCACATTTAAAAACGCTTGGAAATTTCCACCTATATCCATTCTCTCTTCAGGCCACGTAACTTTTACTAATTGACGACCACTATTATTATAATTATCACTTACCAATTCATATTTTCCATCAACTAGATTGTTACGGTTACCATAAAATAGAGCGTTAGGTTCCTTATTCACAGTGACACCTATCGGTAACAAAGCTACAGTTTCCACAGGTTTATTTACTTTCGCAATCGAACTTTTATTAGTTTTAAAAATCATGCGCATTTTATTTTGACCTGGTTCAACAATATTTCCTTCCTGTTGCATTAGATTAACACCCACCTCAACAACTGGTGCAATACTTTTAGGACGTGGAATTATTGTCGCATGACGATCCCCTGATATATTAGTTTTACCGGTATAAAGTTGTGAAACTTCTTCTCTATAATTAAAAGGAAAATAACTATCTTTTTTGTAGCCGTTTGTTTTTTTATTATAAGTAGACTGTCCTCTCATATTTACTTTATTTTCAACCACACCCGTATAACCTTTTTTTACATCAAAACGGTAGGCTATTGATGTACCTGAATTCAATTGAGAAGGAATAGTACCAGTAAAGACAAAGCTAAGTTTGGTAATCTGTTGATTTTCTGATAACCCTAAGTCTGACCTAAACAACCAAACATTCTGTTCTGGATTTTCTTTGACAACAGTTTTTAAAGCATTTGTTTTCAGGTCCTTATAGGTAAGCACTATATTATATTTGGGTGTTGGAACTATTGGAATCTCTTTAGCTACTTGCTCATTCGTAGTTCCTTTGTACCACGTCCCACCTGGCGTTTTTACGCCCTTTAGAATTAAATTTGGATCTATATCATAATCAACAATGAACTCTTTTAGATCATGAGCCGCTCCATATTTAAACGATGTTATATTGTGCGCGAAGGCTAAGCTTGCATCATCATATACACTAGGATTAGCATCTAATTGTTTTTTAGGAGCTATTCCATTTTTCCCATCTTTTGGACCATGGTGTCCCATTACTATAACTGTACCTTTAATATCCCCAGTAGACGGTACTGATTCTGTAATTTTAATGCTATTACTTGTTTTAGCTGCTGGACTCAATGCTATTCCATCAATAAATGTAGCTCCTACACTAGCCTTATTTGTTAGTGTCTTATCTATCCATTTTTTATCATTTTCAACTTTCAAAATAACTCTTAGATTTTTATTAAATAGCGCTCCACCATTCCTCACATCTGCTTGTTCCTCTATAGAAGGAGCCTTGAATACCCACTTTATTTTACCACCTGCTAAACTTGTAGGTTTTGTACCCGCTGGACCATCTACCATTTCCTTATAAGTCAAGCCTGCCGGTAATTCATCTTCTACTACAATATCAGAACCCGGTTGTAGATACATTTGACCTAGATTTTTCTTTGGTATATTCACTTTTATCAACCATTCAGTTTCACTGCCAATTAACGGGGGAACCTCGTTACCACTTAAAGTTGCCTTTTTAAACTCTTTAGTAATTGAACTTGATATAGATGAATCGATTGTTACAATCGAACTATCTTCTAATGACGAAGCATTAGACATACTAAGAACCCCTACTATTTCCATATCGGTTCCATTTGGAATAATTCCATTATGAGTATCGATTTCAATAATACGTTCATACGTACGACCTGATTTTAATTGAGGGAAGTTATAGATTAATGTTTTTTCTTTTAAATCAAAAACAGGTCTGATTCCTTCAATCTCTAACTCTTTCAAAGCTAACTCCGAGGCATCAAAACTTGCATAAGAAGATAATGGTAAATCAATCTTTAAGACTGCATCTTTATAATTGATTTGTGCGCCTGTTGTTTTTAGAATCATTCGATACAAAGCTTTTTTGCCAGACTCGACAGTCTTGTGAATTGCATCAATTGCTATATCGCGTTGTAAACCATCATTCCTTTCCACTACTGGTGTAGCAAAGGTTTGGCTGGCTTCTACTGGTTGAATCACCTCTTCAATAACGGGCCGATTTTCTTTCTTAGATTCCGATTCAACTGTAACTGTTTCCGTCCCTTTAATCCCTGATGTTTCAGAAACCTTATCAGACTCAGCTGTTACCTTTTCCTCTGATATTTTCTCTTCTGCTTCAACAGAAGTTTCAATTCCGCTATTTTGATTCTCTACAGTACTTGTTTCTGTTTCTTGACTAATAATGGGTGACATTTTATGATTTACTGTTCCAACAGTCCCATTTTCTAACGATCCTTCTATTTTCACAGTCGCTTCTTGGCTTTCAGATTGTTCTAATTCAACATAAAGTACTTCCCACTTACCTTCTGGGGTAATCTTTATTTCTCTATCTTTTAAAGTTACACCCTCAACAATTGGAACACTTAATTGTCTATCACTATAGACATTATTAAATTTTCCATTATCAAGAGTAATCTTTGTTGATTTCAACTCATCTTTAGCCGTAGTCTTGATTTCTAGTATTTTACTTTTTGATCTTGCTATTTCTATTTCACGTACTACAAACAACTCCGAATTTGTTTCTTCAGCAAACACCTCATTTAAACTTAAAAGGGGTGTAATATTTGGTAGTAGCAACATAAAAATAACTAAAATTGACCAAACCTTCTTCACTAACTGCACCTCCTAAAATAATCAAAAATTAATTTTATAACCCCCGAACTCCCCTCTCTTTAACGTGTTAAAGCAATAGTTAGATAATTACTATCTAATAAATAGCTTATAAATTCATGAGCTTATCCTTATTTATAAGCTTTATAATCTAAGATTACCAGTTTGAAAAAACAAAAAAAGCCTTTTTATGTATTAAAAAAGGCTTTTTTATCAACTTTATTAAACTATTAACAACCCTGTGTTTATTTAATGTTTTTCGAACGGTATCTGTGCGGCGTTTCATTAAACCTTGATTTAAAAGCTAATCTAAACGCTTTCTCACTCGGAAAGCCCGTTCGAAAAGAAATCAAACTAATTGGCATATCTGTATGAATCAAAAGATGATGAGATTTCTGCACTCGAACAGAGTTAACAAATGCCATTAAACTAATATCTAAATTTTCTTTAAATAGCTTTTGTAAAAAACTAATCGAAACATTAAATGTCTCAGCTAAACTTGATGTTGTCAGGTCCTCATGATAGTGACTTTCAATATAAGATACTATTTCATACAATCTCACTCCTTTTCCAGGTATTTGATAACCCAAATGCGGTGAATCTACTTCTACCATCCAATCCTTAACAAGTAGATATATTAATTTATAAGTATTTTTTAAAATTTCTAACTTTTTAAGCTCATTTTCTTCACCCATTACTGAAAAATAAAGCCTTTCTAAACAATCAGATAACAGCTCACTTTTTTTACAAGCCATACCAAATAAAGCAGAAGGTTCCGAAATAAATCGCTTATAAGTATAATCAGGAATAAGTAAGGTTAAAAGCTCATACGAAATAACAAATGTCATTGCGTCCAACTCCTTATCATACTTAGGAACAATACTGTGAACTTCTGCAGAATTAACAACCAATACCATGCCCGGGTACGTCTCATAAGTCACTCCTTCAATCTTAATTTCATGATTAGTTCCGGAACGCATATAAAATAGTTCTAAAGAACTATGCCAATGAGGTGCTATCGATCTAGTACTATGATTAGCACTATAATGTAGCCACTTAATCGGAATTTCAATAGTATCATACGTGATAAGTTCATGCTTGACCTTCATTCAACCCTCAAATCCTCTCTACTTGACAATTAAAAATAATAACTTTAAATAAGTCCCCATCTCCTATTTACAAATTAATTATACTCAAAATGATTTTCATAAACTAATAAGACACTTTATAAACATTATTAATAAATAATAATAATCGTTTTTCAAACGATTGTAGCAGCAACTCACAAGCCTTTCAATAAAAAATCGATTTGAAAAATGACAACTTTATATTGCCACTTGACTCCTTGTTAATAAATTTTAAAATAAAAAAAGTTATCCACAGTGGATAACTTTTTATTTGTTATATATTTTCGGACCTTTACGCATATTTTTTCGGTCATTCTTAGGTGTTTCCATTTTTTTAGAACGTCCACCTGATTGTTTATTTTTTATAATTTCTAACATTTTATCTTTTGAGCTCATTATTATTCCTCTTTTCTCACTTAGCTGTTTCAATAAAAAAAGACGTTTCGCAACATAGTGCGAAACGTCCGAAAGTTTGTTGTATAAAGTTTCTTAACGTTTTGAGAATTGAGAAGCTTTACGGGCTTTCTTAAGACCTGGTTTTTTACGTTCAACCATACGTGAGTCACGAGTAAGAAGACCAGCTGATTTCAATGGAGCACGGAAATCTGGATCAACGTTTAATAACGCACGAGCGATACCATGACGAGTAGCACCTGATTGTCCTGCATATCCACCACCGTGAACATTTACGAATACGTCATAAGCGCCTTCTGTTGCAGTTGCAGCGAAAGGTTGGTTAATGACAGCGCGTAAGTCAGCATGTGGGATATATTCTTCGATTGCTTTATCATTCATAATGATTTTTCCTGTACCTGGTACTAGACGTACGCGAGCTACAGAGTTTTTACGACGGCCTGTGCCGATATATTGTACTTTAGCCAATGAATTTTCCTCCTTAAATTAAGTTAGTAATATCTAAAACTTCTGGTTGTTGTGCTTGATGTTCATGTTCTGAACCACCGTACACGTGTAATTTAGATAATTGTTTACGACCTAAAGTATTTTTAGGTAGCATTCCTTTAACAGATGTTTCGATTAAACGACGTGAATTTTTATCACGTAATTCACCAGCTGAAACTGATTTTAAACCACCTGGGTACATGCTGTGACGGTAATACATTTTGTCTGAAGCTTTGTTCCCTGTTAATTTAATTTTGTCTGCATTGATTACGATTACGAAATCACCAGTATCCACATGAGGTGTGAATGTTGGTTTGTTTTTTCCACGTAGAATAGATGCTACTACTGCTGATAAGCGTCCCATTGGGATATCAGTAGCGTCCACTACGTACCATTTACGTTCTACTTCGCCAGCTTTGGCCATATATGTTGTACGCACGTTTGTTTCCTCCAATTTATAGTTCTGTTTTTGTTTGACACAATAAGTTTCCGGGGCTCATCGTGGGGCAAACAATACCATCTATCATGATATAGCTTAATTAGTTAATTGTCAATAAGTTAAGAAAATAAACTGAAAATAATTCTGTTATTTATATCTTACTTCCATCAAATATAACCCCTCTGGATGAGCCGTTGGACCTGCAAGATTTCGATCTTTTTTGTCTATAATCGTTGTTATTTGCTCAACTGGCATACGATTATTACCAATTTTTAGCAAAGTGCCTACCATAATACGCACCATTTTATATAAAAAACCATTACCAGAAAATACAAAACGAATTTGGGTCTCACTCACTTGTTCTACCTTCGCTTCATAAATCGTTCTTACTTTATCTTCAATCTCTGTTCCAGTTGCACAAAATCCAGAAAAATCATGTTCGCCTAGTAATAATTCTGCTGCTTTTTTCATTTTTTCAATATCTAACTCATACGGGAAAAAAGCCGCATAGCGTCTTGAAAAAGGACTACGAGGACGGCCTATATCAACGTAAAAATGATACGTTTTCCCCTTTGCAAGATACCTCGCATGAAATTCATCATCAACTAATTCCACAGATTTAACCGCAATATCCTCAGGTGACTGTGTATCAAACGCATGCCGTAATTTCTCTTCATCTCGCTTCTGAGGCATGTCAAAATGAATCACTTGTCCTTCAGCATGTACACCTGAATCTGTCCGTCCTGACCCATGTATTGGGACATGAACACCATTATTAAACTTAGTTAACGTCTTTTCCAACTCCTGCTGAACCGTTTTACCATTATCCTGTGTTTGAAACCCACAATAATCTGTGCCATCATAAGCAATCACTGCTTTATATCTCGGCATATCATTTCCTCCTCTAAAAAAGCAGCCCCCTATTGAAAGAGAGCTGCTTAGATAATCTAATTAGTAACGTAAATAGACTAATGCAACGGTAACCAGCGCAAAAACAATAACCACCATCGTATCTTTCATATACCACTTTAACTGTCTATACTTACTTCTACCTTCTCCACCTTGATACCCTCGCGCTTCCATAGCAATTGCTAAATCTTCCGCACGATTAAAACTGCTTACAAACAAAGGAATCAGTAGTGGAACTATAGCTTTCATTTTTTGTGCTAAATTTCCTTCACCAAAGTCAACACCACGAGCTCTTTGTGCATTCATAATTTTCTCGGTCTCATCCATCAATGTCGGAACAAATCTTAAAGCAATTGACAACATTAAAGAGACTTCATGTGCAGGAAATTTTACTACTTTTAACGGTCTCAATAAGTACTCAATTGCATCCGATAAGGCAAGTGGCGCTGTTGTTAGAGTCAATAATGTTGACATAAAAATAATCAACACAAAACGACTAAAAATAAAAGCCCCATTCCTTAAACCTAATTCTGTTAAGGATATAATACCAAACTCGAAGTAAACAGTACCACCTTTTGTAAACAAGACCTGAAGGACCACCGTAAATAAAATCAACCAAATTAACGGTTTAACACCTCTAATAAAAAACTTGATGCTCACTTTCGACAATAAAATCATTCCTAAAGTAAAGACCAACATAAATGCATAGCTTTGGAAATTATTACATAAAAAAATAATTCCTATAAAATAAAAACTAGCTAATAGCTTAGCCCTTGGATCAAGACGATGAATAATCGAATCACCTGGAATGTAACGACCAAATATTAATTTTTCAAGCATTAGTTGTCACCTACTTTCTGACTTTCTGACAACTGTTTCTTTAACACCACAGCCAATTCCTCTGTAGTTAAAGGTAACGAATCAAAATGAAACCCTTTAGCTTTTAACTTTAAAGCAAATTCCGTTGCGGTCGGAACACCTAATTGTTTCTCACGTAGCCACTCTACATCAGAGAAGACTGTCTTAGGGTCACCTTTTTTTACAACAGTCCCTTTTTCCAAAACAACAACATAATCAGCATAATTAACTACATCGTCCATAACATGCGTCACTAATACGATAGTAATCCCTTTCTCCTTATGTAGCCTATCAAACATTTCAAGCATCTCAAGCCTACCTTGAGGATCTAATCCCGCAGTAGGCTCATCTAGAACTAGTACAGAAGGTTCCATCGCCAAAACACCAGCGATGGCAACACGTCTCATTTGGCCTCCAGACAACTCAAAAGGTGACTTGTCCTTGTATGACTCATCAAGTCCAACAAGGTCTAGAACCTCATTTACAAGACTCTCACACGACTCTTCACTCACACCAAAGTTCTTAGGACCAAATGAAATATCTTTAGCAACAGTTTCTTCAAACAATTGAGCTTCTGGAAACTGAAAGACTATTCCAACTTCTTTACGAATTGGCTTTAAATTCTTATTGTTAGTTTCGCTAGTTATTATCCTATCACCAATAGCCACTTGACCTTCTGTAGGTTTAACCAAAGCATTAAGATGCTGTAATAAAGTAGATTTACCACTTCCTGTATGACCAACTATAGCAGTGTAACTGCCTTCACTAATATCTAAATTAATATCATATAATGCTTTATATTCAAAAGGAGTGAACGGTTGGTAAGTATAAGCTACTTTTTCAAACTTGATGTCCATAACCAATCCACCATCCTTTCATCCGTCATATACTCAACTGGAACTTCTAATCCATTAGCTTTAAGTTCCTTCTTCAATTTTTCTGGGAATGGAACATCTAACCCCATTCCGACTAATTTATCCCCAGCAGCAAATATTTCTTCCGGAGTCCCTTCTTTAATCATCTCACCTTTTTTCATAACCAATACTCTGTTAGCATTCGCAGCTTCATCAATATCATGAGTTATAGAAATAACTGTTAAATTTTTTTCATCCTTCAATTGTTTAATTGTAGAAATTACTTCTAATCTACCTTTAGGGTCTAACATACTAGTTGCTTCATCTAAAATAATGACATCTGGTCTTAAAGCTACCACACCAGCAATTGCGACACGTTGTTTTTGACCCCCAGATAAACGCGCTGGTTCTTTAGTTTTAAAATCAGACATACGAACTCGATCTAAAGCATCTGAAACTCTAATTAACATATCTTCTCGAGGGATTCCTTGATTTTCCAATCCAAATGCAACATCGTCTTCAACAGTTGAACCTACAAATTGATTATCAGGATTTTGAAAAACCATCCCGACACGTTTTCTAATATCCCAGACTGATTCTTCAGATAAAGGAACTTCCCCTACCATAACTTCTCCATTATTAGGTAATATCAGACCATTGATTGTCTTTGCCAAAGTTGATTTTCCAGAACCATTATGACCAATAATAGCTACCCATTCTCCTTCAAAAATATCGAAAGAAACATTATTTAAAGCTAAACTTTCGTTTTCTTCTTCTTGATAGCTAAAACAAACATTTTTTAATTCTATGATTGGTTTCATCTCGTTACCTCTCTTAACCTAATTTCTAAAAATAAATAAAAAAATAAAGCTAACAATATATGGTTAGCTTTTGACATACTGCACACCATACTTTAACACGTATAACAGTAACAAATAACGGACCTTGATTCAAGAAATCAAGCTTCGTTTTATTTATATATACAGATTTAAATGATTCCCTTAACTTCATTTCATTTAAAATAAAGTATTTTTTTCTACTTACGACAAGTCATAAGTAGAAAAAAACACTTTATGATGAGTGCATACTCCCTAGTCAAACTAGGGAGATGCCACGAGCTAGACTCGGAAGTAAACTTCCAACATCATAACACTCTAAGTGAATCATCTATAAAGTGATGGTATAGCTATTGAATTTAAACTAGTTCTAAAACAACCATTTGTGCTGCATCGCCGCGACGTGGTTCTGTTTTTAAAATACGAGTATAACCACCATTACGTTCTGCATAACGAGGTGCGATATCACTAAATAATTTTTGTAATGCAGTTTCAACTACAATACCTTCATTCTCTTCACGAACATCAGCAACTTCGTTTCTTACGAAAGCAGCGGCTTGACGACGAGCATGTAGATCGCCACGTTTACCTAATGTAATCATTTTTTCAGCAGTTGAACGAACTTCTTTAGCACGAGCTTCAGTCGTTACGATTCTTTCGTTGATGATTAAATCAGTCGTTAAATCACGCAACATAGCTTTACGTTGGCTGCTAGTGCGTCCTAATTTACGATAACTCACGTTAGTTTCCCTCCTTTTAAGAAAGTATTAATCGTCCAAACGTAATCCTAATCCTAAATCATGAAGCTTGTTTTTAACTTCTTCAAGTGATTTACGGCCAAGGTTACGAACTTTGATCATTTCTGGTTCAGATTTATCAGTTAATTCTTGAACGGTATTAATACCGGCACGTTTCAAACAGTTGTATGAACGTACAGACAAGTCTAACTCTTCGATAGTCATTTCTAACATTTTTTCTTTCTGAGTTTCTTCTTTCTCAACCATGATTTCAGCATGTTTTGCTTCATCAGTTAAGTTAACAAAGATATCTAAATGTTCAGTAAGAATTTTAGCTGCTAGACTAATAGCCTCTTGAGGCATAATAGAACCATCTGTCCAAACGTCTAAAGTTAATTTGTCGAAATCGTCTCTACGTCCTACACGTGTATTTTCTACTTGGTAGTTAACACGACGAATTGGAGTGTAGATAGAATCAACTGGAAGAACACCAATAGGCATATCTTCTTTTTTATTTTCATCAGCTTGAACATATCCACGTCCAGGTTTTACTGTAAGACGCGCACGGAAAGTGGCACCTTCAGCAACACTACAAATATGTAAATCTTTATTCAAGATTTCAACATCGCTATCTGTTAAGATATCGCCTGCTGTTACATTTGCTGGTCCTGTAATATCAATTTCAAGTGATTTTTCTTCTTCAGCATACAGTTTTAATGCTAAACCTTTAATATTTAAGATGATTTGAGTTACATCTTCTCTAACACCATCGATGGTAGAAAATTCATGTAATACACCTTCAATTTGTAAGGTAGTAATTGCTGCACCTGGTAAAGAAGATAATAATATACGACGAAGTGAGTTACCTAAAGTTGTACCATAACCACGTTCAAGCGGTTCGATAACAAATTTACCATAATCACGATCTTCATCAATTTTTGTAATTCTTGGTTTTTCAAATTCAATCATTCTTATCTATACCCCTTTCAAAACGAAAAGTGTCTTGTTCAATGACGTTCTTAAGTTCACACTCAAAATGAAAGACTCTCATTAAACACGACGGCGTTTTGGAGGGCGGCATCCATTATGCGGAACTGGAGTGACGTCACGAATTGCTGTCACTTCTAATCCTGTTGCTTGTAATGAACGAATAGCTGCTTCACGTCCTGAACCAGGTCCTTTAACTGTTACATCAACAGTTTTTAAACCATGTTCCATTGCAACTTTAGTTGCTGCTTCTGCTGCCATTTGAGCTGCAAAAGGAGTTGATTTTTTACTACCTCTGAAACCTAAAGCTCCAGCTGATGACCAAGAAATAGCATTTCCATGCACATCTGTGATCATAACAATTGTATTATTGAAAGTAGAATGGATATGTGCAATTCCAGATTCAATATTCTTTTTCACACGGCGTTTTCTGCTAACTTTTTTTGCTACCATGAAGATCTAACCTCCTTCACTTTTAAATTATTTTTTCTTACCAGCGATAGAACGAGCTGGGCCTTTACGAGTTCTTGCATTGTTTTTCGTGTTTTGTCCACGTGTTGGTAAACCACGACGGTGACGGATACCACGGTATGAACCGATTTCCATCAAACGTTTGATGTTTAAGTTTGTTTCGCGACGTAAGTCACCTTCAACTTTTAATTTATCCACTTCTGCACGGATTTTATCTAATTGATCATTCGTTAATTCACGAACACGAATATCTTCAGATACTCCAGCAGTCTCTAAGACTTTTTGCGCAGTTGTTTTTCCAATACCATAGATATATGTTAATGAAATAACGATGCGTTTGTCACGAGGGATATCTACTCCTGCAATACGAGCCATTTATGCTACACCTCCTAATTATCCTTGACGTTGTTTATGTTTTGGATTTTCGCAAATAACCATAACGCGTCCCTTACGACGAATTACTTTACATTTTTCGCAAATTGGTTTTACTGATGGTCTTACTTTCATGATTATACCTCCTTGAATTTTACGGAGTACAATTATTTAAAGCGATAAGTAATGCGACCGCGAGTTAAATCATACGGTGATAATTCAACAGTCACTTTATCTCCTGGAAGGATACGGATATAGTGCATTCTGATTTTCCCAGAAACGTGCGCTAAAATCTCATGTCCATTCTCAAGTTCTACTTTAAACATTGCATTCGGCAAAGTTTCGACGACTGTACCTTCAATTTCAATCACATCTTCTTTCGCCATACATAGTACCTCCTTATACTTGTTTCGCATTTTCACACGATAGAATCGGTGGAATTCATCATTCACACCTAAAACACCTCAACCTAATTATTATAGCATAAGTTTCAGCTGTTTAAAAGTTAGCTGAGAGATTTTAGACCTAATCTTAAGACTAGAGCAAACAATTATGTCACAAGAATAATAGATACTCTCTAAGCTTAGAATATTAGATACCATCAATGATTGATTTTACATCTCCAAAGACAGCACTAATCTCGCGATTTCCATCGATTGTGTGCAATAGATTACTGTCATTATAGAAGTCTAAAATTGGTTGACTACCTGTTATATTAACAGATAAACGATTTTTGACTGTTTCAGGTTTATCATCTTCGCGTTGGTAGAAGTTATGTCCACCACAACGGTCACATGTTCCTTCAACTTTAGGTGCATTATTCACTTTATGATAAGTAGCACCACAATCGCGGCAAATAAAGCGCCCTGCCAAACGTTCAATCAGAACTTCCGGCTCAACATGAATGTTGATAACAGCATCAATTTTTTTGTCTAAACTTTTCAGAATTTCTTCCAAAGCATTTGTTTGTTCAATAGTACGCGGGAAACCATCTAATAAGAAACCTGAATTAGTATCAGATTCTGCCAAACGATCTCTTACAATACCATTTGTTACTTCGTCCGGAACTAATGCTCCTTTATCTATATAGGATTTAGCTTCTAGACCCAAGGCTGTCTCATTCTTCATCGCGTCTCTAAACATATCTCCAGTAGAAATATGTGGAATGCCATAAGCATCGATAATGCGCTCCGCTTGAGTTCCTTTACCAGCACCCGGTAGCCCCATAATAATCAAATTCATATGATTTCCTCCTATAAGTTCGAGTCAGTGCTGAGGAAGATCCTCAACACAAATCTCTTACTTGACGATAAATCCAGTATACTGACGTTTCATTAGTAAACCTTCTAACTGCTTAGTTGTTTCAAGTGCAACACCTATTGCAATCAAAAGACTAGTACCACCTAAACCAATTGATTTAGGTAAATCCCAAACATTTTGAGCAATAATTGGAAGAATCGCTACAGCAGCAAGGAAAATAGATCCAACAGTACTCAGACGTAATAATAGAGAAGAAATGTAATCTTCCGTCCCCTTACCAGGTCTAACACTTGGGATGTAACTTCCTTGTTTTTGTAAGTTTTCTGCCACTTTTTCAGGGTTAACTTGTACAAATGCATAAAAGAAAGTAAATGCTACGATTAGTACAGTATAGAATATTCCACCAGGAATGGTTGAATAGTTAAATAATTGAGACAACACTTTAAACCACTGTTGATCTCCTTTAGTGCTTGCAAATAATTGCATAATAGCACTTGGTGTTGAGATAAGTGAACTAGCAAAGATTACTGGAATAACACCAGCTGCATTTACTTTTAACGGTAAATAGCTACTTTGTGGCGCACCTGCAACACGTTTTGTATATTGAATAGATATTTTACGTTCAGCTTGTTGAACGTAAGTAACAAAGGTCACTATTAAAAGAATTGATACAAGTAATGCAATAATAAACAATACAGATTTCCAAATATCTGACTTATCGACATTTACAAAGTAATCTTCGTAAATACCTTTAATACCAGATGGTAATCTAGAAATAATACCTGCAAAGATAATCATTGATACTCCATTACCAATACCCTTATCAGTTATTTGTTCACCCATCCAAGTAACAAACATTGTTCCTGCTGTTAAAATAATACCAATTGTAATGAAAGTCATAGCATTTGGTTTTTCAACAAAATTAAAACCTGACGCACTAAATTGATTGAAACCAGCAGTTATAGCAATAGATTGGATAAATCCAAGAACTAATGTTAAATAACGTGTAGCTTGATTCAATTTGCGACGACCGACCTCACCTTGTTTAGACCACTCTACAAATCTCGGTACAATGTCCATTTGTAACAACTGAATGACAATAGAAGCTGTAATATATGGAGAAACACCCATTGCAAACAACGAGAAATTTTCCATAGCACTACCACTTACCGTATTCATCATTGTGAACAACGGGTTCTCACTTAATTTTGCTAAAGCACGTGCATCCACACCAGGAACGGTGATATGAGCACCTACTCTAAAAGCAAGCAAGATGAATAATGTGAAAAAAATCTTCTTACGAATATCTTTAACCTTAAAACCATCTTTCAATAGTCCTAACATTAGATCACCTCGATTGATCCACCGGCAGCTTCAATAGCAGCTTGTGCAGACTTAGAGCATTTAGCAGCTTTCACTGTTAATTTCTTAGTCAATTCACCTTTAGCTAATACTTTAATACCTGCTTTTTCATCTTTGATAATTCCAGATTCAACAAGTAATGCTGGTGTTACTTCTGTTCCATCTTCGAATTTGTTTAATGTGTCTAAGTTAACAATTGCAAATTCTTTACGGTTAATGTTTGTAAAGCCGCGTTTTGGTAAACGTTGGAATAACGGTGTTTGACCACCCTCAAATCCTAAACGTACGCCACCACCTGAACGAGATTTTTGACCTTTTTGTCCACGTCCTGCTGTTTTACCATTACCAGATGAAGTTCCGCGACCTACGCGATTACGTACGTGTCTTGAACCTTCTGAAGGTTTTAACTCATGAAGTTTCATTTATTTGGCACCTCCTCTTTTAGTAATTCAAAAAAATTAAACTTCTTCAACGTCCACTAAATGTGAAACAGTATTGATCATACCTTTAATTGCAACATTATCAGGCTTAACCACTGAGCTGTTAGTTTTTTTCAAACCTAAAGCTTTAACTGTATCTTTTTGGTTTTGAGGACGTCCGATAACGCTACGTTTTAAAGTAATTTTTAAATCAGCCATTATTATGTCCCCCTTATCCTAAAATTTCTTCTACAGTTTTACCACGTAATTCAGCAACTTCTTCAGCACGTTTTAAACGAGCTAAACCTTCTACAGTTGCACGAATAACATTGATAGGTGTGTTAGAACCTAATGATTTACTAGTTACGTCAGCTACACCAGCTAATTCTAATACAGAACGAACTGGACCACCAGCGGCAACCCCAGCACCGGGAACAGCAGGTTTCATCATGATACGTCCACCGCTATAACTTCCGATTACTTCATGAGGGATTGTTGAACCAACCATTGGTACTTCGATTAAGTTTTTCTTAGCATCTTCAATAGCTTTGCGGATTGCTTCTGGAACTTCTTGAGCTTTACCAGTACCAAATCCTACGTGACCGTTTCTGTCACCAACCACAACTAAAGCAGCGAAACGTAGACGACGTCCACCTTTAACAACTTTTGTTACACGGTTGATCGCAACAACGCGGTCTTCTAATTCCAAACCTTTTGGATCAATATAAACCATGAATGGTGTTCCTCCTTCTACTAAAATTCAAGTCCGTTTTCACGCGCTGCTTCAGCTAATGCTGCAACACGTCCGTGATATAAGTATCCACCACGGTCGAAAACTACTTCTTTAATTCCTTTTTCAGTTGCTTTTTTAGCGATTGAACCGCCAACAGCTGAAGCTAATTCAGTTTTGTTTCCACCTGAAATATCTTTATCTAAGGTAGAGGCACTTGCTAGCGTCACACCCGCTACGTCATCAATTAATTGCGCGTAGATGTTTTTGTTAGAACGAAAAACGTTCAAGCGTGGGCACTCAGCAGTACCAGAGATTTTCGCACGTACGCGACCATGTCTTTTTAAGCGTACTTTATTTTTATCTGGTTTTGAAATCACAATTGTCACCTCTTAATATAATGTATAAATAAAGTTGATGAGGAATCTTACCTGTTTTAAACAAAGTATGATTAACCTCTATCATCTATTATTTACCTGTTTTACCTTCTTTACGTCTTACAAATTCACCTTCATAGCGAATTCCTTTACCTTTATACGGCTCAGGAGGACGTACTCCACGAATGTTAGCTGCTAATTCGCCAACGTGTTCTTTGTTAGCACCTTTAACAATAACTTTAGTGTTTGCAGGAACTTCAATTGTTACGCCTTCTGGAGCAACAAACTCAACTGGATGTGAATATCCAACGTTAAGTACAAGTTTTGAACCTTGTAATTGTGCACGGTAACCAACCCCGATAAGTTCTAAAGCTTTTTCAAACCCTTCACTTACACCAACAACCATGTTGTTGAAGTTGGCACGCATTGTTCCGTGTAATGCACGGTTTTCTTTATTGTCGTTTGGACGAGTAAATGTCACTTCGTTACCTTCGATGTTCATAGTAATGTTGCTTACAAAAGTACGAGTTAATTCACCTTTGGGTCCTTTAACTGTTACGTCATTTCCATTTTGTGTTACTGTAACACCTGCAGGAATAATGACTACTTTATTACCAATACGGCTCACTCAAGACACCTCCTTCTAATTTGTTTCAATTACCACACGTATGCGATAACTTCTCCACCAATATTACGTTCTCTTGCTTCTTTGTCAGTGATAACACCTTCAGAAGTTGAGATGATAGCGATACCTAAACCGTTTAATACTTTAGGTACTTCATCAGCTTTAACATAAGCACGTAAACCTGGTTTAGAGATACGTTTTAAGTTTGTGATAACACGCTCTTCATTTTTACCGTATTTCAAGAATACGCGAATGATGCCTTGTTTATCATCTTCAATTTTTTCTACGTCGCGAATGAAACCTTCACGTTTCAAGATTTCAGCGATATCAAATTTAATTTTTGAAGCAGGCACTTCTAACATTTCGTGCTTAACCATGTTGGCATTACGCACGCGAGTTAGAAAATCTGCGATTGGATCTGTCATGACCATTGAACTATTTACCTCCTTTATGCGGGTTTTTTGTTACCAGCTAGCTTTCTTCACGCCGGGAATTTGTCCTTTATAGGCAAGTTCGCGGAAGCAAATACGGCAAAGTTTAAATTTACGATAAACTGAATGTGGACGGCCACAACGTTCGCAACGTGTATAAGCTTGTGTTGAGAATTTTGCTGGACGTTTGTTTTTAGCAATCATTGATTTTTTAGCCAAGTAGTTCGCCTCCTTTAATTATTTTTGGAATGGCATTCCAAGTTGAGTTAATAATTCACGTGATTCTTCATCTGTGTTAGCAGTTGTAACAACAACGATGTCCATACCACGTACTTTATCTACCAAATCGTAATCGATTTCTGGGAAGATTAATTGTTCTTTAACACCCATAGTATAGTTACCACGGCCATCAAATGACTTATTACTTACACCATGGAAGTCACGTACACGAGGTAGAGAAACTGTTACTAGTTTGTCTAAGAATTCGTACATTCTTTCGCCACGTAAAGTTACTTTACAGCCGATAGGCATACCTTCACGTAGACGGAAACCAGCGATAGATTTTCTAGCTTTTGTAATTACTGGTTTTTGACCAGAAATTTTAGTTAACTCTTCTACGGCTTTATCTAAGTTTTTAACGTTAGTTACAGCATCACCAACACCCATGTTGATAACAATCTTTTCAACTTTTGGTGTTTGCATAACTGATGTGTAATTAAATTTCTCCATTAATGACGGAGTGATTTCTTTAACATATTTTTCTTTTAGGCGGTTCATTCTGTAGGTCCCTCCTTCCGTTCTTTACTACTTATCTAATACTTCACCTGTGCGCTTAGAAACACGTACTTTTTTACCATCGATCTCTTTATAACCTACTCTTGTTGGTTCTCCGTTTGATGGATCAATTACCATCACGTTAGAAACATGAATAGATGCTTCTGTTTCGACGATGCCTCCTTGCGGAGCTGCAGCGCTAGGCTTTTGATGTTTTTTAATCATGTTAACACCTTCAACGATAACACGATCGTTTTTAGGAAACGCAGTTAATACTACGCCTTCTTTGTTTTTGTCTTTACCAGTGATAACTTTAACTTTATCGCCTTTTTTAACAAACATATTGTTTCGCACCTCCTTTTGACAAGAATTGATTATAAAACTTCTGGTGCAAGTGAAATAATTTTCATGAAGTTGTCATCACGTAATTCACGAGCAACTGGTCCGAAAATACGTGTACCACGAGGACTCTTGTCGTCACGGATAATAACACAAGCATTTTCATCAAATTTGATATATGAACCGTCATTACGACGAGCTCCAGTTTTAGTTCTTACAATAACAGCTTTAACGACTTCACCTTTTTTAACAACTCCACCTGGTGTTGCTTGTTTAACCGTAGCTACGATGATATCACCGATATTAGCTGTTTTACGTCCTGATCCGCCTAACACTTTAATTGTTAGTACTTCACGAGCACCTGAGTTATCAGCTACTCTCAAACGACTTTCTGTTTGGATCACTATAGTATCCTCCTTTCAGATTTTAAGCTTCAATCTATATAGGAAAATCTCGCTTAGATAATAACTGCTTCTTCAACGACCTCTAATAAACGGAAACGTTTTGTAGCGGATAATGGACGAGTTTCCATAATTTTCACGATGTCTCCTGTTTTAGCAACATTGTTCTCATCATGCGCTTTGTATTTCTTTGAATATTTAACACGTTTACCATATTTTTTATGAGCGTTACGAGTTTCTACAACAACAACGATAGTTTTATCCATTTTGTCTGAAACAACGCGTCCTTGGTAAACTTTACGTTGATTTCTTTCTTGATCTTGAGTCATTCGTCTAATGGCCTCCTTCCAATGTTACTTTTCTTGTTCACGCAACACTGTTTTAATGCGTGCAATCGATTTACGCACTTCTTGAATACGCGCAGTGTTTTCTAGCTGACCTGTAGCAAGTTGGAATCTTAAGTTGAATAATTCTTCTTTAAATTCCTTTTCTTTCTCAAGCATTTCGGCAGTGGTTAACGCTTTGATATCTTTAACCTTCATTCGATTCACCACCCATTTCCTCACGTTTTACAATCTTAGTTTTAACAGGTAATTTGTGAGAAGCAAGTCTTAATGCTTCACGAGCAACTTCTTCTGGTACGCCAGCAATTTCAAACATGATTTTTCCACGTTTAACTGGTGCAACCCATCCTTCAGGAGCTCCTTTACCTTTACCCATACGAACGCCAATTGCTTTCGATGTATATGATTTATGAGGGAAAATTTTAATCCATACTTTCCCGCCACGTTTCATATAACGTGTCATTGCGATACGTGATGCTTCAATTTGGCGGTTAGTAATCCATTTTGATTCAACAGCTTGTAAACCGTATTCACCAAATGCTACCTCTTTACCACCTTTAGCTTCTCCGCGCATTTTACCTCTAAACTCACGACGGTGTTTCACACGTTTAGGTACTAACATGATTATTTCCCTCCTTTCTCAGTGTTTTTCATACCAGGAAGAATTTCTCCGCGATAGATCCACACTTTAACTCCTAGTTTTCCGTATGTTGTATCTGCTTCTTCCCATGCATAGTCAATATCAGCACGTAATGTATGTAATGGAACAGTTCCTTCTGAATAACCTTCAGCACGGGCAATGTCTGCACCGTTCAAACGACCAGAAACTTGAGTTTTGATCCCTTGTGCTCCACTTCTCATTGTACGTTGGATTGCTTGTTTTTGTGCGCGACGGAAAGCCACACGATTTTCTAATTGACGAGCAATTCCTTCTGCTACTAATTTAGCATCTAAATCTGGTTTTTTAATTTCCACAATATTAATATGGATTTCATTAGGTTTTCTACCAGTTAATTTAACTAGTTCTTTTCTAATGTTCTCAACTTCAGATCCACCTTTACCAATAACCATTCCTGGTTTAGCTGTGTGTAGAGATACGTTCACACGTTTTGCAGCGCGTTCGATTTCTACTTTTGAAACAGCGGCATCGGCTAGTCTAGATGAGACAAATTTACGAATTTTTAAATCTTCGTGTAAATATTCAGCATACTCTTTTTCAGCATACCATTTAGCGTCCCAATCACGGATGACGCCGACACGAAGTCCAATAGGATGTATTTTTTGACCCACTGATTGTCCCTCCTTCTTTTACTTCTCAGTCACTACTACTGTAATGTGACTTGTTCTTTTGTTGATTGGTGATGCTGAACCTTTCGCACGAGGACGGAAACGTTTCATCGTTGGTCCTTCGTTAACAAATGCTTCAGATACTACCAAATTCTCAACGTCTAAATCATAGTTATTTTCTGCATTGGCAACAGCTGACATCAATACTTTTTCAATAATTCCAGCCGGTTTGTTCGGTGTGAATTTTAAGATTGAAATAGCTTCTGCTACGCTTTTCCCTCTGATTAAATCGATCGTAATACGCGCTTTACGAGGTGAAGTACGAACTGTTTTTGCAGTTGCTCTTGCTGAAGTAATTTGTTCTGACATTTGAAATTCCTCCCCTCAATAATTAGCGTTTTGTTTTTTTATCGTCAACAACGTGTCCACGATATGTTCTTGTTGGTGCAAATTCACCTAATTTGTGTCCTACCATGTCTTCTTGAATATAGACTGGAACATGTTTACGTCCGTCATAAACAGCGATTGTGAACCCTACAAAGTTAGGGAAAATCGTTGAACGACGTGACCATGTTTTAATAACACTTTTCTTTTCAGAATCTTTTTGAGCTTCAACCTTTTTCATTAAATGCTCATCAATAAAAGGTCCTTTCTTCAAACTACGGCCCATGGTGAACCTCCTCTCAAATTATATGGCTTTAAGCCACGAGTGTTTTATTTTGTTTTGCGACGTCTAACAATAAGTTTGTCAGATGCAGCTTTCTTATTACGAGTTTTATAACCAAGCGTTGGTTTACCCCAAGGTGTAACTGGGCTAGGACGTCCGATTGGAGCTTTACCTTCACCACCACCGTGTGGGTGATCGTTCGGATTCATTACGCTACCACGTACAGTAGGACGTTTGCGCATCCAACGGCTACGGCCGGCTTTACCAATGTTGATTAATTCGTGTTGTTCATTACCTACAGCACCGATTGAAGCACGACAAGTAGCTAAGATCATACGAACTTCACCTGAATTCAAGCGAACTAATACGTATTTACCTTCTTTACCTAAAACTTGTGCTTTAGTACCAGCAGAACGGATTAATTGTCCGCCTTTACCTGGTTTCATTTCGATATTGTGGATAACTGTACCAACTGGAATGTTTGCTAATGGTAACGCGTTACCAATTTTGATATCAGCAGTATCGCCTGATACAACTTGCATTCCTACTTCTAATCCTTTTGGTGCTAAAATGTATGTTTTCACACCATCTGTATAGTGGATTAAAGCGATATTAGCAGATCTGTTTGGATCATACTCGATTGTTTTAACAAGTCCAACAACGTTGTCTTTGTTACGTTTAAAGTCAATCACGCGGTATTGACGTTTGTGCCCGCCACCTTGATGGCGTACAGTAATACGTCCGTTGTTGTTACGACCAGCATTATTTTTAAGTGGTTGTAATAACGTTTTTTCGGGCGTTGAAGTTGTGATTTCAGCGAAATCAGAACCTGTCATATTACGACGGCCGTTAGTGGTTGGTTTATACTTTTTAATTCCCACGTCTATGTTCCCTCCTATTTAAAAATTAGAGTCTTGACCTGAATTATTCAGCGTCAAACAATTGAATTTCTTTTGATTCTTCAGTTAACGTCACGATAGCTTTACGACGTTTTTTTGTATATCCTGCATATTTACCCATGCGTTTTAATTTTGGTTTAACGTTCATGATGTTTACGTTTTTAACTTTAACACCATCAAACGCAGCCTCTACTGCTTGTTTCACGTGAGTTTTGTTAGCACGAGTATCCACATCAAATGTGTATTTTTTCTCGTCCATAGCTAACATTGAAGCTTCTGTGATAACTGGGCGTTTGATTACATCTAGTAATTCCATTATGCAAGCACCTCCTCTACTTGAGTAAGAGCAGCTTGAGTAATTAACATTTTATCGTTAGCTACTACATCCAACACGCTTACGTTGTCTGCTTCTACAACAGATACGTTTGGTAAGTTACGAGCTGATAACGCTGCGAAGTCATTGCCGCTTTCTAAAACGACTAAAACTTTAGTTGTTACATCTAATTTTGCTAAAACCTCTTTAAATTCTTTTGTTTTTGGTGCGTCAAAGCCTAAAGCGTCAACAACAACAAATTTTTCTTCAGCAACTTTTTCTGATAATACAGATTTGATTGCTAAACGACGAACTTTTTTAGGAAGTTTGTAGCTGTATGAACGTGGTGTCGGTCCGAAGACTACTCCACCGCCACGCCATTGTGGTGAACGGATAGAACCTTGACGCGCACGTCCAGTTCCTTTTTGTCTCCATGGTTTACGTCCACCGCCGCGAACAGCACTACGATTTTTAACCGCGTGAGTTCCTTGTCTTAATGAAGCACGTTGCATGATGATTGCATCAAATACAACACTTTCGTTAGGCTCAATTCCGAAAATTGTATCGTTTAACTCTACAACTCCGTTTTTTGATCCATCTTGTTTAAATAATGCTACAGTTGGCATTCCTTAGTCCTCCTCTCTTCAACAATTATTTCCCAGTTTTCACTGATTTGATTTGTACTAATGATTTTTTAGAACCTGGTACATTACCTTTAATTAAGATAACATTTTTTTCAAGATCTACACGTACAACTTCTAGATTTTGAATAGTGACACGATCGCCACCCATTTGACCAGCTAATTTTTTGTTCTTAAATACTCTATTCGGATCTACTGGACCCATTGACCCAGGACGACGGTGGTAACGAGAACCGTGACTCATTGGTCCGCGAGATTGACCATGACGTTTAATAACGCCTTGGTAACCTTTACCTTTAGTTGTTCCTGTAACGTTAATGATGTCTCCTGCTTCGAAGATATCTACCTTGATTTCTTTACCTACTTCGTAATCTCCTAGCTCAACATCTTTAAACTCTTTAATGAAGCGCTTAGGAGCCGTGTTTGCTTTTGCAACATGACCTTTCGCCGGTTTGTTCGCTAAGACTTCACGTTTGTCTTGATAACCTAATTGAACTGCTTCGTAACCATCTGTATCCATTGTTTTAACTTGTAAAACAACATTCGGAGTAGCTTCGATTACAGTAACTGGGATTAACTCGCCATTTTCAGTGAAAACTTGCGTCATTCCTACTTTTTTTCCTAAGATTCCTTTAGTCATGAGTGCACCTCCATCCATTTAATTTTTATAACTTGATTTCAATATTCACACCGCTTGGTAAGTCAAGCTTCATTAAAGCATCAACTGTTTTTGGTGTTGGGTTCACAATGTCAATCAGACGTTTGTGAGTTCGCATTTCGAATTGTTCGCGAGAATCTTTGTACTTATGAGTCGCACGGATTACAGTGTAAACTGAACGATCTGTTGGTAACGGAATCGGACCTGATACATCAGCTCCAGTTCTTTTCGCTGTTTCAACGATTTTCTCCGCAGATTGATCTAAAATACGGTGTTCATACGCTTTTAAACGGATACGAATTTTTTGTTTTGCCATTTTTGTTCCCTCCTTCGCCTATTTTGAAAAGTAGACATAGCTCCACGAAAATACCGACACAGCCTCCCATGGCAATGCGTCCGGGTGTGTCGCAACCTCTCGCTTCTCAGCCGCAGGGTTTCTACTAACATCCCCACTCGTGACCGCTATATAATAGCAGCACCTTAGCTAGTATACTAAAAAAAAAGCTTATACGCAAGCTTTTTTTTAATAAATTAAAAATCATTACTAGGAGCCTCGACTGTATTTTCATCGTTATTCTCAGTAACCTCTCCTACATGACCTTGATTAACTTGTTGTTCGTCGATTTGCTCATCTAATATACCTGTCGGTTCTGTGATGCTCGTTTCTATTGATTGAGTTTCTGTCATTTGCGTCTCTGTTTCTTTTACTTTGGTATTTGTTTCTGTTACTTGAACTTCTGTTTCTGTTAGTTTTGTTTCTGTTTCTTTTGTTTCACTATTCGCTCCAACCGAATAACCTATAAAACCCTCTAGAAACATTCTTATTTCTATAACTTTGTCCTTAAAATCGTCATTTTCTAATTTTTGAATTTTATTATTTAGTTTTTCTAATTTATCAGGTGTTACACCCTCTTTAACAGCAGATTCTTCTATATACTTATCACCGACTAGTACAGGTGTCTCAAACATGCCATTTAAGGTATTTTGTATCTCCCATTTTTGTTTAGCTTTTTTTAGCAATTTCTTCTCAGAAGACGATAGTTCATCAGACTCTTTTTCCAATGCTTCAATTGCTTCAATTGAGATATCTTTGGCTAAGAAAATCTTTTTAGAATTTAAAAATATCTTATCTATCTTATTATTATCTTTTTTCTCACTCTTTGTTTCAGTTGTCTTGATAACTTTAACTTTATTCTTTGATACCTCTTCACCCTTAACATTCGAATTATAATACGTTGTACCTAGCAGCAAAGATCCAACAGCAAATGCACCTGATACAGTAACAAGTAATCCGTTTTTAAACTTCCCCATTATTATTACCTCTTTCTTTTTAAATGCAATCCACTACATTTTACACCATAAGCCATGCATAAACAACAAAAAAAACCAAGAGCAAAAGCTCTTGGTTTTAAAGATAGATTATTTAGTGATTTCAGATACAACACCTGAACCAACAGTACGTCCACCTTCACGAATAGAGAAACGAGTTCCCTCTTCGATAGCGATTGGGTGAATTAAAGTTACGTCGATAGTAACGTTATCACCAGGCATTACCATTTCAGTACCTTCTGGTAACTCGATAACACCAGTTACGTCAGTTGTACGGAAATAGAATTGAGGACGGTAGTTAGTGAAGAATGGAGTGTGACGTCCACCCTCTTCTTTTGATAGTACATAAACTTCAGCACTAAATTGAGTATGTGGAGTGATTGTTCCAGGCGCAGCTAATACTTGACCACGTTGGATATCTTCACGTGCAACACCACGTAATAAAGCTCCGATGTTATCGCCAGCTTCAGCGTAATCTAATAATTTACGGAACATTTCAACACCAGTAACAGTGATTTTAGCAGTTTCTTCAGCGATACCCACTAATTCAACTTCGTCACCAACTGAGATAGTACCACGTTCAACACGGCCTGTCGCAACAGTACCACGTCCAGTAATTGAGAATACATCCTCTACTGGCATCATGAATGGTTTGTCATGGTCACGTTCTGGAGTTGGGATGTAAGCATCAACTTCAGCCATTAATTCCATGATTTTATCTTCGTACATTTCTTCGCCTTCTAGGGCTTTAAGAGCAGAACCAGCAACGATTGGAGTATCGTCTCCTGGGAAATCGTATTCGCTTAATAAGTCACGAACTTCCATTTCTACTAATTCTAATAACTCTTCATCATCAACCATATCCATTTTGTTTAAGAATACAACGATGTATGGAACACCAACGTTACGAGAAAGTAAGATGTGTTCGCGAGTTTGTGGCATTGGACCATCAGCAGCAGATACTACTAAGATAGCTCCATCCATTTGTGCAGCACCAGTGATCATGTTTTTAACGTAATCCGCGTGACCTGGGCAATCCACGTGAGCGTAGTGACGGTTTTCTGTTTCATATTCGATATGAGAAGTTGAGATTGTGATACCACGTTCTTTTTCTTCTGGAGCGTTATCGATATCAGCGTAGTTTTGAGCTTCACCGAATCCTTTTTTTGATAATACAGTTGCGATAGCAGCTGATAAAGTAGTTTTACCATGATCGACGTGTCCGATTGTACCAACGTTTACGTGTGGTTTTGAACGGTCAAATTTTTCTTTAGCCATTTTAAGTTCCTCCTAGGAATGTTATTTTTTTATTTCGAGACAGGTTAATCCTGACATCGTTATTACAATTTTACACGATAACCTACTAAATTGACAAGAGAAGTCAACTAGTTAGAACCGCCATTTTTCTTAATGATTTCTTCTTGTACTGATTTCGGTACATCTTCGTAATGATCAAATGTCATTGTGAAGACACCACGACCTTGAGTCGCAGAACGTAATGTAGTTGCATAACCAAACATTTCAGCTAATGGAATCATAGCACGAACTACTTGAGAGTTCCCACGAGCTTCCATACCTTCAACGCGGCCACGACGTGACGTTACGTGTCCCATGATATCACCTAAGTAATCTTCAGGGATAACAATTTCAATACCCATAATTGGTTCTAAAATTGCAGGTTGAGCTTTTTTAGCAGCAGCTTTAAGCGCCATAGAAGCAGCAACACGGAATGCAGTTTCATTAGAATCGACATCATGGTATGAACCATCGTAAAGTTTCGCTTTAATATCAACTAAAGGATAACCAGCTAATACACCATTATCCATAGATGCTCTTAAGCCCGCTTCAACTGCTGGAATATATTCACGAGGAACAACCCCACCAACGATAGCATTTTCGAATGCAAACCCAGCACCCTCTTCGTTTGGAGTAAATTCAACCCAAACATGTCCGTATTGACCTTTACCACCAGACTGACGTACAAATTTACCTTCAGCTTGAGTAACAGGAGCACGGAAAGTTTCACGATAAGAAACTTGAGGAGCACCTACGTTAGCTTCTACTTTGAACTCACGACGCATACGATCTACAAGAACGTCTAAGTGAAGCTCACCCATACCAGCGATAATTGTTTCACCAGTTTCAGGGTTTGTTGATGCACGGAATGTTGGATCTTCTTCAGATAATTTTTGTAAAGCAGTACCCATTTTATCTTGGTCAGCTTTTGATTTAGGCTCAATAGCAACTTCGATAACTGGCTCTGGGAATTCCATTGATTCAAGAATAACTAGGTTCTTCTCGTCACATAGAGTATCTCCTGTTGTTGTATCTTTAAGACCAACAGCAGCAGCGATATCCCCTGCATATACTTCTGAAATTTCTTCACGAGAGTTAGCGTGCATTTGTAAGATACGTCCTACACGTTCACGTTTCCCTTTAGAAGCATTTTTCACGTATGAACCAGATTGTAAAACACCTGAATAAACACGGAAGAATGTTAAACGACCTACGAATGGGTCAGTCATAACTTTAAATGCTAACGCAGCGAACGGAGCATCATCAGTAGATGGTACAACCACTTCTTCGTCAGTATCAGGGTTAATACCTGTAATAGCAGCAACGTCTGTTGGTGCTGGTAGGTAGTCAATAACGCCATCAAGCATTAATTGAACCCCTTTATTTTTGAAAGCTGATCCACAGTAAACTGGGAATAACTCAACATTGATTGTCGCACGACGGATAGCCGCGTTTAATTCTTCAATTGAGATTTCTTCGCCTTCTAAGTATTTCATTGTTAATTCTTCATCAGTTTCAGCTACAGCTTCAACTAATTTTTCACGCCATTCAGTAGCTAGCTCTAAATATTCAGCCGGAATTTCTTCTTCGCGAATATCTGTACCTAAATCGTTAGTGTACATTTCAGCTTTCATTGTGATTAAGTCGATAATCCCAGTGAACTCATCTTCTGCACCGATTGGTAATTGAACTGGCACTGCATTAGCTTGTAAACGATCATGTAACGTACTTACTGAGTATAAGAAATCCGCACCAATTTTATCCATTTTATTAATGAATACTGTACGAGGAACTCCGTAAGTAGTTGCTTGACGCCATACTGTTTCTGTTTGTGGCTCAACACCTGATTGCGCATCAAGTACTGTAACAGCACCATCTAATACACGTAATGAACGTTCAACTTCAACAGTGAAGTCTACGTGTCCAGGAGTATCGATGATATTTACACGGTGGCCTTTCCATGAAGCTGTTGTTGCCGCTGAAGTAATTGTGATACCACGTTCTTGTTCTTGTTCCATCCAATCCATTTGAGAAGCTCCATCATGAGTTTCTCCAATTTTATGAATTTTACCAGTGTAGTATAAAATACGTTCAGTTGTTGTTGTTTTACCAGCATCAATATGGGCCATGATACCGATATTACGAGTTTTATCTAGGGTAAATTCTCTAGGCATTTTAATTTCTCCTCTCTTGTGATAAATGTTTCTTAGTAAATCAAGTCAACCATCTGAATCTTCCCAGCGCAAAGAAGCACCCGGAAGAAACAGAGAGGATTATTTTACCAACGGTAATGAGCGAACGCTCTGTTGGCATCTGCCATTTTATGAGTGTCTTCACGTTTTTTAACTGAAGCACCAGTGTTGTTAGCAGCATCCATGATTTCTTTAGCTAAACGCTGTTCCATAGTATGTTCACCACGTAAACGAGCATAGTTAGCTAACCAACGAAGTGCTAATGTCATTTGACGTTCTGGACGAACCTCAACTGGCACTTGGTAGTTAGAACCACCCACACGACGAGCTTTTACTTCTAATACAGGTTTAATGTTTTCCATCGCTTGGTTGAAAACTTCGATTGGCTCATTTCCTGTAGATTCTTTAATAATATCAAAGGCGTTATAGATAATGTTCGCCGCAGTCCCACGTTTACCATCAATCATAATACGGTTGATTAAACGAGTTACATCTTTTGATTGGAAAATTGGATCAGGTAAAACTTCACGTTTTGGAGCTGGACCTTTTCTTGACATTCCAAATTCCTCCTTCCGATTCTGAATTTTTTAGTTTATTTGTAGTTGCTTATAATTAAGCTTTTTGTGGTTTAGGTTTTTTAGCACCATATTTAGAGCGGCTTTGTTTACGGTCAGTAACACCGGCAGTATCAAGCGCACCACGTACGATATGGTAACGAACCCCTGGTAAATCTTTTACACGTCCTCCACGGATCAAGACAACACTATGTTCTTGTAAGTTATGTCCGATACCTGGAATGTAAGCAGTAACCTCAATGTTATTAGACAAACGAACACGAGCGTATTTACGTAACGCTGAGTTGGGTTTTTTAGGTGTCATTGTACCCACACGTGTACATACTCCACGTTTATGAGGAGCGTTTGTATTTGTTAGAGATTTTTTCAAGCTGTTATAGCCTTTTCCTAAAGCAGGAGAACCTGATTTAGTTACTTTTGATTGACGAGATTTACGAATTAATTGATTAATCGTTGGCATTCTAATTTCCTCCTTCCCTAAAGGGTTTTCTAGTCCCACACATCCTGGTGGGTCATTTTTTTTGATAAAAATAAGCAAGCTAACTTGCTAGTTTCATCTCAAAAATGCTACGTGGACAGTATTCAAATCGACTGTACTTTAAGCACCGTTTAGATAATACCATGTTTTCGGAAAAACTGTCAACCTCTTTCAATATATTTTTTTAATTGCTTCATTTGCCTATGCTTGTCACATAAAGAATTATATAATGTTCATTGTAGTTAATTTTACTTTTATATAATAGGAGGAATCTAAAATGAATTTAAAACAAATGGTCGGAATAGAAGCTGCTACACATGTAACCGATGGTATGATTGTTGGGCTTGGTACAGGATCAACTGCGTACTATTTAGTTGAAGAAATCGGTCGTCGTATCGCCGAAGAAGGTCTATCTATTACTGGTGTTACAACATCTAAAGCTACAGAAAAACAAGCATTAGGATTAAATATCCCATTAAAAAGTATCGATGAAGTTCCTTATGTAGATATCACAATTGACGGCGCGGATGAGATAAGCTCTGACTATCAAGGTATCAAAGGTGGCGGTGCTGCACTTTTATTTGAAAAAATAGTTGCTAGCAATTCTAACAAAAACATTTGGATCGTTGATGAATCTAAAATGGTTGAGGCTCTCGGTAAATTCCCTTTACCTGTAGAAGTTATTCCTTATGGTTCTCAACAATTGCTTAAAAAATTCGCGGAAAAAGGACTAAATCCAAAACTTCGCCTAACAGCAGAAAATGAAATTTTAAAAACAGACAGCAATAATTACATCATTGATTTACATATGGAAACTATTCCAAATGATAAAGTTAAATCACTTGCTTCATGGTTAGATACTTTGACTGGCGTTGTAGAACACGGTCTTTTCTTAGATATTGTTGATATGGTTATCATTGGTAAAGGTACTTCTCCCGAAACAGTGAACGTTTCTCGTTAAACTAATGTGACAATATACACAAACACTCTTTTAATCTCCTTTGTACTATATTATAATAAGTCAGTAAGATAACTTATTCACAAAGTGTAAAGGAGTTTTTATTTATGTATTCACCAGATGAAATTTTAGAAAAAAGTATTGAAATGGGCACTAAAAAAATTGCAAAACCCCTATTAGCTAAACTTATTTTAGGTTTTATCGGTGGAGCGATGATCTCACTTGGCTATCTTGGCTATATTCGTGTCATCTCTTCTGTTGCCGAACAATGGGGTAGTTTTGCATCATTTATCGGAGCTTGTGTATTCCCTATCGGTCTAATCGTTATTCTATTAGGTGGTGGTGAATTAATCACAGGAAATATGATGGCTGTTGCTGTCGCTTGGTTCGATAAAAAAGTTTCTGGAAAAGACCTTGCTATCAATTGGCTAACTATTACATTTGCAAACTTTTTAGGAGCCCTATTTGTTGCATACTTCTTTGGTCATGTGACTAGCTTAACAACTGCGGGTCATTTCCTAGAAGAAACAGCCACAGTTGCTCAGTCTAAAATTGCTGCAACGCCTTTACAAGCTTTTATTTCTGGCATTGGGTGTAATTGGTTCGTAGGTCTATCACTTTGGTTATGCTACGGAGCAAAAGATAGTGCTGGCAAGATTTTAGGTATTTGGTTCCCTGTTATGACCTTCGTTGCTATTGGATTCCAACATAGTGTTGCTAATATGTTTGTTATCCCTGCAGCAATTTTTGAAGGGAATGCCACATGGTTACAATTTATTCAAAATGTTATTCCTGTATATGCTGGCAATATTATTGGTGGGGCCGTTATGGTTAGCGGACTTTACTACCTAGCCTTTAAACATCATGATTAGTCATGATGTTTTTTTATTACTCAAAACTCTTATCATTGGCACTTATTTATGAATAGCGTTAAAATAGAGTTGTAAATAACCGTCATTTAATTGATAGAAAGAGGCAACATTATGAGAAAACTAATTTTTGTAAGACATGGGCTTAGTGAATGGAATGCTCTTAATCAATTTACAGGGTGGGTTGATGTCGATTTAAGCGAAAAAGGTATTGAGGAAGCTAAAAATGCTGGTAAAAAAATTAAAGAAGCTGGCATCAATCTCGATGTCGCTTACACTTCGGTCCTAAAACGTGCAATTAAAACCTGTCATTACGTTTTAGAAGAATCTGACCAACTTTGGGTTCCTGAATATAAATCATGGCGCCTTAATGAAAGACACTATGGAGCTTTACAGGGTCTAAACAAAAAAGAGACTGCTGAGAAATACGGAGACGAGCAAGTTCAACAATGGAGAAGATCGTACGACACACTTCCACCTTTATTAGCTAGTGACGATCCCGCATCAGCAACTCAAGATCGACGTTATGATAACTTAGAACGTCGTACAATTCCAGGTGGTGAGAATCTTAAGGTAACACTTGAAAGAGCCATTCCTTACTGGGAAGATAAGATTGCCCCTAGCCTATTAAAGGGAGATACTGTTTTAGTCGCTGCTCATGGAAATTCTTTACGTGCACTTGCTAAACATATTGAAAATATTTCTGATGATGACATCATGGGCTTAGAAATCCCAACTGGTCAACCTTTGGTCTATGAACTAAACGATGATCTAAGCGTTTCAAACAAATATTACCTATAATAAAAAACTCTCCTTTAGGGTGAACTGATCCCATAGATTGAGACACATATAAAAACAGCCCCGTTGAATTCATGTACAGTGTACAATGAATTCAACGGGGCTGTTTTTATTATTCTTAGAAGCAATTTAATAAAATTTCTTCTACATCATCTGCTGTTAATGGAACATAAGCGGTTGTAGCTAATGTACTATGTTCTATCGCTTTTTCAGACATCAAACGTATTTTTTCTTTATCTATGCCAACTTCTGGCAAGGTCATTGGAATCCCCCATGAAACAAAAGCATCATATAACGCTTGAATACCTTCTTTAGCAACATCAAAAGCATCTTTTCCATTACTATCGATTCCCCATACATTTTCAGCGTACTCAACAAATTTAGTAACTGTTTGATCATTTAAAACATGTAGCATCCAACGCGGTGTTATAATCGCTAACCCAATACCATGCGTAATGTCATAATACGCACTTAACTCATGCTCTATCGCATGGCACGACCATGTCCCTTTTTTACCTGCTCTTGTTAAACCGTTCAACGCAAGTGAACTTGACCACATTAAATTAGAACGAGCTTCATAATTATTAGGTTCTGCTAGTGCAATAGGAGCATACTTAATAACTGTTTTCATAATCCCTTCAGCCATTCTATCTTGTACAACCGCTTCCGTATTTTGTGAAAAATAACTTTCTAGTAAATGACTCGTTATATCCGCTGAGCCTGCCGCTGTTTGCCATTTTGATACTGTGTAAGTATACTCTGGGTCTAAAATAGAAGCACGAGGAATCATAGCTACTCCTCCCGTACTTAATTTTTCATTTGTTTCCGGGTTAGTTAATACCGAGCCCATATTCATCTCTGAACCTGTTGCCGCCATCGTTAACACCGTAACTAACGGTAATGCTTTTTGAACAAGGCTTCTATCTTGAGTAAAGTCCCAAGGATCACCTTCATAATAATAAGCCGCCGCAATCGCTTTTGAACAATCAATTGTCGAACCACCACCTACTGCTAATACTACATCTATATTATTCTCATGACACAAAGCTGCGCCTTTACGAACCGTATCAATTCTCGGATTTGGTTCTACTCCTGCTAATTCAGTAATCGTAAAATCAGAATCTGGCAATAAACGATAAACTTCATCATAAATCCCATTAACTTTAATACTTCCACCGCCATAAACCAATAATACATTTTTACCGATTTCTGAGATAATCTTTGTTAATTCTTTTATTTCCCCTTTACCAAAATGAATACTTGTTGGCGCATAAAAATTAAAATTTTCCATATAAACCCTTCTTTCTTTTCTACTGTAATAGAATAGCGTTTTTTTATTAAAAATTAAAGTATTCTTACTTACAAAAAAATGCCAATCTAATAGATTGGCATTTTAATTAGTTAATTAATGTATCTAAGGCAACAATAATCATCTCATCGAAAGTTTCTTGACGTTCTTCTGACGTCGTTTCTTCACCCGTAATCATGTGATCACTTACCGTCATTAAACTCAAAGCTTGAACACCATATTTAGCAGCGACATAGTAAATAATAGCGGCTTCCATTTCTACTGCTAATACACCATGTTCACCCAATTTAAAGGTATCATCTAAACTATCTTTATAAAAAACATCATCAGATAGAACATTTCCGACATGAACGTTGAAACCTTTTCCTTTAGCAACCGTATATGATTTCATTAACAAATCAAAATTAGCAATTTGAGGAAAATCATGTTTTGGAAAATCATTTCGAATAATGGCAGATGTTGTTGCAGCTGCTTGGGCTAAAACAATATCTCTTACATGGACATCTTTTTGGATTGATCCACATGTCCCTACTCGAATTAATTTTTTAACATCGTAATCTTTAACCAACTCCGTCACATAAATTGCAGCTGAAGGCATTCCCATCCCAGTCCCTTGAACTGAAACACGTTCACCTTTATAAGTACCAGTAAAACCATACATACCACGGACTTCATTATACAAGACAACATCTTCTAAGAATTTTTCTGCAATATATTTCGCTCTAAGTGGGTCTCCCGGCAATAAAATCTTATCCGCTACGGCCCCTTTTTCTGCTCCAATATGGATACTCATCTCGGCACCTCTTCTTTAATTTGATTAGTAGATTACTTTAGATATTTTTAAGTGTTTGTTTAATTAACATTTTGAAATCAGCTTTTACACGTTCAGTTGTTTCCACAACTTCTGCATGATTTAAATTAGCTTGCATTCCAGCTGCTAAGTTGGTCACACATGTAATACCCAATACACGCATTCCCATGTGGCGAGCAACGATTACTTCAGGTACTGTGGACATACCTACTGCATCTGCCCCCATTACTCGAGCCATGCGAACTTCTGCTGGGGTTTCATATGTAGGTCCTGTGAATCCCATATAAACACCTTGTTGTAACGTGATTTTTAAATCAGCTGCTACTTTACGAGCTACTTTACCATATTCAATATCATATGGTTCAGACATATCAGGGAAGCGTGGTCCCAAGTTTTCATCATTTTCACCAATTAACGGGTTAGTTCCTGTGAAGTTGATTTGGTCTGTGATCAACATTAAGTTACCCGGAGTAAATGATGTATTCACACCACCCGCAGCATTCGTTACTACCATTGAATGAGCACCTAGGGCATTCATTACACGTACAGGGAACGTTACAACATCCATTGTATTCCCTTCATAGAAATGGAATCGACCTTGCATTGCAAGTACAAATTTGTTTTCTAGTTTACCATATACTAGTTGACCAGCATGACCTACGACTGTTGACACTGGAAAATTCGGAATTTCTTCGTAAGGAATTACAATAGCATCTGTAATTTCTTCAGCTAATTCACCTAAACCTGAACCTAAAATCAAACCAAAATCAATTTCTTTAACACCTTTACTTTTAATAAATTCAGCTGTTTCATTTAATTTAACGCTTAATGTTTTAGTCATTGTGTTCTCCTTTTATTTTAAGTCTTTTAAGAAACTAGTTCCATTTTCTGTTGCAGGAACATCAAAGTTCTCAGCAATAGTAGCTGCAATATCTGAATAGAATCCTTGTGGTAAAGAACCTTGTCCAGTCATTTTTTTGCTATAAGCTAATAACGGAACATACTCTCTTGTATGATCTGTTCCTGGGAATGTTGGATCATTACCATGGTCAGCTGTAATTAATAATAGATCGTCATCTTCCATTGCTGCATAAATTTCTTGTAAACGACCATCAAAATCTTCTAGAGCTTTTCCGTACCCGATAACATCACGACGATGACCAAATAGAGCATCAAAATCTACTAAATTAGTAAAACTTAAACCAGTGAAGTCTTTCTTCATGACTTCTAATAACTGATCTACACCATCCATATTTGATTTAGTACGAACAAATTCAGTAATACCTTGAGCATTAAAGATATCGTTAATTTTACCTACTGCAATAACATCTTTTCCGCCTTCTTTTAATGAATCTAATACAGTATGGCCAAATGGATCTAATGCATAATCATGGCGATTAGCAGTACGTTTAAAGTTACCAGGTTCTCCCAAATATGGACGCGCAATAATACGACCAATCATATATGGATCATCTTTAGTAATTTCACGAACGTACTCACAAATTTTATATAACTCTTCTAGAGGAATGACTTCTTCGTGAGCTGCAATCTGTAATACCGGATCTGCAGATGTGTAGACAATCAAGTCACCCGTTTTCATTTGGTGTTCACCAAAATCGTCGATAACGGCTGTTCCACTATATGGTTTATTACATACAATTCCTCTACCAGAAAATTCTGAAATTTTATCTAATAATTCTTGAGGGAAACCGTCAGGGAATACTCTAAACGGTGTTTCGATGTTCAAGCCCATAATCTCCCAATGACCCGTCATAGTATCTTTACCTACAGAAATTTCTTCTAATTTAGTAGCATATCCTTTGTGGTCTGCAACTGCTTTAACACCTTTTAGTGGTTCAATTGTCCCTAAGCCTAATTGTTCCATTTCTGGAATGTTTAATCCAGCTTCTTCTGCAATATGACCTAGTGTGTGACTACCTAAATCTCCAAATTTTTCTGCATCTGGTGCTTCTCCAATACCTACTGAATCTAATACGATTAAATGTACTCTTTTAAACATCTTAATTCCTTCTTTCTTTTTCCAATTCGACTAAATTTATAGTCATTTCAAGCACAAACGTGCCATAAGGTTAGTAAAACTTCCCTTGGCACGTCGGCTTGTCTTATTTTGATTTAATATACGTTTTACCGATTGCCTTAGGTGCTTTAGATGACCCAATAAACAATACTAATACAATTACTGTTAAAATGTAAGGGGCAACTTGCCAATAAACAGGGGCTAAGTTTTCTAAACCTGGAATTTGTGGCCCAATTACACCTAGACTTTGCGCTAATCCGAAGAACAGTGCTGCACCAAGTGCACCTAATGGGTTCCATTTACCAAAAATCATTGCTGCCATAGCAATAAATCCTTGTCCCGTAATTGTTGCTCTTGAGAATTGTGATGAAACTGATTGTACTAAAACAGCACCACCAACACCACCAAGGAAACCTGAAATCAAGACACCCGCATATTTCATTTTATAAACACTAATACCTAATGTATCTGCAGCTTGAGGATTTTCACCTACAGCTCTTAAACGCAAACCGAATTTCGTTTTAAATAGAATAAAATATGATACAACAGCTACTAAAATAGCCAAGTATGCTGGAGCTGACGTATCTTTGAATAGAATATCTCCAACAACAGGGATTTTTTCTAAAATAGGAAAACTAAATTTACCAAAACGCTCTTGGATAATATCAGTTTGTCCACGATCATTAAAAATCAAACGTGTTAGAAATACTGCTAAACCTGGTGCCATTAAATTAATTACCGTACCACTGACAATATGGTCTGCACGCCAATTAATTGTCGCCACCGCATGGAATAGTGAAAATAGAATTCCTGTTGCGCCACCTATTAACAATGAAATCCAAGGTGTTGCGGCTCCTAAAACATCTGCGGTAAATAAATTAAATACACAGGCACTAAATGCACCCATTACCATGATACCTTCCAAACCAACGTTAACTACGCCGCCTCGCTCAGAAAATGTTCCCCCTAGAGCTGTAAAAATTAAAGGGGCTGAATACACTAAGGTCGAAGAGACAACGATCACTAAAAATTGTAACATCTTACATCTCTCCTTTCTGTGCATTTTTATCAAATTTAGCTAATAAGTAACGAATTACATAACTTGCACCCACGAAGAAAATGATAGATGCAATTACGATTTCTACAACTTCTTTTGGAATACCTGCACCCGGCATGCTTAATCCACCGACTTTTAAAATTCCGAATAAAATAGCTGAAATAAAGATTCCAATTGGATGACCATTACCTAGTAGAGAAACAGCCATACCATCAAATCCAATTTCTGGTACTGCCGCCATAACATAAATATTTTGGAATGTTCCTAGTCCCTCAATAACACCGCCAAGACCTGCCAACATCCCTGCGATAACCATCGCCAATATAATATTTTTATTAGCGCTCATCCCTGCATACTCTGATGCAAATGGATTAATACCAACTGAACGAAGTTCAAATCCTGCCGTTGTTTTCTTCATCAATACCCAGATAACAATAATTGCAATAATCGCAATAAAAATTCCTGCATTTAAACGTGATCCGCCACTAATTTGTTGTAAAAATGGAACACGTAAGCTTGCATTTTGTGAAATCATTTCTGTTGCATCTTTATCCGTTGTTAAAACATTACGAACTAAGTGATTACTTATATATAAGATTGTGTAATTCAACATGATCGTTACAATAACTTCACTTGTTCCAAATTTTGCACGCAGAACCCCTGCAATACCTGCATAAAGGCCACCAGCAACCGCACCACCAACGATACACATTGTCAGTAAAATTGGTTTTGGTAAATCAGCAAAAACTTGGGCAATTGACACAGATGCCAACCATCCACATAGTGCTTGACCAGCAAGACCTATATTAAAGAAGCCCGCAGTATATGCTACTGAAAATCCTAATGCTGTTAAAACTAAAGGCGATGCTAAACGGAAAACTTCACCTATATTATAAGTACGACCAAAGGCACCTTTCAGCATTGCACCGTATCCATCTATTGGATTATAGCCCGAAACTAGCATGACAATAGCCCCTAAAATAAGACCAAAAAGAACTGATATTACCGGAACTGCTAGACTCTGCATATTCTTTTTACTCATGTCCATCTGCTCCCTTCTCAGTTGCATCTTGTGCTAAGTTAGCTCGCGCTTCTTCAATTGACATACCCGCCATTAACAACCCTAGCTCTTGCTCTGTTGTTTCTTTTGGATCTACAATCCCTGTAATTGTTCCTTCAAACATTACAACAATTCTATCAGAAACATTTAAAATTTCATCAAGCTCAAAACTTACACATAATACACCCTTACCATTATCACGTTGCTCAATTAAACGTTTGTGAATATATTCAATCGCACCCACATCCAAACCACGTGTTGGCTGAGAAACAATAAGCAAATCTGGATCTCTATCTATTTCTCTAGCAATAATTGCTTTTTGTTGATTACCACCTGACAAAGCTGATGCTGGGACTGTTTCACTTGGTGTTCTAACATCAAACTCATCAATCAATTCAATTGCATGACTATTTATGTATTTATAGTTTAGTAAACCGTTTTTGCTGTTAGGCTCTTTGTAGTAGGTTTGCAGTGCTATATTCTCAGATAACGTCATCGGCAAGACTAATCCGAATTTGTGTCTATCTTCTGGAACATGACCTACACTATTTTCTGTAATTTGACGAGGTTTTAAGTTTGTCATATCTTTACCATTTATTTCAATGGTTCCACTTTCAACTTTACGCATTCCAGTGATAGCTTGAATCAACTCACTTTGACCATTTCCGTCAATTCCTGCAATCCCAACAATTTCGCCTGCACGAACTTCTAAATTCATATTTTTAACAGCATCTAGACCTCGATTTTCCTTTACAACTAAATCAGAAACTTTAAGTACTGAATTTTGAGGATTTGATGGCCCTTTCGGTGTCTTAAATGACACCGAACGTCCTACCATCAAATCTGCAAGTTCTTGAGATGTAACATCCGCAACCGTAACAGTATCAATACTCTTACCTCTACGAATAATTGTACATCTATCCGCAACTGATTTAATTTCATCAAGCTTATGCGTAATGATAATCAATGATTTTCCTTCTGCTACTAAACCATGCATGATACCTATTAACTCTTCAATTTCTTGAGGTGTTAATACCGCCGTTGGTTCATCAAAAATTAATAAATCAGCTCCACGATATAACGTCTTCAGAATTTCAACACGCTGTTGCATCCCTACTGATATATCTGATACCAAAGCATCTAAATCAATGTTAAAACCATATCTATCCGAAACAGCTTGGATTTCGTCATAAGCTTTTTTCTTATCTATTGTGACACCTTTAACAGGCTCACTTCCTAAGATAATATTTTCAGCAACAGTAAAGTTATCAATAAGCATAAAGTGCTGATGCACCATTCCGATACCTAATTGACTCGCTACTGTCGGATCTGAAATCTCTTCTAGTTTTTCATTGATATAGATTTCTCCTGATGTTGGTTGTAATAAACCTGACAGAATATTCATCAATGTTGATTTACCCGCACCATTTTCACCTAAAAGTGCATGTATTTCGCCTTTTCTAACATTTAAATTAATATTATCATTCGCTTTAAATGTTCCAAAAGCTTTAGTAATATTTTTCATTTCAATCACGTGTTGTGATTTTTCCACTTTTTTCACGTCCTTACTATTTCGGATGAATGATTTTTAATACTTATTTTTTAGCTGGTTTTTCAGGAACTTCAATTTTACCTTCTTTGATTTCTTCTTTAGCTTTGTTTACTGCTTCTTTAATTTCATCTGATAATTGACCTTCACTTAAATCAACACCATCTTCTTTAAGTCCATATACTAAATGTTCGCCCCCAGGGAATTTTCCATCGTTAGCTTGAGTAGCTAAATCTTGAACAACTTTTGAAACACCTTTTAATGTAGATGTTAACGTCACGTTTAATTCGCCTTCTTTACCTTCTGCTGTTTGGTCACGGTCAACACCAATTACCCAAACTTTTTTATCTTTATCTGCTTTGATAATATCTTTTGCAGCTGTGAATACGCCATTACCTGTATCTCCTGATGCGTGGTAAATTATATCAATACCTTTGCCGTACATTGCTTCTGCTGTTGCTTTACCTTTAGGAGCATCACCAAATGATCCAACGTATGAAGAACTTACATCGATATCTTTATTAACTGACTTAACACCTGCTTCAAAACCAGCATCGAAACGTCCAATTACGTCACCTTCTTGTCCTCCAACGAAACCAACTTTATTTGATTTGGTTGTCATGGCTGCTGCAATCCCTGCTAAGTAAGCCGCTTCATTATCTTTAAATACTACTGATGCTACATTATCTTTGCCATCAATTTGATCATCAATTAAGACAAAGTTTTTATCTGCATTTGCTGCCGCTGCTGCGTCAATTGCAGGTTTTAATTTATATCCAATTCCGAAAATAGTTTCAAAACCGTCGTTTAAAGCTGTATTAATGTTAGTATCAAATTCTGAATCTGAGTTAGATTGATAATAGTTAAAACCACCATTACCCTTTTCTAATTTGTTTGCTTTACCCCATTCTTGTAAACCTTCCCAGGCTGATTGGTTAAATGATTTATCATCAACCCCACCTAAGTCAGTAACTAATGCGACTGTATGTTGACCGTCAGAACCTTTACTTTCTTTTTTGTCACCTTTATCATTACTACCGCATGCTACCAATGTTGTACATAATCCTAAAGCTAATAAACCCATTCCAAATTTTTTAGATACTTTCATTTTTAAAGCCCCCTAATATATTTTTTTATTTAACAGTCTGGTGACTGAATAAATCATGGTTATTATAATTGATCTTCTGTAAACGAATATGGAAGCAATTCTCCTAATGTCATATCAAGAGTACTTCCGTCTTTTGCTACTAAGGTTACCGGCATTGCTGGTTTACAAAACTCTATCATCACCTGACGACAAGCGCCACATGGCGAGATTGGTTGATCTGTATCCCCTACAATAACAATATGTTTAAAATTCTTGTAGCCTTCAGAAACCGCTTTAAATATTGCTGTTCTTTCAGCACAATTGGTTAAGCCAAACGAAGCGTTTTCAATATTTACACCTGTAAATACTTGATCGTCTTCAGTAACTAAACATGCTCCTACCGGGAAATTAGAATACGGTACATGGGCATTTTTGCATGCATCTTGTGCCATCTCAATCCATTTTTCTTTGTTACTCATAACTTTTCACCTAACTTTCAATATAAATAATACCTAAAGTGACAAAAATAAATAAATTAACCACTATAATAGTTATTTTACTTGTTTTTGTCATAAAAAAACAAGTAAATACACTACAATAACAATTTATATGCTATTATCATTCGTTTATCAAGCGCTTTCAGAGAGATTTAGATTTTACCTAGTAAAGAATCAGTAAATTTGTCATCACTTTTAATTCTCTACTAGGTTCATTTTTATCTATTAAAATCTATTTAACAAGTTTTAATCACTACTCTGTAATAATACCTCTAATCAATGCTGGTTCTTCTACTTTGTCACCGATTGTAATATTATCATATAACATCTCTCTCACGGCTGCAACATCTTCCGTATTAGAGTAGATAGTTACTAAGGTTTCGCCTTCTTTAACATCCATACCAACTTTTTTGTGTAGTTTAACTCCCACGCTGTAGTCAATAGAATCTTCTTTTGTTTTTCTTCCAGCACCTAAGATCATCGCTGCAATACCAACATTTTCTGCATGAATCTCACGAACACAACCCGATTCTTTAGCTGGTACTTCATAAACAAATTTTGCTTGAGCCATTTTTTCTGGAGCATCTACTATTTCAGGATTCCCACCTTGATTAGCAATCATCTCTTTGAATTTCTCCTTAGCTTTACCAGATTCCAAAGCTTCTACTAACATAGCACGTGCTTCTTCTAATGTATCTGCTTTACCTGCAAGAACAACCATTTGGCTTCCTAGAACATAAACCATTTCTGTTAAATCTTCAGGTCCATTACCATTTAAAGTAGCAATTGCTTCTTCAATCTCAATAGTATTACCAATCGCTTCTCCTAGTGGTTGAGACATATCAGAAATAACTGCCATTGTGTTACGACCAGCCAATTTACCAATACGAACCATTGTTTTAGCTAAGCGAGTAGCATCTTCAATATTTTTCATGAATGCGCCGTCACCAGTTGTTACGTCTAGTACTATTGCATCAGCACCTGAAGCAATTTTTTTACTCATAATTGAGCTTGCAATTAATGGGATTGAATCTACTGTTGCCGTTACATCTCTTAATGCATATAGTTTTTTATCTGCCGGAGCTAAGTTACCTGATTGACCAGTAACTGCTACTTGTGTTTCATTGACTAGTTTAATAAATTTATCATTCTCTAACTCAACTTGGAAACCTGGGATAGCTTCTAACTTATCAATAGTTCCACCCGTATGACCCAGACCGCGGCCAGACATTTTAGCTACTGGAACACCCACTGCTGCAACCAACGGTGCTAAAACGATAGTTGTTGTGTCACCAACGCCACCTGTTGAATGTTTATCTACTTTCACACCTTCAATTGAGGATAAGTCAATTACATCACCTGAATTAGCCATTGCTAATGTTAGGTTAGTGATTTCTTCGTCAGTCATATCTTTATAAAATACCGTCATCAAAAATGTACTTGCTTGATAATCAGGAATACTACCGTCAGTATACCCGTCAACAAAAAAGTTGATTTCTTCTTTTGTAAGTTCTCCACCATCACGTTTTTTTTCAATTAAGTCAATCATTCTCATTTTTATTTCCCCCTGATACTAGTATATTAGTGTAGCTTCCTTTTATGTAAAATCGCAAAAACTAGTAAAACGTTTTACTTTATTAAAACCGATACATACAAGCGCTTTCAATAATCATATTAGCATCTTACTATTTTCTAGTCAATAGCTTTCACGCTTTCTCTAATAATTAACTTCGTCGGAAATATTTTTGTTGGAATTTTAATATAAGGTTTTTCAATTGCATCTACCACAAATTTTGCTGCTGAATAACCGATATCAAATACTGGTTGTTGAACTGTTGTTAAAGATGGCGCTAAATATCTACTTGTATCTAAACCATCAAAACCAATTATTGATATATCGTCCGGTATTCTTAATCCAGCTTCATATACTGCCTGATAAGCTCCCATAGCCATTTGGTCATTACTGCATATAAGAGCTGTCATTTCTCCTTTGGTTTGTTCTAATATTTTTTTTGCTCCCGTATACCCGCCTTCAATAGTTAAATAACTTTCAACTATGTAGTTAGAATTATACGGAATATCATTCTCTTCCAAGCAGTCTAAATACCCTCTCAAACGCTCTGAAAGTTGATAATATTCACCGACTTCCTTCATAAAACCTATATTACGATGATTAGATTTTACTAAATAAGAAGTAGCCTCATAAACACCTCTTCGTTCCTCTACAATTAATTTTCCTTCATTTCGTTTATTTTTAGCCATATCTACTAAGATAATGGGCACCCCTTTATCTTTCTTTGTACACGTTTCCATTATTTCATCTGATAAAATATTTGGGGTTGCAATAATAATCCCCTCTACGGCTCTATGGATTAACTCATAAAAAAATTTTTGTTCTTGTTCTCTATCATGCTTTGAATTACATAAAATCAACATGTAACCTAAATTATTGAGATATGTTTCTACACCTTCTATTAACTTTGAAAAAAAGAAATCGGTTACATCCGGAACTATCATACCTATCGATTTAGAGCGCTTCGTTACCATACTTCGTGCCACAAAATCCGGCTTATAATTGTACTCCTCTACTACCTTTAAAACTTTTTCTCTTGTTTCATCAGTAAATCGGCTCCCTTTATCATTTAAGATGTGGGAAACTGTAGTAATGGAAACACCTGCTTTACTTGCTATATCTTTAATTGTTAACTTCATCTATTATCCCTCTTTTTAAATTCTACTAACTTACTGACATCATAGCAGAATTTAAAAAGAATGAGAAGTGTATTTCGCGGTCTAACCTCCTGTTAAGAAATCTAAAACGTTCCAACCTGAACTTGTATTTGCTTTATATAACTCTGTATACCCGCAGTGATCGCAACTAATTGTTATAAATTTCTTGTTTTGTACATCGAATATTTTAGCAAAATTCCCCCCTGTTGCTTGAAACTGATCAGCTGAATAACTCATCCCCTGGCATTTATCACAAACATATTGTTTCTTTTCCATCCTTATAACCTCCCTAATAATCTTTACTTTATATGATACTAAATCTTAGTAATTAGTAAATCAGTCTAAAGGCTAATTTTAAACAAAAAAGGTTAAGTTAGCTTAAACTAACTTAACCTTTCTATACTATTAAACTAATCAGGAGCCCTATTATTTGGGCCACATTAAATACGACTAGATTTTTTATAGAAATAACAAATGTCTTACTTTTAATTTGACATCTGCTAAACTCAGACACATTTTTTTTAATAATTGGAAAAGTTAGCAGCGTAATTAACATCGGCCACTGATAAACACCTAGTAGTAGTCCTATAATTACAATTCCGTAACAACTAAACATTAGTACACGAAATAAAACTACACCCCTCTCTCTTCCAATATAATAGGGTAACGTATAGCGATGATTTTTTATGTCCTCATCTAAATCACACAAGTTATTAGCTAACATTATGTTTGCAATCGTAAAGACCATTGGTAACGATGCCCATAAAATCGCAAGTAATATTTTTATATTCCCCACCAATTGAAACTCCCAATTAGACAAATCTAAATATAAAAACATTGTGCTATACGTATTAATATACACTGTCATTAAAAATATTCCCAACCCCATAGTAACTCCACTAAACAGCTCCCCTAAAGGCATTCTTGACAATGGAATAGGTCCATATGTATAAAATATTCCTATAAAACAACACACACCACCCATAACTAACATTAGCCATCCTGTTCTATACACAAGAACTAATCCTACAACCATTGAAAAAATAAGCATCATACTAATCAAAAAAGCAATTCTTTTCGTGTCCAAGTTAGCTTGACCAATAATATTAGTATTACTCTTATAGATATCGTCTTTTGCTTTAATAAAATCCATATAATTATTGATGGCAGTTGTTGCCATATCAAAAACTAACATCCCACAAAAGAAGATAAATGTATTTAGCCAATTTATTTGTTTGAAATATGAAAGTGAGAAAAGAACACCTATTAAAAAAGGAAATAAGCTAGCTAATTTTGTTTGAATTTCCACTAACTTCAAAAAATTTCTTATTGTCATTTTATTTTCCTTTCAATTTAACCAGGTCATAACCAGAGTCTTTATTTAATTCAAAATTTCCCTCTAGACCTTTACTAATATAAACTTTATCATCTTTGGTTACAAAGATAGCTTCTACATTATCTAATTTATCGATATGAGCTAATCCATCTTTAAGTCCCATTGAGAAAATCGATGTCGATAAACCATCTCCATCAATAGACCTATCTGAAATAATTGAAACACCTGCAATTTCATTTTTAAATGGATAACCCGTTTCAGGACTAAATAAATGATGGAACGTCTCACCATTAACTGTCAGGTTACGCTCATATATCCCTGACGTTACTAATGATTTATTACTCGTTGTTACCGAACCCACAACTGTGTTTCTTGCTTGATTAGGATCTTGAATTCCAACTTTCCACTCACCATCTGACTTTCTAGGACTCTTCCCTAATACATATACATTTCCACCTAAGTCAATAATAGCCGTTGTCACATCATTTTTCTTCATAACCTTAACCACTTCATCGGTTATATATCCTTTAGCAATTGCACCTAAATCTAATTCCATTCCTTTTTTCTTTAAAAATACGGTTTGTTTTTCATCATCTAATTCAACATCTTTATAATTAATTAATTTTAATGCATCATCAATTTCTGATTGTTCTGGCTTTCTAGCATCATCAAATCCTATATGCCACAACTGTGTGATTTTACCTATTGATAAATCAAACCCCTTATTCCACTCATCACTATACTGATACGCTTTTTTTACAAGTGGGTAAACATCATCTGACACTTTAACAGGTTTTAGTCCTGATGCCTCATTTACTTTATCAATTTCTGATCCTTTTTCATTAACTGTAATTTTATCAGCTAATGCCTTAACTCTATCAAAAGCTATTTTAAGAACATCCTCTTTACCTTCATCAAAAATTTGCATCCTTACATAAGTTCCCATTAAAAACTGTTGGTCCATATACGGATCATTTAATAACTCTACTTTTTCTTTATTAGAACCACATGCCGTCAAAACAATTACACAAGCGACCATTACCAATAAGCTTATTCTTTTCTTCATTTTAATATAACTCACTTTCTTTCAATATACTCATACTATTATAATAGCTTATCATTAGTTAAGTGATAAAAAAAGAACAAGTTCTGATATCAGAACCTGTTCTTTTTATTCATCTAATAAATTTCTATTTTTTTTCTTCCATTACAATGTTATCTACAACAATTTTAGCAGTGTCGCCTTTTTCAGCAGCATTGATTAATTGTTCAGCATACATTTCAAATGAGTGTGTTGAGTGTGTTGCACCAGTCACTACATCAATAGCTGCAGTTGGTTTTTCAGCTTCTTTATTAGCTGCAACTAAACGTTTGTTTAATTCTGGAATGAAAGCTTCTGGGTTAGTTTCACCACCGAATTCTTTCATATTTTTGTTATATTCTGCATCTTCAATTTTTGATTTGCCATCTTTATTTAAGTTATCATACTTAGATTCTGCAATTTTGTGATCTTTAACTACTATTGAGAACACTGTATGGTAACCATTAGAATCATTTTTCTCTTCTAATGTGTACTCACCATCTTTAAGTTCCGCACCATTATCGATTTCAATTTTATCAGTTTTACCAGCTTGAGCTGCTTGAATTAATTGTTGTGCATAGTTTTTAAAAGTACTTGTTGAATGAGTTGCTCCTGTTACTACTTCAACACCGTCAGCTGATTGTGATGCGATGAAAGCTTCGTTTAACGCTGGAATAAATTTATCTGGAGATGTACCAGCTTTTTCATCCATCATTTTGTTATAGTCAGCATCTTCTGTTTTTGATTTTCCATCTTTGTTGATAGCATCAAATTTAGAATCTTTAGTGATTTTTCCATCTTTTACTACCATTTTAAATGTTGAACGGTAACCATTATCTTCATTTTTCTCTTCTAATGTATATTCGCCGTCTTTTAAATCTGCTCCTGCAGTTTTAACCATTTCTTTTTGTTCTTCTTTTTTATCTTCTTTTTTCTCAGTTTGTTCTGTTTTAGCATCAGACTTATCATCCGCTTTTTTATCTGGGCTACACGCTACTAAAGCAAATGATGCCATTGCTAATAAAGCAAAACTTGTAACTAATTTTTTTGTTTTCATTATAAAAATCCCCTTTTCTTTCGAAAAATATTTTTAATCACAAAAAGTTTCTTGTGAATTAATTTACATATTCATTCTATATCATCTCGCATTTTATTGCAATAAAAAAGTGTCCCATTTTTATAAATTTCACATATTATATGCGCATATTATTATTTGTTGCATTATTTTCATTTTTTCTGAAAATTAGTTAGACATACGTTGTATTTGATTATATAATGTATTAGATTATCATTTGATTATCGTTGCATTTATTTTTTTATTACATATTATATAAAAAGGAAAGAGGTTATAAACTATGGCTAAAACAAAAATCGTCGTAGTCGGTGCTGGATATTCAGGTGTTTGTGCGACTAAAGTACTTTCAAAAAAACTGAAAAAAAATCCAGATGTAGAAATTACATTAATTGACCGTCATTCATATCAAACAATGATGACAGAGCTTCATGAAGTAGCAGGTGGTCGTGTTGAACCTGAAGCAATCCAATACGACTTACAACGTCTATTCTGCAAACGTAAAAATGTCAAATTAGTAACAGATAATGTTACTACTATTGATAAAGAAAACAAAGTTGTTGTTACTGAAAATGGAGAATACCCATTTGACTATGTCATGTTAGGCATGGGTGGAGAACCTAATGATTTCGGTACACCTGGAGTTAAAGAAAATGGGTTCACATTATGGTCAATGGAAGATTCTATCAAATTACGTAAACATATCGAAAGAACTGTTAAATTAGCAGCTCTTGAACCAAATGATGAATTGCGTAAAGCTATGTTAACTTTCGTTGTTTGTGGTTCTGGTTTCACGGGGATCGAAATGGTCGGAGAACTTTTAGACTGGAAAGAACGTCTAGCTAAAAACAACAAAATCACAGCTGATGAAATTTCATTATTAGTAGTTGAAGCTGCTCCAACAATCTTAAATATGCTTGATCGTAATGATGCTGGTAAAGCTGAACGATTCATGGTTAAAAATGGGATTGAAATTCTTAAAAACTCTCCAATCGTTGAAGTTGGTGCGGAAGCAATCACTCTTAAAAATGGTGATACTATCCCTACTCATACTTTAATTTGGACAGCTGGTGTTCAAGCTAATAGTGACGCTAAAGAATTTGGTATGGAATCTGCACGTGCTAATCGTTTAGTTGCCAATGAATTTATGCAAGCTAAAGGTTTTGAAGATAAAGGTGTCTATGTTGTCGGAGATTTAGTATATTACGAAGAGTTTGAAAACACTCCAACACCTCAAATTGTTCAAGCTGCTGAAGGTACTGGACATTGCGCTGCTGCTAATATTATTGCAGAAATTAATGGTACTGAAAAACACGCTTATAAAGGAAACTATCAAGGATTCATGGTTTCTATTGGTTCTAAATATGGTGTCGCTTGTCTATTTGACAAAATTCACTTAAGTGGTTTCTTAGCTATTTTAATGAAACACATGATTAACTTGAAATATTTCTTAGATATCCGTTCAGGATACTATGCATTCCAATACATTATGCACGAATTTTTCCATATCAAAGATGAACGTAATGTTGCCCGTGGGCATTCTTCACGTTATGGTAATGTTTTATGGTCTGTTCCTCTACGTATCTTCTATGGTTTAGTTTGGTTAGTAGAAGCTATGAAGAAAGTCGTCGGTGAAGGTGATTATCTAAAACCTAATACTTGGTTTGGTGAAGGTTCTTGGTTCACTGATAACGTCGCATTCCCATTCCCATGGTTACAAGATGCAGCAACAACAGGTGCTTCTGCTGCAGGAGATAGCGCTGCAAGTGCTGGAGATACAGCCGCTCAAGCTGCTCATTTCGGTTTAAGTTATGCATATGGTGAGGAACCAATGCTGGTTTTTGATCACATGCCTAAATGGTTCTCATCTGTTATGGAATTCATGATGCCTAACAAAGAAGTTGCATTATTTATGCAAAAATTCATGACTATTTTTGAAGTGTTAATTGCCCTAGCATTAATTGCTGGTTTATTTACTTGGTTAAGTAGTGCAACTACTATTGCTTTAGTAGCGGCATTCTGTTTATCAGGTATGTTCTATTGGGTAAATATTTGGTTCATCCCTGTTGCCTTTGCTCTAATGAATGGTTCAGGTCGTGCTATTGGTTTAGACAAGTGGGTTGTGCCTTGGTTACAACGTAAACTTGGTAAATGGTGGTACGGAGATGTAAAATCAATATACGGGCGCAATAACTAAAGCTCCCTTACTTTATAAAGTTCTAGGGGGATTTCCTCTAGGGCTTTATTTTTAATTACTGACTGTACTGGCCATCACTTAGGAGGTTATATCCATGACAAAAAATAAAAAACTGATTTATATCTCCTTACTGGTTGCACAAGGTGTTATTATTGGATTATTAGAGAATATGATACCTTTTCCTTTTGCATTTGCACCTGGAGCAAAACTCGGTCTAGCCAACCTAATAACAATTATCTCTATTTTTACAATGAGTAAAAAAGAAAGTTTTTTTCTAGTTTGTCTACGGTTAATTTTAACGACATTACTTGGAGGAACTATTTCAACACTACTTTATAGTGCGACAGGGGCTTTACTGAGCTACTTTGGAATGTTGATTATAAAACAACTCGGTCCTAATAAAGTCAGTGTTATCGGGATAAGTGCAACTGGCGGTTTTCTGCATAATGTTGGACAACTATGTACTGCTAGTTTTATCGCTCGTTCGTGGTCTGTTATGCTATACTTACCTATCCTTTCCTTCATTGGGATATTAGCTGGTATTGCTGTCGGTATTGCTGCTAATTATTTGATGGGGCATGTCAAAACTCTTAGCCAATTTAAAGCAGCTCATGAACAACCTAAATTATCCTAGGATTCGTATTATTACTATAAGGAGTATAACCATGAAAATTCACAAATTATGGCACGATTACCCTAATTTGGCTCAAGACTTACAAGCTACATTAAACTTAATGGAACGCTCTATAAAGTTAACCAACAAAGATGTCGAACATGCTATTTTTTCAATGATGTCTTCTGGAGGTAAACTTTTACGGCCTGCCTATCTCTTACTATTCTCGCAATTTGGTAATCAAGAAAAAGAAAAGGCCATCGCTTTAGCTGCTGCAATGGAAACCTTGCATACTGCTACCCTTATCCATGATGATATCGTGGACGAAGCTGAAATTAGACGTAATGTACCAACTATCCAATCAAAATTCGGAAAAGACATTGCTGTATATGCTGGTGATTACCTTTTTATCACGTGTTTTAAAATGTTAGCTGATTATACGTCTTCATTAAAAAGTATTCAAATTAATGCTCGCAGTATGGAAAACGTACTTTCTGGTGAACTAGGACAAATGAATACACGTTATGATACTTCTATCTCTATTAAAACCTATCTTAAGAATATTTCTGGTAAAACAGCTGAGCTATTTGCTTTAAGTTGCTTTGTTGGTGCCTATGAAGCTGGATGTTCTCAATTATTTTCAAATAATTGTAAAAAAATTGGCAATAATATTGGGATGGCTTTCCAAGTACTTGATGATATCTTGGACTATACTCAAGATTCTAATAGTCTCGGTAAACCTGTACTAGAAGATGTTAGACAAGGCGTTTATAGTCTGCCGTTGATACTTGCTATTCAAAAAAAACCAGAAGAGTTACTTCCTTTATTAAAAAAGAAATCTCAAATGAATAGTCATGATACTTCACGTGTTTATGATATTGTTCATCAATCTGGCGCAATCGAAGATGCAAAGAAAATTGCGACTGATTATACTGATAGTGCTCTTAAAAGTATCCAAAAATTACCTAACAATACTGACAATACTAAAAATATACTTCATGAATTAACATCTATGTTACTTACTAGACATTTTTAAGTTAACTTATTCAAACTATATCACCAGTATATAAACCTACTGTAAACAAAAAGACTTGCCATTTAAAAGGCAAGTCTTTTTTGTTTACATTTAACTAAGATGTTTCTCTATCATAACCGCAACACCATCTTCATCATTAGATAACGTTTCATAATTTGCTGCAGCTTTCAATTTAGGAACAGCATTTGCCATTGCAACACCCATTCCCGCATACTCTACCATTTCTAAATCGTTCTCATTATCACCGATTGCCATTGTTTCCTCTTGTTTAATACCTAAATAGTCAGCCAACTCTTTTACCGCAATTCCTTTATTAGCCTGTTTATTAAGTACTTCTAAATAAAAGGGTGCGCTCTTTGTAGTTGTGTATTTATCAGTAAACCAACTTGGCAATTTTGATATAACTTCATCTAAAATAGTAGGCTCATCGATCATCATCATCTTCACAATTTCCATATCTGCAGTCATTTGATCCACAGCACGATAATGTAACGGCATCCCCGTCAAACTAGCTTCATGGATTGTATATGGGCTTATATGGTGATTCGCTGTATATATGTTCTCTCTATCTATGGAATGTAAATGACTACCTAGTTGGCGAGATAAGGCCTCAATTTCAATAAAATTATCATACGACAAGCCATGTGATACAATTGCTTTTTTCGTATCGCACTCTTGAACCAAAGAGCCATTATAAGTAATAACATAATCACCTTTATCTTCTAAACCAAGTTCTTTTAAAATATTAGCAACCCCTGGATATGGTCTGCCCGTCGCAACAACAATTTTTATACCTTGTTCTTTTGCTTTTGTAATTGCTTCTTTTGTTCTCTCTGTTAACTCGTGATGAGAATTTATTAATGTTCCATCAATATCTATTGCTATTAATTTAATTGTCATACTATAACTCTCCTCAAATCTATTATTTAAAATTTACTATCATCAACACTCTCAAAATAGTCACCAACTGCTCCCATGACCTCTTCTAAAGTTCCCTTATCAAATGGCGATTTTAAGTTTCCTAATTCAACTATCTCAGTAAATGTCTTAGTACCGCCAACTTTACATATCTTCATATAGTCATCCCATGCACTAGAATCTTTTTCAAGATAATCACGTTGCCAGTATTGGAATGCACATACTTGCGCCAATGTATAATCAATATAATAAAATGGCGCAAAAAAGATATGCCCTTGTCTATACCAATAAGTACCTTCTTCTAAAAAAGGATCTTCCGAGTAATTTCGTTCAGGACAATACATTTTTTCCAAACGTCTCCATGTTGCATTCCGTTCCGCAGGTGTCATTTTAGGATTCTCATATACTTCATGTTGAAAATGATCTACTAACACACCATACGGTAAAAACTGAACCGCACTTGCTAAATGAGAATAACGATACTTCTCTGTTTGTTCTTTAAAGAAAAGGTGCATCCACGGCCATGTGAAAAACTCCATGCTCATTGAGTGGATCTCGCAACTTTCATTTGTTGGAAATACACACTCTGGCTGTTCAATCCACCGTGATTGATACACTTGAAAAGCATGGCCTGCCTCATGTGTCAAGACGTCAATATCACCAGATGTCCCATTAAAATTAGCAAAAATAAACGGGGCCTTTTCTTTAGGAAGAAACTCACAATATCCACCACTTTGCTTACCTGGTTTACTTAATACGTCTAGTAATTCTCTATTGAGCATGCTAGACATAAATTCTCCTGTTTCAGGAGAAAGCTCTTTATACATCTGTAATCCATTTTCTAGAATAGTTTCTGGGGTATCTTTTGGTATAGCATTACCATCCGTATATTCTAAAGGCAAGTCATAATTAAATAATTTTTCTAATCCTAAACGCTTCGCCTGCCTCATATATAATTTTTCAGATATAGGAACAACATGCTTTAAAATATCTTTACGATAGCCTTCCACCATTTGTCTATCATAATCAAGACGATTCATAATAGCATACCCCATCTCAACATAGTCGTTAAAACCAAGTCTACGGGCCATCTCAGTTCTAATATTCACCAAATCATCATAAATAGAATCTATTTTTTCTTTATTTTCTTTAAAAAAACTACTGCGAACTAAACTTGCTTTCTTTCTAATATTCCTATCCAAACTTTGACAATATGGATCTAGCTTAGGTAATACTAAATTTTTACCATCAAATTCTACCTCTGCTGTAGCTAATAACGATTCATATTCACCAACCAAGCTATTTTCTTTCTGAAGTAATTCAATAATGTCTGAAGAAAAAGTCTCCAGTTGGTTTTTTGCCATTAAAAAGAACGGCTTTGGAAAAAATTTTCTTAATTCATTTTGATGAGGTGACTCGATTATCGCTCTATAGTACTCCGTTATAAACTCTTCATACCTAGGACCAAATTCATCCCAATACTCTTTCTCTTTACTGTAAAATTTGTCACTATTATCAATAGAGTGTCGTATATTACATAACTGCTCCATAGAACTAATATCGCTATTAATTTGATTTAATTCTTTGGCAATTTTTACTGTACTATCCTCTGTTGCTAACTTCAATTCTTCTATTAATTTACTCATTTTACCGTTTATCTCATCGTAATTCGGACGTTCATACACAAAATCTTTAAATTTCATATCTTATTTCATCCCCTCTAATGAATTTTTCAATTATCTTTTACATTATACCACTAGAATAACTTAATACCTTGTAAATACTCAAATTCCTCGTTATAATTCATAGAGGTCTATCAAAAAAATAGAGATAAAAGAATAGAGGAATTTAATAAAATGATTACTGTATCTAATGTTAGTTTATTATTAACTGACCGTAAACTTTTTGAAGATGTAAATATTAAATTTACACCTGGAAATTGTTACGGTTTAATCGGTGCGAATGGTGCCGGAAAATCGACTTTTTTAAAAGTTCTTGATGGAACAATAGAACCTACTACAGGTTCTGTAACAATGGGACCAGATGAACGTCTGGCTACTCTGAAACAAAATCACTTTGATTATGAAGAAGAAACAGTTCTTGCAACTGTTATGATGGGCCACAAACGCCTTTATGAAGTAATGCAAGAAAAAGATGCTATCTATATGAAAGAAGACTTTTCTGAGGAAGATGGTATTAAGGCAGCTGAACTAGAGGGTGAATTTGCTGAACTTGGTGGTTGGGAAGCTGAATCTGAAGCTGCAATGATGTTACAAGGTTTAAATATTCCAGACTCACTACACGACCAGAAAATGGCTGAATTATCTGCTGGACAAAAAGTTAAAGTGTTATTAGCACAAGCTTTATTCGGTAAACCTGATGTCTTACTTTTAGATGAGCCTACTAATGGACTTGATACACAATCTATTGCATGGTTAGAAGAATTTTTAATTAACTTTGATAATACTGTTATTGTTGTATCACATGACCGTCACTTTTTAAATAAAGTGTGTACACATATGGCTGATTTAGATTTCGGAAAAATCCAACTTTATGTAGGTAACTATGATTTTTGGTTAGAGTCTAGTCAATTAGCTGCTAAATTACAAGCTGATCAAAATTCTAAAAAAGAAGAAAAAGTCAAAGAATTACAAGACTTTATCGCTAGATTTAGTGCAAATGCTTCAAAATCTAAACAAGCGACTTCTCGTAAAAAAATGTTAGAAAAAATTACTATTGATGACATCCAACCTTCTTCACGTCGTTATCCATTCGTAGGATTTACACCTGAACGTGAAATTGGTAACGATTTATTAACCGTTGAAAATGTATCTAAAACAATTGATGGTAAAAAGGTCTTGGATAATATCTCATTCACTTTAAATAAAGATGACAAAGTTGCTTTTATTGGTAATAATGATATTGTCACGACTGTTTTATTTAAAATTATCATGGGTGAAATGGAACCTGATACTGGTTCAGTTAAATGGGGTGTTACAACTTCACAAGCATACTTACCAAAAGATAATTCAGAGGAATTTGAGGGAAATGAACAACCTATCGTTGACTGGTTACGTCAATATGCAGGAAAAGATGAGGATGATAATACGTTCCTACGCAGCTTCCTTGGAAGAATGCTATTTTCAGGTGACGAAGTTATGAAACCTGTGAATGTTCTTTCAGGTGGTGAAAAAGTTCGCTGTATGTTATCTAAACTTATGCTCTCAAAAGCTAACGTTCTCGTTCTAGACGATCCTACTAACCATTTGGACCTAGAGTCTATAACGGCACTTAATGACGGTCTAATTGCGTTTAAAGGCTCTCTATTATTCAGCTCGCATGACCACCAATTTATTCAAACTATTGCTAACCGTATCATCGCAATTTCTGATAAAGGTGTCGTCGATCGCGCTGAAACAACCTATGATGAATTCCTTGATAATAAAGACGTTCAGTCTAAAATCAAAGAATTATTCGCTAATTAAAAATAACACCTTGATGAGGTTATTCTCAAAATGAAGACAAACACATTGTTCCTTTGAATGATGTGTTTATTTTTATCTATTTTTAAAACACCTTTGTCAATAAGCACTGATGAGTTAAATTAACTATAAATAAACTGGAATTCTTTCTCTCATAGTATTTTTTTATTGTTTCCACTAACTTATTCATGATAACTATTCTTAATTTCATACTTTCAAATAATTAAAAACCTCATGATACACGTTTTCAAATTTTTATATGTATGTTTTTAACTACAACCTTCCTATAGGAAAAAAAATATGTAATTTAATACCTAAAATAAAAAAGAACTGATGAATCAATTTTAGATTCATCAGTTTTTTAAATTATAAAGTCTTTTTAATTACATTTGTGCCCAAATATCCTCTAAAACATTTGTTTGAGTTCTATCTGGTCCTACAGAAAATGTTGAAATTCTAACACCAACAAGTTCAGAAACTCGTTTAACATAATGACGCGCGGTTTCGGGTAACTCTTCCAACGTCTTACATGCCGTAACGTCTTCAGACCATCCTGGCATTTCTTCAAATATAGGTTTACAACGTTCTAATTCTTTCAAACTAGCAGGATAGTAATTGATTACTTTTCCATCTAATTCATATGCTGTACATATTTTGACAGTTTCTAACCCACTTAATACATCAATTGAATTAAGTGATAGATTCGTAATTCCTGACACTCGCTTAGAATGGTTCATAACAACTGCATCAAACCAACCAACACGACGTGGACGTCCTGTTACAGTCCCAAACTCACGTCCAACCGTACGAATTTGTTCACCTACTTCATCAAATAATTCTGTTGGAAATGGTCCATCACCTACACGTGAAGTATACGCTTTACATACGCCTATAACTTTATTAATTTTAGCTGGTCCTACACCACCTCCAACAGTTGTTCCTCCTGCAATAGGATTAGATGAGGTAACGAACGGATATGTTCCGTGATCAATGTCTAACATAACACCTTGTGCACCTTCAAATAAAACATTTTTATTATTATCTAAAGCTTCATTTACTAAATAAGAAGTATCAGTAACATATTGTTTAATTTGTTGTCCATACTCATAATACTCTTCAAAAATATCATCAAAATTCAAAGCTTCTCCATCATACATTTTTGTAAACATACGATTTTTTTCATCTAGATTAATGCGTAAGCGTTCTTCAAAAATTTCTTTATCTAATAAATCAGCCATTCTAATACCTACACGTGCAGCTTTATCCATGTATGCTGGACCTATACCTTTATTAGTCGTTCCAATTTTATTATCACCCTTTGATTCTTCTTGATAAGTGTCCAATTGAATATGATATGGCAAAATGATATGGCAGCGATCTGAAATACGTAAATTATCAGTATTAATCCCACGATCATGCAAGTATTTTAATTCTGTTACGATAGATTTAGGATTTACAACTACACCATTTCCAATTACGCTAATTTTCTCCTTGTAAAAGATCCCTGAAGGGATTAACTGTAATTTAAATGTTTCACCATCAAATTTAATTGTGTGCCCTGCATTATCCCCACCTTGATAACGTGAAATAACCTCTGCATTCTCACTTAAAAAGTCTGTAATTTTACCTTTACCTTCATCGCCCCATTGAGTCCCTACAACTACTACTGATGACATATGAACACCTCATTCTCATTTTTTAGATTCAATTCCTTATCTATTTTAACAATGCACCTTTTAAAAATCAACTAAATTCGAACGATAATAAAATGATTAGCACTTCAAATCACCTAACCCCGAACATTAAAACTCTGGCCTAGTTGAAAGGGAAGAAAACTTATTATATTCTTTAATAAAGAGTAATTCTACGGTACCCCTTGCACCACTTCTATTTTTTTCAATGATGACTTCTACTATATTATTATCTTCTTTTTCTTCTGAATTTTCATCGTCACCTTCTTCATCTCGATAATAATCATCTCGGTAGAGAAAAGCAACTATATCTGCATCTTGTTCGATTGAACCTGACTCACGTATATCACTTAGTACCGGTCTTTTATCTTGCCTTTGTTCTACTCCACGAGATAACTGAGATAACGCTATCACTGGGACTTTTAGTTCCTTTGCTAATTTCTTTAATTGTCTAGAAATATCTGACACTTCTTGTTGTCTATTTTCTTTTCCAGTACCTTCAATGAGTTGTAAATAATCAATTAGTATTAAACCAAGATTACCTTTTTCTTGAGCTAACTTACGACACTTCGCTCTTATTTCTGTAATTTTAATACCTGGAGTATCATCAATATAAATATCTGCCTTTGACAAACTTCCCATTGCCATAACTAAACTTTGCCATTCAGACTCTGTCAACTGCCCAGTTCTTAAGTTATGTGCCTCAATCGTCCCTTCTGCACACAACATCCGGTTGACAAGAGAGGTTGCTCCCATTTCCAAACTAAATATAGCAACTGCTTGATCTGTTTTCGTCCCTACATTTTGAGCTATATTTAAGGCGAACGCTGTTTTTCCTACTGCAGGCCGGGCAGCTAGGATTATCAGCTCTTCTGGTTGCAACCCCGCTGTCATCTTGTCTAACGCTTGGTAACCTGTTGGCAACCCTGTTATCTCTTCTTCTTGTTGCGACAACCTGTCAATTTCAGCAAAACTATCATTCAGAACTTCAGAAATAGACAAAAACTCATTTCTTTTTCTGTTTTCTGACACTTCTAAAATCCGTTTTTCTGCCTCATCAAGGATATTGCCAACTTCATCGCTTTGCTCATAGCCTTGTGATACTATATCTGTTGCAGTCTGAATCAAATTTCTTAACAATGATTTTTGTTCTACTATTTTGGCGTAATGTACAACATTTGCAGCTGTGGGAACCGACATTGCTAGATCTGATAGATATGTTACCCCACCAATATCTTCTAATAAATTTAAGTTCTCTAATTTATCTTTTATTGTAATAGTGTCTATTGCATCTCCACTGTCAGTTAACTTTATCATCGTTTCGAAAATCAATTGATTGCTTCTACGATAAAAATCAGCTGGCTTTAAATACTCCATCGCCTCAACTATAGTGTCAGAATCTAATAATATTGACCCTAATACTGCTTGTTCTGCTTCAATACTTTGAGGTGGAACTCTATCATGTAACATTTCATCCATTCTTATCTCTCCCATATACTTCCACTTACTGAATAAAAAAGAAAAAGCGAATTTCCATTCGCTCTATTCTGATATAACATGCACACGTAATACTGCTATTACATCATGATGTAATTTAACAGGAACATTTCTAAAACCTAATGTTCTTATAGGTTCAGGCAAATCCATTTTTCTTTTATCTAATTTTATTCCATGTTGTTTATTTAACGCTTCTGCTATTTGCTTAGATGGTATTGAACCAAATAACCTTGAATCTTCTCCTGACTTTGCTTTAATTAAAACTTCAAACCCTTCTTCTTCTATCTTAAATTTCAACTGCTCTGCTTCTTTTTTTATATTTTCTTCAATCTTTTCTTGAGCTTTTTTCTTACCTTTCAATTCACTTATTGTTGTTGAATTTGCTTCTTTAGCTAACCCCTTTTTTATAAGAAAATTTTGAGCATATCCTGATGACACTTCTTTAACTTCACCTTTTTTACCTTGTCCTTTGACATCTGTTATAAATACAACTTTCATTCCATACACCTCTTTTTTATTGTCTAATATAAGTATATTCTACCATACTTACTTGATTTCTCACATCAATTGGTTATTCTATTTTTGTTTAAAGCAAAGATGTTTCACGTGGAACATCCTTGCTTTAAACAAAAAAGGAGTAATGCAATTGCATTACTCCTAATAAGATTATTGTTCGTCTGCAACGAATGGTAATAATCCCATAATACGTGCACGTTTAATTGCAACTGTTAAAGTACGTTGATGTTTAGCACATGTACCTGTTACACGACGTGGTAAAATTTTACCTCTTTCAGAAATAAATCTGCTTTTTAGTAATTCTACCTCTTTATAATCAACGTGGTCTGCATGGTTAGCACAGAAGTAACAAACTTTACGTCTTTTTCTTCCGCCGCCTCTTCTTTGTTGAGCCATCATTTTGCCTCCTCTTCTATTTTAGAATGGTAAATCATCATCGGATATATCAATTTTCGCAGCATTCCCGAAAGGATCGCTGTCTCTCGAAAAACTTGGCATATCTTTTGAATAGGATGATGAAGACTGGTCAAATGATGGTGCTCCACCTTGTTGCTGATAACTAGGTGCACTTGCACCTTGGTTATTATCAAAACGTGGTTCTTGTATTCTTTGCTCATTAACATTTTTAGATTCTAACATTTGGAAATTTTCACAGATAACTTCTGTTCTATAAACTTTTTGACCTTGTTGATTATCATAACTACTCGTTTGAATACGACCAGTTACCCCTATCAAAGAGCCTTTTCGTGTATAATTCGCTAATGTTTCAGCGGGCTTTCTCCAAATTACACAATTAATGAAGTCAGCTTCTCTGTTCCCACTTTGGTTAGTGAAATTTCTGTTTACAGCTAACGTAAAACTAGCAACAGCTGAGCCATTAGAAGTGTATCTTAAATCAGGATCTTTTGTTAATCTGCCGACAAGTACAACATTATTAATCATATCTCCATCCCCTTCCGTCAAAATGTTTCACGTGAAACATTTTAGTTTTCTTCTTTAACGATCATGTGACGTAAGATTCCGTCATTGATTTTAGCTAAGCGATCAAATTCATTGATTCCGTCAGCTGTTGTTGAAGAAACTTTTACGATGTGGTAGATACCTTCACGGCAATCTTTGATTTCGTATGCTAAACGACGTTTTTCCCAATCTTTCGATTCTAAAACGTCAGCACCATTATCTTTTAAGATAGCGTCAAAACGTTCTACTAATGCAGTTTTAGCTTCCTCATCAATGTTTGGACGAATAATATACATGATTTCATAATTCGTTGCTTTGTTCATTGATATTTCACCTCCTTATGGACTTTGGCTCTAATATTTATAATAGAGCAAGGAAAGTATATCTATAAATAGACTACTAACATCTTGCTATTATACACTCTATACACTTGAAAATCAAGCATTGTTTACTCTCTTACTTTATCTTCTAAATTTTCTTCTTTATCATCTTCTGCTTCTACTTTTGCCATCGTTGAAACAGTTGCATCTTCTTCTAATCTAATTAAACGAACACCTTGTGTTGATCGACCTGTTTGAGAAACTGACTCAACACTAAACCTTATAATAACTCCTTTGTCCGTAATTAATAATATATCTTCTGAACCATCAACTGTAGTTAACCCTGATAAAGGTCCATTTTTATCCGTTATATTAGCAGTTTTAATACCTTTACCACCTCTACCTTTGACAGGATATTCGGAACCTTTTGTACGTTTTCCATAGCCTTTTTCAGTAATAATAAGAACTTCGGAATCATCATCAATAATAGACATACCAACAACATAGTCATCATCTCTTAATCTAACACCGCGAACACCTGTAGCTGTTCTTCCCATATCTCTTACATCATTTTCATCAAATGTAACCGAATAACCTAAATGTGTACCTATAATTATTTTTTTAGTACCATCTGTTACACATACGTTGATAAGTTCATCATTTTCTCTCAAACTAATTGCTATTAGCCCATTGCTTCTTATATTTGAAAATGAGCTTGTTGCTGTACGTTTTACTACACCTTGACGTGTTGTAAAGAATAAATAGTTATCTTCAGAGGCATTTCCTTCAACACTGATGATTGCTTCTATTTTTTCAGAAGAATCTATTCCTAATAAGTTAATAATAGGTATTCCTTTGGCTGTTCTTCCATATTCCGGAATTTCATATCCTTTAGCCTGGTAAACTTTTCCATTATTAGTAAAGAACAGTAACGTATCGTGAGTTGAACATGACACTAGATTTTCTACAAAATCGTCATCATGCATGCCCATTCCTTGAACTCCTCGGCCACCACGTTTCTGCGCTCTAAATTCTGAATTAGCTAAACGTTTGATATAGCCATTATGTGTTAAAGTAATAACTATGTCTTCCTCTTCTATTAAATCCTCATCTTCAAGGCTTAGAACCTCACCTACAAGCAATTCTGTACGTCTAGGATCATCGTATCTATCCTTAACATCTTGAAGCTCTGTTTTTATAATTTCCACTATACGATGATGATTTTCTAGAATATCCTTTAAATCAGCTATCAATGCTATTAATTCTTGATATTCTTTTTCAATCTTATCTCGTTCCAAACCTGTTAAACGTCTTAAACGCATATCCAATATGGCCTGAGCTTGTCTTTCTGATAAGCTAAATGTTGTTATCAATTCTTGTTTAGCAACATCTTCTGCTTCCGCAGAACGAATAATTCGAATAATTTCATCTATATGATCTAATGCAATACGTAAACCTTCTAAAATATGGGCACGCGCTTCCGCTTTACGTTTATCAAACTCTGTACGTCTTCTAATTACTTCTTCCTGATGAGTAATATAATGATTAAGTATAGACTTTAAACTCAGAATTTTAGGTTCACCAGAAACAATAGCAAGCATATTAAAACCAAAAGAACTTTGTAATGCTGTCATTTTATATAAATTGTTCAAAATGACAGAAGCACTCACGTCGCGACGAACCTCAATAACAATTCTCATCCCTTCACGCGAAGACTCATCGCGTAAATCGGTCATACCCTCTACTCGTTTTTCGCGACCTAGCTCAGCAATTCGTTCAATTAGTTTCGCTTTATTTACCATATATGGTAATTCTGTAACAATAATACGTTCCTTACCATTTTTCATCTCTTCTATATCAACTTTAGCTCTAACTGTAATAGAACCTTTTCCTGTCTCATAAGCTTTTCTAATGCCTGATTTCCCCATCACCAAGCCACCTGTTGGGAAATCTGGACCAGGTAATACTTCCATCAATTCCATGGTAGTTGCGTCAGGATTATCCATCAATAAAGTTGTAGCATTTATTACTTCCCCTAAATTATGAGGTGGAATATTCGTTGCCATCCCAACAGCAATACCTGTAGTACCATTAACTAATAAATTAGGAAATCTAGCCGGGAGAACAAGAGGCTCTTTCTCGGTCTCATCATAGTTATTGCCAAAGTCTACTGTATCTTTATTTATATCTCTTAGCATCTCTAATGCAATTTTACTCATACGGGCTTCCGTATAACGCATTGCAGCTGCACCATCTCCATCTACAGACCCAAAATTTCCGTGTCCGTCTACAAGCATCTGACGATAGCTAAACGGTTGTGCCATTCTTACCATTGATTCATAGATAGCACTATCACCATGAGGATGATATTTCCCCATAACATCTCCAACGATACGAGCTGATTTTTTGTGTGGCTTATCTGGCGTTACACCTAAATCATTCATACCATATAAAATACGACGATGAACCGGCTTTAATCCATCTCTAACGTCCGGTAACGCACGTGATACGATTACACTCATTGCATAATCTATGAAAGAATCTTCCATCTCACTCGTTAGATTAACCTCTTTTACATTTTCTCTAATTTCTTCAGACATAGTTTTCTCCTTTCTTCTAAATATCTAAATTCTTAACATAACGAGCATTGGCCTCTATAAAGTTTCTTCTAGGTTCAACCTTGTCTCCCATTAACATTTCAAATACTTGGTCAGCTTTAATTGCATCATCAACTGTCACACGTAACATCATGCGTCTATCAGGATCCATTGTTGTTTCCCATAATTGATGATCATCCATCTCTCCAAGACCTTTATATCGTTGAATATTAGGTTTAGGCGTTGCTGGTAATTCTTTAATTGTATTAGCCAAATCTTCATCTGCATTTTTTCCTGGTTGGATATAAGTTATATTTTTCCCTTGTTTGATTCCGTATAAAGGAGGTTGAGCTATGTAAACATAACCAGCCTCAACTATCGGTCTCATAAATCTATAAAATAAAGTTAATAATAATGTTCTAATGTGTGCTCCATCAACATCCGCATCAGTCATAATTACTAATTTATGATATCTAGCTTTAGAAATATCAAAATCATCTCCAAATCCAGTTCCCATGGCTGTAAATAATGAACGAATTTCTGTATTTTCTAAAATTTTATCCATACTCGCTTTTTCTACATTTAAAATCTTACCACGTATAGGAAGAATAGCTTGTGTTTCCCGATCTCTACCTTGTTTAGCTGAACCACCGGCTGAGTCACCCTCGACGATAAATAATTCTGACTTTTCTGGGTCTCTGCTTGAACAATCTGCTAATTTCCCAGGTAAATTACTGATTTCAAGTGCACCTTTACGTCGAGTAACCTCACGAGCACGTTTGGCAGCCATACGTGCTTTAGAAGCCAGTATCCCTTTTTCAATTACTTTTTTAGCAACTGTTGGATTCTCCAATAAAAATTTATTAAAGGCCTCTGAAAAAAGTCTATCTGTTACTGTTCTAACTTCAGAATTTCCCAATTTAGTTTTAGTTTGACCTTCAAATTGTGGTTCTGGATGCTTAATTGAGATAACCGCAGTGATTCCTTCACGTACATCTTCCCCACTTAAATTCTCTTCATTCTCTTTAATGAGCTTCTGTTTACGTCCATAGTCATTTATAACACGTGTTAAAGCTGTTCTAAATCCAAATTCATGAGTTCCACCTTCATATGTATGAATATTATTAGCAAAACTCAAAATATTAGCATGATAACCATCTGTATACTGAATTGCAACCTCAACCATTATGTCTTGTTGCTCTCCTTCAGTGTATATTGGATCGTCAAATAAAACAGTTTTACTTTCATTTAGGTGCTCTACATAACTCTTAATTCCACCCTCATAATGAAACTCACGTTTTTCTGCTGATGCTTCTCTTTTATCTTCAATGGTTAATTTAAGACCCCTATTTAAGAATGCTAGTTCACGCATACGTGTAGCAAGTTTTTCGAACTCAAATTCAACCGTTTCTTTAAATATTTCAGGATCAGGGGTAAAATGTACTGTTGTACCATGACGATCTGTTTCACCAATAATCGCTAAGTCATCACCCACTACACCCCGTTTAAACTCTTGATAATGAATTTTTCCATCCTTATACACTTTTACATCAAGTTGAGATGACAAAGCATTTACAACAGATGAACCTACACCATGGAGACCACCAGATACTTTGTAGCCGCCACCGCCAAATTTCCCACCTGCATGTAGAACAGTAAAGACTGTTTCTACCGCTGGACGTCCAGTTTTTTCTTGAATCCCAACTGGAATTCCACGTCCATCATCTATAACAGTCAGACTACCATCTTCTTCGATTTCAACATTAATTTCCGTACAAAATCCTGCCAAAGCCTCATCAATTGAATTATCTACTATTTCCCATACTAAATGATGCAACCCTTGACCACTAGTTGAACCAATGTACATACCTGGACGCTTTCTTACAGCTTCGAGTCCCTCTAAAACTTGGATTTGACTGGCATCGTATTCATTTGCTTTATCTTTTTCATACTCTTTAATCTCATCAGTCACTCTTGTTCACTCTTCCTCTCTACCTTGCCCTTTGTCACCATGAATATCTCTGGTTCACTCTGCAATCTATTTTTTAAATGCTTTAATGTAGTTGTAGTTACAAAGGTTTGAACTTTGCCTTCAATAGTTTTTAATAAATGAATTTGTCTTTCATCATCAAGTTCACTCATAACATCGTCTAATAATAAGATTGGATATTCACCGATTTCAGAATTAATCAATTCTATCTCTGCTAGTTTCAAACTTAGCGCAGCGGTTCTCTGCTGCCCTTGTGAGCCATATGTTTGAACATCTTGATCATTTATATAAAATAATAAATCGTCTCTATGTGGTCCAAATAATGTTGTTTGTTTATGAAGTTCTTTTAGTTTACTTTTCATTAGCTCATTAAAAAAAATAGACTCAATTTCTTCTTGACTCATATTTTCTTTCACTGAAACACTTGATTCATATTTCATTTTCAAAGTTTCTCTACTGTCTGTAATCCCTTGATGTATATCATGAGCCCATTTTTCCAATTTTTCTATAAATTGATATCTTGAGAAAATAACCTTACTACCTGCATTTGCTAATTGTTCAGATAGAACATCTAAGTACTCATCACCTTCTTTATTACCTTTAAATGCTAACTGTTTTAAATATTTATTTCTTTGTTTTAAAACTTTTTGGTAAGTTGTTAGATGATGTAAATAAATAGGGTCTATCTGTCCCAACTCCATATCAACAAAACGTCTCCGGATTTGTGGCGCGCCTTTGATTAAAAAAAGATCCTCAGGCGCAAATAATACTACATTAAGTTCTCCAATATAGTCACTTAATTTTTTTTGTTCTATATGATTAACTTTTGTTTTTTTACCCTTTTTAGAAATGGCCATTTCTAAACTTATCCCATGATTTTTTTTCTCAATATAACTTAATAATCTAGCATAATCTTTGTCCCATTGTATTAATTCTTTTTCAGTAGTTGTCCTGTGACTTCGAGTCATGGCTAAAACATAGATACTTTCTAATAAATTAGTTTTACCTTGAGCATTTTCACCTAAAAAAATAACTAAATCACGGCTAAATTCTAATGACAGTTTCTCATAATTTCTATAATTTTCTAATTGGATGTTAGTTACTCTCATCAGAAACTTCCTCAGTTATTAGTTCTTCATTTTTTTCCATAAAAAAAGTACCTTCTTCAGGTATTTCAATCATCATTCCTGGATATAGTTTACGCCCACGTCTATTTTCTATTTCTCCATCAACAAATATTACATTTTCTCTTAAATACCACTTTGCCATACCACCACTTGAGATAACAGTTATTTCTTTTAAAAATTGTCCTAATGTTATGTATTCCGTTTTTAATTTAAATGTATTTTTCAATTTTTCTCACCTTCTTTTAAACCTATTTCTTCTTATACATTATACCATTTTTTATACTTAAAAAACAAATAAACCGTATATTTTCTCTTTCTGGCGACCGATAGCTCTTTTAGATAGTTTTAATCTATTTAATATTCTACCCCTTAAAACGAATTTTTTGCATAAAAAAGAAGAGCCTAGAAAATCTGGCTCTTCTTTTTTAATTTGTTCTTACAGGAGTTATTAATTGAATAAATGAAATTTCTGAATCTGTCGGTTCTAATGTAAACGGTCGAATTGGTGAAATAAATTTTATAACAATGTCAATACCGCCAAATGCTTTTAAAGCACTTTTCATATAATCTGGATTAAAAGAAATTTCCAAAGGATCTCCAGTCATTTCAATATAATTAATTTCTTCTTGGACATTTCCTATTTCAGGTGAATTGCCATAGATAGTAGCTTTATTATCTGAAACAGCTAATTTAACAATATTGTTTCGGCCTTCATGTGATAGTAATGAGGCTCTTTCTATAGCTGACAGTAAGTTAGCTACATTAAAAGAAATCTCTGTAGAAAAACTTGTCGGTATTAAACGATTGGTATCTGGATACTTTCCTTCTAATAATCGTGAATAAAAGTACATATTAGCTGTTTTAAACAACACTTGATTTTCCATAATACTAATAGATACTATTTCTTCTTCATCTTTAAATGATCGCGACAATTCTAATAAACTTTTTCCTGGAATTACTATATCAAAATCTTCTTGTACATCTTCTAAAGGTATCACACGTTGACTTAAACGATGACTATCGGTAGCTACTGCTAAAAGTCTAGAACTGCTCGAAATAAAGTGTACTCCTGTTAAAATAGGTCTACTTTCGTGTTGAGAAATAGCAAAACTTGTTTCATTAATCATTTTATTTAAAACGCGTACAGGTAATTGTAGTTGCTTAATTTCATCAACTACAGGTAGTTGAGGGTAATTATCTGCATCTAAGCCATTAACAACAAATTCTGCTGCACCAGAGGTTATAGCTACTTGCTTATTATCTAATACTTCCAAAGTAACAGTATTTTCGGGTAATTTTCTTATTATTTCTCCAAAAAAACGAGCTTGTAGAACAATAGAACCGGTTTCTTCTATTAGCATTTGTGCCTTAGTATCATTTTTCGTTAAAAATGTTTCAATTGAAATATCAGCGTTACTTCCTGTTAAGGATAAACCTTCAGTAGTTAATTTTATTTTAACACCTGTTAATATTGGAATTGTTGTTTTAGAGCTAATTGCTCTCTGAACAGTAGACAATTCATTTAAAAAACTTGTTCTATTAATAGTTAATTTCATTTTTAGTAAGTTCCTTTCGGTAGTTAATATAGTTATATATAAAATAATAGTAGTAGTAGGGACTGTTACTTCTGTGGATATCTATAGAAAGATAAACAGACTCTAAAGTTATCCACTTGTTGATAACCTGTGAATAACTTTTAGGTTTTATTAGAGTTATTCACAGGTTTAATTAGAGATACTATTTTTTATATCATTTATTTCTTTTTGAATAGAGGTATCGGTTTCTAGTAATTGTTGTATTTTTTCATGAGAATGTATAACGGTTGTATGGTCTTTACCACCAAATTCAGCCCCTATTTTAGGTAATGAGTTATCAGTTAGCTCTCTTGAAAGATACATAGCTATCTGTCTAGGCAGTACAATCGTTTTTACTCTTTTTTTTCCCTTTAAATCTTTAAGTTGAACGTGGTAGTACTCACAAACCTTTTCTTGAATACTTAAAATAGAAAGTTGATTATTAGTACCAATTGAACGTAATGTTTTTAACGAATCTGCTGCAAGACTAGTTGTTATATCTTCGTTTTTCATAGTAGCAAAAGCCTGTACTCTTACTAAAGCACCTTCTAGTTCGCGGATGTTTGAATCAATTTGTCCAGCGATATAGCTTAGGGTATCATCAGGAATTTCTAGACGTTCAGCATTAGCTTTTTTTCTTAAAATAGCTATTCGTGTTTCCAAGTCAGGTGGGGTAATATCAACTGAAAGTCCCCATGCAAATCTAGAAACTAAACGTTCTTGGAGCTTTGGAATTTCGTTTGGAAGGCGATCACTTGTTAGAACAATTTGTCTGCCATCATTGTACAAAGAATTAAATGTATGGAAAAATTCTTCCTGAGTCCCTTCTTTATCAGCAAAAAATTGAATATCATCAACTAAAAGAAGGTCGACATTGCGATACTCTTGTCTGAAATTTTCAGAAGTCCTATTTTGAATAGAATTAATAAAATCATTCGCGAACGTTTCACTACTAACATATTTAACTTTTGCATTGGGGTTATTGACTAACATTTGATGACCAATTGCATGCATTAAGTGAGTTTTACCTAATCCAACTCCACCATAGAAAAATAAAGGGTTGTAAGTAGAACCAGGGTCATCAGCAACAACCAAAGCAGCAGCATGAGCCATTTGATTCCCTTTACCAATAACAAAAGTATCAAATGTGTATTTAGGATTTAGCAAAGCTTTTTTGCTATTTTCTTTTGTTATATCAGATATAATTGGTTCAATTTTAGGTTGAGTTGAAATATCTTCAATTATATCGTTCTTTATGGTAAAGATAGGAGTTATTTCTGAACCAGTAAGTTTAAAGCCAGTTTCTACTATTTTGGTTGAAAGATTTTTTTCCCAATATTCCTTATGAAGGGCTGAGGGAACCTCTATAGTTAAATCATTGTTGATTAAACTAATAGGCGTCGCTTGTTCAATCCAAGCATTGAAACTGGGAGCGGTTAAGCTGTCACGATAAATAGCAACAAGCTCATTCCAAATATATTTAATATCGGCCATTTAATTAGTGCCTCCTTATTCAAGATAATAATCGTTTCTTATTTTAGCATTAAAAAAAAAAGTTTTCCACCGAATTTCAACTCTTGTGGAAAAAAAATAAACAAGCAAACAAAAAGTTTTCCACAATTAGCTAGGGAGTAGTGAATTAGTTTAGAAAAAAGAATAATAAGAACAGTTGAGTGTGGATAACTTAACCTGGTAAAAAAGGGCTTAGAGGTGTTTTTAACAGGTTTTATTCAAATTGTGGATAACATTTTCTTAGTTGTTAACTTGTGTATAACTTATAGTTAACTAAAAATTTTAAATTATAATTTTATTAACAATTAACAAAAGTATTGAGCGGTTAAAACAAAAATTGTGGATAAGTATAGTTTTATTTTTTTATATTTCTCGATATTCTTTATGAAGAGAGGTTGACAGAATAGGCAGTCTTTCGTATACTATTGAGGTCTGTCTAGCTATAAGAAGATAACATTTATATAGGAGGTGTCACTTATGAAAAGAACATACCAACCAAATAATCGTAAGCATAGTAAAGTTCATGGTTTCCGTAAACGCATGAGTACTAAAAACGGCCGTCGCGTATTAGCAACAAGACGTCGTAAAGGAAGAAAAGTTTTATGCTCATAAACCGCTGACCTAATCAGTGGTTTTTTTTTTAGGAAAAATAAAATAATTGAGTATATTTAACTAGTAAATATAGGTATAATTTGTGGTACTATTAGAATGATAAGTGTTAACTTTATTATAGTAGCGAAAGGGGATTAAGATGAAAAAATCCTATCGTATAAAAAAAGAAAAAGAATTTCAAATGATAATGTTGAAAAAAAAATCATTTGCAAATAAAAACTTTGTAGTCTATGCCAGCTATAATGATCAAAAACATTTTAGAGTGGGATTATCTGTAGGAAAAAAAATTGGGAATGCAGTGAATAGAAATTATGTAAAGCGTCAAATTAGAGAAGGTTTGTTCAATTTAAAAGGCTGTATTGATAAAGATGTTTCTATGATTGTAATTGCAAGACCGAACATTGTTAATCTAACCACTCAAGAAGTGAAAAAAAATCTAGAGCACGTATTAAAAATAGCCGGGATAATATCATAAAAAGATAGAGGAGTTTTAATAGTGAAGAATAAAAAGAAATTATTATTAACATTAGGAATGTTATCACTAGTCTTTATACTATCAGGTTGTGGAACTAGTGATATAACAGTAAATAGTACGGGTATCTGGGAAAGATATATTGTATTCAATTTTGGAAGAGCGATCCAGGCTTTGTCGTTTGGGAGTAATGCTGGAATTGGAATCATATTATTTACTATCATTATTAGGGTTATATTATTCCCATTAATGCAATATCAGAATAAGAGCATGAAAAAAACTCAAGAATTACAACCAAAAATAAAAGCACTACAAGAAAAATATCCATCAAAAGATCCAGAAACAAAACGTAAATTGCAAGAAGAACAACAAAGATTATATGATCAACATGGTGTCAATCCATTTGCTGGATGTCTGCCATTGTTAATACAAATGCCAATATTGATGGCTTTATGGCAATCAATTTCAAGAATTCCAGGTTTGAGTGCGGGGAAATTCTTATGGCTGGAATTAGGTAGCCCAGATCCATATTGGATACTACCAATTTTAGCAGCTATCTTTACATTTATCAGTACAAAATTATCAAGCATGAGTCAAATTGATTCAAACCCTACTATGAAAATCATGACTTATTTTATGCCTTTGATGATCTTATTTATGGGTGTTAAATTAGCAAGTGGACTTTCTTTATATTGGGTAATTTCAAATGCCTTCCAAGTAGGTCAAACCTTGTTAATCAATAATCCGTTTAAAATAAAACGTGAGCGTGAAATGGAAAGACAGCAAAAACGAGAATTAGAAAGAGCACTTAATAAAGCTAAAAGTACAAAGAAAAAAAGAGTGAAGCGTTAAAAATAGAATTGTCACTGAGGAGGTAAGTTTTATGCCGAAATATGAGGGCGTGACCGTAGAGGAAGCATTAGAAAAAGGCTTAAGTGAGCTAGAATTAAATAAGAATCAAGTTAGCATAAAAGTACTGAGTATGGGGAAAAAAGGTGTATTAGGTAATAATCAACCTGCTATTCTTGAAATAACACCAAAAGTGAACGCTACAGTGGAAAAAACTATAGTAGAAAACAGAAAAGTATCCCTACAACCTAAGATACCTAAAGTTTATGAAGGCCCAACGGCGGAAGAGGCACTAGTAAAAGGTCTTCAAGATTTAAACATGTCAAAAAATCAAGTTAAAATTAAAATATTAGATCTTGGTAAAAATGCTGGGATTGGAAAAGGTAAACCTGCAAAAGTTATGCTAACACCTAAAGAAGAGATTACAGAGGAGAAAATAATACCTTCCAATAAAAATGTTAGTGCGGATAGGTTACCAGAAAATATTTTTGAGGGTACTACTCCAGAAGAAGCCTTATCAGAAGGGTTAAAATCATTAGGTTTAGCTAAATCTGAGGTGAAAATAAAAGTACTAGACTTAGGTAAGTCAAGTGGATTAGGAAAGAATAAACCAGCAAGAGTCAAGTTAACACCAAAAACAATTTTAAATGAAGAAGCAAAAGCAGATAATAATACTTTTAAAGAGAAGAATGTAGATAAAGAAATAACAGTAATAGACTCAGGTGACAAGGGAATCTTTGAAGCAGAGACTGTTGAACTGGCATTAGAAAAAGGTTTAAGAACATTAAATCTAACAAAAAATGAAGCGAAGATTAAAGTAATAGAATTAGGTAAAAATCCAGCTTTAGGTAAAAGCAAACCTGCAAAAGTCATGATACTAAGAAAGACTACAGATGTAAATCAGCAAAAAGTGCCATCAGAAGCCACTAAAAAAAATGCGGAGGAATCTGTATCAAAAGAAACAAAACAAATTCCTACTGTGGATATAAATAAATCATCTAATACTGAGAGAATAGTTAAAGTTTTCGAAGGAGAAACAGTTGAATTAGCCTTAGAGAATGGATTAAAAGAACTAGGGTTAAAAAAAGAAGACGTAACTGTTAAAGTTTTAAATTCTGCTAAAAAAGGAATTTTTGGCGTAGGTAGTAAGCCAGCAAGAGTAGTCATAAAAACTAAAAGTACAGGCTCTGAGTTGACTAAGAAAATAGTACCTGTTAAAGAAGAGTTACCGAAGGAAGAAGAAGTACCTGTTGCAGAAGAGTTACCGAAGGAAGAAGAAGTACCTGTCGCAGAAGAGTTACCGAAGGAAGAAGAAGTACCTGTTGCAGAAGAGTTACCGAAGGAAGAAGAAGTACCTGTTGCAGAAGAGTTACCGAAGGAAGAAGAAGTACCTGTTACAGAAAAGTTACCGAAGGAAGAAGAAGTACCTGTTACAGAAAAGTTACCGAAGGAAGAAGAAGTACCTGTTACAGAAAAGTTACCGAAGGAAGAAGAAGTACCTGTCGCAGAAGAGTTACCGAAGGAAGAAGAAGTACCTGTCGCAGAAGAGTTACCGAAGGAAGAAGAAGTACCTGTTGCAGAAGAGTTACCGAAGGAAGAAGAAGTACCTGTTACAGAAAAGTTACCGAAGGAAGAAACGGCTCCGCTCAGAAATCTGCCTAAAGGTAAAGCTATAGCAGCACTAAAAGAATATTTGGAATCAATAACTAAAGAGATGGGATATCCTGCTACTGTTGAAGTTATTGAAGGTGAGTATCATGTCACTTTTGATTTAGATTGTGAAAAACAGGGTGTACTGATAGGTAAGCACGGAAAAGTATTGAATAGTTTACAATATATGTCAGAAATGTACGTTAATCGTATTTCGGGTAAGAAAATATCTATAATGGTAAATGTAGGAGAATATCGTAGACGTAGGGAAGTAACGTTGAATAAATTAGCTTTAGAAACGGCTAAAAAAGTTACTGAAACGAATGAAGCAATCTCATTAGACCCAATGCTATCTTTCGAACGTCAACAAGTAAGAGATGCTTTAACAGATAATAGTGATGTTATATTAAAATCTGAAGGACAGGAACCTTTTAGATTTGTTATAGTGGAACCAAAAGAAAAAAACTAGGCTCAGGCTTAGTTTTTTTCTTTTGGATAATAAAAGGAAACAGGTCTACCAACAGTTTGGTATTCGAGTTCAGTTGTTAAAAATCCTGTGTCTTCTAAATATTTAATATATTTTCTAATAGAAACGTGAGACAAATCAAGTCGAGAGTTTAAATCATTGATAGTAAAAGGGGGGTCTATTTGATAAATTGTTTTTTTTATAAGGTTTAGGGTAGGCTGTGTTAAACCTTTATCTAATGTTAAACCTTCTTCAGGGACAATAGAGGTGTAGCTCTTTAGCCCATCTACCTCTTTTTGTGTAAGCTGTGAATTAGAATGAAGGATATTCTTTCTGGATTGAAAAGTGCTTAAGCTATGTTCAAAACGTTGGAAGTTAAAAGGTTTAAGTATGTAATCAACTACACCATACCGAAACATCTCTTCAATAAAATTACTGTTTTTTTCTGCTGTAATCATAATAATGTCTGTTGTAAACCCTTTTTTTCTAATTAATTTAACTAAGTTAAAGCCATTTCCTTGTTTTAAGTGTGCATCAATTAAAATTAAATCCACTTTTTTTTGAGATAATATATCTAATGCAGACTGCTCATTATCCACACTACCAATTAAATTAAAACAATCGATTTTTTTTAGATAGCTTTGATTAATAAAGAGAACCATTGGATCATCTTCGACAATTACGACGTTATAAGTCATATTATTTATTCTCCTTTGTAGTTTCGTAAGGGGTCTTTATACTAAGTATAAACCATTCAGATTGTGTTTCGTAATGAATGCTGCTATTAGATTCTAAAAGAGCATTTTTAAAATAGGTAGAATTAAGTTGTTTTTTTAGTGTATCAACTTCTAATGCATCTATTAAAAAACTATAAGACGTTTCAAGGTTATTTTCTAGATAGCCTAGTCTGATTTGGGTATCAGACGCACAATTTATTTTTAGGATATGGGAGTTGATATATTTTATCATACTTATCCAGATTTGAATGGAAGATTGATCAATAGTAGTAGGGATATCTGGAGATATTTCAACCATAAAAGGAAATTGATTTTCAACAAAACGACTGCGTTCTCCAATCAAGAAACCTGCAATCAACGGGTTTTTAATCAGATAGACCATCCGACTTGCAAATTCTTGTTCAGGTTCTAATATTTTTTCTAGATATTTTGTCAGTTGATCATAATCTTTTAAGTCTGTTAGTCCATAAATAACGTGTAATTTATTTAAAAAATCATGGGATTGAGATTGTAAGGACGTTGCATATGTTGTTGTATTTTGTAGCTGATCATGAAGTGAAATTAATTGGGTCATATCTCTGATAATAAATATTTTTCCGACATTTTTTTTCCTAACGACAATGGGAGCAGTTGATATAAGGTAATCTATCCCATTTTGGTGTAATAATTCATCAGAATTAGATTGATAGTTGTGATCTTGTGTATGCGATTGAAGTTTTGGAATTAAAGAATCAATCGTATGAGAATAGGGAGAATCAGTGTGTGCTAGTTTTTTTAGAAGTAATTTTCCAGAGTTATTAGCCAATGTTATTTTATTATTGCTGTCAGTTACTATGATAGAATCGTGTACATTTTCAAACATAGCATTTCTTTCTTCAAGCAGAATAGCTATTTCATTAGGTTCTAGGTCGTGCATCTGTTTTTTTATAGTATAAGCTGTGAAGATTGCAGCTATTATACTGACTGCCAGACTTATAAGAAGACTGATAGAAAAACTCTTCCTCATTTTATTAAGGTGTCCCGAAAGTTTATTTGTTGTTAGACCGATGGATATTACACCTATTTCTTTACCATTGTTATTAAAAACAGGAACAAAGCCCCTAAGAGATTCCCCTAAGGTACCAGATGCAGTTGAAACAGATGCAACCCCAAATTTTATTGCTTTTTTTTCATCTCCGCCTTGAAACTTTTTATATATTTTTTCATGGTCGGGGTGGCTTAATCTAATTTTATCCATTGTCATGACCACTACAAAATCTAAATTAAAAGCTTCTTCGGCATTATGGGTTTCTTTTAGTAGAGAAGAATTGGAACTTTGGTCTTCTAGTGAATTTATAATAATAGAATTTTTTGAAAGAAGATGGCCTATTTTTAGTAGATCTTGTTCTTGCTTTTCTCTAGAATTATATATTAACTGTTTGTTTATTTGATAATAAGAAAAAGATAGGGTAAATAGTAGTGCTATAAAGACTAAAAAAGTTAATCTTAACCATAAGTTAAGTTGTTTCAATTTCATATAGAATAGCTCCTTTGCATTTAGTGATAAAATTGGTTAAATTAGTTAATCAATACTTAAAATAGTTAAATACTTAATATAAATCACTTCTACCTAGTATACTAAAAACGAATCAAAAAGAAAGCGCTATTTTTAGGAGGAGCAGAATGGAAAATGTAGAAGTGAAAAAGGAAACGTTTAGTGATAAAATGAAAACGTTCCAAGTGGGACCAGTTCCACTACCAGTTTATTTAGTTTTAGCAGCTATTATTTTATTTACAGCGTATTTGGAGCAATTACCAGTTTCGATGATTGGTGGCTTTGCGGTTATTTTATCTTTAGGGTGGTTATTAGGAACAATCGGTGGAAGTATCCCAGGATTAAAACATTTTGGTGGTCCAGCGATTATGTCACTACTTGTCCCTTCAATACTTGTATTTTTTAATGTATTTAATGAAAACACATTAGACGCTACAAATATGTTGATGAAGCAAGCAAACTTTTTATATTTTTATATAGCTTGTCTAGTATGTGGAAGTATTTTAGGAATGCATCGTAAGATTTTAGTTCAAGGTTTAATGAGAATGATTGTTCCAATGCTATGTGGCATGATTTTAGCAATGATTGTGGGGACTACACTAGGAACACTCTTAGGTTTAGGAACAACACACACATTATTCTATATTGTTACCCCTGTATTAGCAGGTGGGATTGGTGAAGGTATTTTACCATTATCACTAGGGTACAGTGCTATTACAGGCGTTCCAAGTGAGCAGTTGGTTGGACAACTTATTCCAGCTACAATCATAGGAAATTTCTTTGCAATTATGGCTTCAGCATTTCTAAGCCGTATGGGAGAAAGAAAACAAGACAAATGTGGTAATGGTCAACTTGTAAAAGTAGATGGTGAAGATATGTCGGATGCTATGAAAGAAGATAAAAGTCCAATTGATGTTCGTCTAATGGGTGCGGGTGTTTTAATTGCCTCTACGTTATTTATCACTGGAGCACTTTTACAACATTTAACAGGTTTTCCAGGTCCAGTTTTAATGATTTTAGTTGCAGCTTTAGTTAAATACTTGAGTTTATTGCCATCAGATATGGAAAAAGGCTCTAAACAGTTATATAAATTTATTTCATCAAACTTTACTTTCCCATTAATGGTTGGGTTAGGTATGTTATATATCCCATTAAAAGATGTTGTAGGGATGTTATCATGGCAATATTTTGTAGTTGTAATTGCAGTTGTTTTAACGGTAGTAGCGACAGGATACTTTGTAGGTGGTAAAATGAACATGTATCCAATTGAAGCCGCTATTATTACAGCATGCCAAAGTGGTATGGGAGGAACAGGAGACGTTGCGATTCTATCAACAGCGAATCGAATGAATCTAATGCCTTTTGCACAAGTAGCAACACGTTTGGGTGGAGCAATAACTGTTTTAACAATGACAGCTTTATTAAAATTCTTATTCTAATTGAAGGAGTGACGTAAAAATGACAGATGTAAAAGAGTTAGCGTTAGCTTTAAGTAAAGAAAAAGGTGGAAAATTAGAAGTAGTTCCTAAGGTTCCAATCAATTCTATGGAAGATTTAGCAGTAGCTTATACGCCTGGTGTAGGTGCAGTATGTATGGCAATTGCTGATGATAAAGAAAAAGCGTATGAGTATACGACTAAACGTAATTTAGTAGCTGTTATTACTGATGGTTCAGCAGTATTAGGATTAGGTAATATAGGTCCAGAAGCCGCTATTCCTGTTATGGAAGGAAAAGCAGCATTATTCAAACGTTTTGCAGATGTCGATGCGGTGCCATTATCATTGAATACGCAAGATACAGAAGAAATTATTGCTCATATCGCAGCACTAGCTCCATCTTTTGGTGGGATTAATTTAGAGGATATTAGTGCACCACGTTGTTTTGAAATTGAAAGACGCTTAAAAGAAATGTTAGATATTCCAGTTTTCCATGATGATCAACACGGGACAGCGATTATTGTGTTAGCAGGCTTATTAAATAGTTTACGCTTAACAGGTAAGAAACTTGAAGAAATCCAAGTTGTTGTAAATGGAGGAGGAGCTGCTGGACTTTCAATTACGCGTTTATTTTTATCTGCGGGTGTTAAAAATATTAAAGTGGTTGACCGTACAGGTATTATTTCAGCAACAGACGATACATTAGCACCTCATCATCAAGAGATTGCTAAAGTAACAAACTTAGATCATCAAACAGGAACATTGGAAGATGCTGTTAAAGGAGCGGATGTATTTGTAGGTGTATCAGCTCCAGGCGTATTAAAACCAGAGTGGGTATCAACAATGGCTGAAAAATCAACAATTTTTGCAATGGCTAACCCAGTTCCTGAGATTTTCCCAGATGAAGCTAAAGCTGCAGGCGCTTATATCGTTGGGACAGGTCGTAGTGATTTCCCAAATCAAATTAACAACGTATTAGCGTTCCCTGGTATCTTCCGTGGAGCACTAGATGCACGTGCTACAGATATTACAGTAGAGATGCAAATAGCAGCAGCTTATGGTATTGCAGCTATGGTAACAGATGATGAGTTAGCACCCGATTACATTATGCCTGAAGCATTTAAACCAGGTGTTGCAGAAACAGTTGCTAATAGTGTTAGAAAAGCAGTGAAAGAGTAATTTTTAACGAGTAAAGGCCATTGGCCTTTACTCGTTTTTTATAAAAGAGTTTTACTTGATTAGTATGATTTTATCAAGTAAAATAAATAGTGAGAGATGTTATAATATAAATTATAGATAACCGCAGTCAAAGTGCTAAATCTACCAATGGTTAAACAGGGGTGGAGTGGGCACTTTTTTCTATGTCGAAAATTAATTACACATAATAGAGAGGGTTAAGAGCTAATGAATATTACAAGTGAATTTGATACAATCGCAGCTATTTCAACACCCCCAGGCGAGGGAGCAATAAGTATCGTTAGACTTAGTGGTGATGATGCGTTAGAAATTGCAAAGAAAGTGTTTAAAACAAGTAAGGATTTAATGACTGTCCCAACGCATACGATTCACTATGGTCACATAAAAGATCCTAGAAACGATAAAGTGATTGATGAAGTAATGGTTTCTGTTATGAGAGAGCCAAGAACTTTCACAAGAGAAAATGTAGTGGAAATTAATTGTCATGGTGGGATTGTTGTTACTAATCAAGTCCTACAGTTGCTATTAAGACAGGGAGCTCGCTTAGCGGAACCAGGTGAATTTACCAAACGAGCTTTTTTAAATGGTAGAGTTGATCTATCACAAGCAGAGGCTGTCATGGATATTATTAGAGCTAAGACTGATAAAGCGATGCATGTTGCTTTGACTCAGCTTGATGGGAACTTATCAACGCTAATCCAAAGTTTACGTCAAGAAATTTTGGAAACATTAGCTCAAGTAGAAGTTAATATTGATTATCCAGAATATGATGATGTTGAAGAGATGACGGCTAAACTACTTTTAGAAAAGTCAGAAACTGTGAAGCAACAAATTCATCACTTATTAAAAACAGCTAAGCAAGGAAAAATTCTACGTGAAGGGCTATCGACAGCAATAATCGGTCGTCCAAATGTAGGTAAATCTAGTTTATTAAATTATTTATTGAAAGAAGACAAAGCAATTGTTACTGACATTGCAGGGACAACACGTGATGTCATTGAGGAATATGTTAACGTTCGTGGCGTACCTTTAAAATTAGTTGATACAGCGGGGATTCGAGAAACAGAAGATATCGTTGAAAAAATAGGTGTCGAACGTAGTCGTAAAGCTCTAGCAGAGGCAGATTTGATATTATTAGTATTAAATCAAAGTGAAGCTTTAACAGAAGCAGATAAAGATTTATTGAAAGTAACAGAAGGCATGAAGCGGATTATCTTGTTAAATAAGACTGATTTAGTAAGTCAATTAGATTTATCAGAGCTAGAAGACCTTGTAACGGAAGAAGTTTTTGCTATTTCAGTACATAAAAGTCAAGGGATGGAACAACTTGAGCAAAAGATTGCTGACTTATTCTTCGATGGAGGAACTGTTGAAAAAGATGCTACTTATGTGTCTAATAATCGTCATATTTCGTTACTAGAACAAGCAGAGTTAGCTTTAGAAGAAGTAGTAACGGGAATTGAATCAGGTATGCCAGTTGATTTAGTTCAAATTGATATGACTAGATGTTGGGATCTCCTTGGAGAGGTAATAGGAGATAGTGTTCAAGATGAATTAATTACTCAATTATTTAGTCAATTTTGTTTAGGGAAGTAAAGAGAGGATTGAATTGAATGGAACGATATAATGGAGAAGAATTTGATGTCATTGTTGTAGGTGCAGGCCATGCCGGGTCTGAAGCAGCTTTATCATCAGCGCGTATGGGCTGTCGTACGTTATTATTAACAATAAATTTAGATATGGTTGCATTTATGCCATGTAACCCCTCTTTAGGAGGCCCTGCTAAAGGAGTAGTTGTGAGAGAAATAGATGCTCTAGGTGGCGAAATGGGTCATAATATTGATAAGACATATATTCAAATGAGGATGCTTAACACTGGGAAAGGTCCAGCTGTAAGAGCCTTACGAGCTCAAGCAGATAAGAGTCGTTATGCTGAAGAAATGAAGCGTACGATTGAAAGAGAAGAAAACTTAACATTAAGACAGGGATTAGTAGATGAAATTCTTGTTGAAGATGGTATCTGTCGAGGCGTTGTAACAGCGACTGGAGCAGTCTATAAGAGTAAAGCTGTTATTATAACGGCTGGAACAGCCTTGAAGGGTGAAATTATCATTGGGGAGTTAAAATACTCATCAGGACCAAATAACTCACAACCGTCTCTTAAATTAAGCGATAGTTTAAAATCTTTAGGTTTTGAGATGGACCGTTTTAAAACAGGAACACCACCACGTGTCAAAGGGAGCACAATTGATTATTCTGTGACAGAAATTCAACCAGGTGATGCTATGCCAAATCACTTTAGTTTTTCTACGCCAGATAGTGCTTATAATTTAAATCAATTGCCGTGTTGGTTAACCTATTCGAATGAAGGGACTCACGACATTATTAGAGAAAACTTGCATCGTGCACCGATGTTTACAGGTATTGTGGAAGGTGTAGGGGCTCGTTATTGTCCATCAATAGAAGATAAAGTTGTACGTTTTAGTGATAAGCCGCGCCATCAAATCTTTTTAGAGCCAGAAGGTGAGCATACGGATGAAGTTTATGTACAAGGCTTATCAACATCTTTACCGGAAGATGTTCAACATAAGATGATTCATTCAGTTGAAGGCTTAGAAAAAGCTGAGATGATGCGTAGTGGCTATGCCATTGAGTATGATGTGGTAGTTCCACATCAATTACGACCGACTTTAGAAACGAAGCTAGTTGAGAATTTATATACGGCAGGTCAAACCAATGGAACGAGTGGTTATGAGGAAGCTGGTGGTCAAGGGTTGATTGCAGGTATTAATGCTGCTTTAAAAATTCAAGAAAAAGAACCTTTAGTCTTAAAACGAAGTGATGGTTACATAGGTGTTATGATTGATGACTTAGTCACAAAAGGAACAAATGAACCTTATCGTTTACTAACTTCTAGAGCGGAGTATCGTTTGATTTTACGACATGATAATGCTGATTTACGCTTAACTGAAAAAGGTCATGAAATAGGTTTAGTTAAAGATGAGCAATATGAAGCATATTTAGCTAAAAAAGAGATGATTGAGACAGAATTAAAACGTCTAGGTAATATACGTTTGAAACCAACTGAAGAAATTCAACAGTTTATGGAGAGTAAAAATCTTTCACGTCTTAAAGATGGTGTATTAGCTTCAGATTTTCTAAGAAGACCAGAGATGACATATGCCGAGTTAGCTCAATTCTTACCAGAAAATGAAGTAGAATTACCTAATAAAGTTATTGAGCAAGTTGAAATTCAATTGAAATATGAAGGTTACATCAAAAAAGCTCTAGATAAAGTCGAAAAACTTAAAAGAATGGAAGCAAAACGTATTCCTGAAAATATTGATTACGAGGCGATTAATGGTTTAGCGACTGAAGCTAAGCAAAAATTAATGAAGATTGAACCTGAGACGATTGCACAAGCTAGTCGTATTAGTGGTGTAAATCCAGCCGATATAAGTATTTTAATGGTTTATCTTGAGCAAGGTAGAGTTGTAAAAAAAGAATCGACAAATTAATATAAGACTATTTTAGGAGGCAAAGATATGACGCCAGAGGAATTTAAACAGGCCTTAGGGGAAAAAGGAATAACGCTAACTGATAACCAAATGCTTCAATTTGCGATGTATTTTAAATTATTAGTTGAGTGGAACAATAAAATGAATCTTACAGCTATCACAGAAGAAAAAGAGGTTTATTTAAAGCATTTTTATGATTCAATTATGTTAGCGATGGCTAATGATTTTAGTGGTGAAAATTTAAGTTTGTGTGATGTTGGTTCAGGTGCCGGTTTTCCAAGTATTCCATTAAAAATTGTATTTCCTAGCTTGAGTATTACTATTGTTGACTCTTTAAATAAACGTATTACTTTTTTAAAAACATTAAGTGATGAATTAGGATTAGACAATGTTTACTTGTATCATGATAGAGCGGAAACGTTTGGTAAGAATAAAGATTTTCGTGAAAGTTTTGATTATGTAACAGCTAGAGCAGTTGCTCGTTTAAATATTTTAACGGAACTATGTTTGCCACTTGTTAAAAAGAATGGTTTGTTTTTAGCTATGAAGGCTGCCAAGAGTGAAGAAGAAACCGAAGAAGCTAAAAAAGCTATTTCCTTATTAGGTGGAAAATTAGAGAGTGAAGAAGATGTAACTTTGCCGGTTACAAATGATTCTCGTTATATAATAGCGATTAGAAAGAAAAAAGAGACACCAAATAAATATCCAAGAAAACCAGGTATGCCGAATAAACAGCCGCTCAAGTAATAAAGTGGATAAATCGTAGGTCCAATAATGAGACAGGAAGTAAAGTTTTTCATTTTATGATACAATAGTAGTATTAAAAAAATGTAAAATTAGCTACGTAATTTGTTAATAAGAATCGGAGGAAATATGATGGCACGGATTATTTCAGTTGCTAACCAAAAGGGAGGCGTCGGGAAAACTACAACAACCGTCAATTTAGGTGCTGCATTAGCTTTTGAGGGTAAAAAGGTATTATTAATTGATATCGATGCCCAGGGTAATGCTACAAGTGGATTAGGCGTGAAAAAAGCAGAAGTTACCGAAGATATCTATGACGTATTAGTGAATGAAACCTCGATTAAAGAAATTATATGTGATACAACACGTGAAAATTTAGATATCGCTCCAGCAACGATTCAATTGGCAGGAGCGGAAATAGAATTAACACCTATGATGGCCAGAGAAACACGTTTGAAGAATGCGATTAAAGAAGTTGAAAAAGAGTATGACTTTATTTTAATTGATTGTCCACCATCATTAGGGCACTTAACGATTAACGCTTTTACAGCGAGTCATTCTATATTGATTCCTGTTCAATGTGAGTATTATGCTCTTGAAGGTCTAAGCCAGTTGTTAAATACAGTTCGTTTGGTACAAAAGCATTTTAATCCAGAGCTACGTATTGAAGGTGTTTTATTAACCATGTATGATGCTAGGACTAATTTGGGATCGGAAGTTGTAGGAGAAGTTCGTAAGTATTTTAGAGAACGTGTGTATGATACGATTATTCCAAGAAATGTTAGACTATCTGAGGCACCAAGTCACGGGTTATCTATAGTAGATTATGACCGTCGTTCAAAAGGCGCTGCAGTTTATCAAGCATTGGCTAAGGAAGTGTTATTAGATGAGTAAGAATAATAAAGGTTTAGGTAAAGGAATTGATGCATTGTTTCAAGATTTTTCAGTCATTGAAGAAGTAGATGAAAAAAATGAAACAATCATAGAGTTAAAGTTATCAGAATTAAGACCTAATCCCTATCAACCCCGTAAAACTTTTGATCAGAGTGCATTAGAAGAGTTATCTCAATCAATTAAACAAACTGGTGTTTTCCAACCGATAATTGTTCGTCAATCAGATGTTAAAGGGTATGAGATTATTGCTGGTGAGAGACGTTTTAGAGCCTCAAAACTAGCAGGTAAAGAGACTATTCCAGCAATAGTTCGTGAGTTTGACGAAGAAGCAATGATGCAAGTCGCTGTTTTAGAAAATTTACAGAGGGAAGATTTAAGCCCTTTGGAAGAAGCAGAAGCTTATGATTCACTGATGAAAAATTTAAACCTAACACAGGCCGAAGTAGCTGAGCGTTTAGGAAAAAGTCGTCCCTATATTGCAAATCATTTACGTTTATTATATCTACCAGAGATGGTTAAGGAATTACTCCAAAAAGAAGAATTATCTATGGGGCAAGCACGGACACTACTTGCTTTAAAAGACCGAGATAAGATTATTGAATTGGCTAAACGAGTTGTTAAAGAGAAATTGACAGTTAGACAATTAGAAGAGATTGTTGGTCAAATAAATAGTGATAAACCAGAAGTGAAGAAAAAAGAGAAAAAAATAGCAAAACCAAAACCTTATTACATCAAAGAAAGTGAAGAACGTTTGATGGATAAATTTGGGACATCTGTTATGATTCAGGAAAAAGCGGGTAAGGGTAAAATAGAAATAGAATATTTATCATCAGATGATTTAACACGTATTTTAGACATATTAGATGTCCATTTTGATGATTAAAAATAGATAAGTGAGGGATTCCTATGTATGATTTAGGTGATATTGTAGAAATGAAGAAACCTCATGCGTGTCAGACAAATCGTTGGGAAATTGTTCGTATGGGGATGGATATTAAGATAAAATGTATAAACTGTCAGCATATCGTTATGTTTTCTCGTCGAGATTTTGAGAAAAGATTAAAAAAAATTATTGAAAAAAACTAAAGTTAGTTTAATCAAATGAAAGAGTGGTATATTTTATGGCATTAACAGCAGGGATTGTCGGTTTACCGAACGTTGGTAAGTCAACTTTATTTAACGCGATAACAAAAGCAGGAGCAGAAGCAGCAAACTATCCATTTGCAACAATTGATCCTAATGTGGGAATGGTAGAGGTTCCAGATAATCGTTTACAAAAATTAACAGAATTAGTACAACCTAAAAAAACAGTTCCAACAACATTTGAATTTACAGATATTGCAGGGATTGTTCGTGGAGCAAGTAAAGGTGAAGGATTAGGAAACCAATTCTTGAGTCATATTCGCCAAGTAGATGCGATTTGTCACGTTGTCCGTTGTTTTGATGATGATAACATTACACACGTAGAAGGACGCGTAGATCCTTTAGCTGATATTGATACAATCAATTTAGAACTAGTATTAGCTGATTTAGACTCAGTATCGAAACGTCATGCTAGAGTGTCTAAAATTGCACGTACAAAAGATAAAGAAGCTTTAGCAGAATTAGCTTTATTAGATAAAATTAAGCCTGTTTTAGAAGAAGGTAAATCAGCTCGTAGTATTGACTTTACTGAAGATGAAATGGTAGAAGTTAATAAATTATTTTTATTAACAACTAAACCAGTTTTATATGTAGCGAATGTTTCTGAAGAAGAGGTAAGTGATTCAGAGAGTAACAAATATGTACAAGCAGTTAGAGAATTTGCAGCAAGTGAAAACGCTGAAGTGATTGTAGTTTGTGCTCGCGCAGAAGAAGAAATTGCTGAATTAGATGATGATGACGATCGTGCTGAATTTTTAGAAGCGTTAGGTATTGAAGAATCAGGATTAGATCAATTAATTAGAGCAGCCTATGATTTATTAGGGTTAGCGACTTACTTTACCGCAGGTGTTCAAGAAGTACGCGCTTGGACTTTCAAAAAAGGAATGAAGGCGCCACAATGTGCTGGAGTTATCCATTCAGATTTTGAAAAAGGGTTTATCAGAGCAGAAACTGTGTCATTTGATGATTTAAATGAGTACGGCAACATGGCAGCTGCTAAAGAGGCAGGGCGTGTTCGTTTAGAAGGTAAAGAGTATGTTGTAGCAGATGGAGACGTTATGTTGTTCCGTTTCAATGTATAAAAATTAAAAGTATGAAATAGCTGATAGGTACAGGAGGAATTCATTTTGGAACAGCAAGAAATTAGAAATATTGTCGCAAAAAATCGCGAATTAGAAACACAATTGACTAAACGTAATGAACAATATGTTCATGATTTAAAAAAGACTTTAACTGTGGCTAATTTATCAGAAGAAATGCAAACCATCGAATTATCTACTATTTTACCTGAACTAGTAGAAGGTCAAAAAAGTGGTAAAACAGCACGACAACTATTTGGAACAGTTTCAGAGAGAGCTGATTTAATTTTAAATAAGCCTGCTCCGGTTAAAGAAAGTAATGTTTTCCAAATGTGGTTGGATAATACCCTATTATTATTCATTTTCTTAACGTTGATAGCAGGAGTCATTCCGATGCTATCTAAAGTTGAGAATCCTAGTCAGCAACAAGGACTGTTAACAATTCTGATTGCTGCGGCAACAGGTGGATATGCTTTTTACTTAATATATAAATACGTATATAAATATGATCGACCCGGTGCTGATCAAACAGGTAGACCAGGTATCCTAAAATCTATGGCAATAATGCTAGGGATAATGTTAGTATGGATATTAATCTTTACGGCAGCAGGTTTAATTCCAGCTTCTATTAATATTGTATTGAGACCGGTTGTATATGTATCATTAGCAGTGTTAGCTATTGCAGTACGTTATTATTTGAGAAAAAAATATGATATTAGAGGTAGTATTTTTACTCGTTAATCATGAAACAAATAGTCTCATTAGTGGGGCTATTTTTTCATAAATAAAAAGTGATATTAAAATCGGATATTATGAGAAAAAATAAGTGTTAAGGATTGACTAATTGTTAAATCTTTGTTATTTTTTTAATTAAAAATAAAATAAAGGGGTCGATATGTAAATGTCTAACTGGGAAACGAAATTTGTAAAAAAAGGTCTAACATTTGATGATGTATTATTAATTCCAGCAGAAAGCCATGTTCTACCAAATGAAGTAGATATGAGCATTAAATTAGCTAAAAATATTACCCTAAATATTCCATTTATCAGTGCAAGTATGGATACTGTTACAGATAGTAAAATGGCGATTGCTATGGCACGTCAAGGTGGCTTAGGGGTTATTCATAAAAATATGAGTATTGAACAGCAAGCGGATGAGGTTAGAAAAGTTAAACGTTCAGAGAGTGGCGTTATTATTGATCCGTTTTATTTAACACCATCACATTTAGTATCAGATGCGGAACAATTAATGTCTAAGTATAAAATTAGTGGTGTTCCTGTTGTAGAATCATTAGATAGTCGTAAATTAGTGGGGATTTTAACAAATCGTGATCTCCGTTTCATTGCAGACTATCAACAACCGATTGCCGATGTTATGACTAAAGAAGCGCTAGTTACAGCACCAGTTGGAACTAATTTACATGATGCAGAAAAAATTCTTCAAAAACATAAAATTGAAAAATTACCGATTGTTGATGAAAATAATCGTTTAAGTGGATTAATTACTATTAAAGATATTGAAAAAGTAATTGAATTCCCTAATGCAGCAAAAGATGAGCATGGTCGTCTGTTAGTAGCGGCAGCTGTAGGTGTAACAACAGATACATTTGAGCGTGCTCAAGCCTTAATTGATGCGGGTGCGGATGCTATTATCATTGATACAGCACATGGGCATAGCGCGGGTGTTATTAGAAAAATTAAAGAAATTCGTGATACATTCCCAGATACAACTTTAATTGCTGGAAACGTAGCGACAGCTGAAGGAACACGTGCTTTATATGATGTTGGTGTTGATGTGGTTAAAGTTGGTATTGGACCAGGTTCAATCTGTACAACACGTGTTGTAGCGGGTGTTGGTGTTCCTCAATTAACAGCAATCTATGATGCAGCTGAAGTCGCTCGTGAATATGGCCGTACTATTATTGCAGACGGTGGTATTAAGTATTCTGGTGATGTTGTTAAAGCTCTTGCAGCTGGTGGTTATGCAGTTATGCTAGGAAGTATGTTAGCTGGAACAGACGAGTCACCAGGTGAATTTGAAATTTATCAGGGTCGCCGTTTCAAAACATACCGTGGTATGGGGTCATTGGGTGCTATGGAAAAAGGCTCTAGTGATCGTTATTTCCAAAGTGGTACTAATGAAGCCAATAAGCTAGTTCCAGAAGGTATTGAAGGCCGTGTAGCATACAAAGGTAGCGTAGCTGATATTATTTTCCAATTAATTGGTGGGTTAAAATCAGGTATGGGATATGTAGGAGCTTCAAATCTTAAAGCATTACGTGATGATGCTCAATTTGTTCAAATGAGTGGTGCTGGACTTAAAGAGTCACATCCTCATGATGTTTATATTACAAAAGAAGCACCAAATTATTCAGTTGAATCATAAAAAAGAAGCTAGCTCACTGAGCTAGCTTCTTTTTAATTAGCTGTAATTGTTGTGATGCCACCCATGTATGGAACTAAAACTTCAGGGATTGTAACACTACCATCTTCATTTTGGTAATTTTCTAAAATAGCAGCAACGGTACGTCCTACTGCTAGGCCAGAACCGTTTAATGTGTGCGCTAATTGTAATTTACCTTCGGCATTACGGTATCTAATTTTTGAACGACGTGCTTGGAAATCAACGCAGTTTGAACATGAACTGATTTCACGGTAAACATCTTGCGCTGGAATCCATACTTCTAAGTCGTATGTTTTTGAAGCACTAAAGCCCATATCACCTGTACATAAAGCTAAAACGCGGTATGGTAAATCTAATTTTTTAAGAATAGTTTCTGCGTTATCGGTCATTTTTTCTAATTCATCAAATGATGATTCAGCATCTGTAATTTTAACCATTTCTACTTTATTAAACTGGTGTAAACGGATAAGTCCACGTGTATCACGACCGGCACTACCTGCTTCTGAGCGGAATGATGGACTTAAAGCTGTGAAGTAAACCGGTAATTCTTCTTGTTTTAAAATTTCATCGCGGTAAAAGTTAGTTAAAGGTACTTCAGCAGTTGGGATAAGTGTTAGGTCTGAATTTTCTAATTGGAAAACATCTTCTTTAAATTTAGGGAATTGACCTGTTCCGTACATTGATGCACTATTCACCATATATGGTGTTAGCATTTCTTTATAACCATGCTCCATTGTATGAGTATCCAACATGAAGTTGTAAACAGCACGCTCTAGGCGAGCCCCTAAGCCTTTGTAATAAACAAAACGACTACCAGAAACTTTAGCGCCACGTTCAAAGTCAAGGATATCCAGATTTTCAGCTACTTCCCAGTGAGCTTTAGGTTCGAAATTGAAAGCCTTTGGAGTTCCCCATTTGCGAATTTCAATATTATCTTCTTCATCTGCACCTACAGGAACAGAATCGTCAGGAATATTAGGTAAACGTGATGCAATATACTCAATTTTTTCATCGATTTCGCCAAGGGTAACGTCCATTTCTTTGATTTCATTATTTACTGACTTCATTTGATCAATAAATTTTTGAGCGTCTTCTTTTTGACGTTTTAGTGTAGAGATATGTTCTGATGTTTCGTTTCTAAGTTTTTTCTTTTCTTCAACTTGAACTAATAAATCACGGCGTTCTTTGTCTAGTGCGATAAAAGTATCTAATGTTTCTTCGTCGACTCCACGATTTTTTAGTTTAGTTTTGATTGTTTCTAGATCTTGACGAATTGTTTTGATATCTAGCATGTTTTTTCCTCCTATAAATTAAGTAATAAAAGCATAAAAAAAGTCTATTCGTCCTAAGGAATTAATATTCCTTGGGACGAATAGACTTGAAATTCGCGGTACCACCCAAATTCAATAGCAAAGCTATCGCACTTGATTTTCGCAATAACGGTTGCGGCCGAAATGAATTATGTCTTCATTTACTGTAATGAGATGGATTTCCTAGTCTTTCTTTACTAACTTCCACTAACCGTTAGCTCTCTGAAAAAGAAAAGATAAGTACTTGTTCTCAAACGTGATTGAATATCTATAATGTATGATAAGAATACATTTTTTTGGGTGAGATGTCAACATCGATTAAAATAGATTAGAAAAGAATGACGAAATAGAGCGGCCAGCAATTGTATACCAGGCTGCTTTTTCAACTTCTTTAGCAGTAACGAGATCAAATCGATGGTCGCTACCATTAGCAGATACGTAATCTTTTGTATCTTCATTAGCATCAATGCTAACTTGACCTACTTTTTCACCTTTTTTAAGAGGGGCTTGAGGTTCAGTTTCAGGAGCTTCATAGGATAGTTTAAGATCGTTAACCTTAGTTTCTTTATTTAACCATAATTTTATATCTTTAGTAACGGTTACTGGTGTTGATAGTTCTTTCGCATGCTTGATTGATGGTACGTCTATTCCTGTTAGAACGTCGCCTTTTTTATAGATAGTATCATATTTCCAATTTTCGAAGACATAATCAATTAGACGATTAGTTTCTATGAAACGTGAGTTAGGATCTACACTATTTGTTGAATTCATGACTACTGTAATAATTCGAGTGTTTTTATTTTTATATGTTCCAACAAAGCACTGACCGGCTAAATCAGTTGTTCCAGTTTTTAAACCATCAACGCCTTCACGGTAAACTGGGAAACCAGGAAGCATTAAGTTGGTACTAGTCATGTCGACGGTTTCAGGTGTTCCTTCAGCAAATGTGATGACGCCTTCTTTTGTTGTATTCAAGAAATCAGGAAAATCATGGATTAAATGACGTGCAATTATAGCAATATCTTTAGCTGAAGCTAAATTTTCTTCACCAGGTTTACTGCCTGGATAGACTCTACCATTTGCGTTGTCATTATTAATGCCAGAGGTTGAAATGATATAAGCATCCTCAATTCCCCATTTTTTAACTTTTTTTCTCATTAAGTCAACAAACTCTTTTTCAGAACCTGCAACTTTTTCAGCTAATGCTGTGACAGCTGCATTGGCAGAGACAACGGTACTTGCATTAAAAAGGTCACGTACACTATAGGTGTGTCCTTTTATAAAGGGGACATTGGACAGAATCGGATCATGACTAATCGCAAGTAAGTGGTCACTGATTTCAACTTGCTCATTCCAATCGAGGTCTCCATTTTGTTCGGCTTCTAATATGAGATAAAGTGTAATCAATTTGGTCATTGAAGCAATCCCCAATGGTTTATCAGCATTTTGTTCGTACAGTATTTTTCCACTGTTGTAATCAATAGCTAGCGCAGCATTTGAATTGATAGAAAAATCAGTTTCATCAGCTAGTGCTTTAGGTAGTGCTATTAATTGACCTAGTGTAAAAATTAGGGTCAATGAGACTACTAACTTATTCTTTAATTTTTTTAAGTTCATAAATATCCTCCCAGACAATAAAAATAAAGCCATATATTTTATACGGCTTTATTTAGCTTATAATAGTTTATTAAGTTTGTATATGGGTTGAGTAGAATATTAAAATATTTTTAGAAGCAATTAAGATGTTTGAGAAAGTGGCAAATGGATAACAAAAGATGTCCATTTTTCATCAGAAGTAGCATAGATATAACCGCTATGTAGCACAACGATACTCTGAGCGATTGCTAACCCCAACCCTGTTCCGCCGGTTTCTTGTGAGCGTGATTCTTCTACACGGTAGAAACGGTCGAATAGTTGATTTAGAGATTCTTTTGGGATAGGGTCTCCATCGTTTTTTACAATAATAACAGCTTCTTTGCCTATCTTTTCAGCGGACAAACAAATCCGAGTCCCATTTCGTCCATACTTGAGACCGTTAGATATAAGGTTGTTAAATAAGCGAACTAATTTTTCTGTATCACCTTCCATGATAAAAGGGGTAGGTGATACGTCTACCTCTATTTTCATATTTCTTTTATTCGCATCCAACTCAAAATCCACAGATAATTGATCTAAAAGTTGTCCTAAATCAAAAGTCATAATAGAAAGTGGCGTACTAGCTTGTCTAACTTTTGTATATTCAAAAAGATCATCTACTAATAGCTTCATTTGTTTAGCTTTGGAATAAGCTGTATGGGTATATTTTAATAATTCATCGTGTGTACTATATTTTTTTTCTTCAATTAAGCCTAGGTAACCGATGATAGATGTAAGAGGTGTACGAATGTCGTGACTTATGTTTGTAATAAGTTCATCTTTTGATTTTTCAATTCGGCGCTCATCTTCAATTGCTTCAACCGTACTCTCAACTAGGCCATTGATACTTTCGACAACTCGACCTAAATCCCCGCCTATTTCAAAAGGGATACGGTGATCATAGTTTCCATTAGCGATGTAATGAAGTTCTGAAATTATATGACGCAGTTGCATTTGGCGATAACGTCGAATTAAACGCCAGTAAAGAATAATAAAGTCAAAAATAATCATAAATATAAGAGCGACATTCTTTAAAGAGTAGAAGGCATTGTTAAAGAATGTTTTAACGAGGACTTCTTTTATTCCGAAAATTAAATTTTTCATTACAATACTATCATCGATGACTAGTCTAGAAAGTGCTATGACAACGATATTTAAAAGGATTAACAAGATAACTGTTACAATACCTTCTATAATAAGTTCACTTTTTTCTTTAGATGTTAGAATGATACGAGTATTTTTAGATGAATTTTTAGAGCTACGACTAGTTTCCATCAATCTTATATCCAACTCCCCAGACTGTTTGGATTACTTTTTCTCCATCAGTCGCTTCTTCAATTTTATCTCTTAAGTGGCTAACGTGAACCATCACTGTTTTAGCAGAAATAATACTTTCTTGTTGCCACACGCGTTCGAATATTTCTTCAGCACTGAAAACTCGATTAGGGTGACTAGCTAGTAAATACAAGATACCAAATTCTAATGCAGTAAGTTGTATCTCGATACCAGCGTCAGTTAATACTTGATGCGAGTCTTTCTTTATAATAAGAGGGCCAACCTCTAAAGTATCTGGTTTTGAGTCAGTGACTTGCATTTTTGTTCTGCGAAGTAATGATTTGACGCGAGCCATAATCTCAAGTGGATTAAATGGTTTTGTAACGTAGTCATCCGCACCAGCAACCAAACCTTGAATCTTATCTAAATCACTTGATTTAGCTGTAAGCATAATAATAGGTATTTGAGATTCTTTTCTAAGCTCTTTAACAACCTGCATTCCATCCAATTGAGGCATCATAAAATCTAAAATCATTAAATCAATATCTGGCGTGGTTCTTATTTTAGTCAGAGCCTCTTTTCCATCATAAGCTTTTATAACATCATAGCCTTCATTTAAAATATAAATACTGAGTAGTTCAACAATTTCTTTATCGTCATCTACGACTAAAATTTTCATAAAAAAACCTCCAATAATAAGTTCTAGTATTATAATAGCAAAAAATAAGGATGATACATAAATATAAGAATTAAGTTAACTTAAAATTAATATTTAAAAAATTTAAATTAAGACTTGCAATTTAAAAAGAAAGTTGGTATATTTATAAATGTCTTCAAGACAAGTAATAAAAAATTAAAAATAATATGCCAAAAAATTTGAAATTGATTTGTTGCTATGTTAGAATGACAAAGTCGTTAAAAACGGATGAGCTTAAAACCTCTAAAGCTTAATTGAAAAACTTTTAAAAAAAGGTTGACGAAATCAACTAAACATGTTATTCTAATTAAGTCGTTAAGAACGACAACGTAGACCTTTGAAAACTGAACAAAGTAAGACGAACCAAACGTGTAGGATGTTGTTCTCATTAGTTGAGACAACAAACTAAATTTTAAGATTTTTATTAAAAATCTAAGTGAAGTAACATTCG
>NZ_NGJY01000003.1 GCF_003987565.1 Vagococcus fessus
AAAGTGTGGTGGCGATGGCAAGAAGGATACACCTGTTCCCATGCCGAACACAGAAGTTAAGCTTCTTAGCGCCGATGGTAGTTGGGGGTTTCCCCCTGTGAGAGTAGGACGTTGCCACGCTTAGATATTACGGTAAAGACACATTTCGATGTGTCTTTTTTTGTTTTATATAAGTATTTAAGTTATTTTGGCTAAATCATTTAAAAAAGTCGGTAAAACCAGTATAATGAAGGAAGTGTAGTAAAAATATAGAGGGTGATGTCAATGACAGAAGAATTGATTAAATTAGTTAAGACGAATTACAATGTAGAATTTAAAAATACAATTCTACTGGAACAAGCTTTTACCCATTCATCTTATGTGAATGAGCATCGTTATTTAGATCTAACAGATAATGAACGTTTGGAGTTTTTAGGAGATGCAGTTTTAGAACTGATTATTTCTGAATATCTATACGGAACATATACTGATTTATCTGAAGGTAAATTAACGAAGATGCGTGCAGCTATTGTCTGTGAAGATAGTTTATCAAAATTTGCTAAAGAGTGTGAATTTGATAAGCATGTACGATTAGGGAAAGGTGAAGAAAATTCTAACGGCCGTAAGCGTCCAGCGTTGCTATGTGATTTATTTGAATCATTTTTAGGCGCATTGTATTTAGACCAAGGACTAGAAGCGGTAGTTAAATTTGTTCATCAAGTTATTATTCCTAAAATAGAATCTGGTGCTTTTTCACATGAGATGGATCATAAAACAGCTTTACAAGAAATTTTACAACGTAATGGAGATGTGGCGATAACTTATACACTGGTTAGTGAAGAAGGCCCTGCCCATGAACGTGAATTTTTTGTTGAGGTAAGTGTTGGTGATAAAGTGATAGGTAAAGGTAAAGGTAAATCGAAAAAAATGGCTGAGCAACAAGCGGCAGCTATTGCAATTAAACAACTACACAAATAAGAGACAGCTACAGCTGGATGAATGAGTCTTTGGCATTTGTTCAGCTGACTTTCTCTTTTTAGAGAGAAAATCTGAGAGGAGGGCCAGTCGTGTATTTAAAAAAGATAGAGATTGCAGGTTTTAAATCATTTGCGGATAGAACAGTTATTGAATTTGATAAAGGTTTAACAGCTGTTGTTGGCCCTAATGGCAGTGGTAAGAGTAATATCACAGAAGCTATTCGTTGGGTTTTAGGAGAGCAATCTGCCAAAAGTTTACGTGGGGGTAAGATGCCAGACGTTATTTTTGCAGGAACGACGAAGCGTAAGCAGTTAAATATTGCAGAAGTGACAGTTGTTTTAGATAATGAAGAAAAATTTTTACCACTTGATTTTAGTGAAGTTAGTGTGACTCGCCGACTGAAACGAACGGGTGAGAGTGAATTTTTTATTAATAAACAACCCTGTCGTTTAAAAGATGTTGTTGAATTATTTATGGATTCTGGTTTAGGGAAAGAATCATTCTCTATTATTTCTCAAGGTAAGGTAGAGGGGATTTTTAATAGTAAGCCAGAAGATCGTCGTGGTATTTTTGAAGAAGCTGCAGGGGTTTTGAAGTATAAACAGCGTAAGACACAAGCAGAACGTAAATTATTTGAAACAGAAGATAATTTGAATCGTGTTCAAGATATTGTCTATGAGTTAGAAGCGCAATTAGAACCGTTAGCGGCTCAAAGTAAGGTAGCTCGAGAATTTGTTGCCTTGAAAGAGGAATTAACAACGTTAGATGTAGGTGTTACGGTTAAGGATATTGAGCAACTAAAGGAAACGTGGAATAAAAAGAGTGAGTTGTTAAAAGAGCTTGAGGCGAGATTAACTGTTATGACACAGTCTGTAGCCGGCTATGAAACGTCTTTAGTTGACTTGAGAGAGCGTCGTGTACATCTGGATGAGCAGTTGGAAACGTATCAACAAAAGTTACTTCGAACATCTGAATTGTATGAACAGGCGGAGGGTCAAAAGAATTTATTTATAGAGCGTCGTGAAAATACGGCTAAAACATCTGCTGATTATGCGGAATCACATGAAAAGCTGACCCAAAAATTAGCACAACTTAAAGAAGAACGTGAAGCCTTAATTGCTGATTTGAAACACCAAGAACAGGATAAAAAGAACGCGATGGAAGAAGTTGAAAAACTAACAGAGCGTGTTGAAATCTATAGTCGTTCTGCTAAGGAGCAGCTAGCTGATTTACGTAGTGATTATGTTGAAGTGATGCAAAAGCAAGCTAATTTGGGGAATGATTTAAAGCATTTGGAGCGTCAGTATGACCAAGAAAGTTCTAAAAATCATTCAGCAGTAAAACGTCATGATGAACTGCACCAATCATTAGCGGCAATTCAAGAGAAGAAAGAGCAAGCTGAGAAAGAATTAGCTGATTTTTGTGAATCTACGAAAGATTTAACGAGTCAATCTGACTCTCATCGCAAAAAAGCATTAGGTAGTAAAGATGAGTTAGTGATTAAAGAAAAGCAAATGTATGATGCGATGGGAACATTGCAACAAGCTAAAGCGCGTTTGAAGAGTTTACAGGAACTTCAAGAAAGTTACGCAGGGTTCTTTGAAGGGGTTCGTTCAGTCTTGAAAGAGAAGTCTGAATTAAAAGGAATTGTTGGGGCTGTAGCAGAATTAGTAACAGTACCTAAGGAGCTAAGCTTGGCAATCGAGACAGCGTTAGGAGCAAGTGCTCAGAATGTGATTGTGGAAGATGAGAAAGCTGCTCGTGGCGCAATTTCATACCTTAAATCAAAACGTTTAGGTCGTGCGACATTTTTACCACTAACGATAATTGAACCAAGACATATTCCGAAAGATAGAATTCAAATGATAGAGGGCATTCCTGGGTATATGGGGATTGCGTCTGATTTGGTTACATTTGATGCCAAAATAAAACCGGTTGTTAAAAGCTTACTTGGTGCGACGATTTTAGCTAAAGATTTAGATAGTGCTAATGCAATCGCGAAACAAACACAGTATCAATACCGTGTCGTGTCACTAGAAGGTGATGTGATGAAACCAGGCGGCTCAATGACGGGTGGTGCGACTAAAAAAGGTGGCAAAGGAAATCTATTTTCTAAAGGTGAAGAGTTACAGAAATTAACAGAACAAGTGTCTTTAATGGAAAGTGAATTAGCCAAGCGCGAAAAATTAGTTCAAGATTTGAAAGAATTAGTTAAGACAAGTGAAGAGCAATTTGAGGTCACTCGTGAAGCGGTAGAATCAAGTCGCTTTAAAGAGCAAGATTTAAAAAATAAAGTGGATATGCTGGTAAAAGAACAACAGCAATTAACACGTGAGTTGCAGTTGTTTGAACATGAAACCGCAGGATTAAATAATTTCTTAGCGAGTTATGAAGAACAAAAAAAACAATTGACAACACAGATTGAAGAGTTAAAAGCAGAGCGTGAACGTTTAGATAAAGAAATGGCAGCGACTGATGAGCGAGAAGAAGTAACGGCTCAAAAACGTGAAGAAGCACTAAAAGAGTTACAACATTATCAGGCGAGAGTAGCGGTTTTAAGTGAACAGTGTGTGCATGTAAAAAATACTTTAACGGATAAAGAGAAGAATGTAGAAGAGGTTGAGTCTGATTTAGCTAAATTGAACCAACAATTAAAACAGTTAACAGCTAACCATTCAACTCATAAAGAAACGCAAGCTGAGATTGAGCAAAAAATGCAGAAATTACATGCTGAGAAGTTAGAGATACAAGAGAAGTTAGTGACTCTTAAAGCGGAACGTGAACAAGTCCAAGCCTCTATTACGGATACAGATGAGCAATTGACAAAAGCTAATAAAGATCACTTATTATTATCAAGTGAGAAGTCTGAAGTTGAGGTCTTGAAAAATAGATCTGAAGTTGGGCTAGATAACGCCCTTCAGAAACTGCAAGAAGAGTATAGTATGAACTATGAAGCGGCTAAAGCACGTTTTGTGTTAGTGGAAGATATAGCAGAAGCTAAGACGTCAATTAAGGAATTAAAACAACGTATCGACCGATTAGGGCCTGTTAATATGGCAGCCATTGAACAGTATGATGTGGTGAATGACCGCTACACATTCTTAATTGAGCAACGCGATGATTTATTAGAAGCCAAAGGGAGTTTATTTGATACAATGAATGAGATGGACCGTGTGGTTCAAGAGAAATTTGAAGAAGTATTCATTGCTATTCGTGATAAATTCCAAGTGGTATTTCCTAATATGTTTGGTGGCGGACATGCTGATTTACAATTAACTAATCCTGATGATTTACTTAATACAGGGATTGAAATTGTGGCGCAACCACCAGGTAAGAAGCTTCAAAGTTTAACTCTATTATCAGGTGGCGAGCGTGCCTTAACGGCGATAGCCTTGCTATTCTCGATTATTCAAGTTAGACCCGTTCCTTTCTGTGTGTTGGATGAGGTCGAAGCAGCGCTTGATGAAGCGAATGTTGCTCGATTTGGACAGTATTTAAGTCACTTTGAAGATGATACTCAGTTTATCGTGATTACTCACCGTAAAGGGACAATGGAAGCTGCAGATGTCTTATATGGTGTGACGATGCAAGAATCGGGTGTGTCAAATATTGTGTCAGTTCGTTTAGAAGATGTGAATGACCGTGGAGATATTAAACCACAAGTCGGAGATTAGGAATTAAAGAGGGGGAGCCAAGATGATAAAATTAATAGCAATTGATTTAGACGGTACCTTATTAAAAGATGATAAAACTATTTCAGATAAAAATCGTGAAACGTTAATGAAGGCAAAAGAACAGGGTGTTAAGGTTGTACTTTGTACAGGCAGACCTTTAAATTCAGTTGTCGGTCATTTAGAAACGTTGAATTTATTAGATGAAGGGGATTATGCTGTGACTTTTAATGGCGGCTTGATCCAGCGTAATGATACGGGAGAGGTTATTGCGAAACAATTGATGACGCAGGATAATCTTGAAGATATCTATGATTTAACTTACGATATGGGTCTACCTCTAGACCTAGTTGTAGGGAGCTCTGTTTTAACTGTTCAACCGCAACCCCAAAATTCTAAGTCGTTATATTATACGTTAAACCCATTACTGACATATGGTGAAATTAATTTAGAAGAATCTAGTAAATTAGACGGTATTAATAAAATGGTTTGTGCAGTAGGGCCGAAGTTAATTGATGAGCATTTACCTAAAATACCTAAGTCCTATCATGAGAAATATAATATTGTCAGATCAGGTGAGTATTTGTTTGAATTTTTACCAAAAACAGTGTCTAAAGGCTTCGGTTTGAAACGTTTAGGGGAGATTCTAGATATCAAGCCAGAGGAAATGATGGGATTAGGTGATGAAGAAAATGATCTATCAATGATTGAATTTGTTGGTTTAGGTGTCGCAATGGAAAATGGTAGTGATGTTGTTAAAAATGTCGCGCAACATATTACGGTAAGCAATGAAGATGACGGCGTAGCAGTTGCTGTCGAAAAATTTGTATTAAACTAGAAGGAGGCGAAATGAATGGGATTTTTTAAGAAGATAAAAAAAGCGTTCGGTGGTAATGTTGATGAACCACAAACACCTGAGATACAGGAAGAGGAAGTCGTAGAAGTTGAAGCAACGGAACCAGAAGCAGCAGAAGAAGTCGTAGAAGTTGAAACGACGGAACCAGAAGCAGCAGAAGAAGTCGTAGAAGTTGAAGCAACGGAACCAGAAGCAGTAGAAGAAGTGGTAGAAGTTGAAGCAACGGAACCGGAACCAGAAGCAGTAGAAGAAGTGGTAGAAGTTGAAACGACGGAACCAGAAGCAGCAGAAGAAGTCGTAGAAGTTGAAGCAACGGAACCAGAAGCAGTAGAAGAAGTCGTAGAAGTTGAAGCGACAGAACCAGAAGCAGTAGAAGAAGTCCTAGAAGTTGAAACGACAGAACCAGAAGCAGCAGAAGAAGTCGTAGAAGTTGAAACGACAGAACCAGAACCAGAGAAAGAAGAAACTTCTGAGTCAGAAGAATCATCTGAAAAGATGGCTAAAGGGCTTAAGAAAACACGCCGTACCTTCTCTCAAGTCTTTAATGAATTATTATCTAATTTCCGTAAAGTAGATGAAGATTTCTTTGAAGAATTAGAAGAAACATTAATAACAGCCGATGTTGGATTTGAAACAGCAATGAGAATTACAGAAGATTTACGTAAAGAAGTGAAGCTTCAAAATGCTAAAAAACAAGAAGATGTTCAACGTGTTATTATTGATAAATTGGTTGAAGTTTATGAGGAACAAGGCCAAGATGAAAATAATGAAATTAACCTACAAAAAGATGAGTTAACAGTCATGTTATTTGTTGGTGTTAACGGTGTTGGGAAAACAACAAGTATTGGTAAATTAGCCAATCAATATCGATTAGAAGGTAAAAAAGTCTTAATGGCTGCCGCAGATACGTTCCGTGCGGGTGCGATTGACCAATTAGTAGTATGGGGCGAACGCGCACAAGTAGAGGTTGTTCGTGGCAATGCTGGTGGTGACCCGGCAGCTGTTGTTTATGATGCGATCGAACAAGCTAAAGCGCAAGAGGCAGATGTTTTACTAGTTGATACTGCAGGACGTTTACAAAATAAAGTAAACTTAATGAATGAGCTAGAAAAAATTAAACGTATTATTCAGCGTGAAATTCCTGATGCGCCTCATGAAGTGTTATTAGTACTTGATGCGACAACAGGACAAAATGCAATGGTTCAAGCTAAACAGTTTAAAGAAGTGACGGATGTAACAGGTTTAGTCTTAACAAAATTAGATGGCACAGCTAAAGGTGGTATTGTGTTAGCGATTCGTAATGAATTGCACTTACCAGTTAAATTAGTTGGTTTAGGTGAAGGGTTAGCAGACTTATATCCATTTAAACCAGAAGAATATGTTCAAGGTTTATTTAAAGGCCTAATGGATTAATCCAAAAGATGGACTCTATTATGAGTTCATCTTTTTTTATTGGCGTTAAATAAGCTCAAATTAAAGCTTTTTTAACGCGAGAATGCTATAATTTAGTTCTGAAAATGAACAAAGAATGAGGTGAAAAGCCCTATGAAAAATATACAGCAATTATTAAGTGAGTTACCAATACGTTCGTTATTTAAAGAATCACGTATTGGAATAGAAAAAGAAAGTCAGCGTGTGACCTTGTCAGGTGAGTTAGCGACGACAGATCATCCTAAAGAGTTTGGTAATAGAGCCTTTCATCCGACGATTCAAACGGATTTTAGTGAAACTCAGGTTGAAATGATTACACCTGTTGCGAATTCAGAACGCGAAGTTTTTGAGCATCTAGCAAGTTTGCATGATGTGGTAAGACGAACATTACCAGAAAATGAAATGCTTTGGCCGTTAAGTATGCCACCAGTTTTACCTGAAAATGATGACGCGATTAAGATTGCCAAATTGGCATCGGATAAAGATGTAGCTTATCGAGAACACTTAGCTAAGACTTATGGAAAGCGTAAGCAGATGGTAAGTGGGATTCATTATAATTTTGAATTTGATTCTGTTTTTTTAAAACAGTTACATGAAAAATCAGACAGTACACAAACGTTCAAAGATTTTAAGACGGATGTGTATTTAAAGGTATCTCGTAATTATTTACGTTACCGTTGGTTTGTGACGTATATGATGGGTGCCGCACCGTTATCTGAGGAAGGCTATTTTACGGGATGTCCGAAAGGTAGACCGAATATGCCTGTTAGAAGTATTCGGAATAGTAATTTTGGCTATACGAATGATGAGTCAGTTTTTGTCTCATATAAATCAATGGATGATTATGCGACGAGCATTCAAAAATTGGTTGAAACTGGCAAAATCTCAGAAGAGAAAGAATTTTATTCTGCCGTTCGTTTACGTGGTGGCAGTTCAGTTGCTGCTATTCAAGAAAAAGGTGTGGGGTACATCGAGATTCGTAATATTGATAACAACCCATTTGCCAATTATGGTATTACAGAAGAGCAGATTAAGTTATTACATTATTTCTTAATGCTAATGCTATGGTTAGATGAGGCACCGATTGACAGTGATGAGTGGTTACGTGAAGGTGAACGTTTAAATAATCAAGTGGCTTTAGAAAATCCTTTGGCTCCAACAAGTCAGATTGAAGAAGGCGAACGTCTACTCATTGCCTGGTTAGAGATGATGGAAAGTATCGAATCATCTGATGATGACATTGGTTTAGTTAAAGAGTTAGGAAGGTTGTTAGCTAATCCTGAAGAAACATTAGCAGGTAAGATGTTAACTGAAATTAAAGCTCAAGAAACGCAAGAAAAATTTGCGATAGAGTTAGGAAATACTTATCAAGCAAGTGCTTGGGAGAAACCTTATCAATTAGCAGGGTTCCGTGATATGGAATTATCAACACAGTTATTGTTATTTGATTGTTTACAAAAAGGGATTTCAGCAGAAATTTTAGACCGTCAAGATCAATTTTTAAAATTGAGTTTTGATGGTAAAGTAGAATACGTTAAAAAAGCGAATATGACAAGTCTTGATACGTATGTTGTGTCACTTATGATGGAAAATAAAACAGTGACCAAAAAAGTTTTAGACCAAGCAGGTTTTAAAGTGCCAGCGGGTAAAGAGTTTACAACTAAAGAAGATGCAATTGCTAGTTATGCTTATTTTATTGACCGTGGGATTGTTGTTAAGCCTAAGTCAACGAATTATGGTTTAGGAATTTCAATCTTTAAAGAGGGCGCAAGCTTAGAAGACTATTCTGAAGCGATTGATATTGCGTTTAAAGAGGATACTGAGGTATTAGTTGAGGAATTCTTACCAGGAACAGAGTACCGTTTTTTTGTTATTGGTGATAAGACAGAGGCGATTATGCTTCGTGTACCGGCAAATGTTAAGGGAGACGGAGTTTCGACTATTGCTCAACTCGTTGAGGTGAAAAATCAAGATAGCTTACGTGGAACGAAACACCGTACACCGTTACAATTAATTGAGTTAGGACCGATTGAAAAGCTAATGCTTAAAGAACAAGGACTAACTGTAGAGAGCGTACTAGAGAAGGATCAAGTGGTTTACTTGAGAGAAAATTCTAATGTAAGTACGGGTGGCGATTCTATTGATATGACAGATGAGATGCCAGAGTATTATAAAGAGGTTGCCGCTAAGGCAGTTCAAGCATTAGGTGCGACAATAAGTGGAATTGATTTAATCATTCCAGATGTTGATGCTGAGGTAACGCCAGATAATCCTGGATATGGTATTATTGAAGCTAATTTTAACCCGGCAATGCATATGCATGCTTTCCCATTTGCTGGGAAAGGACGTCGTTTGACTCTTAAAGTGTTAGAGCGATTGTTCAACGGTATTTCTTAATAGGAAATTCTGTTTCCTTATTAATATGTATAGTTTTTGGACAACTAACTACGTTTATATAAATTTATATAGAATAAAAAAACACTGTAAGTGCAATAAATATTGTAATTACGGTGTTTTTTGTATATTCTTTTAGGAACAACTACTTGATTTTGTTAGCGTTTTTCTATATCATTCAAGGTAATCATTGAAAATAACAAACATTAAATTTCTTAAATGGATAAGGGTGAGTATTATGAAGAAAAATGATTATCTTGATTATTTAATAAATGAGGGTAGAAAAGCTGAAGCATTCACCTCTGAAAATTATAAATTTGCAACAACTCAGACTATAGCGGCTATATCTGACCAAAAAGTAACATTGGTTAATCATTACCTCAATAGTTTATTTAAAGAAAAAAAATTAGTTAAAATTAATACAAAACCTGTTTTTTATTTACCGGTGAGTTTACTTAAGGAGTTGTTTGGTAAGTATCCTGATAGAGATATTTTTTCTAGTTTTAAGGAAGTAGAAAAAGAATGTAAAAGTAATAGTTTAGACCAATTAATCGGAGCTAAGAGAAGTTTATCTGAAGTGTTAAGGCAATGTAAGGTAGCTTTGAAATATCCGACTAATGGTTTACCTCTACTATTAACAGGTGATACAGGGACTGGAAAAACATTTCTGGTGAAACAATTATATGATTATGCTAAAAAAGAAAGTATTTTACCTGAAGAGGCACCATTAGAAATATTTAACTGTGCTGAATATGCCGATAATCCAGAATTATTATCTTCGAAACTGTTTGGTTATAAGCAAGGAAGTTTCACTGGAGCTTATGAAGATAGAAAAGGAATCATTGATGCTAGTGATGGGGGGATTTTATTCATAGATGAAGTTCACAGGCTATCATCAGAGAGTCAAGAAAAGTTATTTTACTTTATAGATGAAGGTAAATATAAGCCTATAGGAGAAAATAAAGAGTGGTCAGAAGCTAAAGTTCGTTTAGTTTTTGCCACAACTGAAGAGATTGATGACTTTTTACTTGAAACATTTATTAGACGTATTCCAATTGTAACAAAAGTACCATCTTTAGATGCCAGAGGGTATCAAGAGAAGAAGGAATTCTTATTGTACTTTTTAAAAAATGAATGTAAGAGTACTAATCGCCCTATCTTTATAAGTAACGAGTTATTTCATTTTTTAGTAAGATATTCTTATACTGGAAATGTGGGAGAGATGAAAAACTTAGTCAAATCATTAGTAGGAAATGCATTTATTAATTTAGAGAATGATAATGATCCGATAGATATTAATGTAAGTTACTTACCTAAATCTATGAAAAATGATGCTATAAAATATGTTGATATGTTTAGTGAAGAACGAATAGAGGTATACCCTGATGGAACTATCAATGATCCGGATCATAATAAAACACGAAATCTGTTCCTTAAGATGAATGAAAAAATTGTAACTTATAATGAACAGCTCTTGAATGGAAAATACACAGGTTCAGAGTATGTCAATAAATGTTTCGATAAATTAGAACAATTGATTACACGTCATAAAAGTCAAAATTTAATTGATCCCAAAGTTCATACTTCTGTTAAAGATACAATGTCTTATATTAGTACAACGATGTTTGAAAAAAATCAAATTGAATTTAGCCATGAAGCCCAACAGCTTATTGGAGATTATTTAGAATTAGTTATCTCTGTTAATAAGTATGATGATGTCACAACTTCAGAAGTGGTTGAGATACTATCTATACTTGAAGAAGAGCTTTCTGTACCATCGAGTCATGCTAAGTTACTAAAAGAATTATTGTGTCAGTTGTTACCTTATTTATCAGATCGGTTAAGCGGATTTGATAGTTTGATGTTTACGATTATTGTGACATATTATTATAATGCTTTTTCTATAGATAAAATTCAAGGTGTTATTATTTGTCACGGTCCTACAACAGCAAGTAGTTTGTCTCAAACCGCTAATAAAATGATTGGTGAACGTGTTTTTCATGGTATTGATATGGATTTGGATGTATCATTTAATGAAATTACAGCTAAGTTAAAACGTTATTTATCCTTACATGAAACACGTAATGGAACTGTGATACTAATAGATATTGGTCATACAGAGGATTTGAGATTGGCTATTCAAGATAGGGTAGAGGGGCCTTTTGCAGTTATTGATAATGTCTCTACAAAACTCGCTTTAGATGTTGGTTTTAAAATTATAAATAAAGAAAATATCTCACAATTAGCGTTAAAAGCCTCTGAGAGTCATTATTCAGAGTGTTCAGTGTTTGAACCAGAGGTACCTAAAGAGAAAGCTTTAATTATTTCATGTCAAACGGGAATTGGAACTGCGAATAAATTAAAAGATATTTTTGAGGAAAACTTGCCCAAGTCTGCTAATATTCAATTAGTTGTGACAGACTTTAAACATTTGACAACAATGAAAACTAATACAACATTCTTTGCTAGATATGAGGTTCTTGGAAGTATTGGAACGACAGATCCTAAAATACAAGATGTTCAGTTCTTAGGATTGGATGATATTATGAGTGAAGAAGGAATTAATCATTTATCTCGGATGTTTGATGAGTATCTAACAGCAGGTGAGATTCATAATTTGAATAATGGTTTAATGAAGACCTTATCTCTTGAGAATTTGGTAACGATGTTGAGTATCTTAAATCCAGAAAAAACAATTCAACTGATTACCGAAATGATGGAATTATGGGAAGAGGAATTCCAATTAAGTATTCCAAATAACTTAAGAACAGCTTTATATATTCATATTAGTTGTATGATTGAGCGTGTTATTACTCGTACGTATGTTGAAAATCATTCAACAGATTTGAGTGAATTTTCTAAAGAGCATGAGTATTTTATTAAAGTAATAAAAGATGGACTAGCTAAATTTGAATCTATTTATCATGCTGAAGTAGATTTAGGAGAGATTGCTTATTTACATCAATTGTTTAGTTTAAATCTAAATAACTTCCAATATTAGTCTCTTACATCCAATAAAAGTGAAAATACATCTAAAAATTAAAAAATAAAGCCTATATTATAGGCTTTATTTTTTTTGGCACGCTATTTGCTTATATATAAAGTGTAAAAAGGAAATGAAGGAGAGACTCACAAATGAAAATTGAGAAATTAGAGAATAGTCATCGTTTTTATCAACAAGGACTAATCACTCGTGATGAAATTGAAAAGGCTATGAAACAAGCTTTAGAATTAGTTGATCATAATATGATTAAGTTTGGCGAACGTTTTCCGTGGCCAGCGACTAAACAAGGCGAATATGTCTTAATGGATAATACAGAATGGACAAACGGTTTTTGGACAGGAATGGTTTGGTTAGCCTATGACGTCACTAGAGATGAAAAATACCGTATTCTTGGTGAAAAACATGTTGATAGCTTCCTACACCGTATTGAAAATAAAATAGAAGTAGACCATCATGACTTAGGTTTCTTATATATTCCATCTTGTGTTAGCGCATACAAATTAACAGGGAATCAAAATGCTAGAAAAGCTGCTTTATTAGCAGCAGATCAATTAGCAAGTCGTTACCAAGAAAAAGGTGGATTTATCCAAGCGTGGGGCGAATTAGGGGCAGAAGATAACTATCGTTTAATCGTAGATTGCTTATTGAACATCCCACTATTATATTGGGCTGCTGAAGAAACTGGCGATTCAAGTTATGTGGATATGGCAAATACGCATTATAAATCAACAGTGGAAACAGCGTTTAGAGAAGATGCGTCAACTTTCCATACTTATTACTTTGACCCTAAAACAGGTGAACCTGTTAAAGGAATGACACGTCAAGGCTATGCAGATGACTCAAGTTGGGCGCGAGGTCAAGCGTGGGCAATTTACGGGACAGCGTTACAATATTATGCGAATAAAGATGAATCAATCTTCCCTGATTTTAAAGCGGTAACAAATTACTTCTTAAATCGTCTACCAGAAGATAATGTTCCTTTCTGGGATTTAATCTTTACAGATGGTGATTTACAATCTCGTGATTCATCATCATCAGCGATTGCTGTTTGTGGAATGCACGAAATGTTGAAATATTTACCTGAAACAGATCCAGAAAGACAAGTTTATCAACAAAGTATGCACACAATGATGCGTGCAATGATGACAAACTATACTTATAAAGATTTGAATACAGAAAATGCATTATTAAGACATGGTGTTTACTCATGGCATTCTGGTAAAGGTGTTGATGAAGGCAATATCTGGGGCGATTACTTCTATTTAGAAGCATTAGTTAGATTTTATAAAGACTGGGAATTATACTGGTAAAAAGAAAAGGGGAAATTAAAATGACAGAACCAAATATTAAAATGGTAAGAATTGATGAGCGTTTAATTCACGGACAAGGACAATTATGGATTAACTCTTTAGGAGCCAACTTAGTTATCGTTGCCAATGATGAAGTGTCAACAAACTCAATTCAACAAACGTTGATGAAGTCACTTATTAATAAAAAGATTGGGATGCGTTTCTTTAACATCGAAGAAACATGCGAAAAAATTCATAAAGCATCACCGAAACAATCTATATTCTTAGTATGTAAAGATCCAAAAGATGTTTTACGTTTAGTTGAAGGTGGCGTTCCAATTAAAGAATTAAACGTTGGAAATATTCATTTTGCAGAAGGCAAAACAAAGTTATCTAACTACATTTCAGTAGGTGAAGAAGATATTGTGGCACTTAAAGCATTAAAAAATAATCATGGGGTTGTATTTAATACTAAGACAACACCACTTGGCGGAGACGCTGGTGTTGAATTAGATTTAAATGAATATATCGCAAAAAATTAATTGAATAGGAGGAGTTATCAATGGATGCAACATTGACACAGGGTATTTTAGTTGGTTTGTTCGCAGCTTTCTGTTTAACAGGACAAATCATGGGGACTTACACTAACAGAGCTATTTTCTTATCATTTGGTGTGGGACTAATTTTAGGAGATGTTCAAACAGGTTTAATTATGGGGGCAACAGCAGAACTTGCTTTCATGGGATTTGGTGTTGGAGCGGGTGGTACAGTACCGCCGAACCCAATCGGACCTGGTATTGTAGGGACTATTATGGCGATTGCACTTAAAGATCAAGGCATGACACCTGAAAAAGCATTAGCATTATCTCTACCATTCGCGGTTATGATTCAATTTATGATTACATTTATTTACTCATTAAATGCAGGGTCATTAACACAAGCGAAAAAAGCGTTACTTGAAGGAAATTATAAAAAATTCAAATTGTCATCAAATTTAACAGCTATTTTATTTGCAATTTTTGGTTTCGTAGTGGGGTTAGTAGCGACATTAAGTATTGATCTATTACGTAGCTTTGTTGAGATTATTCCACAATGGTTAATGAATGGTTTATCAGTTGCCGGTGGATTATTACCAGCAATCGGTTTTGCAATGATTTTAAATGTTATGGTTAAAAAAGAATACATTCCAGCATTAATTTTAGGTTATGTATGTATTTCATATTTAGCTATGCCAGTTATAGGTTTAGCGTTTGTAGGAGCAATTTTAGCATTTAACAACTTCTACAATGGCGGTAACGGTTCAAGCGAAGAAGAAGAAGGCGAGGAGGTTTTTGAAGATGGAATCTAGACAACCAGTATTACAGCCAAAGGATTATGCTGTTGCAAGCTTACGTTCATATCTTTTACAAAACGGATTTAACTATGGTAACTACCAAGGAACAGGTTACGCAAACTCAATTTTTCCAGCTTTGAAAAAAATCTACAAAGATGATGAGCAAAAATTACGTGAAGTAACTGCAGGGAACTTAGAGTTTTATAACACTAACCCTCAATTAGTTCCTTTTATTACAAGTATGCAATTAGCTATGTATGATAATGGTCAAAGTGAAGAGGATACTCGTGCGATTAAATTTGCTTTAATGGGACCATTATCTGGTATTGGTGATTCATTATCACAATTTGGATTAGCTCCTCTATTTTCAACAATTGGTGCAGGGATGGCAATGGACGGTTTAATAGCGGGTCCGATCTTCTTTATCGTAGCAATGTTCGGTATTACATTCGGTATTAGAATGTTAATGGGTTACTTAGGTTACAAATTAGGTACAAGCGTTATCGATACATTAAGTGAAAAAATGGCATCAATCGTTACAATTGCAACAACAATCGGTGTTACCGTAATCTCTGGGTTGGCTGTATCCTTTGTTAAAGTTAATTTAGCCTTGGAATACTCAACTACAGTAGAGGGTGAACAACAAGTTGTCGCTTTACAAACAGTATTTGATAAAATAGCACCAAATATGTTACCAGTCTTGGTTACTGGCGGAATTTATGTTTTAATTAGAAAGTACAAATGGTCAACATATAAATTGATCCTTTTACTAATCGTTGCCGGAGTTGCGTTATCAGCTCTAGGAATCTTAAAATAATAGGTAGGTATGAATTATGTTTAATATATGTGTAGTTGGACATGGCAATTATCCTGATGGCATGGTTTCAGCGTTAAAATTATTATCAGGAACAGATGAGAATATTACAAAATTTAATTTGAATCAGGAATTAACACATGCTGATTATGAGACACAATTAAATGAGTATTTAGATAACTATGATGAAGTTATCGTATTTGCAGATATGACTGGTGGGGCACCTCATCAAATTGCCAGTCGCCTAATTATGGAAAAAGGCAAACGTACGCAATATATTATTTCAAGTGCCCCACTTAATTTATTACTAGAAATCGTTATGAAAATTAATCTTCAAGTATTAAATAAAGACAATGTTGAAGCTGAATTGCAAAGAAGTTTAGTTGAAGCGAAAGAAGTAATGTTATTATTACCAGAAACTGAAACCTTTGAAGAGGTTGATGAAGAGGAAGAAGAAGGTATCTAATTATGAAAGATTATTTGCTAATTGCGTTTATTATCTTAATGGTATTGCTGTACTTAGTTGCGATCCCATTAGCAAAGAAAAAGGCTGCTAAGAAACAACAAGAAACGATACAAGCTTTTCAAAATGAGTTGAAAAAAGGCGATACTGTTATGATGGCAGCTGGTATTATTGGGGTCATTAAAGCAATAAATCCTGAGACCATTTCGTTAGAAATTGCTAATCAAACAGTGATTGAGATTGATAAAATGTCAGTGGTTGGCAAAATTAAATAATTAGGTAACTGAGAAAGGGTATGGGATATTTTTATCCTATACCCTTTTTTTATAAGAAAACAGTTGAGGAGGATGTTCAAATGAAGCAAGCTGAATTTATAAAAATGATACACAAAAATAACTTTGCTAAGACAGCTGAGGCAATTGAAAATGCGGACCATCTTTTAGAAAATAATTTTGTATTTACACATCCTTATGATATGGAACCTTACCATAAAATTATTAATATGAAAAAAATCGATTGGCTATATACACCTAATGAAGATGAAGAGTGGATTTTTATGCTAAATCGTCAAGAGTACTTGATTGATTTATTAACAGCCTATTATGTGACAGATAAAGATAAGTACTTACTTAAGGCAAAGGACTTAATGTTGGAATGGTTGGTTAATTGTGCAGAGCCTGGTGGCTTGGCATGGCGTACAATTGATACAGGTATTCGCGTACTGTATTGGTCTGTTTTGTATACAGAATTAAAACAATCAGAATTTTTGAAACCTGAAGAAAAGAAACAATTAGATGATGGACTTAAAATGCAAGTTAATTATTTAGATGAGCACTATATAACGAAATATGATTTAAGTAATTGGGGAGTTTTAATTAGTAGTGGGATTGTAGTGCTTGCGAATCAGCATCCAGAACTGGTATCTATCGAGAGTTATGAACGAAATGAAGCACGCTTAGTTAAACAATGCCAACTTCAAGTTCAAAATTCAGGATTACACTGGGAACAGTCGCCACTTTACTTTATGGAAGTTTGGCGTCAACTTTCTCTAGTCATGTTAAGTTATAAAGAAGTTTTAAATGAGTGCCCGACAGTTATAACGGAGACAGTTAACCGAATGCTTGAAGTCGCGCCTTATTTTGTAAAACCAAATGGTTATATCTTACAACAAGGGGACACTGATTTAATAAAAATAGACGATATGATTCAAACATTTAGTTTGATTTTAGATAAAGAGCTCCCAACACGACATATCGAAAGAGTATGTCTGGATTTATTAGTATTAACTTTTGACTCGGTAAAGACTAAATTTAAAGTACTAGATATTCAGAAGCGGTTAGGCGAGTTGCAAACAAGTAAGAAGCAAAAGCAATGTATTGATTATGAAACAGGGAATTTTTTCTATCACAAAGATTGGGAAGCAGACTCAAGTTTTCTTCATATTTTTAATGGTGTTATCAGTAGTGGACATGGCCATGCTTCTTTAGGGCATTTTGATTATATGGTAAGTGGGGAAGATGTAATGATTGACCCAGGACGGTACACTTATTGTGAAACTCCAGAGAGACTATTATTAAAAGAAGCGAAATCTCATAATGTTCTTGTTATCAATGAAGAGCCGTTTACAGAAATCAAGGATTCTTGGGCATTTAAAAAATCAACCACACCACTTTCTAGTGTTAGTTCTACATACAATGATGTGACAACTACACAAATTAGCTATTTAGAAGAACAGTCAACGGGTAATAAATTAGTGACTCGAACTTTTATCTGGTTTCAAAAAGAGGAATTATTAATCGTCACGGATCATATAAAAGCTTCCGGACATAATAAAGTAGAGCAATTTTTAAATTTAGGCGAAACGATTACGCCGGAAATTTCTGAGAAGATAGTAGTGTTTCGTGGAGATAAAACAACCCTATACACTCATCAAAATTATCAACAAATAAGTAAGGAGGAGTCATTATGGTCACCTACGTATAATAAAATGTCAGAAACAACTCGGCTGAAAATGTCTAGTGAATTTGATGGCTCATTTTTTGGTTATACCGTTTATAGCCTAAATAATCAGACCGCTGCTACGTTAGCTAAAGTTGAACAATCTGCTAATGCAGGGGGTGTTTCTATTGATAAATGTGTGGGAATAAAAGTAACGATAGGCGATAATGAAAAAATAATTAGTTTACAACATCAAGATACATTTTCTGGTCATAAGCTTTATTATGTTGAAAATGAAGCGGTGTATGGTAAGGTCACGTTAGTTAACATTGAAAATGGAGTGAGGGATTACCAAAGACTGCTGTAAAAAATAAAGGAAGTTATTATTCAAACGTCTAACTCAAATTGACAAACAAAACTAAAGCTTATACTATAAGGGATAGAAATCAAAGAGATGTATGAGAGAGCAAGCAAGGAGAGTTCCTGATGATTAATAAAAACAGTGCAATTCCATTGTACGACCAACTTGTAAATTTGTTGGTTAAAGAGATTGAAGAGAAGTTGCAACCTAATGATAAAATGTTATCTGAGCGGGAGATTTGTCAAGTTTATGATGTGAGCAGAACAACAGTCCGATTAGCTCTTACGGAGTTGGAAAATATGGGGTACATCTATAAACAACCAGGTAAGGGAAGCTTTGTTGCAAGTTTGAATCGAGATAAGCAAAACTTGATGGATTATTATAGTTTTACTGAACAAATGAAACAGCAAGGGAAAGAACCGCAGACTAAGATAATAGATTTCCAAAAAGTGTATGTAAATGAATATATTTGTGGGAAATTAAATGTCGGTCCGACTGATTTAGTATATAAGCTAAAGCGATTAAGATTAGCGGATGGTTTTCCGATGATGGTAGAGTATACGTATATTCCAGTTAGTGATTTTCCAGAATTAACGTTAGATAAATTAAATGAAAAACCGTTATACAATGTCTTTAATGAAGATTACCATAAGATTATTAAACTTGCAGAAGAAGAATTTTCTGCAAGTTTAGTAACAGAAAAAGAAGCAGCAATGTTAGATGTTCCTATTCAGTCCGCTTGTTTGAAATTAAAACGAGTGGCATATGATAGAACAAATAAAGTGGTAGAATTTACGATTAGTACAGCAAGAAGTGATCAGTTTAATTATAAAGTAAAGCACTTTAGATAAGCTTAATGTATCTTTTTTTTACAAAGCAATTGACAACTATTGTAAAAGGGGATATATTAAACATATAGCAACTGGTCATTACCAGTAAGTACCAGTTAGAAGTTTCGAAAATAGAAAGGGGTTTTATTATGTATCATTTATCAGATGAAGAATTAACGAAAAAAGGTGCAATTATTACAACTCGTGAAATCCAACAACAACCTAGATTGTGGCAAGAAGCTTTTGATCTTTATACAGAACGTAAAGAAGCAATCGAAAGTTTTTTAACAACTATAAAAACTAAACATTCAAATATACGCGTTATATTTACAGGAGCAGGAACTTCTGCTTATGTGGGTGATACTGTTATCGCTTACTTAAAGAGTAAAGTAGATGAAAAACAATTTGATTTACAAAGCGTCCCAACAACAGGTATCGTATCAAATCCTTATGAGTTCTATAATCCAGAAATACCAACTTTATTAGTTTCATTCGCACGAAGCGGAAATAGTCCTGAAAGTGTTGCAGCTGTTCAATTGGGACAACAATTAATTCCAGATTTTTATCAACTAACAATTACATGTGCGGCTGAAGGAAAGTTAGCAATCAACTCTAAAGGTGATGATAAAAACTTGTTATTATTAATGCCTGAAGATTCTAACGATAAAGGATTTGCAATGACTGGAAGTTATAGCTGTATGGCATTAACTACTTTATTAGTATTTGATTCAGCTGATTTTGAACAAAAGAAATCATATGTAGAGATGATGAGTCAATTAGGAAACGAAGTTGTTGCTAATGAAACTCAAATTCAATCATTAGTAGATTTAGACTTTAACCGTGTTGTCTACTTAGGTTCAGGGAGCTTAGCTGGTTTGACTAGAGAAGCACAATTGAAAATATTAGAATTAACAGCTGGTAAAATCGCAACAATCTTTGATTCATCTATGGGATTCCGTCATGGTCCGAAATCATTTGTTGATGAGAAAACAATTATTTTTGGTTTTGTTTCAAATAATGAGTACACACGTCAGTATGATTTAGATATTTTAGAAGAAGTTGCTGCAGATGAAATTGCTGAAAAAGTATGTGCAATTACTGTTAAACGTGATACAACATTTAGCCAAGATAAATACGAATTTACAACTGGTGAGACATTACCTGATGCATACTTAGCATTACCATATGTTATGTTTGCTCAAACTGTTTCAGTTATGGCGTCATTAAAAGTAGGAAATACACCGGATACACCATCACCAACAGGAACAGTTAATCGTGTTGTTCAAGGTGTTAAAATTCATTCATATTCAAACTAATACTTAATTCTAAAAAAACTAATTTACTTAAAAGAGGAGATTTACTATGAAAATCACAGAAAATAAATACAAAGCTATGGAAAAATTATCTACTAAAGATGGTATTATCGGAGCATTAGCAATCGACCAACGTGGAGCTCTTAAAAAAATGTTAGCAGCAGGTAACTTCCAAGGAGATGTGGATACAACAATTGTTGAATTCAAAAAATTAGTTTCTGAAGAATTAACACCATATGCGTCATCAATTTTATTAGATCCTGAATATGGTTTACCAGCAGCAGGTGTTCGTGACGATGAAGCAGGTTTATTATTAGCTTATGAACAAACAGGATATGATGCAACAGAACCAGGTCGTTTCCCGGATTTAATTACAAATATGTCAGCTCGTCGTATTAAAGAAGCAGGAGCAGATGCTGTTAAATTCCTACTTTACTATGATATTGATGAGTCAGCTGAAATCAATGATCGTAAGCATGCCTTCATTGAACGTTTAGGTTCAGAGTGTGTGGCTGAAGATATTCCATTCTACTTAGAATTAGTATCATATGATGCAACTATCTCAGATGCGACTAGCCCTGAATATGCTAAAGTTAAACCTCATAAAGTAAACGATATGATGAAAGAATTTTCTAAAGATAAATATCATGTTGAAGTATTAAAAATGGAAGTACCAGTAAACATGAACTATGTAGAAGGCTTTGCTGAAAATCCAGCGGATGTTATTTATACAAGAGAAGAAGCTCTTGCTTACTTCAAAGAACAAAGTGAAGCAACTCACTTACCATTTATTTTCTTAAGTGCAGGTGTTAGTGCTAAATTATTCCAAGATACATTAGTATTTGCTCATGAAGCAGGTTCAACATTTAATGGTGTACTATGTGGACGTGCAACTTGGAAAGGTGGGGTTGAAGTATTCGCAACTGAAGGCGAAGCGGCAACTCGCGAATGGTTAAAAACTGAAGGACGTCAAAATATTGAAGAGTTAAATGCAGTTATTAATAAAACAGCACAACCTTGGACAACTAAATTAACAAAATAATAGGTGAGTCAGGAGCGAATAAAATGATTTTGACTGTTACAATGAATCCGTCAGTTGACATGATGTATGCGATGGATAAGTTAGAGTTAAATACGGTGAATCGTGTTTCAGATGTACTGAAAAGTGCAGGTGGAAAAGGTTTGAACGTAACACGTGTCGCTCATCAATTAGGGTCAAAAGTTATGGCCACAGGGTTAGTTGGTGGTACAGTAGGCGCTTATATTGAAAAGGATTTAAACCGTTCAGATATTGAACATCACTTTTCACAAATAGCAAGTGAATCTCGTAATTGTTTGGCTCTGATCCATGAAGGAAATCAAACAGAAGTATTAGAAAAAGGTCCTACAATCTCTAAGGAAGAAGCAGATTCTTTCTTAGAGTTATATAGAGAACTATTAAAACAAGCGAATGTGATTACTATTTCAGGAAGCTTACCGCAAGGATTACCTACTGATTTTTATGTTTTATTAGTATCAGAAGCAGAAGCAGCAGGTAAAAGAGTGTTGCTTGATAGTTCAGGCCAATCATTAGAGGAAGTCTTGAAAAACGAATCCAAACCTTATATGATTAAACCAAATACAGAAGAATTAGAGGCCTTAATGGGAGTGAGCATCAAAACAGATGAATCGCTTAAAGCTGTTTTAGGTGAGTCATTATTTGATGGGATTCCACTAATTATGGTTTCGATGGGTGCAGATGGTGCGTTTGTTAAGCATAACGAAACATTTTTCAGAGTGAAAATTCCGAAGATAACAGTGGTTAATCCTGTTGGATCCGGTGATTCTACGGTAGCTGGAATGGCTGTTGCTATATCTGAAGGAAAAGATATTTCAGAGTGTTTAAAACTAGCGATGACTGCTGGTATGTTAAACACAATGGAAGCGAAAACAGGCTTTATTAATCCAGATAAAGTTGATGAGTACTTAAGTAAAATAGAAGTAACTGAAATTTAAATACACTGTCTTATTGCCTTTAGGGATAGGGAAATCCTATTCCTAAAAGTAATAGGGATGTAGAATAAATATTCTCTTCTAAATGTAAGCGTTTAAACTTATGTTCAGAAAAGATAAAAACAAAAAAGGAGCTGGTAAATATGGCAATAACAGCAGTACGTATTGACGGACGCTTGATTCATGGACAAGTTGCAAATCTATGGACACCGTCTCTAGGAGCAACAAGAATTATGGTTGTAGATGATAAAGTATCACAAAGTGACATTGAAAAGTCTGGTTTAAGAATGGCTTGTCCTGCAGGGACTAAATTAAGTGTTATCCCTGTTGAGAAAGCAGCTAAAAATATTTTAGATGGCCGATATGATTCGCAAAAAGTATTTATCGTCGTGAAAAAACCGGATGTACTTTTAGAACTAGTTAATAAAGGTGTTCCAATCACAGCAATTAATGTTGGGAATATGTCACAAACATCAGAAACAACACACATTAATAAATCAATCAATGTTACTGAAAAAGATGTTGCTGATTTTAAAGCTTTAGCTGATAAAGGTGTTAAATTAACAAATCAAATGGTTCCTGGCGACAAACCAAATGACTTTATGGAATTATTAAAAGACTTATAAATTAAAAAGGAATAGAGGGGAATTATTATGGGAATAGAATGGTGGCAAATATTATTATTAACGCTGTATGCGGGATATCAAATTTGTGATGAGTTAACAATTAACTCAAGCGCAGGTTCAGCAGTTTTTGCAGGATTTATTTCAGGTTTAATCATGGGTGACATGAAAACTGGTCTTATGATTGGTGGAGCGATGCAATTAACAGTTCTTGGAGTAGGGACATTCGGTGGATCTTCACGTATCGATGCTAACTCAGGAACAGTTTTAGCGACAGCTTTTTCAATTGGGTTAGGAATGAACAAAGAGTTAGCAATTTCATCAATCGCTGTACCAGTAGCAGCGCTATTAATTCAAACAGATATTTTAGCTCGTTTTACGAATACATTTTTCGCACACAGAATTGACAAACATATTGAAGATCATAACTACCGTGCAATCGAACGCAATTATTTATTAGGCGCTTTACCTTGGGCATTATCACGTGCTTTACCAGTATTCTTAGCTTTAACATTCGGTGGAGGATTAGTTAATACAGTTGTAGATTACATGAATAACCAATTAAGTTGGTTAGCAACAGGTTTAGAAACAGCGGGTGCAGTATTACCAGCAGTTGGTTTTGCGATTTTACTTAGATACTTACCAGTTAAAAAACACTTCCCTTATTTAATCTTAGGATTTGTTGTAACCGCAATCTTAGCTACAATTTATGGTGATGTTGGTGCCGTAGGTGGTGCAGTATCAGGTCTTTCAAAAGACTTCGCACATAACTTCTCAGGCTTACCAATGTTAGGTATTGCTTTAATTGGTTTTGGTATTGCAGCAGCAGAATATAACCGCAGTATGAATAAACCAGCGGCAGCTACAGCAGGTGTTGCATCAAATGCAACTGTTGAAGCCGATACAACTCAATCAATGGATGATATGAAGGGAGAAATTCTAGATGACGAACTCTAAATATAAATTAACAAAAAAAGACTTTAATCAAGTAAACCGTCGTAACTTATTCACATTCCAACTAGGTTGGAACTACGAAAGAATGCAAAATACAAGTTACTTATATACTGTGTTACCACAGCTTAGAAAAATTTATGGTGATGATACAGAAGACTTAAAAGAAGCGATGAAAAATCATACGCAATTCTTTAACACAAGTAATTTCTTTAATACAATCATTACAGGGACTAACTTAGCGATTGAAGAAAAAGAAGGAATTGAATCAAAAGAAACAGTTGCAGGGATTAAAGTTGGGTTAATGGGATCATTTGCCGCTATTGGAGATTCAATCTTCGCAGCGTTATTACCAGCTATATTTGGAGCTATTGCAGCTAATATGGCAGTTAATGGTAATCCGACAGGTATCTTCATTTGGATCGCAGTTAATATCGGTGTTATGTATTTCCGTTGGAGACAGTTAGAATTTGCTTACAAAGAAGGGGTTACCCTTGTTACAAAAATGCAAAGTAAATTATCAGCTTTGACAGATGCAGCTACATTATTAGGGGTATTCATGGTTGGAGCGTTAATTGCAACAATGATTAATATTAAAATTGGTTACGTTGCTCAAATCGGTGATTTAGCAGTTAATATCCAAGATAAAATTGACATGGTATTACCAAAATTAGTTCCTGCTGGTCTAGTTGGATTAGTATACTGGTTATTAGGACGTAAAAATATGACAGCAACTCGTGCGATTTTTATTGTATTATTCGTATCTGTGGCATTGTCAGCTTTAGGTGTAATTGCAAAAATTTAATTTTAAAAATTAGAATTTATTATAGAACGGAGAAGTTTGATATGAGTAAATTAGTATTAACAAGTCATGGTATTTTTTGTGAAGAATTGAAAAAAAGTGTAGAGATGATCTTTGGACCACAAGAAGAAATTTATACATTAGCTTTACTTCCTGAAGAGGGTGAAGAAGATTACGTTGCTAAATTTGAAGCAATTAAAGCGGAAACAGCAGGAGAACAACTTGTCGTTTTTGCTGACTTGTTAGGTGGTACACCATGTAACCAAATCTCTAAATACGTCATGCAAGGTGAAGATATCGAATTGTATTCAGGTATGAATATGCCTATGGTAATCAGCTATTTAAATGCTGGTATGACAGGACAACCTTTAAACATTATTGAAGAAGGTCCTGCTAGCATCAAACGTGTGAATGACTTAGTTCCTAAATTAGGTTAATAAATGAGAGTACATAATGAAAATGGTGGGGGAAAGAAATGACAACTTTTAATGTGACATCGGAATTTTTACTAGATAATGAACCGTTTAAAATTATTTCAGGAGCTTTACATTATTTTAGAGTTCATCCAGATTACTGGGAGCACTCTTTGTATAACTTAAAAGCAATGGGATGTAATACTGTTGAAACGTATATCCCCTGGAATTTACATGAGCCTAAAGAAGGTGAATTTGATTTTTCAGAAGGTCGTGATATTAACAAATTCATTACTCTAGCTGAAGAATTAGGACTATACGTTATCGTTAGACCCTCACCTTTCATTTGTGCAGAATGGGAATTTGGAGGACTACCTGGATGGTTGTTAAACTATCCAGATATGATTTATCGTACAACGGATTCGTTATTTTTAGAAAAAGTAGCTCCATTCTATCATGAGATTTTAAAACGATTAAAACCTCAACAAGTGACAGAAGGCGGCCCAATTTTGATGCTTCAAGTGGAGAATGAATACGGTTCATATGGTAATGAAAAAGAGTATCTTAGATCACTTGTTAAAATGATTAAAGATGAGGGTATTACCGTTCCGTTATTTACATCTGATGGGAGTTGGGACGAAACATTGCGTGCCGGTTCTTTAGTAGAGGATGGTATTCTTGCGACAGGAAACTTCGGGTCAAAAGCAGCTGAAAACTTCAGTAACATGCAAGCTTATTTTGATGAGAAAAATGTTGAAATGCCTATGATGTGTATGGAATTCTGGGATGGTTGGTTCAACAGATATAATGAGCCTATTATTCGCAGGAGCCCACAGGAGTTTGCTGAAGTATTAGAAGAGATGGTTAGTTTAGGTTCGCTTAATTTCTATATGTTCCAAGGTGGTACTAACTTTGGTTTTATGAATGGATGTTCAAGTAGAGGTTTAAAACGCCTTCCGCAAGTAACATCATATGATTACGATGCGCTGTTAACAGAATGGGGTGACCCTACTGAAAAATATAAATTAGCGCAAGCTATTTTATCCAAATATTCACCTGTTTCGGAACCACGTGTTTTAGGTAAAACGTCAGGGAGCGGTCAGTTAACTAAGGCAACAAACTTATTTGATGTTTTAGATAAAATCAGTACCCCTCAACATGTGATGTATCCTAAAACAATGGAAGCTTTTGACCAATACTATGGCTATATTTTGTATAGAACAACTGTATATTCAGCTAAAAAAGAACAGCGTGGACTATTAATGGGTGCTCAAGATCGTGTTCATATTTTTGTTAATCAAAAATTAGTCAAAACATTATATCAAGAAGAATTGTTAACTGATTTTATGTTGGATATGGAAATTGGAGACAATCAAATTGATATTCTTGTTGAGAATATGGGACGTGTTAATTATGGACCGCTATTACAGAGCGAGGGTCAACGTAAAGGGATTCAGCGTGGCTTTATGATGGATATTCATTTTGAATCAGATTGGACTGTTTATACCTTACCATTAGATAATATTGAAAAACTGTCTAACGACGCAAGTTGTGATGGTGAGAAAGCTGGACATTTTTATCATTATGATGTGATGCTAAACGAAGTCGCAGATACTTTCTTAGATATTACAGAATTTGGTAAAGGTGTTGCATTCTTGAATGGTGTGAACTTAGGAAGATATTGGAATGTTGGACCAATTGGTTATCTTTATATTCCAGCACCACTATTAAGAGAAGGTGACAATAAATTGGTTATTTTTGAAACTGAAAAAGAGTTACCACAAACTATTAGTTTTAAAGACCATCCGGTTTATATTGAAACAGAAAATCAAGATAACTTTAAAAAACCAACAGCTCCAATTTAAAAGTATGATCTTATATTTTGTTATGAAAGGGAGAACTAATGATACCGAAACTAATAGTAGTTGATTTAGATGGTACAACATTGAATTCAAATGGTGTTATATCTGAAGAAAACAAATTGAGTTTGAGAAAAGCAGCTGAACAAGGTATAGAAATAGCGATTGCAACTGGCCGCACATTTGAATCGGCTCGAGATTTTATGAATGAAATAGGAATAAATGGTCATGTAGTGACGTTAAATGGGAGTGGTGTACGCCATATTGAGGCGAATAAACCTCTTTATCTTAGCTACATTGAGCCAGAAGTTGTTTCTCATATGATGTCTGTAGATGGTGTTAATCGAGTTAACAGTTATTTTAATACAGGTGAAAAATCTTATGTTATCGTTCGTGAGCGTGAGATTTACGATTCATTTCCATTTAATCCAGCACTTCATGAAATTAACTCACTAGATGATTTAGGTTCGGATATTTCAAACCTTTCAAAATTATTGTTTTCAACAAGTGATAGTGAGTTGTTAGAAGAAATAAATCAAGGATTAAAAAAGCTGGCATTGGAAGTTGTTTATCCAGATAAGTGGTGTTTAGAAGTGACCGCTGAGGGTGTCAGTAAGGCTTCGGCTTTAGCTATACTAGCTGATGAATTAGGAATCACACAACAAGAAATTGCCGCTATAGGTGACAGTGAAAATGACTTAGAGATGATTCGATATGCAGGCGTGGGTATTGCAATGGAAAATGCGATGCCATCTGTTAAAGAAGCTGCTAAGTATATTACGACTCATCATAATGAAGACGGCGTAGCTTATGCTGTAACTAAATTGTTAGAAGGAGAATGGCCCATGTAAACGGCCATTCTTTTTTTGATATAAAGAAGCAAGGGTTTTCATGTTATTTCTTATATGGTATACTTAGTTTCTGATAAAGAAAGGGAGTGGTGGTTTGGACGTTTCAAAAAAACCATACGGTACAGTGTTAATTAGAGCCGCTAAAATTATGGATTATTTATCAAATTCATCTGAAAGTAAATGTTTAAAAGATATTGCAGAACAAACAGATATGACAACTTCAACAACATTGAAAATATTAGATACCCTTGTTTTAATCGGGTACGTGACACGTGATAATACAACAAAAGAATATACATTAGGACCTTCTCTAGTCAAGTATGCTAATAAATACATAAATGATTCGGTATTGGTTAAGGCAGCAACGCCTTATTTAGAGGAGTTACATGATTCAGTGGATGAAACGATTCATTTGGGAATTTACAGTGGTGATGAGGTGATGTACTTAACCAAGTTAGAGCCAAAGAAACAGTCTATTTATATGACATCAAAAGTTGGGAGTACTCGGCCGCTATATAGCTCAGCTATGGGAAAAGCGATTTTATCTGAGTTGCCAGAAGAAGAGGTTATATCTTATTTAGATAGGACCGACCTAGCGCCTTATACGCCTAATACCATTACAAATTCATTGGCACTTTTAGAAGAACTAAAGGTTGTTAAGAAAAGAAGTGTGGCATTTGATGATGAAGAAATGGAAAAAGATTGCTTCTGTATTGGGACTAGTATTGAATTAGGCGATAACATGTACGGCGCTTTTAGTGTCAGTATGCCTAAATTTAGAATTAATGAAGAAGTAATTGATTCATTAACTAAACAAATAAATGAAACTAAAAGAAAAATAGAGCTAAAAATTCAGGAGGGATAATATGTCAATTAAGATTTCGATTTTGAATAAAGATGGAGAAGTTAAACGTGAGCATAGTGCTGAAGAGTCAGTTTTTTTAGGGTTTAAAGAAGAGTATCAGGAAGGCGATATTATTAAGGTGGATTTATCTACTGAAGATAATTATCTAATGGTAGATTTAGATGGTACTCTTAATGAGAGTTTTATTTATGTTCCGGGAAAAACATGGGAATATAAAGTCATTACTGAAACATACCGTACGGCTTATCACCCAAATATGTTCAAAGGGGAACGTCATTATTTGGCAGTTCGTTACGCTAAGGATTATGAAGTGTCACAATATCGTAACTTAGCATTAAATCCGCACGATCAAAAAGACGATAGTGGGGCGTATCCACATGCTTCAGCGAATGTTGAAACCCGTAATGAAACAACATTTTTTGCTAGAAATGCAATTGATGGTATCTTAGCGAATGAGTATCATGGTCGTTACCCATATCAATCATGGGGTATTAACCAAGATCCGAATGCGTGTCTTAGAATTGATTTTGGTCGAAAAGTAACGATTGATCGTTTAGGCTTTATTTTACGAGGAGATTACCCTCATGATAGTTATTGGACAGAAGGTACTGTGACATTTTCTGATGGTGAAAAACGTGTATACTCTTTTGAAAAATTAATGGAAGAGCAAGCTTTTGATTTAGAAGGACCTAAAGAAATTGAATGGTTAGAATTTGATCAATTGATCAAACATGAGGACGAGTCACCATTCCCAGCGCTAACTCAATTATTTGTTTATGGTCGTAATAGTTAATTTAAGATAAGAAGCGAGAGATAACTCTCGCTTTTTTTTGATAACAATTAAAGCGTTATCATATTTAGAAATTTATTGAGTATAAGGCTTGAAAAAAAGTATAAGAGGCGTTATACTATGGTTGTATTTCTTTTTAGGAAAACTTAGTTTCTTATAAAGAAATTAAGTGGAGCGTCTTAGATGCTTGGATAACCTTTTAATAAAATGTGAAGGAGACGATTTATTATGAAAATGGAAACAAAATATGCACACAGTCCAGAGGATATTAGACATTACTCAACAGAACAATTAAGAGATGAGTTTTTAATTGAGTCTTTATTTGTACCAGGTGAAATTATGTTAACGTATACACACAATGATCGCATGATCTTTGGTGGTGTAACGCCAACAACAGAAGCTTTAGAAATTGTACTAACTAAAGAATTAGGTGTTGATTACTTCTTAGAGCGTCGTGAATTAGGTGTTATCAATATTGGTGGGCCGGGTAGTATTGTGATCGATGGTGAAGAGTCATCAATGAAAAAACAAGATGGTTATTATATCGGAAAAGAAACAAAACAAGTACTATTCAAATCTGATGATCAAGCTAACCCAGCTAAATTCTATTGTGTATCAGTACCAGCTCACAAAATTTACCCAACGGTTAAAATTAGTATCGATGATATTAAACCAATGGAAACTGGCGAACAAAAAACATTGAATGAAAGAAAAATTTATCAATACATTCATCCAAATATTTGCGAAAGCTGCCAATTACAAATGGGATACACAGTTTTAGCAGAAGGATCAGCATGGAATACTATGCCGTGTCATACACATGAGCGTCGCATGGAAACATACTTATACTTCGATATGGATCCGGATACTCGCGTTTTCCACTTCATGGGTAAACCAGACGAAACAAAACATTTAGTAATGGCAAATGAACAAGCGACTATTTCACCTAGCTGGTCAATCCATACAGGTGTTGCGACTGCTGATTATACATTCATTTGGGCGATGTGTGGCGAGAATATCACATATACTGACATGGATATGGTTGCAATGGATCAATTAAAATAAAAAACGAACTTAAAAAGGGGAACTTAAAATGACAGAATTTAACATGGATTCATTTAACTTAAATGGAAAAATTGCATTAGTAACAGGAGCTGTATACGGAATCGGTTTTGGTATCGCAGAAGCATTAGCAAAAGGCGGAGCTAAAATTGTTTTCAATAGCATCAATCAAGAATCAGTAGATCAAGGTTTAGCAGCTTACAAAGAAGCAGGAATCGAAGCTTACGGTTATGTATGTGACGTAACAGATGAAGCAGGCGTTCAAGAGATGGTTAAAAAAATCGAAGCAGAAGTTGGCGTGATTGATATCTTAGTTAACAATGCTGGAATCATCAAACGTATTCCAATGCTTGAAATGTCAGCTGAAGACTACCGTCAAGTTATTGATGTTAACTTAACAGGTCAATTCATTATGGCTAAAGCTGTATTACCATCAATGATTGAAAAAGGTCATGGTAAAATCATTAATATTTGTTCAATGATGAGTGAATTAGGACGCGAAACAGTAAGTGCTTACGCATCTGCTAAAGGCGGATTAAAAATGTTAACTAAAAACATTTGTGCTGAGTTTGGTGAGCATAACATCCAATGTAACGGAATTGGACCTGGTTATATCGAAACACCACAAACTGCACCATTACGTGTAGAAGGACATCCATTTAACAACTTTATTATTGATAAAACACCAGCAGCTCGTTGGGGTAAAGTAGAAGATTTACAAGGCCCTGCAGTGTTCTTAGCATCTGATGCTTCTAACTTTGTTAATGGTCATATCTTATATGTTGATGGTGGTATCTTAGCTTCTATTGGGAAACAACCATAAAAACGTGTCCCAAAGCTAAATAGAATGTAACATACTAGGAAATTAGTAGATATATTGAGAAGCAGCGCTGATTTCACAGTCGCTGCTTTTCTTATTTTAAATTAAATAGAAAGAGGGATGATAGTGATGCTCAAGAACTCTTTTTATGACGAGTTGAGTGAAACGAATAAGTATATTATTAAATGTTGTTTCTTTATCTTTTTTGTAAATGGTCTTTACGCAATGGTATTTGGCTCGATATTGCCATTACTAAGTGAAGCTTATCAATTAAATGACACGGTAAGTGGGATGTTGATTTCAAGTCATCAAGCAGGAAACTTAATTGCAGGTTTTCTTGCAGGAATTCTACCAGTATATCTCGGTCGTAAAAATTCTATTTTATTTTTAAGTAGTTTTGTTGTGATAGGATTTCTATTGATTATGGTAACGGGGCAACCGTGGCTGTTACTCGTAGCATTCTTCTTTACGGGGATAAGTCGTGGAAGTATTTCAAACTTTAACAATAAAACAGTAAATGACGTCTCAAATAGTAGTCCAGCTGCTTTAAACTTTTTACACAGTCTATTCGCAGTAGGGGCACTTTTATCACCATTTTTAGTCATTATTACAACCAAATTATTCGGTTCTAATGGTTGGCGTGTGACGAGTGCAATTATCATTGTTTTAATTTTAATTTCTCAATATATGTTTTCTAAAATGCCAATATCTTCAGAAGATGTGGCGCAGAAAAACGAGAAAGAAAAAGGAAGTTATGCATTCTTTTCCGAAAAACATTTCTGGACAACTGTTGTTATCTTATTTTTCTACCTGTGTGCAGAAGCTGCTATCACAGGTTGGTTAGTAAAATATTTTGTTGATACAGCTATTATGACAGTCTCACAAGCTCAGCTGTTATCTTCAGTCTTGTGGCTAGCTATTTTAGTAGGGCGTCTAGCTTGTACATTCTATGGAAGTCGTTTTGCTAAGAGTAAGTTGTTATTGGCGATAAGTATTGGCACAAGTGTTTTTTATATCTTGTTATTACAAGCTACTAATTTTTATGTCATCATGTTGATTATTTTTGGATTAGGGGCTTCAATGGGTGGAATATACCCAACAGCCATGACTATTGCAGGAAGCTCTATTAAAAAATATCCAATGGCGATGGGGTGGCTTTTAATTTTAGGTGGTATTGGTGGGATTACAATGCCGATTATTACAGGTGTTTTATCAACTAATTTTGGTATATTAGCCGGTATGTCTGCTATTATTGTGGCAATAATCGTGATGCTACTCGGTGTTGTTAGTTATGTTGTATTAGATAAAAAAGTTAAAAAAATTTAAATTAAATGGAGTGGTTAAAATGACAAAAAAAAGTAGAATTTTAGATCAATTAGCAAGCAATTATTTATTCGCAGTAGTACGTGGTAAAAATATAACAGATGGTGTTAAAATCTCAGAAGCATGTTGTGAGGGCGGTTTAAAAAATATTGAAGTAACGTATACGACACCACAAGCAGGCGAGGTTATTAGACAGGTAACAGAATCAATGACCGATAAAGAGGTTGTCATCGGAGCAGGAACTGTTTTAGATGATATTACAGCGCGTGACGCTATCTTATCAGGAGCTAAATTTGTTGTAAGCCCTCATTTTGATGCTAAAATTTCAAAAGTATGTAACCGTTACGCGGTTCCTTATTTACCAGGTTGTGGTTCAGTAACTGAAATTATTCAAGCGATGGAAAATGGGAGTGATGTTGTTAAATTATTCCCAGGTGGCTTATTGGGTGCAAGTTATATTAAGGATGTTCACGGACCAATTCCAGATGTTGAGATGATGCCTTCAGGTGGTGTTAGTATCGATAACTTGGATCAATGGATTGGAAATGGTGCTTGGGGTGTTGGTGTTGGAAGTGCCTTAACTCGTAATGTTGCAACAGATGGTTATGAAAGTGTTACTGTTGAAGCGAAAAAATTCGTAGATAAAGTATCAGCGATTAAGGAAGCTTAGGCTAGAAAACTTTAAATAAGGGAGCAATGAATGATGGCAGATGTAATCTTAGTAGGCGAACCAATGGTACTTTTTTATGCGAATGAAACAGGCTCACTTGCCGAAGTTAACAATTTTTCCAAAGGTTTAGCAGGAGCGGAAGTAAATGTTGGAATAGGATTGTCACGTTTAGGTCATGATGTCAACTACATGACTAAATTAAGTAAAGATGATTTAGGAACCTATATTCATGACTGTTTGAAAAAAGAAAAATTAGATTCAGACTATATTACCTATGAAGAAGATGCAAAAGTAGGATTGATGTTTAAAACAAAAGTGACCGAGGGTGATCCTGAAACTTTATATTATCGTAAAGGAAGCGCGGCTTCTACTTTATCACCAGCAGATGTTGATAAAATTGATTTTAAAGAAGTTAAATTATTACATATGACAGGTATTCCTGCTGCCTTGAGTCAAAGTAGTCGTGAGGCATGTTTTTCTTTAATGAAAGCGGCACGTGAAGCGGGCTGTTATGTAACATTTGATCCAAATTTACGTCCAGCTCTTTGGGAAAGCCAAGAGGTTATGGTAGATACATTAAATGAGCTCGCACGTTATGCTAATTTAGTACTACCAGGTGTTTCTGAGGGAGAACTATTAACAGGTAAATCAACTGTTGAAGAGATAGCAGATTTTTATATTGAAAATGGTGCTGAAACGGTTGTGATTAAAGATGGTGGAAAAGGAGCTTATGTAAAAGAAGCGAGACAAGAAATAGTCTTAGTTCCTGGGTTTAAAGTAGATAAAATTATCGATACTGTAGGAGCTGGAGATGGCTTTGCTGTTGGTATTATTGATGGTTATTTATCTGACTTTTCTATCACGGAAGCTGTTAAAAATGCTAATGGAATTGGAGCAATTCAAATCCAACATGTTAGCGATAACGAAGGATTACCTACAAGAGTAGAGCTAGAAAAATTTGTGAACCAATAAAAAAAGCGCCTAATCGGCGCTTTTTTTATTGGTTACTCATATCAAGTAATTTTGTTTTTAATTCATTTTCCATTAAGCCGAGTTCTTTTTCAGCGGCACGGCGTTTTTCTTTACCTTCTTTTTGAATACGTAAAGTTTCTTGGATCGTTTCAATCAAATCAGATTGAGTTTGTTGTAAGGTTTCAATATCAACAAAGCCACGTTCATTTTCTTCAGCTGTTTCGATAGCTGATATTTTAAGCATCTCTGAGTTTTTCTTAAGTAAGTCGTTGGTTGTTTCAGAGACTTGGCGTTGAGCTGTAACGGCATCTTTTTGTCTTAATAGTGTTAAAGCGATAGCCACTTGGTTTTTCCATAGTGGAATAGCTGTGTTAATCGACGCTTGGATTTTTTCAGCAAGTGCTTGGTTCGTATTTTGAATTAAACGAATTTGAGGCGCTTGTTGAATGGTAATTTGACGGGCTAGGTTTAAATCATAAGTACGTTTGTCTAAACGGTCTAAGAATTGATTCAAATCATTAACAGTTTGAACGTCCATTTGGTCGCCAGTTTCTTCTGCGTGTTTAATTGCAGCAGGAATTAGTTCATTTTTAAGCTCGGCCATTTTAACTTCACCAGCCGCGATGTAGATGTTTAAGGCATCGAAATAATCTTTATTTTTATGGTAAAGTTGTTCTAACATCACGTTATCGCTTAGTAAGCCATTTTTTTCTTTGTCTAGTTTAACCGCAATGTGGTCGATTTGAGCCCCAATTTTTTGATATTTGGCTGTGATTTCATAGATGGATTCTTTTACTTTTCCAAACATACGCTTGAAAACATTTTTTTCTTGCGCTTGTAGTTCACTAGGGCTTGCTTCATTTAAACGGTACATCAATTCAGTCAGTGAGTCACCAACTGGGCCAATGTCTTGGTTTTGAACTTGACTAAGCATAGAATGTGAAAATTCGCTTAATTTTTGTTGTGCTGCTGCACCGTAGCTTAAGACCGCTTGCGAATCGTTAACGTTAATTTGGCTCGCTAATTCACGGGCTTGTTTTTGACGGTCTTCTGGAAGACGATCAATCAACTTAGGTGCAACCTCAGCTTCCGCTAAGTCATGGATATTTTTGTTGGTATCCATTTTAACGGCAGCATCAAGGGTGTCACCAAAAGGGTTGCTTAGTAAATCATCTAATGTATTAGTAACGGGTTGTTCGGTTGGTTGTACGGGCTTTAGTTCTGTCATAGTCTAGTTCTCCTGTTCTTTTTCAGTCTCTGTTTCAAAAGAGGCTAGCTCTTTTTCGCGGGCCATATTTTGTTCAGCTATCGCGATTTCGATATCAAGTTCTTCTAAGTCATCAGCAACAATCGCTTGATAGTCAGCCACCAATAATAGTGAGACATCATTAATGACGGTTGCGCTTTTTTCTAATGCTTGATAGGTCGCTTTGTTTTTTAAATCATGACCGTCTATCTCAAGGTATTTACCTGTTAAGTCTACTAAGTTAGGTAAGTGAGTATAAAGGAACTGATCTGCTTTATGTAGTTTGCGAGGTTCTTTTACTAACTCTTTAAAGGTTGCTTTTGCTGCTTTAACGGTGTCATTACGTAAATCAATGGCACGTAGTTTTGATGTAGCTGCCATGTTTTCTTCCAATTGAACAATCATTTTTTTTGTATGAGCCATTGTCTCTCTAAAAAAGTCGATTTGTTGGTCGGTCATGCCATTATCATAGTAATGTTGTGACTTTTCTTCCGTTAAAGTTGGAATAGTCTTAATTGTTTTTCTACGACGACCTTTTAAATAACGGACTAAATAGATAAGCCATCCAATCAATAGTAAAGTCATAAAATCGCCATTAGCAAAAAGTAAACTAACAATAGTCAAAGTTATTAAAATATAAAAGAAGCGTTTGTTTTTTTGTTTCCTTGTTTTTAGGGACATCCCTTTCACTCCATTCGTTGTATCACGTTATGTCTTTATTTTAGCACAAGTTATCTTTAAGAATATCGGTCCAAAGATGGATTTATAAAACTTTAAAAGATTTTAATAACTTTTGCCACATATTCGGGATATAATTGTAAAATAGAAACTGACACGGTATGATTAAGGTAGTGTCAAAGGAGGCTATGGTATGACTGTAGATAATTTTGAAGAAGTGACGGTATCACGGCGAGCTATTTTTAAAGGGAAGGTTATTGAAGTAGTTGTCGATGAAGTCAAATTACCATCGGGTGAGATGAGCCAAAGAGAATTAGTTCTCCATAACGGTGCGGTAGGAATCATGGCCGTAACTTCAGATGATAAAATTGTATTAGTCGAACAATTCCGAAAACCTTTAGAGAAGACAGTTTTAGAAATACCAGCTGGCAAAATAGAAGTTGGAGAAACGTGTTATAAGGAAAGAGCAAGACGTGAGTTAGAAGAAGAAACAAGTTATGCGGCAGCTGATTGGAGTTTAATAAGTGATTTTGCAACAGCGCCAGGCTTTTCAAATGAACGTCTCTATTTATATAAAGCAACACAACTAAAAAAAGTAGCAGACCCGTTACCACAAGATGATGATGAATTAATCGTCTGTCATGAGTTAACATTGTCAGAAGCGAAAGCAGCGATCGACTCTGGTTGGATAGATGATGCTAAGACTATCATTGCGATTCAACAGTGGGAAATTCAGTGTTTAAAGGGTAAGTAGGGTATGAAATAGGAGGATAACAAGTGGGAGAGCAAGAGCCATTGTTAACGCGTAAAGAAATTCGTGCGATGAAAGCGAAAGATAAAAAAACGGCGCGAGAAAAATTACAAGCAACAGAAAAAGAATTTGAAGCGAAACAAAAAAAGATTTCTAAGTTCTTTAAAAGAGAGCGTAAAGAGTTAAAGCCAGTGACTAAAAGTCGAACAGAAGAAAATGAAAAAGTAAAAGAACGTGGCAGTATTTTGAATAAACTTATTATTATAGTAGCGTTATTACTCGTTATCATGGTTTTAGCTATTTTTTACTTATAAACTAAATTAAGATTGGGGCATATACAGATGAAAATTGGAATTATTGGAGCGATGGCAGAAGAAATTCGCTTACTCCGTCAAGAGATGACAGATAGCAAAGAATGGACAGAGGCAGGCGCAACATTCATCTCTGGAACATTAAAAGGCAGTGAGGTTGTAGTTGTTCAATCAGGAATTGGGAAAGTTCTAGCAGCGTTAACAACAACGTTATTAATTAGCCACTATAAAGTAGATGCTGTGATTAATACAGGATCAGCTGGTGGAATTGGTGAAGGACTTGCGATTGGTGATGTGGTTCTTTCTAATAAATTAGCGTACTATGATGCAGACGTGACCGCCTTTGGTTATGAAATGGGTCAAATGGCAGGGATGCCTTTGTACTACGAAGCAGATACTGTGTTAATTGAAAAAGCAGAAGTAGCGGCTACAAAAAATAACCTACAAACACGTACAGGTTTAATCGTGTCAGGTGATACATTTGTAGATAGCCAAGAAAAGATTAAAGAAATTAAATCATATTTCCCTGAAGTTTTGGCTAACGAGATGGAAGGCGCAGCGATTGCCCATGTGGCTCATCAATACAAAGTGCCATTCGTTGTAATTCGTGCGATGAGCGATGTTGGCGATGAAAATGCTAGCGTGAACTTTGATGACTTTATATTAGAAGCAGGTCGTCATTCTGCAGAGATGGTTATGGCTCTTGTAGAAGAATTAAATGCTTAACTGTAATTAAACTATAATGAGATAATTAACCTCAGGAGGAAACAGAAATGAAAGCCTTACTATCGATTGATTATACCTATGATTTTGTAGCAACAGATGGTGCCCTGACAACAGGGGAACCTGGACAGGCCATTGAACATGAGTTAGTCGCTCTGACGAAAGAATTTATTGAGGCAGGTGAATACGTGGTATTTGCCATAGATGGTCACGATCCAAGTGATCAGTATCATCCGGAAAATAAATTATTCCCACCTCATAACGTGGTAGGAACAACGGGTAGAAATTTATATGGGTCTTTAGCAGACGTCTATAGTAACGAACAGTTAAACCCACGTGTCTATTGGATTGATAAACGTCATTACTCAGCGTTTAGCGGGACTGATTTAGATATCAGATTACGTGAGCGTGGGATTACAGAACTTCACTTAACAGGTGTCTGTACAGATATCTGTGTCTTGCATACAGCGATTGATGCTTATAATCTAGGTTATAAGATTGTCGTTCATGAAAAAGCAGTTCAAAGTTTTGATCCGATAGGCCATACATGGGCGCTTAATCATATGATGACAGCTCTTGGCGCAACAGTTATCTCATAAAACTATTAATCTTTTTAAGAAATTAAAAAGATTAATAGTTTTTTTTACTTTAAAGGCTATTAATAATAACTATTAACATGATATTATGATTAAGTTAATGAAACTTTAAGAAATGGAGGCGCACGCAAATGACATTCGAAGAAATTTTACCCCGTTTAAAAGCAGGAGAAAAAATTATTCGTAACGGTTGGAGTGGTTGTGAAATTGGCGTTATCATTGTAAACGAAGCGGTTTACGAAGGTAAAACAGTGACACCACACTTTTTAATCCAGACGAGTGATGAAGGCTATTCAATGTTCTCACCAACAGTATGTGATATTTTAGCAGATGATTGGCAAGTCGTAGAATAAAGGAGTTAGCAGATGTTAAAAACAGATTTACGAGGAAAAGTAGTACTAATTACGGGAGTTGCTTCTGGTATAGGCGAGGCGCAGGCAATAGCATTTTTAAATGAAGGCGCGTTAGTATGTGGCGTTGATATTGCTTCTTTTGATAATTTATCACCACTTTTACAAGAGTCTGATCAGTTTTTATTTGTTGAAGGCGATATCTCATTAAGTAAAACGGCAGAAAAAGCAGTCGGTTTAGCAGTCGATAAATGGGACAGTATTGATATTTTATTAAATACAGCAGGTGTTCTAGATGACTTTACCTCAACACTTGAAACGAGCGAAGAAAAATGGGACCGTATGATGGCAGTTAATGTTAAAGGCATGTATCTGATGACAAATATGGCCTTGCCATTTTTATTAGCTAGTGAGGATAAAGGTGTTGTCATTAACATGACCTCTATTGCCGGAACTATCGGCGGTGGCGGCGGTGCGGTTTATACCACATCCAAACATGCCGTAATCGGCTATACGAAACAGTTGACGTATGATTATGCAAAGCAAGGGTTACGTGCTAATGCGATTGCGCCTGGTGCTATTAAAACACCGATGAATGCAGCGGATTTTGAGGGTGACGCCGTAATGGCTAAATGGGTAGCTGAGGAAACACCAGCAGGCCGCTGGGCGGAAGCTGAAGAAGTAGCTAATCTTAGTTTATTTTTAGCAAGTCCTCTAGCCGATTACATTCACGGAGCAGTTATTCCAATCGATGGTGGCTGGACAGCCAAATAAAAATGTAACACAATACGACACTTAGTCCTATAAATTATAGGCAATCCTTTGGTCGTATTTAATCACTAAAATAGTTTTGAAAGGACTATTTTATAAAGGAGAAAACTAAATATGATAAACAAACAAGAGACAGTAGCAAGTAAAGCATTAGAGCAGGAGTCTATTTTGACACCGAAGAGTATGAGTAAAATGGCAATGGTTATGGCACTATATGTGGTAGTAACAGTGATGATAAGTCCTTTAAGTTATGGCTTTTTGCAAATTCGATTTGCGGAAATGTTTAATTATTTGGCGGTCTATAATAGGCGTTATATCGGAGCAGTATCACTAGGTGTTGCCATTGCGAATCTAAATTCACCACTAGGGTTAATAGACGTGGTAGTAGGGAGTCTATCGACCTATGTGGTACTTACGATTATTTACTATGTTACTCGAAAAATGACTTCCGAGCGCAATAAATTGCTTTGCGTGCCAATTATTTGTAGCTTATCTATGTTTACGATTGCTGCTCAATTGTTTATTTTGGGAGATGCACCTTTCTGGGTATCTTATTTAACCATTGGTATTGGTGAATTTGTCTCACTAGCTATCGGTTTAGGTGTTATTTGGTTAATGTCTAAAATGACGGATATGAAGAAGATAAAAAAACTAATCCAAGAGTAAAACGATTAAAGTTTGCTTAATTCAACTAGAATTAGGCAGGCTTTTTTTGTTAGGTCGATTATACTTAAAGAAAATGAGCGTGAAGGGAGGAATAGGGATGGTTGCTGATGAATCCGTAAGGTTAAAAAAATATTACCCTACAGTAGAGGGGCTATTTGGTGGCAGCCAAACGCTGTATTATGATAATCAGTATGGCGTTTTAGATGGGATTTATTATGGTGGCTGTGGGTTGGTAGCTATGGCAGATTATCTACTATACCGGTCGCAAATGGAAAAAGACCTAGTTGAAACGTTACCGCTTAGTTTAAGAGGGATGGCACACTCTTTACAGGCCTATCAGAGTTTTCTTGAACAGTTAAGTTCAACGTGTGTGGCGCCTCTTAGACGCCCGTTTTATTCCCTTAAACATCATCCTCAAAATGGTGAGTATTTACTAGGGATTCAAGGTTGGCAACTGGTTCGGGGATTTAAACGTTACTATAGAAGGAACGAGTTATCAGATAGGCTCGTTCAATTTTTGAAAATCAAGCACTATAAAGAAGATATAGTAGAGGTTATTAGAGAGCAGCTAAGTAAAAATCATCCTGTCCCTCTTTTAATAGGACCGACAGCAACACAATTTCCAAAAGGTTTGAGAGTATTAGGGGGAAAACAGGAGCTAGAGATGTATAAGGTCACGTCAGAGGGGAAAATTGGTTCAGCTGTGAGTGTCACCTCTCATTGGGTGACGATTGTAGGTATAGAAGAAAATGATGATGAGTCTTATTTTAGTGTGGCCTCTTGGGGCGAAAAATACTTAATAAAAGTAAAGTCAACCTTAAATCTAACAGATTATTTCAGTGGAATTTTAAAAATAACGTCCTAAAACCGCACAGTGATGCGGTTTTTAATTTATCACAAATGAAAGCGGACACATTTTGAATTCTGTCCGTTCCAAAGAAAGCCTTTTCACGGTAAGATGTAATCAAGATAAAGATAACAAGAGAGGCGTGGTACTAAATGAAAAAAATTATTAATCAACCAGAAAACGTATTAGATGAAATGTTAAACGGACTTGTTTACACAAACGATAAATTAATCGAACGTGTTGGCGAAAGCGGAATCATTTTAAATAAAAACCTTAAAAAAGGTAAAGTTGGTTTAGTAAGTGGTGGCGGTAGTGGTCACGAACCAGCTCACGCAGGGTTCGTAGGACAAGGGATGTTAGATGCGGCAGTTTGTGGGCCAGTCTTCACATCACCAACACCTGACCAAGTTTTTGAAGCCATCCAAGCCGCTGATCAAGGCGCTGGCGTTTTACTTATTATTAAAAATTATTCAGGCGATGTGATGAACTTTGAAATGGCAAAAGATTTAGCTGAGATGGAAGACATCGAAGTTGAAACAATTATCGTTGATGATGATATCGCAGTTGAAGATAGTACATATACAGCAGGTAAACGTGGGGTTGCGGGAACAGTTCTTGTTCACAAAATCTTAGGTGCTGCAGCTGATAAAGGCGCAAGCTTAGCAGAAGTTAAAGCAATCGCTGATAAAATCGTACCAAACATTAAAACATTAGGTGTGGCCTTAACAGGTGCGACTGTTCCAGAAGTTGGACATGCAGGTTTCACTTTAGCAGAAGACGAAATCGAATTTGGTGTTGGGATCCACGGCGAACCTGGTTACAGAAAAGCTAAAATTGCACCAAGTAAAGAATTAGCAAAAGAAATCGTTGAAAAATTAAAAGGCCAATTCAACTGGGCTAAAGGCGACAAATATGGTGTCTTAGTCAATGGATTAGGTGGAACACCATTAATGGAACAATTTGTTTTCATGAATGATGTTAAAGCTTTATTAGAAGAAGAAGGCTTAGTGATTGAATTCAAAAAAGCTGGCGATTACATGACAGCGATTGACATGCAAGGTCTATCTCTAACAATGGTTCACTTAGAAGAAGACGCTTGGTTAGAAAACTTAGATTACAACGTAACAACAATTGCTTGGTAAAAGCAAGTTTGAAAGATAGAGGAGAATGATTATGGACGCAACAGCAATTAAAAAATGGTTAGAACTATTCACAGTAAAAGTAAATGAAGAAAAAGCTTATCTAAGCGATTTAGACGGCGCTATCGGTGACGGCGACCACGGTATGAATATGGCTCGCGGTACAACTGAAATGCAAGCGGCTATGGAAGCTAAAAATCCAGAAACACCAGCAGATATCTTCAAATTAGCTGGTATGACACTTGTCAGCAAAGTCGGCGGAGCGTCTGGTCCATTATACGGATCAGCATTCATCGGAATGGCTAAAGCAGCTAAAGATTCAGATGATTTAGCTGAAATCTTAAAAGCAGGTCTTGATGGCATCCAAAAACGTGGGAAAGCTGAAATCGGCGAAAAAACAATGGTCGATACATGGGCACCTGTGATTGCGTCTTTAGAAAATGGCGACTTAACAATTGAAAAAGTTGAAGAGATTGTCGAAGCAACAAAACCTATTATTGCAACAAAAGGTCGCGCGTCTTACCTAGGCGAACGTTCTGTTGGTCACTTAGATCCAGGAGCTGTTTCAAGCGGCTACTTATTCAAAACAATGATTGAAGCGGGGGTAAACGCATAATGGCAGAATTAGGAATGGTCATGGTATCTCACGTACCAGAATTGGTAGCAGGGATTAACCGTTTATTAAATGAAGTAGCAAAAGATGTTTCAATTACCATTGCAGGTGGAACGGATGATAACGAAGTAGGTACAAGCTTCGAGAAAATCAATGAAGCCTTTGAAGCTAACGAAGGGGAAAAAATTCTAGCTTTCTACGATTTAGGAAGTGCGAAAATGAACCTAGAGATGGCAATGGAAGTAGCAGACAAAGAAGTTGTGTTATACGATACAGCATTTGTTGAAAGTGCCTACACAGCAGCGGCTTTAATTCAAGCTGGCGCACCATTTGAAGCGATTGATGAGCAATTACAAGCGCTAAAAGTGAAATAAAAAAGCAAGACTAGCAGTACTTAAAATCGGTAATAATAAAATTAACCATATAACTATTAATTAGGAGGAATTTCAAATGAGAAAAGCGTTTATTTGTCCAACAAAATATGTTCAAGGTGAAAATGAATTATTAAACTTAGGTTACTTCGTTAAAACTTTCGGTGAGTCAGCTTTATTAATTGCCCACAAAGATGACATCGCTCGTGTACAAAAACAATTAGATGAAACATCAGCAAAATTTGGTGTTAAATTTATTACAAGTGACTTCAACGGAGAGTGTTCTCGTCAAGAAATCGCTCGCTTACAAGAAGTTGCAAAAGAAAATAAAACAGACTGTATCGTAGGTCTTGGTGGCGGTAAAGCTATCGATACTTCTAAATGTGTGGCTGAAGGTGAACACTTAATCATCGTGCCAACAATTGCTGCAACAGATGCACCAACAAGTCACTCAGCAGTTATGTACACTCCAGAAGGCGAATTCGATGACTATGCTTACTTCAAACAAAGCCCAAGCGTTGTTATGGTTGATACAACAATCATTGCAAATGCTCCAACTCGTTTCTTAGTAGCAGGTATGGGTGATGCATTATCAACTATGTTTGAAGCTCGCGCAACAGCGAACTCATTCTCAAACGTTAATGCTGGCTTACCATGTGGTGTATTAACTGGTGAAGCTAAAGGCGCTAAAAATACAATTGCTGCTTACACTATGGCAAAAGTATGTTACGAAACATTATTAGAAAATGGATACAATGCTAAAGTAGCGTGTGACAACAACTTAGTAACACCAGCTTTAGAAAACATTGTTGAAACAAATATCTTACTTTCAGGTTTAGGTTTCGAAAGTAGTGGTCTTGCTGCAATCCATGCAATCCATGATGGTTTAACAGCTTTAGAAGGAACACATCACTTCTTCCACGGTGAAAAAGTAGCATTCAGTACAATTTGCCAATTAGTATTAGAAAATGCTGATACTGAAGAATTATACGAAGTATTAGACTTCTGCTTATCAATCGGCTTACCAGTATGTTTAGCTGATATCGGTGTTGAGTCAATCACATTTGAAGAAGCTATGGAAGTTGCTGAAAAAGCATGTATCCCTGAAGAATCAATTCATTCAATGCCATTCCCTATTGAAGTTGAAGCAGTAGCATCAGCTATCATGGCAGCAGATAAAATTGGTAGTGACTACAAAAAAGCGCAATTAGCTTAGTCCTTTCTAATAATCATCCTTTAAAACCTACGTTTTAGAGGATGATTTTTTTTTATCTCAAAAGGTACGAATTAAACTGCTGATTTATGTTAAACTAGCAGTAATAAATCGTAAATAGATAAAGTTGGAGTGCGTGAGATGAAAAAGATAATGAACCGAGCGGACGATACAGTCAGTCAATTACTAAATAGTATCGCCTATGCTTATGATGATAAATTAAAAAGAATTCCGCAAACAGGGATTATTGTGAGTCAAAAAATGGCTGAAAATAAAGTAGCGGTGATAAGTGGTGGAGGGACAGGTCATGAGCCTGCTCACTCAGGATATGTTGGTGAAGGAATGTTGAGTGCAAGTATCAATGGACCGATCTTCATCCCGCCAGCTGTAAATGAAATTGTTCAAGCGATCGAATTAGCGGATCAAGGTCAAGGTGTTTTGTTAGTGGTTAAAAACTTTGAAGCTGACGTAGCAAACTTTTTAGCTGCTGAAGAATTGGCAACAAAACAAGGTCATGATGTTGATCATGTGATTGTCAATGATGATTGTTCGATTGAAAAAAGTAATTTCAAAAAACGCCGTCGTGGTGTTGCTGGAACAGTCTATGTTCATAAGATTTTAACTGCTGCAGCAGGTGAGGGGAAGTCACTAGATGAGTTAGTTACTCTGGGTGATGAAGTAGTCGCGAGTATGAATACGTTAGGTGTTGCTTTATCACCAGGTACCATTCCTGGAACAAGTCAGACTCAATTTTCAATTGGAGAAAACGAGATTTCATTTGGGATTGGAATTCACGGCGAAGCAGGGTACCGCGTTGAGCCATTAGAATCATCGGAGCAACTAGCAAATGAATTGATTAATAAATTAAAAACGCACTACAACTGGAAACGTGGGATGAAGTTAGCGATTCTGGTGAATGGATTAGGGGCAACGCCTTTGATGGAATTACACGTTTTTGCCAATGATGTGAGACGTTTGTTGATGCTTGAAGAAGTGGAAGTAAGCTTCAAAAAAGTTGGGAATTATATGACGTCTATTGATATGGCAGGCGTATCACTGACTTTCTTGGAATTAAAAGAAGAACAATGGTTAACCTATTTAAATACACCAGTCTCAACATACGGTTGGTAATATAAAAAAGCACACGTTGTTTTCTAATTAGAAAAATAACGTGTGCTTTTAATGATTTAATAAACCGTGGATAGCTTGCTCTAATAGTAAAGCTGTTTGGCCAGCTAATTCTTCAGGTGGTGTCTTACATCCTGACAAAATCCATTCTTTTGTTACACCTACAAAGGCGTGACTGAAAAATTCAGAACTGAATACTAAACTGTCTTCGCTTTTAATTTTTCCTTGTTGCGTGGCGATATCAGCTATAATCGTTTTTAAAAGTTCTTGTGTGTGTTGAAAGAAATAATGGTCAAAAGAATTTTGTTCCGAAACGGCTAAAGCATTGCGATAGAAAATTTGGTTGTTGTAAAAATAATCTAGTATACGTAAAATAACTTTATCCCATTCCTCGTAATCTAGGAAATCACTAATATTTTCAGTAATGTCTTGCTGATAGGTCCAGCCAAGGAGCTCGTATTTATCTTGGAAGTGATTATAAAACGTTTGACGTCTGATCTCAGCTTCTTCCATAATTTGGCTAATCGATACTTTTTGAAAGGGTGTCGTTTGCATGACCTTTTTCAGTGAATAAGCAATTACTTTTTTTGTAATTAATGATTCTTGCATGATGCTACCCCCTCTATAATCTCTTGGTTATTATAACACGTTGATTGTGATAGGAGAAAGGTAAAACATGTATAAAGATTATGTTGTTATTTTAAAATACGTCGGAAATGATACAAAAAGGGATAAAATAAAGGGAATTAATTTTATTGCTTAAAAAGGGTCTAGCCTTTTGAAACTCCTAGGGACATAGGGTATACTAACAAGTATTAAGTGATTATAAATTCAGGAAGAAGTGAAGATAATGGCGACGATTTATTTAGATAATAGTGCCACCACACCGATGCATCCTAGTGTAATAGAAAAAATGACACACGCGATGACAACCTTCTATGGCAACCCGTCAAGTGTGCATCATTTAGGCAGAGAGAGTCATGCCCAGTTAACTAAAGCAAGACAACAATTGGCAAAAAGTATCCACGCTAACGAAGACGATATTATTTTGACTAGTGGCGGAACAGAAGGCGATAACACCGCTATATTCCAAACAGCATATGCTCGTCAGTCTTTAGGCAAACATATCATAACATCTAGTGTCGAACATCCGGCGGTGTCTAGTTGCATGACTAGATTAGCTGAAGAAGGATTCGCTATTACTTATTTACCTGTGAATGCTAAGGGAGAATTAACTATAGAACAAGTATCTGAAGCGTTAAGAGAAGATACTATTTTAGTTTCTCTAATGTGGACAAATAATGAAACAGGTGTGATGTTTCCAATTAAAGAAGTAGCTGACTTACTCCAAGAGCACCAAGCTTATTTCCATACTGATGCGGTACAAGCCTACGGGATTGAAGAGATAGACGTAACCGAATGTCCAGTTGATCTACTGAGTGTTAGTGGTCATAAGATTAACGGACCAAAGGGAACTGGCTTTTTATATGTGAAGTCAGGTCTATCGCTCCCTTCATTTATGGTTGGCGGTGACCAGGAAGAGAAACGTCGTGCTGGAACTGAGAACCTACCAGGTATTATAGGATTGGCAGAAGCTGCGACACTTTTGACAACCTCAGAAAAAGCAGACCGTCAAGCACGTTATCTTGAGTTTCAAGAGATGATAATAAACCGTCTAGAATCAGAAGATATTGATTTCGAAGTGAACGGTCAAACGTCACATAAATCCGCTCATATTTTAAATCTGTGGTTCAAAGGAATTTCTAGCAACATGTTATTAATGCACTTAGATTTAAAAGGAGTTGCGATTTCAATCGGCTCGGCTTGTACAGCAGGCACAATCAAACCTTCCCATGTTTTAGAAGCGATGGACGTGGTCGGGTGTCAACGTGCGACAGAGTCTGTACGACTAAGTTTTGGATACAGTAATACACCAGAAGAAATAACAGAATTTTTAGACCTACTCGTTCCAATTTTGAAACGTCTAGCTAAGTAAAATAACATAGACGAGGAAAGCCTTTATTAGTATAATGATAAAGAAGACAAATAAAGGTGGACATAAGGAATGCCAATAGGTTTAGTTGTTAAACTTCTTAAAGTCTTATTTAAGAAGAAAAAGACAAAAGGAAAGCAAAGTCCTTTAAATCGCTGGTTGATGGAAAAGGCGTTAGTGTCTTTATTGCCGCGTAGTGTGCGCAAGCAATTGAAAACAGCAGAAGATATTAAAGAGATTGTGTTTCCTCATAAAGAAACAAAGTGGGAAAAGTTACAAAAAGGGTTATTCCCAACGAAGAAACAGCAAAACCAAGCGAAACTCCAAGAGCAACTTGGAAAAATTAGTGGTGGAAAATTAGGCAACAAAAACGCAGAGAAGATGACAACCAGTGAGGGACTAACTATTATGAAGATGATTGCCCAAGCTGTTTTAACTTTAAAAAAGAAAGAAGGATAATACGATGAAAAAAGAAGCAACAGTATTAGGATGCCCAGTAAGCTATAGATTAACTGAAACAACTAAAAAATATACATTACGAGATAATGGGTTTCAAGAAACCAATGCCGGAAATTTCCAATTAGTTCGTCCGTTAGATGCAACGCCTCAAAGTAAACAAGGCTTTAAATTAAAAATTACAGTTTCTAAAGACATTGATGCAATGAAAATGTCAGTGACAACTGCGAATGGTTTAAAAGCAGTGGATATCTTTAAGAACGAGAGCTTTAAAATGAATCAAGATAAATTCTATTTCTTAATGGACGGCATGATTGACCGTGGCTGTTTTGAAAAAGTAGAGGGTTAAACCGTTAAACTCCTAAAGACTACGTATGTGGCCTTGGGAGTTTTTTTTATCTAGAAAAGGAGGAGCTATCATGTTAGAACGAGTAAGGAAAGTGTCCGTCTTTACGACGTCACCTACAAAAGGGAATCCAGCAGGCGTAGTGTTAGGTGCTGACGATTTAAGTCGCGATGAGATGCAAGTGTGCGCTAAAAAAGTGGGGTTAAGTGAGACCGTTTTTTGTTTAAACAGTGAGCATGCGGACTTGCGGTTACGTTTTTTTATGCCAGACAAAGAAACGCCTTTATGTGGGCACGGGACATTAGGGGCAGTATGGTTATTTCTTAAAGAGAGTGACACCCTCATTTCCAAAACGATAACCGTTGAAACGGAAGCTGGACAACTGACCTTAAACTATGATGAGCTAACAGAGGAATTGACGATGTCGCAGTGTCCGTATCAGAGTCAGCCTTTTAATGGGGAACGTCCAGCCTTATGCCGAGTATTGGGAATTTCTGAAGTGGATTTAGCCGAAGAGCTACCTTTGGAATACGGTTCGACAGGAGTTTGGACACTATTAGTCCCTGTTAAAAATGCTGAAACCTTAGAGCAGATGCAGGCTGATAACCAACTGTTTCCGCACGTGTTAACCGATTATCCTTATGCTTCCATCCATCCCTATGCCCCAAGTCAAAAAGAGGGAATCGATTATGAAGCGAGACATTTTTCGAGTGCGACTGCCGGAGTGACGGAAGATCCGGTAACAGGGACAGCATCAGGGAGTATGGTAGGTGCACTAGCTAAATACAGTAAATCGGACCAGCTAGAATTGACGATAGAGCAAGGTCTATCGCTTGGAAAAGAAGGAATGGTTAGAGCAAATGCTTCGAAGAATCAAACAACTGGTGAGGACACTATTAGTATTTCCGGACGTTGTTGTTTAGGTGAATTTTAAAATAAATCGACTTTCTGAGGCAAAGAGATGAAAAATAACACAAAAGAGTCTATAATAGAAAAGACTGAAATCCGACCTTCAAATCGTAGTAATTTCAGAATCTGAAAGAAATGATGGTGTATGTATGACAACTGATAACAGTAAAATCAGAGTAGTAGTAGGAATGAGTGGCGGCGTTGATTCGTCAGTAACAGCCTTACTTTTAAAAGAGCAAGGGTATGATGTAGTAGGAATCTTCATGAAAAACTGGGACGATACCGACGATAACGGGGTATGTACCGCAACGGAAGACTACAAAGATGTGGCGAAAGTGGCAGACCAAATTGGAATTCCCTATTACTCAGTTAACTTTGAGAAAGAATATTGGGACCGTGTGTTTGAATATTTCTTAGATGAATACAAACGTGGCAGAACGCCAAATCCTGATGTTATGTGTAACAAAGAAATTAAATTCAAAGCCTTTTTAGACTATGCGATGGAATTAGGTGCTGATTACGTGGCAACAGGACATTACGCTCAAGTTGTTCGTGATGAAGATGGCCGTTCTCGCATGTTGCGTGGCGTAGATAATAATAAAGACCAAACGTATTTCTTAAGTCAATTGTCACAAGAGCAATTGTCTAAAACAATGTTCCCGCTTGGTCACTTAGAAAAACCAGTGGTACGTGAGTTAGCAGAAAAAGCTGGACTTGCGACAGCGAAGAAAAAAGATTCAACTGGTGTTTGCTTTATCGGTGAGAAAAACTTCAAAGAATTCTTAGGCAAATACTTACCAGCTAAACCAGGTAAAATGGTGACAGAAGATGGTGAAGTAAAAGGCGATCACGGTGGCTTGATGTATTATACAATCGGACAACGTCAAGGTTTAGGAATTGGTGGCGGTGGTAAAACACAAGAACCATGGTTTGCTGTTGGTAAAGATTTAAAAACAAATACTTTATATGTTGGCCAAGGTTTCCATCACCCAACTCTTTATTCAACACATTTAGAAGCAAGTGGTGTTCATTTCACTTTTGATGAAAAGCGCCCGACTGAATTCAAATGCACAGCGAAATTCAGATACCGTCAAACAGATACAGGTGTGACGGTACGCTTCACGAATGACGAACAAACAGAAGCAGTTGTGACATTTGATGAACCTGTTCGTGCGATTACACCAGGGCAAGCCGTTGTCTTTTATGACGGCGACGAATGTCTAGGTGGTGGGACAATTGACCGTGCTTTTTATAATGAAGAAGAGCGTCAATATATCTAAACTTAACTTTAAAACTTCTTTCTTAAGCGAGAAAGAAGTTTTTTATTTTTCACAAAAATAACAGGTTTTATGATGAAAAAGTAAGCGTTTTATGAGATAATGAAGGCGTGGTATGAATGAGTTTAAAGCTTTAGATCCACTCTTAATAAAAGGTCAGTTATTATTACTATTATAAAAATAGGAGTGGAACTCAAACATGTCGACGACTTGTGATAGGAGTGTGATAAAATCTGCTAGATAAATCGGCTCACCATCAATAAGTAGTTCAAGATAGTCGGTTAAACTATCTGAAAGAACTGTCTCTTTTTTGAGTATCTACTAGTTATATATGGCTAACTTTATTATTACAAAAAATAATTAGTCGATCGTTCGATGTTGTAGGGCAATGCAGCAGAGAGCAGACCAAAGGAGAGAATCAGCGTGAACGGAAATATGTTACAGATTTTTAGTGAATTTTTTGGAACAGCTATTTTAATTTTATTAGGTGACGGGGTATGTGCCGCTGTCAATTTGAAGAAAAGTAAAGCAGAAGCATCAGGTTGGATTGTTATTGCAATGGGATGGGCAACTGCCGTAACGATTGCAGTTTATTTCTCAGGATTTATGGGGCCTGCGCATTTAAACCCAGCGGTAACGATTGGGAATGCTGTAGCAGGTAACTTGGAGTGGAATTTAGTTTTACCATTTATTATCGCACAAGTATTAGGTGGGATTGTCGGAGCAGTATTAGTTTGGGCGATGTATCTACCGCACTGGGCTGAAACAAAAGACCAAGGTGCGATTCTTGGAACATTTGCGACAGGGCCTGCGATTAGACATTATCCAGCCAATTTAATATCAGAAATTATCGGGACTTTTGTACTCGTATTCGGTTTACTAGCAATGACACAACATCAATTTGCTGATGGGGTTAACCCAATGGCAGTTGGCGTGTTAATCTTAGCAATTGGGTTGTCACTGGGTGGGGCAACAGGTTATGCCATCAACCCAGCTCGTGACTTAGGACCGCGTATTGCGCATCAACTGTTACCAATAGCAGGAAAAGGATCATCTGACTGGGCGTATTCATGGGTACCGGTGGTTGGACCAGTCATTGGGGCAGTCATTGCAGCAGGAGTATTTGGTTTAATCGTATAGAATTAAAAAAGCACTAGCCTCGGCTAGTGCTTTTTTAGGTGTTCAGTTTTTTGTAACCTAAGCGAGCGGCCCCAATTGCTCCAGCATATTGAGCAAGTGGATCAGTGACAACCTCGGTATCAAGATGGTCACTTAAAATGGCACGGATTTCATCACTTTGAGCCAAGCCGCCTGATAGAAAGACAGGCTGATCTCTTTTATAACCAAGTTTAACTAATTGATTACTAATCCGTTGAACAATTGACGTCAACACGCCTTTAGCTATAGCTGAGCGATTTTCACCTTGTGCCACTAAACTGATGACTTCAGATTCAGCAAAAACAGTACACATACTGTTAATTTTTACAGGAGTAGCGCCTTTGACAAAAGCATCCAAATTCTCAATATCTTCACCTAATGTCCGCATTAAAACTTCCACAAAGCGGCCAGTTCCGGCTGCACATTTATCATTCATATTGAAATCGGAGACGCCACCTTTTGGATTAAGGCTAATGGTTTTACAGTCTTGCCCCCCAATATCAATCAGTTGTGTCGCACTTGGTAATAAATAGTGAACACCCGCAGCGTGACATGAGATTTCAGTGATACACGTTGCTTCTTCTAATAGCTTACGTCCATACCCAGTCGTAATAATTGGAAGACCGTCTGTGTCTCCTTGTGGCAAGACCCCGAGTAACCCATTTTTAATAGTTGTCATGGCGTGGTGTGGGTCTCCAGCTGTAGGAACGAGTAACTGGTGACAAATAGTTTCGCCATCGTACAAAACACCTTTAGTTGTAGTAGAACCACTATCAATGCCAATAATATACATGAAATCTAACCTCCAATCATCTCAATAAAGGCCGTACAGCGTGTATTGATTTGTTCGATATCAGAAGTAGAATAATCGGTTTCTAGATACATATAAGGCACGTCTTTTTCTTCTTGGCAGAAGCGTTTGATTTTTAATGACTCAAGAGCAAAGGGATGACAAGCTTGTAATACCATATCAATCACACCGTCAACTTGATACTCATCAATCATCGTATCAAGTAAATCAATTCGAGTTTGGTTGTTAGACATGCAGGCACAGCCAATATCTAAATACTTTTCAGTTAAAGCATCATAATTTTCCTTCTCTTCATCGACTAAACGTTCAACAGCCTTAGCGACAGTACAATTTTCATAGGCAACAATCACACCACCGTTATCCTCAACGGCACGAATGACTTTTTCAGTTACGCCGCCAATAGGTGAGCCGGTAATTAAAATCCGAGGTTTCGCCTCAAGTCGTTTACCCTCAGCGTATTCCGCTTTTACTTTTTCAGTTATGCCATCTAGGCGGTCAATTAGATCTGCTTTATCCAAAGTATACTGAGCACCGTACATCACTTTAAAAATTTCTTCTCCGGTTAAAGCAGGTGGATTCAACTTGCCAAGGGAATAAAAATCTTTTTTAGCTTGGCGTTCTTTATTTTTAAAGACAATCGCATCATGAATCGCTTCTTCTGTGATCGTGACATTTAGGAATTCTTCTAGTTTTTCTTTGTAACGAACAATTTCATCACGCCATAGTGCAATACTTGCAGGAGTGTCTCGTTTATTAGGGAGGTGCATGATGTAGCACGGCTTAAAATCAGCCATATATTCATACATTTTCTTTTTACCGTCACAAGTGGTTTCGCCAACAACTAAATCTGAAAAATAAAAATAAGGGCACTTATCGGTTTTACCAAAGCCGTAACTTGATTTGATTAAGGGACAAAGATTGCGAGGGAGATCTTCTTCAGCTGCACTAATCGTTTCATCGGATGTAGAGCACAGACTAATTTGTAAAGCACCAGCAGCCATTGCAAGTTCTTCTGGTAAAAATGTGCAATAAGCACCGATAATCGGGACACCTTGCTCCTTTAGTTCTTTCACTGCTAAAAAGCCTTGTTTTCTTGCCTCACCAAAGTCATTAAAAATGGCAGGCAATTCGGTAATGATTTCCATAATAAACCTCCTAATTAAACTTAAAATGATAACGCTTTCTGAATAACAAGTGAATTATATCACAACTAGATGGAGAAAGAACCTTATTCGTGAAAACAGTGTATTTAAAGGATGTATTTTGATAGTTGGTGATAGAGATGACGGATTTTAGATAGAGAATGTGAGGTGGTGAATTAGATTGATGTTAAAAAAAGCAGGCTATTCAAGGAGCGAATAGTCTGCTTTTCTTCTAACATATTTGATTATGAGCAATAGTACATACACTGTTATTTTTTTACAGAGTGGTACTTAAAAGAAGCGATGCTACTTTTTATTCTGTGATGTATTTTTCTGTAGTCTCTAAAGGATTTCCGTGCTCATCCCAACCATAACTAAATACTTTTTTATTCCCATCAACATTAAATTCATAAGTATTTTTATCTTCATCTTTAAATGTGATTGTTTGATAATAAGCCCCTCGTTTTATATCGTATTCATTAATTATTTCTTTGGTATCTTTTGACCAGTTTGTTTTATCTAAAAAATTACTTATTGTTGAATAAGTCGTATACTTTTCATATTGTTTAACACTGAATGCTGTTAAAATTAAAATTCCTAAAATTGAGAGTATTGTTATGCTTTTTTTCATTAGTAATGGACCACCTTTTGTTTAAAAATAGTTTGGTACGGGGATAACTATAGTGCTAGTACGAAAACAGTTAATGAGGTTATATGATTTGAAGAGTTCCAGTATCCAACCTCTAACCACCGAAACTCGAAACTTATAGACGTGTTCGTTTCGGCAGAGGTGGTACTACTTCACTCGTTTTCTCAACTTTTAGAAAGCAAAAGTGTGAGTGAACGAGTTCCAGTATCCAACCTCTAACCACCGAAACTCACAACTTACAGACGTGTTTTTGTTGTTAGCTTCTGCGGTAATTTCAGAAAAAGCAGGCTATTCAAGGAGCGAATAGTCTGCTTTTCTTCCAATCATTAAGAGTTAAACGCTAAGCTTCATAACTTATAGACGTGTTCGTTTCGGCAGAGGTGGTGCTACTTCACTTGTTCTCTCAACTTTTAGAAAGCAAAAGTGTGAGTGAACGAGTTCCAGTATCCAACCTCTAACCACCGAAACTCACAACTTACAGACGTGTTTTTGTTGTTAGCTTCTGCGGTAATTTCAGAAAAAGCAGGCTATTCAAGGAGCGAATAGTCTGCTTTTCTTCCAATTACTTGAAGCTGAGCAACATCAAAAACAACTTACATCAACGGAGCGAAGACGTTTAGGATGGCTCTTCCTAGGTGGGTGAACCAGCGTATGTCGCGGGCTTTTTCTAGGGTGATTTCTTCGCAGAGTTTTTCGGTTTCGACGAAGTCGTTTAGGAGTTGTGGGATGGCTTCTGTTTTATACATCCACACCCCGCACTCGACGTGTAGGAATAGGCTACGGTAGTCCATGTTGACTGTTCCGACTGTTCCGTATAGGTCATCAACTACAAATGTTTTAGAGTGGATGAATCCTGGTGAGTATTCAAACACGCGGACACCGGCTTCTATTAGTTGTTCGTAGTTTGATTTTGTAAGAGCATGGACGTAAGCTTTGTCGGCAATGTGTGGTGTTTGTAGTCGCACATCGATGCCGCCTTTTGCTGCGGTACATAAAGCTTCCATTAATAAGTTATCAATAATTAAGTAAGGGGTTGTAATGTAAATATATTTTTTAGCACGAGCGATTAGGCTTAGGTAAACATTTTCGCCGAGCATTTCGTTATCAAATGGTAAATCAGTATACGGTTGGTAATAGCCAACGGCATTTTTTTGTTCAGTGTAACCTGGGAAGTAGTCGGTATAAGGACGTTCTTCAGGTCTTTGGAAATCCCAAAGTGAGAGGAACATCAGTGTGAATCCCCATGCTGCATCACCTTCCATTTTAATGGCGTTATCTTTCCAGTGACCAAAACGTTGAATCTCATTAATGTATTCGTCGGCTAAGTTAATGCCACCAGTAAAGGCAACTTTCCCGTCAATAATCGCCATTTTACGGTGATCGCGGTTATTAAAGATAGATGATAAAACAGGTACAAAAGGATTGAAAACAGAGCATTTAATCCCCATTTTCTCAACTTTTTTGTGGTAACCTTCAGGCAACGTGAAAAGGCAGCCGAAATCATCGTACATCAGACGAACGTCTACGCCTTCTTGAGCTTTACGAACCATAATTTCTAAAATTTCATCCCACATTTTACCTTCTTCAATAATGAAGTATTCCATAAAGATGTACTTCTCAGCTTTTTCTAGTTCTTCTTTCATGGAAGCAAAAGCTTGCTCGCCAAATGGAAGGTACTCGCTGGTTGTGTTTTTGAAGATGGGGATCCCACCTTTGTTAGTCAGATAATTCGATTGGAAGATTGCATCTAGATTGCCATCTTCAATCTCTAAGTAAGGAATGGTTTCTTTAACCGCGTCTTTTTCTTTTTGGAAAACCAGTTCCATGCGGCGTTTAAATTTCTTGCTGACACGTAAACGGCCAAAGACGATATAAATGACTGTCCCAAAGATAGGCAGCAAGGTTACTGGGATTAACCAAGCAATCTTGTAAGCGGGTTGACTGCGATCGTTAATAATATGTAGTACGGCAGCAACCGATACTATAATATAGACAACATAGAAATACACAAAGTCATCTTGTAGGAAGAGAATACTTCCAAATAATAGCGCCAACTGTAACAGTAAGAGTAAGACAACAAGCGTTACGCGGTGCGTTAATAATTTTAATAGTTTCATCAAGTGATCTCCTTTAGTTCAAACTTTCCTTAAAAAAGGCATAATTACTTACTGATTATACCTTAAAAGTATCGTATAGTATAATTATTAAGATGAATAATAGGAGGATTAACGAGATGAAAAAATGTGTAAAAACAGCAGACTTAACACCGAAAGAATTGGTAACGATTTTTAAAGAAAGAACAGCAGTGTTCGTCGTGGAGCAAAATTGCCCCTATCAAGAAGTAGATGATGTGGATTTTGATGTCCTACATTATGGTATTTGGTCAGAAGAAGGCGACTTAAAAGGCTACACGCGTATTATTGATAAGGGAGAAACTATCAGCTTCGGACGTGTTTTAGTGACGCAAGCATTCCGTGGTCAAAAATTAGGGGATGAATTAGTAGCAGGTACGATTGAAGAAATTAAAACACGTTTCCCAGGAAAAGACGTTGAAATTTCAGCCCAAACTTACTTACTTCCGTTTTATCAAAAATTCGGATTTGAGATAACATCTGAGACCTATTTAGAGGACGATATTGAGCACAATGACATGTTATTGAAAGCATCAAAATAAGGCGTTCAATTTGTAATCGTTATAAATAGCGAGAAATAAAAGTCGGGAAAACCTTAAAATATAAGCTCTATCATTTGAAATTCATTCTCAATTAGGATAAACTGAAAAGGAAGTTTTAAAGACAAAATTTAAATACGGAGGTCATTGCTAATGTCTGTTTTAGAAATTAAAAATTTACATGTGTCAATTGAAGATAAAGAAATTTTAAAAGGTGTTAATTTAACAATGAACACTAACGAAATCCATGCGATTATGGGACCAAACGGAACGGGTAAATCAACATTATCTGCTGCTATCATGGGAAATCCTAACTACGAAGTGACTGAAGGAGAAATTCTTTTAGATGGCGAAAATATCTTAGAATTAGAAGTAGACGAACGCGCTCGTGCGGGTCTATTCTTAGCAATGCAATACCCAAGTGAAATCCCAGGTATCACAAATGCTGAATTCATGCGTGCTGCAATGAATGCAAAATGTGACGAAGATGACAAAATCTCAGTAATGAACTTTATCAAAAAATTAGATGAGAAAATGGCATTATTAGACATGTCAGAAGATATGGCTGAACGTTATTTAAACGAAGGCTTCTCAGGTGGAGAGAAAAAACGTAACGAAATTTTACAATTATTAATGTTAGAACCAACATTTGCAATCTTAGATGAGATCGATTCAGGTCTTGATATTGATGCGCTTAAAGTGGTATCAAAAGGAATCAACGAAATGCGCGGCGAAAACTTTGGCGCATTAATCATCACTCACTACCAACGTCTACTTAACTACATCACACCAGATGTTGTTCACGTAATGATGGACGGACGTGTAGTTAAAACAGGTGGAGCAGAACTTGCTAAACGTTTAGAAGCAGAAGGTTATGCAGGAATTAGTGAAGAATTAGGAATCGAATTAGCAGCAGAATAAAAAAGGAGGACTAGATACTATGAAAACAACAGATATGACAACTTATCTAGGCAATATCCAAGCTTATTCAGCTAGCCAAGGAGAACCTGCTTGGATGCTTGCTAACAGAGAAGCAGCCTTAAACTTAATTAACGATTTAGACTTACCACAAATCGAACGTGTCAAAATTGACCGTTGGGATTTAACAAACGTGGTAGAGTTTGAAGAAACAGTGGATTTTGATGGGGTTTACAGCTTTGATGTAGCCAAAGATAATCCATTATTAGTTCAACACGGCAACATTACGATTGCTGAGCAAATGCCAGTATCATTAATGGAAAAAGGTGTTATTTTTACTGATATCTTTACAGCGATGCAAGAACATGAAGACTTAGTTAAAGAGGCTTACATGACTTTAGCAGTCAAAGCAGATGAAGATAAATTAACAGCGTTCCATGCTGCCTTTATGAGTGGCGGAATGTTCTTATACGTTCCTAAAAACGTTGTGATTGAGGAACCGATTGAAGCCATTTTCTTACAAAATGCAGCGTCAAATACTAACTTTGTCAAACACGTGTTAATCGTGGCTGACGAAAATTCACAATTCAACTACTTGGAACGTTTCCAAACAGTAGGCGAAGGTGACGTGAAATCAACAGCGAATATCGTCGTTGAAGTTATCGCCAAACAAGGCGCTCGTGTGAAATTCTCGGCGATTGACCAATTAGGCGAAAACGTAACAGCTTACTTAAACCGTCGTGGTCACATTATGCGTGATGCGTCAGTTGACTGGGCGATTGGTGTGATGAACGAAGCGAACGTAGTAGCGGACTTTGATTCTGATTTAGTGGGCGAAGGCGCGCACTCAGAAGTAAAAGCTGTTGCGATTAGTTCAGGTCGTCAAGTACAAGGAATTGATACACGTGTGACAAATATGGCTCCTCATTCAGTGGGACATATCTTACAACACGGTGTGATCCGTGACCGTGGAACGTTAACATTTAACGGAATTGGTCATATCCTAAAAGGCGCTAAAGGAGCAGACGCACAACAAGAAAGTCGTGTGTTAATGTTATCTGACGATGCTCGTGGAGATGCTAATCCGATTCTTTTAATTGATGAAAATGAAGTAACAGCAGGACATGCCGCTTCAGTTGGTCGTGTTGACCCTGAAGAAATGTACTACTTAATGAGTCGTGGTTTAAGACGTACAGAAGCAGAACGCTTAGTTATCCGTGGGTTCTTAGGTTCTGTCTTAACAGCGATTCCTGTTAAAGAAGTGCAACAAGAATTAGCAGAAGTTATCGAAAGGAAGTTATCGTAATGTTAAACGCAGCCGCATTAAAAAAAGAGTTTCCGATTTTAGATCAGAGTGTCAATGATGAACCGTTAATTTATTTGGACAATGCGGCTACCACTCAAAAGCCCAAAGCGGTTTTAGAGAGCCTTACGACTTACTACCAATTAAATAACGCCAATGTTCACCGTGGTGTTCATACTTTAGCAGAGCGTGCCACTCATGATTATGAAGCCGCTCGTGAAAAGGTGAGAGCCTTTATCAATGCCAAAGAAACCGCGGAAACATTGTTTACTCGTGGTACGACAACCAGCTTAAACTGGATTGCAAGAAGCTACGGGTTGGCAAACTTACAACCTGGTGACGAGATTGTGATTTCTTACATGGAACATCACTCAAATATCGTGCCGTGGCAAGAGGTTGCCAAACAAACAGGGGCAACATTAGTCTATATCGAGTTAACCCATGATGGCTTACTGGATATGGCAGATGCCGCAACTAAAATAACACCTAAAACTAAAATCGTATCAATCGCCCACGTCTCTAACGTACTGGGTGTGACGAATCCAATTAAAGAACTTGCAGAGATGGCTCACGCTGTCGGTGCAGTGATGGTAGCGGATGGCGCTCAAGCAGCTCCTCACATGCCAGTGGATGTACAAGCACTAGACGTGGATTTCTATGCCTTTAGCGGTCACAAATTATGTGGCCCAACCGGGATTGGCGTTCTTTATGGTAAGCGTGCCTTACTAGAAAAGATGGAGCCCGTGGAATACGGTGGTGAGATGATCGATTTTGTTTACGACCAAGAAAGTACGTGGACTGAGCTTCCGTGGAAATTTGAAGCTGGGACACCTAACATTGCAGGTGCGATTGCATTAGGCGCAGCCATCGATTTCTTAAATGATATCGGAATGGACGAGATTCATGCCTATGAAGAAGCCCTGACTAAATATGTGATGCCAAAACTTCAAGCTATTGACGGCCTGAAGATATATGGCCCACAAAAAGCCAGCGACCGCGGTGCGGTGATTTCCTTTAACTTAGATACCGTTCACCCTCATGACTTTGCAACGGCAATGGACATGCAAGGTGTGGCTGTCAGAGCAGGTCATCACTGTGCCCAACCGTTGTTACGTTACTTAGACGTGCAATCAACGGCGCGAGCAAGCTTTTACTTTTACAATACCTTTGAAGAGGCTGACCAATTTGTGGCAGCCGTCATTGCAGCGAAGGAGTTTTTCGAAAATGGCGCTATCTAGATTAGACAACTTATACCGTCAAGTGATTTTAGACCATTCTAGCCACCCTCATCACCATGGGGAACTAGAAGAGGCCGATGCACAGATTGAATTAAACAACCCAACATGTGGCGACGTGATTCAACTGCATTTAAAACTTGATGACAACCAAACAATCAAAGACATCAAATTCTCTGGCAGTGGCTGTTCAATCAGTACCGCTAGTGCAAGTATGATGACCGATGCCGTAATCGGGAAAACAACGGCGGAAGCCTTAGATTTAATTAATAGCTTTTCTGAGTTAGTCCAAGGAAAAGACGTGGCAAACTTAGACGCTTTAGGTGACGCACAGATGCTTGCAGGAGTTGCGAAATTTCCAGCACGTATCAAATGTGCCACACTAGGGTGGAAAGCATTAGAAAAAGGCATTCACGAGAACCAAACCATGACAGTTGAGAAAACCTGTCACTGTGACGACTCTCATAACTAACCAGTAAAGGAGACCCATAATGAGTGAAGAAGTAACAGGAATTGAACTAGAAGAATATAAATATGGCTTCCACGATGACGTGGAGTCAGTTTTTGAAACAGGCAAAGGCCTATCAGAGGATATTGTCCGTGAAATCTCAAAGGTCAAAGAAGAACCAGAGTGGATGTTAGACTTCCGCTTAAAATCATTAGCGGCCTTCAATAAAATGCACATGCAAGAGTGGGGACCTGATTTATCAGATATCGATTTTGATGCCCTAACTTACTATAAAAAAGCAAGTAACGAAGCAGCACGCGACTGGGAAGATGTACCAGATAAAATCAAAGAAACCTTTGAACGTATCGGAATTCCAGAAGCTGAGCAAAAATACTTAGCTGGTGCGTCAGCACAGTATGAATCAGAAGTGGTTTACCATAACATGAAAGATGAATTCTCAAAATTGGGCATCATCTTTACAGATACAGATTCAGCACTGAAAGAACACCCAGAAATCTTTAAAGAGTACTTTGCAAAATTAGTTCCCCCAACTGACAACAAACTAGCAGCCCTAAACTCTGCAGTATGGTCAGGTGGAACCTTTATCTACGTTCCTAAAGGGATCAAATGTGATGTGCCCCTACAAACGTATTTCCGTATTAACGGCGAAAACATGGGTCAATTTGAGCGTACGCTAATCATCGTAGACGAAGGCGCAAGTGTTCACTACGTAGAAGGTTGTACCGCTCCAACTTACTCAACAAACAGCTTACATGCGGCTATCGTAGAAATCTTTACACGTAAAGATGCTTACTGCCGTTATACAACCATCCAAAACTGGTCAGATAACGTCTACAACTTAGTAACAAAACGTGCGAAAGCCTACGAAGGCGCAACAGTAGAATGGATTGATGGGAACTTAGGTGCCAAAACAACGATGAAATACCCAAGTGTTATGTTAGACGGAGAAGGCGCTCGCGGTACAATGCTATCCATCGCATTTGCTGGTGAAGGTCAAATCCAAGATACTGGGGCGAAAATGATTCATAACGCACCAAACACATCATCATCAATCGTGTCTAAATCAATCGCTAAAGACGGCGGCGAAGTGAATTACCGTGGACAAGTAACCTTCGGTAAGAAGAGCGCAGGCTCTATCTCGCATATCGAATGTGATACTATCATCATGGACGACAAGTCTAAGAGTGATACAATTCCATTTAACGAGATTCACAACAGCCAAGTAGCGTTAGAACACGAAGCGAAAGTATCAAAAATCTCAGAGGAACAATTATACTACCTAATGAGCCGAGGCCTATCAGAAGGCGAAGCCACAGAGATGATTGTCATGGGATTCGTAGAACCATTCACCAAAGAACTACCAATGGAATACGCAGTCGAACTAAACAGACTGATCCAGTACGAAATGGTAGGATCTGTGGGGTAATAATGATAAATGAAAAGCTAGCAACCTTTGATATAGAGGTTTCTAGCTTTTTTTGTTTTGTTTGAAAAGTTATTTTATAGCAGTTAGTTAAAAGTTTTAATTTTATGATACTTATTAAATTTTAAAATTCTTGAAAAGATTCCAATGAAAAACTTTTCTAGTTCTTTTATTTCTTCTTTTTCAGTTAAAGGTATATATGAGAAAAAGTAATTATTCCTCACAAACTTTGGACTAACACCAAAGTTTTTAGCCCCAGTATCACGTTTAGTTTGATGTTGTCTAATTCGATCTTTAAGTTTTCTTTTTGAGTGAGGTTTTGTATTTACTCCGGATTGTCCCACATAAATTAATTCTTTTTTCTCATTAAAAACAAAGTAAACTCCAATAACTTGATTATTAATAAAGTGATTATTTAATTCAGAAAACTTAATCTTAGGTAGTGGATCAATATAATTTTGTATTACGGTTTGTTCAACAGTATTTAGTATTATTGATTTGTCCATTATTATTTCACGTTCTTTCTAAAAGTTGATTTGTTGTGCTAAACTCTAATCCATTTTTCTTATTATATTATATGACCGCAAATTTTTAAAATATTGTTAAGGAAGTATTTATTATATCTGAATAATATTGATAAGGTAGTCGAAACCAAAGGATGTGATGCATTATTGAGCGAGAGTAAAGATTATTGTGAATCGTGGTATATATAATTTGTTTACTCGTAGTATTGTGACTTAATAAAAATTAGAATATAAGTTACTGTATAGGCTAGATAGGTTAGCTATTAAGTAGTTTGATAGCACAATAGCTTCTAAATTGATAGTTCAATTGAAATTATATATAAGACGTCAGTAATTTATCAAAATGATAATTTTAAAAAGGACATTATAATATCGACCGACCATAGCGTTACAAATTTAGTTTTAGTTAAATTGAATAGGTTTATTTTGTATGTTTTTTAGTTAGAAGAAAATTCTTAAATATATATGAGTATAATTAAATTATCGAGGATTCAGTATGAAACGCTTTCTTTTAAAAGTTGTTTGTACATGGTAAGATTGAGATGTGCAAATAAGTGATTTAATGAACATGTGATACATAATTATAATAGTAAAGTGAGGAAAAATATGAATATAAAAAAAGTGAAAGTAAAAAACTTTAGACTATTGAAAGATTTTGAATTAGATTTTAGAGAAGACATGTCTTTAGTAGTGGGAAAGAATAATTGTGGTAAAACATCAGTTATGACGATTTTGGATAAATTACTATCTTCCACAGAAACCAAATTTAGTTGGAATGATTTTAATCTCGATTATCAAAAAGAACTCTTTAAAAAGATAAAAGATTATTCAGAAGATAATGGTAGATTTGAAATTCCAGGTATAACGATGCAAGTTTTTATTGAATATTTTGAAAAAGACAGTTATGAAAATATTCAAAATTTTATGATGAACTTAGATCCAAAAAATAATATTGTCGTTTTAGAATTTTTTTATTCTTGCAAAGAGGATGTTTTTAAGGAGCTAAAGCTTGATTTAGGAAATGAAGATGCATTGAAGAGTTTTAAAAAGTTTTCGAAATATATGACTAAACATTCTAGTAAATACTTCACTTTACGCAGATACTCTAGAGAGTTTGATATGAATAATCGTGAGGTTACAAATAATATTTCAAATGAAATAAAGTTTGTAGAGATAAGAAAATTGATAGATATAAAAATAATTAAGGCTAATCGAGAAGCGTCAAATAAAGTAAATGATAGTACATTATCATCGTTGTCTCAAAAATACTTTAATATACAAACTACTGAAGAAGAAATAAAGGTTAGTAAGCTTGAAAAAGCTATCGATAGTGCAGATAAAGTTTTGAGCAAAGCTTATAATGGAACAGATAAAAATTCAGGAATCTTTACAGAAATTTTCAATAGTGTCAACAGATTTGGATCAGGAACAACAGAGACTAATTTAAGGATAGAATCTTCTATTTCTGAAATCGATTTACTTAAAAATAATACAACTTTATTTTATAAGAATGATAATGGTATGTTGCCAGAAAGCTATAATGGATTGGGATATTTAAATCTAATTGGAATGATATTTGAGATAGAAACTAGTATAGCTGAATTTTGTGGGAAACAAAATGAAGCCCCTTCAGATATCAATATACTTTTTATTGAAGAACCTGAAGCACATACCCATCCTCAGTTACAATATGTATTTATTAAGAATATTAAAGAGTTATTAACTGAAAGAAAAATAAAAAATAAAATAGAGATACAAACAGTAATAACAACTCATTCTTCACATATTGTATCGGAATGTGAGTTTGAGGATGTTCGTTATTTTAAAAAAGATGGACGTAGTTTAGTTTCTAAAAACTTTCAAGAATTGCAAAGTAAGTATAAATCTGACGACGAGGCATTTAATTTTGTTAAACAATATCTTAGTTTGAATCGTTCCGAACTTTTTTTTACTGAAAAAGCTGTATTTATTGAAGGTGATACAGAACGAATATTATTGCCAGCAATGATGAAAAAAATTGATTTGGAACATGAGGAGGAGAAAAACTATATTCCACTGTTATCCCAAAATATTTCAATTATTGAGGTTGGTGCACATGCACACACATTTAAGCATTTGATGGATTTTTTAGGTATCAAAATTTTAGTAATTAGTGACATAGATGGGGTGTTTGAGAATGGCGGGAAAGCTTGTCCATCTAATGAAGCTAAATATACCTCAAATTATTCATTACGCTCTTTTTTTGGGTTGCCAACAGATGATACACAGTTTAAAAGCTTAGTAAATAAGAATTATTCTGAGAAAACTATTACAGACAGAATACGTATTGCATACCAAACATGTCAAAAAATAGATGATATAGAATATCAACCTAGAAGTTTTGAAGATGCTTTTATTTGTCTTAATTTTGATTATATCAATTCAAATAGAGATAAATTTACTCAAGGGCTAAAAAATAGAAAACAATTTGATGATAACCCTAGTGATTTTTATAAATTAGCTCAAAACTGTATAGAAAAGAAATCGGCATTTGCGACAGAAATTTTATTTTATGATGGAAAAACTGACGGAAAAAAATGGGAAGTACCTGGATATATAAAGGAGGGATTGGAATGGCTTCAACAGCAATAGAGCCAGAAGTTCGAGAAGCACTTGAGTGCATAGAGAGAAATCTGAATTTCGTTTTAACAGGCGGTGCTGGAAGTGGCAAGACGTATTCTCTTATTTCTTTGATTGAGAAAGTTGGGGAATATTACCCGATGAAATCAATTGTATGTATAACTTATACAAATAATGCAGTAGCAGAAATCCGAAATCGTATTACAAATGATAAACTTCAAGTTTCTACCATTCATGAGTTTGTGTGGACGAAGATTTCAAAGTATCAAAATGAAATGAAAAAAGTATTAACAGATTTAATCAATGATGAAAGCGAAAAAAAGTTTAGATTACCTAAAGATTTTGAGGAAGATCAACAATTAACAATTGATTATTTTGTAGATAATAAAATTAAATATGATGAGTATTATAGTCTGAAAAATAATAAAGATAGTAAAATTAGTCATGACCATGTATTGATTGTTGCGGAAAAAATGTTTGAAAGGTACCCTAAATTATGTGATATTTTAAAAGATACAGCCAATTTTATTTTTGTAGATGAGTATCAAGACACGGACCCTTTGATAATGAAAATTTTTCTTGACCATATTAAGCAAAGTAATAAAAATAGTATTGTTGGTTTCTTTGGTGATCCAATGCAAGCAATATATGATAGTGGTGTCGGTAAAATAGATGAAGAGAGTTATGAGAACCTTGTTTTTATAAATAAAAAACAAAATAGACGAAACCCGGGAGCTGTCATTAATTTAGCTAACAAAATTAGAAATGATAGTATAAAACAAGAACCATCACGTGATCCAAATGCCCCAAACATGATAGATGGTAAAGTCATTCAAGGCAATATAAATTTTTTATATACTAAAAATCTTGATGAAATCAGTGACTACCGTAAGATAGGTTTGTTTAATGAATGGGATTTCTCAGATAGTAGAAAAACTAAAGAACTATGGCTAGTCCATCGATCTAATGCTAAAATGGCGGGGTTTCAAAAGTTATTTAATCTGTATAACTCAGACTTAATAATTGAATTAATAAGTAAAATTCGGGATAAAGTGAAGAAAGGTATCTTGTCCCCTGGTAGTGAATCATTTGAAAACCTTGCAAGTGATATTACAGTTAGAAAAAGAGGGAACTTACTTGAAAATATAAAGTCTAACGCAGATTATAATGAGGCGTTTTCTTGGATAAAAAATAAAAAATGGGATGAAGTTACTAACGTTAGAGTGAATAAAGATTCCTTGTTATCTTATAAGTTTAATGGGTTGACTGGAGTTTACGAGGCAAAATCGGATAGAGATGAAATTTTGAAATATCTTGATTCGATTTATGAGTTAATTGAACTTTATGTGGAGGGAAACTATAACCATTTTCTTAAAAAAATTGATATAAAAATACTATCATTTGATAAAAAGAAAAAAATAAATGATGAAATGAATAAGTTGTTAGAGCCGAGTCTTACGATTGAACAAGTTGTTGAAAAAGCAGAAGATATATTTAAATTAAAAAATGACTCTTTTGAATATTTTGTAAATAATGAAGGAGAGTATTTGTGGTTACGCCTTAAAGCTCTACCATTTTCTGAATATAGAAACTCAATTAAGTATCAAAAAGAAAATTTCCCTTTTGCAACCCAACATAGTATAAAAGGGAGTGAGTTTGATAACGTATTAGTTGTTTTAGATAACGGGGAATGGAGTAAGTATAATTTTGAAAAAATGTTTAAAAATTTCTCAACAAATGATTCAATTGTTGAAAGAACAAAAAAAATTTTTTACGTGTGTTGTACGAGACCTAAGAAAAACTTAGTAGTACTTATGCCGACTGTAGACGATGAAGTAATAGAGAGAGCTAAGGACCTATTTGGAGAAACTAATGTTCATCAAATTTAGTAGTATACAGAATTAAAAAATATATTAGAGTTGCTTTAAAACTGAAACTTTTTAGGCGTATTAGATATCTGAACTATGTACGGAATATGTTTTTAGATTATTAGTCGGAGGGTAAAAAATGAAAAGTACGAGTACAATTTACAATGAATTATTGGAACTCCTAGAAGGTGAAGGGCATGGTATAACTTTTTACTTATCTAGACATGTTAAACAAGATGAAAAATATAAAACTATTGAATATGATTTATCTGATGAGTTAAAAGGATGGCTTATCGATAGTATTTTTAAAGAAATTAAGATGGATGAGATAAAAGAGTTAGAAAATATAAAAATTTCAGAATATAATCATGAGTTTAATATTAATGATAGTGTTGTTGAATTAGTATTATCAGATTCTGAGTTTATTGATATAAAAGAAAAAAAAGAGTTACTTATTTCATCAGTAAATACTGCTCCGAAAAATGAGTCTATTTTAAATTCTAATTTTCAAATAATAAAAGTAACAAAGAATGAGGATGTATTTTATACTTGTTATTATAGAGGTATAAAAAGATCTAGTAAAAGAAAAAAATATCTAAGTATGTTCGAGGGTCATATCAAAGAAAATGTGGAATCTTTTTTTGATATAGGTGGTAATTTATCTTTTATTATTTTTAAAGAACGTATTTTTATTTTTAGAGTTAAAGATTTTGAGAGAAGTTTTAAATACAATACACATATTACTGAAAAAAGAGATGAGAATATTGAACAGATAATTGAAATGGATATATTTTCAAATCTTGAATCTGCACAAAAATTTAAAGAAAAAAGTTCAAATCATTTATACGCTAGAGGACTTGCAGAAATGAAAAAAGAGCAATTAGAAGACTTAAAATCGAATTATCAAGATAGATGTAATGAACTAAATGTGATAAAAAAAAGTTTGGAATTAAAAGAAACTAATAAGGATGAATTAAGGGAAGAAAATGGAGTGCTTTTAGACTTATTAGAATTTATTGATTTTGAAAATGATAATAAAATAGAAATAGCTGATGAAACCAATATAACTCCGTTACTTCATTTTCTTCAAGATAAAATTGTAGAATCTTTCCTAACTAAAAAAGTAAAAACTATTATCGGTTATCAGAAAGGAGACTAAATAATGAGAATGAAATTTCGGGGAGAATTCTCGATCAAATTCTCTTCCGTTGTAGAATTTTGTTTATGGATTGTTGGGTATTTACCTGTTTCTATGATAATTTTAGTTAAATATTTTTTTTCTGATGATATCCCTAGTTCTAAATGGAATAGTAGTATAGCTATTTTTAATATTAATGTAAGGTTTCAAATTTTTATGTTTATATTAATCGCTATCTCAACAATTTTTATTTTTAAAATCACATTATATATTTTAAAAATATGGATAAGTCGAAAACTTAAATCACCTTATACTTCTAAGATAAACAGAATTATTAAATTTAATAAACTAACTCTAGAAAAATATAGTTTTTTCATACTATCTTTAATGCTGCCGTTTATATTTGAGTCTGGAGAGTCAGTATTTGACTTATTGATCATATTTACATTGATTTTAGTGTTAATAATAATAATGATAAAGATGGAACAGATAACTGTGAATCCGATTTTTCTATTCTCTAGTTTGAATGTTATAGAAGCGACTGTGGACGAGGTTGGTGAAACAAAAAGAGTGACCATAATTACTAATTATAGCATTGTAGAATTAGAAAATATTGAAACTGAAGCATACTTTCAATATTTCAATAATGTTTATTTTTTGATAAAGAAATCTTAAAATGGAGTTTACCTTTTTAATTATTAATATTATATGTAACAAGGATTTTTTTCCTTGACTGTTCGTATACATTACCCCTATAATTACCCCATAAGAAATAAATCGCATAAAAAAATGGCACCTCACGGCTGAGAACCGCGAGGACTTGCTCAGGTCACCCAATACTACACTGACCCAACAAGCTTGCCATAGTTAATGCTAACACCAACTGGATAAAATGTAAACGATTTTTGTCTTGAATTTATGGGCTTTTAAAAGTTTATTTAGCGAACAAAAAAGAGTGCTTTATCCAGTTGTGCGGAGCCTTATTTAACTATGTCAGAGAGGTTGGACAGATACTTGTTCAGCCTCTCTTTTTGTGCTCTTTTATCATTAATGGCGGTTTATTTCTTACTTTTATTGTCTATTACTGGCCGCCAATTGTTCGGAAAAAAATCAACTGACTGTCGCTCTAAGTATTAAAAAGGAGTCGAGAGAAGATGACAAAGAAAATAATGCTCTGTTGTGGAGCCGGAATGTCTAGTGGCTTATTAGCACAAAAAGCACGTAAGGCAGCGAAAAAACAAGGCTTAGATGTTACCGTCGAAGCCCGTGGCGAGAGTGAAGTCCCTCAGTATTTTGATAGCATCGATATTTTATTATTAGGCCCACACTATGCCAACTTACGTGATGAGATGGCGAAGATGGCCGCGCCGTATAACTTACCAGTTCTAGTCATCCCAAAAGAAATGTACGGACTATTAGACGGAGTAGGTGTTCTAGCATTAGCCCTGTCTGAGTTAGAAAAAGCGGGGACTGAGTGATGACATTATTTATGACCTGGCTAGAAGAATCCTTTGCACCTGCCATGCAAGAGCTAACGAAACGTCCGTGGATTGCGGCTGTTTCCAGTTCCATGCAAAAATTAATTCCCTTTATCCTAACAGGATCGATTGTCTTTTTTTATAACGTATTTCGCTCTTATTTAGATTTTCTACCTGATTTTGGCAAGCTTGCTGATTACACATTTGGCATGATTGGGTTGATTACTGCCTTCATGGTGACCAATCAAGCCATGGAGAAGTTAAAACATCCAGGTTACACCGTCTCTGCCAGTCTCGTTTCCGTTTCTGTTTTCCTCATGTATTGCAACCCAGATGTTACCGATGGCATCATGACCGTTCAGTTTGAGCGCTTAGGCCCAACTGGTATTTTAGTCGGTATGATTGCCGGTCTCTTCGTCGCGCTTGTCTTTCATCACTATGGCAACCTCAATTTCCTTAAAGAATCAGACATTCCCGATTTTGTAGTGGAATGGATTCACAACATCATTCCTATTACCATTTCAATTGGCTTCTCTGCCATCCTCATTTTCCGTTTTAACATGGATATTTTTGACCTGATTATCAAACTTTTCTCACCACTGCAAAGTTTCGGTCAGACCTTACCTGGTTTTATCCTGTTATGTTTCATTCCTACATTCCTTTATACACTTGGTATTTCCAGTTGGTTGTTTGGCCCAGTTTCTACACCGATTTATATGGCAGGGATTAATGCCAATATCGCAGCCGTCCACGCGGGACATGCCGCAACGAATATTGTGACAAGCGAAACAGTTTTTACTGCCGCCCTGATTACCATGGGAGGCATGGGTTCGACCTTAGTTTTAAATATTTTGATGATGCGCTCTAAGTCAGTTAAACTGCGTACCATTGGTAAGATTTGTATCGGTCCTTCTATTTTTAACATCAACGAACCGATCATGTTTAGTGGACCAGTCGTGATGAACCCGTTATTAATGGTGCCAACTTGGGTCAACACCCTTGTAGGTCCGCTCGTGATTTGGTTCGGCATGCGCTGGGGCTTGTTAAACATTCCAAGTAAAATGATTCAAGTCGGCCAAATTCCTGCTCCATTTTCAAGTGTCATGATTACCGAAGACTGGCGCGCCCTGATTTTCTATGTGGGATTATTTATCCTCTACTGGTTAATCTGCCTGCCATTCTTTAGAGTATACGAAAAGCAAGTGCTCGCTGAAGAAGTCGCCCTAACAGAAGGAGTTGCCTAATGAAAAGTGAAGAAGAATTAATCGAAGTGGCTATGACCATTATTATCCATGCCGGAGATGGGCGAGTGAAAGGGTATGAAGCCATTGAATTTGCTCGTAACGGTCACTTTGATCAAGCGAAAGAAGCCTTAAAAGAAGCACACGATGAAATCGTCAAAGCTCACCGCTCTCAAACTAATGTTATTCAAGCTGAAATGGGCGGCGAGAAACACGAGCACAGTCTGTTATTTGCTCATGCTCAAGATACACTGATGACCATTGCTAGTGAAGTCAAATTAATGTCGATTTTTGTTGAGTTATTTGAAAAAATGTCGCACCAATCGTAAGCATCCCGTCACCTGTTGTCACTGTATTAGATTGAAAGGGGATTAAACAATGTATGAATTAAAAAAAGGGTTTCCGAAAGATTTCTTATGGGGTGGAGCTACCGCAGCTTGCCAAATTGAAGGAGCATACGATGTAGATGGCCGTTCATTATCCACGTCAGATATTCACCGTTACCATACAGGTGTTGACCGTAAATTAACCGTGGAGGACGAGCACACTGCAGAGAGTTTGCAAGCTGCAATTAATGACACAACGTCTTACTTCCCAAAACGTCAGGGAAATGATTTTTACCACCGTTATAAAGAAGACATCGCACTAATGAAAGAAATGGGCTTTAATTCATTCCGCTTATCCATAGCATGGCCTCGTATCTTCCCACAAGGAGACGAGCTAGAACCAAACGAAGCAGGGTTAGCTTTTTATGATAAGGTCATTGATGAGATTGTCAAAAATGGCATGGAACCCATCGTGACGATGCTACACTATGATATCCCGTTAAACATCGTAACCAAATATGGCGGCTTTAAAAATAAAGCAGTCATCGAGATGATGGTTCGCTACGGTAAAGTGTTATTAGAACGCTATGCAGACCGTGTGCGCTACTGGATTCCATTCAACCAAATTAATTTAATTCAATACTGTGGGTTTAAATCTTTAGGACTTGTTTTAGACCAAAGTGAAAACTTTGAAGAAGACCAGTACCGTGCGATTCACAATCAATTCTTAATTAATGCGAAGCTAAAAGAAATCGCGAAAGAGATCCCAGAGAATCCACAAATAGGCATCATGCTAGCGGACTGCACCTTCTATCCGCATACGTGTAAGCCAGAAGACGTGAGCTTTGCCATGACACGTAACAGAATGCAATATTTCTTCTCAGACGTGGCCCTTCGTGGAAGCTATCCAAGACCGATGTTACGTTGGTTCAGTGAAAATAATATCCACATCGAGATAACAGAAGAGGACGAACGATTATTACACGATAATACCTCTGACTACCTAGCCTTTTCGTACTATTACTCACGTACCGTAGACGCTAGTAAAAACAGTATGGATGCCGCTGATATAACAGACAATCCACATCTAAAAGCCAATGACTGGGGCTGGACGATTGACCCACTTGGCTTCTACAACAGCATGAGCCAATACTGGGACAGATACCAAAAACCACTAATGGTCACAGAAAACGGCTTCGGTTACCAAGATGTCTTTGAGGACGGCACGGTCCACGACGATTATCGTATAGACTACTTGAGAGAACATATCAAGACAATGAAAGAAGCAGTCAAAGACGGTGTCGAGCTACTAGGTTACCTACCGTGGGGCCCAATCGACCTAGTCAGCTCAGGCACAGCCGAAATGAGCAAACGCTACGGATTCGTCTACGTTGACTACAACGACCTCGGCGAAGGAACCGGTGACAGATACAAAAAAGACAGCTTCCACTGGTATAAAAAAGTTATAGGGAGTAATGGGGAAGAGTTGTAAAAATAATGAGGGAAGTTTTCAAGTTGGCAGCTTAACTTGGAAACTTCCCTCATTGGTTGAGACAACTATAAAAACACCGCTTTAGAATATAAGTCGTATCGTTGTTTTTTTAATTGGTAGTATCTGTGGGGTAATAAAAAAAGGCTATAAATGTTGATAATACAGCGTTTATAGCCTTTTTGTTTTGAGTGAGAAAATCCAATTAATAATAGGCAATAGGTGCGGTAGTTATTAGATGATTTTTAAAATAATAAAAATTTGATTAAAAAAATAAGGTTTATCTGCTTCATAGGAGAATTGTATTGAATTTAAAATTTTGAAGAAACTATGCCTTACCTAAACGGCCTTAAAACCTCTCATTTTAATTTAATAGATTATTTTTTTTATGTTCTATAATTTAAGAAAAACATCTTTAGGAGGCAGTTATGGATATTAATGGTCTTAATAAATATCGTTTCAGGGATATTTACTTTGAAGAAGATATGTTTATGAGAAAGTATATTATAGAAAGAGATATAATTGAGGGTGATGAAATAAATAAGTTAGACATATCATTATGTTATTTTAAAAAGACAACGATGAATTATGTCGTATTCGATAAAATGGAAGTAATCGATTCAGTATTTGAGAACTGTGATCTTTCTAATTCTAGATTTCAATTTTCAAGTAATGTTAGAGTTACATTTAAGAATTGTAAAATGCTAGGTTGTGATTTTAGTGATAGTTATTTTTCAGAATGCATATTTGAAAATTGTGACCTGTCATATGCTAATTTTTCAATGAGTCATTTTAAAGGGAGTACGTTTAGAAATTGTCGGTTTATCGAAGCGGATTTAATTGAATGTAAACTACTTAAAACAAAGTTTGAATCATCTGAATTAATTAGAGTTAATTTTAATTCGACTAAATTAAATAAGATAGATTTTAGTAGCAATATTATTGTTGGCTTAGGAGCTAATCCAGAGGACATATATGGCTGCAAAATGTCTTCTGCTCACGTTGAAGTTTTAGCGGGGATGTTAGGGGTAGAAATAGTGGGCTGAGGTTAAAAGCATGACACAAATTATTTATATGTTTGTAGTGATGAATTGATATATTATTAAATATTGATTTCTGAAATAGCTTCTCAAAAACTAAATGCAATGTTAAATGTCATTTGAGTGAAAACGAATGATTCATATTGATTTGTTAAAAGTAAAGAATCAGTATGTTTACTGAGTTTGATACAAATATAATGCTACTGATTATCCAAATGTTTAATGGAAGGGTCAGTGGGGTAATAAAAAAAGATAGGTAAATGCCATATAGAAATGTTTGCACTCCCTTTTTACTATTAAGTCATTAATAGGTATAATTAAATAAAGTATTTGAATTGAAATACGGGAGGTAATCTGTTGATAATCAAAAAAATAGCTCAACAATTAGATTTAGGGACATTATCGTCAGAACCTAAACAACTGACGGGTGGATTTATGCATCAGATGTATGCTTTATTTACTACTAAAGGAAAATACGCTATTAAATTGTTAAATCCTTATATTATGAAACGAGAAACCGCAATGGCCAATTTTCAAGCTGCGGAACAATTAGAAAAGTTAGTCGAAGAAAGCCAAATACCTATTCTGCCAGCAATGACATTTAATGGTCAAAAAATGCAAGAAATCGAAGGGCAATTTTTTTACATATATGAATGGTATGAAGGAAAGTCTTTAAAAATTGAAGAGATTAACCCAATGCATTGTTGGGAAATAGGCAATGCACTTGCCAAAATACATCAAATCGATCAGAAAGAGGTTCCTTTCGAAAGTCACGACATCCAAATTAACTGGGATGACTACATTGAAAAAATGGTTGACTATGATAAAGGGATTTATGAGCTTTTGAAGGAAAATCGTTCTTTGTTATATGAGAGTCAAAGAAGAGGCAATCAAGCTATTAAAAATATACCACCACTTTTAACCATTTGTCATAATGATATGGACAGTAAAAATGTCTTGTGGCATGAACAGGATTATCGAATCATTGACTTAGAAACGCTATCGTATTCAAGTCCGTTTCTCGAACTGTTTGAGGTGGCATTGTGTTGGTCAGGTTATAGTATATCTAAAATAGATTATCACTTGTTTAAAGTATTGATTCAGTCATACCATGAAGCTGGTGGACAATTACCGACTGATTGGAATGTTATTTACGATAGTAACAATGGTAGACTAGAGTGGCTAGCATTCAATCTTAATCGTGTGTTAGGGATTGATTGTAGTCTGGAAGAACAAAAAATAGGTTTCAATGAAGTGAATGAGACGATAAAACAAATTGTTTATTATGCTGAAATACGAGAAAATGTACTCAATAGTTTAGAAGAATTGAAAGAGATATAGTTAAAAGTAATGCAGATCATGAGTCATATTGATTAATAAAGGAGTGGTAGAATGGAACGTTATGTTTTTGAATCAAATCGTCTTGGTTTTAGGGAGCTAAAAAAAGAGGATTACAAGCATATTTATGAGATGAATAGTGATCCGGAGGTCATGAAGTATTTTCCTGAACCAATGACTGTAGAACAATCGAATGAGTATATTTCAAAAATTATTGATCATCAACAGTCATATGGTTATTCAAAGTTTGCAGTTGAACTTAAAGATTCCGGAGAATTCATTGGCATTATAGGTTTGGTTAAAATAACTTTCGACTCGGATATACGAGGAGAAGTTGAAATAGGCTGGCGGTTATTAAAAAAATACTGGCATAAAGGATATGCAACTGAAGGAGCAGAGGCGACACTCAAGTATGGACATAATACATTGGGCATTCCAAAAATCTATAGTTTCACAGCTGCAATCAATACCCCATCGGAGCAGGTCATGAAAAGAATAGGAATGAATTTTTTATCTGAGTTTGGTTATCCTAACGTTTCTCAGGATTCAATTTTAAAAAAACATGTTTTATACATAAGTGAAAAATAAATAACTTCATCTAATTACATAATGAATAGGAAGAAGTCAGGGTTAAAAATTAAACTTCAGTTAGTTGAGTATTAGAAATTTTGTGTATGAAAAAGATACATTCAGAATTTTTTTATTTTTGAAATAGCTTCACAAACGACTTCCCAACTCTGGGATTAGTTATCAAAAATACGTAGACTATTGCATACAATAGTCTACGTATTTGAACTTCTTTAATTTATAAAAAACGTCATTATTTGAAGTTAACTTCAAATAATGATGAAATTGAAAATGAATAGAAGTTTACTTCGAAGGAGTGGTGGAGATGTTTCAAAGACCTATTTACCTTAAGCAACTTATCCAATTTAAAGATTCTGATTTCATAAAGGTTATTACAGGGGTACGTCGTTCTGGAAAGTCAGTCCTATTAATGCTTTTTAAAGAATACTTACTACAAGAAAATGTACCCGAGGACCACATCGTTTACATGAACTTTGAAAGCTTTGACTATCAGACAATTACAACTGAAGAAAAATTTCGTGAAAAATTGAATGAATTGCTCCCAAAAGATAATGAAAAAATTTATTTCTTGTTTGATGAAATTCAAGTTGTGGACGGTTGGCAACGAGTTGTTAATGGAATTCGAGTTAGTTTCGATAGTGACATTATAATTACAGGTTCAAATGCAAACATGTTATCAGGTGAATTAGCTACACTTTTAAGTGGGCGCTATATTGAAATTCCAATTTATCCATTCTCATTTCATGAATTTTTAAGTGTAAAAGGAATTGAACCAGATTCGCGTAAAGTAGATTCTGCTTATGATGAATATGAAAAGTATGGTGGATTTCCTAGTGTTATCATTGCAGAAGAATCCATTAAAGATACGATTTTATCTGGAATTTTTGATTCAATCGTTTTAAATGATGTTGCATTAAGAGCAGGTGTCAAAGATCCTACAGCTTTAAAATCAATCATCAGGTTTTTGTCAGATAATGTTGGTCAGTTAGTTAATGCATCAAAAATTGTGAATACTTTAAAAAGTGAAGGTGTTGAAACATCTACTCATACTGTCAATCGTTATTTAGATTTGCTTGAGAATGGCTATTTATTTTATCGCGCCAAACAATATGATATTCGTGGGCGAGAATACCTTAGAACGAATGGGAAATATTTTATTGTAGACTCTGGCTTACGGAGAAATGCTGTTGGCAGAAAAGACGGTAATTATAGTAATCGTTTAAAAAATATTGTGTACATAGAATTAAAGAGAAGAGGTTATACTGTCGATGTCGGAAGACTTGATAGTAAAGAAATCGATTTTGTTGCAAGAAAACTAGATGAGACGCTTTACGTACAAGTAGCATATGACTTACCCAATAATACACATGAAACGGATAACCTTTTAAATATCAAAGATAATTATAAAAAAATAGTAATAACGGGTAGATACCATGATGTAGAGCAAGTAGATGGGATTCCAATTATTTATATTGTAGATTGGTTATTGGCAGAGTAGTCAAGTAACTTTGTTAGGTTCGTGTACAGATGGAAAATATACAGGTTACTACGAAGATATGTATAGTAACTAAAAAGCTAGAAATCTTTGATATAGAGGTTTCTATCTTTTTTAGTTGATAGAGAAAACATATAGTTATTCAAAAAACGTTCCAATTTGACAATAATACATTATGTGTATATATATGTGTGGTATGATTGATTTATGGTACAAATAATAAACTGATAGGAGATGATTGTATGGTTAAAGATACAAATTATTATATTGCTGAAATAAGAAAGAATCATATTTTCGATGGTTTTATAATGGTATTTGATCGCGTTGAAGAGGAAAATAAGAAAAATACAGTGGCTATTTCATATAAAAAGAACGAGGGGTTAAATAACCACCTAAAATATAAAGATAAAAATATTATTCCTGAAGGACGTAAATATGATGTCGATTGCTATAAGCCATATGTTGAAATATTTAAAAAAGTTCTTGAAAAAAGGTGTGAAGACTTAGGAATTGATAATATTTTTGAAGGGGGTAAAGTAGAAGAAGATAATGGCAGGTATGTTATTACACTAAATACTACAGGTGAGGTTCCAGAATATACTGATATTAGATTAGATACACTCTATCCTTTTACTAACTTTGCTTCGTCTAAAAAGAAAGAAATTGTGGAAATTAAGAATAAGAATGAAAAAATAGTAAATCAGTTATTTACAAGAACAAGAACAATCGGTGGGATGCTGCCGATACCGCATATAAAAAATGGTAAGTTTAAAAATATGTCTTTAAATACAGCTCGTGGTGGAAAAAACTCTACTCAAGAAGATAACCCTACGGATCATATGGTATTTGTAAAAAGATGGTATGATGTAATGAGGACTGATGCTGATTACGAAGAAGAGAATTGTGTAATTAAAAAGAAATTAAATGATAGTTCGTCAGATGAACAAAGGGAAACTCGTTATTCGGAACTAAAGGCTACAGAAAAGCCAGGTATCATCGCAGATGATAAATTAGTGGAACTCTACAAAGAATATAAGTTCTGGTTTGATGCTATTGGTAGCTACGATAATTATATTAAGTTATTGTATTTGGAAGCTTTTGACCCATATACAGAAGGTGGCGTGGCATTTACACAAAGGCTTGAAGATTATGATAAACCATCTACACCAAGGTTTAAAGATATTGGTGCTGATAAAACATTTATAGAAAATGCCACTGAAGCTTTTGAAAAACGCTCAGAATCAATTGTAGACTGCTATAACGCTGCTATCGAAGAAAATAAATAATAAAAAAGCATGCAGGAGTGTTTCTGCATGCTTTTTCTTATAGGTATCGCTGATTAGTTACACTAATAATAGCTTTTAACTTTATCACCTAAACTTAAAATTAAAGGAATAGTATTTTCTATATAGTGTGATACGTTAACCTTAATAAAATATTCTGTATTTATTCTTTCAACAACCACATCAGGGAAAGAATCTTTTATATATTCTTCAGAACCCCAATAGTTAAAGGGAACTCCTAAAAGACTATCTGCTCCAGATGTAAACATATTTAAGGGATGAGTTCTTTTTCATATTTATTATCAGAGAATGTATACGTGCTTTTAATTGTGTCTTGATTTTATGATAGTTTTTAGGACAATTGTATTCGGTTTTACCCTATCTTTTCTACAAAACACTTTCAAACGACGTATAATGTCGCTTTCGGGTGATATAATCATATTATAGTAGTTGAAAGAGATAAATTTAAATATGAAAAGGGGAGATAGGATGAAGTATTTATTATTAGATATAGATGACACGATTGCACCGTGGATGTATAAAAGGGTGGATGCAGTTGTGATTGATAGTATGGGTATCTATTTAGGAATTCCGGAACATATTGCTAAATGGTTAAAACAAATAAAGGAAGCAGATATAAAAATTATCTGGTGTACAGATCGTCCTCCTCTTATATGTTCGATGATTGAGAAAAAGATTGGTTTCAAATCTGAAGGTCAATTAGAATTTTTCGATAAAAATACTTACAGGTGGACTAAACTTCATGGAATAATTGAGTTTTGCGATAAACATAAAAATGATGTAGTAATAGTTGCAGACAATGATGTAATAAAAGGAACTAGAGGTGTGAATAATTTACCAGATAATTTAAAAATGGTTTGGCCATCTGATACTAGTAGAGGGTGCTTATCTGTAGCTGATTTAGAGTTAATTGAAAATTTATAATAGAGGACATGTAAGGGAATGTGTATACATGTCTTTAAGTTTTAGTTTGATAGAAATATAATGATATCAATTATCTGAATGTTTAATAGAATAATTAAAAAATCCAGTACTCAGTTGAGTACTGGATTTTTCGGTCTCTCTTTTTTAGTGATAAAAACTGTTCGACTCGTGTAAGATAAGTTTCTGAAATTCTTCCTTTTGAAAAAAACGACATTATATGTCTAGATTAGTAGTTATAATAAAAGGTGTCACTTAATAATGATTTTGGAATCCCGATGAAAGAGATGGTGAAATAATGTCCTTTATTTATAGTTTGAGTGATATCCATGGTGACATAGTTGCCTTGAAAAAAAGTTTATCTGGACTATTAAAGGACTTCGGTTCAGATGATCAAATAGTCTTTTGTGGTGATTATGTTGATGGCGGAATGAATTCTTATGATGTATTAAAGAAAGTAATGGAAATTGACTTAGCATTTCCTGGACAAATAACCGTTTTATTGGGGAACCATGATGAATGGTTTTGTCAATGGCTATTTGATGATAGTCCCGAATTATACGATTATTCTATAGGCGTCGGTTTTAGCACATTACAAAGCTTTTTTGAAAATATATTCCCTTCGCTGCATGTGCTGTTGAAAGAAGAGGGGGTTGATGGGTTTAATCAAGTACTTCGTGAAGAGCTGTTGTGTAATGAAAGATTTTTAGGGTTGACTAGATGGTTGAGAAATAAATATACACGACCTAGATTATATGAAACGGACAACCAACTATTTGTTCATGCAGGCATAGATGAAAGCATCGATGATTTTTGGAAAGTAGGGACACCAGCAGAGATGCTGACCAATAAATACCCACATTCAACTGGATACTTTAGTAAAACGATTATTGCAGGGCATATTTATACGGATGAGATTGGTGGTAAAGAGTTTTTAGGTAAAGTTTTCTGGGATGGAGCCAGTCATTTTTATATAGATGGGCGAACCTCTTTAACCGGTGTGGTTCCTGTTTTAAAATATGATACGTGTGCAGATAGATACATGTTTGATGAAAGAATTATCCAAGGAGAATTAACAAGAAAAGATAACTAAACATATAGTGTGTTGATTGCTAGCATCTTATTTTGAAATAGATAAACGAAAAAGTCAGACTATCACGTTTGAAAACTATATGATAACAGTCGTAGGTAGCACTTGTAGATTCTGTTACTTGAACTTTTAAATTTTATTTTTTAAAAAAATCACAAGCGACATATAATGTCTCGTTGTAGTGGTAGTATTAAAGATGTAGTTAATTACAAGGAGGGAATAGTAGTGAAAGAAACTAGCTTAGCCTTTAGTAGAGAGTTATCGATAGGTGTCTTAAACTGTGACACATTAGAATTAACAAGACTAAATCATGTGAATCAGAATCACTGGATATTTAAGCAATTTCAAGTTCCTTTTGATTGGTATTGGCAGGAAGATATTCTGATTATAGCTAGCCAAGAAGTTGTTCCTCGTCCAAATTGGCATAAAAAAATAGGCTTAAAAAATCAAGAGATTGAGTGTCACGGGAAGTATTTATTTTTCTTCCAGTACGATAAAATCAATGAGCAGATGTTACATGTGACATCACTTAATTTGCAACGTTTCGAACAAATTAAAAGTCAAATACAGTATAGTTAAAAACTGTCTATAATAAAATCTAATTAATGGAGGAATGACTGATGGTAAAGTTAAATTTTGAAAAGTTAAAAGGAAGTTATGATAATATTGATAAAACGTTAGAAATTATAGAAACAACGGATTTAAAAGAGTATCTCAATGAATATGGACACGGATCAGGTTACGAAGTATTTAAAAAATTTCGACACGAAAAAAATGATGGTTATGACCCAGATGTCAGTTATATGGCCATGATAATTTTTTCAGTTATTGAGGGATGGGACATTGAACAACAACCCGCTAACCCTAAAAAATATCAGTTATGTGATAGACAAGGGAGAATATACAGGGGAGACACTTTTATTGGACCTGCAAGCTTTTTAGCACCTTTGTTTTACGAGAATGTGAGTGGCTTTTTAACAAAATATCCTGAACATTCAGGTAATCGTTATAGCAATAAAAAATTACCTGATATTTTATCAGATTTAGCTAGTCAAGAGAGTATTTTTACAGAATCGGAAGAGATAAAATGTGAAGTAGAGAAGTTGTTGCATCTCGTGCACAGCATTGGTAATGTTGTTTTATATCCGCTTGATAAATTTATTGATCAAGGAGATAGTCTTAATAGTTTAAAAGGGACTAATAAAAATGATTCAGGTTACGATTATTTAGAAAAAGTGAGGACACTACTAATTAAATCTAGACGTTCAGACGGTAGCGTTCTAGAAGAAAGAATTGTCAAACATTATGAGGGGATTAGTTGGGAAAAATATGTGCAAGCTAACTTTCTAAGCCCGTTTATTGATGAACAAGGAGAAGTAAAAGAATTACTTAATTTAAAGAATCCAACTAAAGAAAATCTTGAAGCAGTTATTGAGATGATTATAGCCAGAGGCCGGTTAATCTTAGCAGCCTACCAAACGAAACAAGCATAATCTTATTAGTAAATGGGTATTATAGAAGAAAATAGAAAAAAGCCATGCAAATCAGCGGTTTGCATGGCTTTTTATTTTTTCCTAATTGTAGCGTTGTTTGGCCTCATCAATCATAGTTTTGATTTTTTCAACGAAACTATGAGGTTCAGTTACTTGGATGTTTCCTCCTTGGCTCAATATCCAAAAGAGTGAACTTTCAGGACTTTGCTCCACCGTTACTTCAATAAAATCTTTGTTTTTAGGGTGAATAATAGTAGCATTTGGAAACGTATCTAAAATAATTTCTTCAGATTGCCAATACTTGAATTTAAATCCTGTTAAAGAACCTGGGGCAGAAGTGAACATCGATATGTTTTTATTTCGTAAGTCTGCAGGTGGTAGTTTTTTTTCCTGCGGGATTTTAAGTGTTTCATTTGCCTCGGTAATCTCTGAGACAAAGCGATCTAATCGAAAGTTTTTAACTTTTTCTGAATGTTTAGTATATATTCTAATATAAAAATAACTCCCCCCAGCTAGAATAGATTCAGGAGTACCAATCAGTTCTGTAAGTGTATTGTTGGCTGTTCGATATTTCGCTTTAATAGTCGTTTGATTAATAATCGCTTCAATCCAATAGTCTAAAAGAGGAAGGATATCTTTTTTGTGAGATAATTCCTGATAGCCAAGAAGCTCCCCATTTATAAGCTGATGAATGACCTTTTGTTCTTCAGCGGAAGCCCGCCAACTTAAGGTTGTAATAAGTGACTGTAGCTCATTTTTTGATAAAGAGCGTGTCGAGATGAGTATTTTTAAAATGGCGATAATATCGCTAGTAGATAAAAGATTTTTATGTGCTAAGCGATAAGAGTTATTTTCGTGAATAAGCGTTGCTTGTATGTGGTCATTATGGTCCGTTTCGGTTTGTTGTCCGGAGAAAAGATTAGTTATCTTGTTAAAATCGCGTTGTAAGGTTTTCTTTGTACAAGGAAATTCTTTTTCTAATTCTTTAACGGTTAAGGTTTCACCATTCATTAAACGTAATAATATTTCTAACAGTCGTTCTTGCCCTTTTTTTGCCATAAGCCCTCCTAAACGACATATATAGTCGCATCAATATGATATTCTTAAATTATAGCACAATGAATAATGTAATAAAAATAGAGGAGATGAGTTATTAATGGGACGTAAAAAGAGTTTTATGTATAAAAAATTAATGCTTTTGGCAGTGGGAACGATGGCGACTTTGGCACTAGGTGCGTGTTCAACACATACTGAAAATAATCAGACAGATGAGAGTGTGGGAAAAGAGCAATTAACGAAGGAAAATGAAACGGGAGAGACAGAATCAGAGCGTAAGGAAAAAGAAAAAAAAGAAGAGCAGATTAAACAAGAACAAGAACAAGAACAGAGAAAACAAGATGAAAAATTAAAAGAAAATCGAGTGAAGGAAGAACAGAAATTAAAAGAAGAACAAGAGAAAAAGGCGCAAGAAGAAAAAATAAAGAAAGAACAAGCTAAACAGGAAGAAGAGGAAAAAAAACAACAGGTTGCGGAGCTATTGGCAACGGATAATCCTCAAAAATATATAGACGCTTATAATGAATTCACAATGAAAGGTAATCCAATGCCACCAGAACAAAGAGGCTCATCGCCAGCACCGGAATCTGCGGGATTATCAAACCAAGAGTACCAAGTGATACTTTGGGGGATTATTGATTATTACGGCAATGCTTTTAACCAAGGGCTAATTACTGAAGAACAAAATAAAGCAGCGAAAAAAGAGGCAATTGATAAGGCTTATTCCGGTGCGTATGGTAAGAATTCTGATGAAAAAAAAGAGATAAATATCACCAGTGAAAATGTTGTAGAGTTTTTAGATAAATACGTTCGAGAGACTAGTAGTTTAGAATTATCTTATCTAGAAGTGAAGGTAGCAGATGATGGTGTGTCGCAACAAGTTTATTTTGAATCGATTCATCCAGGTTCACCTGCAAGAGGGTATTTTATCGTATCCCCATCAGGAACAATCCAGCGTTTTAGTAACGGAGGTCAGCCCCTTAAACCGTTTGAGGATTTATAATAAAAAAGCTATACGTGGGATAATAGAAGAATTAAAAAATCCAGTACTCACAGGAGTGCTGGATTTTTCGTTATACCTTTTTTATTGATAAAACCTGTTCGACTCGCGCAGGATAAGTTTCTAAGAGTCTGCCTTTTCCTAAAACTTCAACGGTATCATGCATTTCAAAAGTAGTTGATGCATGAGAGGGAATTTGGATAACATAGCAGTCTTGATTGGTTGTCTTAATAGTTAATGAGGTGCCCTTAGTATCGGTGATTGTACCGTCAATTGTAAATATATCTGGCTCGTGTTTAAGCATCAAAATTGTCATAAAGGGAATAATAAAAATTAGTAGTATAACTAGTCTTTTGATAAGGTATCCTCCCCTTTCTAAAGGTAAATGTAACATAGAATAGAGGGGGAATTGTGGTGTTTTTGTTGAAACTGCGTACATGCCTTATATGAATAAACTCAATTCAGTAACTAGTCGTCCAAAAAATGCTGAAAAAGGTCGTTTGATGTTTTTAGAGAATTCTAAAATCAATGGAGTTATCGCAGTAGGCGAGTATATTGGTGGAGTATCTGGTAATATCTTGGATGAAATTAAATACTATCAAGAAATGAGTACACCTGATTATCCAATACACTCTTCTTATTTGATTAACTATCAACATGTTTCAAATACAAACGCTAACGATAATCAAGCCACATATGATGAAATGATGAGCTATATGGAAAAATATGATACAGATAAATTTAAAGTGATGAAAGCTTTGAAATTTTTCTTTGATGGCGCGGTAATTGACCATCAAATAATGCTTTCAGAACCACTAAAAGATGGTTATGTTGGGGAATGGAATTATGACTTTAATGGTCATAATATGAAAACTTTTGTAGGTGATATGATTGATTATTGGAAACAAGGGTTTGATTTTTATGTCCATTCACAAGGCGATAGTTCACAATTAGCCATTGCTCATTTTGTTAAGGAGTTACAGGAGTTACACACTAGAGAAGATTACATTGCTTCAATTCAACATTTTGCTTTCTCTAATGATGAGTTCTTTAAGTTTGTAAATGACAATAACTTACACATGCAAATTTCAGCGTTGCCATTATATTTAGACGTGTGGTCAATGTGGGAAAAAGCTGATTTATATCCAGAAAAATTCTTACAACAAGAGTTTTTACGTCTAAAAGATGTTCAAGACTCAGAAAATTTCAGCTTATCTTTCCATAGTGACGCTAGTAATAATCCAACAACACCATTGTATGGCGTGTATAAAGCAGTTACACGTAAAGATATTTCCGATGAACCAATTAAAGACAAAACAAACCAAAAAATTGATGTTGTTACAGGGTTGAAGGCTATTACAATCGAGGCAGCAAAACAAAATCGTAATGAAGCTATTATGGGAAGTTTAGGACCAGGTAAACAAGCATCATTTGTTGTATTTGACAAAGATTTTGTAGAAGGAACGTCAGAAGATTTACGTCAATCAGTATCAAATCTTGTGATGGATGGACGTGTGATATTTTAAAAAACTTGCTCAATTCATTTTAAATGAGTTGAGTAAGTTTTTTTATTTTTGTCACTTTCCGTTAACATACCCTTATTAAGCTATCTTCATAGTTTAAAGGTAAAGGAGAAGTTGTATGTGGAGAGTGAGTCATGCTAGCTTAGTAATGGGGAGCCTTACTCTCGTTATATCGGTTATTTTTCAATTAAAGGTAAAAATAAGTTAGATGATTTTTTAAATGAAACACGTTTTAGGCGAGATAGGATTAATTTGATTGTGATTAATTACATCGCAATCTCTGCTGTAGCAGACAGTTTTTATTTTAAGTTTGGTAACTATTTAATAGGATTTGGCGCCGCTGGCTTCTTTGGTTTATTTTTCTTGGACGTTGGGAGTTAAGTCAAATCTAAGTAAACATTTCATCAAGGATTTAGAGAGGGACGGGCGAAAGGAAAAGCTGAAAAAGAAGACTGAGTATAGTATTAAAAAGTTACTACTTTGTTAAAACTAAAATAAATTGAAAAAATTTTAATATATAAGTTTTATAAGATTTGTTATAATTTCTTATAAATAAAGGTTCTTTTAAGTATTTTTAGATAAGGGAGTGACATTAAATGGTTGAAGGATTGTTACTTGAGATTAGCGACACTAACCAAAAATTTCAATTTAAATCCTCTATTACCTCAGCAATGATTGATGCGGAGTTAGAGCTAGATGAGCTTGAAGAAACAATGGATTCTATCGAAATATTAAAACCAGATTGTGATAAGTTAGATTATCAGTTGGCAATTAGTTCGGGGGCACTTTGTGGTTGTATAGATGTTTTTATGGTAGGTGTACCAAAAGATTCTGCACTGGGGAATATGACAGATAAATGGTTTGAAAAACGGACAAAATATTTTGCAAAATTAAACGGTTGGAAAGATAGTAAAAGTGACTCGATTTCTTCTGCTATACGTTTTTTAGAAAAGAAATTTAAAGTCCCTTATGATCAAAGAGGGGCAGGAGATATTGGACAATTTATCGAAAATTTAACCCCTAAAAATCATCATTTTAAATCAATAGCTCATAATCCAAGCATTTTGGGGTTGTTTGTATCACTATTAGATCAGTTTAATAATAAATCACATTTTGTAAGTGGCGGTAAATTAGAGGTTTTAAATAATACAGATGGTTCTTTTAAACTACAAGGTGATAGTTTCATAAGTAGATTATTTTGCGGTGTTGTTAATTGGTTAGGACATCTTATGTCTGATGTAGCTGGGGCATCAGGGAGTAAAACACGAGGTATGGGAATACCATCTCCTTTATGGACATGGACAAATAGTGTGATAGCTATTAAGAAAAAATTAAAAATTGAGCCGTTAGAATTTGATAAGAATATAAATGAACTTGCTTCAAAAATATATAACGAAGGATATGATACACGATTTCAGACAACTCAAATGATACCAGTAGTGATTAATGAGCTAGTTATTCGCTTTCTTTACTCAATAAGACGAATGATTCAGTATTTCTCTTCGACTGAAAAAAGAGAACGGTCCTTTGAAGAGTTATGGGACAAATGTGAACCTTTTAAAAATGTTAGTGTAAAAAGAATGTTGACAGTTGCACATGGGGCATTTTGTTTAATTGATTTGGGAGATGCTACGGCTAGAGGTGTTGCTAAAGGTGGTGGGTCTTTTAATATAGTAGAATTTTTTTTAAGAGTAAATCTTGTTGGAGTCGGGAAATTTACTATTTCATTGTACGGTGAAACGAAATTATCAGTTAGAAATGTTAAAAATACACGTTTGATATATGAGAATGAGCGTGAAAAGAAAATAGTAGTTGATTATATAGCGAGTCTAAAAATATTAGCTTTGGAATATGACGATCAAGACCTACTCTTAATGGTACAAGACTTTACTAAGAGTGAGTTATATATTGAAGTGTTTGATGCTTCTGTTGAACTTGCGTATAAAAGAAAAGTACCAAAAGAAAAAGTGTTGAATACCAAACAAAAAGGTGATAATTACTTTAGAGGAGTAAGATAATGATTAAGAAAAGAACAGAGTTACAACTTAGCGAGGAAGAAGAAGATAGAATAGAAAAAATAATGAATGCTAAAATAGTATTACTTGGTCAAAAGGCTAATTATTTATCTTTAAAGTTAAATGATATTCAATTGGTTTTTGATGAAATTAGAGAGTTTCCAAGTGCTAAGAAAGAGCAATTAGAAGAAATAAAAATGATTTGTTTAAATTGGGCTCAACATGCTAAAAATTTGGAATCAAATTTTAAAGAAGTAACATACAAGGTGTTAGGTATGCCCAAATCTAATGCAGAGCTATTTTCTGAGAGGCTTCCTGAGGCAGTTATGGGAGCGACAGTATCATTTGGTACATCTTGTAAAGAAACAATGGATTCAATATTTGAAAAATCTATGGCAGCTGATCCGGCTTTAGAGTGGTTAAAAAAATTTAATAAAAGAGAAATGATATCTAAACTATCATTTCTTAAGATAGCTTCTCTTGGTATATTAGGTGGTAGCTTTCGTTATTTGAAGAATAGAAATGATAATATAAAGCTCGAAAAAATATTGGTTGCTATCAGTCATAGAGATCAAAAGAAAGATAAACTTGCAATTACAGAGTTAGAGGAGCGTATTGATCGTGTGATTAATGAAACGCAATTTTTATCACAGGCTGTTAATGAAGCTAAGAGTTATGGTTTAGACTATGAAGTGATGACAGAAGAGCAACAGTATAGGTTAATAAGTTTTGTGAATGTGATGAACGGAGCGGCACAATTATTAATTAATCCAATTAAGGGTTTACAACCTAGTTTTACAGAAGAAGATTTGAACAGCTACATAGGAAATAATAACTTTGATTTTAATAATGTGGTTTCAAGAGATGTTAAATTAGTATTAGCTAATTTATTGTATAGAATTGAACTTGATAATAGTGAACAAAAATTATTTTGGAAGTCATTAAGCAAAAATAAAGAATTTCTTATAAAAATGAATATGTTTAAAAATGACTTTAGTTTAGATGTATTGAAAGATGTTCTGCTTGCTTTGAGTGAAAAGTATAAAAATCAGATAGAAGCTTAAAATTAAGTTTAACTCCCCATAGGTTTTCTAAAAAATAAGTCATTTTCTTATCTGATATGTTTGATGCCCTCAATTTATCACGGAATCGTTTAAAAAGGTCAGAGATCATATTTGCTTTTTTCTAGTAATAGGGATGCTTTTCAGATGACCAACTTATTGTTGTGGATGATGAAGGTTACTCTATAAAATAAAAACGGAGTGTATTAAATTCAAGTGAAAGGAATTTAATACACTCCGTTTTTTTATGTTAAGATTCGTTAATTAGTTCTTTATTTTTTTGGGAAAGATTAGCATAAACGAGTGTATAAGAGTTTAGGATCATCTTTTCAATTTGCTCAGGGGACAATTGATCAGTTGGAAGAGCAATGGAGTTCCAGTGTACTTTGTTTGAATAATAACCGGGTGTCACATCACTGTACATGTCACGGAGAGTGATATTTTCTTCTGGATCGCCCTTTAATGTAAGGGATTCGGGTTTCAGCATACCAAATGATTTTCCTAAGAGAGAAAAATAGTAGCAGCCCCAGCTTTCTCGGTAGTAGATATCGGAACCGTTTAAAGTCTTTGCATAATTAATAAAGCGATTGAGTTGAGTGTCTGTCATGATGCTAGCCCTCCTTATAGGACAGTTAAGATTATGGTTAATTCAGTATAGCAAATCTGTTACAAAGGGGCTAATTTATAAGCTTGTTGGTTACTTCTCCCACGTCATCATATATTCTTTTTCATCATTCACTTTATCTAAGTCTTCTTTTTTAATAGCGAAACCTTCGCGTTTATAGAACTTAATAGCACGCTCATTTTTTTGATACACGCCTAAGGTTAAGTCAGGTTTTAGGTCTTTGATATAGTCTAATAGGGCTTTGCCTATTCCACTAGAACGATGCTGAGGGGATACGAATATCCCGGCGATGTAAGTCCCGTCTAATCCGACAAAACCAGCGACAGTGGTGTCTTTTTCGTAGACATAAACTTCAGCTTGAGCTAAGGCGTTCTTCACCTCATCTTTGTTGTCTATCCAATAGCTCGGCGTAATAAAATCATGAGCCTCTAGGTTGGCTTCTAGCCATATTTCAACCACGGATTGTAAATCATCTGGTGTCATTTTTCTAATCATGTTTTAGTTCTCCATTCTGTTTAGTTATAGCATCTTTTCATTTAAGTGACGGCAAAATAAGGCCATCCCTTTTAGCATAGTGTTGCGTTCTTCTTCTGTTAAGCTTTCCATCGCTGAGAGTTCTGCTTCTCTTACTTTGGGTAGTGCCTCTTGGACAAGCTCCTGTCCTTTATTCGTAAAGATAATCGTTTTTGATCGTCTATTAGTTGGATTAACAATAAGGTCAATCAACTCTTCCTTATATAAAGTCGTAATGATAGAGTTAACGGTTTGTTTCGGTAAAAAGGTCAGGTCGCAAATTTTCTTCTGAGTACAGTCTTCTACCTCATTGATTAGATTAATAATCTGCATAGTAGTGTATGAGAAATTATATTTTTTAGCGTATGCTTCATAGGTGCGGTTCATTTCTTGTAAGTAACTCGAAAATTCAGTGATGTTCTGTCGGATAGTCTTGTTGGGCATATAAAAGTCTCCTTTGTTGACGGTCTGTATATAGGACTATTTTAGCAAGGAAGTTGATAGGTGTCAATCTGAAGAAGTAGTAGTTGATAGAAAAATCAAGGCTATGAAGAGTAGGCAGTTGAATTTTATTCTGAATAAAGGGTATATTAGGGAGAGTAGGTTCGTAGTATGAAAATGACAACTGTCATATATTGAAGATATATAGACAGGTCGTGTTAACAGAGGAGAGAGTTATGGCAATTATTACAATAAATTTAGAACGCTACTTATCTGAAAGAGAGCTAGCGATTAATTATCTGAGGTATGATTATGCGAAGCAAGAGCCTTTAATTCCTGGTGGAAAAGTGACGATGCTTTCATCGAATGACGGGCTATATTTTCCGGCACCTGGTCGGTTTGATTTTTATAATCAAGAAGGTGAACTGTATGTAATAGACAAACCTATTGAAGAGTTTGAGAAACTATTACCAGCGTTATTAAAAAAATTACCAACGCCCTTGACGTTTGAAGTGGAAGATTTAGAGGGGATTATCACCTTAGTTCAGGCTGCACAGACAGAGGGATTCATTATAAATGGTTATCACCAAAAATTGGTGGATACATGGGATATTATTGATCCACTTTCTTTAATTCAATACACAACCCACATGATAAAAAAGGGTGAACAATTTGACCCAATGAGTTATTTTACAGCAAGTCAAGAGGATGACAGAATGACGTTGGTTGATAGCGTTGGGACTCAGATTTTGCGTGAGTCTGATGAAAAGAAAGCACGATTTGTGCTAGAAAATTACTATTTTGAAGTGTTAGATAAAAGCGGTGTGTGTGCGCTTAATCAAATTCCGTTAGAAGATTTAGCTGGAGTTTTGTATAGTTTGTTAAATGGTATGACTGTTTCAGAAGTAAAAGACATGTTCCTTAATCCGTATAATATGACACGAAATCAAGTGGAAGAATGCGTGTTGGTATATGACCGTTATATGATGTCTGAAAAAAGAAAGATTGAATCGGTCGCAGATTTTATAGCTCTAGATAGTTTGCCTTTAGATACAGAATTTCAGGGTTATTACGGTGAGTATAGCTACTGGTTAGAAGAAGAGTGTATTAGAATCAGTCGATCATTCGGCGTAATGGACTTACCAGAAGTCTTCGACGTATTGAATATGGAAAATCGTAAGGTAGAAGTCAGTCATGGAGCAAGTAAAGTATCAGACAAACTTTTATCAGATGCTGTTGAGTCAGATATTCTCATACTTAGAGATGACCGTATTCAAACAAGAGTATGTGATACTTCTGAATTAGAATATCAAGATGGAAAGATTGTTAATTTTATTTATGAAGAACGGAAAGATAAGGTGAGTCTATCAACATTTCACGAAACGCTCTTTACAGGGATTAATCAAGAAACGCAAGTAGAATTATTTAAAGAATTGACCTTTAGCCAAACTGTAGCGCGTTTGCAAATGCTATGGAAAGCAAATGGTAAGTAAAAAGCATATCTTTACTGGTTAACCAGTAGAGATATGCTTTTTTTGATGCGATAGATTAACTTTCGCTGATCGTTTTATACACTTTAAGTCCAGATTTAATTCCTATAGTCATTCCAATAATAGAAATAATCGCCATTGGGATATTAGAGATGAGAGAGCGTTTGACCCCATCAGCTGACATATAAGCATCATGTGACGTTTCTGGAATAATAAGATACGAAATGCTATCAAAAATACTTGATAAATTAAAGAGTAGAACAATGGTGAAGATTAAGGCTAACACTAACCAAAAAATAACAATAAAATTTGTCTTTTTCATCATAGGACACCACCCTTTCTTTATATTTTTATTATACCATGACAAGTATTTAAATAGATAATTTAGTCAACTAAGCCAAATTCACTCTGCTTTTCATTATACTTAGCTGTAATAAAATTAAGTAATAAATTGATTGAATCTTTTGATTCAGCATCAACTAGTAAAAAGAAAGACGTATTAGGTTTTTTTTGGATGAGGTAGTCGCAAACAAACAAGTCAGCCTCATCGGGATTATTAGTGATCTGTACACTATCAGTTGAAAACAAACGAGAAATTCGTTTAATAATGTACTGTCTACGTGAAGGTTGATAATTGATATTAATAAATAATTTAAGCGCCTCACTTTTAAGTGGCAAACTATTCTTGATATCATTTGCAATACCATATTTATCTGTCAGTAACATGTCTCGTGTTAGAGGCATAAGTTGATTATCTTCTATTAAATCTTCTATTAAATGATCGACATCATTAGTAGGAGGTAAAATTGTTTGTTTGATAAAGTCTGGTGTGAAATCAAGTGATTTTTCAAGGTTACATTGGAAAATATGGAAATTAATTATTTTTAATGTAATCAAATAAATAACATCTAATTTAAATTTAGAAAATGAACGGCCTGAAGAATCAAGTCTCTCACAAGTTTTTTCAGAGATATAGATAATATCATTTAATACGGGATTGGTTGGATCCGCTTGCTGATTTTCTAAGAGTGCTAAACTGATCAACGCACGGTGTTCATCTGTATCTACCTGGTTAGATGACACTCGTGTTAGAAGGTTAATCGCTAGGTTCACTTGTTCAGAGGAAAACTCCTCTAGTTTATTATGATTAACATCATTAATTTGTATAAATAAATTTAATAGTTGAATAAGATGTGGGTCCGTTAGATAGTCTTCGTTCGAATTATTATGAATCAATAGACACTTAGCTAAAACAGTTGATTTATTTTGTTCAAATTTAGTTAAAAAGAAATTAAAAGGAACATCTAGTTCAGCATCAACGTCTGAAGAAGATTGAAAGAGCAAGAGAAAACGCTGGATGACGTAATCGACATACAGTTTATTTAATAAAGGACCAGTGTAAAATAATTTTCCTTTTCGCGTGATTAATTTAACAGATGTAGGAGCTAAAAAGGTATTAATATTGGCCATTATTTTGGACAAATAACTCTGAGAAATATGAGCTTTTTCACTAACGAGTTGTTTATCTAAGATAGTATCATAAGACATAAGGTTGAAAATGGTATAAAAGGGTGATTTTTGGACATAATCTTTAGTGACATCAAACAATAAATTATTGTAGATATCTTCTTGTTTTCCTTCAAGAATAATCCTATTACTTATGGAGCGTATTTTTATATTAGGATGCCCTAAGCGGTTGAAACTATCGTTCAATTGTTTTAGATTATGTTGAATCGTACTTTTTTCGTTTAGGATATGTGTGGTAACAAACTCCAATGACGTATCTAAGTTATATATAGCTGAACCTAAAATGTCTAAGTTTTCAATTTCGTTCTTTTTAAAAAATAAATGTAGCATGGCGCCCTCCTTAAAAATTTAATGTCATAAATAACTATATAACTAAATAATAAATAACGAAAGTAAAATAAGTGGTTTAAAATATCTTGTTTTGTATTATTTTATCTAAAATGTATTATATATTCTAGTTTTGTTGAAATAATTATTGTTTTTATAATTTTTCATATTTTTGTCGTTTTAAATACAGTGAGTAAAGGATTACACTGTAGATGTGCAGTTTTATTTTATTCAAAATGTGACGATGCTCGACGGACTTAATAAAACGATTTGGTTTAAAGGAGACCGGATAGACGATTGGAATATTTCTAGTACTAAATATATTGATTAAAAATGAATAGAAATAAAAAAAGGTTCCGCTCTAAAAAAGAGTGGAACCTTTTTTATTAATACAAAATTTTAACAAAGATAATAACGAATGGTAAGGCAATCAAGGTACGTTCAATGAAAATAATAATAACATCAGAGAATTTTTTAACTACGTTACATGATGTTAGTAAGGTTGCAATTTCTGACATGAAAATAAGTTGTAAGATACTCATCATTGCAACAATTGTTTTGCTTTCGATAGATATAATATCTTTACCTAAAATAACAGGTAAGTAGTTATCAGCAAATCCTGACATAATGGCACTAGCCGTTAGATGGGCATCTTCGACATTAGCTAAATTAAGAATAGCTTCCACTGGTAATGAAATCCAGCCTAATACTGGCGTATATAATGAAATAGCTAGAGCTGCTGTTCCCCAAAAAATAATGATAGGTGTTAACCAAAAGACGTAGAATAACATGTTATCAATTTTTGAGGTAAAGTTTTTTAACGTTAAGGTATTCGCTCTATCACTAGCACTTGAGACAGCTGTTTTGAAACGTCCTTCTTTACGCTCAGTAACACTTTCTTTTTTTGAACTGCCATCAACGTAAACATCTGGATAATTTTTAATTGGTGGAATACGGACACCGATGAATCCAAGAATAACACCTATTAACGTTATACCTAGAAAGATAGCGCCGAATGAATCCATGACACCTAGTACAGAACAAACCAATACAACCCAACCGATACTTGATGTTGAAAATTGACTTCCGATAATAGCTGCTTCTTTTATTGTGAAGTAGCCTTTTTCAAAAAGCTCTTGTGTCCCAATAATCGCAGCATTACCGGGTCCAACCCAGGCACTGATGATATTAACTGCACAGATTTCTGAGACCTTGAAGATAGGTTTGACAACAAAACCGATTAATGAACCAATAAATTCCATAGCACCAAATTCTAAGATGAATGTTTGGAAAAGTAACATAACAGGAACTAGGACTCCTAATTGTGTGGCCAAATCTAACATAGCACCACCAGTATCTGGCGAAATTAGAAATTCTGGTCCAATTTTGAAGTAGCAGGCTAGTGTAATAGCAGCTCCGAATAGTCGATTAATGGTATAGAAACGTGTAGTTGAGAATAATTTTTTTGCTAAACGATTCTCTGAGATAAGACTATTAGGATTTAATTGGTCGAAAAGAGCAAGTAATGCACTAGCAACAACTGCTAAAACTAATAATAATTGTAGTGGGCCGTGGAAAGCATTAATGAATAATTTTAAGTAATAGAAAAGAACGGTATCCACGCCATTTGAGAATTTGAAGGGAATCAAAACTAAGAAGATTCCCAAGAAAGTCCCTACTAAGAATTTAATAAAGCCAAGTGTTTTATTTTTTGTCATGATGACACCTACAATTCTATTTGACTAGCAACGGTTTTAATGTTGGCATAAGAGTCGTCAAATTTTGTTTGTTCGTTTGCTGTGCAGCTTAGTTTAACTTGTCTAGCAACACCAGTACGATTAATTACAGCAGGATAGCTGATATATGTTTCTTCAGTGAAGGGTTGTGAAACGGGTAAAATCGTATTTTCATTACGAGCAATCGCTTGAACCACACGTTCAATTGCAAGAGCTACGCAGTAACAGTTAGGTCCTTTCATTTCCCATACATCAAAGGCTGTATCTTTTACTTCTTGGGCTAGGGCAGTTTTATAATCGTCTGCTAGAGTAATACCGTTTTGTTTAACGTACTCGTCAAATGGAATACCCTTAATTGTCGTTTGACTCCAAGCGACAACTTGTGAATCACCATGTTCTCCAATAACTAAACCATTAACATCAGTTTGGGCAATTTCCAGATCTCTACCTAATAAGTAGTTTAGACGAGCTGAATCTAGAGTTGTACCTAGTCCAATAACACGAGTAGGGTCCCAACCTGAGATTTGTTGAGCAAAGTAAGTTAAAATATCAACCGGATTGCTGACCATTAAAATTAAGCCATTTGGACTATTTTCAGTAATTTGTGGAATGATAGATTTTAGAATGTTAGCATTTTTTTGAAGTGGAACTAGACGAGACTCACCAATAACTTCGGGTACCCCAACTGTGATAATAATAATATCTGACTCTTTTGTTAAGTCATAACCACCTGCATTTATTTTAACAGGATGAGACAATGACAGTCCGTGAAGAATATCAAGGGCGACCCCTTGTGCTCTACGTTCATCTAAATCAATTATAGTGATTTCGTTTACATAATCAACTTTAGCTAATGAGAAGGCTGTTGTTGCTCCTACTTGTCCTGCACCAATAATACTTATTTTCATAATCTCTCTCTCCTTTTATCTTAATGTGGAACATGTTCCGATTTGAATATTACACTATATTTTTATAAATGGCAACACTTTGTGCATAAATTAACAATAGGAGGTATGATACAATATAAAAAAAGGATGAACAAAAAGGAGTATATTATGACAAAAAGTCCTGTTATTAAAAATATTACAGATGCATTTGAAATATTAGATTTATTGAATAAACACCAAGAAATGGGTATTACAGAAATTACTGAGAAGACTGGTTTATCTAAAACTACCGTTTTTAGATTAATCAAATCGTTAGAAACAGTGCATGCTATTAAACAAAAAGCTGACCAAAAATATATTTTGGATTATCAAATTGCCAAGTATGCTCAAAATGCTGGGAAAAGTGATCAACTATCCAATTTAGCAGAACCTTTCATGAAAAAGATCAGAGAGCAAACGGGTGAGAGTGTGAATTTGGGAGTTGAGTATGAAGATGAAGTTTTGATTATTAATACCATTGAGGGAGAGTTTTATCAACTGCAGACCACTTTACTGCCAGTCAGTCCATTATATTGTTCAGGTATGGGGAAACTATTTCTTAGTGAGTGGTCAGATGAAGATTTGGAAGAGTATTTTAAAACAGTTAAAGCGCGTACGGTTAATACCTTAACGGATGTGACCAAATTTAAACGGGAACAACAACAAATTAAACAAGAAAAAATCGCTGTGGATAACGAAGAATATGAATACGGTTTATCATGTTATGCCGTACCTATCTATAATCAAAATCAAAAATTAATCTGTTCTCTGAGTGTATCTGGTCCAAGTAGCCGTTTGAAGAACAAAGGAATTGATAAATTAATTGCGGTGTTGAAAGAACAAGCAGAATTCTTTCAGCAAGTTATATAAAAAAAAGTGATAACCATCGTAGTGGGTTATCACTTTTTTTATTTATCTAACTAACTCAACTGTATCATTAGTAGTCAACGATTCATCCGTTGACTCTATTTTTTTAGCTTCTTGTGATTTTTTTAGCCAATCTTTCCCTTCAACGATACGATTAATTATCATACCCACACCGATATCTCCTGTACAGTTAATAGCTGTAGCTGGTGCATCTGTAATAGTCCCAATTAAAACCATCAGTGGTATCGAAACTTCTGGGAAACCGAAAGCTGAGATAATAAAGATTTCACCAGTATAACCACCAGCAGGGATTGCTCCCATAACACATGAAGCTAGGACAGAGATTGTGATTGCTGTTAAGAAGTTTTTAGGTTCTAGCAAATTGACACCGAAAACATTAGCCATAAAGACAATTTTTAGAATTTGAATAAGAACAGCACCATCTTTATGTAAGTTAGCTCCCATAGGAATGACTAAATTGTTTACTTCATCGGAAATTCCAATTTCTTTACCTGCAATTAAATTAGACGGAATAGTAGCAGCACTTGAACAAGTTCCTAATGATGTTAAAGTAGGAGGAAGTGCATTTTTCCAAAATAGTCGCACACCTTCTTTACCCGCACCGATGAAGGCGAAGAGTGTATTTGAAACGAAATAGTAAACCAACGCTGCTACAATAAAGATAATAATAGTTCGTGAAAGTGGACCAGCGATTTGTCCTCCTTGTTCACCGATTAAGGCAGCGAAGAATGCACCTAAACCTATGGGGGCTAAGTACATAACATAGCCTACAATTTTGATAATAACATGTGACAGTGAATCAAAGAAATCGATAACGGGACGTGCTTTTTCTCCTAATGAAGAAGTTGCAATTCCGAAAATGATGGTAAAGACAATTAAAGCCATTAAGTTTTCACGACTCCATAATAAGTTAAAGTCACTTACAGTCATCATTCCTAAGAAGTCAGTGTTCGCCTTACCACTATCTATAGTTTCAGTCATTTTAATAGCAGCGCCTTGTGAAGGATCAAAGATTAGGCAAACGACTAACATATAAAGGGCAGCGATAATCCCTGTCGCGATGAATAAAAATAACATGGTTCCTAGAATTTTTCCCAATTTTTTAGTACTCTGCATATTTGCAATGGCAGAGACAAGAGAGGTGAAAATCATAGGGACAATACAACAGTATAAGAGGTTTAAAAATAAGTTGGCAATTGGAGTAAACATGACAGCTTTTGGTCCCATGAAGGCTCCGATAATTGAGCCAACAATCATACCTCCAATTAAAATAAAGGATGATTTGTAATTTTTTATGATTTGCATAAGTCTCACCTAATCTAATTTATTTAGTTCAGAAATAATATTATCAATACCAGCTTTTACAAATTTAGGGTCAGTTGCCATGTTTAAACGAACGAATCCTTGGCACTTATCGCTAAACCATTCACCAAAGTCGATAGCTAGACGGCATTTATCTTGAATAAATTCTTTTGTATCTTCTGGTGCAACATAGGCAGTTAAGTCAATCCATGACAGGTAAGTTCCTTCAAGTTCAGTTACAACAGCTTTAGGGGCATGTTCTTTTAATTGACTGCTGACATAATTAAAATTATGTTCAATCACTTCTAATAGAGCATCGAGCCACTCTTCACCGTGTGTATAGGCAGCTTCACAAGCAATTTGGCCCATAATACTTGTTTCAGTTTGGTTGATCTTACTACTTTCACGATCGAAAATCTCACGAAGTTCAGGGTTAGGAATAATTAAATGAGAGTTTAGTAGACATGCTAAGTTAAAACTTTTTGACGGAGCCGTACAAACAATCATGTTATCACGATATTTTCCATCGGCAACCATTAAACTAGATGTGAATTTACGTCCACCAAGAATAATATCTTGATGAATTTCATCTGAGATAACAAGTACATTATGTTGATGACAAATTTCTAGAACTTGTACTAATTCATCCTCTGACCAGACACGACCTGCCGGGTTGTGAGGGGAACATAGTATAAACATTTTAACGTCTTCTTCGATAATTTTCTTTTCAAAATCTGGAATATCCATTGTATAGTGACCATCTGTATTAATTAGTTCAGAACGAATTAAACGACGGTTGTTATCTTTAACTGCATTATGGAAAGGGTAATAGACAGGCGATTGAATCATAACAGCATCATTTTCTTCAGTGAAAATATTTACAAACCAATACAAGGCTGTAACGATCCCTGTAGAGAAGCGAACCCAATCTTTTTCAATTTCGATACCATGACGTTTACGTTGCCAATTAATAAAAGCATTATAGTATGAGTCCGGGGTATATGAATAACCGAAAACACCGTGGTTAACACGTTCGATTAGTGCTTCTTGTACAGCTTCGGGCACTTTGAATTCCATATCAGCAACCCACATAGCGATTAAATCAGGGTCACCAAAACGAACATCTAAAGCATCCCATTTTAAAGAACTTGTATTTTTACGGTCTACAGCATATTTTTCTACGAATTGTGTCATTTCCATTTTAATTTTCCTCACTTTCAATTTTAGCAATAACTTCAATTTCAACCAAAGCGTTCATTGGCAAAGCAGCGACTTGAAATGCAGTTCGTGCGGGATAGTTGCCTTCGGTAAAAAAGTTAGAATAAGCATCGTTCATCCCTTTAAAATCAGACATATCACTTAAATAAACCGTTGTTTTTAGGATGCTGTCTAACGAACTTTGATTGTCTTCTAAAATCACTTGGACATTTTTTAAACTTTGAGTTGTTTGTTCTTCGATAGTACTACCTTGGAGACTACCGGTTTCAACATTTAAAGGTAACTGCCCAGATGTAATGATAAGTCCCTCACTCAAAGAGGCTTGTGAATAGCATCCGATTGCAGCGGGTGCTTTTTTACTCATGATACGTTTAACTGACATACGATACACTCCTAATTAATTTTTGATAGTTTAGCGCCTTAACTATATGCCCATATATTATTCTTGAAAGCGCTTTTTGTCAATGCTTTTTTCATAAATAGTTTAGAGGCTTAACAAATAAGGCGGATTAAAAAGATGTTGAAATTGCTTAATAGCGCAAGTTGTGACATAATTGTTATAGCGAAAATAATTAAGGAGTTAATATAAAGTATCATGACAAATAATCCTAATATCGAGTCGATTGACACACAGTTTAGAGATTTAAACAATCGACATAATAATATTTACCAATTTGTAATGTTGTATTATAACTATATAATTTCAAAACACGACTATGGAACAGGTGATTTAGTTTCTATGATAGAAGCTCATACGATAACGTATATTGAAGAAAATCCTGGGACAACGGTTAGTGAGTTGGCGGTGTATTGGAAAAAAACCAAAGGGGCAATTTCACAAACGGTTACTAAATTAGTTGAAAAAGGGTTTGTAAAAAAAGAGCAATCTCCAGATAGTGCAAAAACTTATTTGTTATATGTGACTGAAGAGGGATTTAAGTTGAGTAAGGCTCATAAAATGTATGACATTATTGATATAGCCAAGACTCTTGATCAATTATTAGAAACCTGCTCAGTTGATGAAATTGAATCATTTTTTAAAGTAATCAAGGAGTACAGAATATTGATAGAAAATGATTTTAAATAAGTAAAAAACTCTGACAACAGTCAGAGTTTCAGATTAAAGACAAACATATCGTTCTTTTGAATGATGTGTTTATTTTTTTATGTTTTTTTCATAGTTAGGGAAGTGAAAGTACGCCTAAATTCATATGTATTTTTCGTTTATTATCATGCTAGTATATCGTAAGCCATGACATTCTTTTGCTATTCTAAATAATCGCTCACTTGTTTGCTTTCGAATCTTATGAAGCTGTTTCATTTCCAATGAGTGTCGAAATTGAACAAATCTTAGGATTACTTTTATATTCTTTACCCCATTCTCTATTAGTGGTCGAATAGTTTATATTTTTTAAGTTAGGGTAAATAAATTGGTCAAAATAATCATAGTAGACGTGCTCACTTTTCAATATTTATTATCTATTCTGCCGATAACAATAGTCAACGTTTTTTATTTGTTCGCTGTTATTTTATTGAATAGTCCTTGAATTATTTTTTGTGTGGGGTGGGTTTTATTATAAGAATTACTTAAAAATATAATACCATTTTCGCCATCTGACGTGAAATAAGCAGAGGATTCATAGCCTCTAAGGATGCCGTGAGAATAAAAATAACCATCATTATGGTATACACCACTTGCATAAGTATAAAAGTATTTTTGGGGTTGATTGGTCCATAATGTTTTTAGATTGTTTTTTCTAAGAAGGTCCCCATTTATTAATTTTTTAAAATAAGTAAGCAAATCTAATGTTGAAGTATACATATTTCCGGTCCCGATTTCGGCAGTATAATATTGTTTTAGAATAGGGCTTACTTTTTTATAAGGCGAGTGGGATGTACCATAGTATGCTGTCGTTTTGTTAGGTAAGGTGTTAAAGGTTGTGTAGAAACCTGTTTGTTTTAAATTTAAAGGTTGTAAAATGGCTTCTTTAATAAAATCTTCGTAAGATTTATAAGTTAATTTGCTTATGATTCCTGCAAGTAAATTATAGTTAACAGCAGAATAATGCCATTTTAAAGAAGGCTCTTGATATCGAATATGGTTTATTATTTCAGCTAAAGCATCTTCTTCATTGAGTGCTTTTTTTGGATAAGAGTCTACTACTAACCCACTAGTCATATCTAAAAGTTGTCTGATTGTAATCGTATCACTATTAGGGATATCAGGGTAGAAGGTAGATAAAGGAGTCGAAAGAGAGAGTTTATCATTTTCGACTAATAACATAATGGCAGTAGCAGTAAATGTTTTTTGGATAGAAGCCATCATAAATTCAGAATCACCCGTGTTTTGTTTTTTCAGTTCCTTATTAGAGTAGTTGAGACCTTCGTTTAAAAAAAGATGATTATTTTTAATGGCGAGGATAGTTCCGCTAGTATTCGCATGAGTTAATGTGTCTATAATTTCTTTTTTTAAATCAGGATAATCAGCTGTTAAAGAGTTTTCAATTTGGGCGTTAGCGTCGTTAGCGTCAGGAGATGATGTCGTTTGCTTTAATTGATTGTTTTCAGTCTTTAGAGATTCAATATCATGATGTAATTGAGAGAGTTTTATATCAAAACGATTTTGTTGCTTCTCTAAAAGTAGTTTACCTACTAAAAATATAACTAACATAAATAAAAGAAAAATAACACTTAGTTTCCTTTTTGAAAAAAGTATAGTATTTCGTTGTTTCATAAGCTCACCTTTCAAAATGACTTTTTTATAGTTATATCATAAAAAAATGAGTAAAATGAGTTGTTTTTTCTTATTTTTTATTTAATTTTAGTCAGTGATTTTCTTGAAGAGTTCAACTAAAAAAAGGTGTAACTTCCTAATAAGAAGTCACACTTTTTTAGGAATGGTATAGATCCTGCATTTTGTTTATCTCATCTATTATCTTATTTTTAAACCCGATAGGACCGGTCACTTTGACTTGGCTTCCTTGGCTAAGTAACCAATAGGTAACACCGGTATCGTAGACATAGGCCTTTACATCATAAGCCCCATCTTTAGGATTAAAAGTGATAGTAGCATCTGGGAATTTATCTTCGACAATTTCTTTAGCGCCCCAGAATTTAAATGTGACTTGGGTATCGCGACCTGAAAACATAAAAGGGGCTCGTTTTCGCAAATCACCATCTTCAACAGTGGCTCGAATTTTATCACGAGTGTCTAATTCTCTACCTTTTATGTCTATTAGCCGGTCAAGTCTATAATTGATAACAGTATCCTTCCCATCGACATATGTTCTAATATAAAAATAATGTTGGTCAAACATCAGGGACAAAGGAACACCAAGGATAGGTCTATCATTTTTTTTATTTTCATGATGATAGGTTGCGGTGAAACCTAAATTTTTTTCTATTAAGTCTAATAAGAGGTCTATTTTTTCTAAGAGTTGTTGCTCATGTGAGACTTGTCTATAGCCATGGCGTTCACTAGCAGAGATTTTGCTAAATAACACACGGTCGCTGTTTGTTAAAGACATAGAAAGTTGTTCTACTAACCGGAGTATCTCAGTTTTGTGTAAGGCTCGTACACTGAGTACTATCTTTAAAATAGCTGTAGCATCAGCTAGGCTCAATTGTTCGTTGTGGCGTTCTAAACGGTATTTTTTATCAGCTGTTTTATTTGATAGAGTGTAATTCAATTCGGAATCTTTGCAAAGGTCTCTGATTATCTCTAAATCACGCTGAGCCGTCCGTGGGCTGATGGCGTAATGCTCAGCTATCTCTGCAGTACCTAAGTTTTTTTCGTTTAATAAGTCTAAAAATAGTTCTAAAATTCGTGTCTGACTGTTCATGTAGCTGCCTCCTGCGTCATAATATGTCGCTATATAATGTTAGTATAAAGGAGTAGTGGAGAGAAAGAAAGTTTATCTCGTAAGAAATTATTTTTGTTAAGACGACGTTCTTAACAAGTAAGTTGAAGGGAGTGTCAGCAATGACCAAAGTTAATCTAGATTTAGAAAAGTATCTTGATGCGAGGCGTTTAGAAATTAATTATCTAACGTATGATTATGCAGTATCAACCCCTCTTATCAAAGAAGAAAGTGAGCGTGTTCTCTCTACCGAAACGGGACCGCTTGTATACGAAGTAGACCGTTTCGATGTATTTGATTACAATTCAAGAATTTATTTAGAAGATGTGACGAAAGAAGAGTTAGAGAACGAATTACCTGATTTACTAACAGAAGTACGCCCAGCTTTAACACATGATGTTGAAAATCAAGACGCTATCTTTTCCTTAGTGGAACAACTCAATCAACGTGGTTACAAGTTAATGGGCTATACGCAAAAGTACCTGGATACTTGGGATACGATGAGTACGCTAGATTTAGTTGATCAGATTGCCTGCATCCCTCATGACGACAGCCAATATTATGATGTGATTCTTTCTAACACCGAAGAGGAGGATGAGGACGGACGTGTTCATATTTACGATGAATTTGGGAACTGTCTGCTTCGTCAATCTGACATTAAAGAACACATGTGGTGGTCAGATGAGCCTTACTTTGATATAGAGGATAAAGAAGGTGACGTGGTTCTAGCTAAAATTGAATTAGAAAATTTAGCTAGCGTCTTGTACAGTTTCCTAAAGGGTATGTCACCTATTGAAATTAAAGAAACGTTCCTATTCCCATATGAATTAACTGCGGCACAAGTGAATGAAAGTACGTTTAGTTATACACGCTATTCTCAGTCCATCAAACGCGAAATTACAGCAGTTGAAGATTTCGAGTCATTTGAAGATGAGCCTGTCGACTTTGAATTAGGCGGATTTCAAGGGCAGTTTCGTTGTTGGACACTCGCTAGAACCTTTGCGTTAAGTCGAGCGGTTACGGTAGAGGATTTCCCTTCTGTGTATGGTCGATTAATCTTGAAATTGGCGTTAGAAAATACAGGTGAAGGCGCTCGAAAAGTTGGGGCTGCCTTAATTGAATTAGCGGCTAAAAAGGGGATAGAGTTAACTCGTGACGAACGTCTTTGCACTGCTTCATACAGAACAGCTAATCGAATTTATGAAGATGGAAAATTGATGAACTTTGATTATTGGACAAGTTCCCCTGGTATTCCACTAAGTTCATCGGTACAAATTCGTTACACAGGAACGATAAAACGGACAGCAGAACTTGCTTTTTACGAGCTAACTTTTTCAGAAACCGTTGCTGAATTATTGGATTTGGGACAATAACTAATCGAGGAGGAATGGCTATGACAGAGATGAGACGAGTAAGAGTGACGGATGAAAATGAGAATACAGTGGTACAAAGAGATGTGACTGTGATGACAACTGCTGACTTATCGGAATTTCTAGAACCACATATGATGACGTACTTTACGAAACAAGTGGAAAGAGAACTGACAGAACGAAGTTTATCTGGCGACCGAGAAGCTTTTCGTCTGTTAAAAGAGAAGTGGCAACGCCAAGTACCAGAAAAAATCAAAACCGATGGTCAGTTTACATTTAATCCAACGTTACAATTGGCCGAGTATCTGACAGGTTGGTCAATACCGGAAAGAATCTTAGCGCGACAAGTAGAGTTAGAGCTGAAAAAACGTGTTCTTGAGGGCGATGACCAAGCGTATGAGATTTATAAATGGTATGTGAATGAGATAAAACCGAATAGGTAAAAATAAAAAGGAGTGTTACGAATGACAAAAGAAAATTTAAAATTTAATGCTTATGATAGTTGGGCGATTTGGGAAACACCTAAGAATTTAAAAGAAGGTTTAACAGATGAAGAAAGACAAAAAATGTTCGGAGAGGCTTATATTCCAAAGCACTTCCCTATTGATCAATTGCCTAAAAATCTAGCTGAGCATTTAAAAGCAGTTGAGTATGTGATTGTGGGATTAAATCCAGGAAATGAGGGAGCTTCTTTAGCAGAAGAATCAGAAGCATTCTTAAATTTTCATGGTTTGAAAAAAAGTTTAGATTATCGCTTAGCAGCAGTCTTATATGATACGAAATTATGGGGGGCTTTCATGACAGATTTAATACATGTTGTCGAAAGTGATAGTTCGAAAGTTTCAACAGATTCAGAGGACGTCGCTTATTTAGAAGCTCATCTAGATGAATTAGGGGTTTCAGAAAATGCTGTACTTGTTGCATTGGGTGGAAAAACAGAAAAAGCTCTTACAGGTAAAGCACGTCGTAAAGTGGTTTCTCTTCCTCATTATTCTGGAGCCAATGGACACTGGAAAGCTGAAAATACACGACAAAAAGTAGAGGCAATAGCTTCTAACTAAAAAAGGACTAGCCTAGGCTAGTCCTTTTTTAGTTAGTTTAGTTGATATAAAGTAATCGACTCCCCACCATTATCAAAAGGTGTAAAGCCAAGTGAGTCATAAAAGTTACTGAGGGCAAGAGTCTTTCCTGTTAATAGCACTAATTGCTCAACATCGGGATAAGCATCAAGTACGTCAGTCAGCAATTGCGTGCCAATCCCTTTATTTTGATTAGAAGGATGGACGAGGATATCTTGAATATAGAGAATGGTTTCACCATCACCCACAGCTCGAATTAAGCCAACAGGTGTGGTGTTATGCCAGGCGGTAATGACGATAAGTGACTTGGTAAGTGCTCGGGTCAATTTGTCTAAATCTTCAGTATAAGTGGTGTAACCAACACTCGAATATAAGGTGTCGAGTTGGTTAGGTGTCAGGACGGCGTTTGATTGATAGTAAATCATAATGTGCTCACTCCTTTTTGTAAATCTAAGGGTAGTGTACCATGAAATGAAAAAAATAAGGTTGGCGTGAGCATTTATTTTCATTTATCAAAAGATAAGTGATATCATCTGTCTATCACTTGATAAGTGAATTTTATGTAGAACGAAAGGGGTACCGCATATGTTTTTATCAATTAAAGAAATGGCATACTCAAAAGGAAAGTTTGCCTTAATTATTTTTATCATGGTATTGATATCATGGTTGGTGTTTATCTTGTCTGGATTAGCAAATGGTCTAGCTCAGGGAAGTAGTAAAGAGGTGGATTCATGGCGAGCAGAGGGGATTATCTTGACGGATGAGGCGAATAAGAATTTACAAGCGTCTAACATCGATGAGAAGGTATTAAAAGAAGTAGATGCCAAAGTTGTGGAAGGTATTGTTCAAGGGTCATATGCTATGCAACACGAAAATGGAAAATCTGATGAGAAAGAAAATATTTCAATTTTTGGGTCATCTAATCAAAAAATAGTAGACCCTGAAATTATTAAAGGGCGTCGTTATGAAAAGAAAAATGAAATTTTAGTTTCTCAATCTTTAGCTGATAAAGGTTATGAAATAGGCGACAAAGTGAAACTTGGAAGTAGTGAAGATACATTTACGATTGTTGGGATAACACCAACAAGTTCATACCGTATTACGCCAGTTATTTATGCATCTGTTGCGACTGTAAATGACTTACGTTTTGGTGATACGCCACCTAAAGGCACAATGTATAACGGTATTGTCTACCGTGAAGGCAGTTCAAAAGTAACAGATGATAAAAATTTAGTAGATATTAAAACCACTGATTTTATCGAAGCATTACCAGGGTACAGTGAGCAAAAATTAACGCTTAACGGAATGGTTTATTTCTTACTTGTTATCTCTGCCTTCGTTATTGGGGTATTCATTTATGTGATGACCTTACAAAAAACAGAGATGTTTGGGATTTTAAAAATTCAAGGTGTGGCTACAAGTTATTTAGCGAAGTCAGTTTTGATTCAAACGTTCTTCTTAGCGTTAATAGGTGTGCTTTTAGGAGCAGCATTGACGTACTTAACAACATTAGTTTTACCAGCAAGCATGCCATATGCAACGAATTTAACAGAAGCCGGAATTTATGGTATCGGCTTAATCATATTCGCTATTTTAGGTGGGGTATTCTCAACCATCACAGTAGCAAAAGTCAATCCATTAGATGCGATAGGAGGGTAATAATATGAAACGAGCAATTGAATTAAAGAATGTAAACAAAGTATTTGGTAAAGGGAAAAAGCAAGTCAACGCTTTAACTGACATTAATTTTCATGTGAATCCAGGAGAATTAGTAGCTGTGATTGGGCCATCTGGTTCAGGTAAAAGTACATTTTTAAAAGTTATCGCGGGACTACTAGAGCCGACATCAGGTAGTGTTATTATTGATGACCAAGATTTAAAGAATGTGGCAGCTAAAGACTTGGTTAAATTACGTTTTGATAAATTAGGGTTCATCCTTCAACAATCTAACCTTGTTCCCTTCTTAAAAGTAGCAGAACAATTTAAATTAATTGAAAAAAATGACCGTTCAAAAAAAGACCCAGACTACCGTCAAAAGTTAGCAGAATTATTAGACATCGAAAAATTAATGAACAGTTATCCGAAAGATTTATCTGGTGGAGAACGTCAACGTGTGGCGATTTCGACAGCCTTGTACCATAAACCAGAAATAATCTTAGCAGATGAACCGACAGCAAGTCTTGATAGTGACCGTGCTTTTGAAGTGGCCGTTTTATTAGCTCGCTTAGCGGAACAAGAAAAAACCGGGATTGTCATGGTAACTCATGATGAGCGTTTACTAAAATACTGTCACCGTGTCTGTCGTATCGAAGATGGTCAGTTAACCGAAGTGGTCTAGTCTATTTAGAGAAGGAGTGGTACACTAAGTAGGAAAGAAAAATAGAGGAGCGTATTTATGACAATGACGCGTAAAGAACTAGCAGATCAAACAAAAGCGACCATCTTAGATGTTGCCCGTCAGCTTTTTCTCAATCAAGGGTATCAAGCGACCTCAACCCGTGCAATTGCCGAACAGTGTGGCATTACCCAACCTAATTTGTATCACCATTTCAAAAATAAAAAAGTGTTATTCAAATGTGTAGTAGAAGAAATAATTAAAGATATTGAAAAAGTTCAGATTGAACTGCTTGCAGAAAAATGTTCGCCAGAAGAAAAACTAGTTTCTATGATGACGGCACTGATGACCATTCATCCAGCTAACTTTTTCAGTATGCTCGAAGATTTTAAAGAGATTATGTCTGAAGAAAATCAAAAAGAATTTTTTGAAATGTATCAAACAGCTTACTTAGCACCTTTTATTTCAGTTTTTAAAGAAGCTGATTTAAGAGGAGATGTGACGCCAGAAGAAGCGACCACTCATTTGATGTACCACTTGGGTGCAGTGATGAGTATCTCTCATCAGTATAAGAAAGAACACACAACAGAACAGCTAAGACGAACCGTTGATTTACTTTTGAATGGTTTGGTAGAGTAAAAAGGGTTAGAGCCCAATAAAATAAGAAGCGTGCCAAAGGGCACGCTTCTTATTTTATTGGGCTCATTTCTTGAATATCTTGAATTTTTTTAATCTCATAACGAATAGCCTTAGTATTTTCGGTAGCATCTTTTAAAGACAGAGATTGAATACGTCTATTTTCAAAGGGTGACACGTATAATGTTAGATTATTTAGATTATAAGCAGTTGAGTATTGATTTCGGTGTACAAATAAATCATCTGGCTTACCAAGTGCATTACCTGTTTTGATCAAACCGTAAGGAATATCAAAGTTATTTAAAATATTATAAACTCTATGAATGGCCATATCATCACTTGGTGCATCAGACATGCGATTAAAAATCGTAGCACGGACGAAACGAGTTTGTGGTGTGAAATCTCCAGGTAATCCGAAGAGTCCGCTACCGATGCCAGATGATGGAATGGTTACGTTGCCCATTTCCCAATCAGCTTGAGTATCACCAGTTAGTCCAACATAATTATTTAAATTCTTCACATGGTAATCAAAGTCAGGTGCATTTGACATAGTTCCGATTTTATTATCATGTATAGTGAACGAGCCTTTTACATCCGGTTCAATCACAATTGATTTACCGGTTTTATCAGTGAACCAGTAATGTTGCGGTTGTGCGGCACCTAGCTCATTTTCAGTATCGCATATAGCGACTTCGGATAGAGCACGTTCGCGTAATTCATCTACATCGGCACAATTTGCTATAGCCCATGTTACGAATTCTTCTCCTCTAAAAGGTAGCTTACCCAAAGCTTCAACTTCTTCTTGTGTGGCATAGTTGTGGTAGCCTGAGCCAAAATAAAAAGTTCCTCCTACAAGGCCGTTCTCATTAATACCATCCATTAACATGACTACGTTATCAATATTATAATCTTTACCACTAAGGGTACATCCCATAGAAGCGTATTTAAATGTGACATCCGATAAAAGAAGTCCTTTTACTTCATAGCCTCTAGGAATTGTGATACCGTCCATAGGCATTGGAAAACCAAATTCCTGGGTTCTTCCCCAATAGGTATTACCCTCTATACTCGTTACTTGAATTCCTGTACACATAAGCAGCCTTCTTTCTGTTCTATATATGCCCCTATTTTATCACAGGAATAGAAAATGATGAAACGTTTTCAATAGAGTTAGAAAATAATAGGGAGTATTGAGTAGTGTTGTATAATAAAATGAGAGTAAGGGAGTGGAAAGTGATGTTAAAAATCAGTCAACGTGTTATAGAATTTGTAAAAAAAGAATTGGCATACGACGTGACAGGGCACGATTTTTATCATGCCGAACGTGTTGCTAAACGTGGGGTGCGTTTGTACCAAGAGGAAACAAAAGAGGCACCTAATGCTGAGGGGGAAATGATAGTAGAGCTTGCCTCATATTTGCATGATGTTATTGATGAAAAAGTAGTAGCAGATACAAGGGATAATAGTAAAAAAATAACAACACTTTTAAAAGAAGAGGGGCTAAGTGAGACTCAAATTGATGAGGTTTTTTACATTATGGAGCATATGTCTTATTCTAAAAATTTAGAGAAGAAATATGATCTTAGCTTAGAAGGAAAGTGTGTCCAAGATGCAGATAGATTGGATGCTTTAGGTGCTATAGGAATAGCGAGAACTTTTTCATATGGGGGCAGTCATAATAGAAAGCTGTACGACCCAACTGAAGATAAAAGTAAAAATGAAACTTATGAGGCGTATCGTAATCAAAAAGGGTCATCAGTGGCTCACTTTTATGATAAGTTACTAGGTCTAGCGGATACAATGAATACTCCCTCAGGTCAAGAACTGGCAGAGAAAAAAACAGAATATATGAAAGTTTATCTGACTCAGTTTATGGCAGAGTGGGATGGGGAGTAGGGGGACTGACCAGCTAGATTATTATACGTGGGGACAAGCGAATAACTTATTTGGTGAGATGAAGTGGAAATAAAAAAATGCTAGCCTCTTGGAGGTTAGCATTTTTTATTCCCACTTACACTTTGTCAGTCCACTACGTTCAGCAGTACTCAGTACAGTTTGGGTGATGGCGTTGGCATTATTCAAACCTCGGCAACTTTTTGAAAAATGGTACTTTTTACCTGTCGCTGTAATATAGACAGTTTGATCTTGAGCTTGTTCTGTCGGTTGTTCAAGCGGGGCTGTATCATGTTGTATGGGACTAGCTGTTTGTTTGGGAGTTTCTGTAGCTTGCTCCGGTTCAACCTCTTGTGAAGGACCAAGTTGGCTCGTCCCATCACTGTAATTAAGAATGACATCATTTTGAATATTGGCAATAAAGACATTAATTTGAACATCATTATCTCCTATAGATTGTGCTTTAAGATGGACGCCACGGGCTAAGAGTTCGTTATCTTTAAAGACGGGAATAACTGTATATCGTATATAATGATTCGGATTTTGTTCGAGGTAGTAGGCAATGTCCATTTCAAATCGTAGCATTTCAGGATTATTTAATTGTTGTGTTCCTGTAATTAGGTTTTTAAGGTTATTATTTTGTCCAGTGAGTTGAAACCCAATGAGATGAGAACGGTTGTAAAGGTAGCCTTTTTTAGTTTTTTTATTATGCCAACCTGTTGGGTCAACATTAAGACCTACTCGTTTTTCAGTAGGCATTAATGATTGATTTAGCATTGCTTCAGCAATGGTTGGGCGATTAAGGTGATCTAAGTTACCGTAACTTTCCCAAGCGCCTTTTTCTAAGGATAATTCCTCTTGTGTAAAGTCTGGAATTCCTTTATCGACATCAAAAGTTTGGACATCTTCTACGATTTTATTGGCTAAGGTAGTATACATTGTCTGTCGCTTAGTTTGTAAAGTAGTTCGTGCGACCGTTTCTTTTTTCTTTTTCTCAGCGTCGCGTTTTAGTTGTTCTTCTTCAGTTTTTTTCTTTAGTTCTAATTTTTCTTTTTCGAGCTTATCTTTTTTCTTTTGTAAGGTCAGCTGTTTCTCGACTTCTTTTTCGCTAGTTGTTGTTTCTTTTATAATACTAACAGTGTCGCTTGTAGTAGAAGATGTAGAGATGAGTTGTGTAGATGGGGGCTCGGGATTAGGTGGGATTTCTGTTGACATATCGCTTTTACCTAAAAGAAAAATGCCCAGACCTGCTACAAGATAAATATATTTTTGGTATGTTCTAGGTAGAGGTGTGTTACTTTTATTACCTTTTATTAATTTATATAGACCAAATCCTCCCACAAGTGTTAGGAAAGTTCCGATAAAACTCATTTAAAACGCCTCCAAAGTTAGATAGTATTAACTGTTATGCTATCAGTAATGAGAAGTAATGTAAAAGGTTTTTACTTAAAAAAAGGGGAAGAAGAGTGTGAGGATAAATAATTGAGTGAATTTTAGTATATTGTTATGAAGCAGAAGATATTACAGTTGATAACCATAATATTATTGGTGGTATTTGCTCACTTATGGCGGAATTTGTAGCAGATAATTCTCCACGTAAAGTAGCTCGATTAGGTGTTAAAGAAAGCTTCGGTCAAGTGGGTAAAATGGATTACCTTAAAGAAGATTATGGTATGACAAGTAAAGATATCATCGCTGCTGTGAAATCAGTAGTAGGGTAAAAAGTAAAAAACTCGTTCTTATTAAAGAATGAGTTTTTTATTTATTTTCGGAGTAAAATAAACTGTGATATTATAGATTTATGATATGTAAAGAGGGTGTGCTATGATTAAGGTAATCAATGTAGTTGGTGCGATTATTATTAAAGATAACAAGATATTATGCGCGCAACGTGGTGAAGGTCGAGCGTTATCTTATAAATGGGAGTTTCCTGGTGGTAAGATTGAGGAGAACGAGACGCCAAGAGAGGCACTGGTTCGTGAGCTTAATGAGGAGTTGAAATTAGAGGTTAGCGTTGAGCCAGAACCATTTGAGTGTACAACGTATGATTATGATTTTGGTACGGTTACTCTCACGACTTTTTGTTGTGAGATAGTGGGAGAGTCTGAGCCTGTGTTGACGGAACATGTGGCTGTAAAATGGTTGGCTCCATCAGAATTAATAGAGCTAGATTGGGCACCAGCAGACGTACCTGCTGTGGAGAAGTTAATGATGACACGTTAAGTTAAATTAGGGAGATGATGAATTTGGCAAATGATGAGAAGATGATGGTAATGGAGAATGCCTTAAGAAAAAGCTATATGGATCAAACAGTTGTAGGTGAGGGGTTAGACCATAAACTAGTGATTAATGATGCGGCTAAAAAGAAATACGTTATAAATGACTTAACGCGAGAATTGAATCAGGCGGAGAGTTTCTTTTTTTCAGTAGCGTTTGTGACTCAAAGTGGTTTAAATGAACTTAAAACACAATTAGCTGATTTAGCATTAAAAGGGATTGAAGGTAGATTATTAACATCGAATTATCTTGGGTTTAATTCACCAGAGGCTTATGAAAGTCTGCTTAGGATTCCTAATTTAGAGGTAAGAATTTCGACTAGACATGGTTTCCATGCAAAGGGCTATCTTTTTAAAAAGCTAGACCACTATACTTTAATAGTAGGGAGCTCTAATTTAACACGGGATGCTGTTAGAAAGAATTATGAGTGGAATATTTTAATGAATTCTTTTGAAAATGGGCAAGTTATCCAACAAACATTTGATTTTATGGAATCTGAATGGGAAGAGTCGCAACCGTTAACTCAAGAATGGATTGAGTCTTATCGTAAGGTGTATAAGAAATTAAAACAACAGACTGTAGCAGATATTGCAGTTGTTTCAGAAGAAAATTCAGCTTATGAAGTAAATACGAATCAAGAGATTAAACCAAATAAAATGCAAGAAGTCGCATTAAAAAATATCGAAGAGCTCCGCCGCAAGGGTGAGAAACGAGGACTTGTTATTTCTGCTACAGGAACAGGAAAAACTTATCTTTCAGCTTTTGATGTGAGACAGGTTAAACCCAAACGATTTTTATTCATCGTACATAGAGAACAAATTTTAAGTAAAGCCAGAGATGAGTTTCATAAGATTTTAGGTGGTGATAAGTCAGACTTTCGAATTTTATCTGGAAGTAAAAAAGAAACTGAATCGCGCTATTTATTTTCAACGATACAGACTATTTCAAAGGAAAACTATTTAGAGCAGTTTGCTAAAGACCATTTTGATTATATTTTAATTGATGAAGTCCATAAAGCAGGGGCAGATTCCTATAAAAGAGTGATCGATTATTTCACACCGATGTTCTTATTAGGGATGACTGCTACGCCTGATCGTACGGATGGTTTTGATATTTACGGATTGTTTGATTATAACATTGCCTATGAGATTCGTTTGCAAGAGGCTCTTGAAGAAGAAATGCTGACACCCTTTAATTATTTTGGGGTAACAGATTATATGAAAGATGGTTTAACAGTGGAAGAAACCAGTGACCTGCAATTTTTAGTAGCGGATGAGCGGGTTGATTTCTTATTAGAAAAGATTAAGTACTACGGCTGTGATGGTAATGTAGCTAAAGGATTAGTATTCTGTAGTCAAAAAAAAGAAGTGAAAGAGTTAGCTGATAAATTTAATCAAAAAGGCTACCCTAGCGCTTATTTGACAGGCGATCATACCGTTGAGGAACGTGAGCGTGTGGTTCGACAATTAGAAGAGGGCGAGTTATCTTACATTTTTACAGTAGATGTCTTCAATGAGGGGATTGATATTCCTAAAGTAAACCAGGTCATTATGCTTAGAAATACGAAATCGAATATTATTTTTATTCAACAATTAGGACGTGGTTTGAGAAAGCATCACTCAAAAGAGTTTGTGACGGTAATTGATTTTATCGGAAATTATCAGAATAACTATATGATTCCCATGGCGCTAACAGGGGATAGTTCGCGTAATAAAAATAGTCTAAGACGTGATACGTTTGAATCGAATTTTATGTCTGGTGTTTCGTCGATTAATTTCGAAGCGATTGCGAAAGAACGTGTGTATAAATCAATAGATAAAGCGTCGTTAGACTCAATGGTAGAACTACGCAAATCGTTCGAAGAGTTAAAAAATAGATTAGGTAGAACGCCATATTTAGTAGATTTTCAACAAAGTGGGGTGTTAGAGCCTCTTGTTGCAGCAAAAAAATACGGTAGCTATTACGACTTCTTATTAAAAGTAAAAGAAGAGGTTCCAGTTTTAGACAGTCAAAGTTTGGCGTATTTAAAAATGGCATCGAATGAATTTCTACCGGGTCATCGTTTACATGAACAAGTTTTATTGACTCGCTTAATTGAAAAAGATGAACTGACTAATAGTGAAATAGTCGAGTTATTTAAATCAAAAGGAATAGCTTATGATGATAAAACAATTCGTTCTGTTAAGAGCGTGTTAGATGTTAGCTTCTTTGCAGGTTCGAATGCCTCTACTTATAAATCAAGTAGCTTTATAGAAGTAACCGAGGACGGTATTTGTTTAACAACCAGCTTTAAAGACTGCTACGAAAATACTTATTTTGCTAAGTTATTAACGGATATTTTTGAAACCGCACTGCTTAAAAATAACAGTTATCATACAGATAAACCGTTAACACTTCATGAAAAGTATACAAGAAAAGAAGTGTTAAAATTATTGAATTGGGAAAAAGAAATGGTACCATTGAATATCGGTGGTTACACTTATAAAGATGGAGAGTTCGTTATTTTTGTGACCTTGAAAAAAGGAGAAGAATTTAAAGGAGCTCAAGTTGCTTACCGAGACAGATTCTTAAGTTCAAGTAGAATGAAGTTATATTCTAAAACAGGTAGAAGCCTAACTTCTAATGAAGTTAAAATTTTACAATCTCCAGATGACTGGACGATTAGACTATTCATCCAAAAATCGAATGACGAAGGTAAGGATTTCTATTATATGGGAGAGGTCAAGCCAATAGCTGATTCTATTATAGAAGTCGAAGAGCCTATTGAAAGCGGTGAGGTTAAGAGTCTTGTTGAGTATGATGTTCAGTTAGTCGATGGTGTAGATGATTCCTTGTATCGTTATTTATTAAGTGGGGATGAGTAGATTTTGTGTGATAATCATTATAAATTGAATACTAAAGCTGCTAAATAGCTACAGAAAATATAATTTTTTGAAGTTATTTAGCAGCTTTTTGTTGTTTTAACAGAGCGTAGACCATAATAAAATTAATGATAAGAACACTAATAATAGATAAAGAGCTTAGGGTAATAAAAAGTTTGCTAATGGCAATGGGGTGTTGGCTTAAAATATCTTCTAAAGGGAAAATCAATTGACTCCCTATTATTATTTTTCTTAGTAAGAAAGAGGAAAGTAATAGACTTCCCGCATAAGTAATAGGCAAGAAAAAATACTCTTCTATAAAAAATTGGCAGGTGACGATAAGTGACGTTTCGCCTGTCAGTTGATTTATCTTTAAATTATTCTTTTGTACAAGGTATTTTTGGTAAGTCGAGACAGTAAATTGAAAAATTCCGAATAAACATAGACCTATAAATATGAATAGAAAGCCATAAGTTAGGCTAGATAATAGGGTATAGAGAAAAGGTTTAGTATCAACAGCTTGCAGATTGAGAGTAGTTTCGACTCTTTGTGAGTGGTAATTAAGAATAACGTTAAATAAAGAGAAACTGTAATAGGCTAGAATAGTGAATGTAAAATATAGAATCTGGCTAATACTTCCTCTCAAACTATTAATTTTATTTCGCTTGTGATGATTGAATGCATTAGAAATCAAATAGTAAAGTTTTATCATAAGGGTCACTTCCTTCTAAAGAAAGCGTATCATATTTCTAAATTAAGTACGTTACAAGGTAATATCAACTAACTTACAATTTACTTGTCTTAAAGTGTGAGGGACAAATTATGGCAAAGATTACTATAAATTTAGAACGTTATTTATTTGAAAGAGAGTTAGCAATTAATTATTTAATGTATGATTATGCTAAACAAGAGGCCTTAATTCCTGAAGGTAAAGTAACGATGTTGTCATCAAATGATGGTCCTTATTTCCCGTCACCAGGACGATTTTATTTTTATAATCAAGACGGTGAATTGTACTTAATGGATAAACCTGTTGAAGAATTTGAGGAGAAATTACCTAAGTTGTTGGCTAAATTACCAGCATCTTTAACATTTGATGTAGAAGACCTTGGTGGTACTATCGCCCTAGTTAAGCAGGCTCAGGAAAAAGGCTTTAGTATAAATGGTTATCATCAGAAACTTGTTGATACATGGGATGTTATTGATCCGATTAGCTTATCTGAGCATACATTTAAAAAAATAGAACTAGGTGAGAAACTTGATCCGATGAGTTATTTCACAGCTAGTCAAGATGAAAAACGTCTTACATTAGTGGATAGTTCAGGCAATAGACTCTTACGTGAATCAGATGAAAAGAAAACGCGATTTGCGCTAGAAAATTCATATTTTGAAGTGGTAGATTCAATGGGCCGATGTCAGTTGAAGCAAATTCCACTGGAAGACTTAGCAGCGGTTCTTTATAGCTTACTAAACGGTATGACTGTTTCAGAAGTGAAGGACATGTTTCTTAATCCTTATAATATGACACGTGATCAAGTAGAAGAGTGTCTGTTAGTATACGACCGTTACAGTATATCTGAAAAACGTAAAATTGAAAGTCTGTCTGATTTAAATGAATTAGATAAATTACCACTAGATAGAGAGTATCAAGAGTATTACGATGAATATAGTTATTGGTTGGTGGAAGAATGTATCCGTATTAGCCGCTCAATTGATTGGTGTAATGGACTTACCTCTTGTTTTTGCTGTATTGAATAGGGAAGAGCAAATAATTCCTATTGATAAAGGAGCAAGTAAGGTATCGGATAAATTGTTATCAGAAGCTTTGGATTTAGATCTCTTCCTATTTAGAGATGACCGTATTCAAACAAGGGTCTGTGATACATCTGAACTGGAATATGAAGAGGGGAAGATTGTGAATTTTATTTATAAAGAACGGAAAAATAAGATTAGTTTATCAACGTTCAGAGAAATACTCTTTACAGGGCTTAACCAAGAAACTTAGAAAGAAGAATTTAATGAGTTGACCTTTAGCCAAACTGTGGCCCGAATAGTGGTACTACAACTGGAAAATGTTTAAATAAAAAGTAGGCCTGTTAGTTAACTAACAGGCCTACTTTTTTGATTGGTGAAGGATTAGCTGTCATTAATCGTTTTATAAACTTTAAGTCCAGACTTAATTCCCACAACCATACCAATGATAGAAATAATTGCCATTGGAACATTAGAGAATGTTTGACTCCAGCTGCTGACATATAGGCGTCATTGGAAGTTTCAGGAATAATTAGATACGAAATACTATCAAAAATACTTGATAAATTAAAGAGTAGAACAATCGTGAAGATTAAGGCTAGAACTAACCAAAAAATAACAAAGAAAATTTTTTTCATCATGGAGCACCACACTTTCTTTGTATTTTTATTATACCATAATAAATATTTAATTAGATAATTTATTCAACTAAGCCAAATTGACTTTGTTTTTCGTTATATTTAGCAGTAATAAAATTAAGTAATAAATTGATGGAATCTTTTGATTCAGCATCAACTAGTAAAAAGAAAGAAGTATTAGTTTTTTTTTTGATGAGATAGTCACAAACAAATAGATCAGCCTCGTCCGAATTATTAGTGATCTGTACACTATCAGTTGAAAACAGACGAGAAATTAGTTTAATGATGTATTGTTTGCGTGAGGATTGATACTTAATATTAATAAATAATTTAAGAGTCTCACTTTTAAGTGGTAAGCAATTTTTGATATCAGTTGCAATATCATAACTATCTGTTTTTAACATGTCTCGTGTCAGAGGCATAAGGTGATCATCTTCTATTAAATCAGAAATGAAGTGATCGATGTCATTAGTAGAAAGTGAAATTTTCTTCTTGATAAAGTTTGGTGTGAAATCAAGTAGTTTTTCAAAATTATATTGGAAAAGATGAAAATTAATTACTTTTAATGCAATCAAATAAATAATATCTAATTTAAATTTAGAAAATGAACGACCCGAAGAATCAAATATCTCACAAGTTTTTTCAGAGATATAGATAATATCATTTAATATGGGATTGGTCGGATCAGATTTCTGACTCTCCAACAGTGCTAAGCTGATCAACGCGCGGTGTTCATCAGTATCTATCTGGTTAGATGACAATCGTGTCAGAAGGTTAATCGTCAGGTTAACTTGTTCAGAGGAAAACTCTTCAAGTGTATTATGGTTAACATCATTAATTTGTATAAATAGATTTAATAGTTGAATAAGATTATTATCGCTTATGTAGTCCCCTTTTGAATGATTATGAGCTAAGAGACACTTAGTTAAAATGTTAGATTTATTTTGTTCGAATTTATTTAGAAAGAAATTAAAAGGTATATTTAACTCGGAAACAACTTCAGGAGAAGGGGAAAAGAGTAAGATAAAACATTGTATTACATAATCAACATATAGTTTTTCTAGTAAAGGACCTGTGTAAAATAATTTCCCTTTTCGGGTGATTAATTTAACAGATGTAGGGGCTAAAAAGGTATTGATATTGGCCATTATTTTGGCCAGATAACTTTGAGAAATTCGAGCTTGTTCACTAACTTCATATTTATCTAAAACAGCATCATAAGACATAAGATTTAAAATTGTATAAAAAATTGATTTTTGGACGTAATCACTAGTGATATCAAATAATAAGTTGTTATAAATGTCTTCTTTTTTGCCCTCAAGTGCAACTCTACTTGTTTTTGAACGTATTTTTATATTTGTGTGACCTAAGTGTGAAAAACTTTCATTTAATTGTCTTAGATTGTGTTGGATGCTACTTTTTTTAACTAGGAGATGATTGTTAACAAAATTTAATGATGTGTCTAAGTTATATATGGTTGAACCTAAAATATCCAAGTTTTCAATTTCATTCTTTTTTAAAAATAAATGGAACATAATAACCTCCCTAAGATTTGATTTTACAAAATAACTAATAAATAGTATTAGTTATTTTGTTATTTTTTGTTGGTTAATAAATATTAAGTACCGTTTCTACTTCTATACCACACTAAACTAACAAAGAAAATAAAAATTGGAACTTTAGAGATGATTAAGATCCTGATTTTATCAGCTGAAATGTAGCTTATATGTGATATTTATTTGGAATAATGGGAATCAGAGTATTATCAAGAATATTTAAGTAAGTAAAAAATTATGATAATGGTGAACTGCACCGAAGTTATAGATATTCTCTATCTTCAGTGTTAAAGCCTGTTAAAAGTGTCATATTAAATAATATGTTAATAAATTGGAGATAAATACTTTAAATGATTTCTTTAAAATATTTTATCAATATATATATTAGACACAAGTGTTGTTAACTTTTTAATAGTTTGTTTTGATGTAATATCATTTAAATAAAATATATTTTTAGAAAAATTAGTATTTAAGTATTCATTCACTATTATTAAATCAGCTTCGGAAGGAAGTGAAACAAAATCAATCATGTTTTTATTAAAAATATTAGTTAACCTTCTTTTTATTAAAAATTTTTGGTGATCGTTAGAATGAAAGTGAAGATAAATACTAACTTTTGCTTTAATATCTGTTTTTAAAAGGGTATAACAAATCTCTCGGATAGAAGAAATATAAAATATGTATTCTGATTGAGTGATTGAGAAGTCTGAAAAAATTTGTTTTGTTTTATCACAAGTTAAAAATGTATCGATATCTCTTTGATATTTATTAGGGGAGTTTAATTCTTCTGAAATCTCAGTACAAACGTAATTAAATAGTAGATTAAAATCATATTTCAATAAAGTTGATAAAGTTATACGGATGGATAAAAAGTAAGTATAAATTTCAATGTTATCTGAAAGGTAAGTACTGTCCATCACGTATGGTTCAAAATAATTAGATAATTCTGATAATAGTTCATAAGAAAACATAGATTTGGATGTATTAGTATAACTAATAGAATTTAAAAAATTATTAGCATTAAATTTTTCTTCATCAAAAGGAGACGTAAGTAAATATAAAAGATTTAAAAATTTGTTAGCATTAATATTTTTATCTTCAAATGAATATGAAAAATAAGAGTTTAATAATTGATCTAATTGATTAATTTCTTCTTTGGAAAATAAAGGTATTTTTTTTGTTATCAAGGAGGAGTATTTTATATTATTTAATAAGAAAAAGTTCATATTTTTCTTAAAGTTGAGCTCTTTTTTATAAGGCTTGTATTTTTGATATCTCTCAATTAAGGAACGTGATGGGAATTTATATTGGAATTGATAGATATAAAAAACTGTATTTTGATAGCTACCACCCAATCTAATATTTCTGTTATGTTTTTCTAATTTAACTTTAAATTTAGAAAGATGATTATTTATTTTTTTCAATAGGGCAGCTAAATAGGTAGTTGAGATATTTAAATGCTCACATAAGCGGAATTCATGAGTGATTTCATCACAGATAATAGCCTGAACTAGTTGGAATTTAATGGAATGCTCTAAATAATAGTTATGAATTTTATCGCAAATAAAAAGAGGGTCTGTTTGTTTTTGTGTAGTGATAACATATTCTTTATGAATTTTTTCAATAGTTGTTTGGTCATCAAGTTCATTGATTAGACTAGATAAATTCGCAAGACTTCTGCGCATATTAGAATAAGGGGTATTAAAGCGGTTGCAAAGTGATTCCATCGTATTATTTTTACAAAGTACTAAAGAGGATGCGATACATAGGTTTAATAATTCATTATTTTTTAAATAAAATGAAAGCATAAGCAAATCTCCTTTGATGATTCTAGATGTTTTAATTGTGCTTAATTTTATAATAAATACAGGGTATTTATAAATCGATTTTTGTCAAAAAAAGGCTAAAAAAAAGTATGCGAAAATGTTATTTTTTCACAAAACTAGATTACTTTTTTTATAGACGTTTTTTATTTGATTTTACAATACTTTTGGTTAAAACGCACTTTTTTGACATTTTTCTTACAAAACTGTTTGTAACGTTTTATGTATTTGCTTCTAAAATTTGAGATATTTACGTTTTTCATAAACGTATATTAAAAAAGTCTAGATGTATTAAATTAGTAAATAATACTAAATTATATCCAGATGAATTTTAATATAAGTTAGTTGAAGGGCGGATAGGTAAATGCTAAATATTAATAAGAACAGTATTACGAAAGTGCTAATTGCTACAGTTTTATTAGGGACGGGTTCTACAGGGATTGCACAAAGAAGTTATAGTGAAACAAAGCATACGATTGCTGATGAGAGTAAGATTTCTAGCAATTTGTTTGATTATAATGTTTTTTTAAGTGGTTATCATTCAGCAGATTCAGCAGATATTGAAGGACCGTTAGCAGTTGTTAAGGATTCTAGTTTTGGAAAAGAGCTTGAAACATACAGCTATGCAGCGATGTTTTCAGAAAATGCTAATACTGTGGGAACACCTTTGGATTTCGACATTCAAAAAACTGCAATATTAATAGGAGGAAATATTAATAATTACTCTGATACGATTCAACCAGTAGTTGAATCAAGAAATTATAAATCAGAGAAGATAGGCTGGTTAGATTCAGATCATGCAAATGATAAGGGATATTTTAAAAAAGTAAGCATAAATGAAGTTCAAAAAAAATTACTGACTGAGGAATTTGAATCTTCAACTTTAACTAAAATGACAGCTGAAATGAAAAGTTTAACTAGTGATTTAGACAGTAAATCAGTAATGGGTAAGAAATCAGGGAAAACTTTAGGAGAATGGTCAGACGGTAAATTATTAGAATATGATTATTATCAGAGTGCTAGTGATTCTGATATTTTAGTTCTAAATATACCACCGAAAGAAATTGATGGTGAATTAGTCGCAGTTGTTCAGAGTTTCGGTTTTGACTACGAGTCAGTTATTGATAACGAAAGCATAAAAAATATTATTGTGACATCCCAGGATGAAGCAGGAAATAAAGCAGATAAAGTTATTTTCAAAGGTAATTATTTAGCGAATCATTCAGGGACGAATGCAGTATTGGAATTGACTGATGTTAAAGCATCTGAAAATGCTAAAAAGGTTATTTATAATTTTAGTAAAGCCAATCAAGTAAGTAATTTTTTTGATCGTTCTAGTCAAAATGCAGAAATAAAACCACCAAAAGATATTATTCAAATGGATAAAGGGGTATTGGATTCTGGAGATGAGCGTTATGGAAAATCTTATTTAAAACAATATGCGACAGCAAGTGGGACTAATGGATCAGCTGAATATGGTGGTGGGACAGCAGTTATTGGTAGTATAGTTGCTCCATTAGCTACAGTAGTTTTTTCATCAGGGAATATTAATGGGTATTTGTTTGCAACAGATTTACATCAAAGAAATCATATGGAAGTTCATAATTTTTGGAATCAATGGCCAAAAGAACCCACTGAGCCAAAATTTGGAACAATTGAAGTAATTAAGCACGACAGTGGGGATAAAGAAAAACTATTATCAGGAGCAGAGTTTGATGTTATTAATGAAGCAGGTGAAACAGTAGATCATATTGTTATTGGAAAAGATGGACATGGAAAAACAACAAAAGATCTAGATTTTGGAAAGTATACATTAGTAGAAACAAAGGCCCCCGAAGGGTACGAATTAGACGGAACGCCACATGAAGTGGATGTGACAGAAGGTAAAGAAACTAATGTGGTTACAGTAGAAATAGGAAATAGTCAATTACCAGGAGAGCCAATTATTCCAAGTTTACCAGGAAAAGGAACAATTGAAGTAATTAAGCACGACAGTGGGGATAAAGAAAAACTATTATCAGGAGCAGAGTTTGATGTTATTAATGAAGCAGGTGAAACAGTAGATCATATTGTTATTGGAAAAGATGGACATGGAAAAACAACAAAAGATCTAGATTTTGGAAAGTATACATTAGTAGAAACAAAGGCCCCCGAAGGGTACGAATTAGACGGAACGCCACATGAAGTGGATGTGACAGAAGGTAAAGAAACTAATGTGGTTACAGTAGAAATAGGAAATAGTCAATTACCAGGAGAGCCAACAGAGCCAACAGAGCCAATAAAACCAACAGAACCAATAAAACCAACAGAGCCAACAGAACCAATAAAACCAACAGAGCCAACAGAACCAATAAAACCAACAGAGCCAAAGAAGTCAAAGAGTACCCTAAAATTACAATTACCTCAAACTGGTGAAGTCCGTAATAATTTATTGGTTGGGATAGGCTTAGTTGCAGTAAGTGGTATTTGTATATTAGGATATTATAGAAATAAAAAATAAACTAATAAAGTTGGAATTAAGTATAAAAAAGTACTTTTTTATTTGAACTGTCCCTTAGGTAGAGACTAATATAAAAACACCCCCTTTGAATTCATATAAAATGAAGAAAAATGGGGTGTTTTTTGCTATGAAAAAAGTTGCTTATCGACTTGCAGTAAAAGAAGCGGTTATTTAAATAAAATTAGAATGGAAAATGACTCGTAAAATTAAGGATATTCTAAGCGTTAAGTTTTAGACTTAGGCTAAAATTGGATAGAAATGATATTGAAATGGAGAATCTTAGCTCACAAGAAGATTAGAACAAGAAAATAAGTATTTAAGACAGGAAATTGCTGTTAAAAAAAATACAAAGACTTGGAAAAGATGTGAAAAAAGAAACATTTGTTTAGTTAATCGCTTTATTTAAAACAAATTGTCTATCACATAGCGTTTGATTACTTTGATATAGCTCGGATCATCTATTATTGATGGACTAAAATTTGTAATCAAAAAGATGACTGAATGGAACAAAACAAAGACTTGTATAAAGAGACTCTTATTAAGAAGAGGGTTAATATGTCATTTGATAAGATATCAGCAAAAGATGCCGCATTTAAACAATTGAGAGAAAATATTTTGAAGAGTATAATAATTTTAAAAATTATGCACAACTATTAACAGACAAGGCAGGAAATGCAGAAAAAAATAGTGGTAAAGCAGTTTCTTATGCAAACTATTTAATTAGGTTAGTAATGATTTATGAAAAAAGTACTAAAAATAAAATAGAAAAATTAGTATGTATTGAAACGATGAGTGAATTAAAAAAATTTTTAAAATGTAATGAAGAAAGGTACATAGAATATAATATCTCCGAAGGAAGATTTCCTAATGGAGCTTTAGAATGTTATTATTCGTATGTATTTTATTTAATGAATGAATTAGAAGAAATGAAAGACGATAAACTCAACCATGAATTATCACAGAAAAGTAATTTAAGCGACATTAGCTCAAAGGGTTTAATAGATGGGCCAAGTCCAAAAAAAGAAAAAGAAAATAGTAGTATAGGCAAGGTATATCCTCGTAATAGCAGTGAGGCTATCCAAGCTAAGATAAAGAGTGACTGGTTATGCAAAGCAGACAGAAAACATTTAACTTTTAAAAGTTAAAATGGTAAAAATTATGTAGAAGCGCATCATCTAATCCCAATGTCAGCTCAAGATGATTTTGAAAATACTATCGATTTTGCAGATAATATCATCAGTTTGTGTCCAAATTGTCACAGAAAAATTCACTATGCGGATAAAGAAACACGTAGAGATCTTATTAAGAAATTATTTCTTAATAGAGAAGAAATATACAGTAAATATGAAATTACGATAACATTGAATAAACTATTTGAGTACTATAATATAGACAAAAGTAAAAAAGACTAGCCTAAAAGGGGGTAGTCTTTTTTTACGATTCCTTGAGAAATCTACTTAGTACACATCAAGAACTTTCCAACAAAGATTTTGAGACGCCTAATCCACATGCTGCAATAGCACCATTAACATCATGATAGTCTTTAACTACAACATTTAATGGGATTTCAGTACTAAGCAAGGCACTATTTTTATTTAATAGATCATTTACCAAGGTAATAAGCTGTGGCTCTTTAAATAACTCACCATGAAGTATGATTCTAGTAGTATCTAGCATAAGAGAAAGGTTATTTATAGTTATAGCTAGGTATTTAATAGCGTTATGAAGAATAGTAATAATGCCTTCATCTCCTAATTGATACGCTTTTAATATTTTTTCAATCGTTAATTCTTCTTTCGTTTCGCAGAGTTGTTTTAAGAAAGTTATGTTGAATTCTTCAAGTAGAAAGGCCAGTGATGTAGAAAGTAGGTTTAACAATAGGCTTCAAATAGTGCAAAATCATTTGTTTAAATCTATTATATTTGACAGTAGTAAAGCATTTTCTAATTTGAAATCTATCTGCAATAACGACCGTATTGCTATTTGTTTTGCTGATTTAGGCACGCCATCACAGTAAAGTTTGAGTGGAAACTCCAACGGACTACTGCGTAAAGATGTTTATCTATGAAAAAGATTTCAAAAAGAAATAACATCCAAAAAAATTTGAATTACCGAATACCGTTGGAAGCATTTTGAGTTTACGTAAACAAAGCTGATTTGTCTAGCTGAATTTGATAAATATTAATATAATAAAACCGATTTTTCTAAAAAGATAGTGGAACTATGATTAATCAACTAGTATAATGAGGAGTTAGTAGTAGACTCTTTATCGTGTGAATGTATCTTTTATCAATAGAATATATAGGTTTAGTTTTAATAAACTAGGTAATTATTATTTATATGGGATCGAATAAGGGATGTGTTTAAGATATTATTAGAAATAAAGGGTTAATAAAAGATATCAGGAGAATCAAATATGACGAGACAAGAAGGATATAGTAATAGAATGGATCGAAATAAATCTACAATTAATTTAGGAATAGTAGTTAGTGGAGTAGTGTTGTCAACCGTTATTTTTTTCACCCTACTTCTCTTTTCAGCAATGACTTATCAAAGAGTGAACGGCGTAAGTTGGGTTATTGGATTAATCGGAGCATACTTTATTTTTCAGAAAAAGATATCTCGGGATACAGCGATTAAACCAAGTAAATCAGCATTTAGGTGTTGGTTAGGCTTGTTAGTTTTACTTTGGGGAGTAGATTGGTGTGTGATGTTTGGAAGTGTTGCTCTAATTGGTGCAAATCCTATTGTTTCTAAAATGCTTTCTTTTTTGATAATGAGTATGATAGGGTATTGTTTATCGAAAATTTTTGAAAATAGTTCATTTCAAAAGAAAAAAGGGTTAGTCCCTCTTTATTATAGTATTTTATTTATTATGGTGGCAATTATTTCATTTTTTGCATTTTTCTTCGGAGACTATGCGTTAGTATATAACGGAGATGGGTACAGTCAGCATTATACATTGTTTAAAAATTTTAGAGAAGAATTATTAGCTCTAATTAGAACAGGTGCATTTCCACCTATGTGGGATTGGTCATACGGAATTGGTTCTAGTTGGTTTTCTAAGTATGTTTACTACAATTTAGGCGATGTTTTTAGTTACCTGTCAATATTATCTCCGACAAAATATTTAGCACAGTGGTTTAGTTTTCTAGTGCTATTTCGTGCCTACTTGGCCGGTTTAGCTTATTATAGCTACGCCAAAAGAAAGTTAACGAGTCGTACAGCACTGATTGTTACTTCACTAACATATGCATTCTCACCCCTTGTGATAATGAATATCACTCGTCATCCTTTTTTTATCAATGTCATGATTATTTTTCCTTTATTATTATTGGGAATAGACAAAGTAATGAAAGAGAAAAAGATAGCCTGGTTTATTATGGTGACTATATGGGCTATTGTTAATAATTTTTATTTTGCCTGGTTGTTAGCAATTGGTGGTTTTGTTTACCTTATATTAAACTATATTTATGTTTATAGATTTAAAGAATCTGTAGTCTCATTCTTCAAGCCATTCCTAATAGGTTTAGTATTGATTGTTGGTTTGATTTCCATTTATATCATTCCTGTTTTAATTAATGTTAAAATGATGAGTCGTGGTGAAGATATCTTTGCAAACGACATGATAACGTATAATTTACGTTATTATTTACGTTTACCTTTAGATTTGATTAATATGAATGGTGGCAGACCTTATCGTTTATTTGGTGGCTATAGTGTCGTATTTGTTCTGGCATTGGTTTACTTAATTCGAAGAAGAAAGAACTATAGCATTTTGTTGATGAGCCTAGTATTAGGTGGGGGGATTTTGATAAGTCCACCACTTGCTAGTGTAATGAGTGGTTTTGGTTCTCCTATTCATCGTTGGATGTTATTACTTAATTTACCAGTAGCCTTGGCTATAGGTTACTTAATTGAGAATATAAGAAAAATTGACGCAAGAGATATTTTAAGTTCTGTTTATATATATGGGCTAGCAATTGGTTTATCTGTAATTGGAGAAAATTTTAAGACAGCTAATTTTAATTTAACCATCCCCTTAGTATTTATAGCTATGAGTCTTATTCTGGTGTTTTGCAGCTATTCTAAGATTATTTCAGAGCAGAAAATTCGCTATTTATTAGCATTAGTAGTAATTCTTAATGTGTTTGTTAATGTCTGGTCATATCATTCAATAAAAAGTTTAGCTAGAATTGATAAATCAACTAATACGGTTGAATATTTAGAGTCGGGTATTAAGGAGTCATTCGCAGGGGCGGATCGTATGGTTAAGACTAGTCCGAGTGAGAGGCTACAACTTTCAAGTGAAAATCGCATTTCACCGGCCAAGTTATTTAAAGGGAATACTTCTAGCTTGTTGGGGGTACATCAGTTAAATTCATATAATAGTATTCAGAATAAATATATAAATGAGATGCTTGTTAATGATTTTGGAAATAAAAATTTCCCAACAGCTCCGTTTGTCGTTATTAAAGATAACCCCACATTATTACGTTTTATGGGTGTTAAGTACTATGTTTCCAAAAATAAAAGCTATATTCCAAGTGGTTACAAAAAAATGAATGAACTAGAAAATAATGTGATTTTATCTGAAACACAAATAGTTGTACCATTTGCTTACACTTCAGATAAAGTGATATCTGAAGAAAGAACTGGTGAGTTATCACAACCTGAAAGGTTAGCAGTGTTATTGGATAGCGTAGTGACATCTGATGCTTCCAAAATTAAAACTTACAGAGATCAAGCGAGTATTGAACGTGTCTCATATAAAATTAGAGATAATAAGACTAAAGAAATAGTAGAGACTACCAAAGATAACACCTATCATTTCCTAGCAGGACATAGTTATAGTGTGATTTTGGAACCAGGTTCTGTTGATAATAAAGAGGAATTATATGTTTCATTCAAATCTGCGACTCCAAATTTTGTTGAGGTGGAAGAACGCTTGAGTCGTAAAACTCATGATATTGAAATGAAGGCACTAGCTAAAGGGGAATTGGCTCCGAAGTTAACACCGTATGAACGTTTGAAATTTTATACAACTAATGCCTATATTTATGATGATAAAAAAATTAGATTCACAATTACAGGAAAAAAGCTGACTCAATTGATAGAAAGTGACGGAATAATATCTGGAAATGGCTATCGTAAAATTGTGGATCAAAGTTATTATTTGGGTAAAGGTAATAATAATAGTAAAGTTATCCAGCTTAAAAATAGTAGCGCAAATGATTTGATTATATCAAAATTGGAGTTTTTAAAAGATAATCAATCTCTTGGTCAAAAAGAAGAAAAAATAAAAGTTCTAGATAATAATAAATTGAGACACCTTAAGTTTTTAAAAAATCAAGTGAGCGGTACGATAAAAAATGAATCGGCTACACTATTAGCAACTAAAATTCCGTATCACCCTGGTTGGACAGCTACTGTGAATGGAAAAACAAAAGAGCTAAAACGTGTTAACTATGGCTTTGTAGGTTTGGATTTAAGTCCAGGTGAAAACAAAGTGGTATTTAGTTATAAGGAACCAGGGTTACTGTTGGGTACTGTGATTACCGTAGGAACGCTAGTATTGTTATTTATAATATTTATTTACAGTAAAATAAAAAAATTGATGATTGGTTATAAGAAAAATGAAAGAGGGTAAAATATGAAAAAGTTTATATTAGCTGTGTTGTCGGTAGTATTACTTCTACAATGTGCTTTAATAGTTATGCCAAAAGATAAACGAGATGTGATATTATCTAAATTAACCTTTAATTCAAGTCGTTCAAATGAGCTAGAACTTAAAGACTTGGAAGATGGGCGTTATATAATTTCTTCAAATAGACCTAAGGAAATATCTATTGAGGAAAAAAATGGTAAGTCATTCATTAGGCCATTTACCGTTTCAAAAGAAGGTTTTTTAACCTATTTAAATAGTAGTTTAGTTATTAAAGGAGAAGGAGTAAGTAACCTAAAGCTTAAACGTATAGAGAAAGTATCTGGATTTGAAAATGGAAAAAGTATCTTGCCAGGTGTTTATTTTACAAACCGTAATGAAATAACAACAAATGCATATAGAGTAAAAAATACAACTAGTCAACCTATTGAGATTTTTCAAGGTACTACAGAGGAAAATACGAAAGATACTATCTATCCGGGTGATACTGGATTAGTGAATATTAATAAAAAACGAATACAAATCTCTAGTGAGGATGCTGTGAAATTCAGTGAGGCCTATCCGAAAAATAGTAAAGAGCGGCTATTTTTACCAACGGCGTATGGGAATATTGATTTGATCCACCCTTCTGTTATCTTATTAGATGAGCCGTTCAATGGGTATAAATTTTGGATGGCAGCAACCCCATATTTGAAATCAGATATGTCTAGTGAAAATCCTCATATTTATGCGAGTAATGATGGGGTGACGTGGGATGTTCCAACAGGACTAGTAAATCCTATAGATCCAAAACCGGGGCAACCAAAAGATCGTTCAATTTATAATTCAGATACGCACCTTATTTATAATTATGAAAAAAATCGCTTAGAATGCTTTTATAGAGAGTATAATAATAAAGAAAAAATCAAAGCGACTATTAAATTACGAACATCAACAGATGGTGTTCATTGGTCGGAAGAATCAGACATTATAAAATTACCTGTAGGGTTATCTCAAGCCGTTGTATTAGAAGATGGCGTATATAAAATGTGGTATATTGATGGTAATTTTGATGTATGTTATATTGAATCAGTGGATGGTATGAAAACATGGAGTGAAGAACGAATTATTCCAATAGAGTACAAAGAAAAAAATGTTTATAGTTGGCATTTAGATGTTCAAAAAAATAAAGATGGTTCATATGGTATGTTAATATCTTCATTTAAATTTGAAAATAATAAGAAAGTTGATTTATACAATACAGGTGGAGCGAGACAGGAAATGGGTTTGTATTACGGTTCATCTAAAGACAACCAAAATTATTCTGAGTTTATAAAAGTTTTAGGACCTACAACAGGAACTAATAATTGGGACAATAGAGGATTGTATCGTAGTTGTTACGTAAGTAAAAATGATCAAGTAATAGTTTATTACTCTGGTATTAGAACTGATGGAGGGCGAGGCTTAGGTATTACTGTAGGGAAAGATATGACGCATTTAAAAGGAGTTAGTTTTTCTGATATAGTCGACTTGAGTTACTAATAGGTTCTTTATGTCAAATGCTGTGGATAGCTAAAATGTTATCTTCATAGTTAATAATTAGGCAGTTTTACCTAAAACGGTAAAGCTGCTTTTTTGTATGACATTAAAATTAATTATAATACGATATTTAAAGTTTAAAAAATTACGATAACCATAAGCTATCGGCTTGATGACCTTTATTTAATTAATACTACCTTCAAGAGGACCATTGGTATGAGCCGGATAGTCAAAGGTATGTTGAGTGCGTGATAAGTGACTTGAAAGCATTTTTAAAGAGGTCATCATATAAGACGAAACCAAAGGTTCCGACTCAAGTACACAGTCTTTAAATCCCTTAAAATCATTTTGTTTTGAATAGTATAGTAAGTGTTAATAACAGGTGTAGGTCTCTTTGAGAATAGGGTTTAAACTCAAAACATAATCAATGATTTCTGTTTCAGTTAATGGTTTATGAAAGAGAGGTTCGTAACGGTAAGTATTAAAATCGAGCCTATTGGAATCTTTTAAAAGTAATCGCCAATATTGCTTGAGTTTTTTATAATTCTTTTGATCCTTAGATTTTGAGGTTTTAAATTTGGTCACCACTTTAATTCGTGTTTGATTAAGAGAGCGTGAAATTAATTGAATTAAATGAAAGCGATCGATGATGATTTTAGCATTATAAAAAAGATCGCATGCCAGCATGAAATAAGCAGCATTCATATCAACAACAGTCGTTTTTACTGACGAATGAGCAGTTAAGAATAACGTAAACAATACTGACGTAATGTATTCAAACGTCTGTCTCGCAATATGGTGAGCATTAGAATCAGGCTTGAAGGATCGACCTAAGGCCGTTAAAACACGACTAATCGTTGTGGGTGAGACAAAATATCTCAAAGCTAAGTTTTTAAGAAGATGTGTATCTTTTAATTCAATAGTAATTGATTGTTTTACTTTATTAGCAATAAAACAATGTTTTTCTATCTCTGGAGAAGTTGCCAAAAAACTAGAAGAACAACATTTACAAAGAAACCATTGTTTCTTTAATTCTATAAAAGTGGGCATATGGGACTGACTAAGCGACTTAAGCTGAGAGGTTAAGTACCCATTCTTAACGATAGAATAATTAGAATTAGGTGCCTGACATTTTGGACAAGTATTAGTTTTATAGCTAAGTATGGCATGGTATAAAAGCGAAGAATGGCCTTTATAACTAAGCGTTTCGCAAAAACATTTTGAAAAAGTGATATTTTTATCTGTTAAATTAAGGCTAGTTCGGATACAATGATTATGAGACATATGGTTTTCTCCTGACTTGAATGGGTTTTAGCGATTTCATTCTAACTGGAAAACTCATATGTTTCTATTTTTTTGCACAAAAATAGGTGTGAATGATTTTCTCGTCCACACCAAAAATTATGCAGCCAAATAAAAAACTGCCGGTCCAAGAGGACTGGCAGTTTTTTATTTTTTAAAGATAAATAATTTACTGAAAATATAGTTAGCTACTAAAACAACAACATTAGCTAATACTTTAGCAAGTAAAGGGTTCATACTTAATAAACTGATACAGACGAACATAACAGCTAAGTCCATAAATAATGACAGCACTCTAAATCCAAAGAAAGAGCTGATTTCCTGTATGAGTTCAGAAAAGTTATTATGTTTGCTTTCGAATACATAGAGTTTATTAGAAATGTAAGCAAATAAAACAGCAAATACCCAAGCAATAATATTAGCAATCGTATAATTTAACCCGAGTGTAGAGTTGAATAAATAGAACGTTACAATATTTATGAGAGTCGTGATCCCACCCATAACGAGATACATCAAAATAGAATAATACTGTTCAGTCATAAAGTCGAAACTCATCAACCAGTTTTTTATTTTTTGCATGAGTCAGTATCCTTCTGGTCATCTTCCGCTGTAATATATTCTTGAATAAGATATGGAGGACGTTGTTTAACTTCCATAAATATTTTTCCAATATACTCCCCCATAACGCCTAAGAAAATTAGTTGTGTCCCACTTAGGAAGAGGATCAGAATAACAAGACTAGGGTATCCAGGTGTAGCATTGCCATACATAAGCGTTGTAATAAAAGTATATATCATATAGATAAAGGCAAAAAGAGCAATAACAATACCTGAGACTAGAGAGAAACGTAGAGGGGCTGTAGAATCAGAAATAATTCCATCAATCGCTAGTTTTACTAGTGATTTAAATTGCCATTTAGTCTCCCCAGCAAAGCGTTCATTTGCTTCAAAAGTGACTTCTTTTTTCTTAAATCCAATCCACATATAAATCCCTTTAGTGTAGCGTTGCGATTCTCGTAGTTTCTTTATACTATCGATACATTTTCTATCCAGTAATCTAAAATCACCTACAGCAGGTAAAACAGGAACAGTTGAAAACATGCCTAGAATTTTATAGTAGAGTTTTGAAAATCCTTTTTTTAGAAATGATTCGCCATGACGAGATACACGCTTACCATAAACATCTTGGTAACCATTTTCCCATTCTTTAATCATTTTTGGTACAGTACTTGGCGGATGCTGTAAATCTGCATCCATCATAATAATAGCGTCTCCTTTAGCGTAATCAAAACCGGCCAACATAGCAGGTTCTTTTCCAAAATTTCGGGATAAATCAACACATTTCACACGATTATCTTGTTGAGATAGTTCTCTAACGATTTCAAGTGATTGATCGATACTACCGTCGTTGACAAATAGAAATTCAAAATTATATGTTCCTTTATATGGTTCAGCAAGTTCTACTAATTTCTCGTGTAAAACTATTAAATTATCTTCTTCATTATACATTGGAATGCAAATGGTAATCATTTTCATAGTACGCACCTCATTTACTAAGTGTAATTTTATATACCTAAATTATCATATCTTATTTTTATGTTAAAGTCCATTTAATTGGAGATGACCTAATATTCATTTAGTAATTAAATAATTATTTAAATTTATAAGTAAGTTATTACTATAAGTTTTTCATGTTAGCAAAGAGAAATCATACAATAAAATGGGCGGATTTATTCTAAAAAAAGTCTAAGTGATTTTCTGATCAATAAAGATCATTTTTTGAGAGAGCTGTGTTCCATAACAAACTTTAATCTGTTCTATAAAAAAAATAGATAACTATTTATAGAGGGTGGAGAAATAAAAAGGTGTGTTATATAAAAAAGAGATAGTGAAAAAGTGTGGGAAATAAAAAAATGCTCAGTATAACACGATTAAAAAACAATTATGTATTCTTATTATTTTCTCATTGAAAGTTCATCTAAAATACATTAAAAAAACAAAAATTGTGTTAGTTTAGAGATAAGGAACACGTGAAAGCGTTTTCTTTTGTGAAAATAATAAAGTTTAAAGAGGAGGCAGTTTTTATGTTATTTGAAGAAATGGTTAACAGAGATTATGAGCAAGTGGTATTTTGTCACGATAAGAGTTCAGGTTTGAAAGCAATTATAGCGATTCACGACACAACTTTAGGACCAGCACTTGGTGGATGCCGTATGTGGCCATATGAAACTGAAGAAGAAGCCTTAACAGATGCTTTAAGATTAGCCCGTGGAATGACATATAAAAACGCAGCAGCAGGTTTAAACATCGGGGGAGCTAAAACAGTTATTATTGGCGATCCTAAAAAAGACAAAAGTGAAGCGTTATTCCGTGCATTAGGTCGTTATATCGAAGGCTTAAATGGTCGTTATATTACAGCTGAAGATGTTAACACTACAGTAGAGGACATGAACTACATGCTCGAAGAAACAAATTATGTAACAGGTAGTAGTAGTGCAGCAGGTGGTTCTGGAAACCCTAGTCCAAAAACAGCATTAGGTGTTTACTATGCGATGAAAGCAACTGCTAAAGAAGTTTACGGTTCTGATTCATTAGAAGGCAAAACAGTTTCAGTACAAGGAGTAGGAAATGTATCTTACAGTTTATGCGAAATGTTACATGAAGAAGGAGCTAAATTAATCGTAACAGATATCAACCAAGAATCGATTGACCGTGCTGTAAATAATCTAGGTGCGACAGCTGTAGGGATCGATGAAATTTACGGCGTTGAAGCGGATATCTTCTGTCCATGTGCTCTAGGTGGAATTTTAAATGATGATACTATTCCACAATTAAAAGTTAAAGCAGTTTGTGGTAGTTCTAATAACCAATTACTTGATATTGAAAAACATGGTAAAGCAATTGAAGAAGCAGGTATTGTTTACGCACCAGATTATATTGTTAACTCAGGTGGTGTTATCAACGTAGCAGAAGAATTAAGTGGCTATGACGAAGCGAAAGCAGATCGTAAGATCAAAGAAGTTTATAACCAAATGACGAAAGTATTCGAAATTGCTAAAAATGAAAAAATTACAACAGCGATGGCAGCAGATCATTTAGCTGAAAGTCGTATCGAAGAAATGATGCGTGTTCGTAGTACATTTTTACAAACTGAAAAATCATCAATTACTAAGCGTTAATTAATAAATTTGAAAAGAATTATCTTCAGTTTGTGTTTAAAGCATACCTTGGAGGTAATTCTTTTCTTCTAATTAAAAACAATGACTTTAGAAAAGGTGTTGATAAAAATGAAGACAGATAAAAAAGCGATAGTGGCAGTAGCCGGAGCGAGTCAGAGTTTCGTTGATAAAGTTGTGAGACAAGCTGTTGATGACGGTTTATGTGACTTTATTTTATTTAGTAAGGAGTCATTGGAAGTTGAAATGGACGAAGTAACAGCAATGGTTTGTTTAGATGATCAAGATATGGTGACGGAGGCAGTAAAAGCCGTAGTTGATAAGCGTGCGACGGTCTTGATGAAAGGGTCGGTTCAAACATCAACCATTTTAAGAGAAGTCTTGAAGAAAGAAAATGGTTTGAGAAAAGAAGGCGTATTGTCTCAAGCTTCAGTAATCGAGATTAAAGAAACGGGACGTCGTTTTATTTTGACGGACCCTGCGTTAAACATTCAACCAGATGTTGCTCAAAAAGTAGCTATCACAAAAAATGCGATAGAAGTAGCGCATAAAATGGGACTTGTATCTCCTAAGGTTGCTTTATTAAGCTCAGTGGAAGTGTTTAATCCAAAAATGCCTTCATCAGCAGATGCTCATGAGGTGCATATTTATTTTGAAAATAATTCAGTAGAAGCAGTTGTTGAGGGGCCGATATCATTTGATATTGCGACATGTAAAGATGCGGCATCTGTTAAAGGCTACGAAGGTAAAATAAAAGGCGATGCGGATGTGTTAGTCGTACCGTCTATCGATGGTGGAAACTTCTTGTACAAGGTGTTCAGTCACTTTGTTCCTGCCACAGTTAGTGGTGTGATTGTAGGGGCTGCAGTTCCAATTGCTCTTTCATCAAGAAGTGATAGTACTGAAACTAAAATGGCTTCACTAAAATTAGCCATTCAAACAAGTTAAAGAAAAGAAAGCGAGGCGGCATATGAATTTTGAAACATTAGTCATTAATCCTGGGTCTACTTCTACAAAGGTAGCAGTTTATCGTGGGGATGAGAAGTTATTCCAAGAAGAGTTAAGTCATCCGATGGCGGAGATTGAAACGTATAAAAGTATCAGTGATCAATTCGACTTTAGAACGAAAGCTATTTTAAAAGTGATTCAGGATAATGACTATGACTTAACAAATTTATCAGCAGTTGTCGGTCGTGGCGGGTTACTTAGACCTATTGAGAGTGGCACATATGATGTGACTGAGAAGTTAAAAGAAGACTTACGTATTGGTGTTTCAGGTCAACATGCTTGTAATTTAGGTGGGTTGATTGCGGATGAGATAGCTCAGCAATATGATATCCCAGCTTATATCGTCGATCCAGTAGTAGTAGATGAATTAAAAGCGGTTGCTAGAGTGTCTGGAACAGAGGTTGTAGAGCGTACGAGCGTGTTCCATGCACTTAATCATAAAGCAGTCGGACGTATTGCTGCGAAGGAACAAGGAACAACTTACGATAAGAGAAACTATGTGATTGCTCATCTTGGTGGTGGCGTGTCAGTTGCAGCTCATGAGCAAGGAAAAGTCATAGATGTGAATAATGCTTTAGGCGGTGAAGGTCCATTCAGTGCAGAGCGTGCGGGAGGCTTACCTTTATACGATTTCATGCAAGCGACTAAAGACTGGCCAGAAGATAAGATTTACAAAACACTTATTGGTAAGGGTGGACTTGTATCTTACTTGGGCACAAATGATTTGCGTGAAGTTGAAAAAGCAATTGCTAGTGGTGACGATAAGGCGCAACTTATTTTCGAAGCGATGGCTTATCAAGTTGGCAAGGAGATTGGCGCAAATGCAGCGTCACTTAAAGGGAAAATTGATGGAGTGGTATTAACAGGTGGTCTATCAAGAAGTGAGAAATTTGTAAAAGAAATTTCTGCTTATATCGATTGGATTGCACCGATTATTGTAGTACCAGGTGAAGATGAAATGGGCGCTTTAAACCAAGGAGCTCAACGTGTCTTAGCTAAAATAGAAGATGTGAAACACTACTAAGAGGAGGAATTGTTTTGGCTCAAGAATATGATTTAGTGATTTTAGGCGGTGGAACAGGCGGCTATGTTGCAGCGATACAGGCAGCTAAAAAGGGAAAAAAAGTTGCAGTTGTAGAAAAATCTAAAGTGGGTGGAACATGCCTACATAGAGGTTGTATTCCGAGTAAAGCACTCCTACGCTCAGCAGAAGTGTTTCAAACGGTTAAAAAAGCAGCTGAATTTGGTGTCGAACTTTCGGGTGATGCAGCGATTAATTTCTTGAAAGCTCAAGAAAGAAAACAATCGATTGTGGATCAATTAGAGAAAGGCATCCATCAGTTATTTAAAATGGGTAAAATTGATTTATATGAAGGAACAGGGACTATCTTAGGCCCGTCAATCTTCTCACCTATGGCAGGAACAATTTCAATTTCTCATGAAGATGGATCTGAAAATGACATGATTATTCCTAAAAATCTAATCATCTCAACAGGTTCAAGACCTCGTCCATTACCTAATCTACCATTCGATGAAGAGGTTGTCTTATCATCAGACGGCGCACTTAAAATGGAAGAATTGCCTAAATCAATGGTTATTGTTGGTGGTGGCGTTATCGGTATGGAGTGGGCTTCATTATTAACTGATTTTGGGGTTAAAGTAACAGTCCTAGAGTTTGCTGACCGTGTGGTTGCTATGGAAGACAAAGAGATTTCAAAAGAGTTAACAACACTCTTTAAGAAAAAAGGGGTAGAGATTGTTACAGGAGCGGAAGTTTTGCCTGATACGTTCAAGAAAACTAAAAAAGGGATGACTATCCAGGCAACTGTAAAAGGCGAAGCTCAAACTTTTGAAGCGGAAAAATTATTGGTATCTGTTGGTCGCCAGGCCAATGTTGAAAATATTGGGCTTGAAAATACAAATATTGTTCTTGAAAAAGGCTTTATTAAAGTTAATGACCAATTCCAAACAAAAGAAAGTCATATTTATGCGATTGGCGATTGTATCCCAACGTTGCAATTAGCACATGTGGCTATGCACGAAGGAACATTAGCTGTTAAGAGTATTTGTGGCGAAAAAGTGGAGCCAATTAATTATGAATTAGTTCCAAGATGTATCTATACTTCACCAGAGATTGCGTGTGTCGGGGTATCTGAGGATAGGGCTAAAGAAAATGGCCATAAAGTTAAGAAAGGCAAATTTGTCTTTAAAGGAATTGGGAAGGCTTTAGTTTTCGGAGAGTCAGATGGTTTTGTGAAGGTGATTGCTGATAAAGAAACCGATGATGTTTTAGGAGTGGCAATGATTGGACCTCACGTAACAGACATGATTAGTGAAGCAGCTCTTGCTCAAGTATTAGATGCAACACCGTGGGAAATTGGTGAAACCATTCATCCGCATCCAACATTATCAGAAGCATTAACAGAAGCGGCATTAGCAGTAGATGGGAATCGAATTCACGGTTAGTAAGTAAAAAACTATTATCAGGAGGGAATACAATGGCTTTAAAAGAGACAGGTTTATCTAAAGAAGAACTACAAAGTATTTACCGAACAGCGTTATTAACAAGAAGAGTGGATGAACGCATCTGGTTGTTAAACCGTGCAGGTAAAATACCTTTCCATATTTCAGGTCAGGGTCAAGAAATCGCTCAAGTAGGAGCAGCGTTTGCTTTTGATTTAGACAAAGATTACTGCTTACCGTATTATCGTGATTTAGCAATGGTACTAAGCTTCGGGATGACAGCTAAAGATATTATGTTATCTGTTTTCGCTAAGGCGGAGGACCCAAACTCAGGTGGTCGTCAAATGCCATCGCATTACGGTCAACGTAAAAATAGAATTGTGACACAAAGTTCTCCTGTTACGACACAATTTCCACATGCAGCTGGGATTGGATTAGCAGCGAAAATGGCTGGAGATGATAGCGTGTCATACACATCATGTGGTGAAGGCTCATCAAACCAGGGCGATTTCCATGAAGGGATTAACTTCGCTAGTGTTCACAAATTACCAGTTGTATTTGTTATTCATAACAACCACTATGCCATCAGTGTGCCAGCTGATAAGCAATTCGCGGCTAAAAAATTATCAGATCGTGCGATTGGCTATGGTATTCCAGGTGTTCAGGTAGATGGACATAACTTTGCTGAGGTGTACTTAGCTTTCAAAGAAGCGACAGACCGTGCAAGAAGAGGGGAAGGTCCAACTTTAATCGAAACCCTTTCTTACCGCTTTACACCCCATTCATCAGATGATGATGATCGTGTGTACCGTTCACGTGAAGAAGTGGCAGATGCTAAAGAAAAAGACCCAATTGAAATCTTCAAGAAAGAATTAATTGCAGAAGGCTTTATGAAAGAAGAAGACGTTGACGTGATGGAAAAAGAAATCGCGAAAGAAATCAACGAAGCAACGGATTATGCTGAGAATGCACCGTATGCGACACCGGAATCATCATTTAAATATGTTTATGAAGAAAGTGGGGAGGAATAAGTCATGGCAGTGATTTCATATATTGAGGCAATTAAGCTGGCTCTTCGCGAAGAGATGGAAAGAGATGAAAAAGTATTTATTTTAGGTGAAGACGTAGGTCAAAAAGGTGGCGTATTTAAAGCGACTGAGGGCTTACATGCAGACTTTGGTGAAGATCGTGTGTTAGATGCACCACTTGCTGAATCTGCGATTGTCGGAGTTGGGGTTGGGGCAGCGATGTATGGCTACCGTCCAATTTCAGAAATTCAGTTTGCTGATTTCATTATGCCGGCTGTTAACCAAATTATTTCAGAAGCTTCTCGTATTCGTTACCGTTCTAATAACGATTGGAGCTGTCCAATGGTAATCAGAGCACCTTTCGGAGGCGGAATTCACGGTGGGTTATACCATTCACAATCAGTTGAAAAAGTATTCTTTGGCCAACCAGGACTTAAAATTGTTATCCCGTCAAATCCATACGATGCAAAAGGACTATTAAAATCAGCAATTCGTGATAATGACCCTGTTTTATTCTTCGAACATAAGAAAGCCTACCGTTTACTTAAAGGAGAAGTTCCTGAAACAGATTACACTGTGCCGATTGGAAAAGCTAACGTGGTACGTGAGGGATCTGATATTACAGTGATTACTTATGGTTTAGCTGTAGAATTCGCTAAAGAAGCAGCGGAACGATTAGCAGCAGATGGTTTCGATGTTCATATCTTAGATTTAAGAACAATCTATCCATTAGATAAAGAAGGTATTATCGAAGCGGCTAAGAAAACAGGTAAAGTGTTATTAGTTACAGAAGATAATCTAGAAGGTAGCATCATTGGTGAAGTGAGTGCCATTATTTCAGAACATTGTTTATTCGATTTAGATGCACCAATTGCAAGGCTTGCAGGACCAGATATTCCAGCTATGCCATTCGCTATTACAATGGAGAAAAACTTTACCATTGACCCAGATAAAGTAGAAGTAGCGATGCGCGAATTAGCTGAATTTTAGATAGGTGTAACTAAACTATATAATTAAGGAGTGAAGTAGAGTGGCACTTGAACAAATTACAATGCCTAAATTAGGTGAGAGTGTAACAGATGGAAGTATTAGTTCTTGGTTGGTAAAACCAGGTCAACAGGTTGAAAAATATGAAGCACTAGCAGAAGTGTTAACAGATAAAGTAGTAGCTGAAATCCCGTCATCATTCACAGGAACAATTAAGGAAATCTTAGTGTCAGAAGATGAAACGGTAGATGTGGGTACAGTAATTTGTACCATTGAAACAGATGGTGCAGGTTCAGAACCTGTGGCAGAAGCGCCAGTTCAAGAGGAAAAAGCACCTGCTGTAGAAGCACCAAAACAAGAAAAAGCAGCAGCGAAACCTGCAGCTAAGCAGTCTGGCTCTGGTATGCGCTTCTCACCAGCTGTATTAAGACTAGCTGGCGAGCATGATATTGATTTAGCTCAAGTAACAGGTAGTGGTTCAGGTGGTCGTATTACACGTAAAGATATTTTAGCTGTAATCGAAAATGGTGGTACGCCACAAGCTGCACCAGCAGTAGCAGCTCCAGTTGAGCAACCTGTAGCACAAGTACAAGCACCAGCTGCGGCAGCGGCGCCTGTAGCAAGTAGTCCAGCTCCAGCAGTCGTTGCAAGTGGTAATGTTGTTGAGATACCAGTAAGTGGTGTCAGAAAAGCAATCGCTAAGCATATGGTTGAAAGTAAACAAACAATTCCGCATGCTTGGATGATGGCAGAGGTAGATGCGACAAACCTTGTAAACTATAGAGACAGTATTAAGGCTCAATTCAAAAAAAACGAAGGTTACAATGTAACGTACTTTGCTTTCTTTGTAAAAGCAGTAGCTCAAGCCTTGAAAGAATTCCCACTATTAAACAGTAGCTGGGCAGGCGATAAGATTATTCAAAATAAAGACATTAATATTTCAATTGCGATTGCAGCAAATGACTTATTATATGTTCCTGTTATTAAAAATGCTGATGAAAAATCAATCAAAGGCATTGCTAGAGAAATTAATGATTTAGCAGCAAAAGCTAAAATTGGTAAGTTAGCACCATCTGATATGGAAGGTGGCACTTTTACAGTTAATAGTACAGGATCATTTGGTTCGGTTCAGTCTATGGGAATTATTAATCATCCGCAAGCCGCTATTTTACAAGTTGAATCTATTATTAAGCGTCCAGCAGTAGTTGATAATATGATTGGGATTAGAGATATGGTAAACTTATGCCTATCTATCGACCATCGCGTATTAGATGGCATGATGGCAGGCGCATTCTTGAAGACGGTGCAAGAATCAATAGAGAAAATCTCTAAAGATACAACATCAGTTTATTAAAGATAGTCGATAGAAGAAAGAGAGACCCTCTTTCTTCTATTTATTAGGAAGTTTCATTTATGGTCTGTTTAATTGTGAAAGATAGCAAGTTAAATTGGAGGGATATTATGTCTAAAAAAGTACCGACGTCTTATGTTATAATCTTAGGTTTAATGCTGTTTGCAATGTATTTTGGTGCAGGTAATTTGATTTTTCCAGCAATAATTGGTCAGCAGTCAGGAACTAATATTACGTCAGCGATGGCAGGTTTTTTCTTAACAGGGGTAGGGTTACCGCTATTAAGTTTCCTAACACTCGTTGCAACCGGTAAAGATAATATTCAAGAATTAGCTAGTCGAGTCACACCCTGGTTTGGCGTAGCCTTTGCTGTTGTTTTATATCTAGCAATTGGCCCATTTTTTGCCATTCCTCGTGCAGGAACAGTTGCCTTTGAAATTGGGATTAAACCCTTTAGTAGTAGTTTAGGTGAATCTACAACATTATTAATTTTTTCAGCTATATTTTTCACGATTGCCTGTCTATTAGCTGTTTTTCCGGCAAAGGTAGTCGATATTGTAGGGAAGTATTTAACACCGTTAAAAATCACTTTAATTGGTATTTTAATTGTCGTAGCAGTGGCGTTTCCTATGGGGAAAATCTATGAACCGCAAGATCAATTTGTAGATGCAGCATTTGTTACAGGCTTTAAAGAAGGGTACTTAACCCTGGATGCGATGGCATCATTTGCTTTTGGTATTATTATTATTGATGCAGTAAGATTAAAAGGTGCGACTGATAAGAAACATGTTATGGCAGCGTGTGGTAAAGCGATTGGGATTGCGGCCGTTCTGCTAGTAGTTATGTATTCAGCACTGTCGTATATGAGTGCAACAAGTGTGTCTAAGATTGGTTATCAAGAAAATGGTGGCGAGGTCTTGGCAAAAGTATCAAATTATTACTTTGGTATTTATGGTAATGTGTTACTAGGTCTAATGATTTCTGTAGCATGTATGACAACATGTATTGGCTTGTTATCAGCCTGTGCACAGTATTTTAGCCGTCTTTATCCAAAAATCAGTTATCAATATTATGTAATTGGAATGGCTATCTTTAGTTTCTTGGTATCTAACATGGGGCTTACTGGTCTAATTAAGTTTTCAGAGCCTATCCTAAATGCTATTTATCCTTTAGCAATCAGCATGGTATTCTTATTGCTATCAAATAAATGGTTTAGAGGAAATCGTCGAGTGTATCAAATGGTTATCTTATTTACATTCTGTATTAGTATTTTTGATGGGTTTGATACAGCAGGAATTAATATTTTAAATATTTCTAGCTTCCTAAGTAAGTATCTACCGTTATACGAAATGGGATTAGGATGGATTATCCCAGCTATCGTAGGGGCTGTTGTAGGTAATATTTGGGCAATGATGGAACGAAAAAATAGTCCTGAAAAAGTAATGGAATTTGAATAAACGAAGGGCGTAATCCAAAAGGGTTACGCTTTTTTTATTTAGGCAATAAAATACTGATTAAAAATAAGATAAAGTTGTATAATAAAAATGTATAAATAAAGGGGGATTTAGATATGTGCACCAGTATTAGAATTATAAGTAAAGAAGGAAAGGTTATTTTTGGGCGGACTCAAGAATACATGTTGCCACTACCTTATGTGGGAGTAAATGTTCCTAAAGGCACGTATTTAACAAATACAATGACACCAATAGAGTTTAAGCATCAAGCAGTAGGCGTATGTTATGACGGTGAGCCATTTGGAGTAGAAGGTATTCTATTTGCTGATGGTATGAATAGTGCTGGAATTGGGGCGAGTATGCAGTACTTTAGTGACTATTGTGTTTACGGTAAGGAAGAAGTGATAGTGGCACAAGGAAAAAAAGCATACCGTGGTGAGGAGTTTGTTACATGGGTTCTTGCAACAATAGGTTCGATTGATGAGCTTATTGAGAAATTAGAAACAGAAATAGACTTATGTGATAAATTAAATAATTTAGGGAAATCAGACCCTCTACACTTTAATGTGACAGATAGCTATGGTCGCTCTGTTGTGATTGAACATACCAGTGAAACAGGTGGATTTGATATTCATGAAAATGAAGTGGGAACAATGACCAATCATCCAACGTATGATTGGCATTTAACTAATCTGTCAAATTATGCTGGCATGCAAACGCCTCTTTTGAAAGAGGTTGTTTTAGGGAAGGCTACAGTTCCGTCTGCAGGAAAAGGGTCAGGCATGTTCGGATTACCAGGTGACTTCACGTCTGCTAGTCGTTTTGTAAGAGCGACGTACTTAAATAATTTATCAAATACGGTGACGCATGATAAAGGGATAGATAAATTCTTCCATATTATGAATCAGTTTGATATTCCAGACGGTGTATTTGATTTACAGGATGGAACAGATTATGTGTATCACACTCAATACACAAGTGCCTATGATCTCGCTAATAAAGAAATGTATGTGTCTATGAACGGTAATCGTCAATTACAAAAAATTGAGATGGTGGAAGTAGAGTGTTTGAAAAAATATAAATTTAAAATGACACAGTCTATTGATGTTATAAGTAACTAATTGTCAGGTTTTGTTTCTCGCTTATTTTTGCTATACTTATAGAGATAGAAATAGGGAGGGGACTGTTAGTATGAGAGAAGAATTCCAATGTCAGCACTGCTATACCAAGCTAGTGAAGATTTATGGTGAAGATTTCCCAAAGAAAGAACGTGCAGTTTATAATTGTCCAGCGTGTTCTAAACAGTTATATACAAAACGAACAACTGAAAATATTAAAATTCGTTTAAACGAAAAATAAAAAACATCTTGCCTAGGCAAGATGTTTTTTTATTAAGGAAGAAGTGTCAAGTTCTTATTAGGTGAGACAGTATTAGAAAGTGGATTCCCACTTGTTAAAGCAATTTCGAGATGGGGTAACTTATCAAGAGGATCTAATAGTGTAACCGCATTTCCTCTAAAATTAAGAAATTTCAGTTTTTTTAAGTTAACTAAAGGATCGAGTTTGGTAACGCTGGTATTAGTTAACTGAAGGCTTTCCATGTTTGGTGCATTATTTATGATAAAGGCAGGTTCTATAACGCCTGTTCCAGTATCCTGGTTTGATATGATAACTTTTTTTAAATTTTTAAAAGCAGTATCGGTGCCGTTGAGTGACTGCAGGTTGTAAAATGCTAATTCACTGACTTCAGAAAAATGAGAGAGTTGCTCTGAAAGTTTCCCTAGTTCTCTAATTCCACTATCTGGAAAGTCGACTGTTAATTTTTTTATTGTAGGATAGTTACCAAAGTCAGCGTATCTAAAGTCGCCAGATAGTATCATTTCTTCAAGGTTTTTCATATCAGGGACAATTTGATTGGTTGGGAAACCTTGGACGTTTGTTATATTAATTTCTTTAATTTGATTTAGTGGAATAGGTTCTAGTGAATCAGTTGCATAATGTTGTAGTTTAGAAAGTAGGGCTACTTCTGCTTGGATTCTGTTATTGATTGGTCCAAAGTGTAAGTTTAAATCAACTAAATTAGTTAATTTTGTAACATGAAATGGATTACGTTCTAAGTTTAGAGTGAGTTTAGTTAAAGATGTTTTATCTTCAATAGGTTGCCAGTTACGAATGCTATTGTTCTCGATAGTTAGGTCTGTTAGCTTTGGCAACTGCCCAATAATCGTGCTGTTGTTAAATTTTTCGTCATCTATTTTTAAGGTCGTGAGATTAGTTAAAGGGGATAAAAAGGTCCAGTCTTTAATTGAACCTCCCTCAATTTTAAGTGACTCTATGGAATTTCCTTTGCTTAACCAGTCTATATTTTTAAAATTACTAGATAAGTTAAGTGATAATCTTTTTAGTGGTAGCTCTGCTATAGCGCCTAGTTTGGCTGAATTTTCTATGTCGGTTGCGTGTAAGCTTACTGAAAGGCTATCTAATTTTTTGAAAGAATTAGCGAGTGTTGTAATATCTTCTTCATTGTTTAAATTGATATCTAAGCCACGAATATTAGTAGGGTCGTAGAGTCCTTCTAACAAGTCTTTTACACTATCGTCACTGGTACCTCTAAGATAAGTGAGCTTAGTGAGTGGTTTATAGATAGTGGAACTATTATAGCCGTATATATCTTTATTATAGGTTACGTTAGAATTATGATTTAAATCGAGAAACTCAACATTTTTTAGAAGCTGAAGGTCTTCTTTCTCTAAGGGAAGTTCGGCTTCAGAAAATTCATAAAGGTGTGAGTCCTTGAAATAACTATCAAGATCTGAGGGACTTCCAGAAAACGAGTACTCAATTTTATAGTTTTTGTCAAAGGGTGTGCGTTGTACAACCCTAAACGCTTTTATATCAGCCAACGATTTCTTCTCAACTGTAGTAAAAAAAGCTTCGAATTCTTTCATAGCGGGAGATTGTATGGTAGTTCTGACAGGGATATTCTTTTGTTTTGGTTTATGTTCTGTCGTTTCTTTTAAATCATAGGAAGAAGTCGGTTCTTCTGAGAGTATGGTATTAAAAATAAATACGGCTGCTAATATTAATAGGATAATAGAGCCAATCACAGTGAACTTATTGTTAGGACTACTCTTTTTTTTAGGGGTGTTAGCATTATAATTTTCAATATTGATAGTGGTGTTATTTTCAAAACGGTAATAGGTGTCACAGTACTCACATTTATAAATGTCTTTTTCAACATGTGATAATTTACCTGAACAGTTACTACAGGATAATTTTATTAAGCTCATGAGTGTCTCGCTTTCATCGGTTATTCTCTACTTATTATAGTCAACTGTACGTTTAAATAATAGCCCTTAAAAAATAAAAAATTGAGAGTATAGGGTTAGGTAATGTTTTTAAATGAAAAAATTCACATTCTAACTTGAAATAGTTGGTTATATTTACTATCATTGATAGGTATGGCGTAGCTAGTCTAAGGCTATGTTAAGAAATAAAGAGGTGACGAGTTAGTTGAAAATAGGAATGCGAACAATAAAAACGGGTATTAGTGTCTTTTTTTGTATAGTCATTAGTTTTTTATTCAATAGAGATACATATGTCGTAGCTGCAATTACAGCGATTTTTACACTGAGAGAAGATATGGAAAATACAATTCGGTATGGCAGACATCGTGTTGTCGGAAATATAGTGGGTGCCTTAACGTCACTTGTAGTGATTACTATTTTTAAGATTTTTGGTGATTCAGAATTGGTCCAAGTAATCGCTATTCCAATTGTGATTATTTTAATGATTGCGACATTGTCGAATATAAAATGCCATGAAGGAACAGTCGGAGCGAGTGCCACACTTCTAACTATTTTATTTATGATTCCTAATACGGAGTCATATAGTTATGCTTTAGCAAGAGTAGTGGACGGATTTATTGGGATGTTTATCGCGTTAGCAGTTAATCATATCCTGCCAAATAGAAAAATGCATTTAGAAGCAATCGACAAAGAAACGATGGAAATAGTTGAAGATGATATAGAAGAATCTAATGGAGAAAAGGTTACGGGTTAGACCGCGGCCTTTTTTTAGTCCCTTCGACTGAGGTGTTTTATTAAAAATAAGGTATAATAATAGTAACAGATTTTTAAAAGGATGTGAGAGTATGCTAAAAAAATTACTTTGGATAGGACTAGCTATGCTGATGTTAGCTGCTGCTTTTGGGGCAGGTGCTTACGGAACAAGAGTGTATTTAGAGCGTGAAAATGCGAAATCAGATAGACAGGAAGAATCATCGATAGTTGAGCGTTTATCTGCAGAAATCGCAGAATTAGCTACTTATAACGAAATGCCATTAGAAGCAGATAAATTACCACTTTCAGTAGAGGTATTATCGAAAAAAGTAGATCGTATTCGTTCTGATGTTGATAAATTAAGTGACGGACAAATTAAAAAAGAGTCTCTTCAATTAAGTCTAGAAAAAATTAAATCGGAATATGAAGCAAAGGTTACTGAGGCAGAAGAAGTGAAAAGACAACAAGATGAACAACGAGAGCTTGAAGCAACGAAACAAGCCGAGGCATTGAAAGAAGCCGAAGAAAAAAGAAAACTAGCAGAGCGAGAGTTAGAAGAAGCGAAGAAACGTGAGCAAGAATATAAGAGCCAAGTCAAAGAGACTGAACGAACAATGGAAACAGAAAAAAAAGAAAGTGGCAAATCTAAAGAGGATGAACCTTTCTTTAAACTTCCAAAACTATTTACTAAAGGGCAAGCGAAAGACAAGGCTGAAGAGTGGTATGAGAAAGAACATCCTAATGCTTCTGATAGTAGAGTGACAAGTAGGGTCTTTGATAAGGAAACAGACGATAAAGGGGCATTCTGGAAGGTCAGAGGTGAAGCGAAAGAAGGCCGACGAGGAAGAGTAAAAACGGTATTTGAGGTAAAAGTCTATGATGATGGCCAAATAGTATCAATTGATTAAGAAGAGAGTCATCTCTTCTTTTTTTACAGAAAGAAAAAACGAACAATATAAAACAAAGTTTAAATATTGTTTGGTTTTCTATTGATTAAATAACAGTTTTGCTAGATAATAGGGACAACAAATGACAACTTAACTTATATAACGCTGAAATAAGGTCGGCAGTCTCTACCCAGTACCGTAAATACTGGACTATAAGTAAAAAATAGTGTGGGAAAGACACCTTTTTTTGCTTATGCAGAAAAAGGTGTCTTTGTTTTTAGGTTAAGTAAAAAAGCTATAGGAGGAATAAGATTGAAAACAGAGTTAAGAAAAGGACAAGAGGCAGTTTTAGGGTTGCAACATTTACTCGCGATGTATGCAGGAGCGGTAGCAGTACCGTTATTAATTGGAACGGGTCTTAATTTTAACGCTGAACAAATGACGTATTTAATTTCGATTGATATTTTCATGTGTGGAGTGGCAACACTATTGCAGTTGGTCGTGACAAAGTATTTTGGAATTGGCTTACCTGTTGTGTTGGGGTGTGCGATTCAGACAGTAGCGCCGCTCATCATGATCGGAAATAGTAAAGGAATTGGAGCGATTTATGGTTCGATTATTGCGTCAGGTATCATTGTTGTACTTATTTCAGGAGTATTCTCTAAGATAAAAAAATTATTTCCACCGATTGTAACGGGAACGATTATTACAGTGATTGGGCTGACACTTATTCCTGTCGCGATGGAAAAAATGGGAGGTGGCAGTAGTAGCTCACCTGATTTTGGTTCAAGTAAGTCTTTACTTCTCGCTTTTATTACAATTGCCTGTATCGTAGTGATTCAAGTATGGGGACGAGGGTTTTTGAAATCTATTTCGGTCCTTGTTGGTTTACTAGTAGGAACGATTTTAGCAGGTCTAATGGGTGGGATTGATGTTAGTCCAGTTGGAACAGCACCATTATTTCATTTGCCGCAGCCTTTCTATTTTGGAAAACCAACATTTGATCTAAGTTCAATAGTATTGATGGTCATTATTTCTATCGTTAGTATGGTAGAGTCGACTGGGGTTTACTTTGCACTAGGTGATATTGTCGGCAAAAAAGTTGGTGAGGAAGAATTGAAAAAAGGCTACCGAGCAGAAGGGCTTGCAGCCATCTTAGGTGGAGTCTTTAATACTTTTCCTTATACTGGTTTTTCTCAGAATGTGGGATTAGTTCAGCTATCTGGAATAAAAAATAGACGTCCCATTTTTTATTCAGCCTTCTTTTTAATTATTCTAGGATTATTTCCAAAGGTTGGAGCCTTAGCTCAAATTATTCCAGAACCTGTATTAGGTGGTGGGATGTTAGTGATGTTTGGGATGGTTGCCATTCAGGGGATTAAGATGCTAACGCAAGTTGAGTTTAATAACGAAAAAAATCTTGTGATTATGGCAATTTCTATTGGGTTTGGTTTAGGTTTTAATAGTATGCCTCAGTTGTTTCAATCTTTACCAGTGATGGTTCAACTCTTTACTAGTAACGGGATAGTGATGAGTAGTGTGACGGCAGTTGTGCTTAATTTAGCCATTAATGGCTTAGAAAAATAACATTAGACAAAGAGAGTGGTTTAGCTGCTCTCTTTTTTTATTTTTAAAAAGGGCTTTACAAAAACAAGTGTACTATATATACTAGTACACGAGATACAGTTAAAGAGGAGGTGCCTTATGTTAATCAATAAAACGAGTCCGAAGCCATTTTATGAGCAAGTGGTATTGGGGATTAAAGAAGATATTCTACAAGGGATTCTTCAACCAGGCGATAAGTTGTTGTCGGTTAGGGAAATGGCAAATTTTTTAATGGTCAATCCGAATACTGTAAGTAAAGCCTATAAAACATTAGAGGCAGACGGTGCAATCGTTACAGTTAGAGGGAAAGGAACATTTGTTAATGAATTAGAAAAAGAGTTCCGTAACGAAAAAGAAATCGAAAAAGTGAAAAAGCAATTTCAATCGTTAGTGATTGAGGCCAGTTATTTAAACATTTCAAAAGAGGAATTATCAGGTTGGTTAAACGAAACGCATGAGGGGTTAGGAGGAGCAGACAATGAAAGTTAAGCAACTAAAAAAAGCGATTGACAGTAAAGTCATCATCGAAGGGGTTAATTTTGAACTCAATCGCGGTGAGATTGTGGGGCTAGTCGGTCGAAATGGAACAGGGAAGACGACCTTATTTAGAACATTAGCAGACCACTATCAAGCTGATGAGGGGAGTATTGTCATCAACGGTAAGAGTTTAGTAGAAGCGCGTCAAAATTATGAGGAGATTTTTTATAGTGATACTGAAATGACATTTTTAAGTGGGCTGACGCCAGATAAAATGGTGCTATTTTATAAAGAGTTGTATCCGCGATTCGATAAAGAAAAATTTGTTGGATTGGTAGAGAAGCATCAGTTGCCTCGTAATAAGCCATTTAGAAAATATTCAAAAGGAATGAAAGGGCTACTCCTAATCATCCTTGCCGTTTCTAGTGGTGCTAATTACATTTTATTAGACGAACCATTCGATGGACTGGATATCTTGATTAAAAAACAAGCCATTCAACTTGTCTTAAATGAAGTTAGCTTAAACAATCGTGGGATTTTAATTTCATCTCATAACTTAATTGAGTTAGAACAAATTGTTGACCGAGTGTTATTGATGAAAGATAAGACGATTGTCAAAGCCTATCATTTAGAAGATATGCGTGAAGAAGCTGTGAAGTTACAGCTTGTGTTCAGAGGTGAGAGCATTCCTGAGATTGTCAAAGAAACAGGCGAAATTTTAGAGGTTCGTGGTCGTGTTATTGTTGCGTTATTTACTAATTATAATGAAGCTATCGACGTGGAGTTGAAGAGTTTAGAGCCGCTTGTGATGGAGCAATTGCCAGTGAGTCTTGAAGATTTATTTACTGCAAATTTAGCCGATGAGTTGATGATTGATCAGCCGCGTGCGTTGGTATAGGGGGGATAAGAGATGACAAAATCATTAAATAAATTATTAGTTCAACGGTACTGGAAATATTTATTGCTTGTAGTTGTTGTGATTTCAGGTCTAGCGTTTATGGATACTTTTTCAGGGATAAAAACTTGGCAAGCAACCAAACAAAACCAATCAAGCCCAGAGGCAAGAGAGTATTTTGAAGAGAGGCTTAAAGACGGCTATGAGAGATCTCCGGGAAAGATAAGTTATTACGATTTTAAATCAGGAGAGGAAAAGAATACCGATAACTTTGAAGAGTATAACAAGGCAGAGTTACAGTTTACTATTAGAAGTTATAATACAGAAGAATATGCAGTAAATGAGTTTTATAGTGAGAGTAGCTTTTATCTAGTCATTATCGTGATGGTAGTTGGTTTTTTAAGTTTCTTTTTAGATTTAAAAACACATTTTAATACGTTATTATTTAGTTCTCGTTTCACTAGAAAAGACATTTTTATCCGTAAGAAAGTATTGATAAGTGGGACACTCTTAATCACATTATTGCTGACTAAATTAATCAGTGTTTGGGTATTGAAATTAGCTATTCCAAGTGAACATTTCTTAGTTGATATGGGTCCAATGACTGTGTCTGTAGTGACAAGTACGATTACCCTTATGGCAGTTTATGAAATCTTTGCTTTTGCAGGGATGATTATGGGTGAGTGGGTTACTGCTATTGGAACGTTGATAGCCTTTTGGTTTTCATTACCTATGGCAAGTGAAGCAATTGACCGTTTAGTTATAATAGTTAAACATTACATTTTAGGTTATTCAACGAGAGAGATAGACCAAGGTTCATGGTTAGGGGATGGATTTGTAACATTTCTAAACGATAGCCCGTTTGAGTTGAAAAATGTTATTTTATTATTAGTTGTTAGTGTTATTCTTATCATTAGCGCAGCTTATTTATACAGCAAGGTTGGTTTAGAGAACACTAACGAATATTTAATATTTAATGGTTTGAAGCGCCCTATTCAGTGGGTGATGATGAGTTATATTACGATTATTGTAGCAACTCTGGGTATTACCGATCATTTATACGTCAGTAATATTGACTTTAGTTTGATTGGCTTCATATTAAAGGTAGCCTTTGGTTTAGTGTTATCTTATTTACTTTCTCAAGGACTGATTTATCGTAAGTTCAAATTTGGGACTAAGTCTATAGATTTAACACGTAAATAAAAAAGCTAGTTCCCTTCAGGGAACTAGCTTTTTGTTTCTATTCTGGTAACTCAGAGCAGAACGAACATCCTTACACCTTTTTCTCGGGTTCTGAAATTCTACTCTTTCGGTTACTTCAAAAAGAATAGATTGAAGGAGCCAATCTTTCTTTTTTCCAGTAACTCAGAGCAAAGCAAATTTCTTCACACCTTTTTCTCGGGGTCTGAAATTCTGCTCTTTCGGTTACTTCAAAAAGAATAGATTGAAGGAGCCAATCTTTCTTTTTTCCAGTAACTCAGAGCAAAGCAAATTTCTTCACACCTTTTTCTCGGGGTCTGAAAAATTGATGTCATAAAACTTCAGTTCATCCACGAATTGAAAGAGCCAATTAGGGGATGAACTTCCAGTTTTTAACATCATCCCACGTTTCCTCACACCTTTTTCTTAGCTTTTTCGGTGTTGGCGAAGTGGAGTTTGGCGTGTTTGCTTAGGAGTTCCATGCCGCCTCGTTTTAGGATTTTAGCGGCGACGCTGTCGGATTTTGTGCCGGCTCCTGATGGGACGGTCATGCCTAGTTCTTTGCTGGCTTTGTCTAGCTCATCTAGGAAGCTTGCGCGGCAAATGATTGAGGCTGCGGCTACTGATAAGTGATGATGTTCGCCTTTTGTTGCAAAGTATAGGTTGTCTTTAACTTGGACTTTTTCACGGGATAAATGCTTACGATAATTCCCTTCTGGTGTGAATTGGTCAATCAAGATACCTTGTGGAACAGTTGGAGCGATATCTTCTAATAGAAGAGCAATCGCTTGGTTATGTAAAGCGACTTTCATACGAACTGCATTATACTCCGGTTGAATTTGATTATATTTTTCAGGGGTAACAACAAGTTCTCTGTAAGGTAAAACTAGTTTGATACCTTTGGCAATCTCGCGAATTTGGGTGTCAGTCAATTCTTTAGAATCTTTAACCCCAAGTTCTTTAAGTAATGGCATTTGGCTAGCCTCGACGTACGTGGCACAGACAACAACTGGACCGAAGTAACTGCCGTTTCCGACTTCATCACTGCCGGCTGCTGACCATGTTGCAAAATCTTTTGGTAAGGTACTACTAGTTGTTGAACTACTTGTTTTTTTTGCTTCAAGGGCATTTCCCCATTTAGCAGATTCTTCCTCGGCACCAGCACCCTGGAACATTACTTTTCCAGAATTATAGCCGGTGATAGTAAGAGCGCCGACTTTTGCTGAAAATAGAGAATAAGGTGGTGTTTTTGCCTTTAGTTGTGGTTGATAATGGTCCGCCATTTCTTTTAATTTAGCGGGGGTTACTTTAATAACGCAAGAATTTGCCATAATAATCATCCGTTCTTATTTTAAATTTTAGTTATTGTTTTTCTTATATAACTAGTACGCATTAACAGTGTATACAATTTTAAAATGAAACTCAATGATGTTAAGGGATAATTGATTGTAAATTGAAATAAACTCCCTTATAATAGAGTATGATTTTAAATTGATGTAATAGCAGGTAACACTTGAAAATGAACACAGGTTATTATTGACGGTGGAGGGTATTCAAATGGCTCAAAATAAAAAACGTTATAAAGCAGTTATTGGTGATAGAGCATACACAATCATTGGCAAAGAGAGCAAAGCGCACATGGATATTGTGACAGCCTTAGCAAATAATCAACTACGTGATATTTTAAATATGTCTGATACTACAACGATGGAGCAAGCTGCTATTTTATTAGCTGTAAATGCTTTATCAGATCAAGTAAAAAAAGAATCGCAAGTTATTGAAATGGAGAAAGAAATTCAAGAATTAAATGAAGCAATTGAATTTTTAGAATTGGAAAAATCTGAATTATCTAATCAAGATGAAAAAATTGAAGCGTTAGAGTCGCGTCTTAAGCGTTATGAAGATTTAGAATCTGAGGCGAAAAAGGCTCTCTTAACGACAGGGCAAGAAGTTGAAGACTTATCGCCAATGGAGGCGCAACATATTTTAAATCAACAAGTAAAAGAAAAAATTCAAAAAAATGCTGACGTATTGTCAGAGAATGATAAATCATAGAGAGAAAAGGTTGAGACTATGTTAACAATTGTAATTATGTTGACTTTGGCTATTGCTTTTTATACTGGAGCTAGACGTGGTCTGGTTTTACAAGCTGTTTTGACGGCTGGGTATATTATAACGATGTTTGTAGCCAAAGCTAAGTACCCTGTAATAGCTAAGAAAATAGAGCTTTTAATTCCCTATCCAGCACCAACCCCACAAAGTGAATTGCATTATTTTGCTGGAGAGTCTCTTTTTAAATTAGACCAAGCTTTCTACGGTGCAATGGGTTTTTTAATCATTATTATGATTGGATGGGCCATAATGCGTTTCGTTGGACTGCTTTGTCATCAATTAACTTTCTTTCCAACAACGATGGAGTTAAATGTGTACGGTGGTGGCTTTTTAAGTTTTATAGTCGCATACCTAGCGCTATTTATGTGCTTGATGATAGCAGCTATGATACCATTAGATGGGATCCAAAAAATGATTGAAGAAAGTACGATTTCAAGGTTTATTATTGAAAATACACCTTATTTTTCAAAAACAGTACTCGATTGGGTCAATCAAATTATTTACTAATACCAATAAAAAAGCTGAACGATTGACGTTCGGCTTTTATTTTAGAGAAAGACATAATTAGAACTAGAAATGGAAGTGATGGATGATGAATCCTAAAATTATAAAAACTTTAGAGTTTGAAAAGATAAAACAACTCTTAACTGAGTTTTCAGTTACGGCAGCAGGCCAAGAAGAAATCGAAAGCTTAGCGCCAATTACAGATAGAGAAACGATAGAAAAATGGTTACTTGAAACAGAAGACGGAATGAAAATCTTACGTTTACGTGGCGGTATTCCCTTACCAAAATTAGAAAATATTAGACCGCACATGAAGCGTATAGAGATGGGCGCTAATCTTAATGGATTAGAATTAGCCAACGTGGGACGTGTTCTTCAAACAACAGCAGAACTTATTCGTTTCTTTGACGACTTAGCAGATGCTGAAATTGAGTTGCACCGCTTGTATGATTGGGTAGGACAAATGCAAACTGTACCAGCTCTTTCGCAACGTATTCGTGAGTCTGTAGAAGAAGATGGACGTATTACGGATGAAGCTTCTCCAGAGCTTAAAGGCGTCAGAACAGCGATTCGTCGCAGTGAGCAAACCATTCGCGAGCAGTTAGATGGCTTGATACGCGGTAAGAATGCTAAATATTTAAGTGATAGTCTAGTCACAATGCGTAACGATCGTTATGTTATTCCTGTTAAACATGAATACCGTGGTGTATTTGGTGGTGTGGTTCATGACCAAAGTTCATCTGGTCAAACGTTATTTATTGAGCCTAAGCAAGTAGTGGAGCTTAATAATAAATTAAGACAGCATCAAATTGCAGAACGCCAAGAAATTGAGCGGATTTTAGCAGAATTATCAGCGGAATTAGAACCTCATCGTATTGAGATTTTACATAATGCTTATGTTTTAGGGAAGTTAGATTTTATTGCCTCTAAAGCAGCGTTTGGTAAAAAATATAAAGCGACTATTCCAACAATTAGTGATGAGAATCATGTGGCTTTGAAATCAGCTCGTCATCCATTGATTGATGCGGATAAAGTAGTAGCAAATGATATTCACATTGGAGAAGATTACCAAGCAATTTTAATTACAGGACCGAATACGGGTGGTAAAACAATTACACTTAAAACTCTGGGCTTGTTACAGTTGATGGGACAATCAGGTTTACCGATAACGGTTGAAGAAGAGAGTGTTATTGGAGTCTTTGATAATATTTATGCTGATATCGGAGATGAACAGTCTATCGAACAGAGCTTGAGTACCTTTTCATCACATATGACCAATATTGTGTCGATTTTAGCAGAAGTAGATGAGAAAAGTTTAGTGTTATTTGATGAGCTAGGAGCCGGAACAGACCCTCAAGAAGGAGCAGCCCTTGCGATTTCTATTTTAGATGCAGTAGGTGCTAAAGGCGCGTATGTGATGGCAACAACACATTACCCTGAATTAAAAGTATATGGCTATAATCGTCCAGGTACGATTAATGCGAGTATGGAATTTGATGTGGATACACTGAGTCCGACTTATAAATTATTAATTGGTGTACCTGGCCGAAGTAATGCCTTTGAAATTTCAAAACGTCTAGGCTTAGATGATATGGTCATTGAGTCAGCGAAACAAATTATTGATGGGGATAGCCAAGATTTAAATGATATGATTGCTGATTTAGAAAATCGTCGTAAGATGGCAGAAACAGAATACATGGAAGTTCGCCATCATGTGTCAGAGGCGGAACGCTTACATGCTGAATTAGAGAATGCTTATGGTTATTTCTTTGAAGAACAAGACAAAGAGCTAAGTGCGGCAAAACAAAAAGCGAATGAAATTGTTAAAGAAGCGGAAGAAAAAGCGGAACGAATTATCGCAGACTTACGTGAAAAACAAAAAGCGATTGGTAAAGCAAATGTTAAAGAGCATGAGTTAATTGAGGCGAAAGGTCAACTTTCAAATCTTTATCATGAAGAAGACCATCTGAAGAAAAATAAAGTGCTTCAAAAAGCAAAAGAACAAAAAAATCTTCACGAGGGTGACGATGTAAAAGTTGAATCTTATGGGCAACGTGGAACTTTGATTAAATCAATGGGTAAAGGGCAATGGCAAGTACAAATGGGTATCTTGAAAATGACCTTAGATGAATCTGATTTAACCTTAATCAAACCTGAAAAAGTGAAACCGCAACGTATGATTTCGACGGTTAAAGGAGCAAGTAGTAGTCGAGTGACGAGTCAACTTGACCTTCGTGGTAAGCGGTACGAAGAAGCTCTTAGAGAAGTTGACCAGTATTTAGATGCAGCTGTTTTAGCTGGTCATGGTCAAGTGACGATTGTTCACGGAAATGGTACAGGAGCGCTTCGTACAGGGATTACAGATTTCCTAAAAAGTCACCACAGCGTGAAAAAATTTGGTCTGGCTCCTCATAATCAAGGTGGAACTGGTGCCACGATTGTTCAGTTTAAATAATCTAGGATTGCAAACAAATTATTAGAGAAATAAAAAATCCTCTGTTATAATACAAAGTGTAAAGAATAAAACAGATATCCAGGAGGAATGTAACATGGCAAAAACATTTACAGATAGTAACTTTGAAGCAGAAACAAGTAATGGCTTAGCGTTAGTTGACTTTTGGGCACCATGGTGTGGTCCTTGTCGTATGCAAGGTCCAATCATTGATGAATTAGCTGAAGAAATGACAGACGTTTCTATTGGTAAAATTAACGTTGATGAAAACCCATCAGTAGCAGCGAATTTTGGTGTACAAAGTATCCCAACTCTTCTTATCAAAAAAGATGGTCAAGTTGTCGAAACATTAGTAGGTGTTCACCGTAAAGAACAATTAAAAGAAATTTTAGCAAAACACGCTTAATTTTAAAGAGCCTCGTAGCCGATTTCGGTTACGAGGCTCTTTTTTTTTGAGTAATTTAGTTGACCAAACTATGTCTTAATGTTAACCTTATACAAAAGTTAGGTAAACCTAAAAAGATTGTTAAAGGGAGATTGAAAGTATGAATAGACAGGGTGTATTAAATAAAGAGAAGCAGTCTAGTGACACGAATAAAAATATCAGAGTAACTGATTTGACAGTGGATTATCAAGGGAAAACAGCTCTAGATTCAGTGTCGTTAACGATTAAAAAAAATGCAATCACAGGAATTATCGGTCCAAATGGTGCAGGAAAGTCGACTTTTATTAAAGGAGTAATGGGATTAGTCCCAACTGTTTCAGGAAAAAGTTTATTAGGGAATGATAATTTGTTAGATCACAAGCATGATATTGCTTATGTAGAGCAACGAAGTATGATTGATTTAAGTTTCCCAATAACAGTGGAGGAAGTTGTGTTACTGGGGACATATCCTAAGTTAGGGTTATTCCATCGACCTAAAAAGAATGAGTATGAAAAAGTGATAGCGTGTTTGGAGTTAGTGAAAATGACAGAATTTAGAACAAGACAGATTGGAGAATTATCAGGAGGGCAATTACAACGGGTTTTTATAGCTAGAGCACTGGCCCAGGAAGCTTCTATTATTTTCTTAGATGAGCCCTTTGTTGGGATTGATATGAGTAGTGAGCGTGTCATTGTTGATATCTTGAAGGAACTGAAAACACTAGGAAAAACAATAGTGATTGTCCATCATGATTTGCATAAAGTAACAGAATATTTTGATGAGTTAATTATATTGAATAAGCAACTCATCGGATATGGTCCGGTTAAGGACGTATTTAACACGACAACAATTCAAAAAGCTTATGGTGATACTTTAGGCGATATCAGAATAAAAGGAGTTGAATAAGATGGTAGCCAATTTTATAGATGGTTTGATGAGATATGAATTTTTACAAAATGCTTTAATTACCTGTTTAATTGTGGGACTAATCTCGGGTGTCATTGGGTGCTTTATTGTACTAAGAGGGATGTCTTTAATGGGGGATGCGATATCTCATGCGGTACTACCAGGTGTCGCGATTTCTTATATGATGGGTATTAATTATATTATCGGTGCCTCAGTCTTTGGGATTGCAACAGCAGGTCTAATAGGACTAGTGACACAAAAAAGTAAATTGAAAAATGATACGGCGATAGGGATAGTTTTTAGTTCGTTCTTTGCACTAGGAGTTATTCTTATATCATTAGCTGAAAGCTCGACCGATTTGTATCATATCTTGTTTGGGAATGTATTAGCGGTAAGGCATAGTGATATTGTCATGACAGCAGGGGTAGCATTAGTTGTCTTTATCTTTATCATTATTTTTTATAAAGAGTTACTTGTTAGTTCTTTTGATCCAACGATGGCGAAGGCATATGGTTTAAATACACAATTGATCCACTACTTATTGATGTTTGGTTTAACTTTAGTTGCGGTAACCTCACTTCAAACAATTGGCACGATTCTAGTAGTAGCCTTATTAGTAACACCAGCTGCTACAGCGTATCTCCTGACCAATAAGTTATCTCATATGATTATGATTTCAGCTGGGGTCAGTACGTTAAGTTCAGTTATTGGCTTATTCTTTAGTTACAGTTACAACTTGGCATCGGGAGCAGCTATTGTCTTGACAGCGGTCTGTTTCTTCGCTATTGCATTTTTATTTTCACCAAAACAAGGCATTTTAAATAAGAGAAAAGAGGTTACGATTAATGAAGAAATTTAAATATATTATGATGGCAGGACTTGCGGTAGTTCTTTTAGCAGGGTGTGGTCAAACAAAAACAAAAGAAAAAAAAAAGGAAGCTAAGACCGATACAGTTGCTCTTCATGTAGTGGCAACAAATTCAATTTTAGCAGATATGATTGAAAAAGTAGGACAGGATAAGCTGGATGTGCATAGTATCGTACCAGTTGGGACTGACCCTCATGAATACGAGCCGTTACCAGAAGATATCTCGAAAGCAACGGATTCAGATGTGATTTTCTTTAATGGCTTGAACTTGGAAACAGGTGGTAATGGTTGGTTCTCTAAATTAATGGAAACAAGCCATAAAAAAGAAGATCAAGATTTTTTCTCCGTAAGTAAAGAAGTAGAGCCTATGTATTTAAAAGGTAAAGGACAAGAATCAGAACAAGATCCTCATGCCTGGCTAGATATAAAAAATGGTATTAAGTATATCAATGCGATTGAAGAAGTCCTAGTCCAAAAAGATCCTGAGAATGAGAAGTTTTATAAAGAGAACGCTAAAGACTATACAGATAAATTACAAAAACTACATGATGAGTCTACAGATAAGTTCTCTGCATTACCCAAAGAAAAAGCATTACTTGTTACTAGTGAAGGGGCATTTAAATACTTTTCAAAAGCATATGGGTTAGAAGCAGCTTATATTTGGGAAATTAATACAGAGAGCCAAGGGACACCTGATCAGATGAAAGGGATTATCGATAAAATCAATGAAACAAAAGTATCCTCATTATTTGTTGAGACAAGTGTTGATCCTCGTAGTATGGAGAGTGTGTCTAAGGAAACGGGTATTCCAATTTATAAAACGATTTTCACTGATTCTTTAGCGAAAAAAGGTGAAGTTGGAGAGAGTTATTATAGTATGATGGATTATAATTTAAAAACAATCTATGAAGGACTATCAAAATAATTAGTGAGCATGTTATTTGTAATTATTACAATCAAGGGGTATGATGGATATATAAATAAGAAGGAGGAATTAGTTTATGAGTTATGAAAAAACGCAAGGTGTTTTAAACCAATTAGTAGCAGATTTGAGTCAATTTTCAGTGATTATCCATCAGACACATTGGTACATGCGAGGAACTGATTTCCTAACGCTTCACCCACAAATGGATGAGTTCATGGATGGGATTAATGGTCAATTAGATGAAGTAGCGGAACGCTTGATTACAATCGGTGGCGCGCCTTATTCAACATTGAAAGAATTTGCTGAACATACGAAATTAGAAGATGAAATAGGTTCTTACGATAAAGATATGACATCTCGTATCGAGCGTTTAGTAGAAGGATACCGTTATTTACAAGGCTTACTTGCAACAGGTATTGAAGTAGCAGGTGACGAAGGTGATAACGTAACAGAAGATATGTTTATCGATATGAAAGGGTCAATCGAAAAAACAATTTGGATGTTAACAGCTAAATTAGGTCAAGCACCTGGAATTTAATAAAATAAAAAACGCACATCACTGTGCGTTTTTTTATTGTCCTAATTCACTATCGCGTTTGATAGTAGCATCTAATCCTTTGATAACAGTAGAGATAAATTTTTCATCTTCTAATGCGACTAGACCAGCAACTGTTGTCCCACCTGGCGAGCAGACTTTATCAATCATGTCCCAAGGTGTATCTTCAACGTTAAGCAAAGTTTCAGCACTTCCTAAAACAGTTTCGGCAGCTATTTTTGTGGCGATATCTTTTGGTAGGCCGTTTTTGACGCCAGCTCGTGATAAAGCATCAATGAATAGATACGTGTAGGCAGGAGAGCAGCCTGCTATTGAAGTGAAATTAGCGAAATCTTTTTCTTCTATGCGGTAGGTTGAGCCGACAGATTGGAATATCTTTTCCACGGCAAGTAAATCATCTTCTGAGACGAATAAATTAGAACAAAGAGCAGAGACCCCTTTTCGAATCGTAACATTCATATTAGGCATAACTCTGATAATTCTTTGAGCAGAGTGCTCTGAGATAAGGTTAGCCAAGTTATCTAATGTTAAACCTGCTGCAATCGATACGACTATCGGTTGCTTTTCTACTAAGACAGGTTCAAGTTCAGCTAGAACACCTTCAAATTTATTGGGTTTGACTGCTAAGATTAGACAATCTACTTCATTAACAAGGCTCGTGTTATCGGTGGAAGCAGAGACTCCCAATTGTTGTGCTTTTTGTTGAGCTCGCTCATACGTAGAGGCCGTTAAAAAGATGTTTGAGGCTTCAAAAGAACCGCTAGCTAACATTCCTTTGATGATGGCTTGTGCCATGTTTCCAGCACCTATAAATCCGATTTTCATGTATTTTCCTTCTTTCGATAAGTTTCTTAGTTGTATCTTACTCGTTATTTTAAAAGTGTGCAATGCTTCGTTAGTAGAACAGTGGAAAAAAAGCGTATAATAAGCTAACATAGTGAGGGACCAACTATACAAGTTGGCACTAAATTTCTAACGATATGTATTTAGAAAAGAACTGAAACGAGTGTGACGAATGAAAAATATAATGAAACAATTAGGTAACCTACTAAAGAAGCATAGTGGCTTGTTAAAAGTCTTATTTTTATTTTCAATATTAGTTTTTGTAGTTAATCAACTGACAGGTATCCTGCAAGGGATGACGTGGGCAGATTTGAAAGGTATTTTATTTGCTCAAAGAAAACGAACGCTGCTCGCGATGACGGTAGTGGGGTTAGTCAGTGTGACACCGATGTTGTTATATGACTGGGTGACGGTTGAGATATTAGAAGAAAAAGGACGGTCGCGGTTAGATCGTAAGAAACTATTTTTTTCCGCGTGGACAACGAATACTTTAAATAATTTAGCTGGATTTGGTGGAGTACTAGGTGCCACGCTACGAGGCAAATTTTATGGTGGTGAGGTAGAAACTAAAAAGGTTGTTTCTTCCGTTTCTAAAGTAGCTGTTTTTATGTTAAGTGGCTTGTCGCTCTTGTGTTTAGGTACTTTGATTGATGTGACGTTTATTCGACCAGACAATCCTTTTAGAAATTATTCTATCTGGTTACTGGCAGGGAGTTTTGTAACACCCGGACTGTCTGTTTTTATTTATCTTAATCGAAATAAATTGTTCCAGGACTTCCCTTTGAAGCGGGTCCTTAAACTGATGATTGCTTCCTTAGGTCAGTGGTCGGGAGCTTTGATGATGTTTTTAACCGTAGGTAAGTTATTACAAGTAGATATCCCACTTAGTACGATTTATCCGTTATTTATTGCGGCTAATTTTATTGGGATGATTTCAATGGTACCTGGTGGAATGGGGACTTTTGATGTTTTGATGATTATGGGATTAGGAAACTTAGGTGTTTCTAAAGAGTTTGCTTTAGCGTGGCTATTATTTTATAGAATCTTCTATTATATTGTGCCGTTCTTTACAGGGATTTATTCATTAATTCATTTAACCGGCGCGAAGATGAATGACTTTTTTGATAATATACCAAAATTAGTGGTTCAACGAACGGCTCATTTAGTTTTAGTAGGTATGGTGTATTTCGCTGGTATCATGATGGTGCTACTTGCAACTATTCCAAATTTATCCAATTTGAGTTGGATTATTGAAAAGTTACTGCCATTTTCATTTCATTTCTTAGATCAAACGTTGAATATGCTTATAGGATTTATGTTATTAGGCCTAGCGCGTGGCGTATCAAATCGTGTTAAAAAAGCTTATTTTCCAACCTTGATGATTTTGCTATTCTGCATTGTTAATACGATTTCTAGAACTTTTTCATGGAAACTCGTTATATTTTATGCCTTTTTATGTGGCTGTCTTTACTTGGCTCGACATGAGTTTTATCGTAAACAACTTATTTTTACATGGGAATCGTTAGTGTTTGATACTTTCTTATATGGTAGCTTGTTTATCTTATACTCTGTTGTGGGGTATTACTCAAGTGACCGAACAAATCATGGTGATTTACCATCAAAATTCTTATTGTTCCCCTCGGAAGATGTTTGGTTAGCTGGATTTGCAGGAGTTATTCTTGCAGCGGCGACTATTGTTATGCTTTATGATTATCTAAGTAGTTCTGAACGTCCAGGTGTTTTTTATAATGAAGAGCAAGTATCCGAAATGTTAACAAAGTACCCTGGAACCGATTATAGTCATTTAGTTCATTTGAGAGATAAGCGTCATTTTTATTATCAAGAAAATACTATTGATAAAGTTATGTTTACCTTTGAAGTTCAGGGGAGTAAATTATTTGTTTTAGGTGATCCCGTTGGGGATGAGAGACTATACACTAAAGCGAGTTTAGCATTTGGTGATGAGGCAGATATTTTAGGTTATCAACCTGTTTTCTATGGTGTGACGGATAGTTATGCCTTGTTGCTTCATGATATAGGGTATGAATTTATAAAATTAGGTGAATATGGCAGTATTGATTTAGAACAACAAGATCAAGAAAGTGTGACGCAAGGGGAACAACATAATCAGTTGATTGAATCTGGTTATCGTTTTGAGTACAAAGTACCGCCTTATAGTGAGGAGTTGTTAGATGAACTGACTGAGTTGTCTGATAAATGGAGTCAACATCAGCCAGAACGCTATTTTTCAGTTGGTCGTTTTAACTCGTACTATATTCAGCAAGGTGATTTAGGTCTTGTGTTTAATCAAGAGGATAAAATAGTAGGTTTTATAACAGTCAAGCCAGGAAAATCAGAAGATGAAGTAGGGTATGATTTAATTCGTATGACAGATGATGTTCCTGAGGAAATAAAAGGATTTATGTTGATGAGTCTTGCAGAAGAGTGTCGTAATCGGGGTGTTGATATAGTGACGATTGGATTAGCTCCACTTGCAAATGTTGGAGAATCGAGAAGTGCTTTCTTTAAAGAGCGTGTGATAAATATTTTTTATAAGTATAGTAATCCATTATATGCGTTTAAAGATAATCATTTGTTTAAAGAAGAGTTCGCAACGAATTGGCATCCGCGTTACTTATCATACAAGAAAAACAATAATTTGTTACTTTTAATGATGCAGTTAACACTAGTGATTGTAGGTCGAAAATCAAAACGAACACGTCCAATCGAAAGTTTTTATTTAGCAGATTAGATTGAATTAATTTTTATATCAAGGAAAGAGGATAAACTATGAAAAATTGGGTTAAAGGATTAGTAGGGTTAGTAGTTGTAGCGAGTATTTTAGTGGGATGTGCTCCTGAAGAGAAAAAAGAAGAGTCTAAAGAAGACGGTGTCAAAAAGGTTCGCCTTGGTGTTATGCCATCAACAGATAATATCCCTTTCCTAGTCGCACATAAAGAAGAATTTGATAAAAAGAACGGTGTTGAAATTGAATTAGAAATGTTTAAAAGTGCACCCGATAGAGATGCTGCTTTTCAAGCTGGGAAAGTAGATGGTGTTATTTCAGATTTAGTAGGTCTAGCTATTTACCTTGAAGGTGGTATGGATGTTAAAACAGTAGCAGCGCCGTACGATCAATTTGATTTATTAAGTGGCGACAAGACGATAAAATCAGTAGAAGACTTGAGAGAGAAAGAAGTTGTCTTTTCTAAATTAACAGGAACGGCTTATGCAGTAGATATGATGTTAAAAGATAAAGGCTTATTGATGTCTGATATTAAAGTGACAGAAATTCCGCAAGTACCTGCTCGTTTAGAGTTATTGAAAAATAATAAAGCAGCAGCGGCTATTTTACCAGAACCATTCATTACAATGGGGAAAACTAAAGGCATGCATGTTGTAAGTTCAACTCGTGATTTAGGTATTAATCCATTTGCAATCGTATTTGGTTCCGACTTTATTAAAAATGAGAAGTCATCAATTCAAGGGATGTTTGATGCTTATAATGAAGGCTCAGCTTATATTGCTAAAAATGAGCCATCTGAATTTTTAGATATCTTTATTAAAGATGTAGGGTTCCCCTCAGATTTGAAAGATAAAATTGAAGTTCCTGATTTTGGGAAAATCGAACCAGTTAAAGAATCAGATGTGACGTCAGCTTTAGAATGGTCTAGAAATGCAGGTCTACTATCGAAAAATATTAAACCGAAAGAAGTTATGAGCAATGTCTACTTCAAATAAATCTCTTGTTTTAAAGAATATTGGGGTCGAAATAAAAGATCAACAGATTTTAGATGACGTAACAGTTCGATTAGAAGAAGGGCATATATATACGATTATTGGTCCCTCTGGAGTAGGGAAGACAAGCTTATTAAAAGTAGTGGCGGGTCTGTTACCTTTTTCAGATGGATCGATAACTTTAGGAGAAAATGAGTTTAATCCAAAAGAACATATCATAGGATTAGTCCCTCAAAATTATGGTCTGTTACCCTGGCAAACTGCTTTTGAGTCAGTTAACAGTGCCTATAAAATTAGTCACAATAAAAAGAAAATAACTGCGGAAGAAGAAGAGTTATTAACTCAGTTATTTTCTGATATGGCATTAATTGATCATAAGGATAAGTACCCTAGTCAGTTAAGTGGTGGACAGCAACAACGTGTGTCTATCGCGAGAGCTTTTGCAACGGGTGGAGATTTTTTATTAATGGATGAACCCTTTTCTGCATTAGATTCATTTAGTAGAGAAAAGGCCCAACACCTCTTTTTAAGACGATGGTTGAAAGGACCTAAGACTACTTTATTTATTACTCATGACGTCGAAGAAGCTGTTTTTTTAGGTCAAACTATTTTATTAATGGGAAATAGAGAAGGTCAGAGTATAGAAGTAATAGAAAATTCATTGTTTGATCCACATGCAACAAGTTTAGAGATTAAAAAACAAGAAGATTTTTATCCTTTAGTAGAACGATTGCGAAAGGAATTGCATAGTCATGACAATTAAAAAACGTGTACGAGGGCTAGTAGTAGCTGTTATTATACTTCATATTATTTGGTGGGGAGCAAGTTTACTCTTAAATAAAGAAATTCTTCCGGGACCACTTAAAGTTTATGAGACTTTTCCAAAATTAATAGAAAATCAATTAGGGTGGCATATTTTAGTGAGTTTAAGACGAATGGCAATTGGCATGGGGAGTGCGTTAATGCTAGGAGGTATCGTAGGAATCTTAATGGGGAGATTTTCAAAAGTAAATCACTTCCTAGATCCTATTATTTATTTAACATACCCAATCCCTAAATTAGCTCTTCTACCGATGATTATGCTTTTATTTGGTTTGGGGGAACTTTCAAAAATATTATTAATTATCCTGATTGTATTTCCACAAGTGGTGTTATCGGTGAGAGATGCCATACTTCAGATACCGAAACCGTTGTATGATGTTTATGAGTGTATGAATGCTTCGCGTTGGTCTATTTTTAAACTCGTCACATTTCCTGCTAGTTTAGGAGCGTTATTAAGTACAAGTAGAGTGTCACTGGGTACAGCGATATCTGTTTTATTTTTCACTGAAAATTATGGAACAGAGTACGGTATGGGTCATATTATAATGGATGCGTGGTTAAGAATGGATTATCCGCAGATGTACGGTGCGATTTTAACATTAAGTCTAGTCGGATTTTTATTATTTAGCTTGATTGATATGATGGGAAGGCTTTTAAAAAAAGGTTAAAAAACAGAGCTAAGCTCTGTTTTTTTTCTATGTGTACATTACTGTTATTTTGGATGAAATATGGTAAGATAACCGTGATTATGTTAAGAAAAAGATATGGAGCTTGATGAGATGAAAGTGATGGTTAAAAAAAGGTTGCTAGGTATAACATTGCTAGTTACGCCAATGGTTCTAAGTGGTTGTCAGGTTTTTACTAAGGTAGAAAAAGTAGTTAAGCAAGAGTCTAAACAAGGGAAGAAAAAAGAAATTGAAGAGAATTCAGACATAGAATACGATACGGTATCATTTGACGTGAGGTTATCAGACGAAGAGATTATGTTGCTTCATAGTCCGAATGACTACAGTACGTTATATAAAGTGGGTAGTGTAAAATCACCTTTTGAATTAGATGAGGTTGTAAAGGTAACGGAACAAGCTAAAACGGAAGATGCGATTTATTATAAATTGGCAGAGTCAGTCTGGGTCAACAAAGAGGATGTCACGCTTGCGGATAATAGTATGGCTAAAGTCCAATCTTTATTGGATGCTGATTATGACGACCCCGATATTGGTGTTTTTGTAAAATCGTTAACAACAGAAAAAGAAGCAGGAATTCATGCGGATGAGGTTTTTACGGCAGCAAGTACAGGTAAATTGCCTATTATTTATTACACTCAAAAAATGATTTCAGATAAAAAAATTGACCCAGAAAAGACATTCAAAAATGACACGAGTAAAATTAATGAAATGGACTTATCCTATCAACAAGAAGGGGCCGGAGTGCTTCAAGATAAACCAGAAGGTGCGAGTTATTCTGTTGATCAAGTGTTGAGATGGACGATAGAATATTCTGATAATCAAGGAACAAATTTTTTAGGGTACTATGTTGGCAATGAATACGATAAAGAGATGAGAGATACCGTAAGTGGGGTTATAGGTCGAACGTGGAAGACTCCATTTGAAGTCACAGCAAAAGAAAATGGGCGTCTGATGGAGGAAATTCATAAATTGGGAGGTCGTGCGATTGAATATATGAAGAATACGGAATATGATGATGAGCGTATTGCTAAGTATTTACCTGTTGATGTCGCTCATAAGATTGGTGATGTGGAGGGGTATGAACACGATATTGCTGTTGTTTATGCTAAAGAGCCTTATGTTTTATCTGTCATGACGAAAAATGATATGGGTTATGAAAAAATTGCAAAATTATCGAAAGAGATATATGACTTATTAGGGCCATAAAGGAAAAGAGGACTGAGAAACATGTTAGACACGCTATTTGGATTATTATTTTTTGTGGGATTAGTTTTATTTTGGCGTTACCGATTAACGGACCAACGCAAGCGTAATCTGAGTTTATTATTAATTATTATAACGTTGGTATTTATTATCTTTTTTAGAGATAATTCTAAAGAGAAACAACGAAAAAAAGAGCATCAAGCTGCCTTTCACGTGGAACAAGTTAACGTTTTCTAATCATTTGATTAGGAAATGTTTTTTTTAGTTTAAATAATAGTAGCGTTTAAAAAAAATATGGTACACTATTTTCGTAATGAAGCAAGCAGATAGTTGAAAATAAAAGAATAGCTATAAGGAGTAACCAGATGAAAAAGCAATTATTCGATATAACTGAAAAAAAGATTAAAGGTGACAAGATTGGTATTTTCTTTGGAACAGTGAGCCCACTTCACCAAGGACATTACTCAGAAATTATCCGTGCGAAGCGTGAAAATGATGGATGTATTGTTGTGGTAAGTGGTTATACAGGTGATCGTGGTGAAAATGCTGGGATGAATTTGACGCAACGCGGTCGTTCAGCACGTGAAATATTTTCTGAGGACAATACGGTTTCTGTTACGTATGTTAATGAAGATCATATTCCTCCAATGCCGAAGGGTTGGATTCCTTGGTTAGAGTTAGTTATGACTGAAGTTAAAAAATTGACAGTTAATCCAGAGGCATCATATGTTTGGTATACAGGTGAATTGGAGTACAAAGAGAAGCTGAACGAGTTAAGACCTCAAGACGAAGTCGTTCTAGTTGATCGTCAGTTGTTGCCGATTAGCGGGACAGCTATTCGTGAAAATCCATTGAAAAATTGGGATTATATTATGCCGCCGTTTAGAAAATATTTTTCAAAAAACTATCTAGTGATAGGCAGTCCATCTACTGGAAAAACATCATTAGTTAGGGACTTAGCTCGCCGATTTAATGCACCGTATACACGAGAAGCGGCTAGAACATATGAGCCACTATTTAATGTTCGTGACAATGAGTTGTTGATTCAAGATTTATTAGGTATGGGTATCGCACAATTTGAAGATAACCGTGAAGCTATTAGAAGTGCTGGGAATAGGGGAGTTGTCTTTTTTGATACAGATATTTCGACAACAGAAGTGTATACACAACTCTATGCGCCAGATGACTATGAAAGTGTTCGACAGACATTTGAAATTTATGCGAAACGTCAAAAGTTTGAAAAAATATTTGTTATTCCACCAATTACTGAGTATGTAAATGATGGATTTAGGGATATGTCGACAGCTGATGAAGAGGAACGTATGGCGATGCACGATTCTTTTATGGCCATTATTGAAAAATACGGGTGGTCGGATAAAGTTATTTTATTAGATGATCCAACGTATATGGGCAGATACGAGCAAGCTTGCGAAGTAGTGGAAACTCTTTTAAATGAATTAAAATAATTTTTTAAAATAGAGCATCTCATTAGCAGAAAAGGCTTTCATCGTTTATGATAAGAGTATTAAACTAGGAGGCGATTGAGATGACAGAATTTACTGATTCATACAAAGAATTAAAGGATAATTCACTTCTAATGGCGAAACACTGTCCGGATGTAGCTAAAGCATTCAAAGGGTTACATGGTGAGGCTGTGAAAGACGATGTCTTGGATAAAAAGACTAAAGAATTTATTGCGCTGGGTATTGCTATTGGTGTGAGATGTGAAGGATGTATTTTATCACACGTTAAAACAGCGATTTCGTTGGGTGCTACAATGGAAGAAATAGCTGAGGTAGTTAATATTGCAATCTTGATGGGTGGTGGCCCTTCTACTGTATATGGTGGTAAGGCACTGGCTATAGCAGAATCTCTAGTTAAGTAACAACTAACCCTTTGTTTACAAAGGGTTTTTAATTTGTCTTTTTTTTTGCATAAAATTAAATTTTTAGGACAATTATTAAATAAACGCTCTTTATACGAAAAATGAATTATGTTACTATTAACTCTATTCGTTATTAGGAGGAAAAAAATGAACAAAAAGCAAATCACGACATTATTTTTATTATTTTTAGGTTACAGTATCGTTTATTTAGACAAACAGTCTATGGCATTCTCATTAATCCCTTTTACAGATCAATATGGATTTAATGAAACTGATAAAGGGTTGATTGTCTCAACTTTTTATTTAGGAATAGGTTTAATGCAGATACCAATGGGGTTCTTATTAAATAAATTAAATACAAAATGGGTGATTGTAGGCTCATTAATTATTATTGGTATAACAGCTTTACTATTTAGTAGTATTTCAGGATCACTATGGCTATTCTTAGCTGTTCGTTTTATTTCAGGTATGTTTGGACATACGGCTTATCCACCAGCTTCAACTTTAGCAGTTAATAAAGTAATACCAGAAGATAAGAAAAGTTTTGCACAGTCTATTCTACTCTCATCATTAGGTGTCGCTGCTTTAGTTGGTCCACTTGCTTTTGCTTCATTAGCAGAAGTGAAATGGCAAGCTATATACTGGATTGTAGCCGGAGTAGCTTTGATAGCAGCATTTGGTTTTGCTGTCTTCATGCCAAAAATTGAAGGGAAAAAAGAAGAAGAGTCAGAGCCTGATTTACCGATTCGCTCAATTTTAAATAATCCAAACTTATGGTTAATGGCTATAGGTGCGGCGTGTGTTAACTTTGTGGTTATAGGTGCGGCTAATTTAATGCCAACTTATTTAGCAGTTAATAAAGAATTGGACATGGTATCTTTAGGTGTTTTAGCAGCCTTAGCAGGTATATTCTTACTAGTAGGTGGGATTGGAAGTTCATTTGTTATTAATAAATGGTTCAAAGGCCGAGAAGGTCATTTTATAGGAGTGAGTATGATTTTAGGTGTGTTAGTCATCTGTTTAATGCCATTAATTCCATCAGGAGTAAGTGGTAAGTTTCCATTGTTTATTATCATGGCAACAGGTAATCTATTAACAAATGCCGCATTTACAGTACTTTATAGCCTACCGTTGGCAATGTTTAAAGGGAAATCATTTTCTCCTTCATTTGGTATTTTCTCATTAGGGGGGATTATTGGTTGTGTTACACCGTCTATAGTTATTGGTAAAATTCTTGATGCAACAGGGATGGACTACAAATGGATGTTTATTAGCTTTATTATTTGTGCGGTTATTTTATATATTGTGATGATGTTATTACGTGATAATCGTATTGAAGATGGTGTGAAAGGTGATATTGAACAAAAAGAATTTGTGCAAGTAATCAACAAATATCATTTACGTTAAGTCTGCTATAATAAGAGTGATTATTAATACGATTAACTCTTAGGAGGAAGACTGATGACAAAAATTTATTATGCAGCACCGCTTTTTTCTGAAATGGAACGTCGCTATAATGCCTATTTGGTAGAATTAATTAGAGAAACGGTTAAGGGCTTAGATATCTATGTCCCTCAAGAACAACTGGGTATTAATGATAAGTCAGCTTATGCCGACTCTAAAATGATTGCTAAATTCGATACAGAAGCTTTAGTTGCAAGTGATATCGTTATAGCTGTATTAGATGGTCATACAATTGATACGGGTGTAGCAACTGAGATAGGCGTGGCTTATGCGAAGGGAATTCGAGTTATTGGGTTGTACACAGATGTTAGGCAACAAGGTGCAACTCAACCAGATAAATTAAAAGCGTTGAGTGAAGTGGGAGAGAATCAATTTCATTATCTTAACCTATACACAACAGGCTTAATTAAATTGAATGGTGAGATAGTAAGTTCTGAGGAAGAGTTAGTATCAAAACTTTCAAGTTATATTTAAAAAAAGACGCAAACAAAGAACCCTATCTTTGTTTGCGTCTTTTAATTTCTTTCTAAATAATTAAGTTATGGATAAGGTGCTAGTCAGCCTTGTTCAAATATATTATGATAAGTAAATAATCAGAAATTTAAAGTGAGAAGGAATAGATATGATAAATTTACCTCAATCAGTATTACAAGCTAGTGCTATTTTTGTTTCAATTATTATCGAAGCTGTTCCATTTGTTTTATTTGGTTGTGTTGTGACTGGTTTTCTTCAAAGTTTTTTAGATCCAGTTAAAGTGAAACAATGGATACCGAAAAATAAAATCCTAGCAATTTTGACAGGAATGTTTTTGGGCTTCTTTTTTCCATCGTGTGAGTGCGGGATTGTTCCTATTGTAAAAGAGTTACTAAAAAAAGGGGTACCGAGTTATACAGCAATTACCTTCATGTTAACGGCACCGATTATTAATCCAGTGGTCCTTTTTTCTACCTATATAGCCTTCAATAATGACAGTTATCCTGTTTTTTTAAGAGTATTAGGTAGTTTAGTGGTTGCTTTTCTAATTGGACTATGGTTAGCGTACCGTAATAAAGATACGATATTAAAGGAAGAATATAAAAAAGAAGGAATCGCTCATGTTCATAGTGAAAGTTGTTGTAGTCAAAATGTTTCATCTAGAGAAAAAAAATCATTAGTTAATAAAATCAGTCATGCTCTACAACATAGTGTGGATGAATTTTTTGATACAGGACGTTACTTGGTTATTGGCGCCTTATTAGCGGCACTAATGCAAACTTATTTAAAGACAGCACTTTTATTCCCATATGCATCAAACAAAGTCACAAGTATTCTTATTATGATGGGGTTTGCTTTTATTTTATCACTATGTTCAGAGGCAGATGCTTTTATCGGAACCTCAATGAAAAGTATGTTTGGATTAACACCTGTAATTGGATTTTTAGTATACGGTCCAATGGTGGATATTAAGAATTTAATGATGATGAGTCATCATTTTACACGAAAATTTATGCTTAAATTAGTAGGGTTGGTTACCGTTATTGTCTTTATTTACACATTACTATTATAGAAGAAAGGGGTACTTTAGATGATTAGAACATGGATCTTAGCGGGATATTTCATGATGATGAGTTACCTTCAAACAAGCGGTAAAATCAATCAGTATATTAACCCTAAATATCAGTATTTGAGTAAAATGACAATGTTTTTTGCCTTGTTTTTAGCTGTTATTCAGCTTATTAGATGGGTGCGTGAAGATACAACTAAAGAGTCATGTGACTGCGATGACGGGCACAATCATGGAAGTAAAACATGGTTTGGCAAAGTGAGTACTTATTTTTTAGTGAGTTTACCGGTATTGGTGGTTTTCTTATTACCAACAGTTAACCTAGATGCAAGTATTATTGATGCAAAAGGGTTTAATTTTCCGATTAGTAAAGATAGTACGAGTTTTGGAGATATTGAGCAACAATACCTAAAGCCAAACACTCACATCTTCTTTAATGATAAAGACTATGATGAATTAATGGAAAAAGATCTTTCTCATTACAAAGATAAAAAAGAGATCGATTTAACTGATGAGAATTATTTGGAAGTGATGGAGCTAATTTATAACTATCCAAAAGAATTTAATGGTAAAAAAGTGAAGTTAACAGGATTTGCCTATAATCAAGAACAAACGAAAAAAACATTTCTATTTAGATTTGGAATACTGCACTGTGTGGCAGACTCAGGAGTCTATGGATTAATGTTACAAACTGATAATCCAGAAAAAAAATGGGATGACAATACTTGGTTACAGGTAACAGGTGTTATCGATACTGAATTTTATGAACCGTTTGGGCAAGTGCTGCCTGTGGTGAAAGTCGATAAAACGCTACAAATAGATGCCCCTAAAGAAGAGTATGTCTATCGTATTTTTTAATAAATCGGACCTTAGTTAGCTAAGGTTCTTTTTTTTACAAATAAAGCTTGCAATTGATTGATAAGCTTGGTATATTAATACATGTCGCTACGACGTGTAGCACAAACGAAAAAACATAAAAAACTTTTTCAAAAAAGTAGTTGACGACATCAACTAATCATGATATTATGATTAAGTTGCTAAGGCGACAACGACACAACGTAGACCTTTGAAAACTGAACAAAGTAAGACGAACCAAACGTGTAGGATGTTGTTCTCATTAGTTGAGACAACAAACTAAATTTTAAGATTTTTATTAAAAATCTAAGTGAAGTAACATTCG
>NZ_NGJY01000004.1 GCF_003987565.1 Vagococcus fessus
AAAGTGTGGTGGCGATGGCAAGAAGGATACACCTGTTCCCATGCCGAACACAGAAGTTAAGCTTCTTAGCGCCGATGGTAGTTGGGGGTTTCCCCCTGTGAGAGTAGGACGTTGCCACGCTTAGATATTACGGTAAAGACACATTTCGATGTGTCTTTTTTGTTACTATTAAAATAGAAAAGAAACAGGAGAAAATTATGAGTGAAAATGGATTTAACGAATTAAATATAAGTAGTGAATTGATAAAAGCTTTAGATTATTTAGATTATACAAAGCCAACACAAGTTCAACAAGAGGTCTTTCCTTTCTTGAAGTCAAAGAAGAATATTGTTGTAAAATCTCAAACAGGTAGTGGGAAAACAGCTTCTTTCGCTATTCCGATGTGTGAACAAGTTGAATGGGAAGAGCGTTTACCGCAAGTGTTAATCTTGACTCCTACTCGCGAATTAGCGATGCAAATACAAACGGAAGTTTTTAATATTTCTCGTTTTAAACGTTTAAAAGTGGCTGCTATTTTTGGTAGAAGTCCATTCCAAAAACAAGAGAAATTATTAAAACAACGGACCCATATTGTTGTGGCAACACCGGGGCGTTTACTTGATCACGTTAATCGTGGGACGATTGACTTAAGCAAAATTGAAACAGTCATTATTGATGAAGCGGATGAAATGTTAGCTATGGGATTCATTGAACAAGTAGATAAGGTTTTAGCTTCTGTTTCTGAAGATATTAACATCGGTTTATTTTCTGCAACAATGCCAGCTGCTATTCAAAAGCTGGCGGATAAATATTTACCAGATGCGTCATATATTGAAGTACAGAGTGAGGATAAAGTGCAAAATAGAATTGATCAATATTATTATAATGTGAATGAAGATGATAAAGTTCAACTTCTTTTAGATGTTTTAGTTGTCGATAATCCAAATACGAGTATCATTTTCTGTAACACTCGTGATGTGGTAGAAGAATTGTCAGAGGGACTAAGTGCTCTAGGTGCTAAACCGGTTATGTTACATGGTGGAATGGAGCAACGTGATAGAAGTAAAGTTATTACGGAATTTAAACAAGGGTATCATCGTTTCTTAGTTGCTACAGATGTTGCAGCGAGAGGATTAGATATTTCGGATGTGTCATTGGTTGTAAATTTTGATTTCCCAAATTCTGTTGAGACTTATACACATCGTATTGGCCGAACGGCTCGATTAGACAAAGAAGGTAAAGCGATTACCTTTGTTAATCAATATGATGGGAAGAACTTCGATGAAATTGCTGAGTTTAATGAAGGGGCATGGAGACAAATGATTGCGCCTAAGGAAAGTTTAGTAGCTGATAAAATGCCTTCATTTACTGCCAAACAAGAACGTCAGCCTAAGTTAAAAAAAGTTAAAGAACTTGTGTTTAAAGAAGAGATTACGAAGTTACATATTAATGCAGGTAAGAAGACGAAGATGCGTGCAGGTGATGTTGTCGGTGCTATTGCTAATATCGATGGCGTATCGGCAGATGATATTGGTGTTATTGATTTACTAGATGTCTCTACGTTTGTTGAAATCTTAAATGGAAAAGGTTCTCTTGTAATGAAGGCCTTAGATGAAAAAGGAATTAAAGGACGTAAACGCCGTATCTCTAAAGCAAATGAATCTGAATATGAACGTGAAATAAAAAAACATATGTAATAAAAAACTTATAACCTATAGCTAACACTTGGGTTATAAGTTTTTTTTACTTTAAATAGTGTTTAACCAGGGTATTATGTTAAAATTAAAAAATCAATAAAAAGGAGTGATAGTGTGATTAAGTTAATAGGTATTGCTATTATTTTAATAGGTTTTCTATTGAAATTTGATACAATTGCTGTCGTATTAATTGCGGGTTTATCAACAGCTTTAGTGTCAGGCATATCATTGGTAGAATTTTTGGAGTTATTGGGGAAAGCGTTTGTGGATAATCGTCTTGTCACGATGTTTTTATTAACACTCCCTATGATTGGATTATCAGAAAGATTTGGATTAAGACAGCGTGCTGTTTATTTGATCAGTAAAATTGAAGGACTGACACCAGGCAAGTTTTTAACGTTATATACATTTATTAGAGAAGTTGCCTGTGCGTTATCTATTAGAATACAAGGGCACACACAATTTATTCGCCCATTAGTCCAACCAATGGCTGAGGCTGCCGCAGAGACCAAATATGGGCCTTTAGATGACAAGGATAAAGATACAATCAAAGCGTTATCTGCTGCAACAGATAACTATGGTAATTTCTTTGCTCAAAATACATTTATAGCCTCTTCAGGAGTGTTATTAATTGTTGGGACGATGGATTCGTTGGGATATAAAATGACGGGTGTAGATATTGCGTTGAGAGCTATTCCAGTAGCCTTATTTGCTCTTATTTTTGTAGCGATAATTCATACTTTATTTGATCGTTACTTACAGAAAAAATATGGCATATTGAAAGATAGAGGTAATAAATAATGGAACAATTTGTAAAATATTTTCTAGAGTTCTTTTATGTTGTGATTGGAATGTTATTAGCCTTAACGGCTTATAAAACATTTACCTCTAAAAATCATCCTGCCAGATTTGGAACAAGTTTATTCTGGCTTGATTTAGGTATTTTATTTGCGTGTGGTAAGGTATTCCCAGATTGGTTGAATGGCTTGTTAGTTGTATTATTAGGTATTCTTACAGGGTTAAAACAAGTTAAGATTGGGGAATTAATGGCGGTAGATGAAGAAAAATCACAAGCTTCATCAGAAAAAATTGGGAGTAAAATATTTATTCCATGTATTTCATTGGCAGTTATTGCGGTTTTAATTACACAATTCACCCCACTTGGAGGACAAGTGGGAATTGGATTAGGAGCTGTAGGTTCTTTAATTATTGTTATTTTATTAACGAAAGCAGATGCTAAAACAATTGTTGGAGATAGTGATCGTATGATGCAACAAGTAGGTCCTACGGGGATATTACCTCAACTTTTAGCGGCATTGGGAATAATCTTCTCGCAAGCTGGGGTTGGTGATGTTATTGCAACAGGTATTTCTACAGTTATCCCTGAAGGAAATAAATTAGCAGGAGCGATTGCTTATGTGATGGGAATGGTTATTTTCACTATGGTTATGGGGAACGCGTTTGCCGCATTTACGGTTATCACAGCAGGTATTGGTATTCCTTTTGTTATTTTACAGGGGGGCGATCCAATCGTTGCGAGTACATTAGCTATGACAGCAGGATTTTGTGGGACCTTATTAACACCAATGGCTGCTAATTTTAATACATTACCAGTGGCGATTTTAGAAATGAAAGACAATAATGGTGTTATTAAAGTGCAAGCTCCAATGGCGATTGCTATGATGATTTTCCATATTGTTTTAATGTATTTCTGGGCATTTTAAAAAATAAGAAAAGAGGAATTAGATATGAAACTTTTAGTAACTGGCTTTGATCCATTTGGCGGAGAAAAAATTAATCCAGCATGGGAAGCAGTAAAAGAATTACCTGACACTATTTTAGATAGCGAGATTATTAAATTAGAAATTCCGACTGTCTTTAATAAATCAGCTGAGGTTGTAAAAGCAGCTATTCATAAATATCAACCGGATGTTGTCTTAAATATTGGGCAAGCAGGCGGTCGTTTCGGTATTACACCTGAACGTGTGGCAATTAATATGGATGATGCTCGTATTCCAGATAATGAGGGTAATCAACCGATTGATGAAATGATACAAGAAAATGGTGCACCAGCTTACTTTACTCAATTACCAATTAAAGCAATGGTAGAAGGCGTTAAAGCGGCAGGTTATCCTGCAAGTGTTTCTAATACAGCGGGAACTTTTGTCTGCAACCACATTATGTATCAAGTTCAATATATGATTGCAACTGAATTTCCAAATGTAAAGGGGGGCTTTATTCATGTTCCTTATATTCATGAACAAGTTGTAACGAAGTCTTCAATGCCTTCTATGAGTATTTCAGATATTTCTAAAGCACTAGAAGCTACATTAGTAAAAATTGTTGAACTAAAAGACCAAGATGATTTAAAACTTGTTGGCGGAGCAGAGCACTAAAAAAGAAGTAGACTAATTTAAATTAGTCTACTTCTTTTTTTCATCTAATTGGCTAACTTGATAACCAAAGAAATTTAAAACTTCATTAAGTAAATGTTCTTGTTCTTCTTGGGGACGTTTTTTTAGTTCGAATTCAATCTTACTCGTTAACTTAGTTGAAAGAGGGTTGATTGGTTCTTCAGGCTCATTTGAAAAGTAAGTAATAGGAACATTGAGGTAAGAGGCTACTTTTTCAACTTTATCAAAAGCAGGCGTTTGATTTTGCCACTTTCTGATTGTACCACTACCAAAGCCTAGTTCTTTTTCTAATTTTGAGATACTAAGATTAGGGTAATCTTCAATTAATAGTTTTATTTTTGAATAAATAGTCATGATGGTCATCCTTTGGTTCCCTTGTAGGAGAAAAATCCTCACTTGTATTGACAATCGGAAAAAAAGGAATTATACTCGATTTGTAAGTTGGATTTTCTTTTAAGGTTAGTTTTTTACTCGTGTCTGTCCGGACGTAGTGAGTAGGGTGTAATCTATTAGAATATTATGCTTACATAATATCATAGCGACCTGCCATTTTCAATTAGACAACTCGTGATTTTGAGCAGGTTGTTTAGGCTCTTCCCTGATTACAAGAAAGCTAATTCTCTTACAAGGACATCAAGCCAACATGTTCTTTATAGTTAGCTTTCTTTTTGTTCAATATATATGTACGAAAAATAGGGATATTGGCTTACTAATTTAATAAAATATGTTATTCTTAGTTTACTTGGTTAATAGGCGGATTTTTAGTCGTTTATTTCATACCAAATCCTAATATAATTATTATTAATTGAAATAGAAAGGTGTGTAACAAATGAAAAAATTTATTACAGAGGAACACAAAGCTGGAGCAATTAGCACATTACAACGTTTAGTAAAAGTACCGTCTTATTTACAAGATGCAGTACCGGGTGCGCCATTTGGACAAGATGTTTTAGATAGTTTAGTTGAAGGATTAAAAATCTTTGAAGAAGAAGGTTTTACAACATTTATCGATCCAGAAGGCTACTATGGTTATGCTGAATTAGGTGAAGGAGAAAAAACATTTGGTGTTTTATGTCACTTAGATGTTGTTCCTGCTGGAGATTTAACATTATGGAACACACCTGCATTTGAAGCAACAGTTGTCGACAATGCCTTAGTAGGTCGTGGCGTACAAGATGATAAAGGTCCTACAATCGCAGCTTTATATGCAATTAAAGCATTAAGAGACGCTGGTGTTGAGTTTGATAAAAAAATCCGTTTCATTTTCGGAACTGATGAAGAGAACTTATGGCGTTGTATGGCTAAATATCATGAAAAAGAACAAGGTGTTGATATGGGGATTGCACCAGATTCAGACTTCCCGGTTATTTATGCTGAAAAAGGCTTACTACAAGTTATTTTAACAGGTGCTGGCGTTAAAGGGTTTGAAATGTCAGGTGGGGCAGCATTAAACGTTGTTCCAGATACATCTATCTACCGTGGTGAAAAAATGGCTGAAGTTGCAGCTGAATTAACAAAATTAGGTTATGACTTTGAAGAAGTAGATGGCGAATTACATGTTAAAGGTAAAGCAATCCACTCTAAAGATGCTCCTGGTGGGATTAATGCTAATACTCGTTTAGCTGAAGCTATGGCAGCAGTCCATGATGAAGCTGGTGTAAACTTCTTAGGAAAAGTTGTTAAAGATGATGCTAATGGTGTAAGTGCCATTGGAGAATTCAAAGATGACGCATCTGGCGCATTAACATTTAACTGTGCAACAGTTGAAATGAATGAAAAAGAAACTAAAATCGGTATTGATATCCGTATTCCAGTTACTTTTGAAAAAGAAGAAGTTGAAGCTAAATTACAAGAAGCAGCTAAAGAAATTGGATTTGACTACCATGAGCATGATTTCTTAGCTTCATTATATGTACCAAAAGATTCAGAGTTAGTTACAACATTATTAGGTGCATATCGTGATGTTACAGGTGATATGCGTGAGCCATTAATTTCTGGTGGGGCGACATTTGCTAGAACAATGGATAACTGTGTTGCTTTTGGAGCAATGTTTGAAAATACTGTGGATACTATGCACCAAGCTAATGAAACTTGGCAATTAGATGAAATGGAAAAAACAATGGAAATTTATGCGGAAGCAATCTACCGCTTATGTGGTAAAAAATAATTAAATTAAAACTCACTATCTTAGGATAGTGAGTTTTTTATTTAGAGTATGAATCTCCAGGGTCGACTTCTTTAAAAGAATAGTCAGATGTACTAGGACTGTACCAGTTCTTTTTGCATTGAACTCGTATTTTGTGATCTAAAACTAGAGGAGGATTACTATCTAAACGAGCATGTTCAGCATCGTTTTTACGACCGTAATTTAAAGATTCACCGTCTAAAACTTGGCGTTGAAAATCCTCTGTGAATTCGTAACAATCAGGATTACTGATAACAGTATTCCCTTCTGTTTTTAACACGTTCCACTGACTTAAAAAGTGCCCTGACCGATCTAAGATAAATTCAGAATGGAAATTTGGTGTTAATCGTTTTCTATTAGCGTAATGCAAGATATAATCACGGTAAATTTGACCATCTGGAATTTTATTGTGAAAACGACCACGTTCTTTAATTAAAAGTTGTCCATTTAAGCCTTTCGGTGCTTCAGCAAAGACGTAATCAATAAGTGAAGCTTCATCAGAACTATTTGGAAAGTTTTCTTTGATATACTCTATATTTTGTTTATCAAAATACATACGCAGTTGATGGAGTTTCATTGAATCTAAGTCGCTGTCCGGATAGGCTTGCTGAACAGTTTGAGAGAGTAATTCAATAAAGTGACTGTGTGGAGCCAGGTTTGTATCGATAGTGAACGGTCCTTTAAGTTGCAACATGTCGAAGTTATCAATTTCGGCACCTAAATGTTGTAATACTAATTCTAATTTCTTGAAGGGAGTGTGGGTGCTATTTTTGAAAAGAACTAGGTAAGTAGGAGAGCCTACTTTTTTTCGGTCATTTAACAAAATATCCCATAGGTAGTTTTGCGTTGCAATCGAATTATCTGGGCAATTAGTTAATAAGTAAATTCTGAGAGCATCTAAAGCAGATTGGTCCCATCCATCTGCGTAAGCTAAAGTATTAAAAATCGTTGGTTCTAGTTGTTTAAAGACTTCTAAACTAGACGGTGTGGTAGTTAATGTTTGGACTTGTGATTTTGTAGCTTGCCAATGGTTCCAATTTCTTTTTTTCTTAGCATTTTTTAGACCAATTACCCACTCTAAGTCTAAAGTTTCGCAAGAGAAAGAGTGGCTGTCCTCGTTCCATGCCTTGTTTGACTGAATTGTTTCAACACCTTGTTCTAAGTAAGTTGTAATTGTATCAAGTTCTGAAAAAATATCTGGATGTGCGGTTAGTATCTCATTAATTTTTTTCCATCGTGGCTCTAGTCGTTTTTGACTTCTAACAGACCAGTTATAAAGAAAGTTAGAAATGATAGTTTGTTTTTTTTCGACAGTTTTATTAAGTAAACGAGATAAACGATTCAATCTTTTTCTAATTAAAAAAGCCTGGAACTTCTTGATTTTAGTTTCAGAAAAAGCTTGCGGTGTAAGTTGTTCATTCGTTTCTGATAATGTATTGTAGCAAAGAATGAAACCGTCTATTAAAGGTAAGTAAACGGTAATGAGGTAATTTTGACCGGATAGAAAGGCCTTATTTGAATGATGGGTCTGGTCTCCTATATCCGCCAGTGAGTCTCTTAATTGTTGAAGTTCGGCAACAGAACGTGAGCAGTGATCCGCAATAGACTCAAGTTCTAATGTTGTTTTAGATTTAAATAATGAGTTAAACATAATGATATCCTTTGAGTGTTATTTTGAGTGGAGCGTTTCATCTATACGTTTTAAGTCTAGTTTAAGTTGAGATTCAATCGTATTAATTAGGTCCGTATTTTGATCAAGCGTTTTTGATAAATAGAGTCTGCTTGCTAGTTTTGTTTGTTTGCGATAACGAATTTTTGGAATAGTATTATTAAAGTTGAGTTGTTCATTCAATTTAGTTAATTTATCTGAAAATTTTTTTATATCTTTTTTTTTCATAATCAATCAGTCCTTATAGTTGTGAGTTCGAATTATAAGTAAAAAATAAAACCCCTCGGTTAAACCAAGGGGTTTGTCCAGTACTTCCATATTGTTCAATATGGAGGCGGCGGGAGTTGGTTCGATGGCTTATATCGTTGATATGTCAATGTTTTAATATTTTTGACTACGGTTTTGACTACGACGTTTAAAGTTGCATATATTTTGCAAATTTATCAGCGGTTTCTTCTTTGGCATTTTCTGTAACGTGAGCATAGATATTCATAGTTGTTTTTATATCAGAATGTCCTAGTCTATCTTGGACTTCTTTAATAGTTGCTCCTGCTTCAAATAATAATGAGCAGTGAGTGTGCCTTAACCCATGCGTCGTTATTTCATTAAGATTATATTTCTGTTGGACCTGTAATATCCATTTTCTTGTTTTACCTGGTTGAAGCAACGTATTCTTATTACTGTGAAAAATAAGTTGTTCAGAATTCATACTATTATAACCTAGAATTAGCAATTCTTCACGTTGTATTTTTTTCCACTGTTTTAACACCTTAATGGTAGAGGGGTCTATTGCTATCTCTCGTATGCCGTTGATAGTTTTAGGGGTATTTATCGTAAGTTTGTTTTGTTTGTCCCTAGACATCGTTTTATTGATGGTTATGGTTCCTTTAGTCATATTTACGTCTTTCCAAGTTAGAGCAAAGGCTTCACCTTTACGCATGCCAGTATAGGCTAATAAATAGAAGAACGTATAAGCTTTCGTATTATTTTCTTTTGCAAGACAGTCCAAAAATTCTTTTAGTTCATCTTTAGTATAAAAATTAACTTCTTTTTTATCTGTTATTTTAATTTGTCTACGTGGTCTGATTATATATTTTGTTGGGTTGATTGTTATTAAACCTAGTCTGATAGCAAAATCGAATATCATTCCTGCGTAATTCATAACAGTTTTATCACGTTTAAGTTTAGCATGCCATACATTCATAACTTCCTGACATTTCATGACGTCTATTTCAGTTATAAAGGTATCTCCAAATGCTGGTAAAATATGATTTCTGAATAAACGTTCAGTCTTCACGTATGTACTTTCCTTTACTGTTTTTTCGTATTCTGGAAGCCACATATCATATAAATCTTGATAAGTTTTCTTTTCATTTTTTTGAAATCCGTTCTCTGCAATTTCAGTTTCTAATCGAGATAGCGCAATTTTTGCTTCGCGTTTTGTTTTGAAACCTCTTCGTGTAGTTCTTTTTTCTTTACCCGTCTTAGGGTCAATCCCTAGATAGGCACTAAACATATAAAATTCTAAACCATTTGCTTTTTTATATTTTTTTATATCTGCCAATTTGTAATCCTCCTATTTTTCCTGTAAAATAGGGTACAATAAAGACGCCTATTTAATAGGTTATTTTTTATGTTTAACAGCACTTTCTCTTAGTGGGGATGGGTGCTGTTATTTTTTATTAATGACTGACTTTTAAATTGAATGTAGCTATTTTATTTCCAGAGTTAGAATAATCAACTTCTATTTCGTTCACTTCACTACCTTCAGTAGGTAATTCAAAGAATATTTTTGTTTTATTAGTTCTTCCTTCAGCTGCTTTATCTTGCCCGTCTTGTAAACCTAATCTATTTAACACAGTTCCTTTTGTATCGTAAGCTTGAAAATCATGTGTGCTTGGCAAGAAACCTTCTTTAATAGCGGTATTACTATATTCTATATGTAGTGACACCATTTTATTTAAGTTAAAGTCGTTTGATCTTTGCATAAAGTCAGGGAAATCTACTGGATTTGTGCTTACTTTTGTTATTTTAAAGTTGGCCATTTCTTTTTCTTGATTACCTAGCTTAAGTATTTCGTTATTTTTTATTATTTTAGTTTCACTAGATTCTTGCTCTGGTTCATTTTGCGTAGGGCTTGTTTCTCTTTCATTTGAAAAAGAACCCGAATTTGCCAACTTTTCTTTTAATTCACTATTTTCTTTTTTTAGACTTTCTATTTCTTCGTTACTCGAAGAACAACCAACTAATAACACTGCGGATAGAAGAACTACAGGTAAAATTTTTTTCATAATAACATCCTCCAAATATGATATAATTTAATTGTTATGTCTATCATATTGGTAGGATACACCCACGAGATATCACAGTATCTTGTGGGTGTTTTTTGATTTAAACAGCTTTTTTAATTTCTGACAAACGATCATTGAATATAGATTCGACACAATCATTTAGATTGTTTGGTATTCCGAAATATTTCATAAATACTAGATAATTAACATCCTCTAAATCAATATAGTTATCTTTCATATAAACATCAATAAGCATCATAATCGCCCCGTAGTTAGCTTCATATTCCATTTTAGAACGCTGTACTGAACTTCCTGTATAAAGAGCTGAAAGTTCCTCATGTTCGCTCATAAGGTGGCACAATTCATGAGCCACTGCAAAGTTAACATCGTTTGAATTTAATAAATTTTCGTTAATAACGATTGCTTTCCAAGAAGGAACAAACATCCCGTTGCATTTTATATCACTAAAGAGCAACGTATAATCATTGCTCTCTAACATTTCAATAATACTGCTATTTAAGTTATTCATAATACAACACCTACTTGTTTTTCTTATCTAAATGAGCTTGTATAGCTTCTTCAGCTTTCTTTCTATCTTCTTCAGATACATCTTTACCATCTAACGCATATAAAACTTCGTTTGTTAAATCTACAATAGGGCGTTCAAGCTTAATAACTTTACTGTTTTGTTCTTCAAGTTGTTCTTTAGCGAAGTTGTAGACATCAAGTTTTCGTTCAGTACTTAATTCTCTCATTATATCAATAGTATTATCGAAGTATGTGCTATCTTCATCAACTAACATTTCTCCATTTTTACCACTCCAACCCATTAAATAACCAGGGGTTGTTTGGAGAATATCGGCTAAATCAACAATAACTTCTGTCGGAACTTTTCCGATATCTCCTTTTTCATATCTAAAAATAGTTGATCTAGAAACATTTAATTTTTCAGCTATTTTATCAGCACTTATATTTAATTCTTTTCTTCTATCTTTTATACGTTGTCCAATTGACATGTGAACACCTCCTAAAAATATTATAAAACACGTGTTGCAATAATGCAACAAAATAAATAGCATTAATGCTACTTTTTTATTGACTAATAAATTACAGTGTTGTATAGTTTGTTTATTAAGTCGCGTAAATGCGATTATCTAAAAGGAGGTATATCGATGGTTAACGTTCAAAAGTTAAAAGGCATAATTGTAGAAAGAGGAACTACCCAAGAATCTGTTGCTAATTCAATTGGCATTGATAGAAGTACGTTTTATAGGAAAATGAAACAAGGCGGTAATTTTACAGTTCTTGAAGCTCAAAAGTTAGCTAAAGAAATTCCGTTAACAGCAGATGAAGCAATCAATATTTTTTTTGCAGGAACAGTCGCGTAAATGCGATTAAGAAAGAGAGGGGATTTTAGTATGAAGACAACGCAAATTTTTAATTTTGAACAGAATGAAGTGAGAACAGTTTTAGTAAATGCTGAACCGCATTTTATCGGAAAAGATGTTGCAAGCATATTAGGGTATTCAAATACTGCTAAAGCGATTAGAGATCATGTAGATATTGAAGATAAAACGCAGAACGATTCGTTCACCGTTAACGGAACAAGTTTGATTCTTATCAACGAATCAGGTCTATATAGTTTGATTCTAAAATCAAAGTTACCTACCGCTAAAAAATTTAAACGTTGGGTAACAAGTGAAGTATTGCCAACTATCCGAAAACATGGAATGTACGCAACCGATGAATTGCTAGACAATCCAGATCTAATGATTGAAGCGATGAATCGTTTGAAAGAAGAACGAACACTTAGATTAGTTGCTGAACAGAGGGTTAATGAGTTACAACCTAAAGCAGATTATTATGACAACATTTTAAACAACAATAGTTTAACCACAATCAGTGTTATCGCTAAAAACTATGGCATGTCCGCTAATAAAATGAATAAGTTGCTTCACGATTTAGGTATTCAGTATAAGCAAGGTGAGACATGGCTAAATTATAGTAAATATCAAGATAAAGGCTATACGCATACTGAAATGAAATTATGGCCGGGCAGCACAGTTATGAAACCTCAAATCAAATGGACTCAAAAGGGTCATATCTTTATCTATGAACTTTTAAAAGATAATGGAATTTTGCCTTTGGTTGAATCAGAACAAGCTAGTTAAGGGGGATACAAATGGAATTATTTAGTAGCGATTTTATGGATAACTTCAAAAGTGAAATTATGAATGTTTGCGAAAAGACATTTGAAAGCATGATGAAGCAAAAAGAAACACAAAGTAGATACTTATCAAGAAAAGAAGCTTGTGAGTATGTTGGAGGTTTGAGTGTAGATACTCTAACTAGTTGGGTTAAAGATGGATTGAGAGAGATAACTGTTGGCGGAACATACAGATATGACAAGAAAGACATCGATAATTTTTTAGAAAAGAGAAAGAGCAAATGACAAGAGAAAAAATGTTAATCGAAATTGCTAACGAAACAGGGCGTGATGTAGATCATATTGTTGAAATGTATTCCCAACACGATTTAGTGAGAGTTGAAAAAATGTACAACATGATTTGTGGAGGTAAGAAAGATGTATAAGTACAGAAGATTAGCAGCACTATTAGTGGTCCTATTAATTGGTATGGCTTTATATAAGCTAAGCCCAACATTTTCAAAAGTTTTATATGGTTTCTTATCAGTATTGTGGTTAGGTGGTTGGATTGAAAATTGTTGGGAAAGGACAGAAGTTAAGGAGGCCCAAAATTGCGAAGAAGTGAGATATTACGAATAAGCAAGCAGTATGCTGATTTGATGTATGAAAAAGAAAAGTCTGCTTTGTTAGCGCAACAGTATATCAAGATACAAAAAAAGACCAACAAGGATGGCAGTCCTGGTTAGTCGGTTGATATAAATTAATTTTATTAAACGATAAATCAAAAAGGAGAATGACAATGATTTTTATTTATATTGCTAGTTTTATTCTAAACATACTTACATGCTTATCTCTTTATAAACAAACAAAATTGCGAAGAAGTGAGATATTACGAATAAGCAAGCAGTACGCTGACTTGATGTATGAAAAAGAAAAGTCTGCTTTGTTAGCGCAACAGTGTATCAAGATACAAAAAAAGACCAACAAGGATTGCAGTCCTGGTTAGTCGGTTAAATGATGAATTGATAATTGAATTATATCACAAAACTATTTAAATATAAAACACCTTGTAAACAGCGTTGTTATCGGGCTATTAAGTATTTAATTAAGTTTCGATTATGTGATGTATTCGCAACTAATAATAGGGGGCGTAAATTTGATTATTAAATTAGATGAGTACCGATTATATTGTTTGGAAAATGAACTAGCAAAGAATACTTTGAACAATTATATAAATACATTAAAACAACTTGATAAATTTTTAACACGTAATAAAGCTGAATGTATTAACAAGGAGCTGTTAATTGAATTTAAGCAGCATATCAAAACTGATGAATATGCACCTGGTAAAACATACAAGACAAGTACGTGTAATCAAAAAATTACTGCGATTAACATTTATTTGAATTGGGACGGCGAGAAAGAGTTAACTCTCAAATTGTTTAAAGAGCAAACTAAAAGTCACAGAGAGAGTATTACTAAAGAAGATTTTGAAAGATTACTTAGGCACGCAGATGAAGAAATGAAGTTATTTATTTTAACTATAGCAAATACAGGTTTAAGGATTTCAGAGGTAAAATCGTTAACTAAGCAAAATCTAAGTGAAGCGATCATAACAATTGAAAACAAGGGTAAACAGAGAATTATAGATATACCTTTGTTTTTAAAGAAAGAGCTTCGAACATACTATAAAAACTTGGATGAAGAAAAAGTTCTTTTTTATAAAACAGAACAATATTATCGAAATAAATTAAAAGAGATAGCTGGTAAAGCAAGAGTAAAAAAATCAAGAGTTTATCCTCACAGCATCCGCCACTATTTTGCTAAATCATTTATCGCTCAAGGTGGCGATTCAACTGCTCTACAACAGATGCTAGGTCATTCAGATATTAAGACCACAACAATATACACGAAGATGAGCAAAGAAGAATTAGCTAAAACATTTAGGAAGATAAAAAATAATTAAAAAGGATGATCAATATGCCTAATCACATAACTAATAAATTAACTATAAACGGAACAAAAGAACAAGTAAAAAGAGTACTCAATTATATAAAAGGTCCTGAAGATGGTCAGTATATCGATTTTAGAAAAATAGCTACTCCCCCTAATTACATTTATATGGGTTCAATTGATAACACAATAAGAAAAATTTTTAGGAAAGAAAGCTCCGAAGCGTTTCTTATGCAAACACAAGATACATGGAGTGAATGGTGTGTACGTCACTGGGGAACTAAATGGAACGCTTATAGTCTTAACGATCTAATTGAAAGAAATACGGAAAATATAATTTATTTCCAAACAGCTTGGAGCGGAGTCCCTAAAATAATCTTGTTATTAGCACAGGCATTCCCAGAAGTTAGTTTCAAATATGAATATGCTGATGAAGATTTTGGATATAACACAGGTGTTTTAGAAATAAAATCAATCACAGCACCTTTTGGTCAACATGTAGAACTATCATTTTTAGAACATAATAATTCTAAAAAGTCATTTTTGATAGCTTCCGAATTGATAGGGGCAAAACAAGGGGACTTTGAATATAAATGGGATGAAGCACAAGGAGAAATCGTGTGCATTGAACTTGAATAAAATAATTAGAAGGAGTGTTGTTTTTTGAAATTAATAATAAGAGGAAGAGCGTCAGGGAAAACAACAGAGTTGATAAAAATATCATCAGATACAGGGCGATATATATTAGCACGTTCCAATTCTCATGCAAGAAGTATTTATGAAATAGCTAAAAGAAATAATATAAATATACCGTATCCAGTAACAGCAGAAGAAGTTGTTAACCATCATTTAGATGGATCAAGTATAAAACGAGATGGATTGATAGTTGATGAAGCCCTGAGTGTGTTAGAAGGTATTTTAGGCATTCAAATTAATGCAGCAACAATATCAATAACAGATTAAAGGAGAGTGAATATCATGGCAAATAAAAAAGGTATTTTAGTTAGTTTTGTATATGGAGAAGGTTGTGATACTTGTAGGGGATATCATTTTGAAGAAAATCCTAACTCTTCGTTTGATGAATATACGATGGATATTCATAGAGTGGTTAATGATAAAAATATTAAGTTCATAAGATTTGGAAATAAACTAGTAAATACAGATAAAGTTAGTTCGATAAATATAGAACAAGTGGATTTAAATAAACTAAGAATATCTGATTTACTGAGAAATACCGATAAGTAAACAGTATTATTCAATAAAAAATAGTCAAAACTATTTTATTTAAAAAAACAGCTCTATTACTTGGTATTAAAGGAACTAAAGCTCTATATAGGTAGTTGTGATTATAAGGAGTATTAACAATAAGAATTTTATAAATAAAGGGAGTGCTGTATGACATTATTAGATGCGATAAAAAATGTTAATCCAACTAAAAATATAAAAGTTTTAGTTATGGAGAATGGAGTACTTAGTTATGCACTGGGTACTGATTTATTCGGCTTAAAAGTATATGACATTATTCAACAATATAAGTTTTATCACGATTGGATCGTGTCAAAAAACAAAGAAAATAAATACGGATTAACAATAACGATAAAACCAGGAGGAAGATAGATGATTAATAACGCAGTTCTTGTCGGAAGATTAACAAAAGACCCGGATTTAAGATATACAGCTAATGGATCTGCAGTAGCAAGTTTTACACTAGCAGTTAATAGAAATTTTACTAATCAAAGCGGGAATAGAGAAGCTGATTTTATCAACTGTGTAATTTGGAGAAAGCCTGCTGAAACATTAGCAAATTATACACGAAAAGGTTCTTTAATCGGTGTAACTGGACGCATCCAAACAAGTAGTTATGACAATCAACAAGGTCGAAAAGTCTATAGAACAGAAGTGATTTGTGAAAATTTCCAAATGTTAGAAAGTAAAAAAGACGCTATACAAAATAACCAAGGTAATCAGCAGAACTATCAACAACAGAATAATGTACCTGATTTTAGCAGAAATCCTGATCCATTAGCAGGTAGCCCAAAAATTGATATTTCTGATGATGATTTACCGTTTTAGGAGGGATTAGAATGTCTGAAGTTAAATGGATAAAAATGAGTACAGATATACCTGATAATAAAAAAATAAAGCGTATCAGACGTTTGCCTGATGGTAATAACGTAGCATTATTTTGGTTATTTCTTTTAGCTAGAGCAGGAGAAGCAAATTCTAAAGGCGGTTTATTTATATCGGATACAATCCCTTACACTGTAGAAGATTTTGCTGATGATTTTGATTTTTCTATTGAGTTTGTAAACTTCGCGCTAATAACACTTGAAAAGTATAAAATGATCGAGCGTTATGATGGTATTTTATTCATTAGGAATTGGGAAGAGTATCAACAATTAGATAAATTAGAGCAAGCGAAAGAAAAAACTAGATTGCGTGTTGCTAAGTTTAGAGAAAAGCAAAAGCAATTAGCTACTGAAAAGACAGTAAATGAAGATTGTAACGTTACATGTAACGTTACAGTAACAGGATGTAACGCGACAGAGATAGATATAGAGTTAGATAAAGATATAGATAAAGAATTAACTAATACTAATACTACTAATATAAATAATAAGCAAACGACATTCAGTAAAGTTGAGCAAGAGTTTGGCAGACCGTTATCTCCAATCGAAATGGAAACTATAAATTATTGGGAAGAGGATTACACAGAAGACATGATCGATTGTGCAATAAGAGAAGCTGTAATGAATGGTAAATATAATTTCAAATACATTGAAGCTATATTAAGAAATTGGGAGAAAAATAACCTGAAAACTAAGCAGGCCATAGAAGAAAGCGTAGCTAGTTTTAGAAGTAACAAGAAATCTAATTCTGTAGTAACAAGTAATGAGGAATTGCCAGAAGTACCAATGGTTAATTGGGTTGAAAGCAGTGAATAAAAATAAATATTTTATAGTCGAATCCGATGGCGGTATAACGTATTTTCAAAAACTAACAGATATTGCTAGATTCCTTGGAGAAAGCTTCTGTGATGTTTTTGGCGCATTAGAAACAGGAACTGTCATCGGTGAAGTGACTATAGACGAAACAATCGATTAGAGGTGGCTGATGTGGAGTATCAAGGTTTTAAACGTGGAGACTACGTAAGCGTTATGAGAGAAAGCGAAGTGCTATGTGAGGGTGAAATAGTGGCTGTATTTAAAGATGGTGTATCTATACAGTCTGATGATGGATTAAGACCTCATACATTCAGAAGTACAAGCATTAGACTTTTGTATGCAGGTAGTCAGATGGAATTATTTTAAAAAGGAGAATTACGATGATTTCAGAAAAAATAACGAAAGTAGAGCTTATCGAAAATTTAGAAGAAGTTTTAGAAGAACATGAAGAAAAAGTGAATAGTTCAGATTGTTTAGAACTTGGAGAGTTTAGAGAGTTGTACCTAGAGCTTTATAGAGATTTAAAAAGAGCATGCAAGGTATTGCGTTAAAGAAACTGGAGGGGAGTCAAATTGAGTAGTAAAGAAAAATTAGAAATGAGATTAAAACTATGCGCATTAATTGATAGTCATGAAGAAACAGCTTGCGAAATAGAGGACTGTAAAACATGTCATGAAATCAACAAGTATAGAGAGTTATTGAAAATAAAAAGATCATATAACACGTCTGATGAAAGTCATAATACAGTTTAGTTTCTGATAACGAAAAAAAGTATTTTACAAATAAAGGAAGTATTTTGAGATTTCTAAAAGTTGGAGCCGTTACCCTTAAAGAGTGTGCAGCCGTAAATAAAGATATTAAGGGTTGGATGTTCAGAGAGCTAGATGAGTGCGAACAGTTTAAGACTAAAGGTGCTGGGCTAGTTAAAACAGAGGTGTTATATGCGTAAGGTTCATAAGGTAGTCCTAGCAATCGCAATCATATGCTACTTAATAATTATATCGTGGCGAGCGTGTGAAGTGATTGATATGCAAAGGGATCAGATAAGAGAGTTAACAGTCATGAATGAGAAGTTGATGAATAGCAATGAGGTTATAGCTGGTAAGTTGAATGAGTTTATACAGGAGAGTGAATGATGAAAAAAATATTAATGTTATCAGCAATGTTAGTTCTTGTATTAACTGGTTGTAAAAAAGAAGTCGGAGCAATAGAACCAGAAATTAATTCTAATAGATTTGAAATTAAAAAAATTTTAGATACTAAAGATGGCATATATAGCACGCAGGGATATGTCTACAAAGATTTAAAAACAGATATTGAATATTTAGTTTTGAGCCAATATGGAGAAGCAATAACAGTAACTAAGTTAGATAAACAATGAGTTTATACAGGAGAGTGAATAACGATGGATATTAAAAAATTAGAAGATGCACTAGATAAAAACGGAATTAAATTACCATGTAGGATTAAATTTTATCTTAGCAGAAAAGATGGGAAGCAAAGCGTTGGTTTTGCTGAACACAAAAGAAGTAAGTGCAAAATAGAAAATGTTAAATTTAGCGATTTAAAAATTATGTTTTGGGATTGTACAGAAGGTGCTGTTCTTGATGTTGAGGATATTGAAACGTCAGAAGAATTGGCTGAAAAGTTGGATTACTTAGATGAAAAATGGAGAATAAGTAATGAATAAAGAAAAACAAGCTAAAATTAACATCGATTTAAAACGTGGTTGGTATAAAAAAGGCAATACACATAGGTTTCTATACGGTATAGATACGAATTTTTTCTATCTATATCAAACGAAAACAAAATTCGGAAGCAAAGAAGTAACAGGTGTGAACGCTATGTTTGATGAATGGTTTAAAAATGCCGAATATATCGGATTAGAATTGGAGTTAAAAAATGAATAAAGGATGCAAAGTAAGATTAAAAAGTGTCATGAAAAGTAACGCTCATTATGACTATGCTAAGTCTGTTTTAGATAATTTAGAAGAATATGAGGTTAATAGTTCATATGAAATGAAAGGCGTTAAATTTATTAGTTTAAAAGGGTTTAAAAATAAGATGTTTAATGGTGATGTGTTTAACGTTGTTCCAGTCAAAACGAATACTAAAATAGAGGACAATGTTTATAATTTACGAACGCAAGAAGATTACGATTACTTTATGAATAAAGTTAAGGATAGGTTCATAGAAGTCGAACAGACGTTAAAGGCTAATAAAAACTTATGGTTAGAGCATAAACAAAAGACTTGTATTAGGGTTAAAGATGATTTCATAGGTTATGACTGTTTTATGTATTATTTGGAAAGAGGTCATAAGATAAAAGTTTATGAGAATGGGATGTGGTAGGTAATGAGAGATATTAAGTTTAGAGCGTGGGATAAGCTAGATAAAGTAATGCTTACCTGGGAACGAATTAAAAGAGAATTTACATTTGAGTATTTTGAAGATGAAGGTTTAGAGTTTATGCAGTACACAGGACTTGAAGATGTTCACGGTGTGGAGATTTATGAAGAAGATTTATTAAATTGCTGGTATAAAGCAGGTGAAAAAATAATAGTAAAAGTTATTTATAACAAAGAATATGCTAGTTTTGAATACAAACTGATAGATTGCGATTTGATAGGTTTCAATCCTGGGAAAATTCATAAAATTGAAGTCATCGGCAACATCCACGAAAATCCAGAATTGTTGGAGGGGTAATTATGAAAAAATATAAAATGAGAATTAAAGATGATGAAGCAGAATATAATTGGTATGGTTTTGATGGAAGACATACAACTAACGTTGGGTTCATATGGTTGTGCGACAGTACAGACTACGATTATGATCACGGCCTTTCAAAAAGTTGCGCTAAGAACTTTACAATGGAAGAAATCGAAAAAATGCCATATGGATTTGTCAATCAATATGACATTATAGAAGTTAAAGAACAGCTTTACACGGTTGATTTAGGCGGTAATTCAGGTCTAGTGAAATCGATTGATGGAAGTCTTTGCTTATGTATTTCTTATAATTGTTTTGATATGAAAGATAAAGCATTAACGCAATCAGAAATAGAAAAATCGAAGCATAGCGTGTTAATGGCGATTGCTGAGAAGGTGGATGAGGGTGAGTAAATGGACTTGTTAACAAATACAATAATACCGATAATGATAGGCATTTTACCCATAAACATCTTAAATTCTGTAGGGGAATTATATTGTGAAGAACGAGATATTAAAGGATTAAAATTCTTTATGGTTCAAATTGCTTTTTTATCTATTGGCTTTTGTATAACTGTTTTATTAGCTTTTGTAATATTTTTATAAAAAAGGAGATAATCAATGAACTTCAATAAACTACAACCAATGCAAAGAGATTTAGATCAAAGGATTTTAGATAGCAAGCCAGAAATGACTAAAGAAGAACGCTTCACGAAAATGCTAGTCGCTTTATCAGTTGAATTGGCTGAGGTTGCTAATTGTGCGGAACACTTTAAGTTTTGGAAAGAGAATAAAGGTAAGGTTGATAAAAATAGGTTTAAGTTTTACGGATTAAAACGAATTAATGAAGTTAATCCAGAACCTCGTAAAATGATTGATAATAATAGTGATGTTATTACTGTAGAACAAGCCCACAAACTAACGCTAGTCGAAGAATGTGCAGACGCTTTACATTTCGTTTTAAGTTTGGCTAATCAGTTAGATATGAATGTGGAAGAATATGCTTATTCAAATAGAGATTTTGATTCATCTGAAAATTATTTTTATATGAAACTACAGTATTACATAACTGAACTATACAGTGATTTTTCTATTGTTGGAGCAACCAGCGTAAATGCAAAACATAATTTAAAGTTTATCATCACAAACTACCTCAACTACATCTACGCATTAGGTATATCACACGAAGAATTAGAACAAGCGTACTACGATAAGCATAAAGTTAATTACAAGCGACAAGAGGATGGTTATTAATGACTGACATCAACAAACCAGATTATTACGCAAGTGGTGAGATTGAAACGAAAGATTTTATACGTGATAAAGAGTTAAACTTCTTTTTAGGTAATGTTGTGAAGTATGTAGTGCGCGCAGGTAAGAAAGATAAGGATAAGCTAGTTGAGGATTTAAAGATAGCTCGTAACTATTTAGATTTTGAGATTGAGCATGTTGAGAAGCAAGAGGAGGTTAATGACATAGATAGTGATTTCAAGATTTTTAGTAGCGGTAAACAACTAGACTTGAGAACAACACTTGATAAATTAGGTTACAAAAAGATAGATGATTTAACAGAGTTTGCAAAGAATGACATCATACTGTGTAGCCCTCTATTATGTAATGATGGTGAGATAGCTAGTAATTATATGTATAGAGTTAGTTCTGTTTTTTTCGGAGGCTCTAGTGGTCTTATAGTTGATGTTTTTGATAGTGATCGCGGGCGTTATCACTTTAATTTTGAACACTTAAAAAAACAAGACTATTACATCAAGAAAAAGGAGAGTGATTAAATATTGAGAAATGAAACAATAGCATATCTAAGAGCTGACTTGTGGGATTACAATAAATTCAAAAAAGAGATATTAGCGTTTCAAGAAGCTATTTTAAATTCAGGTAGCAAAGTTGATGAAAATATTGGTGGCGGTCGCTCTAGTTTTATCAGTGACCCAACAGCAGTTGCAGCAATCAAATTAGCTAGCCCTGACGATTTAAGCGTATCGGTATTTACAGTTAACACGATTGATGATTTGTTATCGTCTTGCAGTAAAGAACACTACGATGTGATTATGTCGAAGTACATCAACGGCTATCGTGGTAAAAAGAATGCGATAGTATCAAGCGAATGTAAAATGTCAGAGTCTACAGTGAAGCGCAAGGACTTAGAGTTTTTAGAATTACTACGCATAAGATTACGCCGACGTTAATTAGACCATCAAAAACAGCCAAAAAGATTGGTCTCATTTCGGTCGATAAATCAGATAAAATGGTATTGTAAGTAATTTAGCTTACGAGGTTGATATCGAACCTGAATCCGATAAAACACCAAGTAACTATTGCGGAAACAGTGGTGAAAGGGCGACTTACCATCGTGTAAATAAATCGTGCTAGGGTAAGCTAGTATGAGTGGTTGCAGTGCGACCGACCGACCAACCAATTCAATCAGCATGACGAACGTATTAAATTAATAGTTCCGAATTGATTATTATATCGTGCTGTTTGTATTGTGAGCATAAGAAAGACTGACTTTAACTGGTTGGTCTTTTTATTTAAAAAAATAGTCAAATTAGCGAGGTTTTCCTTTCAAAAAAATAACTTGTGGTGTACTATAAACAACACTACTAAATTATACGAAAGGAAGAGTGTTATGTTTAAGAAATTTATTTTTGTAATCATGACTATCTGCATGATCACTATTTTATTAATTATATTCATATTATCAAAATTAGAAGTTACAGACGCATGTATGTACAATCAAATAATTAGTATGTTTCTTCTAAATAAGGATAATAAGTTCAGATGGGAAATTATAGGTGGGATAGGTTTTTTGGTGACCTTAATTTTTAATTTATATGAATACAAATCAAAACAATATATTGAAGTAGTAATATCAAAACAATATGATTTTTACAAAGAATATAAAGAAGATGTCCAAGATGTAAAAATAGCTATACGACGATTTAATAATAGTTTGGAAAAGTATGAGGAAAAGCTTTTTCTTTGTATAGCAGAAGAAAACCCAACTAAGATTAAAATGAGTTGTGAATATGCAGATGTCCAAAGATTGAATAGAGATCTCGTATCGTGTTTATATAAATTGCTAGATAGAAATTCTATATCAAATGAAGAAGAGGACCTAAAATTAAATATCGAATTAAAAGATTATTTAAAAAAATTGAAATCATTGGAAGATATAGTTCGTAAGTATATCCCAAGTTATCATCTAAAAGAGAGTGAATATTACGATTTAGAAAAGAGCGAATATTATAATGAATTAGAACTTGTTCGTAATTCAGAAAGAGTTTTTTACTATGAACTAAATAACAATTTAAAAGAAAAGTGGAAAGCGGTATTAAAAGTTAAATAAAAAAGATTAGCCTTAAATCGGCTGGTCTTTTTTTATGCAATAAATTAGGACCTTTAGCTCAGTTGGTCAGAGCAAACGGCTCATAACCGTTCGGTCGCAGGTTCGAGTCCTGCAAGGTCCATAGTAGATAAAGGAGAGTGAGTAAATATGTTAACAACATTATTAACAATTATAGTGTGGTTTGTGGTTATAGGTATTGGGGTATATGTTTCAGTATTACTTTTTTGGGTCATTAGAATTATCATAGCTGCCATTACATTCAGAAATAAAAAGAAAGCTCTATTAAAACGGAGAGCAGAGAATGACTAACCACCATAAGCATACTGTGTTAGAAATGACAGAAGAAGCTAGTGAGCGAGATATAGACAGTTGCAAGCTTATTTATTTAGGGCATGGCTTATGGGATGACGAGCATATACAGATTAATTATCAGAGCCAGTTGAATTTACTTAAACTTTAAAGGAGGGCTAATAAATGGAACAGCATGAGTATACCGAGCTATTAGAAACGCTCGATAAAGTAAGGCAGTCAAAAGATTTGGATGAGATACACCAAACAGTATTAAGTATTTTTTCTATTTGCGGATTAACAGTATCTGAAGTTGCGAGTCTTTTAACCTCATTAATGAGAAATGTTTTAAATCAGGAACATAATGCTAAGTATTTAAAAGATGTTAATGGTATTAACGCAGAAGATTTAACAGCGGAACAAGTTCTTGCTATACAGAATTTATTAGTGAGCTTGTCTTATAATGGCCAAGCCTAAGAAAATGTGCGGCAGAGCGGGATGCAGAATGTTTGTTGATTTCGATATCACGTATTGCGATAAACATAAAGATGATTATTCAAAGCAATATAACAAATCAAGATGGAAGAATAAGAATGATTATATGAAGTTCTATAACTCTAAGCAGTGGAAGATGTTAAGAGAAGATGTGTTGATTGAAAACTTCTATACATGTAGTCAATGCGGAAGAGAAGGGAACATTGGAGATCATATCATTCCTGTTGAAGAAGATTGGAACAAAAGATTAGATAAGAACAACATTCAAGTCATGTGTCAGTCATGCCATAACATCAAAACAAGAAATGATGAAAGAAAATACAAAAAATAATTTAAAACTGTTGATACATAAGGGATACGAGGGTGCGGTAAGTCCCCGATTAATTTATAACGGGGCTATGAATGGCTATGTGCCACAACGGTATGCTATCTTTCGTGACCAAAATTCCCTTTTCGAAACTTTTGGAAGGAGGTAAATTTAGAAAATGGCTAAAAAATTAACAGTCTTAGCAACCAATAAAAAAAATTTAACTAAAGCTGAGCGAGAAGAGCGAGAAAATGCAGAACAACGTGCTTCAGACGGTTTTAAAGAAATTCAAAAAACTGCACCAAAACACCTAAGTCCACAAGCTAAAGCAGAATACAAACGAATTGTTGAAGATGTTCAAAAGCTACCACTTAGAAATCTTGATAGAGCACTTTTAGAAAATTATTGTACCTGGTATTCAATTTACAAAGATTGTAGCTTGCAACTGCGCAAAGGATCACTTGATGAAGATGGAAATCCATTACAAGCGACAGTACTTCTTGAAAAAGCGACTAAGAATTTAAAACAGTGTGCATCTGAATTAGGATTAACAGTTGATAGTCGAATGAAGATTTATCTTCCTCCTAAGGAAGAGAAAGAGAAGAGTATATTCGAGGTGTTTGGTTAATGAGAGAAGAGTATAAAGATGATGCTTATTTATATTGTCGGATGGTTATTGACGGGAAAATAAAATCATCGGTATCTGTTTTCAAAGCGTGCCAAAGACATTTAGATGATTTAGAAAAGAATGATTTTAGATATGTTTATGATCCAGAGCAAGCAGCTAAAGTGATTAATTTCATGGAGTTATTGCCTGATGTGAAAACTGGCCAAACGTTTCCTATGGCACTATTCCAAAAATTCCAGATTTCTATGCTGTATGGTTGGCGAAGAAAAGACGATAGGTCATTGAGAAGATTTAAAAAAGCTTTTATCAGCGTTGCTAGGAAAAATGGTAAATCAATACTTATAGCAGGTATCGCTTTATATGAATTTTTATTTGGTAAGAATCCTGCGATGAGTAGACAGATATTTTGTACTGCGAACGATAAGAAACAAGCGAGTATTGTTTTTGAGATGGTCCGTAAGCAATTGGAGTATTTGAGAGGTAAGTATTCTGAGATAAACAAAGCGACAAAACGCGTTCGTGAAGAGTTAAAAAACTTAAATGATGAGTCGTACGTTAGACCTTTATCAAGAGATACGGGTTCTGTAGATGGATTTGAGCCTTATATCGCAATATTAGATGAATATGCTGCGAGCAAGACTACTGAAATGATGGAATTATTAGAATCAGGTCAAGCGCAGTTAGAAAACTGTTTAACAATCATAATTTCAACTGCTGGATTCAATTTAAATGCACCTATGCACACGATTGAATACCCATATGCTAAGCGTGTACTTAATAAAGAGGTTGAAGACGAGGAGTATTTCGCATACATTGCAGAACAAGACAGCGTTGAAGAAATAGAAGATGAAGGCAGTTGGATAAAAAGTAATCCTATTTTAGAAGTAGAAGATATGCGTGAACAGATGATGACTTATCTAAGAAAAAGAAAGTCAGAATCAATTGAAAAAGGAACTTACAACTCTATTCTAGTAAAAAACTTCAATATGTGGCGACAAGCTTCAGAAGAAAGTTATATTGCTTCAGATCATTGGCTAGCTATTAAGAATGATGAGAAAGAAGATATAACAGGTAGAAGAGCTTGGATAGGTGTCGATGTAGGTAAATCATCAGATTTATTCTCTATAACGTGGATAACGAAAGCGGAAGAACATTGGCACATCGATAGTCATTCATTTGTAGCTACAAAATATGGTTTAGAAGTTAAAGAGAAACGAGATGGTCTTGACTATCGCTATTTGGAGAGTATTGGTGAGTGTGATATTACCAATCTTGAAAGTGGAGTTATCGACTATGATTTTGTTTTTAGGTGGTTAGAAGATTTTGTTATCTCAAATAGATTAGATGTTCAATTTATTTGTTATGACCCTTATCAATTCGGACATATTTTAACAATGATTGAAAAATATCATCCAGAATGGCAGATGTTTGAAGTCCGACAAGGCACAAGAACGTTATCTATGCCTACAAAGCAATTCAGAGACGATGTTATTAATAAAACGATTAGGCATGATGGTAATAATATACTTACATCATCCGTTAATAATGCAATCACTATGGAAGATAACAACGGATTGAGAATCAACAAGGCAAAAAATAGTAATAAGATTGACCCAATTGATGCTGGTTTGAATGCGTTCAGTGTTTGTTATACAGAAGGGTTCGACGATGCGTTAATAGATGATGATTACATACTAAGTGATGACTTTGGTTTTTAGGAGGTATACATGAAATTTATAATGAGAAACATCCATACAATATTATTTTTAGTCGGTATATCTTTTATTGATATATCGGCTTTTTTATATCATGAAATATTAGGCTATTTAGTTTTAGGTATCTCTCTTGTAGTTATAAGCAAGCTGATTGATAGCGATTAGAGAGGGGGTGAAAAAATGGCATATTTTAGAGGTTTAGGAACTCCAAGTGATGAAGATATATTAATCGAATCGATTATAGGTCGTTCGATGAGTAGTAGCTATACAGGTATCAACGCCTTAAAAAATAGTGATGTGTTAGCTGGTATTTCAATAATAGCTGGAGATGTAGCTAGTTTTCCTATTGTTCAAAAGAATAAAAAAGGGACTATTGAAGATATGGGAGATTTGAGTTATATCCTCAATACAAAAGCAACAACGAATGCAGGAGCAAGATCATGGCGCTTTTCTATGGTTGTTCAAAGCATACTTAATGGTAATAGCTATTCAAGGATTTTAAAAGATTCTAGAGGTAAAGTGTGGGGATTAGAATACTTTCCACCATCAGAAGTGCTAGTAGAACAAGATACAGAAACAAAAGAACTTAGATACACATTTGCTAGTGATGGTAAAAATATCATTTGTGAGCCAGAAGAAGTTTTCCATCTTAAAATGTTTACATCAGATACCGTATTTGGCCGCTCTCCTCTATTATCTTTAAAAGAAGATATCGAGCTACAAGAATCTGGACGGAATACGTTAAGTAAGTTCTTTAAAACGGGTACATCGAGCGGGATTCTCAAAATGGCACAAGCTAAGTTGAGTCCCGAAGCTAGAAAAAAAGTAAAAAAAGAATTTGAAGAAGTTCAAAATGGCGGCGGTCATTCTGCAATTGTTTTAGATAGTACGATGGATTATAAGCAGTTAGAAATTGATACAAACATATTGCAACTTATAAACTCAAATAATTATTCTACGTCACAGATTGCTAAATGCTTGCGTATACCGGCATATAAATTAGCTGTTAATAGTCCTAATCAATCAGTAGAACAATTGAATAGAGACTATGTTAATAATGATCTAACTTATTATATGGATGCTTTTATAGAAGAAGCTAACTTGAAGCTTATGAGTGATAAAGAGAGACGTCGAAGTGTATTTGATTTTGATACATCAAGATTAACAGATGTTGACCAAGAAACAAAAATAGCTAACATTACTAAAAAAGTAAAAGACGGATTAATCACTGTCAATGAAGGCAGACAAGAATTAGGTTATGAACGTTTAGATGGAGAGATTTACGATAAGCCTGTAATTAGTTTGAATTACACTTTCCAAGACGAGTTAATCAATAAGCAAGCTTTGAAGGGAGGTGATGATAATGACAGAGATAGAAGTGAGAGCATCGACACAGAACCTTCAAGCGATTGATGATGATAAGAAAGTTATCGAGGGTTACGCTGTTGTATTTGGTAGTGAAAGTCAATTGTTATTTGAAGATGATGGTACTCCATTTGTTGAAACGATTTCAAGAAATGCTTTTGAAAATGTAGATATGACTAAAGTATTCGCTCTATACAATCATGATTACTCAAAAATTTTAGCAAGAAGTGATGCAGGAAACCTTGAGTTAAAGGTTGATGATATCGGTTTGTGGTTTAGAGCTAATTTACCAGATACAACATTAGCTAAAGATGTATATGAAGATGTGAGAGTTGGAAATGTACCAGCTTGCTCTTTTGGATTTACGGTAGCAGATGACACTTGGGGAAATTCTAATGACGGAATATTAAAAAGAACGATTAAAAAAATTGCTAGTTTAAGAGAAATCACACTGACCCCTTATCCTGCATACGAGTCAACAACAGCTGTTGCTACACGTTCGTATCAAGATTTAGAAAATAAATCAAAAAGAGAAAAAGAGTTAGCTGAATTAGAAAAAGAACTTATGAATATGAAACTAGATTCTATGAGAACATAGGGTCTTTTTTTTATGCATAAAAATAGGAGGAAAAACATGTTAAACGAAAAAATTAAAGAATTACGCTCACTTTTAAATGAGCGTGCAGAAGAAACAAACGGAATGATTGATGATGCACAAAACAAAGCTTCAGATGGTGATTTAGAAGGTGCTAAAGAAGTTAAAACTCAAATTGAAGCTAAGAAAAAAGAAATTGCGGAATTAGAAGTTAAGTTAGCTGAGTTAGAAGATTTAGCAGGTATGAAGAAAACAGAATCACGTTCTGTTGAACGCAAAGGAGATAATAGAATGAAAGAATTAGCAAACGAAGAATTAAACGTTCGTTCACATGTAAATAAATTTTTACGCAGTAAAGGCGAAAAACGGGACGGATTAAAAACTGATGGTTTAGAAGTTATTATCCCAGAGGATATCGTCTATACACCTCAAAAAGAAGTTAAAACAATGGTAGATTTATCTACATTAGTTAATAAAATGAAAGTATCAACTGGATCAGGTAAATACCCAGTATTGAAAGGTGCTACAGCTTCATTAGTATCAGTAAAAGAATTAGAAAAGAATCCAGAACTAGCTAAACCTGAATTTGAAAATGTTAACTGGTCTGTGGAAACTTATCGTGGACAAATGCCGATTTCACAAGAAGCTATTGACGATTCAGCGGTTGATTTAACTGGATTGGTAGCTACACACATCCAAGAACAAAAAATTAACACAGTGAATACAGCTATCGCTAATGAGTTAAAAACATTTGAAGCTGTTTCAGCATCAGATACAGATGCAATTAAAGGAGTTTTAAACATTAAGTTAGATCCTGGTTATTCACGTGCGATTATTGCTTCTCAATCATTCTTGCAAACTGTAGACACATTGAAAGATAAAAACGGTCAATATATTTTACAACAAGCTATTACTGATAGCTCTCAAATGCGTTTATTCGGTGTTCCGATGACTGTAATTGCTGACGAAGTTTTAGGTAAATCAGGAGATTCAGTAGCATTTATTGGTGATACTAAAAAAGCTATTTTAATGGCTGATCGTGTAGATGTTACAGCAAAATGGATTGATAACGAAATCTATGGACAGTTATTGTCAGTTGCGACTCGTTTCGATGTTAAGGCAGCAGATAAAAAAGCAGGTTTCTTTGTTACATATAAAGCTACTACAACTCCCGAACCCGAAACTAAAGATAAGAAATAAAGGAGACATGGTCTATGACTAAATCAGATTTAACTTCTATCAAGAATTATCTAAAAGTAGACCATTCTTACGATGATGATTTGATAAAAGAAATGATATTGGTAGCCGAATTAGAGATAGCAGAAGCTATTTCTAGTTCGGTAACTGTAGAAGAGTTAAAACAAGATGCTAGATTTGAATTAGCAGTAAAAAAACAAATCAAAGAACATTATGAGTTTCGTGGAGATACAGCAGATAATCAGCGCTTTCCAATTGTTAATGGAGTTCTTCCGATTATTCAACAGCTAAGGTATAGGAGTGATACGAATGAGGACTAGACACCTTAATGATCGTATGACTTTTTTTGTTCTTAAAGATATTAAGAATGATGATGGTGAACTAATAAAAAACGTTAAAACTGATTTATTTTCTTGTTGGTGCGAGGTTTCTAAAGCTACTGTTAAAGAGTTTAAGGAGCGTACTGCGTCCGTAAAAAATGGAGAACTTCAGAAAAGACGTAATGTTAAGAATTTTTTTATTAGGTATCAACAGGAACAAGAAATTGATACTCGTATGCTAGTTCAGTTTAAAGGTAAAAACTATAAAGTAATTGATATTGAACCTGATGAAATGAACTTTGATTACTGTATGGTTAAGTGTGAGGTGGTTGAGTGAGTATCGCAGGCATTGAATCTATGCTTAAAAATATTGATAAACTTCAAGGTAATGGCGATAAATATGGACGCGAGGCTGTCAGAGAAGGTGCTGAAGTATATGCTAAAGTATTATCTAAAAACACCGCTAATGACATGGGAGACTTATCTCAATCAGTAGAAACAAGTGGGATAAAAGGCGCTGGAAAAGGAAGTTTAGAAGTAGATGTCGGTTATGATTATCAAACTGGTTGGAGAGCACATTTTCCGAACGATGGGACCGTGTATCAGAAACCGCAGCACTTTAAAGAACGAAGCACAGAAGAAGCTAGAGAACCAATTCAAAAGATTTTTTTAGATAAATTGAAAGGAGTGACTGATTTATGAGTTTGATTGAAACTGATGTTTATCATATTCTGTCAGATAGTCAAGAATTGATAAATAAAATGAATGAATTTAGAGGTCACTCTTTAGATGGTGATAATGGAATATTTGTGGATGAGATAAAAGAAACATATATCAAAAAAGAGTATGCACCTTTTATTAGAATAAACCTTATTTCCGAGATTAATAATAACTATCAAGATGATTTATCGCAATCAGAGGACCAACGAGTCCAAGTTAGTTGTTGGGCTAACAATTCAAAAGAAACTGAAGAGTTAAAAAATATAATTGATAGATTACTAGAGGAGCATAATATTGAACAGTTTTATGGTTCGAGGTATAAAGACCCAGATATCAATTTAAAAATGAGTGTTAGGAAATACAGACGAATAGATTGGAAGTCACGCTAATAAGTGTGGCTTCTTTTTTATATCAAAAATTAGAAAAGAGGAATTTAAATGACAGAAAAAACAGTAAAAGTTGGGGTACGTCAACTAGAGTTTGCTCAATTAGATGAAAATGAAAAAGTACAAGGTGATATTGTTTCGTTACCAGGTTTAATTAGTGCAAAAATGAGTGTAACAGTAAATCAAGAGCAATTCTTTGCTGATGATGGTGTGTACGCAAACTTAGATAGTGGTGTAAGTGAATTAGGTTTAGAAATTAATGTGGCAGATATTAATTCTGCAATTAAAGCTCAATTATTAGGAGTAAATATCGAAGATGGTATGGAAGTATATACAGCTGATATTAATATTCCATCTGTTGCGATGACATTCCGTTCGACTACGAATGCAGGTAAAGCTGTTTGGTTTGGATTGGCTAAAGGCAAGTTCGCGTTACCGTCACATGATCTAAATACTAAGGAAGGCTCAGCATCTCCACAAACTGACACGATTTCTGGTGCATTTGAGATGCGTAATGACCGTGTGATGTATGTAATCGCACGTGAGGATTCAGAGGATTTCGATTTGGAAAAATTTAGAGCTAAAATCTACGGAACTGCAGCTAAACCAGAACCTGATCCAGAAACAAAAACTAAATAATTATTTTAAAGGCTATCTAAAAGGTAGCCTTTTTATTTTTGACAAGGAGGTTTCGTATGAAGATAAAACTTAAAATTGATGGCGAATTTAAGGAGTTCGAAAAGAAAGACTTTTGTTTGAAAGAAACTATTGTAGCAATGAAATATCTAAGAGATAACGAACAAGCTAGAGCAGACATGGTCGGTTACGGAACAGATGAACAAATTTTAAAATCTATGGAAATTGAAGCTATAGCTATGTCTGATATTTTTGACAATCAATTTACTAAAGATGAATTTATTAACGGTTTTAAAGCTGTTGATAGAGATTTAATAGAAGAAACAATTATCTTAGCTCTTGGAAATCATGAGGAAGAAGAAAAAAAGGAACAGTCAACTCTTTCGGAGAAGCCTACAAACAACTCGAAAGGCTTATTCAAGGGTTGGTTTCACAAGGGTACAAAATAAAAGAGATATACGCTTTGAAAATGAAAGATGTAGAGCTTTTGATTGATGTATCTAGTTTAGATGAAGAGGAGATACAGGAAGATACTCTTACTGATGATTTCTTAGCATTATTTTAACAGAAAGGAGGAAAAAAATGTCAGGAAAATTAGGTGATATAGCAGCTACAGTCAGTCTTGATATTGACCCATTTGTACAAAGCACACGTGTATTACAAGCTCAAACAAAAGGCATTAATAGTTCATTAAGGGCCCAAGAAATGGCAGTGAAGAATTCTGGTAAATCCATCAATGGACTGAAAGGAATATACAACACAACAGCACAAGCTATGAAAGTACAAAGTGAATTAACAGATAAGTTAAAGAATCAATACGAACGATACAAAGAGAGTATTGGCGATGTTAATAATGCATCTGAAAAAGAAATAAAAACGCTCATGAATAAAGAAAAAGCGTATTTAGATTCTGCAGGAAAGTTAGAGCAAATAACAGGAAAATACAATGCTTTAGGGAAAGAGATAGCGGTTCAAGAGTCTAAATTCACTAAAATGGGAGATAGTTTACAGAACTTAGGTGACAAGGTAACTAAAGCAGGAGATGGAATGACTTCATTCGGTAATAAAATGTCAGTGGGAGTAACCGCTCCAATCGTTGCTGGTGCAGGTATCGCTATTAAAGCAGCAAGTGATTATGAGTCAGCGTTTGCTGGAGTTAGAAAAACTGTAAATGCAAGCGATGCAGAGTTTGAAAAACTATCTACAGGCATAAGAAACATGGCTAAAGAAATGCCCGCTAGTGCTGTTGAAATTGCTAATGTAGCTGAAGCTGCTGGACAGTTGGGTGTATCAACACCTGATATCTTATCATTCTCTGAAACAATGATTAAGATGGGTGTTGCGACCAACATGAGCGCAGAAGAAAGTTCTGTAGCTATTGCAAGATTTGCAAACATTATGGATATGCCAATGGATAAAGTAGACAGGTTAGGATCATCAGTTGTTGAATTAGGGAATAATTTCGCAACTACTGAATCAGAGGTTGTTCAAATGGGGCTAAGGTTATCTGGTGTTGGTAAACAAATTGGATTATCTGAATCGGATGTAATGGGCTTAGCTGCTGCAATGTCTTCGGTAGGTATAGAAGCCGAAGCAGGAGGAACAGCGATGTCTACAGCTCTAAAGAAAATGCAAAATGCTGTAGCGGTATTTTTAACTGCTGATGAGGACCTAGAAAAAGCTAGAAAATCAATGAATGATAAAGATTTTAAAAAATTTGAAAAAGAAGTTGCATCGATGACTGATAAAACAGCTTCTTTCGCAAAAGTAGCAGGCGTTAGCTCGAAAGAGTTCGCTAATTTATTTAAAGATGACCCGTCAAAAGCCTTACAAAAGTATGTTGAAGGACTAGGTAAAGCTAGTGAAAATGGAGAAAATTTGAATAATATTTTAGATGATGTCGGAATAAAAGGGATTAGGGAATCCGATACATTCTTACGTCTTGCAGGTAATAGTAAATTGCTAGGAGAGGCATTGGATTCATCTGGTAAGGCGTGGGATGAAAATTCAGCATTAGCTAATGAAGCAGAACAACGATACGAAACACTAGAATCAAAGTTATCTATGTTAAAAAATCAATTATCAGATGTAGCAATCGAATTTGGTGGACCTCTTGTAGATGCGATGAAAGATGGCATAGAAGCAGCAGAACCGATGATTAAAGTTGGTGCAGATATTGCTAAAAGCTTCAGTAATGCAAGCCCGGAAACGCAACAAATGATAATAAAGATGGGGCTATTAGCAGGTGCAGTTGGTCCTGTAAGTAGTATATCGGGTAAATTTATTAGTATTTTAGGCGGTGGAATAGGGACTATTGGTAAGTTTTCTAAAATAATAGGAGGTATGGCTAAACCAGTAGATATAGCTGGTAAAGCTTTAGATGGAGGTTCTAGTTCATTCGGAGTTTATGCTAAAGGTGGAGAAAAAGCCACTGGTGGAATTGCTAAATTTGGAAAAGCTGTTTTAGGGATTAACCCTTGGGTAGCAGGTGCAGGCTTAGCTTTAGGAGCAGGAGTATTAGCATGGGAGCTTTGGGGCAAAGGTGCTGTAGAAAGTGCTAAACGAACTAGCAAATGGGGGACAGATGTCGGAGAAACGACTGATAAAACTTTAACTAAACTAAAAAAACTTACAGATGACGGAAAAACAGCAATTGATGATTTAGCAAATGGTGTTGATGGTTCTTCTAAAAAGATTTCAGAGTCATTTAAAAGTATGGGTGAAGAAATGGCTGAAGGTGTAGAAAAAGGGTATCAAGAAAGCTTAGATAAAATTAAAGATTTACCGGATGAAATTCAAAAAGGCTTAAAAAAAGATATCGATAATAAAAAGAAACATGATGATGAAATTATCAAATCAACGAATGAATTATCTGATAAAGTGTTAAAGATAACAGAGTCTAAGAATGCTAAGCAAGGAAAATTATCTGAAGATCAAAAAAATATTCTTTTACAATACCAAAGGGAAATGAATGAAAAAGAAGTCGAACTTATGAATGTGAGTTCGGAAGAGAAAAAGACAATTCTTGCTGCTTTAAATGGTGATATTAAAGATATGAATGAAAAGCAATTAAAAGTTGCAAGCCAAGAACTACATGATTCATTATCTCAAGAATTAACTAGCTATAAAGAGCATAACGAAAAGCTAAAAGAATTATTTGAATCAGGGAAGATAAGCGAAGAAGCGTATAAAGAACAATCTAAAGCACTTGAAGCGATGCACAAAACAGTTACCGATAATATGGTTAATAACTTGATTAGGATTAAACAAGAACAAGGCAAATCAGATGAATTTATAATTGCATCAATAGAGAGTCTAGGCATAAGTTACGAAAAAGCTAAAGAGTACGTCAAGGGCTATTCTGATACTGTAGAAAAATCATCAAGCATCGTAGCGAAGTCATCTAATGATATGGGAGAATCAGCTTTAAAAGCTACTGAATCATGGAATAATATAATTCTTGATGATAAAACTGGTGATATTAAGACCAATCTTCCAGAGTTTTTAGGAGATCTAATTAAGTCTAAAGATGGATGGGAACAGATTAAGTTTATTACAAAAAATGCAGACTTAACATCAAATGCAAAAGAAATGATATTTAACGCTATTTCAGAAAGTGGTAAATGGAATGATTTAAAACTAGACAAAAAAATCCTCAAAGCAGAAAATACTAGCTTGCTAATTGAGTTAACAGAAACAGAAGGTGCCATTGCACAGTTTAATAATATGCCAGTCGAATTAAAAAAACTTTTGATTGACGGTTCAGATAAAATGAAAATTGAGGAAATACAGGTTGCTTTAAAGCAGTACGATACGATGAATCCTAATTTAAAAAATTTATTGATAGATAATTCCGATGCTGTAAGCAAGACTGATACGGCATTAGGTAAATTAAATTTATATGATATGTCGCATCCAGAAACCAAATTATTAAACGTAGATAATTCAAATGCTGTAGATAATGTCGAGTATGCTAGAGAAAGATTAGGCATATATGATACTACTAACCCTAATCCTAAAAGGTTAGAAACAGTCGGTGATTTGACGGGAGTTTATGATGTAGAAAATGCTTTAAATAGTGTTAATGATAAGGATGTAAATATAAATGTTAAAACAAATTATTCAGCGGATTTTATAGGCCCAAGATTACCTGGTTACAAAAACGGGACTACGAATCACAGTGGAGGTCCTGCTATTTTAGGAGATGGTAAAAAAAATGAGCCTTTCCTAACGCCGACTGGTTTTATCGGGATTTCACCTAATAGAGACACACTAATTCCTAACCTACCAAAAGGGACGAGGGTGTGGCCATCTATAGAAAGATTTAAATCGGATATGCCTAAGTTTAAGCAAACGAAAGCGTTCAGTTTGATGGGGCAAAACTACTCTAATAACAAAAAAGAAACAGATGGTACAACTATTAATAATTATGATTTAAATGGATTTATGAATGGAGCTAACATCGAATTAAAAGATAAGTATGATACAGAACAAATGATGAAAGATATTGCGTGGGCGATTAAAAAGGAGAGTGCTAGATTACAATGATGTCGAGATATTTTATTTTAAACGACAAGAAATCGAGTGATTTTAATGTCGCTTTACCTAAAGAATTTAGTTTTGAAAGTTCTTCACCAACAGTTGATTTTATTAAAATACCTGGGCTTGATGGTGAATTAGCTGTTAATAATAAGTCTTTAAGTAACGTAAAAAGAAAATTAACGTGTGGCGTTATAAATCGTAATAAAGAAAGTTATCATTCTATACACGAGAAATTATCTGACTGGTTATCAATAGATGGCTGGACAGATTTTTTTTATAGTGATGATGAACTATATACCTACAAAGTGTTGATTTCCGATAGTTTTAATTTAGAGAGAATACAGAAGAATTTCTTAAAATTAGAGATAGAGTTAACATTTAAACCGGTTAAATATTTAAAAAGCGAGTTAAACCCTAAGATTATTACAAGTGGAACAATTATAAAAAATACTAAAAATTTAGATGCAAAGCCATTAATCGAAATTGAAGGTCAAGGAGATGTAACCTTAACAATAAACAATCAAAAAATAACTGTAAAATCACTTGATAAGCATATTGCTTTAGATTGTCAAAGTCAAACAGCGAGACAAGGGAGTCAAAATGTTTCTAAAAAAGTTTATGCAAATAGTTATCCAGTGTTAAAAAAAGGTGAAAATAAAATTTCATGGACGGGTAATGTAACAAAATGTACAGTAACAACGAGATTGGGGGCTAGGATTTGAGTTATCCAATACTATATGAAGCAAATGAAACTGATTTTTTTAGCATGGGATTAGGAGTATTAGCGGATGCTATTAAATGTGAAGTATTAGAAGAAAGAAATGGTCGTTTTGAATTGGAAATGACATATGCAAAAGAAGGAATATTATTCAAAGAAATCAAAAACGATAGAATAATTAAGGTAGACGTTGGGCATGAATTAAAAGCTCAACGTTTTTCTATTGAAAAAATTACTAAAAACTTTGATGGCACACTACAGATTTTCGCTGTTCACTGTAGTTATTTAAGCGAGAGATTAGGCTTGAAACCAGAAGTGATTATTAATGGTTCAGCTAATACGGCAATAAATCAATGGAATAACAACTTGATAGGACAGAGCCCATTCATTGTGGATAGCGATATACAAACTACTGGGAAAACAATTTGGAATATCAAAGAAGTTGATAACCCGAGAATAGCGCTAGGTGGTGTTAAAGGTTCTTTATTAGACGTGTATGGTGGTGAGTTTAGATTTGATAATTACCACATTTCATTGATGAAATCGAGAGGGAACAAGACAGGTTATCGCATCTCGTATGGAAGAAACTTAACTAATATTGAACAAGAAGATTATATATCAAGTACGTATACATCTGTATATCCTTTCGCTGTTCAAAGAGAGGACAAGCAAAATAATCAAGAAGAAAAGGTTATTACAACTAATGGTTATATCGTACACAGCGAGCATGTTGATAAGTATTCGCATCCACGAATTATACCTATAGACTTCACTTCTGAATTTGAAGAAGATGAAAAAATAACCTCTGACAAACTGAAAAGTTTAGCCACGAAATATATAAAAAATAATTCGATTGGTATTCCTAAAGTTAGCTTAGAAGTAGAATTTGTTGATTTAGAACAAACATTAGATCATCAAGATGAGGTATTTGATGAAAAAATAAATCTTTGTGATGAAGTGTTAATTTCATTTGAAGAAATGGGCATCGATATAACGGATAAAGTAACATCAATCATTTGGGATGTTTTATCTGATAGATACCTTAAATTGAACGTAGGCGATGCTCCAAGAACATTAGGTAGCAAATTAAAGGATCTAGACGGAAAAGTTCAGGAAGCTGAAAAGAATTCGAATAACGCTTTAACATCGGCTAATGGAAAAAATACAAATTTCTATGGTCCTGATGAACCAATAGCTAATAAAGTTGGCGATACGTGGTTTAAAGATATTGGTAATGGCGAGTATGAGATTTACCAATGGAACGGAACAATTTGGGAATTAGTTAGCTTCGATTATTCAGTAATTGAAAAAGAATTAGAGCAGCACAAAGAAGATATCAAAAATGCTTTAGATAATTCTGAACAAGCTATTAAAGAAGCAGACTTTGTTGGCGGAAAACTAGAAGATGTTGAGAATACATTAGGTGTTCAAAATTCAAAAATTGATGAAATAGATAAGCAGTCCATTAGCAACGGTAAGTGGATTGAAGAAAATGAAACATCAATCAAAGAAACAATTGCTCAGACAGATGAAAATGGTAAGAAGTTAATTCAGATTGAGAAAAATACCGAAGGGTTAAGCTCAACTGTCATAGATTTACAGAAAGACTTTGAGAATTTAGAGTTACCTGCTCGAAACTTAGTTCGTGATAGTTTAGTAGAAAAATGTAGTACAAGTTATTTATTTCAAACTTTTGAAACTGTCGAAGCATGGAGTAAAGAAGATGAATACCAATTTCTTCTTAAAGGCAATCTTCCAGATGGAAAAGAACCTCGCATTTATGGGGAAGATGTTAGTGGTATTTATTTAACAAAACTATCTAAAATATCAGACGGATTGTATGGTTTTAAAGGTAAAATTAATGATGTTAAATCACTTAAAAATATTTTGAAAGTATACTTGTACCCTGATGATAAAATAGAGTGTTGTGTTGATTGGATAGCCGTTTATAAAAATGATGATACCTTAAAATGGTATCCTGCTTTAGAAGATAATTCTAAAACACTAGCAAAACACTGGACTGCTATCGAACAGAACGCTCAAAAAATAAAAGAAACAATCGGAAAAACTGACGAACAAGGGACTAAATTAACTCAGATTGAAAAAGAAGCTGGTCGCATAAATGAGAGCTTAGTTGAGATAGAAAATCAAAAAATTGGTGGTAGAAACTATTTTATTAACTCCGAGAAATTAGATAGTGGAAATGTGATTGGCTATCAAGGTTCCGTTGTTAATGTCTATCCAAACCAAAAAGTCGATGAATGGGGGACGGATAAAGCTTTTAATATTCAGTGCTGGGACGGATCGTCTGAAATTAAAGCGATGATTCACTCGAGAAGTTCATATATGTCTGATGGTACTAGCTATTCTCCAAGTATTTTTGTTAAAAACAATGGACAAGCAAATGTAAGGATTTCTTGTAATATTGGTGCTGAATTAATAATAAAAGGGGGCGAAACTAAACGTTTAGAGTTTAATGTAAAAAATTCCACAAAAAATGGAATTATGCAGTTTTTAGTTAAACCAACAGCAACTTCAGCAAATATTACAGTTTGGCATCCTCAGTTTGAAAAGGGAGATAAACATCAAGATTGGCGACCTGCGTGGGAAGATGGAGACATCAAGATAACGAATGTTGAAAAAAATGTAAATGGTATTCAACAAACCGTACAAAATAAAGCAGATAAATCAGAAGTTACACAGTTAGCAAATCTATTCGACGTGCGTGTAACTGGTCTTGAAGATGATATTGATGAAAACTATGCAGCGCTCAATATATTAAAAGACAATATCAATTTGAAAGTTAATGCTAAAGATATTATCTCTCAAATTAATTTATCACCAGAAACAATTTTAATTCAAAGTAAAAAAATTATGCTGGATGGACAAGTTAATATTAATGACGCTTTTATCAAAAAAATAACGATAAATACTGCATATATTAACCATCTTAAAACAGTTAATTTTGATGCCGCTCAAGTTACATCGGGTTACATTAATTCGAATCGTATTCAAGCTAAGTCTATTACAACTGATAAATTAGCAGCTAATGCAATCCAAGTCGGGTTTAATGCAATCGGAAATGCTATCAAAATATCGCCTAACGAATTATCTTTCTATTCAGGTTCAACATTGGCCGGTGAAATAAACTCGAAAGGTGTATCGTTTTATTCGGGAACACGAGCGATTGGACATATAGGGGTCAATAGTAAAGCTGGTAATTCGTCAGTCAAAGGACTTGTAATGGACTTAGATTATACAGGTGATTTTGTGTCTTGGGGATTTAGCGAGAGCGCAAGCGCTTCTACCTACACAGGTATGTTAAGTCTTGATCCAAAAGGTAAGTTCACGGGTGAAAAAGGAGTTCATATCCCAGGATTATTACATTTGAATCAAATAAGACCTGCAGGGAAACCATATCAAAATTTAGAGTTTACTAGCGTGGTTATAGGTTCAACAAAATACCCAGCTTTAATGGCTGCTACCAGTAAAAACGGAATAGCTTTCGGTTCTCAATACCTATATATAATCAATAATGGAAATTCTTACAATTTTAACGATATTTCAAAACTAATAAGCAAACTAAGCGGTTTAGGTAAAGTTGCTATCCCAACTGGTTTTGATGGTCAAGGTAATGTGCAAGGTTGGTATGACATGTATTTATAATAAAAAGGAGTGTATTAAATGGAGAATAATATTACGCAAGAGGATTTATATGAATTAATTAGTTCGCAAGGTTCTGAAATACTTAACCTTAAATTGTTAGTTAATAGTCTGAATAGACAGTTAGCAGAAGCTAATGAAAGCAAAGAAAGCGAGGAATCAAAATAATATGTTAAAAATTGAAAGTAAAGACATCGTAACAAAATTTAAAGAGATTTATGTTGATGATGTATTAGTTATTGGACTATCAATAGAGGTAGATAGTTCAAGAAAAGTAACGAATGGCGTTAACAGAATTGTTTACGATGAAGATTTATATCTTGAAAATAAAGAAGATATTAGAGTTGAAATGAATAAGTTTCAATCAGAAGCATTTTTGCTAGAAGATACTAATCAATTAAATAAACAAAAAGATGAAGCTACTAAATAGTAAGCTTTTTTATTTTATAAAAATTTGAAGAGGGTGACGTATGAAGACAGAAGTGTTAGTGGCATTAATCACATTATTAGGGAGTGGAGTAGGAACGTTTGGAGGTGTGACGTATGGTTTGAAATTTTTAGGATATCGTATCGAGCAATTAGAAAAGAAAGTTGAGAAGCATAATAACGTGATTGAACGTACTTATATTTTAGAAGAAAAACAAAAAACAGCCAATCATCGAATTGATGATTTAGAAAGTAAAGTAGGTTAATTAGTAATTGAGAGTAGCCAATTTAATTTGGTTGCTCTTTTTTTATAAAAAAAGAAAAGAGGTTATTTATGAAAAATTTTAAAGTAACACGTTTAATTGTTTTAATGGCAGTTTTAATGGGTATCAGTGTCACTAGCACGGTATCAGACGCGAGTTCAGGCAATTCTGCGCATAGTTATGCAATAAGAACGTCAGAGCCATCGTATAAAATTGATACTACTTACAAATTAGGGGCATATGAAGGTTCTAGTCAAAAAGCAGTTAATAATTTCATTGTTCTCCATGAGGTTGGGGTCGATAATTCTCCAGCAATCAACAATGCTATTTTTATGAAACGAGAATGGTCCAATAATGGGGCATACACCTCATTTATTGTTGGAGATGGCGGTAAAGTTTATCAGGTAGGGGAAGATGGATATGTTCAATGGGGCGCTGGGACATATATGAATAACAACTCTCCAGTTCAAATTGAATTAGCGCGTACTAATAATAAAAAAACTTTTGAAAAAGATTATAAGGTCTATGTAACGCTTGCTCGTGACATGTCAAAAAAATATAACATTCCATTAACACTTGATAGCGCCTATCCAAATCGAGGTATTAAAACTCATTTATGGGTAACGCAAAACATTTGGGGTGACCATCAGGATCCGTATGCTTATTTAGCACGATGGGGAATTACTAAAGCTAAATTATCTAATGATATTAAAGTAGGTATTAAAACTGGAAATGAAGTTGTTCCGCCAAACAAACCTAATAAACCAGAAAAACCAAAACCACCAGTTGCAGCACCTAATGGTAAATGGATTAAAGAAAAAGGAACATTCAAACTTTCTGAAACCATTAACCTTAGAAATAAACCAGATACATCAAAAAATGTAATCATGCAGCTTGATAAAAACCAAGAAGTTAAATACGATCAATTCATTGTAGCTAATCAATTCGTATGGATTAGACAGCCTCGAGAAGATGGAACATTCGCTTATATGGCAACAGGAAACGTAGATAAAGGAGTTCGTTCAAGCTACTGGGGAACATTTAAATAAAATTAAAAGCCTATCTCATTTTGAGGTAGGCTTATTTTTTATGCTTACTTTTTAATGTAACGCTGCTTAGTTACTAAACTAGTTGTATTCATTTCATCAAAACATCTTCTGAAATAATGGGACCACTTAGTCATATTCTTCGCATTTTCTGCAGCTGCAACAGAATCGTAGATATAGACTTTTTGATATACACGATTAATGACTACATTACCTCTACGATATATTAGTTTTTCAATACTTTCCATCAGCTCGTCATACAGACGTTTTTCTAGTTGTTCTTTAGTTTCCATTGTATCACTCCTTTACAAGTAGATACGTAGGAACATTTCAATTTTATTATAATAGTAGGAAAAATATTATTTTGAATACGATATTGACTACGGTTTGTTTCTATTTCATTAGTTTTTATTCGTTAAGGCAAAATAAAAAAGCCTTATATAATAAGGCTTTTCGGTAATAATCCATTATATTCGTATCATATAATGGAGGCGGCGGGAGTCGAACCCGCGTCCAAGCATATCGCCACTTCAATATCTACGTCCATAGTTTTATGTTTGAGGTTTCGCTAAGATATCTGACACAAAACAAACATACTTCTTCGCTAGTCTGATGATCTCTTCTAACTATTGCAGACGGAAACGGTTAGCGTATCCCACTTAATTTGAGACCCTTACCCGGTACATGGGCGATACCGGAAGGATCTTCACCCGCTGTTTTTAGGCAGCTAAAGCGAAAGTGTTTTCGTTTTTAGCAGTTATATTTAACTGTTAACGTTTTAACGTAGACGTAACCTACGAAACGCAATTCAAGCGCGAACTATACCTGTCGAATCCGTAACGCCCCCTTAATAAAAAGTGGGTACGGTGTTAAAGTACAATATGTAGTATACCATAGGACTTTATAAAAAAAAAGAAACAGCTCCTAAAAAGAACAGGAGCTGTAGTGAAATTAAATTAAATTGAAATGTTTTAAGGCTTGGACAATTCCACCTTCAGTATTTTTAGCAGTGACATAAGTTGCTAATTCTTTTAATTCAGGGATCGCATTTCCCATAGCAATTTTATTGTCACAGGCTTTAAGTAAATCGATATCATTAGGACCGTCACCGAATCCGTATGTTGCAACGCCCTCAAGGCCAAGTTCTTTAACAAGAGCTTTGATACCCGTTCCTTTTGATCCACCTTTAGAAACCACATCGATCGAGTAAGGACCATTACGATAAAATGTTAGATCATCAAATTCAGCGTGATACTTCTCATCATCTGTTTGACCTAAGATAAGTAACATATTTAAATCGCGTTTTTCGTAATAAGTGGCATCAATTTCTGGCAAGTCAGAATGAATAAAAGCATATGAGTTTTTAGTATTTTCGCTATGTCCAGATACACGAATAGCATCTGGTGTATAGAAACCGATTTCTTGATTTAATTCAGCTGTTTTTTCCGCTAAACGACGGCATGTTTCTTTCGGGATAATCGTGTTAACGACTTCTTTTCCTTCGAATAAAACATATTGTCCATTCATCGTAATGAAAGAATCAATCCCAGCAGCGGCGCTAATTTCTTTAATTTCTAAATTAGTTCGACCAGTCGCAATAATGGGGATAATATTATTTTCTTTAAGTTGAGTCATAGCCTGAGCCACTTCTGGTGTTATTTTTGAATGTTTATCAAGAAGTGTGCCATCTAAATCAAAAAATGCTAAACCTTTAATAGCTGTTAGTGTCATATAAAAATCTCCTTACTAAATATAATAGATTAAGGATAACAGAAAGAAAGCGTCTTTACTATTAAAGACTATTTCGACAGTATGAAGAATATATGAATTTGTTGAAGGATATAAGAAATCATAGTTAGAAACAGTTTATAGTATCATTTTATAGTATAATTAAGAGAAGAATGTTTGGTAAAGGAGACGATAACATGAAAATTTTAATGATTGAAGATAATGAATCCGTATCAGAAATGATGCAGATGTTTTTTTTAAATGAGGAATGGGATGCAACGTTTAAAGATGATGGGAAAGAAGGTCTAGATGCGTTCTTAGAGGCCCCAGACAAATGGGACATGATTACGCTTGATTTGAATTTACCGACGATGGATGGTGTATCAGTGTGTCGTGAGATTCGTAAAGTATCAAGTACAGTCCCGATTATAATGTTGACAGCGAGAGATTCTGAAAGTGATCAAGTTATTGGATTAGAGATGGGGGCAGATGATTATGTGACTAAACCGTTTAGTCCATTAACTCTGATTGCTAGACTCAAAGCGCTGCATCGACGCGCTGAACTTAAAGAGCCAGGATCAGAAACTGAACCAACGAAACAAGCATTTGAAGTGGAAACTAAACGCTTTAAAATGAATACAAAAACAAGAGAAGTTTACCTAGATGGTGCTTTAATCACAGGACTAACACCAAAAGAATTCGATTTACTATATACCTTAGCTAATAAACCGAGACAAGTTTTCTCGCGTGAGCAACTATTAGAGATGGTTTGGGATTACCAATATTTTGGTGATGAAAGAACAGTGGACGCACATATCAAGAAATTGAGACAAAAGATTGAAAAAGTAGGGCCACAAGTGATTCAGACAGTTTGGGGTGTAGGATACAAATTTGATGATTCAGGAGTCAAAGCTTAATGAAATATCTTTTTCAACAGATGTTAGCATTTTGGGTAGTTATTTTGACAATTTTGGTTATAGTAGGTGTGTCGTTTACTCAGTTCACACGAGAAACGATGCTTAATACAACTTATGATCAGATGGAAGGCTATGCTGATGCTATTCAATACAACAGCATGAAAAAACCTGAAAACTTACTTTCTAATATTCAGTTGACTGAACGAGCTTTGAAGAATCAACAAATATTATTTATGGCCATTAATAGTGAGGAAAATATCGAATACCCATTTAGTGTACAAGGGTCTAAGCCGGCTTTCATTAGCGAAGAAAGCTGGGATGCGTTGAAAAAAGGGAGCGGCGAACCTGTAAGAGAAACGATTAAAGCGCCATTTGGTAATCAAGATGAAGAAGCGGCAGTAGTTTTAAAACCTTTATATGTAACCAATAGACAAGAAACGAAATTTTACGGGGCGATAGCAATTCTTCAACCCATAAAATATATTGAAAAAAGTATGGAAGATTTGATTGAGAATCTATTTAAAGGCTTTTTAATATCTAGTGTCATTGCGTTGATTTTTAGTTATATATTTGCGAAATTCCAAGTAAATCGGATTAATAGAATGAAAAAAGCCGCGAGACAAATTGCCGAAGGAAATTTTGATATTCATCTTGTCGCTAATGGTAAGGACGAATTAGATGAGTTAGCGGTCGATTTTAATCGAATGGCTAATGCTCTTAAGGAATCGAATGAAGAAATTGAACGCCAAGAAGACCGACGTAGGCAGTTTATGGCAGATGCAGCACATGAGATGCGGACACCTTTAACAACTATAAATGGCTTATTGGAAGGGATAGCCTATCAAGCAATTCCTAAAAATCAAGAAGAAAAATGTATTCAGTTAATGCGTAACGAAACGACAAGGTTAATTCGTTTAGTTAATGAAAATCTTGATTATGAAAAAATACGCTCCAATCAAATTAGTATGGTCATCCAAAAATTCAATGCGACGGAAGCAGTAGAACAAATCATTGAACAATTAAGCTCGAAAGCAGAAGCTTCTGGAAATGAGTTGAGAATGAATACGACTGAACCTGTTCCGGTTATGGCTGATTATGATAGATTTGTTCAAGTTTTAGTTAATATTGTGACGAATGCTATTCAATTTACACAAGATGGCTGTATAGATTTAACCCTTTCGCGTTCTGATGGTGTGACGAGTGTTGAAGTTAAAGATACAGGTATCGGGATGTCAGAGGATGAGGTTAAAAACATTTGGGAACGTTATTACAAAGTAGACCCGTCTCGTAAAAATACCAAATATGGGGAATCTGGCTTAGGATTAGCTATTGTTCACCAATTAATTAAGCTTCATAAAGGAACGATTGATGTTGAAAGTGTAAAAGGGAAAGGAACAGTGTTTACGATTCATTTTCCTGATTGTGAACCAACAGAAGTAAAAAAATAGTTCAATTAAAAAGAAGCCTTCTTATTTGTAAAAATAAGTAAGGCTTCTTTTTAGAGGGGTTAGCTCATGAACACTATTTTTGTTATACTAAGGTAAGAATAAAAAAATGAGGGTGATAATGAGATGGAAGAAAGTTATAGTTATCCACTAGATTTAGATTGGTCACAAGCGGAGATGGTTGTTGTGATGGAAATGTGGCAAGTGCTTGAAGATGTTTATGAGAAAGGCGTAGATAAAGTAACGTTTTTATCAGTTTATAAAAAATTTAAAACGGTTGTTAAAAGTATTGGTGAAGAGCGTCAGTTAGGTAAAGATTTTGAGGCAGCTTCTGGCTATTCATTATATCGTACAGTTCAGGAGGCTAAGAAAACTCCTGGAACTATTTTGAAAATGAAGGGAGCTTAATTATGCAGAGTGAGCAGTTAGTCCTGTTGATTAAAGATTGGCTAGAAGAAGTAAGTCAGTTAATAAAGACACGCTTGTCAGACCCATTAATAGTAGAAGAAAAGAGCAACCGATCTGATTTGGTTACAAATGTAGATAAGGAAGTTGAGACTTTTTTTGTTACCAAAATAAAAGAAAGTTTTCCAGAGGATAAAATACTAGGTGAAGAAGGTATTTGTGATAAAGTTGCTGATTTTTCCGGTCGAGTTTGGGTGATTGATCCTATCGACGGGACTTTGAACTTTGTTAAACAACAGGAAAATTTTTGTACTATGCTTGCGGTCTATGAGGACGGGATTGGTCAATTAGGGTTTATATATGAAATAATGACAGACGAATTATTATGGGCAGCAAAAGGTAAAGGAGCTTATTTAAATAGTAAACGTATCGAAGAGGTTAAAGATAGGACGTTGTCTGAAGGGATTGTTTCTATCAATACGCGTTTATTTTTAGAAGATACATTAGGGTTACAGAAATTTGCCTTAAACTCCTTGGCCGTTCGTATGACAGGATGTGCGGGATTGGCTTTTAAAGAAGTTGTCAAAGGAAATTTTGTGGCATATGTCAGTCGTATTCAACCTTGGGACTATGCAGCTGCTCGTGTTATTTTTGAGGAAGTTGGGTTAGAACTTATTAATTTAACCGGTAAGTCCCTAGAGCTTGATGAAAAGGTGATAGCCATGGGGGCTACACCTGCTGTCTATGCTGAGTATGTAAAACAGGACCCCGCGCAATAAAAATCGAACTTTCTGAAAAGTTTTTATTGTTTTTCATGCGGTTTTATTGTTATAATGAAAAGTCGAGTTAATTTGAAATTAAACTTATGGGGTAAAACTTATGCTCTGTAGGTACGCTTTATAAATAGTGAGGAGAATGAATAAGTGAAATTAAGAGAAGATATTCGTAACGTTGCCATTATCGCCCATGTCGATCACGGTAAAACAACAGTCGTAGATGAAATGTTAAAACAATCGCAAACATTAGATGGACATACCGCTTTAGACGAGCGCGCAATGGACTCAAATGATATTGAAAAAGAACGTGGTATTACAATTTTAGCTAAAAATACAGCTATCAAATATAATGACAAACAAATCAACATCTTAGATACACCAGGACATGCCGATTTCGGTGGAGAAGTGGAACGTATCATGAAAATGGTTGATGGTGTTATCTTAGTAGTAGATGCTTACGAAGGAACAATGCCCCAAACACGTTTCGTACTTAAAAAAGCTTTAGAGCAAAAATTAACACCAATCGTGTTAGTTAACAAAATTGATAAACCTTCAGCTCGTCCTGCAGAAGTAGTTGACGAAGTATTAGAATTACTTATCGAACTAGGAGCAGATGACGATCAATTAGACTTCCCAGTTATCTATGCATCAGCATTAAACGGAACATCAAGTTTATCAGATGATCCAGCTGACCAAGAAGAAACTATGAACCCAGTGTTCGAAACAATCTTAGACCATATTCCAGCACCAGTTGATAATAGCGATGAGCCATTACAATTCCAAGTATCATTACTTGATTACAATGACTACGTTGGACGTATTGGGATTGGCCGTGTATTCCGCGGAACAATCAAAGTAGGAGATAGCGTATCTCTTATGAAATTAGACGGAACTGCTAAAAACTTCCGTGTTACTAAAATCTTTGGTTTCTTCGGTTTAGACCGTGTTGAAATTGAAGAAGCTAAAGCAGGGGACTTAATCGCTGTTTCAGGTATGGAAGATATCTTCGTTGGGGAAACTGTTACTCCAGTTGACCATCAAGATGCTTTACCAATCCTACACATTGATGAGCCTACTTTACAAATGACATTCTTAGTAAATAATTCTCCATTTGCTGGACGCGAAGGTAAATTCGTAACGTCTCGTAAAATTGAAGAACGTTTAGTAAGTCAATTACAAACTGACGTGTCACTTAAAGTTGAAAATACTGACTCACCAGATGCATGGACTGTATCAGGTCGTGGAGAATTACATTTATCAATCTTAATCGAAAACATGCGTCGTGAAGGTTACGAATTACAAGTATCACGTCCAGAAGTTATCGTTAAAGAGTTTAATGGTGTGAAATGTGAACCATTCGAACGTGTACAAATTGATACTCCAGAAGAATATATGGGTTCAATTATCGAATCATTAAGCCAACGTAAAGGTGAAATGCAAGATATGATCCATACTGGTAACGGACAAATTCGTTTAATCTTCTTAGCTCCAGCTCGTGGTTTAATCGGATACACAACTGAGTTCATGTCAATGACTCGTGGTTATGGTATCATGCACCACACATTTGACCAATACTTACCAATGATTTCGGGCGTTATCGGTGGCCGTCGTAATGGTGCGTTAGTATCTATCGACACTGGTAAAGCAACAACATACTCAATCATGAGTATCGAAGAACGTGGTACTGTCTTTGTTGAACCAACAACTGAAGTATACGAAGGTATGGTTATTGGTGAAAACTCTCGTGAGAATGACTTAACAGTTAACATTACGAAAGCTAAACAACAAACAAACGTCCGCTCAGCAAATAAAGATCAAACTAACGTTATCAAAAAACCTAAAGAAATGTCTTTAGAAGAATCATTAGAATTCTTGAATGAAGATGAGTACTGTGAAGTAACTCCTGAAAACATTCGTTTACGTAAAAAAATCTTAAACAAAGCTGAACGTGAGAAATCTCAAAAGAAAAATAAAAAAGCGTAATTTTTAAACTCCCTAAATTTTAGGGAGTTTTTTTGTTAGCAATGTATGAAAAAAATAATTTAATTAGTGAAAAATGTTGCAATTGGAAAACGCTTTCTTTATACTGGGTATGAATAGCTGCATAAGGAAAAGGAATGGGGTGGAAATCCCCAGCAGACCCTTTCTACTGTAACATGGACGAAATCTCAAACAGTCACTTCAAGGGAAGACGAGATAGTAGGATGAAATGGAGCCAGGATACTTGTTCTTATGTGAAAAAACTGACAATTGGATTGGGAAAATTGTCTTGTGGTTCTTTTCAGTGGACAAGACTGTCGATTAATCTACAAGACATTTCTATTTAGAGATGTCTTTTTTTGTCGTATAGAAATGGAGGTGAAATATGTCTAATTATCTTTGTAAGAAGTGTGGCTATCTTTACAGTGAATTAGATGGAGATAGTAAAAATGGTGTTTCGAAAGGAACCACCCTTGAAAAATTGGAGGGTACGATGTGTAGTATGTGTTGGATGAAAAATCCCAAACGCTATAATAAGTTTGATCAACCTTATTGTGATATGGAAGCTCAGTATTATCTTTATATCTGTGGTAAGTTTAATTTCAGTTTTTATGAGAAAAAGCTTATAGAAAAATATTCAAAAGAAAGTATGATTTTAGAAGTAGGTTGTGGAACGGGGAGATGCACGCAAGAATTTATAAAAGCTGGTTACACTGTTCATGCACTAGAAGAAAGTGAGGAAATGTTAGAAGTAGTTTCTAAGCAAAAGTGGGCTAAAAATGATACTTTTCAACTGCTGCACAAAGACTATTTTAATTATGGTGATAATAATGGTTATGATTTAATTTATTTTGGAGATACTACCTTTCAAGAATTAGTACAACAAAGGTCTTTAAAGTATGTCCTGGAGAAGGCTGATAATTTCTTAAGACCAGGTGGAGAAGTTTGGTTAGAGCTAATGATTCCAAGTGAAATAAATTGGGAATTTAAAAGACGAAAGTTAATAAATCCCCAGAAAACTCTTTATTTTTTTAACAGTGGTGAAGTAAATCTTTTTAGCCAAATTATTTATTATACTTCTACTTTTGAGATCTATCTTAATGGGAAATTTCAAGAAAGTTACCGCCAAGAAAGAGAATTAGCACTTCTTTTTGCGCGTGATATTAAACATGCGTTTAAGGAAGTATTTGATGTTATTGAAGAAGTTGAACTACCTAAAATAGATGAAGTGATTATAGATGAGTATTCTGATAATCAAAAAAAAGTTTGGGTAGATGGAGGGTATCCACTGCCTAGGACTAATAAAAAACAACGCAGCTTGTTCTTGCGATTAAGAAAGAGGGAATATTAATGTTAATAAAAAAAAATATAGCTAAAGTATCTTTAATTTTAGCAACTGTAGGACTAGTTACAGGATGTGCTAATAATAAAAATGAAGTGGAGAAAAGTAAAGAAGAGCCAAAAATGGAAGCTGTAAAAATAAATAATTATAATTATTCAGGAGAAAAAATTGAGCTGGATTTTGCTAAGGTACCTGAGAGGGTAGTTACTGTATATCAAAGTCCAATAGAGATTATGTTAGCCCTAGGATTAGAAGATAAAGTAGTTGCCGCTTCACAATTAGATAGTGATGTTAAACCTGAATTTAAAGAAGCTTTTTCTAAGATTAAATATTATGATAAAGCACCTTCAAAGGAAGAAATTATGGGTTTAAAACCGGATTTAATATATAGTTGGACCTCCTATTTTGGACCCGAAACATTAGGTGATGTTCACGATTGGATACACCGAGGAACTAATACATATATGATGCAGAATAGTGGTGCGGTAAAACCTGAAACATTACAAAATGAGTATGATGATATTTTAAATATAGGAAAAATATTCAAAGTGGAAGATAAAGCTGAAGTAATTGTGAAAGAAATGAAAAATGAAATTAGAAAGGCGAAAAAAATTGTAGAGGGAAAAGAACCCATTAAGGCAATAATTGTAGAAGTTTCTAAAGAAGGAATGTACCGTGTTTATGGAAAGGATACCGTTGGTGGTGATATGGCTTCTCAGTTAGGAGCTGAGCTTGTCGGCTCTGATAAAAAAAGTATCGGCAAGGAGGACTTAATTCAATTAAATCCAGATGTTATATTTAGTGTCTACTATGGTGAACAGATAGAGCGTGAACAAGCCGTAAAATCAATTGAAGATGATAGTAGTTTAAAAACATTGAAAGCAGTAAAAGAAAATAGAGTCGTTCCAGTGGTTTTAAGTGAAGTTTATGCAACAGGAATCAGAACATTTGACGGGATACAAACAATTTCTAATGGCTTGTATCCTAATTTAAAGGAAAAATAAAGGTATCATGAGAATGAAAAAATGGAAATCTGTATTAGGGATGAGCTCAATAGTAGGAATATTACTTATTGTACTTATATTCTCGACGATTTACTCAGTAACAGTGGGGTCAGTAATGATTAAGTGGCAAGATGTTTATCAAATTATATGGCAGAAAATTTTTCCGCAATTAGCAAATTTCAAAGAGGTTGATGTTAGTTTTATTGATATCGTTTGGTTAATTCGTTTACCAAGAGTTATTTTAGCGATATTGGTAGGAGCTTCTTTAGCCCTGTCAGGGACAGTTATGCAGGCCTTGGTTAAGAACCCGTTAGCTGATCCGTATATATTAGGTATTTCATCAGGTGCGTCATTAGGTGCTACATTAGCTATTATGTTGGGTGTAGGAGCTTCATTAGGAAATAATTTTATTGGTATAGCAGCTTTCATAGGTGCGTTAATTTCTTCTTTTCTGGTTCTATTTATTGGAAATATAGGACGAAGGACTGATATTGGTCAATTATTGCTTGTGGGTGTAGCGGTGAGTTCGATTTGTTCTGCTGCTTCTAGTTTTATCGTTTTTATGTCTAAGAATAGAGAAGGGATGCAAACATTAAATTTTTGGTTAATGGGAAGTATTTCTGGTGCAAACTGGGAGTCGATAAAGGTCCTATTTCCTTTAGTACTATGCGTTAGTATTTTTTTTATAATTCAGGCTAGGATATTAAACTTGATGGTTCTGGGTGATGAGACAGCAAGTTATTTAGGACGAAATTTACAACTATATCGAGTGTTATATATTATTATCATATCATTATTAATTGGTTTTGTAGTTTTTAGTTGTGGCGTTATTGGGTTTGTGGGCCTTGTTGTACCGCACATCTCTCGTTTAATGGTTGGTGCTAATCATCGTAGAATGTTACCTATCAGTTTACTTTTAGGAGCGCTATTTTTATTATGGTCTGATGTACTGACTAGGGTTATTATACCAGGTTCAGAAATTCCAATAGGGATTATAGTGTCAAGTGTTGGAGGACCGTTCTTTTTATATCTAGTTATAAAAAATTCGATAAAAAGGAGGGAATAGTTATGGTATTTAAAGTTGATCATCTTCAACTTGAATTAAATAATAAAAGTATTTTGAATGATATTACTTTACAAATAAAAAAAAACACATTTGTTGGAATTATAGGGGCTAATGGAAGTGGAAAAAGTACGTTATTAAAATGTTTAACAAAAAATTTAATGGCTTATAGTGGTATTATACATTTTGACGGACAAAACTTGAGAGATTGGAAAAGGAGAGATCTTGCTAAAGAAACAGCGGTTGTCTCACAAGTTAATGATATGCAATTTGATTTTTCTGTACTTGAAATGGTTTTGATGGGAAGAGAACCACATAAAGAGTGGTGGCAATCAGAAACTATAGATGATCGTTCTATTGCAATCAAGGCATTAAGCAGTGTCGGATTGGATCATTTAGAAGCTAGTAAATTTTCAAGCTTATCAGGAGGAGAAAAGCAACGTGCTTTATTAGCCAGAGCCTTGGCCCAAGAAACTGATTGCTTGATATTGGATGAGCCTACAAATCATTTAGATGTATCAAACCAAATAGCTTTTATGAATTTAGTTAAAGGGTTACCGTTAACAGTTATTTCTGTGATACATGATTTGAATTTAGCGGCTAATTATTGTGATTATATCTATGGACTTAAAAATGGCAAGTTAGTAGTGGCTGGAAAAACTACGGAAGTTCTAACAAGTCATACTATTAGGCAGCTGTTTGATATAGAAACAGAGATTTATAATTTGAAGAACCAAACTCAAATAGTTTATTTATTGAAGTAAAAGGGGATGGGCGGTAGTCGACTGTATTTTAAGTATTTGCTATTTTAAGTTGATTGGTCTATACTAACTTAAAATATAACGCTTATTTTTGGAGGGATACATTTGGAATTTTTGATTGGAATAGATTGCGGGGGAACATCGACAAAAGGGACAGCTTATGATTTAGATGGGAATAAATTGATGGAAGTCCAAAGAGGACAAGGGAATGTGTTAGTGAATTTTGAAGAAGCAGTAGCGAATATTCAAAGTATTATTACAAAGTTTTTAACTGAAATTAGAGGGAAATGTCAACATATCTTATGTGGAATAGCGGGGATTGACGGAGAAGGTATGAAAGAAAAGTTAGCTGAATTATTAGTAGTAAGAGAGTCAGAATTAACTTTAATGAATGACGGACAGTTGGGGTATTTGAAACATATTGGCAAGGAAGATGGTGTTTTCTTGATAGCAGGAACAGGCTCCTTAGTTGTGATAAGATGTAATGGTGAATTTAGGCGAGTAGGTGGATGGGGCCACCTTTTAGGAGATGAAGGTGGGGGGTATTGGTTAGGTAAAAAAGTAGTAAAAAACTACTTAAATGAAGAAGATCAAGGAGTACCTAACTCACTTTTAAGTTATAAAATAAAAAAAGCACTTAAAGTAAATACGCCCAGAGAAGCCGTTCAGAAATTTATGTCCTTAACAAAAAAAGAAGTGGCCTCACTAGCTATGGTGGTATCAGAGTCAGAAAAAGAAGGAGATATGACAGCTACAAAAATATTGGAAGAAGCTGTTAACCAGTTACTTGAACAGCTTACTAATGCGTTACATTATTTTGACGACAAACAAAAAATAAATTTAGCAGTAGCAGGGAGCGTCGTTGAAAAAAATGATTATGTGAGGCAGAGTTTGATTGAAAATATATCACCGTGTTATAAATTTCTAACACCAAATAACCAGTATGATAATACAGCAGCTGTTTTAAATTATTATAAAAATTAAAAATAAGAGCCTACAGGCTCTTATTTTTTTTTTGAGAACGTCTATATTCTGAAGGTGTTAGGTGGAAAAAATTTTTAAATAGTTTATTAAAATATGAAGAATTTTCAATGCCAATGATTTTTGAGATAGTGGTAATTTTCATGGTCGAATTAACTAAAAATTCACTAGCTACAATGAGACGATGTTCTGTAATGTAGTTGGAAAGAGTTTTACCAACTTCTTTTTTAAAAAGACTACTCAAATAGTTAGGTGATAAATATACTTTCGCTGCTAGGCTATCTAAATTCAGGTCTTTATGAAAATCTGTTTGAATCAGATTGATTACTGTATTAATTACTTCAGAATAACCATTGTTTTGTTTGACTTGAGCAATTGGTAGGTGCTGAATACAACGAATTAATTCTTCATTTTTAAGTGGTTTAACTAAATAGTAACTAATATGGTATGGAATTAATGATTGTAACTGTTTAAAATTTTGCTCATGACTGACAATAACGATAGGCGTTTTTGAGTTTAGTTGTCTATAAGATTTGATAAATGTTTCACCAGATGACAAAGGAAATGTTAATTCTGTCATGATGATGTCGAAACAGTCTTGCTGAATTAAATTTAGAGCTTCAGTTATTGAAGCAGCCTCAACAAGCGAAATAGTACTATTGATTTTACTTAAGCGTTGGATGAGAGTTTGTCTCTCTGAATAATCATTATCAATTATTAGTAATTTAGTCATATTATCCTCCAGAGTAGAAAACTAGTTATTATTAGTATCATATCGGTTATCCCCATTTATGTAAACGTTTTTAAAGTTATTGAGAAATAAAATTTCGTACATATAGGGTCAATTCATAAAAAAATATAACGAATCGTAAGAAATTATTATATATATCCTTGTGTAAAACGCTTACAATGTATTTGAGCATAAAATAAAAGTCAATGATTTTTATTGTTTTTATGTAACAAAATTTCAAAGGGGTAGTGGAGATGAAAAGTAAGAACAAATTAGTTTTAGGTGCTTTGATTTGTACTGGATTTTTGTTAACGGCTTGTGGTGGAGGAAAAGATGTTTCAAAAGGAAATGAAAGTGAGTATAAACCTTATGGTAAATATGATGATACTGTGACATTTACTATGGGTAAAAATCAACGTGATGTTTCTACTTTACCGAAAGGTCAAACTCAAGAAGACAATTTTGCTTCACAATATCTACTTGAAGAAGGAAACATAAAAATGAAGATTGATTGGGAGGCAGCAAACTTTACGCAAAAAGTCTCACTAGCGACATCAACTGGCGAAATTCCAGATGTTATGATTGTTGGAGAAGATCAGTTTAAGGAATTAGCGGACAACGGGTTACTTCAAGATTTATCTAAGGCTTATGAAAAGGCAGCCTCGGATGATATCAAAGAGCGTATGGATTCTTATGATTTTGATGCTTTAGAATATGGTAAAGTAGATGATCAATTATTAGGGATACCTGCGCCTTATTATTACTATGAACAAACGTTAACTTGGATTAGAAAAGACTGGTTAGATAAAGTTGATGCTAAATTACCGACAAACTTAGATGAGTTATATGATTTAGCTAAGTTGTTTGTAGAAAAAGATTTAGCTGGAAATGGTAAGACAGTAGGAATATTACCTAATGATAAAGTAGCCGGTGTTTTTGGTGAAAGTTATGACTTAGCTCCGATTTTCAATCAATATAATTCTTACCCTCGTCAATGGATTGAAAAAGATGGAAAAGTTGAATATGGGAGTATCCAACCTGAAACTAAGGATGTTTTAGGTAAATTAAGTGAATTATATAAAGATGGTGTTATTGATAAACAATTTGCTGTTAGAACGTTGGAAGAACGTCAAGGATTAGTTGCAGATTCATTAGGTATTCAATTTGCACCATTCTGGACGACTTTAACAGATATGAAAGAAACGATTAAATCAAATCCAGAAGCAGATTGGATTCCTTGTGCGATTCCACTGAAAACTGGGGAGAAAACACAAAGTTTCTATGCGAAACCTATTATCAACTACTTAGTTGTAAGAAAAGATTATGAACATCCAGAAGCTATTATGAGGGCCATGAATCTTTCTTATGATTTTAGATGGTCAAATACTGAAGAAGCACGTAAATTTAGAGATGATAAATTAGGTAAAGGTGTGGACTGGCCTTGGGGCTTTGTACCTGTTGAATTAGATGTTCGTTTTGCAAAAAATAACCAAGATGATAGTAGAGCAGTAGCTAAAGCGTTGGAGACTGGTAAAACAAAAGATTTATCACCAAGAATGATCCCTACGTATGAAGCAGGTAAAAAATATTTAGAAAAAGGGACAGCAGATCCAGATTCATGGGGTACATATAAACAGTATGTTGAAGGATTAGGTATTTCTTCAAATGAAGAAATCAATGAGTATCATCACATGGCTTTTTATGGCAAAACTAAAGGAATGAAAACAAAATGGGCTAACCTTGAAAAAATTGAAGATGAAACATTCTTGAAGATTATTACAGGTGAAAAATCATTAGATGAGTTTGATAAGTTTGTGAAACAATGGAAATCAATCGGTGGAACTGATATCACAGAAGAAGTAAATAAAGAGGTTTCAAAATAATTAAACGCTAAACGTATTGCTAATGGGGAATTTTCTTCATTAGCAATAGTTTTAAAGAGAGGAGTTGTTAATGTGCTGGAGAAACTTGACATTAGTCAAAAAATAGGAGTATTAAGTAGCGTTATCCACGTTTTGTTCATAACAAATCTCTTAACAAGTGTGATGATTAGCCCTTTTTTATTTCATTTATGGTTTGTATCTGTAGAAAGTCAAACAGTTATAACTTATTTTATTAGTTTGCTAACAGTAACACCAGCTCTTACAGCTGCAGTCTACACCATTTGGAAACATATAGTTGGCTCTAATAATTCTGTCTTTAAAAATTATATAAAAGCTTATAAGAATAATTTTAAACAGTCTTTTGTAATTGGTGCTGCGCAGTTAGTTTTAGCTAGTATATTTCTTTATGATTTTTTATACATTCAGTCTAGACCAGAAATTAGCAAATTGTGGTTGATTCCAGTTGTAATATTCCTTTTTTTTATTACATCGAGTTATATCTACCAATTAATTCTGATTGCACGTTTCGATACCAAAAGTGGTCAATTGTTAAAAAATTCATTGGTAGTAAGTATAAAAAATTATAAACAAACATTTATAAATATGTTAATACTGTTAGTTATTTATATTATGCTAAATGCTATTCCAAACTCACTAAAAGTACTGCTTTTAATGAGTGTCACAATTTATATAGTGCTGCTTAATATGAAACCAACTATTCTTGATTTAGAAAAAATTAGTGAGAAAAATCAGATAGGAGAGTGTTAATAGATGAAAAAACTTTTATCGCAGAGTGAAAAATCAACGAAAAAATCTGTAAAAAAACGTAATCGAAAAACAGAAAGTTATTATCACTTAATGTTATTACCAGGGATGATTCTTTTGTTTATTTTTCATATCGTTCCAATGTTTGGAATAGTTATGGCTTTTCAAGATTATATTCCAGCGAAAGGAATATTCGGTTCTGATTGGGTGGGACTAGAACACTTTCGATATATGTTTCAATTGCCAGATAGTAAGCAAATCTTTTTAAATACGATAATAATCGCAGTTGGAAAATTATTATTAGGTATGATTGTTCCTATTTTCTTTGCTTTATTATTAAATGAAGCTAAATTGACTTGGTTTAAGAAAACAGTTCAAACCATTGTTTATTTGCCTAACTTTTTATCATGGGTAGTTCTGGGAACTGTTATTTCTATGATTTTTTCATATGATGGTATGTTTAATAATTTATTGAGTGCATTAGGTTTAGAACGAATTATGTTTTTAGCAAGTAATACCTGGTTCAGACCACTTCTTATTGTGACAGATGTATGGAAAGGGTATGGTTATGGCACAATAATCTACTTAGCTGCACTGACAGCTATTAATCCAGCTTTATACGAGTCGGCTGCTATGGATGGTGCAAACAGGTGGAAACAGATGTTAAATATTACACTACCCGCGATTCTCCCAACCATTGTTTTACTAGCAACACTTAACTTAGGGAATGTTTTAAATGCTGGATTTGACCAAGTTTTTAATTTATATAATCCAATTGTTTATCAAACAGGAGATATTATCGACACATTTGTGTATCGAATGGGATTAGTAGATATGCAATACTCATTTGCCGCTGCGGTAGGATTATTGAAATCAGTTATTAGTTTTGGTTTGATTGTTTTGTCATATAAGATGGCTGATAAATTTGCAGGATATAGAATTTTTTAGGAGGGATTGGCATGGTACAATCAAAAACACTAAGTTCAAGAATTATAACCGGAGTGATTTATGCGTTATTAATTATAGCAGCCTTTTTATCTTTGGCTCCGATTATCCATACAATAGCGATTTCATTTAGTTCAAGTGGAGCAGCAAGTAAAGGGGATGTAACCTTCTTACCTGTGAATTTTACGACGAATTCGTATAACAAAATTATTAATGATAAAAGTTTTTGGACAGCTTTTATGGTTTCTATCAAAAGAGTAATTTTAGGAGGAGGTTTAAATTTATTACTCGTTATTATGATGGCCTTTCCATTATCACGTACGACCAAACAATTTAAGTATCGAAATGTTTACATGTGGATTTTGATGTTTACTATGCTCTTTAGTGGTGGGATTATTCCTACTTATTTTATAGTGTCAAAATTAAAATTAATCAATACTTTATGGGCGCTTATCTTGCCAGGTGCTGTATCGGCTTACAATGTCATTTTGATGATGAACTTCTTTAGAGGAATACCAGATTCATTAGAAGAAGCCGCTATCATTGACGGAGCAAATCCGTTAACTGTCCTGATTAAGATTTTTTTACCAATTTCCTTGCCATCAATTGCAACAATCACTTTGTTTACGATAGTAGGACATTGGAATAATTTCTTTGATGGTTTAATTTACATTAATGATCAAGCTAAAATCCCATTACAAACATATTTACAACAGTTAATTATTAGTCGGACAGGGACAGAACAATTAACTGCAGAAGAAATGGTTGCGATGTCGTCGGTATCTTCATTAACGTTGGATGCAGCGAAAATACTAGTTTCCATGATTCCGATTTTATTAATTTATCCTTTAATGCAACGATTTTTAATTAGTGGTTTAGTTTTAGGTTCAGTTAAAGAATAGTGGTATTGAAAGGAGCGATCTATATGGCTGTGTTAAATGGAATTGACCGACTTGATTATTACGAGGAACTTTTTAAAGGGAAACGATTAGGTGTTATTGCTTCTAGTGCAAGTGTAGATAGTGATTTTAACTCAACAGTTGATTTATTAGCAGAGCGATTTGATGTTAGAGCATTATACGGACCGGAGCATGGGATTCGTGGAGACCAAGGGGCCGGTGAGATGGTAGAAGATTACATCGACATGAAAACTGGAATCCCAGTTTATAGTCTCTACCGTAAAGATTCTAAACGATTCACTCCAGAGTTGTTAGAAGGCGTAGATGCTGTAGTTTACGATATTCAGGATGTTGGTGTCAGATATTATACATTTATTTCGACAATGATTTATGCGTTAGAAGATTGTCAAAAATATGGGAAAGAACTAATAATTTTAGATAGAATTAATCCTTTAGGGGGTGCAATTGTTGAAGGTAACCTATTAGATGAGGAATTCAAAAGTTTTGTAGGAGCCTACTCCTTACCTAACCGCTATGGTTTAACCATAGGGGAACTAGCTAAAATGGTAAATGAAGAACAACAGATCAACTGCAATTTATCAATAGTACCTTGTAAAAATTGGGATAGAAATTCTATTTTTAATGAGACTAGTCGTTTATGGATGATGCCTAGTTTAGGTTTGCCAACTTTTGAAACAGCTTTTAGTTATGTAGGGACATGTTTATTTGAAGGGACAAATATATCTGAAGGACGTGGAACGACATGCCCCTTTATAATGATTGGGGCTCCGTTTATTAAGGCCTCTGAGCTTGTTACAAATTTAAAGGTATTAAAATTAAAAGGAATTTATTTTACGGAAGCATATTTCACGCCTACTTTTTCTAAACATCAAGGGAAATATTGCGAGGGTGTTCATTTACATTTTTCAGATTACCATCAAGTGTCCCCTTTAAAAATAGGACTTATTTTATTAGATATGATTAAAAAGATGTATCCGAATGAGTTTGAATTTGTACCACCGTATAGTCCAACAGGTAAACCTTTTATTGATTACTTATCTGGAAGTTCTCTTTTTACAGATCAAGAAAATACTTACGAAATGATAATTGAAAAGAATCATCAAGATTCTTTGACGTTTAAAAAAAGAAAAGAGGCTTTTCATTTATATTAGTGAGGAGGAATAATCATGACAGATATGCTTGTGAATTTACGTGAAGTGAAGTTGGATATGGTTTTAGAAGAAGAGCTTTTAAAAAGCAATATCAAAGTGATTCGAGCGATTGCTCCAGATAAAAAAAGAATTGTGGAGTGGGTAGAACGTAATTCTTCACAATATGCATCATCAGAATGTGAAGTTTCTTTCTCGAATCATCCAATTTCTTGCTTTATAGCTATTAAGGATAATGATTTGATAGGTTATGCTTGTTATAATGCAACAGCTCTTAATTTTTTTGGTCCAACACGAGTTTTAGACGAGGTGCAAGGCCTAGGTGTTGGAAAACTACTTTTGCAGAAAAGTTTATTGGCGCTGCATCATGAAGGTTATGAATATGGCATTATTGGTGGGATAGGTCCTCAAAAGTTTTATGAAAAAGTAGTTAATGCAAGAGTAATCGAAAATTCATCACAATCAATTTATGATGATTTTCTTAAAAATTAACTGAGGGAGGTGTCGAAATGAAATCTAAAGAGGCATTAAAGAAACGTGTAGGTCAGTTATTTAGCGTAGGGTTTGAAGGTCAAATAGTTACGGATGAGATTAAAACATTAATTCATGATTATCATGTTGGTAGCATCGTATTATTTTCTCAGAATATAACATCCAAATCTCAAGTTATGGGATTAACGGCAGCTTTACAAAATGAAGCAAAGTTAGCAGGTTACGAGAGACCTTTACTTATCAGTATTGATCAAGAAAATGGTGTTGTGAGTCGAATGCCAAATGATGTAAGAGAATTCCCAGGGGCCATGCTTTTAGGAGCAACGAAAGAACCAAATAATGCAGAAACGTCTTATTATTACAGTGCATTAGAGTTAAAAGAAATGGGAATAAATTGGAATTTAGCACCAACATTAGATATCAACAATAACCCTAAAAATCCAGTTATTGGAGTACGTTCATTTGGTGAAACGAAAGAACAAGTGGCATTGTTTGGTTCGGCTGCTATTAAAGGAATCCAAGCTGCTAAGGTTATCGCAACAGCCAAACATTTTCCTGGTCATGGTGATACTTCGGTTGATTCACACTTAGATTTACCTGTTATTAATACAACGCTTGAACAGCTAAGAGAAAGAGAACTATACCCATTTGAAAAGGCGATTGAAGCAGGTGTTGAGACAATTATGACGGCTCATGTTTATTTTCCATCTATTGAAGAGAATAACAGACCTGCTAGTTTGTCAAAGAGAGTGATGCAAGAGTTACTACGTGAAGAATTAGGTTTTAATGGCGTTATTATAACAGATAGCTTGGGTATGAAAGCTATTGCTGATAAATATGGTGTAGCTAAAGGTGCAGTAGAGGCTTTAAAATCGGGTGCTGATATGGCGATGGTTTCTCATGTTTATCAAGACCAGATAGAGGCACTAGATGCTGTGGTAGAAGCAGTAGAGTCAGGAGAACTAGATAATCAATCTATTGAAAAATCAATAAGGCGTCTATCAGAATTGAAAGAAAAATATGCTCTTAAAACTAGTTCAAAAGAAGCTAAAAAATTATCATGTGAAGAATTGGCCAATCTGTTTTCACGGGGAATTACGGTTGTAAAAAAGACAACTGATTTTCCTTTTGACGGTGAAGCTAATCAAAAAGCTTTGTTGGTTTTACCTGAAATATTGAACTTAACAGGAATTGAAGAGGAAAATGAAAAAGAACGATTTATTACTTCTAAATTAAGAGATACAAACTATTGTTGGTCGGAAGAGACTTTAACTGCTGAGAATTTTGAAGGCCTAATAAAAAAATCAAATCAATTCGATTTGGTCGTTATTGGTACGATTAATCTAAAAGATACATCAGAACATGCAGTTCGCTTATGTAAAGAACTAAAGAAGCACCCTAATTTGGTTGTGGTAGCATTAAGAAATCCTTATGATTTAAATTATTTGCCTAAAGAAATTGAAACATATGTGACAACTTATGAATTTTCGACAACGGCAATTCTTTTAGCTCTAGAAGGTATTGTAGGTTTAAGAAATTTGGAAGGAAGCCTCCCTGTAACGGTTGGATAAAAATGAATAGATAGTGGGGATATTATGTATGTGATTGGTTTGATGTCAGGTACAAGTATGGATGGTGTTGATGTTGCACTTGTTAATATCGAAGGTGTAAATGAGACAACAAAGGTTGAATTAATAGAGTTTGTGACATATCCTTTTGCAAGAGATTTAAAATCTAAAATAATGACTCAGTTAACAGATAAAAAAGCAACAGTATCAGGGATTTGTAGCTTAGATTTTGAATTAGGCGCTTATTTTGCTAAGGCTGTTATAAAACTTTGTCAGCTGAGCCATAAAGATGTAACTGAAATTGAATTTATCGCGTCCCACGGGCAGACGTTATATCATCTACCAACCCCTAAGGATTCAAAATATGTCGCTTCGACATTACAACTTGGGAATGCATCTGTTTTGGCAGAAAAAACGGGAATAACAGTTATTTCTGATTTTCGTTCAAGAGATATTGCTGTGGGAGGTCAAGGAGCCCCCATTGTACCTTTGACGGAAGCTTTATTGTATCGAGAGAAAACTAAAACCATGCTTTTTCAAAATATAGGTGGGATAGGTAACGTAAGTATTTTTCTTAAAGACAGCCCTAATGAAAAATGTGTGGCTTTTGATACCGGACCAGGGAATATGATGATTGATGAAGTCGTGCGACGATTTTATGGAAAAGAATATGATAAAGGTGGAGAGATTGCTGCTAAAGGAAAAGTAAATCATGGCATACTTTCAATGCTATTACTACATCCATATTTCAAGGAACTGATACCTAAGACGACAGGTAGAGAAGTATTTGGATCCCAATTTGTTGATGAGATATTATCTAGATATATATTGTGTCCTGAAGATTGGGTAGCCACTCTAACAGCATATACGGCTGAAAGTATTATTTTAGGTGTGGAGGAGTTTTTACAGGGGGATGAAGAAAAAGAGTTAGTGATAGCTGGTGGAGGTAGTCGTAATAAAACATTGTTAAGTTATTTGATAAGGGCTTTACCTAACGTAAACGTTGTCACTTTAGAAGAATTAGGAAATAATTCAGAGGCAAAAGAAGCTGTTGCTATGGCTGTATTAGGAAATCAAACCTATCATAAACAACCGGGTAATCTTCCGTCTGCAACAGGAGCAGGTAAAGCAGTTAGTTTGGGTTCTATTACCTATTATTAAAAGAGAGTGATTGAAGGGGCGAATAAAATGGGCTTAAATATTTTAGGCAGAATAGAAAGTGTTTTAGAGGATTTACCAAAATCTGAAAAAAAAATAGGATTATTTGTTAAAAGTAATCCACAACAAGTAATTGGCATGACGGCTAGTGAGCTTGCAAAAATGTCAGGATCAAGTCCGGCAACAGTCATTCGTTTTTGCAAAAGTATAGATGTCTCGAGTTATACTGAAATGAAAGTCCATTTATCCTCTGAGATTACCTCGCCCAGAATGATTGGATATTCAGATATTACTGAAAATGAATCTATCGAAGAAATTAAACAAAAATTACTTGGTAATGCCTATCAATCAATGATAGACACGGTTGAGCAATTGAATCATCAAAAAGTAGAAGAAGCTGTTGAAACATTAAGTGAGGCTCCAGTGATATACTTATATGGTGTAGGTGCTTCTCAATTGGTGGTCGCTAATATTTTGCAAAAATGGTCAAGGATAGGTAAAGTAGTTATATTTCATGATGATTTTCATACCTTACTCCCTTCTATTTTAACGGCACCTAAAGGATCGGTTTTATGGGTAGTGTCTAATTCTGGAGAAACAGTGGAAGTGTTGAATATGGTTAAAGTGGCTAAAGATAATAATTTAAAAACGATTGGGCTAACACAGTTCGGAACAAATAGTTTAACAGAATGTGTGGATATTCCTGTTCAAACAGTTAAAGTTAAAGAAGCGGTTATTCGTAGTGCCGCAACAAGTTCGTTACATGCTCAGTTTATGATAGTTGATATCATATTTTTTGCCTATGCCTCTCGCCGATTAGAAGAAAATAGTGACTATATAAAAAAATCACGAGATATTATTAATAAGATTAGTAAAAAATCGAAATAGGGAGCGAGCTACTAGTTTGATAGCCTTTAACTATTACTATTTTTACTAGTGACATCATGAAATTATTATTAAGGAGAGTATTGAATGGAATTAGAAAAGTTAATAACTGAAACTAGAAATTCTAATACAATGGATTTAGATCAGCTTAGTATAAAAGATGTTGTAAAAATAATGAATGAAGAAGATAAAAAAGTACCGTTAGCAATTGAATCGGAGATAGATAAAATTACAGAAGTTATTGAAAAAACAATACAGGCCTTTAATAAAGATGGTCGACTTATTTATATTGGAGCAGGAACAAGTGGACGTCTTGGGATTTTAGATGCTGCAGAGTGTGTGCCAACCTTTGGTGTTGAATCTACAATGGTTCAGGGCTTAATTGCAGGTGGTGAAGAAGCTATGACCGTTGCTATAGAAGGTGCAGAGGATTCTTTAATACTTGGAGAAGAGGATCTAAAGCATATTGATTTATCGTCAAATGATATGGTTATTGGTATTGCGGCAAGTGGTCGCACTCCGTATGTAATTGGTGGGTTAGACTATGCTAATGAAATTGGTGCAAGCACAGCTTCTATTTCTTGCAATAAAAACTCGGCTACTTCTGAACATGCTCAAATTGCAATAGAAATTGATGCGGGACCAGAAATTTTGACAGGTTCAACGCGTTTAAAAGCAGGTACAAGTCAAAAACTAGTTCTTAATATGATTTCAACAGGAGCGATGATAGGGATTGGAAAAGTTTATAAAAACTTAATGGTAGATGTTAAACCAACTAATTTAAAATTAATTGAACGCTCAAAGAAAATTATAATGGAAGCGACAGGGTGTAGTCATGATGCAGCAAGTGATTATTTTGAAAGATCAGAACAAGATGTCAAATTAGCTATAGTCATGTTACTAACCAATTCTCCTAAGAGAGAGTCAGAAGAAAAATTAATAAAAAATGCAGGCTTTGTTAGAAAATGTTTGATTTAGTATAAAATAAAGAAAGTGATTAATTAAGCGCTTGCACTAATTATTTTTGTGGAGTATAATGAATTTGTAATCGAGGTTTTTACAAAGTTATAGTAACAAAAACAACTGTTTTTTTCTAATGTAGCTGTAAGAATGTCTTGATACAAAGAAAAGTATAAATGGAGGTTCTATTCAATGGAACAAGGTAAAGTGAAATGGTTTAACAACGAAAAAGGGTTTGGATTTATCGAAATCGACGGACAAGATGATGTATTTGTACATTTCTCAGCTATCCAAGGCGACGGATTCAAATCATTAGAAGAAGGTCAAGAAGTTGAATTTTCAGTAGTTGATGGTGACAGAGGTCCTCAAGCAGCTGACGTTACTAAACTTTAAGATTTAATTCCAATCATAATTAATAAAAGTAACCTACTCTTTAGGGAGAAGGTTGCTTTTTTTTGTGTCTTTACTAGTTTTTTAAAGAAGTTTTTCAGAAAATTTGCTATAATAGAAGAGATTGAAAAAAGACGTTTCTTGGTCGTACTGACTACTGCAAAACGTAACAACTAGTGAAGAGGTGAAGTAGGCATGACAACACGAAATAGTTTGCTAAACGGTATGAATCCTATGCAAAGTCAAGCAGTACTAAAAACAGAAGGACCCTTACTTATTATGGCAGGGGCCGGTAGTGGAAAGACCCGAGTCCTAACTCACCGTATTGCTTATTTAATAACAGAAAAGAATATTAATCCTTGGAATATCCTTGCGATAACCTTTACCAATAAAGCTGCAAAAGAGATGAAAGAGCGTGTCAGTGGCTTACTAGAAGAAGGCGGAGAAGATGTTTGGGTATCAACATTTCACTCAATGTGTGTCCGTATGCTTCGTCGTGATATTGATTTAATTGGGTACAGTAAAAACTTTACGATAGTAGATAGCTCTGAACAGCAAACGTTAATGAAGCGTATCTTGAAAGAGAAAAATCTGGACCCTAAAAATTATAATCCACGTACAATTTTAGGTGCGATTAGTAATGCGAAAAATGAATTACAAACACCGGAGAAATATGCGGCCCTTCAAGGTGGTCACATTGAGAAAATAGTAGCTGACTGTTACGAAATGTATCAGAAAGAATTGCGTCGTAATCAATGTATGGATTTTGATGATTTGATCATGTTAACGATTCGTTTGTTTAATGAATCACCGGAAACATTAGAATATTACCAACGTAAATTTCAATACATTCATGTAGATGAGTATCAAGATACCAACCATGCACAGTATACTTTAGTTAATATGTTGGCTGCTCGTTTTAGAAATTTATGTGTTGTAGGGGATGCTGATCAAAGTATTTACGGTTGGCGTGGGGCTGATATGCAAAATATCTTAGACTTTGAAAAAGATTATGCAGATGCTGAAGTTGTTCTGTTAGAGCAAAATTACCGTTCAACTAAAAATATTCTAACAGCCGCTAACCATGTGATTAAAAATAATAGTCGCAGAAAAGCTAAAAAATTATGGACTGACAACAATGAAGGTCATAAAATCACGTATTATCGTGGTGAAACTGAACGCGACGAAACACAGTATATTGTTTCAATTATTCAAAAAGAAATGACTGAACATAAGCGTAAATTTGGTGATTTTGCTGTTCTTTATCGTACGAATGCCCAGTCTCGTGTTATGGAGGAAATGTTATTAAAAGCAAATATTCCATACAAAATGGTGGGAGGGCACAAATTCTACGACCGTAAAGAAATTAAAGATGTATTAGCTTACTTAAATTTAATTGCGAATCCAAGCGATTCACTGAGCATGGGGCGTATTGTAAATGAACCAAAACGTGGAATTGGGGCGACTTCTCTAGAAAAATTAAGAGGATTTGCAGACTTACACGATTGGTCATTGTTAGAAGCTGCTATCAATGTGGAACTGGCTAATATTGGTGGTAAAGCAGGCAAAGAATTAGCGGCTTTTGGAGCGATGATTCAAGATTTGCAAGATATGATACCATTCTTAACTGTGACGGAATTAGTTGAAGAAGTCCTGAAACGTAGTGGCTACGAACAAGCCTTGAAAGTTGAGAATACGCTTGAATCACAGACTCGTTTAGAAAATATTGAAGAGTTAAAATCTGTGACACAAGCTTTTGATAGAGAGTACGAAGCAACAGTGGAAGAAGATGATGATCCACGTGATAAGTTAACGTCATTTTTAAATGATTTAGCATTAGTTTCTGATTTAGATTCATTAGAAGAAGAAACATCACAAGTCACGTTGATGACACTTCACGCTGCCAAAGGATTAGAGTTTCCTGTCGTATTCTTACTAGGGTTGGAAGAGGGAGTATTCCCACTTTCTAGAGCCTTAATGGAAGAGAATGAATTAGAAGAAGAGCGCCGTTTGGCTTATGTTGGGATTACACGTGCTGAAGAGAAGTTGTTTATTTCGAATGCCCAATCTCGAACACTATATGGTCGCACGCAATATAACCGACCGTCACGATTTATTGAAGAAATTGATGGAGAGTTATTAGAATCAGTAGGTGCGGTTAATACGATGAACCGTCAACAATCAAGTTACTCAACAAGTAGTTCTCAAGCGCCTAGATTTGGTCAAACAGGGACAGCTAAACCAACATACCAACAGCCGGTTCAGAAAAAAGTAAGTGCTAAGGTAGCGTCAGGTGCAGAGTCTTCAGCTTGGAAATCAGGCGATAAAGTCTCTCATAAAAAATGGGGAACAGGAACTGTTGTTAAAGTTAGCGGTTCAGCTAAAGATATCGAGTTAGATATTGCCTTCCCTAGTCAAGGGATTAAACGATTATTAGCGGCGTTTGCTCCAATTGAAAAGATTTAGAAAACAGGAGGACTGGTTACGTGGAAAAAGAACAAGATAAACTCCGAATAAACGAGCTTCAATCTCGTTTATCACAATTGGCAAAAGCTTATTATGAAAAAGACCAACCCTTAGCAGAAGATCATGAGTATGACGCGTTGTATCATGAACTTGTACAATTAGAAGAAAAATATCCAGAATGGGTAACGCCTGACTCTATTACTCAGAGAGTAGGCGGCGAAGTCTCAACTGGGTTTACTAAAATTACACATGATTATCCAATGCTAAGTTTAGGGAATGCGTTTAATTTAGAAGACTTGAAAGCTTTTGAAGAACGTAATAAAAAAATAATTACTGGCCCAATTGAATATATGTGCGAACTTAAAATTGACGGTCTTGCGATATCGGTTAAGTATGATAACGGTAAGTTCGTTCAAGGCGCAACTCGTGGAGATGGTAAAATCGGAGAGGATATTACTGGTAACCTGAAAATGGTACAGTCGCTTCCGAAAGAACTTGCCTCTGATTTAACGATGGAAGTACGAGGCGAATGTTACATGCCTAAATCTTCTTTTATAAAACTCAATGAACAACGTGAACTAGATGGCAAGGAAGTTTTTGCTAATCCACGTAATGCTGCGGCAGGTAGCCTAAGACAATTAGATTCTAAAGTAGTTAAAGAGCGTGAACTAAGTGCTTTCTTATATGCTTCAGCAACACCTAAAGAATTAGGCGTGACGAGTCAATCAGCTGCTCTAGATGCACTGGATGAACTAGGTTTTTCGACAAATCAAGAACGAAAAATTTGTCACAGTATTGATGAGGTTTGGGACTATGTTCAAGAGTTTCAAGAAAAACGTCCATCTTTAGGCTATGAGATTGACGGGATTGTTATTAAAGTGAACAATTTCGAAGACCAAGAGAAAATAGGGTATACAGTCAAAGCGCCAAAATGGGCGATTGCTTACAAGTTCCCGGCAGAAGAAGCTGAGACAGTTGTAAAGGATATTGAATGGACACTTGGTCGAACAGGTGTGGTGACACCTACAGCTGTTATGAATCCGGTTCGTTTGGCGGGTACAACGGTTGCTAGAGCAAGTCTTCATAATATTGACTTGATAAAACAACGTGATATTCGACTAGGCGATCACGTTATGATTCATAAAGCGGGAGATATTATTCCTGAAGTATCTCGTGTGGTTCTATCCAAACGATTAGAAAATAGCGAGCCATATGAGGCGCCAACCCACTGTCCAGTATGTGCAAGTGAACTCGTTCATTTGGATGAAGAAGTAGCCTTACGTTGTATTAATCCAATGTGTCCGGCACAAATTAAAGAAGGCTTAAGTCACTTTGTCTCAAGGCAAGCCATGAATATCGATGGCTTAGGTCCTAGAGTACTGGAACAACTTTATGACAAAGGTTTAGTTAAAGACGTGGCTGATTTGTATAAGTTAACAGAAGAACAATTGTTAACATTGGATAAGGTAAAAGAAAAATCGGCTCAGAAATTACTTAAAGCGATTGAAGCAAGTAAAGAAAATTCATTAGAGAAGCTTCTTTTTGGCTTAGGCATCCGTCATGTTGGGGCAAAAGCTGCTCAAATTTTAGCTGAACATTTTAAAGGTATGATGTATTTGAAAGAAGCTAAAGTTGAAGATATCCAAAAAATCGATTCGCTAGGTACTATTATTGCAAATAGTGTCGTGACATATTTTGACAATGAAGAAGTTCACCTATTATTAGATGAATTAGCAGAACAAGGGTTGAATCTAAGTTATACAGGTATAACAAGTGAGGACTTAACGACTGTTGAATCGCCTTTCAAAGATAAAGTAATCGTATTAACAGGAACGTTGACACACTTTAAACGGACCGAAGCAAAACAAAAGATAGAAGCATTAGGCGGTAAAGTTACAGGAAGTGTTTCTAAAAAAACAGATATAGTAGTTGCTGGTGAAGAAGCTGGAAGTAAATTAGAAAAAGCGTTAGATTTAGGTGTAACAGTCTGGGATGAAAATCAGATGGTAGACGCGATTGAAGGGAGTATTAGTAGTGATGAATAAAAAAATAGTAGTGGGGGCATTGGCAACCGTTTTATTACTAACCGGTTGTGGTAATTTGAATACAACATCTAAAGCACCAGCTCAAAAAGCAGCTGAAAAAAATGCTGTTATGACAACAGGACGCTTAGATGGGGATTATTATCAAGCTATCTTAGAAGATGGGACCTATAAGACTAGTCCTGTAAGAGGTTTGTCACTAAATTTACTTAATAGTCATGAGAATTCTGCTAATCTAGATAAAGGATTATTAGATTTATCTAAAGAAGAATTTGATGTTGATCGGTATTTATTTCAAGAAGGCCAGTTTTTAACCCGTGAAGATATCTTGAATGCAGTTGAACGTAAATCTGAAGAAAATCCTAAAGGTTTAAATTCTAAGGATGATAAAAAACCTTATATTTTTCAACAAGTCATAGAACAAGATTATTTGGATAAGAAGACGAAGAAATTAAAAGGGATCAGCTTAGGGATAGCTTTAAATAAAGTAGATTATAGTGGTGAGGAACCTGTAGAGATTGATGATGAAGATATTGAAAAAGCAGGAAAAGAAGCAGCTGAAAAACTACTTGAAAAAATGCGAGATATTAAAGAAGTGGGCGATGTTCCAATTAAGATAGGTTTGTTTAAACAAGCAACTCAATATAATGTGGCTGGAGGCAGTTATTTTGCATCTGCTGTTAGTGAGAAAGGCGCAGAGCTCTCTGATTGGAAAGAAGTAGACGAAGAGCATGTTGTACTTGGCGTGAGCTCTAAAGATGGTAATGCTGCAACCAAGGATGGTTTTGATGCAAAATTCCAAGAGTTCAAATCAAATCTGGAAGACTTCTTCCCAAATAACAGTGGGGTATCGGGTGTTGCTCATTACCGTGATGGTGTATTGAGTAAAGCAGTAATTAAGATTGAAACAAAATACTTCAATGAAACTGAAATATTAAACTACACACAGTATGTCGCGCAGATGACAGGTTCAGTATTTAATGTACCAGGAACTGTCGAAGTTCAAATTAATTCGATTGAAGGACCACAAGGTTTTGTTAAAAAAGAAGTAGGTTCTAAAGAAGTATTTGCTCATGTGTTCAACTAAATAAGAATAACGAAAGAAAGAAGGGGTAGTATGGCAATTACAAGAGATGAAGTGAAGCACGTTGCTAAGCTTTCAAAATTAGCATTTTCAGATGAAGAATTAGACACATTAACAGATAAATTGGGAGACATTATTGAAATGGTAGAGCGTTTAGGTGACGTTGATACGGAAGGTGTTCCTGTTACAACTAATGTTATTCATGATATTAATGTAATGCGTGAGGATATAGCAGTAGAAGGAACAGATCGTGAGTTATTAATGCGTAATGTTCCAACATCAGGAGACGGTTATATCAAAGTCCCTGCTATGTTAGACAACGGGGAGGCTGGAGCATAATGACAGAGTTACATACAAAGAGTTTAAAAGAGTTGCAAGCGATGTTAGCTGCAAAAGAAATCACAGCAACAGATTTAACAAAAGCAACATTTGAGCGTATTAAAGCAGTTGAACCTAACATCGATGCCTTTATTACATTGAACGAAGAAAAAGCGTTAGCTCAAGCAGCTAAAATTGATGAAGAGGGTATCGAAGCAGGCAGCCTTGCTGGTATTCCAATTGGGATTAAAGATAATATCGTAACTAAAGATTTATTAACAACAGCTGCAAGTAAAATGTTATATAATTTTGACCCAATCTATGATGCAACAGTTATGGAAAAAATTTATGACGCGAACATGGTACCGGTAGGTAAACTTAACATGGATGAGTTCGCCATGGGCGGAAGTACGGAAACATCATACTTCAAGAAAACTAAAAATGCTTGGGACCAAACAAAAGTACCAGGTGGCTCTTCAGGTGGTTCAGCTGCTGCAGTAGCATCTGGTCAAGTTGTAGCTTCTCTAGGTTCAGATACAGGTGGTAGTATTCGTCAACCAGCAGCCTTTAATGGTATTGTTGGAATGAAACCGACTTACGGTCGTATTTCTCGTTATGGTTTAATTGCGTTTTCTTCAAGTTTAGACCAAATTGGGCCAATGACTCGTACAGTTGAAGATAATGCTATCTTACTTGAAGCTATTAGTGGATGGGACAAGAAAGACAGTACAAGTGCTCAATTAGAGGTTCCTAATTTTACTAAAGGAATTAATGATGGTGTTAAAGGGATGCGTATTGCTGTTCCTAAAGAATATATGGGAGAAGGTATTGCTCCTGGTGTACGTCAAGCGATTGATGACGCTATTGCGAAATATAAAGAATTAGGTGCAACAGTTGAAGAAGTAAGCTTACCGCATTCTAAATACGGGGTAGAAGTTTACTACATTATTGCGTCATCTGAAGCATCTTCTAACTTACAACGTTTCGATGGTATTCGTTACGGTTACCGTTCTGAAAATGTTAAAGACTTAGAAGATATTTATGTAAATTCTCGTTCTGAAGGATTTGGTTCAGAAGTGAAACGTCGTATTATGTTAGGAACATTCTCATTAAGCGCAGGATTCTATGATGCATATTTCCGTAAAGCAGGACAAGTTAGAACGTTAATTAAAAATGATTTTGATAAAGTATTTGAAGATTACGATTTAATCATTGCGCCAACAACACCGACAACCGCTTATGGTTTAGGTGAAAATATCACAGACCCAATCACAATGTATATGGGTGATATTTTAACAATACCAGTTAACTTAGCAGGGTTACCAGGTATGTCAATTCCTTGTGGATTCTCAGATGACATGCCAGTTGGGTTGCAAATTATTGGGAAAGCATTTGATGAAAGTACTATGTACCGTGCAGCTCAAGCATTTGAGCAAGCGACAGATCATCACAAAAAATTACCAACCATCTTAGGAGGGAGCAACTAATGAACTTTGAAACAGTCATCGGCTTGGAAGTCCATGTCGAATTAAAAACAGATTCTAAAATCTTTTCACCGACTCCCGCTCATTTTGGTGCGGAGCAAAATACGAATACTAACGTAATTGACTGGAGTTACCCTGGGGTACTACCAGTTGCGAATAAAACAGCGATTGAATACGGTATGAGAGCGGCAATGGCACTTAACTGTAACATTGCCAAAGATTCTCATTTTGACCGTAAAAATTATTTCTATCCAGATAATCCCAAAGCGTATCAAATTTCACAAGATGACCAACCGATTGGTTATGATGGCTGGATTGAAATCGAAGTAGAAGGTAAAAAGAAAAAAATTCGTATCGAACGTGTGCATTTGGAAGAAGATGCAGGTAAAAATATTCACGGTACAGATGGCTACTCTTACGTTGACTTAAACCGTCAAGGGACACCTTTAATTGAGATTGTGTCAGAAGCAGATATGCGCTCACCAGAAGAAGCCTATGCCTATCTAGATGCTATTCGTTCAATCATTCAATTCTCAGGCGTAAGTGATGTGAAATTAGAAGAAGGCTCAATGCGTTGTGATGCTAATATTTCACTACGTCCATACGGCCAAGAAGAGTTTGGCACAAAAGCTGAGCTTAAAAATCTAAACTCATTAAACAACGTTCGTAAAGGGTTAATCTTTGAAGAAAAACGCCAAGCAAAAGTTTTAATGTCAGGTGGCGAAATTCAACAAGAAACACGTCGCTATGATGATGCATCAGGTCAAACTATTTTAATGCGTGTTAAAGAAGGGGCAAGTGATTACCGTTACTTCCCAGAGCCTGATCTACCTGTTTTAGAAATTTCTGATGAGTGGATTGAAGAAGTTCGTGCCTCATTACCAGAGCTTCCAGAAGCTCGTCGTGCACGTTATACTAAAGAATTAGGATTACCTGATTACGATGCAATGGTTCTAACTTTATCTAAAGAGATGTCTGATTTCTTTGAAATTACTCTTGAAGAAGGTGCAGATGCCAAACAAGCCTCTAACTGGTTAATGGGTGAAGTATCAGCTTACTTAAACAGCAAGCATATTGAGCTTCACGATACAAAATTAACACCTAATAATTTAGCAGGCATGATTAACTTAATTGCTGATGGTACAATTAGTTCGAAAATGGCTAAGAAAGTCTTTAAAGAATTAATCGAAAACGGTGGCGATGCGAAAGAAGTAGTTGTCGCTAAAGGTTTAATTCAATTATCAGATCCGGCTCAATTATTACCAGTTATTAATGATATTTTATCAGCGAATGAACAATCTATTGAAGATTTTAAAAATGGTAAAGACCGTGCAGTTGGTTTCTTAGTTGGTCAAATTATGAAAGCAACAAAAGGCCAAGCTAACCCAGGTGTTGTTAATAAATTATTAATGGAAGAATTAGGCAAACGTTAAAGAATGTTGTCAAATGAAGGAGGCGTGAAAGATGAAAGCTAGAGTGATTTATAATCCAACATCAGGAAAAGAAGTCTTGAAAAAGAATTTACCAGATGTTTTAAACATTCTGGAATGTGCTGGTTATGAAGCTAGCGCCTTTGCCACAACTCCCGAACCAGATTCTGCAAAAAATGAAGCGGCTCGTGCTGCTTTGGCAGGGTTTGATTTGATTGTTGCCGCAGGGGGTGACGGTACGATTAATCAAGTGATTAATGGTATCGCCCCATTAGAAAATCGTCCACGTATGGCAATCTTGCCGGGTGGGACAACTAACGATTACGCAAGAGCGTTAAAAGTTCCGAGAGATAATATTTTAGAGGCAGCCCGTGTGATTGCCAAAGGTCAAACGGTTCGTATGGACATTGGTATGGCAAATGAAACTTACTTTATGAATATTGGGGCAGGGGGGTATTTAACAGAATTAACCTATGAAGTCCCATCACGTCTAAAAAGCGTTTTTGGTTACTTAGCTTACCTAGTTAAAGGAGCAGAAATGTTGCCTCGTGTTAAACCGATTAACATGCGATTAGTTTATGACGATGGAGAATACGTTGGACAAGCATCAATGTTTTTCCTTGGTTTAACTAATTCAGTCGGAGGATTTGAAAAAATCGCACCAAATGCTCAGTTGGATGATGGAAAATTCTCGTTGATTATTGTTAAGACAGCGAATCTTGTTGAAATTTTACATTTAGCGGCCTTAATGATTCACGGTGGAAAACATGTAGATGATCCGCGTATTCTATATATCAAGACATCTAAGTTATATGCAGAAACACTTGATGATGGTGTGGAAATGATGATTAACTTGGATGGTGAGTATGGTGGAGATGCACCAATGCAATTTACCAACCTACATCAACATATTGAAATGTTTGCTAATTTAGATGAGATATCAGATAATGCAGTAACAGGTCCAGTTGATGATGTTGTATCAGATGCTTTTGTCAAAGAAGTAGAGTTTTTAACAGATGAAGATATCAACGGAGATGGTCAAATTTCCTAATCTCTGTGCTTTGAGGAATCAGTACGATGTGTGACTGATTCCTTTTTATAAGAAATATAAGACAAAAAAATAACTAATAGAAGAGAGTATTATAATGAAAACATTACCCGTAGAAAAAAACCAGACACTTGTGGTTGAAATAATTGATTTATCACATGAAGGTTTAGGTGTAGCAAAAGTTGACAGATACCCATTATTTATCGAAAATACATTACCTGGTGAAGAAGCTGAAGTTTTAGTTCTTAAAGCTGGTAAAAAATTCGGTTACGCAAAAGTAACCAACTTATTAAAAGAAAGCAAAGATCGTGTTTCAGATATCAACGAAACATTAATTCGTACAGGTATTGCACCATTACACCATATGACGTATGACGCGCAATTAGCATTTAAAGAGCAACAAGTGTCAAATGTATTTAAACGTATTGCTAAAATGCCAGAAGTAAAAATTGAGTCAATCATTGGAATGGATAATCCAGTGGAATACCGTAACAAAGCGTCAATCCCTGTCCGTAAAGTAAACGGTGAATTAACAACTGGTTTCTTCCGTAAAAACAGCCATGACTTAGTAGCTTTAGAAGACTACTATATTCAAGATAAAAAAATTGATGAAGCCATTATTGTTGTTCGTGATGTTATGGAAAAATATGGTGTTAAAGCTTATATTGAGTCTGAAAATAATGGAAACTTACGTCATATCATCGTAAAACGTGGCCATTACTCACATGAAATGATGATTGTATTAGTGACACGTACACCAAAACTTTTCAATTATGAAAAAATGGTTCAAGAAATCCACCAACAATTACCAGAAGTGGTATCAATTGTTCAAAATATTAACCCAGATGCGACTAACGTTATCTTAGGTAAAACAAATAAAACATTATTTGGTCAAAACTACATTAAAGATGAGTTATTAGGTAAAACCTACCGTATCTCAGCTCAATCATTCTATCAAGTCAATACAGTTCAAGCTGAAAAATTATACCAAACAGCGATTGATTTTGCAGAATTAAAAGCAACAGATACTGTTATTGATGCCTACTGTGGTATTGGGACAATCGGTTTATCACTTGCTGATAAAGTAAAAGAAGTTTATGGTTTAGAAGTAAATCCAGATGCTATCTCAGATGCTAAAATCAATGCAAAATTAAATGATATTAATAATGTTAATTTTGAAGTAGGTAAAGCAGAATATGTTATGCCAGAATGGTTAGAAAAAGACATTCGCCCAGACGTTTTAATCGTTGATCCACCACGTAAAGGATTAGCAGCAAGTTTTATCGAAACAGCTGTAGAAATGGCACCTAAGAAAATTGTTTACGTATCATGTAATCCAGCAAGCCTGGCACGTGATTGTGAGTTATTAGGCGCGCAAGGTTATAAAGTTGAACGTGTGCAACCTGTTGATATGTTCCCACAAACTCCTCATGTAGAGTGTGTCGCTTTATTAACTAAATAATACTAAAACTATCCGCTGGTTAATCATTAGCGGATAGTTTTTATTTAAGAAGATAAAAAAGAAGCAAACTAAGTGTTAACTTAGTTTGCTTCTTTTTCGTGTTCTTTAGTATCAGCTTCAGTAGCTTCTGTTTGGAATTCTTCTGGGTGATACTCTTTGTATGATTTAGTCTCGTATAAATTAGTTGTTGATTTATTGCCATTTTGACTAAATACACTTGTAGATTTAGAACCTTTTTTCTTTTCTATTGCTTCAACTTGCTTTAGCTGTCCTTTGTAGTTGTAATCAGTTGGAACAACTTCTTTTAGACCACTATTATGGTAACGTAGTAAATCACCATTTGTTAGACTATCAGAAGTATCTAACTGTAGTCTTACTTTTGCTTTTAATTCATCAATCTTAGCTTGCTGTTCCTCAGTTGGTTCAGTAATTTGTTCGCCTGTATTGTTATCATAAATTTTATCTTTGACAACAGTATATAAAGGAGTCATGAAATTACCATTTCTAAAGGCTACCAATTGCTCGTTGTCTTTAGAGAATAAGTCTTGTCCAAGTAATAAGTATTTAGAATTGTCAATTCCGACTAGGTTTAATAATGTCGGTAACATATCGACTTGTCCGCCGAATGTTTTTTGGATACCCCCTTTTTCTTGTCCAGGAATATGGAACATAAGTGGGATACGTTGTAATTGTGCATTATCAAAAGAAGTCCAATCCTCAGCTGATTTCCCTAAAAGTTCAGCTAAATCAGGATTACGAGAATCAGATATACCATAATGATCACCATATAAGATAATCATAGAGTTGTCGTAAAGACCAGTTTTCTTCAAGTAGTTAAAGAATTCTTCAACAGATTTATCTAAATAGTTTGCTGTAGCAAAGTAGCCATTGATAGTCGCATCTTTTGTTTGTGCCAGTGGGAAACCAGCATCATCACCTTTTAATTGTGAATAAGGGTAATGATTTGATACAGCAATCATCTTAGTATAGAAAGGTTGTTGTAAGTGTTCTAAGTACTGCACGGATTGATTAAAGAATGGTTTATCATGTAAGCCATATTGGAATGAATTATTTTCATTTACATCATAGTAACTAGCATCAAAGAAGTAGTTATAACCTAAGTGTTTGTAAGTTTCGTTACGGTTCCAGAATGTACCAGTATTACCGTGGAATACGGCACTAGTATAGCCAGCTTCTTGACCTAAAATAGCTGGTGCGGCTTGGAATGTATTTTTACCACCTAATTGTGTGAATAGTGGTCCTTGGTTTAACCCAAAGAATGAATTTTCAATTAAGGTTTCAGCATCACTAGTTTTACCAGATTTAACTTGGTGGAACATGTTTTCAAAACTAAATGTTTCTTTGCTATGAAATAATTTATTTAAGAATGGTGTCACTTCATGTTCAACACCATTTTCATCTTTCAATTTATAGTCAATCATAAATTGTTGTAGACTTTCTAAATGGATATAGATAACATTTTTACCTTTAGCGATACCGAACATATCTTTATTAGGTTCAACACGGTGCTCTTTAACATAGTTTTCAATACTAACAACATCATTTTCGCTTGCTTGTGCACGTGTTTGATTAGCTTTGAAAGTTTGGACACCATCATAAGCTGTAAAAACGTTAATACCAAGGTACTTAACAATGTAATCTCTTGAGAATGTACGTTTTAAAAGTTCGGGACGACTAGCTTCAGCCATCGATAAGTTTCCTAAAAATAAGAAAACAGAACAAGTTGTGATTGCCATTGCGAAACGAGCACGAACAGGTCGGTCATCCACTTTAATTTTCTTAGTTGCAAGTAAAGCGATTAAGATAATTATATCTATGAAGTAAACTAGGTCATAGATACGGAATAGTTTAAAAGTAGCAGCACCAAGACCGGATGAAACTTTAGCAGCACCTAACATTGTATTAATCGTGATAAAGTCAGTAAATTCACGGTAGTAGGCAACATTTGAGAATAAAAGAATGGTTGCTAATGTGTAAAGTACTAACATGGTGATATAACTGGCTCGAGAGTTCTTTATATAAAGAGCCGCAGATAAGATAAAAATAGTTGTTGCAAATGGATTGATTAGTAAGATGAAGTATTGAAACGCATCTTCAACACCTAAATTAAAATCAAAGTTGTATGCAAAAATTGTTTTTACCCACATCAAGACAACAAGCAAGGCGAAGAAGCCAAAGCGTTTGTTTAACCAGTTAGGATAATAAGATTTTTTCAATTAAATAACTTCCTTTCGAAGAAAAATTTCATTTTAATTTTATTAAGTAAATAAAGCTTTTTATTACTTATGCTTTACCTTCTATTTTACCAATTATACTAGTCTAATGTCAATTTGCAAGAAACGGTGTAAAAATATAGAAAATATTCATAATCTTAAGAGTTACTTAGAGAATAGAAGGCTTTTTCTTTTAAATAGTAACAAATATGCTAAAATAGTAATCGTAAACAGAGTAGCATGTAAATGTGAAGAAATTTAAGTGAGAAATGAGAAAAAATATGAAAAAGATAATGTTAAAGAGTAAACATAGTAATAAAGTGAGAAATGGCTATCCCTTAATTCAAAAAGAAGACTTGCAAAAAGCTGAAGATGCTAAATTAGTAGGACAATGGGTAGAGTTTATTTCACCCAGTAATGACTATGTTGGAACAGGTTATATCGGTGAGCAAAATAAAGGGATTGGCTGGGTCGTTTCTCATGCTAAAGGAACGGTTATTGATCAAGCTTTTTTTGAGAAGTGTTTTCGAGTAGCTGGCGAAAAACGCCAACATTTTAAAGGAAATGACCAAACTACTGCTTACCGTTTATTTAATGGTGAAGGTGATTATTTTGGTGGGATTACGATTGATATCTATAATGAGTACGCTCTGTTCTCTTGGTATAATGCGAGTATTTATAGCCATAAGAAATTAATTGTCGATGCTTTTAAAGCATCGTTCCCTGAAATAAAAGGCGCCTATCAGAAAATTCGATTTACAGAGAAAGGATTAGCCGAATCGGAGCATGTCTATGGTTCAGAAGCACCAGAACCTTTATTAGTGAAGGAAAATGGTGTGACTTATGCGACTTATATGAATGAAGGGATGATGACTGGAATTTTCTTAGATCAAAAAGAAGTTCGTGGGTTATTGGTTGATGGTCTAGCAACAGGTAAAAGTGTGTTAAATACGTTTAGTTACACAGGGGCCTTTTCAGTCGCTGCTGCAATGGGTGGAGCGAGTTCGACTGTCAGTGTCGATTTAGCTAAGAGAAGCTCGCCTAAGACAAAAGAAATGTTTGAGGTAAACGGGTTAAGTTTAGAGAACAATAAGATTGTTGTTATGGATGTTTTTGATTATTTCAGTTATGCCAAGCGTAAAGAGTTAGCTTTTGATATGATTATTTTAGACCCACCAAGTTTTGCGCGTAATAAAAAGCGTACGTTTTCAGTCGCTAAAAACTATGGTGATTTGGTCGCTGAAGTGAGTGAGCTATTAACAAAAGATGGCTTATTAATAGCATCAACCAATGCTGCAAATATTAGTTATGATAAATACGTATCAATGATTGAAGAAACATTAAAAGCAAAAGGTAAACGATTCAAACGATTAGAAACGCACCGCTTGCCACAAGATTTTGCGATTAATCCTAATTTTAAAGAAGGTAATTATCTTAAAGTTATTATTTATCAACTAAATTAGACTATGAGAATGGAGAGGGGAAAAGGTGATGAGTAAGATTCAGTTAAAAGCATTTGCCCCTCCTAAGATTTGTGTTCCAGTAATGTCAGAAAGTCCAGAGAAAGTAGTTGAATTCTGTAGTATGTTAGCTCCCTTAGCTCCTGATTGTGTGGAGTGGCGTTTAGATTACACGGCTGATTTGTCTGAGGAGGCACTTCGTTATTCACTAGATGAAATGAATAGACTATTGCCAGACGAAACTGCCATTCTTGCAACATACCGAACGAAATATGAAGGTGGTGAAGGGGATTTATTACCAGTTGACTATCGAATATTAGTAGAATGGTTGATAGTACAGGATGGTATTGATCTTATTGATATTGAGTTGGCTCAAGGTGATGAATCTGTGGCGCAGTTAATTAGACGAGCTAAAGAAAATCAGGTAACAAGTGTGTTATCTTATCATAATTTTAGTGAAACGCCTGATAACGTACACTTAAATGAATTACTGTATACCATGACACTTAAGAAACCTGATGTTGTTAAGATTGCAACAATGGGAATTAATAAATCTGACTATCCACGCCTTGCTAAGTTGGTAAAAAAATGGTCGAGCCGTAACGACGGAAGTTTATTTATTGCACTTGTTATGGGAGAACTTGGACAGATGAGCCGACTAGAAGGTGAAAAATTCGGAAGTGTCATGACATTTGCTAGAGTGGATAAAGGATCAGCACCAGGACAATATACAATAGAAGAAGTTAGAAATTATTTAGAAAATGCTAGTAGAGATATAAATAAGGAAGTGTAGAGGATATGGCGAAAAAGAAGATTCAGAAAACAAATGCCATTCGGTTATTAGACCAAAAAAAAATAGCGTATGAAGAACAAGAATTTGCCTATTCAGAAGATCACGTTGATGCGGTAACAGTTGCACACACATTAGGTGAAGAAGAGGATGAAATATTTAAGACTTTGGTAACAGTTGGGAATAAAACTGGACCAGTTGTTGCAGTTATTCCAGGCAATCAAGAATTAGACTTGAAGAAGTTAGCAAAAGTTAGTGGGAATAAAAAGGTAGAGATGTTGCCACTTAAAGATTTAGAAGCCACAACGGGCTATATTCGTGGTGGTTGTTCGCCGGTTGGCATGAAGAAATTATACCCAACTTATTTTGATAGTTCAGCACTCACTCATGATAAGGTACATGTATCGGCAGGTAAAAGAGGGTTACAGATGAGTGTTAATCCCGAAGAACTAGCGAGTGTTGTTCGAGGAAAGTTTGAGTCTATTACAGCAGAGTAAAAAAATAAGCACCCTTTTTGGGTGCTTATTTTTTTATCTTTTTTGTGATTCGAATACAATTTTTTCTGGAATAGGGTAATTTGCAATATCTTCACCATCAGATGCTAATGAATCCTCATAGTCTTCGATAGATAGGTCTAAACGACGTGAAATATCAAACACACTATGTAAAACATCATGGAAGTACATACCATTTCCTTGTTCAAAGTAATCTTTAAATTCAGCAGTATGTTGACCAAAGCCAGTTTCTGCTTCATATTTTTTAGATTCTTCAATGAAATCATTAAAGTGAGCTTTTGTGTAAGTTGTAAAAGCATTGTAAATTGAGATAGCTGTTGCTAAATCTTCTTGCCATTTTGTATAAGGTTTTTTAGCTAAGCCATTTTTTACTTCAATTAATTGTAATTTTTCATCGCGGATGTGTTGTGTCATTAACATATCTAAATTCAGATTTAAACCGGTATATGAAACATCGTCAAAGTTGCCTTCTTTTAAGTCTTGTAACTCAGAAGCTAAGCTTTCTGCAGTAAAATTGCGATTTTCTAGTGTTTTATAAATCTTTTTTTGTTGAAACATCTAAACGCCTCCCGATATGATTTGATATAAAACTAATTATAAGTATATTATACCTTAATTATATAATACCCACAATGACAAGATTTAAGAGACTTAATAATTATAATAGCTTGCGATTTCAGCCGCATGTTTTCCAGCAACATGACCTGTGACAAAGGCAGCTGTAATATTGTAACCACCTGTGTAGCCATTAATATCTAGTACTTCTCCGGTAAAGAATAAACCTGCCACTTTTTTACTCTCCATTGATTTAGGTTGAACCTCTTTTAGAGAGATACCGCCACCTGTTACGAATGATTTTTCGATAGGCCATGTGCCGTTAATGCTGACACGGAAATCTTTTACAAGTGAGATAAAGTCTAGCATGCTTTTTTCGTCCCAAGATTTAATCGTCGCGCTACTGTCTATTGAAGCTTTTTCTAATAAGAAATCAAGGTAGCGTTCAGGCAAGAAGCCTTTAAGGGCATTTTTGATAGATTTTTGTTCATTGTCTAAACGACGTTTTTTGATATCGGCTAATAAATCTTCTTTTTCTTTACTAGGTAAAGCATCTAAGCTTACCGTAGCAGTTGGATGTTTTTCTAGTTCGCGGTTAACAAACATGCTACAACGTAAAGCTGCAGGACCTGATAACCCAAAGTGAGTAAAGAGTAAGTCCATTTCATGGGAAACAATCGGTTTATTTTTTTCATTCAAGACACTTAATTTAATATCTTGTAGTGACAGACCTTGTAAAGTTTTACTTGTAATGAATTTCTCTTTAGATAATAAAGGAGATTCCGTTGGAAAAAGAGGTGTTACGGTATGACCTGTTTTCTTAGCAAAACGATACCCATCTCCAGTTGAACCGGTGTGATCATAAGTACGGCCTCCCGTTGACACAATCACACAAGGGGCAACATGACGCTCGCCAGAGTCTAATTGAACACCGACAATTCGACCTTCATCTGTTAAAAGACGTTTAACAGTTTCTTGAGTTAAGACTTCAACACCTAATTCTAATGCGCGGTTAAGCAAACAATCCACAATTGATTTTGATTTATTTGTGACAGGGAACATTCTACCGTGGTCTTCTTCTTTTAATGAAACGCCATTCTCTTCAAAGAATGCCATCACATCATGATTAGTAAATTGCGAAAACGCACTGTATAAAAATTTCCCATTGCCAGGGATATGCGCAATAATATCTTCAGGTGAACGGTTATTCGTAACATTACAACGCCCGCCACCAGTTAAGAGTAGTTTTTTTCCAACACGTTTATTTTTTTCTATTAATAAAGTTCTAGCACCATTTTCAGCGGCAGAGATGGCAGCCATCAATCCACTAGTACCAGCACCAATTACAATTACATCTTTTGTCATTCTTCCTACCTCCATATCGAGTTAAGTTTACCATGAATAGTAAGAGGTAAGGAAGTATCAATGGAAAGAAACGCGTTTATTTTAGAAAATAGCCATCTAATTGGTCTAGTTCATTTAGTTTTTTTAGATGTTACTGGTAACAAAATAGAAAAAAACAGTTAGACTTGGTAACTTTACTTGAAAAATACTGAAAAAAAACGTAAAGTAGTATGTGTTAAAGCAATTACATTATCCTTGAAGGAGGAACACAAAATGTCACATATTAAATTTGATTATTCAAAAATGAGTTCTTTTATTGGTGAAAATGAATTAGGCTACATGCAAAGCCAAGTTTCTGCAGCTCATAAAGATTTACATGAAGGAACAGGTGCTGGAAGCGACTTTTTAGGTTGGATTGATTTACCAGTTAATTACGATAAAGATGAATTCGCTCGCATTAAAAAAGCAGCTGAAAAAATTCAATCTGATTCAGAAGTATTAGTTGTTATTGGTATAGGTGGATCGTATTTAGGTGCGAAAGCAGCTTTAGATTTCTTAAACCATTCATTCTACAATTTATTAGGTGATTCAGAACGTAAAGCACCACAAATTTTCTTTGCTGGAAACAGCATCAGCTCATCTTACTTAGCTGATTTAATTCATGTGATTGGTGACCGTGATTTCTCTGTAAACGTGATTTCAAAATCAGGTACAACAACAGAACCTGCGATTGCATTCCGTGTATTCAAAGAATTATTAGTTAAAAAATATGGTCAAGAAGAAGCTAACAAACGTATCTACGCAACAACAGATAAAGCCCGTGGTGCAGTTAAAGTAGAAGCTGATGCCCAAAACTGGGAAACATTTGTTATTCCTGACGATGTTGGTGGCCGTTTCTCTGTGTTAACAGCAGTAGGGTTATTACCAATTGCAGCTAGTGGCGCAGATATCGATGGTTTAATGCAAGGGGCAGCAGATGCTCGTACGGCATACAGCAGTGATAAATTAGAAGAAAATGAAGCTTACCAATACGCAGCATTAAGAAATGTTCTTTACCGTAAAGGAAAAGTGACAGAACTTTTAATCAATTATGAGCCAAGCTTACAATACTTCTCAGAGTGGTGGAAACAATTATTCGGCGAATCTGAAGGGAAAGACCAAAAAGGAATTTACCCATCAAGCGCTAACTTCTCAACTGACTTACATTCATTAGGTCAATACATTCAAGAAGGACGTCGCAATATCTTTGAAACAGTTATTAAAGTAGATAAAGCGCGTCATAGCTTAACTATTCCAGAGATGGAACAAGATTTAGATGGTTTAGGTTACTTACAAGGAAAAGAAATTGATTTCGTTAATACGAAAGCTTTTGAAGGAACATTATTAGCACATACAGATGGCGATGTTCCAAACTTTGTCTTAACTATTCCTCAAACAGATGCCTACACATTAGGTTACTTAATGTACTTCTTTGAAATTGCAGTAGGAATTTCAGGATACTTAAACAGTGTGAATCCATTTGACCAACCAGGTGTTGAAGCGTACAAGAAAAATATGTTCGCTTTACTAGGTAAACCAGGATTTGAAGACTTACAAAAAGAATTAGAAGCACGTTTATAAAATAGAAACTAACAAAAAAACTCGCAGACCGCGAGTTTTTTTGTATAGCAAAGCATGTAATCGGTCTCAAGACTGGGTATTTTTCGTTAATTATATGGTAATATAAAGAAGAAAGGCGGTGGAAAATATGGATCAAAAGACATTGGATTTAGTCAAACAAGGTAAATACTTAGGTGCTGTTAAGAATTATGTTGAAGTTGTCACAGAAGAGGCTAATAATATGCAACATTTAGCAGACCCGTTGTTCCAACAAGAGCAGACGGAGATACCTCATCATAGTAGCCCAAGAAATACAGGAGGACGTAATGTTAACCGTGTGCAACATCAAGCACCGAAAAGTTTGCAGATGCAAACAGGACAGTCTACTCATTCTTCGCCAAATCTCCAACAACGTCATCAATTTCACCATAAAAAAGTGAGCAATCATAAACAACATCCAATTAAGTCGCTTCGACCACATAACCGTCCGATAACGAAGGAGTCTATTATAAAAGTAGAACGAAATAGTTCAGTAGGCTCAGTTGCATTTTCATTAATGATGATGGTAGTGCTGCTTGTTGTGTTCGTTTTAACGTTATAAGTTGAGGTGATAGTATGGATTATCAAATGAAACGATTAGTTGGTTTCGGATTTAAATTGCCAGAAGACGGAATTCGTGGCAGCGTGAACTTAAAAGGGATGAACTTTGAGTATCATTGTCTAGAAGGCAGTAGTGCTAAAGGACAAATGGTAGAGGTAGTTGGATTTGAGAAAAATCAATTACTGCTTAGAGAGAGTCAAACTATAAAAGAAAGAGATGTGAATTATATTGAATATCGGTAGTGTTATTTTATTAATTGTGATTTTAGCGTTAGCAGTTTTTATTGTGTCAAAATCAATTATCATTGTGAAACAGGGGGAAGTAAAAGTAGTTGAAAGTTTTGGTAAGTATGTCAAAACACTTGAACCAGGCTTACACTTTTTAATTCCAATTTTATACAATGTTCATTGTCGTGTGTCATTGAAACAAACACCATATGAAATTTCACCGCAAAGTGTTATTACAAAGGATAATGTTATTGTTGAAGTAGATGAAGCTCTGAAATTTCACGTAACAGACGTTCGTGCCTTTGTTTATGATAACGAAGATTCAGTTATGTCTATGATTCAAGATTGCCAATCAAACTTACGTGGTATTATTGGTAAAATGGATTTAAATGAAGTGTTAAATGGAACTGAAGAAATCAATACGGCATTATATAACTCAGTAAAAGATATTACAGCAGGTTATGGTTTAGCGATTGACCGTATTAATATCGGTGAGATTTCTGTAAGTGAAGAAATCATTCAATCAATGAATAAATTGATTACAGCAAGTCGAGATAAAGAATCAGCGATTACGATTGCTGAAGGACAAAAACAATCTGTTATTTTAGAATCAGAAGCAAGAGCTTCTCAAATGGAAATTGATGCAGAAGCGCGTGCTAAACAAACAAAAATTGATGCGGCAGCCCGTGCTGAAAGAATGCGTATTGATTCAGAAGCCGAAGCAAAACGGGTTCAAATTTTAGCAGAAGCGGAAAAATTACGTGTCTTAACGGTTAACCAAGGGATTCAGGAGAGTCAAGTGGACGATAATTTATTAGCTTATTTAGGAATTGAAGCCTTCCAAAAAGTAGCTGAAAGTGATACAAATACTGTTATTATTCCAAGTAATATGACAGGTCTTGCAAACATCCCAGTAGCTAAAGAGTTATGGGATAAATCTAAATAATAAAAAAACTGTTCTAAATCTTCTGATTTAGAGCAGTTTTTATTTGTGAGTTTCAATAGAGTGGGTACCAACAAGCAGGGTAATAATGAAAAGAAAGAAGAATAGTAAACCTATGTCAGAAAAATAAGTGCTGCTAATTAAGGAATAGAAGAGCTGGTATTCTATTATAAGTATTAGGGCGAGTATAGGTATCTGTTTCTTTTGCTTTTTAGTCGTTTTTTAGCCATCAGTGTCCCTCCATTTTAATGACCTGTCATTTATTTGATATCATGTGATGAGTGGCAGTAGATTGACTAGACTACAATTAGGTTAAGCATACGCTCGGTTAGGTAAAAATACAAGGGATACAGATAGAAATTCATTGTAATAATTAAGCAAAAGGTTGGCGAGAGAATTTAACATCGTCTATACTTTAAGAGATGATAAATAGGTAGAGGAGTAGTTTATATGAAAACATTAATTATTGTCGCTCATCCAGATGTCAAAGGGTCAATGAGCCAGCAATTTTTCTTATCGGGATTAGAGCAAGAAAAAGAAGTAATGATTCATCAATTATATGACAGCTATCCTGAAGGTAAGATAGATATGGGAAAAGAAATAGAACGAGTTCTTTCACATGACCGTATTATTTTTCAGTTTCCATTATATTGGTACAGTGCCCCTAGTTTATTAAAAGAGTGGCAGGATGTTGTTTTATCGGGGATTGCGAGTAATGACAGTTACATGAAACGAGTGGCAGGAAAAGAATTTGGAATAGTGGTATCCATAGGGGTAAAAGAGACGTCGTATCAAGCAGGTGGCAGTGTGGGTCTGTCTTTAAGTGAACTTATGAAACCTTATCAGGCTATGGCGACTTATTTTGGCTTAGATTTTATGCCGATTTTTGCTAATTATCAATTCATGTATCAAACTGAACAGGCTAAAAAACAAGTATTGGTAGACTATCAGTATTATGTGACAGGTCCAAAATTAAAAACATTAGCCAGTCGTACGAAATGGTTGAGAGAGCGAGTGATGGGCAGTCAAACATTGGATACCGATTTAGTAGCACCACTTTTAACTCAATTAGAAGAAAACGACGACATAATAGAAGATTTAAATCAAACCTTAGCTGACATGTCATAAGGAGGAATAATTTTGGCACAAGATTGGATTGAAAAACAAGCAGTAGAATTAAAAGCAACTTGTCGTGATTACAAAGAGCTTGCTCTTGTGGATGAGTTAGTGAGACTACTTGATGAACAAGATGTACGAATTGAACAACTAGAAGGTCAATTAGATGGAACGCTTTGGAGTCCTAGTAATTGGCGTTAAAAAAAGCATCTCGTAATCTAACGAGATGCTTTTTTTTATATTTAATTGAATGTACGGAAACGTTCAGTGTCAGACATGTACTCTTTATCACCAGCAGGAGCTTTGATTGAACCAAAAGGCATTTGTCCTGTTAAGCGCCATGAAGCAGGGATATTCCATTTTTCGGCCACTTTTTCATCAATGAGTGGGTTGTAATGTTGGATAGTTGCTCCGATTTCTTTTTCAGCTAAAGCTGTCCATACAGAATGTTGAGCCATACCTGTAGATTGCTCAGACCATAGTGGGAAGTTAGCAGCGTAAAGTTTGAATTGATCTTGAAGAGAAGCAATAACGTCTGTATCTTCGAAGAATAAAATTGTTCCTTTACCAGCTGCAAAACTTGCTAATTTAGCTTGTGTTTGCGGGAAGTTTTCTTCAGGTGTCAGTGGTTTTAATTCATTTTCTACAATAGTCCATAAAGCGTGATGTGCATTATCAAATAAAATAACAGCACGTGATGATTGAGAGTTAAAGGCAGATGGTGTTTCTTTGATAGCGTCAAAAATAATAGATTCTAATTCAGCTTCAGATAATGAAACATCATTTCCTATTGAATAGATAGAACGTCTTTTTTGTAATGATTTAATATAGTTTGTCATGTTAGATGATCTCCTTTAAGTTGGTTTCTTTTTTGATTACATACTTAGTATAGTACCTTACTAAAAATAAGTAAATATATTTGCTTACCAAAAATAAGAAAAAACAAAAAAGAGCGACAAATGCGCTCTTTTTTGTTCCTGTTTAAATAAATTCTACCATTCAAAAGGAATGGCATAGCCTAAAGCTAGAATTTCTCTAGCGTAACTAATTTTTTTAGCTGATGGTGGTGTCGGTGCGGCTTGACCGTGTATATTTTCAATACCTAAGCGTTTTGCTAAGAGTTTGGCACGGTATATATGGAAATCATTGGAAACGATGACTGTTTTTCCGAGATTTGTTTTATGTGAGGCATTCATCAAGTTTTCCATGGTGTTGGTAGACTCATCTTCTGCGATAATTTTTTTTGAGGGGATACCATGATTGACTAAGTAACGAGCCATCACGCGTGCTTCTGATTCATTTTCATCATTTCCTTTACCACCAGATACGATAACGGTTGCTTTAGGATTGTTTTGTAAATAGTGTATGGCTGTATCTAAACGCTCTTGAAGAACAGAGCTAGGTTTTGCTGGTTTACCTTTTACTTTCGCACCTAAAATAATTACGGTGTCGGCATTATTTGGAGCAGTTTCATCTTTACAACTTAGAATTAGAGATAAGCTAAACAGACTGTAAAGCAATCCAATTAGGATAAAACTAAGTAAGCTCCATTTCCATTTTGATTTTTTTCGTGTTGGCATGTAGCGCATCACTCTCCTTTACAAGTGAAAGTATAAACAATAAAGGTAAAAAAAGAATGAATATTGTTGTAAGAATTTCTTAATAGGTCTTAACATTTAATAAAGAATTGATGTTTGTTCTTTATAAATACCTTATAATAGAGATATAAAATAAAAAGGAGTGGATAGTATGCCAATCGTAAACGTTCAATTATTAGAAGGCCGTACACCAGAACAAAAGAAAGCAATGGTTAAAGAAGTAACAGATGCCATCGTTAGAACTACCGGAGCAAAAAAAGAAGCCATTAGTATCGTTATCACAGATATGAAAAAAGAAGATTATGGTATCAATGGGGATACGTTAGCGTAAAGGAAAAGACTCTTGCCAAATTCTAAGATTCGTGGTTAAATGGAGTTATATTAATGAATAAAAGATCATTGCGAAAGACACCATTTGTTGAAAACTACCTAGCAGAGAGGGAAATATTAGCTGAGAATTTCCTAGATAAGTCCAATAAGTGACCACTTTCAAGAATTTAGTCGAAACTAAGTCGGTCGTCCCGTTATCACGAATGAAGTATAGCTTTTCCTGTCTTTTAAGGGATAAGTTTATTAAATTTTAGGTGGAACCACGATAATATCGTCCTAATGTCTTGTGAATACAAGATGTTAGGGCGTTTTTTGTTTTAGCAATGTGATTATTTAAATCTAAGGAGGAACACACATGTCAGAAATTAAAGTAACATTTCCAGATGGTGCAGTAAAAGAATTTGAGGCTGGCGTCTCTACAAAAGACGTTGCTGAAAGTATTAGTAAAAGCTTAGCTAAAAAAGCTTTAGCAGGTAAATTTAATGGGGAGTTAGTCGATTTAGTTCGTCCGTTAGATGTAGACGGTTCAATCGAAATTATCACACCAGACCATGAAGATGCTTTAGGTATCTTACGTCACTCAACAGCTCATTTAATGGCGAATGCCGTTCGTCGTTTATATCCAAACATTCATTTTGGTGTAGGACCAGCGATTGATAATGGGTTCTATTATGATACTGATAATGGGGAAGACCCAATTTCAGAAGAAGACTTACCAAAAATTGAAGAAGAAATGATGAAAATCGTTAAAGAAAATAACCCAATCGTTCGTAAAGAAGTAACAAAAGCGGAAGCATTAGAGTTATTTAAAGAAGATCCATATAAAGTAGAATTAATTACTGATCTTCCAGAAGACGAACAAATCACAGTCTATGACCAAGGTGACTTTGTTGATTTATGTCGTGGGGTACACGTTCCTTCAACAGGCCGTATCCAAGTCTTCAAATTATTATCAGTTGCTGGGGCATATTGGAGAGGAAACTCAGACAATAAAATGATGCAACGTGTTTACGGAACAGCTTTCTTTGATAAAAAAGAACTAAAAGCTTACTTACAATTCCGTGAAGAGATGAAAGAACGTGACCACCGTAAATTAGGTAAAGAATTAGGCTTATTTATGACAAATAGTGATGTGGGTGCTGGACTACCATTCTGGTTACCAAATGGTGCTACTATCCGTCGTACAATTGACCGTTATATTACAGATAAAGAAATCAGCTTAGGCTACCAACACGTTTACACACCAATCATGGCGAACGTAGAGTTTTACAAAACGTCTGGTCACTGGGACCATTACCATGAAGATATGTTCCCACCAATGGATATGGGTGATGGCGAAATGTTAGTATTACGTCCTATGAACTGCCCGCATCACATGATGGTTTATAAAAATGAAGTTCACAGCTACCGTGAATTACCTATTCGTATCGCTGAATTAGGTATGATGCACCGTTACGAGAAGAGTGGCGCATTATCAGGGTTACAACGTGTACGTGAGATGACTTTAAATGATGGCCATACATTTGTACGTCCAGACCAAATTAAAGACGAATTCAAACGTACATTAGAATTAATGGTTGCGGTATATGAAGATTTCAATATCACAGATTATAAATTCCGTTTAAGCTACCGTGACCCAGAGAATACTGAAAAATACTTTGATGACGATCAAATGTGGGAAACAGCTCAAAAAATGTTAAAAGAAGCTGTTGATGAAATGGGCTTAGAGTACGTTGAAGCTGAAGGAGAAGCTGCTTTCTACGGACCTAAACTTGACGTTCAAGTTAAGACTGCTATGGGAATCGAAGAAACACTTTCAACTATCCAATTAGATTTCTTATTACCACAACGTTTTGATTTAACATATGTAGGAGAAGATGGCGAAAATAATCACCGTCCAGTCGTTATTCACCGTGGTATTGTGTCAACAATGGAACGTTTTGTTGCTTACTTAACAGAAGTATACAAAGGCGCTTTCCCTACATGGTTAGCACCAGTCCAAGGTACAATTATTCCAGTAAGTAATGATCACCATATGGACTATGCATTTGAAGTCAAAGGTCAATTAGAAAAATTAGGGTTACGTTTTGAAGTAGATGAGCGTAATGAAAAAATGGGCTATAAAATCCGTGCCTCTCAAACTCAAAAAATCCCGTATCAATTAGTTGTAGGAGATAAAGAAGTTGAAGCTGGTGAAGTGAATGTTCGCCGTTACGGAAGTAAAGAAACAGCTTCTATGTCATTAGAAGATTATGTTGCTTTAGTAACAGATGAAGTTGCTAATTACAGCCGTCCAAGAGACTAATCATAAGTTAGAAAGAAAAGAGTTCCTTTTGAATAAAAAGGCTCTTTTTTTTTCACAAAAAAGACCTATTTTATTTGCTTATAGCTGTAATTAATGAGATACTTCAAGGTGGAGAAATAGCAATTATTAAAGAGTGTTAAAATTTACTTTAACTTTTTGCGTGAGCCTATATTTTTTAGTAAACTATTAAGAGTAAAAGGGTCAGTCTAATTTGGAAGGAACAGATAGAATGAAAGAAAAATTAACAGATAAATTTAAAACATTACAAAAAGAATATAGTTGGTTGAAATTGCCACAATTTTTAACACCCGAGACATTAAAAAATAAACATATGATGCCTAAAAAGTCACATATTCCGTTTAGGTTAAACTTTTTGTTCTTTATTGTGTTCGCTCTTTTTGTAACGTTACTAGCACAACTTGCTTACTTACAAATTGCGAACGGTGATTTTTTTAGAACAAAAATTGAATTAGATGAAAAAACAGTTGTAAAAGGAAATGCCCCTCGTGGTCAAATTTTTGATGAAAAAGGAGAGGTGTTAGTAGGCAATCAATCTAAGTCTGCAATTCTTTATACGAAACAAGAAGCTATGTCAACATCAAAAATGTTAGAAACCGCTCATAGAATAACAGACTTACTTGATATACCAGCTGAAGAATTAACAGATCGTGATAAAAAAGATTATTGGTTAGCTGATCAAGAAAATTTGAAATTAGCACAAAAACGACTGAAAAAAGAAGACTTATCAGATGCAAAGGGTGAACCGTTGCCAAATAGTGTGATTTATCAAAATACGGTCGCTAAGGTTAAAGACTCAGAAATTGATTTTAGTGAAGAAGAATTAAAGACAGCTACAATATACAAAAAAATTAGTGGTGTTCTGGCTATGATGCCGGTCTACATTAAAAATAAAGATGTTACAACAGAAGAATTAGCCATTGCAGCTGAGCATTCAGCCGACATTCCAGGTCTTTCAACAGGAATGGATTGGTCGAGAGAATATCCAGCTGAAGATTCTATGAAGACTATCTTAGGGACAGTTTCTACTGATAAATCAGGAGTTCCTGTCGAGCAAAGTGAAAAGTATTTAGGAAACGGCTATTCACGTAATGATCGTGTGGGGTTAAGTTATCTTGAAAAATATTATGAACCTGTACTTAGAGGAACAAAACCTAGTACAGAAATAACTTATGAAGATAAAAAAGAAAAAACAAATCCTCATCAAAAAGTGTATGAGGGTGAAAAAGGTAAGAATTTAGTATTAACAATTGATGTTGAATTCCAAAAGCAAATTGAAAAGATTTTAGAATCAGGTTTCTCTATTTTAGAAAGTAACGGAAGAACAAAATACTCAGAGGGTATTTATGCTGTTGTTATGGAAAATAAAACAGGGGCTGTTAAGGCAATGGCCGGGATCGAAAGAGACCTTGAAACTGGTAAGAAGAAAAAAGATGCACTTGGAACGATTAATAAAGCCTTTACGCCGGGTTCCATTGTGAAGCCTGCGATGATTATGGGCGGCTATCGCAATAATATTATTTCTGGAAATGCTGTGTATTTAGATGAACCCATTCAACTGGATGGAGATAATGTGAAACAATCAGTCTTTACAGGCTATGAAGGTCCTCAAAAATTAAATGTCGTCGATGCTCTTAGAAAATCCTCTAACGTTTACATGATGAAGATTGTCTTTGATATGATGGGTGAGACCTACGAACCTAATATGATTTTAGGAGACCATATGGATGTTTTTAATACTGTTAGACAAAACTTCCAAGATTTTGGTCTAGGTGCTCCAACAGGTATCGATATAGCGGGTGAAAGTTTTGGGTTATCTCCTAAAGACTTCTATCACCCAGATGGTAGTATGGTTCAAGGGCGTATGGGGAACTTACTTGATTTGTCATATGGTAACTTTGATACTTATACACCGATGCAATTGGCCCAATATGTTAGTACGATTGCTAATGATGGCGTAAAATTAGCACCACACATTGTGTCTGGAATATACGGTAATGGTCCAGATGGAACTATTTCAGGGTTAGAAGAAAAAATTCAACCTAAAGTAATGGCGACGATAGGTGATAAAAAAGATTACAAATACATCAAACAAGGGATGTATGAGGTAGTGAATACCTATGATGGTACAGGTAATGACATGGGACCAACAAAGTACGAAGTGTCAGGTAAAACGGGTACTGCAGAAGTTCCTCGTGATAATCCTAAAGACCCATATAATCCAATTGAGTTATATAACAGTACGATGATTGCTTACACACCATCAAAAGATCCAGAAGTTTCTGTTGCAGTAGTTATTCCGCATATTACAGATGAAAGTGACAAATTGAATACAGCTTTAACAACTCAAATTATCAATGCTTATACAGAATTTTACGATAAATAAATTTGTAAAGTACTTTTACTTAACAAATTTGCTCAAAAGGGTAGAAATTCATGATGAAAGATGATATTATAGTTCAAGTGAGGTTATATCACATATACTTATACTATTTGGAGGTCATATCATGCGTGTTCATATCACTTTAGAATGTACAGAATGTAAAGAACGTAACTATTTATCTAACAAAAATAAACGTAACAACCCGGATCGTTTAGAAGTTAAAAAATATTGTCCGCGTGAGCGTAAAGTAACGCTTCACCGTGAAACAAAATAACAACAGATAGCGCAAGCTACTGTTGTTTTTTTTGTTTAAATTTCATAGAGTATGATACTATATAAGTACTGGAGTGAGGTGAAGATAGTGAAGGATAAAATGCGTAAACGAGGATTAGAACTCCTTAAAAATTTAAGAAATGATCCGAAGAAAAAAGTTGAGTTGGAGAGTAAGATTTTAAGTCAACTTTTTGAGACGAGAATATGGCAAGGAACAGAAGTGATAGCCATAACAATGAGTTTGCCTTTTGAATTTAATACAAAACCGATTATTGAAGAAGCTTGGAAAACGGGAAAAAAATGTTATGTTCCCAAAGTTTTAGCTAATAATCAGATGACATTTATACAAATTACACCCGATACACGATATGAAAAAGGCGTATTTGGAATAAAAGAACCAATCGGTGATTCAATTTCGAGTTTTTCTAAAACAGCTTTAATGATTGTTCCAGGTCTAATATTTAATCGAGAAGGTTATAGAATAGGACAAGGTGGTGGTTATTATGATCGCTATCTATCAAATTATAAGGGAATAACAGCAAGTCTTGTTTTTCCACAGCAACTATCTGATGATTGGACACCGGAAAAGTTTGATCAGCCAGTAGACTATATTATCACAACAGAAAAAGTAATTGAGGTGTAGAATGGAACAAACAATAAAGAGAAAATTAAATCTACTTAAAGCACAACCTATAATAGTATGGTTATTTTTAGCTATTCAAGTACTTGTATTTCTAGCAATGACTTTTGAAGGATTTCGTAATGGGCTAGGGTTTAGCGGTTCTCAATCTTCTGAAATACTAGTTAAATACGGTGCATTAAATAAAAATTTAGTAATGTATTTTGGTGAGTATTGGCGTTTAGTAACACCGATGTTTGTTCATATAGGAGTTATGCATTTATTAGTGAACTCAGTGACTCTATATTTCTTAGGTAGTCAATTAGAAGGCTTAATTGGACATTGGCGCTTTGCAATTGTTTATTTATTGGCAGGATTTAGTGGAAATATTTTAAGTTTTGCGTTAAATACCCCTCAAGGTATCTCAGCTGGAGCTAGTACAGCTTTATTCGGATTATTTGGGTATTTTGTTGCTCTAGGAAGAGTATATCCTTATAATTCAGCGATTCGTTATATGGCTAAGCAGATGGGGACACTTATTTTTATTAACTTACTCTTTAATTTATTTAGCACAACAATTGATATGTGGGGACATATTGGTGGTGTTATCGGAGGGTTCTTATTAGGTTTCATTGTATCTGTTCCTAAAATTAGAGGAACTGCTAATGGAGAAACAACAAGTGATATTCATCGTAAAATACGAGCAGGGATGGTCTATATTTTTATGATAGTGTTCTGTTTGTACTATGTTTACCGCCAATATTTAGTATAGAAAACTTATAATCGTTAACTTTGATATTAGAATAAATATGTGTCATAATAGTATTATAAATTAAATAGACGGTTGGGCAGCTATGCTTTCAAGGTTTTTTCTTCAAAGGGCGGGAAGAAAATTTGAAAGTGGAGCTGTCTATTTTTTTGTCTAAATTGAAAGGAATGTTAGGATGTTAGAAGAATTATTGATTGCTTTGATTGTTATTTTATTAGGAACTAAATTGGCTGGACACTTATGCCAGTTGATTAATGTACCTGCTGTTATAGGGGAATTATTAGTGGGGATTTTAGTAGGTCCTGCGGTATTACAATTAGTTCACCCATCAGATATGATTCATGTGTTTTCTCAGATTGGTGTTATATTATTGATGTTCTTAGCAGGTCTTGAAAGTGATCTAGATTTACTTAAAAAGTATTTAAAACCTTCAGTGTCTGTTGCGATAATGGGAATTCTTTTACCCCTAGTGTTGTGTGGTGTAGTAGGTTCGCTCTTTAACCTATCACTAATGAGTTCATTATTCTTAGGGATTGTATTTAGTGCAACCTCTGTTAGTATCTCTGTTCAAGTCTTACGTGATTACCGTCGACTTGATTCACAGGAAGGTTCTGTTATTTTAGGAGCGGCTGTAGTAGATGATATTGTTGTTGTTTTACTAGTAAGTATTTTCTCAACAGTATTAAATATGGAAGGTAACTTTAGTTTAAGTCCTGCTTTCTTTTGGGATTTATTAGGTAAAAAATTACTATTTTTCGTAGTGGTGTACTTGGTTGCTAAATTTGCTATTCAACCGATTTTAAAATTTAGTAAACGTATTATTGCAACAGAAGCAGAAACTGCTATTGCTCTTGTTCTATGTTTCGCATTTGCGGTAATGTCTGAAATGCTTGGTATGAGTGATGTTATTGGTGCTTTCTTTATGGGACTGATGTTATCTCGTCAACCAGCTAAAGAGCAGATTGAAAAACGCGTGGTTACAATAGGATATGCATTATTCATCCCAGTATTCTTTGTATCTATTGGATTAGATATACAGTTCTCAGCATTTAAAGAGCATGGTCTCTTCATTTTAGTTTTATCAGTAGCAGCAATTGTTTCAAAACTTGTTGGAGGATACATTAGTGCTCGTACCTCTAAAATTGACCGCCATAAAGCTTGGATTGTTGGTGCGGGAATGGTATCACGTGGAGAGATGGCACTGATTATTGTACAAATGGGTAAAACGTTAGGTTTAGTAACGGGAAGTATTTATTCTGCAATCGTAGTAGCGATTATTATTGCGACATTAGTGTCACCACTACTAATAAAATTCTTTGTAGAACGTGAACAAAAATTATCAGTTTAAAGAAAGGGCCTCTATTTTAGAGGTCTTTTTAGTTAGGATAAATAAGTGAAAAGTATTTATAATTAAGGTTGGAAAAGTAGCTGTTATTTAGGTATAATCACAAGGGATAGAAAAAGAAAAAATCACAGTAAAAATGTGTGTTTTTTTATATTTAATGGTATTATAAAGGATGTGTACGATGAGAACACTTTATGATGTTCAGCAATTATTAAAAGGGTTTGGATCAGTTATCTATGTCGGAAAACGTCTATGGGATATCGAAGTAATGGGGATAGAATTAGACAGTTTATATAAAGCAGAGGTTATTGATTTAAAAACGTATCACGCTGCAAAAGTTGTCTTAATAAGAGAACATGAATTAGAACTTAAGAAGCAATAACATTAAAGGAGGACGAGTTTGTGAGTCGTAAATTAATTGGTATTGATTTAGGAGGGACAACTGCAAAGTTTGCCATCTTAACTGAGTTAGGAGAAATTCAACAAAAATGGAGCATCCCAACAAATATAGCAGAAGAAGGTAGTTTAATCGTTCCAGATATTATTGAATCAATTAAACACCGTTTAGCTATGTATGATATGACAAAAGAAGATTTTATTGGAATTGGTATGGGAACACCTGGTACTGTAGACCGTGAAAATGGAACAGTTATTGGAGCATATAACCTTAATTGGAAAACACTCCAACCTGTGAAAGAGCAAATTGAAAGTGCTTTAGGGATTCCGTTTGCAATAGATAATGATGCTAATGTAGCAGCATTAGGTGAAAGATGGCAAGGTGCTGGTGAAAACAGTTCTGATGTTACTTTTATTACGCTAGGTACAGGTGTTGGTGGCGGTATAATCGCTGAAGGTCATCTTTTACATGGTGCAGTTGGAGCAGCAGGTGAGATTGGGCATATTACAGTTGATCCAGAAGGCTTTGAGTGTACTTGTGGTAAAAAAGGCTGCCTAGAAACTGTTGCCAGTGCAACAGGTGTTGTAAAATTAGCACGTACGCTTTCTGAAGAATACTCTGGCGATTCTAAATTGAAATTTATGATTGATGATGGTCAAGATGTTTCGAGTAAAGACGTCTTCGAATTAGCAGAATCAGGTGATGAATTTGCTTTAATCGTAGTCGATAAAGTATCATTCTACTTAGGATTAGCATGTGGTAATATTGGAAATATGTTAAACCCTACAGATATTGTTATCGGTGGTGGCGTATCAGCAGCAGGGGAATTTTTACGTAGTCGAGTACAAGAGTATTTCAATCAATTTACATTCCCACAAGTTCATGAGAGTACGAGAGTTAAGTTAGCACAATTAGGTAATGAAGCAGGCGTTATTGGTGCCAGTTCATTAGCTTTAAAATTTAAATAGGGTAAGATAAGGAAGGAAGAATTAGAGTGAGATTTATCGTAGGATTAAATATTATATTAGCGGCTATTCTTTTAGGCGTAGCAATCAATTGGTTATACATGAAAATGATGGCAAAACGTTCAGCAACAGAGATTGATCAAGAAGAATTTAAAGAAAAAATGCGTAAAGCACAAATTATTGATGTTCGTGAGAAAGATGCATTTGATGCCGGACATATTATGGGTGCACGTAATATTTCATATTCAACATTTAAACAATTACATGGTTCTTTAAGACATGATTTACCAATCTTTTTATACGACCAAAGAAAATCATTAAGCGTACGAGCAGCAAATATCTTACGTAAAAATGGTTATACAAATGTTTACATCTTAAAAGGCGGCTACAACGATTGGACAGGTAAAGTCAAACGTAGAAAATAAATAAACTAAAAAGCTAACTCTAGTGATAGGGTTAGCTTTTTTTATATAAAAAAGAGCAAACACATAAGTGATTGCTCTTTCCAAATTAATTATCTTGAGTTAAGACCATTGGCATAATCATAGGGTGACGCTCTGTTTTTTCGATTAAGAATGGTTCTAGTGTTTTAGTAATCACGTCTCTAAGCATCGCTTCATTACAATTTGGATCTTGTAAGGCTTTATTAATAGCACGCGATAGGATACGTTGTGCTTGGTTAATAAGGCTACCAGATTCACGCATGTAGATAAAGCCACGTGACAAGATGTCTGGACCTGCTAAGATTTGTTTTTTCTTATAATCAACTGTCGTTACAGCAAGGACAAGTCCTTCTTCTGAAAGAATACGACGATCTTTCAAGACGATGTTTCCGATATCACCAATACCATTACCGTCGACGTATACATCGCCAGCATTGAAGTGACCAGCAACACGAGCACTATCAGATGTTAGTGCTAAGACATCTCCATTTTCAAGAATGAAACAATTATCTTTTTCAACGCCAGTATCTTGAGCAAGTTGTGTATGCATTTTAAGCATACGATACTCACCATGGACAGGCATGAAATATTTAGGTTTCATTAAGCTTAACATTAATTTTTGCTCTTCTTGACCACCATGACCAGAAGTATGGATGTTATTAACTTTACCATGAATAACTTCTGCGCCAGCTTCAGATAAACGGTTGATAACACGATTAACACTAGTTGTATTTCCTGGAATAGGAGAACTAGAGAAGACAACAGTATCACCCGGTTGAATTGCAATTTGACGATGAGTTCCGTTGGCGATACGGCTTAGTGCAGCCATAGGTTCACCTTGAGAACCTGTACATAAAATTAACATTTCATTAGCAGGGATATTATTAATTTGTCTTGCATCAACAAATGTATCATCTGGTACGTTGATATAGCCTAATTTTTGACCATTAACGATGGCATTTTCCATACTACGACCAAAGACAGCGACTTTACGTCCTGTTTTAACAGCAGCCATAGCTGTTTGTTGCAGTCTAAAGATATTTGAGGCAAATGTAGCGAATATAATCCGTCCATCAATTTTTTCAAAAATCTGTTCGATCGATTTACCAATCGTTTTCTCTGATTTAGTAAAACCAGGGACTTCAGCATTGGTACTATCAGATAGCATACATAAAACGCCTTCGCTACCAATTTTAGCCATTTTTTGTAAGTTTGGTGGCTCGCCAACTGGTGTAAAGTCGAATTTGAAATCTCCAGTACATACGATGTTACCAGATGGAGTTTTCACAACAATACCTAATGCATCAGGAATACTATGTGTTGTACGGAAGAAACTAATGGTTGTTTTACGGAACTTAATAACAGTATCTTCATTGATTTCGTGAAGTTCAGCATCACGTAGTAAACCGTGTTCTTCTAATTTGTTTTTGATTAAAGCAAGAGCAAGTGGACCAGCGTAGATTGGTAGGTTTGCTTGTTTTAACAAGAAAGGGATCCCACCGATGTGATCTTCGTGGCCGTGAGTAATGACTAGTGCTTTTACTTTATTAAGATTTTGAACAATGTAACTGTAGTCTGGAATAACATAGTCAATCCCAAGTAAATCGTCTTCTGGAAACTTAATCCCAGCATCTACGATAATAATTTCATCTTGGAACTGAACCCCATATGTATTTTTACCAATTTCACCCAAACCACCAATGCCAAAGACACCAGTTTCATTGTTTTTTATATTGGGTTTCATGTTACTTGAACTCCGTTAAAGTAAACTCAGCGTTTTCTTTTTCGTATTCTAAGTGATTTCCCTCAAGTAGTTGAACTAATTCAATGTTATATGGGGTATTGTCTTCAACTAACATGCGCGCGCTAACTTCGCAATCAGCTTCAACGTAAAGTGATTGTGTTTGTTCTCTTTTTGGGTTTCTTACTTTTGTTTCTTGATAATAAACTTTAAAAATCATATATTTTTCTCCTTTATGTACCCTCAAGGTACTCTTTTATTTTTTTAAACGACTTAAAAAATGTCGTAATAATCGCATCCGATATTATAACAAAAATGACCACACTAAAGCGAGGTGACAAGCACCTCTTGAATTATTAAACTAACTAAATCTGATGAAATGATTTGGTTAGTTTAGAAACATCAGATGTTTCTATTGTCTAAGTCTTGTGATGTCTTAATTGAATTAACAAACTGTTCGTTATAATTAAGATAATTTTATCATATTTCTGTTCATAAGTATAGGAAGTTAAATTCTGTGATAGGATATAAACTCAGATGAGGTTTGTTATACGTTAAATAAATATGATATATTGATACTATAAGAAAAAACAGATGTTTTTTCAAAAAGATAGTTCATTAAAGTGTTATAAAATCGTATCTAAAATAAGAACAGATAAAGGATGGGTTGAACGTATGAAATTGATGTGGGAGTATGCGATACGGCAGAAAAAATTACTCGTATTAAATTTTTTCTGTGTATTTGGATTTATCATTATTGAATTAGGGTTACCAACACTTTTGGCTAAAATGATAGATGTTGGTGTGAGAAATAAAGATTGGGACTATGTTAAAACGATGGGAATATGGATGATTGTGATTACGATTATCGGTGTGCTGATGAATATCATGTTGACGTTCATAGGAGCTAAGATGAACAATCGAATTATTGTGTCGATGCGTGATGACATGTTTGAATCAATGCAACATTTTTCACATCACGAATATGATCAACTGGGGGTATCATCTTTGATAACTCGCACAACGAATGATGCGTACCAAGTGATGATGTTTTTAGGAATGCTTCTACGTTTAGGATTTATGACGCCAATGATGTTTATGGCAAGTTTATATATGATTATGCGAGAGAGTGTGTCATTATCGATGTTTGTCTTTTTAGGGATTCCATTTTTATTAGCAGGTGTTATTTTGCTTGCTAAGTTGTCAGAACCTCTTTCTAAAAAACAACAGCACAATTTAGATAAACTAAATATGATTTTACGTGAGAATTTATCTGGTTTACGCGTTATAAGAGCCTTTGTTAATGAGAAGTTTGAAGAGGGACGCTTTAAAAAGGTAAATGAGAATTATGAAAAGAGTTCGACTAAGTTATTTAAATTAGTAGCAACAGCTCAACCTGCTTTTTACTTCTTATTTAATATCATTATGGTTCTTATTATCTGGTTTGGTGCCAAACAAATAGAGTTAGGTTCATTAGAATTAGGGAAACTTTTATCATTTATTGAGTACGTGTTCCATGCGTTATTTTCATTTATGTTATTTGCTTCTGTTTTCATGATGTATCCAAGAGCAGCCGTATCTGCTGGTCGTATTCAAGAAGTATTAGACACAAAGAGTAGTATTCAAGAAAACCCAGAAGGTGTTACCACGACGAAAACTAATGGTGTGATTGAGTTTAAGAATGTAACCTTCGCTTATCCAGGAGCTGCAGAGAGTCCTGTTATTCGTAATGTGAGTTTTGAAGCACGACCTGGTGAGACTGTTGCTTTTATCGGTAGTACAGGGAGTGGAAAGTCGACGTTAATTCAATTAATTCCTAGATTCTATGATGTATCTGAAGGGGAAGTGTTGATTGATGGTGTTAATGTTAAAGATTATAAACTATCAGTATTACGAGAAAAAATAGGGTATATTCCACAAAAAGCATTATTATTTACAGGAACAATTCGTGATAATTTACGTTTTGGTAAATCAGATGCAACGGAAGAAGATTTCGCCTATGCGATTGATGTCGCCCAAGGGACTGAATTTATTAGCCAAAAGAAATTAGGATTAGATGAACCTTTATCAGAAGGGGGGAGCAATTTTTCAGGTGGACAAAAACAACGTCTGGCAATTGCGAGAGCAATCATTCGACGACCTGCTATTTATGTTTTCGATGATAGTTTTTCAGCTTTAGATTACAAGACCGATGCGACACTTCGCAAACGTTTGAAGAAAGAAACAACAGAGTCAACCGTACTAATTGTCGCGCAGCGTGTTAGTACGATTATGCAAGCAGATAAGATTATTGTCTTAAATGAAGGTGACGTTGTAGGAATGGGGACTCATAGAGAGTTACTTAAAACGTGTGATATCTATTATGATATTGCCTCATCTCAGTTATCGAAGGAGGAATTAGCATGAGAGAGTCGTTAAAATCATTGAAACGTTTATGGAGCTACTTAAAACCGTATCGTTTAATGTTTAGTTTTGCAGTGTTATTAACATTGACTGCCGTGGCTCTTAATGCCATTTATCCAGTCGTAACGGGCTTACCGACAACTGAAATTGCTGCTAATTTAAGTGCAGGAACAGCCTTAAATTTTCCGTATATAGTCAAAACATTAATTGCCATAATGGCCATTTCTATTTTATATAGTTTATCTCAATACTTTGCAACATACTTAATGACTCAAGTGGTTCAACGGGGTATGAGAGATTTAAGAAAAGATATTTCTGAGAAAATTAATCGTTTACCGGTATCGTATTTTGATACTCATCAACAAGGTGAAGTATTATCACGCGTTACTAATGATGTAGATGCGGTAAGTAATGCGATGCAACAAAGTTTTATCGCCATTATTACAGCGATTTTAGGGATTACAATGGCGGTTGTTATGATGTTTGTGATTAATGTGAAGTTGGCATTAGTTGCCATACTAATGATTCCGTTATCAATGGTGATTTCTAAAATTGTAGTGTCAAAATCACAAAATTATTTCCAAGGGCAACAAAATGCTTTAGGGGATTTAAATGGGTATGTGACAGAGCATTTGACAGGCTTCAATGTGATTAAACTCTACGGTAGAGAAGACGAGACTTTAGATGGGTTTAAAAAAGTGAGCCATACGTTATCGGATTATGGTTTTAAATCATCATTTATTTCAGGTTTAATGATGCCCTTAGTTCAAATGACTGCCTATTTAGTTTATATTGTACTTGCGATTAGTGGGTGTTTCTTAGTTATCGCAGGGAGCTTAACTTTAGGAAATTTACAAGCGTTAATTCAATATGTGTGGCAAATCAATCAACCTATGGGACAAATCACCCAATTAGCAACAGTTCTTCAAAGTGCGTCAGCTTCAACAGTAAGGATTTTTGAAATACTTGATGAAGTCGAAGCGATAGAAAATGAAGTAGATGTAACGTTACCTGAAACGATCGATGGAAAAGTATCCTTCAAGAATGTAGCGTTCAGCTATGATCCATCACGCCCGTTGATTAAGGATTTAAGTTTTGAAGTAAAACCTGGGCAGACAGTTGCGATTGTTGGGCCAACAGGTGCAGGTAAGACAACTTTGATAAATCTGTTAATGCGTTTCTATGACGTAGATTCAGGTGCAATCGAAATAGATGGTATTAACACAAAAAATATGAATCGTAGTGATGTAAGATCTTTATTTGGAATGGTACTTCAAGATGCGTGGCTTTATCATGATTCGATAAGTGAAAATATTCGTTTCGGTAAATTAGATGCTACTGATTATGAAGTGGTGGATGCGGCGAAGACGGCTAATGTTCATCACTTTATTAAAACGATGCCGGAAGGGTATGACATGGTTATTGATGAAGAAGCATCAAATGTTTCCCTTGGTCAGAAGCAATTACTTACGATTGCTCGTGCAGTAATCTCAGATCCTAAGATTTTAATTTTAGATGAAGCGACCAGTTCTGTAGATACTCGTTTAGAGGCTCTAATTCAAAAAGCTATGGCTAAAGTAATGGAAGGTCGTACAAGTTTTGTTATTGCTCATCGTCTCTCTACAATTCGTGAGGCTGATTTAATATTAGTTATGAATCAGGGAGAGATTATTGAACAAGGGACACATGATAGCTTACTTGCTCAAGGTGGTTTTTATGAGCAACTATATAATAGCCAATTTGATGAAGAAGGCGATTATGAATTAGCTTAATTCAGTCTACAAAGAGCGAAAACTCACTGTTTTCGCTCTTTTATGTTTTATTAAAAAAAGATTAAAGAAATTGCGGTTATTTTTTAATAAAATATTTGCAAAAACAGAAGAGTTCTAGTATCTTGAAGAGAGGGGCGAACTAGGCGCTTATTTTTTTGAATTTTTTTATAGGAGGGAAGTCAAATGTCGAAAAAGAACAAAACGTTTATTATCAATATTTGTAAGATTACATTAGGGGCTTTAATTTTTGCGTTAGCAGTTAACGTGTTTGCTTTACCGAATAACTTGGGTGAAGGAGGCGTAACTGGGTTAACGATGATTTTATACTATACGAATGGTATTTCACCGGCACTTACCAATGTTCTGTTCAATGCAGTCTTGATGGCGATTGGATATAAATTCTTAGATAAAAAAACGATATGGTACACGGGTTATGCTATTATCATGCTATCTGTTTTCCTTAAATTAACAGACCATATTCATTTTGTATCAGATGAGGTCATGATTGTGGCAGTAGCAGCAGGTGTTTTAATGGGTATTGGTATGGGAATGATTATGCGTGGGAATGGTACAACAGCAGGTAGTGCCATTTTAGCAAAACTAATGAATAAATATTTAGGTTGGAATACAAGTTACGCGTTATTATTCTTTGATTTAATTGTGGTTATTCCATCAGTGTTTGTTATTGGATTTCCAAGTTTAATGTTTACGTTAGTATCATTAACTGTTTCTACTAAAGTGTTAGACTTTATTTTAGAAGGGTTTAATCCGAAGAAAACCGTCACTATTATTTCAGAGAAACATGAAGAGATTGCTCATGAAATCAGTACTAAATTAGAGCGTGGTATTACTGTTTTAAATGGAACAGGGTATTATAAAAAGAATGAAAAAAAATTATTATATATTGTAATTAGTCGTCAACAATTACTGCCTATTCAAAAAATTATTAATGAGATTGATCCACTAGCTTTTGTCATTATTAATGATGCGCAAAGTGTTATCGGTGAAGGGTTTACTCGTGATTTCTTTGAAGAAGAAGAAAATCAAAATCCAAATGAAATGTAAAAAAAAGAAGCCGTTAGGCTTCTTTTTTTTAGGCATTATTATATTTTTTATCTAAGATGAGGTCAACTAAACGATGAGCTAGATGCTCGTTACGTGCTAGAACTGGACCGTGAAGATAACTACAAAATGTATTTTTATAAATAGCCCCTTCGCCTTTATCTTTCCCGTTATTTCCATCGCCTTCAATAACTGTCCCTAGAGGTTTTTCACCTTCGCCTAAGTAAGTCACACCGTTATGATTTTCAAATCCAACATAAGTTTCATTGAATTCATCGTTATGAATTTTAACTTCACCGATAAAACGATTATTATCTTGGCTTAGAGTGTAATGGTCAAGAGCGCTAATCCCTTGAATTTTAGTGCCGTTAGCACCGATGTAGTAGTGACCAAGCATTTGGTAACCACCACAGATAGCAAGTAGCACTCCGTTATCTTCGATATAAGAAGTAATGCCTTCTTTTTTAGTTTGGATATCTTTAGATACGATAGTTTGCTCGTAATCTTGTCCACCACCGAAAAAGACAAAGTCATATTTTTCAGGGTCAAACTCTTCATAAATACTAATAATCTCAGAAGTGAAAGAGACGCCTTTTTGTTTAGCGACATATTCCATCATTAACATATTTCCGTTATCACCATAAGTATTTAAAAGGTTACCGTATAAGTGACACGCGCGAATTGTTTTTTCTGACATCTTACATTCCTCCTTTTAGGTAACCTTGATTTGTTAATTCTTTACGTAATTCTAGGACAGCAGTATACGTTGCTAGAATAAATACTTTTTCTGTCGGAGCAGATTTGATTTCATCAATTACTTTAGTTAAATCTGTTGATTCAGTGATGATAGAGTCATCGATACCCGCAACTTTCATACGTAGAGTCATGTCTTTACGACGTTCCCCACCAGTGATGACTTTTTGAAGGCCCATCTCTGAGAATTTTTCGTAGTTGCCATCCCAAATCCAGCTGATATCAAGACCGTCAGCGTAGTTAGAGTTTAGTAAGCTAACAAGTGAGAATGGACGTGGTGCTAAGTCAATCATATCGATAACTTGGTTGATCCCAACAGGGTTTTTAACTAAAATTAACGTACATTCTTTATCGCCAACGTTAATAATTTCTTGACGCCCAAAGACACGTTCGTCATAAGAAAGACCGGCACGGATTTTTTCTGGAGATAAACCATAGTGACGGGCAACAGCAGTCGCTGAAAGTGCGTTATAGACATTGTATAAACCACCGACTTCGATACTGTATTCTTCGCCGTCGACAACAAATTCAGCTGATGTGTTTGTCATATTTTTTAATTCAGTTAATTGGTAGTCTAATTCTGGACGTTTGAAGTCACAGTGTGGACAGTAATATTTTCCTAAACTGCTATACGTAATCATTTTATAGTGTAAAATGTGTTGGCAATTTGGACAAAGGACACCATCTGTATTATGATGTGCCATTTGTTCTCTATCTTCTTCATGATTGAACCCGTAGTATTCACGAGGATTTTTAGTTTCTACTGAATTGAAAATAGGTAAGTCACCATTAGCTAAAATAGTAGCATCTGGTGCATTATTAGCACCATCTACAATTAGTTGATAGGTCGTATAGATTTCGCCGTAGCGGTCCATTTGATCACGGAAAATATTAGTAAAAAGGAAAAGCTCAGGTTTGATGTACTGTGTTACTTTGCTCAAACTTGCCTCGTCAATTTCTAAGACTGCAAATTTCTTTTGACCTTTTACTTTTTTAGCCCCTAAGAATGTTGAAACAATCCCTTGTGCCATATTAGCACCTGTTGGGTTAGTTAAGACTTCATCATACTCTTGACGTAAGACGTTAACAGTTAAAGCTGTTGTTAGGGTCTTACCGTTTGTTCCAGTGACCACGATAACCTCGTAGTCTTTAGCAAGTGTATCTAAAACTTTAGGGTCTAGTTTTAATGCTAATTTTCCAGGATAGCTGCTGCCACCTTTTGTAAATGTTTTTAAAAACCATTGGCTAGATTTACCAACAAATATGGCAAATTGACTTCTAATAGTCATAATATTAATTCCTCCTGTAATCAGTCATCTTACAATGTCTGATACTAAATTTAATCCAACTTATCATACCACAATTTATCTTTTTTTTTAATTCTTTTTGCGTTACTTAATAAAAACCTATCCTCTTTAAAGAGAATAGGTTTGATGTTATCCAATAATAATCTTTTCAGTCGGGTAAACGTAGCCTTTATCTTGCATTTCTTTTGGAACAAATAGCATCAAGGTATAAAGCATCCCGATACGTCCAATAAACATAAGACCAGCAATAATTAGCTTCCCAACAGTAGTTAAATCATCTGTAATCCCCATGGAAAGGCCAGTTGTTCCAAAAGCAGAGGTTACTTCAACAATAATTGAAATAAGAGAATGATTTTCCGTGGCTGAGAGTACCAATACAGAAATGAAACACATCAAAAGCGAGAGGTTGAAAACGACCACTGATTTTTTGATGTCTTCTTCTGAGATACGACGGCCAAAAATACTAATTTTTTCCTCACTCTTAATAAATGAGAACATGTAAAGAACTAAAATCGCTACAGTAGTTGTCCGAATACCACCACCAACAGAACTAGGGCTACAGCCGATAAACATAAGGGTAGCAAACAGTAAAAGTGTTGGGGTTTGGAACGCGTTTAAGTCATGAATTTGAAGCCCCGCATTACGAGTGGTCATCGAGTAAAACATAGAGTTGATTAATTGCTGAGTGGGTCCCATATCAGCAAATAAGTGTTTTCGTTCAAGTAAGTAAATAAACAAGCTCCCGAAAATAAATAGAATTAAAAAGGAACCTATCGCTAATTTACTAAATAGAGAAAAACGGAAAGGATAGCCATGTTTTTTCTTTTTAAAGAAAAGCCACTCTTTAATTTCCATAATAACAGGAAAACCAATTCCACCAATAATGATTAATATAATGATGCTAATTAAGAAGAAATAATCATCTGCATAAGGTGTGATAGACGCACCTGTGACATCGAAACCTGAGTTTGTGACGGCGGAGATAGACTGATAAAAGCCGTAGAAGATTGCTTCTTTTAACTCGGTATGATGGTTAGAAGTATAAAAATGAATAGAAAAAATAATACCAAAAATAAATTGAAGCCATAATAAAATACCAAGTGTTGTCCGAATAAGACGAACGATACCACTTAATTTAGGCTGATTCATGTCAGCCATAATAAGTTGTCTTTGTTTTAAAGAAATCTTACGCCTCGACACTATTAAAAAGAAGGTCGAGACCATCATAATTCCTAGACCACCAACTTGGAAAAGTAGCTCTAGTAAAAGGACACCTCTGTGGTTAAAGACTTCATTAATATTGAAGGTACTTAAACCAGTTACACTAACTGTACTAACGGCCATAAAAATATCGTCAAGTAGTGTGGTGCTCACCCCAGGATTTCTAAAAAAAGGAAGTGAGAGTAAGACGAAAGAAACTAGGGTCAATATAAGATAGTAGATAACTATCATTTGAATACTTGAAACATGAGCGGAAATAAATCGAGCAAAATCTCGTTTATACCCATAAAAAAAACGCCGTTTGGCCATAACACCCGAGGCTCCTTTCATCGATAAGTTCATTGCTTAGTATAGCATGGTTTTAAATAAGTTCAATTTGAATTTAAAAATGATGATAGTTCCCTAAGATTAGAAAAAATGATACTCTAAGGATAGCCGATTATGTTGAGGTCTCTCAGTCTTTAGTCTGAGGTGTTTTCACCGACCTATCGTGTAAAATAAGAGGTATAAACGTTTCATAAGGAGGAGTTAGATGTTAGGTCAATTAGCAATTAGTAGTGTATTACTTTTTATAATAATAGGAAGCTTCATCGCTCGAAAAAAAGGGCGATTGAATAAAAGACAATGGCAAGCTTTAATTAGCCTGATTGTTGCCAGTGAGTTAGTTTACAGTTTATTTATTTGGGTGGCATTACCAAGTAAGTCACTGTTAAATTATCTAGTGATGAATTTAGTTTTAGGGTTACTAGGGTTAGGAATTACCACAGTAGTCAATCAATTGGATACGTTGGTTATTGATCATAGAAAACAAACCGCCAAGTGGATTTCAGGTATTATCTTGACGGGTATCCTTTTGATGGCAGTGTCGTCTGGGTATGAAATCTATAGCAAAAAACAAGTCTACAACACGCTTAATTTAGTAGAAGGAACAGATACACCTGAATTAGATAAAGAAGATACACCGGTGACGATACCACCTAAGACAGTTCGTAATAAAATGAAGAAATCAATGAACCAATTTGATAATCAACAATTCTATAATTTAGGGAATTTACAAGTTCAAAAAGTCAAAGGTGACGTTGTTTATATCGCCCCACTAGAATTTAAAGGATTTTGGCGTTGGTTAAAAGCAGGGGCTTCAGAAGGGTACTTACAAATGTCAGCAACAGATGTTTATGAGCAACCGGTTCCTGTTAAAAAGCCAATGACTTATATTCCAAGTGCCTTTTTCTTTAAAGATGTCGAACGTAAGATTTACTTTGCAACAGCAACCTATAAATCTATTGGGAAGCCTCAGTTAGAAGTAGCTGATGATGGGCATGCTTACTATGTTCAAACGCTATATAAACCAAGAGGACTATCAGAAAATCCTAATTACCGAAAAATGAAGATTGCGGTATTAGATACAGAGAACGGTAAAGTAGAAGTTTACGATTTAAAAGATGTACCGAAATTTATTGATGCACCAATCTCACCAGAAATGGCAACGGAGATGAATAGTGTCTACGGTAAATATGAAAATGGCTGGTTAAACAGTCGTTTAGCTAAAAAGGGTGTAAAATTAGCAACTGAAAATGGAACGGAAGACCAAGTAACGCCGATTTTTAACGAAAAAGGAGAAATGTTGTACTTTACAGATTTCACTTCACCGTCAAGTTCAGATGATTCAGCCATTGGCTATTCGTTCATCAATGCTCGTACGGGAGAAATTACTTATTATAGTAAGAAAAATATGATGGATAGTGAGGGACTACTTAATTTAGTGAACCTTGTTTATCCTGAAAAGAAACTAGAAGGCAACATGCCGCTTCTTTATAATATTGATGGTGTGCCAACATGGGTAGTTTCAATGTTAGATGAGAATGGGATATTTAAAAAAGTCGCTTATGTGAACGCGACTGATAGTGATATCTTAGCCATGGAGGATACTGTTGCAAAAACATTACAAACATATCGTTCAAAACAGAAACAAAAAAATGGAAATGTATCAGCAATTGATCAAGGAAAACCGACTGAAATAAGCGGAAAAGTAAATCGACTGACGCCTCCGATTGTTTCTAATGACGCAACAGTAATTAAATTTGTGCTAGAGAATGGCAAGCTTTATGCGGTAAATGCTAACGTATACGAGGAAGCTTCTTTTATAGAAAAAGGAGATGTCGTTACATTTAAGGCTACAATTTTAGAGGATGAAGTTCAGGGATTTGTGGATGACTTTAAAATTGAAGGCTTTGAAATAAAATAGGAAATATTACATATTTATCAATCGTGTAAAGGAATTAGCGAAAGACTTAACATCTACACATGAGATGTGCTAAAATGTTACTATTGAGAGCCTAAATCTTAGGCTAGAAAAATGCTAAAAATAGGAAAGTGATGATAAGTGGAAAAGGAATACACCTGTCCGAATTGTAACGTCGTAACTACCGATATTCCAACAATTTGTCCTATTTGCGATCATGAAAATAAAGAAGAAACAATGGTTAATAACTATAAGTGTCAAGAATGTGGTTATTCTTCAACTAGCACATTTAACAGTTGTCCAATTTGTGATCATGATAAAATGACTGAAACTAATGCTACTGATAGCGTGATAGAGAATGATAAAGAGAGTGGGACCTGTCCGATTTGTGAGTATGGTCCAGTAAAACAGGGTGAGATTTGTCCGATATGTGAACAGCAAGTACAAGTACTTGAAAAAAAAGAGGATAAGGCTGTAAAGGTCTGTCCATCATGTGACTGTGAACTTGATGAGGATGTTTCAACCTGTCCAATTTGTGACTTTGATTTTCTGGGAAGAGATTCTAATCAGGATAAGAAGAAACGAGATGTAATAGTGGAAATCCCAACTCAAATTCTAACATGTTCGTCGTGTGGTTTTGAGGTGTCTGATTTTCCTGAAAGTTGCCCGTTCTGCGACGAGCCGTTCTTGCCATTGGAAGTAGAGGTCCCAGATGATACTATGGGTACCGAAATGGAAGGATATTGTCCGAACTGTGAGTATGCATCAGAAGAATCGTTTGAACGTTGTCCGATTTGTGACTGTCAGGTTTTATCTGATTATGGAGAGCTTGATAGACCAAAGGACAAAGAGAAAAGATGCCCAAATTGTGGAGAAGTATCTACTGAAAATTCTAATTATTGTCCGAACTGTGATGGGATAGAGGCTTTAAGGCGACAAGTTCTTGGCCAATTACCTCTGGCAAAAGTAGTACAATCAGATGAATTAGTAACGAGAGATACAATAAAAAAAGAAGAAGTAAAAGATGTTATGGACATAACATCAGAAGAAAATAACTCTGGAGGCTGTGCAATAATGACAGATAAGAAAATGAACGATGATAAAAATTTAGTAGATTCGGTTCTAGGAGCTACTAAACAACACGCTAATGAAAAAACAGCACCAAAAATAGAGTCGAACTCTAATACGTCAAATAGACAACCCAAAGAACCAAAAGAGCCTAAAAAACAAATTAATAAAAAACCACTAATCACAGTTGCAGCAGTGGCTGTATTACTAGGTGGCGGTTATATCGGTGCAACTAAGTATCAAGAAAATATCGAGACACAACGTTTAACAACAATCAAAACACGTAAAGAAAATGTTGAAAAAAACTTAAAAAAACTTTACTTGAATGACGAGAAGATATTCTTAAGCGAAACATTTGAAGAGCAACATTTAAATGAACTAGCTAAAGAAGTGGCGTCAATTGAAGATCCTAAATTTGTGGATAAAGTATCACCTGATGTTGAAGATCTAACTGCTCGTGCGACACTTCAAGGTAAAGTGAATGATTTATTTGAAACACCACTTATTGTAGGCGATAAGTTATCAGATAAAGCTGCTCTTAAAGAAGAGTCGCCAAAACTTCCTGACGCTATCAAAGAACCTAAAGATGGTTTAGAAAAATTATTTAATAAAGGTATTGATAAAACTAAGGAACAAATCAAAACGATTGAAGAGGCTAAAAAAGCTGTGGCAGTAGTTTTCGATAAAAATGTAAAAAAAGAGGCCACTGCAAAACAATTGGATGAGGCTAAAAAGGCTGTAGAGAAACTAAAAGCCGGTAAATTAAAAGACGGTTATCTAGCCAAATTAGATAAAGTTTCCGCTACTCTAGATAAAGATAAGAAAGCTAAAGCAGATAAAGATAGCAAAGAAGAAAAAGCTAAAAAAGAAAAAGCTGCTAAAGAAAAAGAAGCGAAACTAAAAGAAGAAGAAAAAGCTAAAAAAGATGCTGATAAAGCGAAGAAAGATAATGAAGAAGCAGAAGCATTAGCAGATAACGATGAGGACGTATCAGAAGCTGAAACACCAGCAGTACCTGGTGAAGACGCCCCAGCACAAGCTGAAGGTCAAGCAGCACCGGTTACGCCAGAAGCTCAAGAACAAAGGACTAATGAGCAGCCTGCGGTTCAAAAACAAGGGAATGGCGATGTTACTTATGTGGATCCTGAAACAGGTAAGAAAACAGCAGTCAAAGATGGTATCTCAATCAATGAACGTACACCTGGTTCTACTACGGCAGGTGATTGGTCATGGGCTCCTGGTATTTATGATAACTTTATAAATACATGTATTGCTCGTGGTTATATCGTTCCTGGTGGTTATGAAATTCGCCAAAGTGAGATTATTAATGGCGAACCTTACTATGATTTATACGCTACAAACTTAGAGTCACCAGTTTCTAAAGCATTCTCTGAAAATGAATTACCAATCTTTATTGTTAAAGTAAATGCTAAAACAGGTTGGTTCAAAGGAACTGCGCCTTATTAAGCATAAAAACCATACTCTTTATGGGAGTATGGTTTTTATTTTTTACTCTATGTACCTAGTAGTAAGTGATTTACAATAGATTTTTTGGCGAAAGTAAAGTATACTAACATAGGAAGATTATCAGAAAGTTAGGTGTAAAAGATGGCCCAATTATTTTTTAAGTATGGTGCGATGAATAGTGGAAAATCAATTGAGATTTTAAAAGTCACGCATAACTATGAAGAGCAAAATAAACCCGTTGTGTTAATGACGAGTGGTGTAGACACAAGAGATGGAGTAGGCCAAGTGTCGAGCCGTATTGGGTTATCACGTCAAGCAACACCTATATTTAGTGAAACAAATGTTTATGATTTTATAAAAGGGCTAGACTTTAAACCGTATTGTGTTCTTGTTGATGAATCACAGTTTTTAGAAAAACATCATGTTATTGAGTTTGCTCAAGTGGTTGATGAATTGGGTATTCCTGTCATGGCATTTGGTTTGAAAAATGATTTTCGAAATGAGCTATTTGAAGGTTCGAAGTATTTATTACTTTATGCAGACAAGTTAGAAGAGTTAAAAACAATCTGTTGGTTCTGTCATAAAAAAGCAACTATGAATTTACGTATGGTTGATGGTAAACCGACTTATGCAGGTGAACAGATTCAAATAGGTGGCAATGAGTCCTATTATCCAGTTTGCCGTAAGCATTATTTAAATCCGACTACTTAATTGTAGTAGGTAAACAGTAGTTATTATTATGATATTAAAAGGAGATTACTATGTACGATCAATTACAATCAATTGAAGACCGTTATGAAGAATTAGGCGAATTACTAAGCGATCCAGATGTTATTTCAGATACAAAGAAATTTATGGAGCTTTCTAAAGAAGAGGCAAATACGCGTGAAACAGTGGAAGTTTACCGTCGTTATAAAGAAGTAGTAGATGGCATTGCTGAAACAGAGGAAATGCTAGGTGAAAAATTAGATTCAGACATGCAAGAGATGGCTAAAGAAGAGCTATCAGATCTAAAAAAAGAAAAAGAACAAATTGAAGAAAAAATTAAAGTGTTATTAATTCCAAAAGATCCTAACGATGATAAAAATATTATCATGGAAATCCGCGGTGCTGCTGGTGGAGATGAAGCGGCATTATTTGCTGGTGATTTATTTGAGATGTACCAAAGTTATGCTTCTTCTCAAGGCTGGAAATTTGAAGTGATGGAAGCAAACATCACAGGTATTGGTGGGTACAAAGAGGTTATCGTAATGATTACAGGAGAAAATGTTTTCTCTAAATTAAAATATGAAAGTGGTGCACACCGCGTACAACGTGTACCTTCAACAGAATCACAAGGTCGTGTTCATACGTCAACGGCAACAGTTGTTGTGTTACCAGAAGCTGAAGAAGTAGAGTTAGACTTAGATGAAAAAGATATCCGTGTTGATATTTACCATGCCAGTGGAGCCGGTGGTCAGCATGTCAATAAAACAGCATCTGCTGTTCGATTGACTCACTTGCCAACAGGTATTGTAGTAGCGATGCAAGATCAACGTTCGCAATTACAAAATAGAGAAAAAGCGATGAAAATTTTACGTGCCCGTGTCTTTGATCAATTGGAACAAGAAGCACGTAGTGAATATGACTCAAGTCGTAAGTCTGCTGTCGGAACCGGTGACCGTTCTGAACGTATCCGTACTTATAACTTCCCACAAAACCGTGTAACAGATCATCGTATTGGGCTGACAGTTCAAAAATTAGATCGTATTCTTTCTGGTGAGATGGATGAAATCGTAGATGCTTTAATCATTTATGATCAAACTGCTAAACTAGAAGAGATGCAAAATGAAAACAAAATGTAAGTATGTTGAAGCCCTTAAAGGGGCTTCTTCTTTTTTAGAGGAGCAAGGAAAAGAAGGGTATCTTGCTGAATACATGTTACTTGAGCGTCAAGGTTGGAATAAAACAGAGTTGGTCTCAAGGCTTAGACAAGAGATGCCAGAATCTATCTATAATGTATGGCAGCAAGATTTAAAGAAAGTCCGTGAAGGATTACCTCCGCAGTATATCATTGGGAGTTGTGAATTTTATGGTTTAAGGTTTAAGGTGACCGAAGCGACCTTAATACCTAGACCTGAGACTGAAGAGCTTGTAGAGAACTGCTTAAGCACAAATGATAAAACGAAACCTCTTAAAATATTAGACATAGGAACAGGCACAGGGGCTATTGCGCTGACCTTGAAGCACGAAGCACCAATGTGGGATGTAACAGCTAGTGATATTTCATCAGAGGCATTAGCTATAGCGGGACAAAATAAACGGAAACTTGGTTTAGAGGTTAGATTGGTCGAAGGCGATTTAATTGAACCAGTAAAGACAGAATTATTTGATATTATTGTGTCAAATCCTCCCTATATTGCAGAAGAAGAATGGGATGTAATGGATGAAAGTGTTCGTGAGTATGAGCCTAAATTAGCATTATTTGCGCCAAATCAAGGTTTAGAAATATACGAACGTTTAGCTCAAGAGTTACCTTCTATTACGCATGAAAAAAGCAAAATATATTTAGAAATTGGCTATTTACAAGGAGAATCAGTTGTTTCTTTATTCAAGGAAAAATTTCCGAATCACAAGGTAATGTGTCAAAAGGATTTTTTTGGTCAAGATAGAATGATTATCGTTACACCACTATAAGATTAGAATTTACAGAGAGGGGTCCGGTGAGAATGAAAACTATTTTTTTTACATCTGATGGGTTGGAAGAAGCCGCACATTTTATTCGTAAAGGAGAACTTGTTGCTTTCCCTACAGAAACAGTTTATGGGTTAGGGGCTGATGCCACGAATTCTGAAGCGGTTAAGAAAGTATATGAAGCAAAGGGACGACCTAGTGATAATCCTTTAATTGTTCATATAGCTGATAAAAAGGAACTGTTGACTTATGTTGAAGAGTTACCTAATAATGCTCGAGTTTTAATAGATAAATTTTGGCCTGGTCCATTGACTTTAATTTTTAAAATAAAAGAAGGAAGCTTACCTTCAGTGGTAACGGGCGGTCTGAAGACAGCAGCATTCAGAATGCCAGATAATAAAAGCACTCTCGACTTGATTTCAAAAGCAGGAGTACCACTAGTGGGTCCGAGTGCGAATACTTCTGGAAAACCAAGTCCAACTCAAGCGAATCATGTTTTTCATGATCTTCAAGGAAAGATAGCTGGTATTATAGATGATGGTCCGACTCGTGTGGGTCTTGAATCAACAGTTTTAGATTTATCTACCGACGAGCCAGTTATTTTAAGACCTGGTAAAGTAACAGAAAAAGAGCTTGAACAAGTAATAGGTAGATTAGGCAATCATCGATTAGAGGTTTCAGGTGAAGAACAACCGAAAGCACCCGGAATGAAATATAAACACTATTCTCCTAATGCATCAGTATGGCTTGTAGATCATCGTAAAATAACATGGGAAGATGCGATTAAATGGGCACATAAAAAAGAAAAACAAGTTGGATTGCTTGCTCCTAAACAAATTTGTAAAGTCTACAGTGATACCGTAGAGGCTACTTTTAATTTAACCACACATGACAATGTAGAAGAAGCTAGTCAAAATCTATTCTCTGGCTTACGTTATTTGGATGAGTGTGAAGAAGCGATAGAAGTGATACTTACACCTGTTTATTCAGAAGAAGGTGTTGGTTTGGCCTATATGAATCGATTAAGTAAGGCAGCAGAAGGGCATATAGTGAACTAAAAAATAGCTAAGCGAAATTGTTATATGTTATAATTTAAAAAAAGTACAAGGGTGATAACTATGGAAAATTACTTAGAAGAATTAGATCCTCAGATTTGGCAAGCAATTGTAAAAGAAGATAAGCGTCAAAAAAATACGATTGAATTAATCGCATCAGAAAACTTTACCTCTCGTGCTGTCATGGAGGCACAAGGTAGTATCTTAACAAATAAGTATGCTGAAGGTTATCCAGGTAGACGCTACTACGGTGGGTGTGAGTATGTTGATATTATTGAAAAACTAGCTATAGATCGTGTAAAACAATTATTTTCAGCTGAGTTTGCCAATGTTCAAGCTCATTCTGGCTCACAAGCCAATACTGCTGCCTATAAAGCATTAATTGAACCAGGGGATACTGTTTTGGGAATGAATCTATCTCATGGTGGTCATTTAACGCATGGTTCATCTGTTAATTTTAGTGGGAAAATGTATAATTTCTTTGACTATGAAGTGGACCCTAAAACAGAAATGATAGATTACGATGTTCTTCGTATTAGAGCGAGAGAAGTTCAACCTAAATTGATTGTCGCAGGAGCGAGTGCCTATAGTCGTTTAATTGACTTCAAAAAATTCCGTGAAATAGCAGATGAAGTAGGGGCCTATTTAATGGTAGATATGGCGCATATTGCAGGGTTAGTCGCGACAGGCTTACATCCTAATCCTATGCCATATGCGGATGTTGTGACAAGTACGACTCATAAAACACTAAGAGGACCTCGTGGTGGTTTAATTCTTACAAATAACGAAGAACTAGCTAAAAAAATAAACAGTGCGATTTTTCCAGGGATTCAAGGTGGACCGTTAATGCACGTTATTGCTGGGAAAGCTGTCGCATTTAAAGAAGCGATGACAGAAGAGTTTGTGGATTATCAAAAACAAGTTATCAAAAATGCAAAAGCGATGGCTGATGTATTTAATAATTGTAAAAAAGCTCGTGTGATTAGTGGTGGAACAGATAACCATTTGTTATTGATTGATGTGACAGGTTATGGCGTAAATGGTCAAGAAGCAGAAGCAATATTAGAAAAAGCTAACATCACGGTTAATAAAAATAGTATCCCATTCGAAATATTAAGCCCTGCAAAAACAAGTGGGATTAGAATAGGTACAGCTGCGGTAACAACGCGTGGTATGTTGGAACCGAATGTGGTAAGAATTGCAGAACTTATTGATATGGCATTAACATGTAAAAATGATGATAATAAATTAGCTGATATCGCACTTCATGCGAAATCAATCACTCAAAAGTTCCCATTATATCGTTAATTAAATAAAGTTTATAAAAAAAGAGTGTATGACTAGTCATACACTCTTTTTTCGATTACAATAGTTAGTGATAAAAAAATAGATGTTGGTATTATAGTATTTTATACCAATACTAGAAGAAGGAGAATAAGGCTATGGGAAAATTTCAAGTTATTGATCATCCGTTAATTCAACACAAATTAACAATTATTCGTGATAAAGAATGTGGTACGAAAGTATTTCGTGAGGTAGTAAATGAGATCGCGATGTTAATGGCATTTGAAGTATCACGTGATATGCCGTTAGAAGATGTTGAAATTGAAACGCCAGTTGGAAAATCAATTCAAAAAACATTATCAGGTAAAAAAGTAGCAATTATTCCAATTCTTCGCGCAGGTATCGGAATGGTTGATGGGATGTTAGAATTAATCCCAGCTGCTAAAGTAGGTCATATTGGAATGTATCGTGACCATGATACATGGGAACCAGTAGAATACTTTGTGAAATTACCATCTGATATTTCAGAACGTCAATTATTTGTTGTAGATCCAATGCTTGCAACAGGTGGTTCAGCAATTTTAGCTGTTGACGCGTTAAAAAAACGTGGCGGAACAAACATCAAATTTGTATGTTTAGTAGCTGCTCCAGAAGGGGTTAAAGCCTTACAAGATGCGCATCCAGACATCGATATCATTACAGCAGGTTTAGATGAAAAACTTGATGAAGATGGCTATATCGTCCCAGGTTTAGGAGATGCCGGAGATCGTTTATTCGGTACTAAATAATAGATTAAAAAGATAAGTTAGCATTTTTGCTAACTTATCTTTTTTTTGGTGAGGATTTAAGTTGTGATTGCTAAAAAAAAACGATACAATAGTATTAACTGTATAATAGTTAAAGTATGTAAAATGAAAGCTGCAGCCAGAAAGAAAGGTTTAACTTAGATGAAAGATATTTTAAAAAACACAGGGATTGTGTTATTTTTTTGTTTAGTATTTACCCTATTTATTGTAAGTTTCACACCCTATCCAGCAAGTTATCTCGTACACCAATTATTTTCAAATGGCGGTCCAGCTAAACCACCTAGTGACTATAAGGCTGTGAAGTCAGCTATTACGATTGAAAAAGATTTAACGTACGACTCGCTGTTACCAAATAATCATTACGATTTAATTAGACCGAAAGAAATCAAAGGTAAACTACCTGTTATATTATGGGTGCACGGTGGAGCATTTGTTGGCGGGCAAAAGGAAGATGTTAGTATCTATGCCAATACATTAGCTGCTGAAGGCTATGCGGTAGTCAATATGGAATATGCATTGGCACCAGGTAGCAAATATCCAGGTCCTTTAATTCAAATGAGTGATTTATATCAGGAATTAAAAAAACAGGAAGATCGTTATGATTTAGATATGTCTTCTCTCTTTTTAGCTGGAGATTCAGCAGGTGGACAAGTTGTTACTCAATTCGAATTAGTTCAATTGGATAAAGAGTACAGTAAAATGATAGGCTTGCCTCAAGATGTTAAACCAGAAACAATTAAAGGTAGTTTATTATTTTGTACACCCTTTTCATTGAAAGAAATGGGACAGTCAACAGGCTCAAAATTTGTAGATTATTTCATAAAAAATATTGGATGGGCTTATACTGGTGAGGCGAATTGGTCAGTATCTGAGCTAGTTAAAGAAGCTGATTTACAAGAGCAAGTAAATACTGATTTACCACCCGTATTTATCACAGATGCAACAGCAAATTCATTTACAGAACAAGGTCAGGCTTTTGGTAAAAAGATGAAAAAGTTAGGGACTGAAGTAACTGAAGTTTATTATGATAAAAAAGAAAATCTACAGCATGAGTACCAATTTGATTTGACTTTACCAGCCTCAAAACAAACATTGGATGCTGTAAAAGAATTTTTAAGTCAAAATAAAGACTAAAAAATGTTTAAGATTTTAAATAAGAGAGTACGCTACACAATGAATTCAATATAATGAAGTAAGTAGATAATGGAAGAGAAAAGAGATGTGGAATGAAAAATAATAAACAAACTTATAGTTTAGATAACAGGATTGACTATGGTATTATTTTACCTGTTTTTATTTTAATTTTAATGGGATTAGCAGCTTTATATGTGGCACTTAGTCATAATCCGCTGGTTGAAGCAGTTGGAACGACCATGTTAAAGCAAGTCCTATGGGTTTTAATTGGTGGAGTGGCTGTTGTCATTTTAATGCAGTTTAGTTCAAAGTTATTATGGAAGTTGACCCCCTTGTTTTATGTATTGGGTCTGCTCGTTATGACAGCTTTGATTTGGTTTCATGATGCAGACTTAGCTGCTGTAACCGGTTCACGAAACTGGTTTAACTTTGGAGGATTGATGTTTCAACCGTCAGAGTTGATGAAGATTGCTTATATTTTAATGTTGGCATATGCTGTGACTCAACATAATTCAAAGTACCCACATACCGTAAAAAATGACTTTATATTAATAGGGAAAATGGTTTTAACTACCATACCTGTTATTGTATTATTAAAATTTCAACAGGATTTAGGGACAACCTTAGTTTATGTGGCGATTTTAGGTGGCGTATTTTTAATGTCAGGTATTAGTTGGAAGATTATAATTCCAGCGATTTCGATTTTTGCAATTGTAGCTATAGGCGTTATTTACTTGGTTACAACTGAATCTGGACGAGGCTTTTTATACGATGCGGGTGTGAAACAGTATCAATTAGCACGTATTGATTCATGGTTAGATCCGTTCCATGATCCATCAGGAAAATCACTTCAACAAGCACAAGCTTTAACGGCTATTGGATCAGGTGGATTTTTTGGTAAAGGGTTTAATGTATCTGATGTTCATGTTCCAGTTAGAGAGTCTGATATGATTTTTACTGTTATTGGTGAAAACTTTGGGTTTATCGGTGGTGGCTTTATGATTTTAATGTATTTTGTTTTGATTTATCGTATGATTCGTGTTTGTTTTGACACTAATAATGAGTTTTACGCGTATATTTCAACAGGGATTATCATGATGATTTTATTCCACGTGTTTGAAAATATTGGCGCTAATATTGGACTACTTCCATTAACAGGTATCCCATTACCGTTTGTTAGTCAAGGTGGTTCATCCTTACTGGGGAATATGATAGGTGTTGGTATTATGCTTTCAATGAGGTTTCAAAAAGTAGACATGAAACATGCCCGACGTTAAAAAGTCAGAGAATTTTATTCTCTGACTTTTTTAATTTCCTTTCAAATAATGAAATATGTTATACTAAATTATCAAGACAAGAAAAGCTAAATGGGAAAGAGGTAATTCATATGGTTAATTTTTATTGGTATCCAAAATGTTCAACATGTAAGAAAGCAATTGCGTGGTTAGATGAAAATAAAATTGAATACAATCTAATAGACATGATTGAAACACCCCCAGCTAAAGAACAATTAGTCGCTTGGATGGAAGAAAGTCCATTACCAGTACGTCGTTTTTTTAATACAAGTGGCGTTCGTTATAGAGAACAAGGCCTAAAAACTATCGTCAATGATTTTTCAAATGAAGAGGCGGCAGGTCGTCTGTGTGTAGATGGAATGTTGATTAAACGTCCAATCTTAGAAAAAAAAGGAACACCAGTTTTACTTGGGTTTAAAGAAGCAGATTATGAGGCACTGTTAAAGTAGTCCATATCATAGATTAAGGGAGTACGATTAAAATGAAGAAAATTAATAACAACCAGTTGTGGATCAAAAAAATAAATGATACCTATCGTATTGGCTTAACAAATGTTGGCCAGGATGATTTTGGTAGTGTGACATTTGTAATGTTACCTAAAATTGGTGATGTTTTAGAAAAAAATGATACCTTTGCTGAGTTAGAGGCTGAAAAAGCTGTAACAGAATTAGTTATGCCGTGTAAAGGGACGGTCTGTGAAGTCAATCCGGCGGTTGTTAAAGAAGCCTCAGCTTTAGATAACCCAGTTGAAGAAGAAGCTTGGTTGATTAGTATTTCAGATGTCTCAGAAGAAGAACTTTCAGCATTAGCTTAAAGGTTTTTATTTGACAGATAGCCAGTAGATTGGTAAACTTTAAAAAATTAGATAATCGACACGCTTTGAAAAGAAGAGTACTTATTTGGAAGGTTTAAAGAGAGCCCTGTTAGGTGTGAGTGGGTAACTGAAAGGATAACGAATATGGTCTTTGAGCAATAATGGGTGAATCATCATGTGATGATAAAGCTATTACGTCCGCACCCGTTAATGTGCAACAGTATCAGACTAATGTCTCGTACTGAATGAGGTAGGCACTGTGAAGTGCTTACGAGTCTAAGGTGGTAACACGAAACTATAGCTTTCGTCCTTTGTTTTTTTAAAACAGAGGACGAGGGCTTTTTTTATTATAATAAAGTTAGAAAAGAGGGCTTGGTATGTCATATATAGAATTGCATCAAGTGGCTAAAACATATGCCACGAAATCTGGAACAGTCACAGCATTAAATAGTATTGAATTAGCAATAGAGTCAGGGACTATTTTTGGAATAGTAGGCTATTCTGGTGCTGGAAAAAGTACATTATTGAGGTTGCTTAATGGTTTAGAGCGAGCTTCAGAGGGATCGGTAATAGTTGATAAGCAACTTGTTAGCACGTTAAAGGGCAAGGAACTTCGTGAGTTTAGAAAAGGAATAGGCATGATTTTTCAACATTTTAATTTATTATGGTCACGTACATTGTTGGAAAATGTTGCGTTACCGTTAGAGTTAATAGGCATTGGAAAAGCTGAGCGATTTGAAAAGGCTAGAGAACTGTTAGCTCTTGTTGGGTTAGAGGGGAGAGAAGAGGCTTATCCTAGTCAATTATCAGGAGGCCAGAAGCAACGTGTCGGGATTGCAAGAGCTCTGGCTACAGAACCTAAGCTTCTTCTATGTGACGAAGCTACGAGTGCTCTAGACCCGCAAACGACAAGTGAAACACTAGCATTGCTTGCAGACATCAATAAAAAATTGGGAGTAACGATTGTTTTAATTACGCATGAAATGGAGGTCATTAGGACGATTTGTCATAAAGTGGCTGTAATGGAACAGGGGAAAATTGTTGAGTTGGGAGATGTAATGGACGTTTTCAGTCACCCTAAGAAAGAAGTTACGAAACGATTTGTTCAACAAGAAACAGCACCAAGTGGCAGTCAACAAGCAATCGTTTTAAAAGAGTTAGCTAAAAAATATCCAGAGGGAAAAATTGTGAAATTAACTTTTACTGGTGAGCGCGCCCAAACACCTATTATTTCAAGATTGATTAGGCATACAGGCGTGGATGTTAATATTATTCAAGGTCAAATTCAACCCACTCAAACGAGTTCGATTGGGACATTAGTATTGGAACTGTTAGGAGAAGAGGAAGAGTTATTAAAAGCAATTGATATTTTAAATACTCAAGGAATTGGAGTGGAGGTAGCAGAGAATGAATAAATGGATTGAAACGTATTTCAATTTCGAAAAAGTGAATGGAAAGCAGTTAATAAAGGCAACGTGGGAAACGTTATACATGACAACATTTTCAATGGTAGCAGTTACTATTATTGGTTTAATAGTAGGTTTAATTTTATTTTCTTTACAAAAACAGGAATCGAAATTATCGAAAATTTGTTACGCAGTATTATCCGTCTTCACAAATATCTGTCGGTCAATACCTTTTATCATTTTAATCATTTTACTAATTCCGATTACAAGGCAAGTCTTGGGCACTTTTTTGGGACCGACTGCCGCTATTTTTGCCTTGGTTGTCTCGGCTGCACCATTCTATGCTAGATTAGTAGAGATGGCGCTTAGGGAAGTGGATGAAGGTGTATTAGAAGCGTCACGTGCTATGGGAATGACTGGTTTTGAAATCATTCGCAAAATATTATTACCTGAAAGTTTGCCAGCGCTTATATCAGGAGGCACAGTTACAACAATTACAATGATTGGTTTTACTGCAATGGCAGGTGCGATTAATGCCGGTGGTCTTGGAGGAATAGCTTATCAAGATGGCTTTATGAGAAATAATCTGACAGTGACTTTAGTTGCTACAATTTTACTGTTAGTCATTGTATTTATTGTTCAAGGTATAGGTGACAGTGTGGTAAAAGCTGTGGATAAACGTCAAAATAAGCAAGAAACAAAAAGTTTAAAGATTTGGGGAGCGATTGGAAGTTTAGCGCTAGTTGTTCTAATTGGTTTTAGCTTAACAACTAAAACTGAAACAACAGATTTGAAAGTATTAAAAGTGGGCGCTTCGCCGACACCTCACAGTGAGATTTTAGAGCATGTTAAACCGTTAATGGAAAAGCAAGGCATTCAATTAGAGGTTGTTAAGTTTGATGATTTTATTTTACCTAATAAAGCTTTAGCAGAAAAAGAAATAGACGCAAACTACTTTCAGCATGAACCGTTTTATGATTTAGCGGTAGAGGAGAATAGTTATGAATTTGTTAATCAAGGTGCGGTTCATATTGAATTAATGGGATTATATTCTAAAAAATGGCGCTCAATCAAAGAGTTACCTAAAGGCGCTACATTACTTGTTAGTAACTCTACAGCAGATTGGGGACGTGTTATTACAATTTTAAAAGAAGCTGGTTTGGTAAAAGTAAAGCCGGGGGTTAGTTTGCTTAGCGCGACATTTGATGATATTGTGGATAACCCTAAAAACATTAAATTTAGCCATCGATTAAATCCAGAGTTATTAACAACTGCTTATGAGAATGACGAAGCTGATTTAATTGCAATCAATGCTAATTATGCGGACACGATTGGGCTATCACCTAAAACGGATGGATTATTAGTTGAAAAAGAGCAATCACCTTATGGAAATATTCTTGTTTCACGTAAAGATAATGAAAAGGCAAAAGAAATTCAAACGTTAAAAAAAGTGATTCATTCAGAGTCTGTAAAAAAATGGATAATGAAAAAATGGGATGGAAAAATCCAGCCACTGGATTAAACTGAAAGGTTATTGAACACGAAAGTTATATTTAATAGGCTAAAAGATTATATTCTTTGAAATTATTGAATGGAAGAAAAAATAAAATAAAAAAATATAAAGTCACGGTATGTTACTCTAAAAAAAATGGTACTCTTTTTAACGGAAACTAAGGTGTGATAGGAATCAGACCTTGTGTTAAAAAGTGAAAATGAAATAAAACTAAGCTTACTATTTTAAATATAAGTAGTTTTATTTCTATTTTTTAGGAGGAACAGATGACTAATATTTTATCAGCCTTGGTTCTATTATCATTTGTAGGAGTCTTTATTTATTTTTTCTGGAGTGCATTTTTATTTGTATTTCCTAGGCATCGAAATGATTGCTTTAAAATATATGAGCCCTATACGATGTATATCATGATTCCAATGATGAATGAGTGTTATGTGGCCCGCTCTACGGTGGAGTCATTTTATAAGCATTATCAACAAAAGACAAATGATAATATAACGATTAATCTACTTGTTATTGACGATGGCTCAGATGATGGGACAACAGAAATTTTAGCGGAATTAGAAGAGAAGTATGAGACGCTTCATGTTTTAAATCGTGTCTTACCTGAAGCTCAAACTGGAAAAGGCGAAGCACTTAACGCGGGACTTACTTATATTCGTCTTTTAAATGAAACCCCTCTAACTCATACGTTAATTGGTATAATGGATGCAGATGCCTTTATATCTATGGACGACTTTGAGAAAGTATTTAATACATTTTTTAGTTATAAAGATATTTCGATGGTTCAGATAACAGTTGGAATGAATAGTACCAAAAAGTGGTTACATATTATGCAAGATATTGAATTTCAATCGTGTAATTATATGATTCAAAATACACGGAATTATTTCGGAAATAGCGCAGCTTCAGGTAATGGTCAATTTTTCAGATTATCGGATCTTCCTTTAACAGAAGTTTGGGGAAATTCTTTATTAGAAGATTTTGAATCAAGTACAAAGTTGCTTCTACGTGGCAAAAAAACTTACTATCTAGAAGATGCAAAAGTTATTCAAGAACCTGTAAGTTCTATCAAGACACTTGTGAAACAAAGAACACGATGGGCGCAAGGTGGTATTGAATGTATTGGTAAATATAGTGGGGTTATTTTTAAAAGTAAAACGATCCCATTAAGAGCAAAATTAGAAATGTATTTCTATATGTTTCTACCGTTTGTAACAGCGGTCTCGGTTATTGGTCACGGTGTTGTAATGATGTTACAATTCTATGGAGTAGTAAAAAAAGGATTAGAGTTAAATGGCGTTCTTTTAGTTATTATTATTTTATCGTTACTGATATCACTGACGATAAGTACCGTATATTGGCGAAGAACAGGATTAAGTTTCCTGCGGTGTTCATTATATGGTTTGACGATTCCTGTGTACAATTTGACATTAATACCAGTAGCTTATTCGGCTATTTACCGTTATATCACTAATAATAGTACGTGGGAAAAGACGGTACATTTAAATACATCGCAAGAATTAGAGGAGGCATAATATGAAAAAATTGAAAGTTGTGACGTTATTCGGAACTAGACCTGAAGCAATTAAGATGGCACCACTCGTAAAAGAATTGGAAAGTCGTGAGGAGATTGCATCTGTTGTTATTTCAACAGGTCAACATAAAGAAATGCTACAACAAGTTTTAGATATTTTTGAGATTAGTCCAGATTACGATTTAGAGATTATGAGTAAAAAACAAACGCTAGCAGGAATTACCACAGCAATTTTAACCAAACTGACACCTATTTTAGAACAAGAGGGACCAGATGTTATTCTTGTTCATGGTGATACAACGACAGCCTTAGTAGGTGGACTAACTGCATTTTATAACCAAATTCCAATTGGACATGTCGAAGCGGGATTAAGAACATATGATAAGTATTCTCCTTTCCCTGAAGAGATGAATCGTCAATTGATTGATCGGTTGGCGGACTATTACTATGCCCCGACACCTGAAAATAAAGAGAGTTTACTTAAAGAGAATGTATCTGAAAAAGCTATTATCGTGACTGGAAATACGGCAATTGATGCAATGAGTTATACCGTTGGTAAGACTGACATTAGTGATATTGTTCAAAAAAATAATGAAGAGTCTAAGTTGATGGTGTTAACTATGCACAGGCGTGAAAACTTAGGTGAACCAATGAAACAAACACTTAAAGCAATTAGGCAAGTTTTAGATAATCATCCAGATTATGAATTAGTTTTTCCAGTTCATTTAAATCCGGTAGTACAAGATATGGCGAAATCTGTTTTAGGGGATCATGACAGAGTGCACTTGATAAACCCGCTTGATGTAGTTGAGTTTCATAATTTAATCGCACATGCTGAGTTGATTTTATCAGATTCTGGTGGCGTTCAAGAAGAAGCACCTCATTTGAATAAGCCAGTTCTTGTACTTAGAGAGTCTACAGAGAGAACAGAGGCAGTAACGAGTGGAACAGTTAAGTTAATTGGGACAACTTATGACGGAGTACTTACAGAAATTGAAGAACTTTTATCTCATCCTGAATCCTATGAAAAAATGGCAGACGCACAGAATCCTTATGGGGACGGGCAAGCAAGTCGACGTATTGTTGACCACTTGATTGATTCACTGGGGGAATAATTGACTAAACCGCTACTTTTGTTTAAAAGTAGTGGTTTTTTAGTACTAAGAACAGTGTGACCTCTGCTATTGTATAAGGAAACACAAATCAATAAGTTGCAGTATCCTAAAAAAGCAATTAAACTAGGTTTATTGATAAAAGTTAGTTAATGGGGTGTTATATATGTATCAAGTGATATCGATCTATGGAGAAAATGAACCGTGGTGGTTTTTTGAAGATTGGGAACTGGATATCGTTGAAGAAGAAGTGTTTGAAACACTCGAAGAAGCTAAAGAGTGTTATTTAAAAAAATTCACCCACTATCATCGTGAATATAGTATGATTAGGGATAAAGAAGACTATTTAGTAGCATTTTGGAATGAAGGAGAACTTCGTTATTGTGACGATTGCGATGAAGATCTTCAATTATACAAAGGGCTTATGCTTCTGAAAGACTGTAAAAAACTTTCAGATGCTGGAAAGGAACAAGATGAAACAGTTAATTATCGCAGAAAAGCCAAGTGTTGCAAGAGACCTGGCCAAAGTATTGGGAGCAACTCAGAAGAGTAAAAGTTATATTGAAGGACCTAATGTCGTGATTACATGGGCACTAGGACATCTATTAGGATTAAAAATGCCAGAGGACTACAATAAGGACTGGGCACAGTGGAACATGGAAAGTTTGCCAATGATTCCGAAAAAAACAGGCATTAAACCTCTTCCTAAAACAGGAGGACAGTTGAAAGCTATTAGTCAATTGGCTAAACGTAAAGATATTAAAGAAGCCGTTATCGCAACAGATGCTGGACGTGAGGGTGAGCTTGTCGCACGTTGGATTTTAGAATATGTTAAATTTAACAAACCAGTCAAACGTTTATGGATATCATCTCAAACACCTAAAGCAATTAAGGCAGGATTTGCTAAGTTAGAACCAAGTAAAAATTATGATAACTTGTATCAATCAGCCTTAGCTAGAGCGGAAGCTGATTGGTTAGTTGGATTAAATGTCACACGTGCTCTAACTGTTAAGTATGATGATAATTTATCAGCTGGACGTGTTCAGACACCAACATTAGCTCTTGTAAGAAAACAAGAAGAGAAAATCGAAAAGTTTAGAGCTGAGAATTTCTTTACGGTAGATATTATGTATCAAGGCTTAGCAGGACGACTTCAGTTGAAGAATCCTCGTCAATTTAAAACACGTGAAGAAGCAGAAGTTTATGTTACAAAAGAAAATCTAAAGAGTGGTAAAGTCACATCTGTTAAGACTAAAGAAAAAGTTGAACCAGCACCACTTCCCTATGACTTAACTGAATTACAACGGGAAGCAAATCAGCGTTATGGCTTCTCTGCTAAAAAAACATTAGGATTAGTTCAAAGTTTGTATGAGGTCCACAAAGTTGTCACGTATCCTAGAACCGATTCTAAGTATTTAACACAGGACATGAAGGCGACAATGAAAGAACGTCTACAAGCTGTGGCGAGTTATTATCCACAAGAAGCGAAAGCTGCGATTAGACAAGGGGCTAAAGTAACAGTTACTAAAGTATTCCAAGATAGCAAAGTGACAGACCACCATGCCTTAATCCCAACTGAGCAAACGCCTCGTGCGGAAAAAATGGATAATGATGAACAAAAAATCTACCAAATGATTACAACACGTTTCTTAGGTTTATTCTCAGAGGCTCATGTTAGTGAAAATCAAACGGTAGAAGTTAAAGTAGGGTCTGATTTATTCTTATTCAGACAAACTCAAATTAAAACACAAGGTTGGAAACGTGACGACAAAAAAGAAGCGAAAAAATCAGTGACGTTTACTGAAGGTCAGACTATTCCAGCGACGTATCAATTTAATAAAGAAGTGACAACTCCGCCAAATGCTTTATCTGAAGGAACGTTACTGGGTCAAATGGAAAAACATCAATTAGGAACACCCGCTACTCGTGCGGAGATTATTGAAAAATTAATTAAATCAGAATTGATGGAACGTAAGACCACTAAATTGAGTGTGACACCTAAAGGGAAACAATTGTTAAAATTGGTTAATCCTTCTCTTGTAACACCTGATTTAACTGAGAAATGGGAAAAAGAATTAGAAGAAATTGCCCAAGGGAAAAGAGATAGTAAGGTCTTTATTAAAGAAATTGCCCAAGAGACAGAACAATTGGTTAAAGAAATTAAATATAGTGAAGCGAAGTACACTGATTTTTCTTTAACATCAAAAGAGTGCCCAGATTGTGGTTCAGCTTTACGAGAGAAAAATACACGTGATGGCAAAGTTTATGTATGTACAGGTGAAACATGTAAGTACCGTCGTCGTAAAGACCCTAAAGTATCAAATCGTCGGTGTCCACAGTGTCATAAGAAGATGGAGATACATGAAGGTAAAAATGGTCAATTCTTCAAGTGTAAGTATTGTGTGATTACTGAAAAAGTAGCGTCTGGAAAAGAACGTAAGAAGAAAATGACTAAGCATGAAGAAAAAAAATTATTGAAGAAATATAGTCAGAATCAACAGGCAGAACCAGAAGAAAGTCCGTTAGCACTTGCTTTAAAAGCAGCTATGAAAGATAATTAATAATCAAAAAGTCTTATCTGTCACATTATTGTGGCTTGATAGGGCTTTTTATTTATATCGACTTTGTAGACGTTGATTTTTATAGTATAATGGATAGGACTTAAAGGAGGAACGACATGGCACAAAAGAAAAAGAGTCGTCCTAAAAAGATGACAAAGAAACAGCAAGCACAACAAGAGAGAATGTATTATGTTGTTGCAGGATTAATTATTAGTATATGCGGTATATTAGGCCTGTTTAAACTAGGCTTCCTTGGTATATTATTTGCAAATATTTTTAGAATGTTTGTTGGGGTTACTTTCCCAATTTTAGCTATTTTATTTATTTTAATGGGTGTTCTTTTAATTTTTATGGGCCCTAATTTTTCATTCGGTAAAACAAAATATATTGGAGGGGCTAGTTTATTTTATTTTGGACTGCTCTTGATGTTACACGCTATTTTATTTCGAGATTTTGTTAAATTAGATATTCATATTATGAATGTAACGTGGCATAATTTATGGACTGATTTACGAGGTGGTTTAATATCCCAGCCTGTTGGTGGCGGTTTAATTGGTGGTACCTTGTATAGTGGGACTCACTTTTTAGTCTCTCAAGCCGGGTCGTATGTAGTAGCAGGCCTTTTAATGTTTATAGGTATATGTGTGGCTGTAGGCGTTTCAGGCTTTGAAATCTTTGATTTTTTCAAACGCCGTACAGAAAGTATGATTCAAAAATTAAGTGCTTCAGCGGAAACAAGAAAAGAATTAAGAGCAAAACGATTAGAAGAACGTGAAAAGAAACGCGCATTGGCACTGGAAAAAGCAGAGAAAGAAAAACAAACGGTTGTACAAGAAAAGAAACAAGATACAAAAGTAGAACCTAAAGTGACGCCTGTTTATGAGGAGCAAGTGGAACCAGTACCTGTTGCAATTGATACGTACCAAAGTCAATATCAAGAGTCGTCTATTAAGAAGCCAGAATCTGTACAAACTGTAGTGGAAGACGATGATAATGGTGAGGATTTAGAATTTGATATTCCTCAAGAAACAGAAAATACCGATTATATTTTACCACCATCGACATTGTTAAATGAAATACCTTTAACAGACCAAAGTGAAGAGTATAAATCTATTGAACATAATGTAGAGGTATTGGAGCAAACCTTTGATAGTTTTGGTGTAGATGCCAAAGTAGTGAGAGCAAGTTTAGGACCATCGGTTACGAAATATGAAATTCAACCAGCAGTGGGTGTGAAGGTAAGTAAAATCGTAGGTTTGACTGATGATTTAGCTTTAGCCTTAGCTGCCAAAGATATTCGTATGGAGGCTCCAATTCCAGGGAAATCACTAATTGGGATAGAGGTGCCAAATAATACAGTAAGCACAGTTTCCTTTAGAGATATTATAGAAGCACAGCCTAAAAATCCAGATAATTTATTAGAAGTCCCGTTAGGGCGTGATATTTCTGGTTCGGTTATTTCAGCTGATTTGGCTAAAATGCCCCATATGTTAATTGCTGGTTCAACAGGGAGTGGGAAGTCGGTTTGTATTAACGGGATTATCACAAGTATTTTAATGCGTGCCAAACCGCATGAAGTTAAAATGATGATGATCGACCCTAAAATGGTAGAGTTAAATGTTTACAATGGCATTCCACATTTATTAACGCCCGTAGTGACTAATCCACGTAAAGCATCTCAAGCCTTACATAAAGTAGTAGCAGAGATGGAAAAACGTTATGAATTATTTGCGGCAAGTGGTGTTAGAAATATCACTGGCTATAATCAAATGGTTCAAAAAAATAACACACTTGAAGGTGTGAATCATCCGATTTTACCTTTCATTGTTGTAATCGTAGATGAGTTAGCAGACTTGATGATGGTTGCAAGTAATGAAGTGGAAGATGCTATTATTCGTTTAGCACAAATGGCTCGTGCTGCGGGTATTCATATGATTTTAGCAACACAACGTCCGAGTGTGGATGTTATTACAGGGATTATTAAAGCAAATGTACCATCACGTATTGCCTTTGCTGTATCGAGTGGGATTGATTCAAGAACAATTATTGATACGACAGGTGCTGAAAAATTATTAGGCCGTGGGGATATGTTATTTATGCCAATGGGTCAAAATAAACCAACACGTGTTCAAGGTGCTTTTATTTCTGATTCGGAAGTAGAAGATTTAGTTAAGTTTGTGACGGAGCAGCAAGGAGCGGATTATCGTGAAGATATGATGCCAACAGATGAACCTGAAAAAGGAAGTGGACCTGATTCAGAAGTCGATGATTTATATGATGAGGCAGTTAAATTTGTAGCATTCGAAGGAAAAGCAAGTGCCTCACTTATTCAAAGACGATTTAGAGTCGGTTACAACCGAGCTGCACGATTGATAGACCAGATGGAAGAGAATGGTGTTGTAGGACCTTCTGAGGGCAGTAAAGGACGTAAAGTCTTAATGGGACCACCGTCTTCTGTATCAGAGGAAGAATCAGACCAAACAGTATCTCCAAATGACCTTCCATTCTAAAAAAATAAAACACGTAAATCTACTCAAACCCCTAATAGGTTTGGAATAGATTTACGTGTTTTTTTAATGCTCAGCTCGACTTTGTAAAATTGAGCTTTCGTAATAATTTAAGGATTGTCGTAAATGATTAGCCATACTTAATGTAATCTGACCTTTTTGATAGAGATGCTGAACGGTTTCTCGTTCGGCATCAAGAGCTTTCATATGAAACTCTTGAACAATTTTTTGATAGTCGGTACGAGATTGGTTACTTAAATTTTTAATCCGATGTAATTTATTTAAATACTCATAAAGTTTTTGGTTCACAATATGCTTATGTAAATCGTAAGCTTCACATTCTGGGTCTAACTCAGCTTTGTAAGCTTTCAATACACTGATTGCGCCAACTGTACTTTGTTTTTCTAATTTAACAATCGCTGTATCACCTAAAATAGTATCATCTTGGTGTTGTGCAGATTTTAAGCGCCAAAAAGCAATATTACTTTGTTTTCTAAGAACAAAGAATAGTCGTTTTAAAGAATTTAGTATGCCTGGTTCAAAAGCAACTCGTTTTGTTTCAACGATTTTTTTATAACGACGAGCGACAACTTCAGAAACTTCACCAGCATCAATCGCTTTTTGAATGCCGTCTTTTTCACCTTTGATGGCAATATCTTGGACTGTTTTTTCAAGTTTGGCGTACAAACGGTTAGTTTGTTCATCATTTTGTTCACGGTACAAGTGACGTAAACGCGATTCAAATTCTTGGATTAAATCTGTTAAGATTAAATAATTTTCTGAATGCTCTGATTCTTGTTTTAAAACAGTAATGGCATCACGAACCATTTCTTGACGAGCTTCTAGTTCTGTTAATTTTGTAACAGAAGTGGGTTGAGTTGCATTAACTAATACTTCATTACTTGAAGGGTCATTCCCAATAAGCGGCAATCGCTGACGTTTTTTAGTCAAGATAGGTAGTGTGATAGTTGCAACGAGTAAACTGGTTAAAACAACACCACAAGCAAGCGTGACAATAAGAGATCGCTCAATAAATGGCGTGCCGTCTGCTAAAAAGAAGGGCATAGACATGATAGATGCCATTGTAACCGCGCCACGAACACCTGTAATCCCAGTCATCAAAGCGGTATTAAATGAAGGTGGGGTTAACTTATCGTCATTTTTTCTAAGGTAAGTCAACCATAGATAAATGTAAGACCATACAACACGAACGATTAGTAGGACAAACCAGATACTTATAATGTAGAACAGAAGTGTCCCATTGTGGATAGAGGGGTTAACAATGGTTTCTCTCATCGCAATGGGAAGCTCTATTCCTAGTAAAACAAATACTAGACCATTTAGTAAGTAAACTAACATATCCCACATTTTATTAGTGATAAGTCTTGCTTCAGAATGTTGACTTCTAAAGATAGGGCTTTGATTAATAGAAAGTACCCCAGCTGAAACGACAGCAATAACACCAGAAGCACCAGCTACTTCATCTGCTAAGATATAGATAACAAAAGGTGTTAGGAGTTGAATAGTCGTATGAAGAATAGCATCTTGTATTCCTTGTTGAACGAGGAATAATCTGATGAAGTGGATAATAGATATTGATACGACACCGATTAGAACACCAACAAGTGACATATAAAGGAAGTCTCCAGTTGCTTGTGTTAAAGAGAATTGACCCGTCATAAACGCGGCCAAAGCATATTTGAAGGCAATTAGCCCACTAGCGTCATTGATTAAACTTTCACCACTTATTAAGCTAAGTATTTTTTTAGGAAGTTTAATTTGTTCTGCAATACCGTGAACGGCAACGGGGTCTGTTGGTGATAATACGGCAACTAAAGCCATTGCTAGAGCAAGCGGAACATCTGGAATTAGCCAGTGAATAAAGTAACCACCTATAACAGTTGTTAGGAGTACTAGCCAAATGGCATAAGCAAAAATTGGAGCTTTTAAATCCCATAATTCATTTTTAGGGAACATCTTACCATCATTAAATAGTAAAGGAGCAACGAATAAGAGCATAAACCAATCAGCCTCTAAATTAATGTTCAGATCAAAGACTAAGGCCACAATTAATCCTACTGCAATCTCTATTAGGGCAGTTGGAATGGATACTAAATAGTGACTAATGATATTAGAAATTACGACAAGTACTATCATCAAGATACTTGCGATTAAAACGGTCATACACATCACCTCTCCAATAAGTTTCTTCTATTATTATAGCAAAAAAATTATAAGATAACTAAATATAAATACAAAAGTTTCAATCATTAGCAAAAACTTATAGTGTTGTAAAAAAATACTTGTCTTTATTTATAGAATTAGAGATACTATAGGATGGAGAGAAAGTAGGGAGAAGAATGAAAACTAAACTAAAGAATGGACTAGGTATAGGTCTGATTATCGCAGTTTTTGGTATGATTGTGATGGGCGCAGTTGGAGGATTATTAAAACTACTAGGTATTCAAGCTATTTCGACAATGCATTTAATGGGGTTTCTTATAATATATATGGTGATTACATGGACACTCGATACTGTACTAGATGCCTCAATTAGAGCGAGTTGCCGTGCATTTCATGTCCCTGTAAATAAAGGTTTCTTATTTTTTATTATTAGTGATTTTTTATTAGAAATTTTGGTATTAACTGTATTGGATAGTTTAATAACAAGTGTTGTAGTTCCAACTATAACAGCTATTTTATTTGCAACATGTGGATCGGTTTTGACTTTCTTGATTGAAAAAAAAGAGGGCGAATGGGTTCAGGTAGAGTCGTAAGTGAACAATGTGATTGCCAAGCTATTTAATTTACGCTATAGTATCAAAGAGAGACGAAACAGAAATGAGGAAACAGCATGACGAAGCAGTCGATATATGGCATGACTCAAGATAACCTGAAAGCATGGTTTGAAGAGCATGGAGAAAAGAAATTTAGAGCAACACAGGTGTGGGATTGGTTGTACATTAAACGTGTCCGCACATTTGAAGAGATGAGTAACTTATCTAAAAAAACAATTGATTTATTAACTGAAAACTTTGATATGAGTCCACTTAATCAAGTCGTGGTTCAAGAATCAAAAGATGGTACGATTAAATATCTATTCCAATTAGAAGATAAAAATATGATTGAAACAGTGTTAATGCGTCACGAATACGGTTTATCAGTGTGTGTGACAACACAAGTAGGGTGTAATATAGGGTGTACCTTCTGTGCCAGTGGGTTGTTGACAAAACAACGTGATTTATCTGCAGGTGAGATTGTGGCACAAATCATGCAAGTTCAATTCTTCTTAGATGAACGTGGAGACGGTGAACGTGTGAGTCATATCGTTGTAATGGGTATTGGAGAACCGTTTGATAACTATGATAACGTGATTGATTTCTTATACATCGTGAATGATAAAAACGGATTAGGCATTGGAGCTCGTCACATGACAGTTTCAACAAGTGGTTTAATTCCTAAAATTTATGATTTCGCTGATAATGGCCTACAAGTTAACTTAGCGATTTCATTACATGCACCAAATAATGAAGTTAGAACGTCAATTATGCGTATTAACCGTAGTAATCCTGTTGAAAAACTAATGGATGCAGTGGATTATTACTTAGAAAAAACAAACCGTCGTATTACATTTGAATACATTATGCTATCAAATGTAAATGATCGACCTGAACATGCTCGTCAATTAGCTGAGTTATTAAAAGATAAGAAGAAATTAACTTATGTTAACTTAATTCCTTATAACCCGGTAAGTGAGCACGATCAATATAGCCGTAGTACACGTGAAGACGTGATGGCTTTCTATGATATCTTAAATAAAAAAGGTGTTAACTGTGTGGTTCGTAAAGAACAAGGAACAGATATTGATGCGGCTTGTGGTCAATTACGTAGTAAACAAATTAAGAAAAAAGAACGTCCAAAACGTTCGTAATAATAAAAAAGGGCTTCAACCATTATGGTTGAAGCCCTTTTGTTTATTCAGCTAAAGGTTTTAGACGGTAAATCTTAGATGGTCGTCCAATTCCAGTGGCGCGTTGACCGATTTCTTCGAGATGTGGAAGCAAAGCTTTTTTAAAGTTTGAATGGTCAATGGCTTTAAAATCTAGACCTAAAAATTTAGCAAATACTTTGCGAGCTTCTGCTACTGAGAAATCGTCGCCTAGAACTTGTAAAACTTTAGGTTCATGGTACATTTTGTTTAAAACACGATTGAAGGCTTTCAAAATAATTTGGTCATGGTCAAAAGCTAATGTCTCTTTACCGATAGATAGATTGGTTTCTAAATCCAACACAATCGCATCGTGTTCGTCATTTTCAAGTTTTAATAAATTATCTTCACGTTTGAAGGTAAACCATTTAGCGGCTTTCGCATCATCACCAGCAAATAAAGGTTCTTCTCCGATAAAGGCAAGATAACTTACAGTAATCACCCAGCCACGAGGGTCACGGTTTGGTGTACTAAAGGTATGAAGCTGTTCGATATTTTCATGGGTAATGGCGACACCAGTTTCTTCTTGAGTTTCTCTGATACAACTTTCTTCAGTAGACTCACCGCGTTCTACGAAGCCTCCTGGGAGTGCCCATGAAGATTGGTAAGGATGGGTGTTACGTTGAATTAGTAAAATTTTCAGTTCATCATCTTTACGGTTATAACAAAGTAAGACATTGTCGATCGTAACAGATGGTGTGTCGTATGTCGGTAAATCTTGTTCAGCGTACCAAGTTAAGAATTCTTCTTCGGTCGCTTGACTTTCATAGTAGTGTTTTTCCGCTTCTTTAGAAGGAAAGTCTTTCATAAAGACAACCATCCTTTCGTTTAATAGTTAGTATCATTGTAACAGAAAAGTCTAGTCGGTTAAACTCCTTTAAGACGATAATCCGCGTAATAAAATGGACAAAAAAATAAGACCGTTAAGGTCTTATTTTTATTTGTAGCGAATGACTTCGATTTTGTAACCATCAGGGTCAACAATAAAGTAGTATGATGGTGGAACGCCAGGAAGTGCTTTTAAGTCAGTCACTTCAAAGCCAGCTGCTTTATGTTTAGCATGCAATCCTTCTAAATCTTCAGAAGCGATGGCAATATGACCGTAGCCATTACCTAAATCGTAGCCCTCATGTCCGTAATTATAAGTTAACTCTAATTCATAATCATCACCAGGTAATGTTAGGTAAACTAAAGTAAATTTGTGTTCTGGGAAATCACGGCGGTTTGTTTCTTCAAAATCAAAAGCATCTTGGTAGAATTTAACTGACGCTTCTAAATCTTTAACGCGCACGCATGTATGTGCCATTTTCATATCGTATCATCCTTTCATGTTTAACGTAAGATAATTGTAGCATAGAAAAAGAGAAGCCTCTAGTTTTCAGTCTGACGTGAACTTGGTTCAACGACTTGGCCATTTAAAAGATGGGCTTGAAAGTCTCTAAGACTATCTGAGAATAAAGAACTTCCTGAATCATCAAGCATCTCTTTCGGGAAGAAGAAACGCTCATCCCCGTGAGTTTGCCCCGCTAAAGCAGCAACTAAGGCACTAGCTTTAGATAATTCTACTAAAGACCCATCTTTTTGAATTAATTCGATTTGAGTGCGGTTTTTAGTTTGGTTTGGTCGGTAAAAATCATAGGGTAGGTCATAGCTAGTATTGACAGCTGTATATGATTTTGAATTAAAGCCTACAGTTTCAATTAAACGTGTCATCTCTTTTATAAGTGTTGCATCTTGTTCAGGATTAACACGTGCAGATTTCAATGGTTTTCTATTTAAAAAACGAGCTGCTAAGTCGCTAAGAATCGGGTCGTTATCATCTAGCCACATCGTAAAGTAGGTATTAAGCACACCGTCATCTAGTTTTAAATAATCTTCTAAAGTATAGTTATTTTCAAAGAAAGGAACGAGAAGTCCCGCTTGTTTTTGATGATAAGTGTGATCATGTTCATGTAGATAGGTTCCTCGTTTTAAGAGGTGGTCTAAGATAATCTCCATTCCTCTAGAAACAGGGTGGAAATAAACTTGCATATACATTTGGTAACGACTGACGATATAATCCTCAACGGAATGCATCCCATTAGCTAAGAATGTAATCCCATTTTTATAAGGACGAATTATTCGTAAGATACGAGTTAAATCAAATGTGCCATACTGGATACCAGTGAAGTAAGCATCTCTCAATAAATAATCCATACGGTCCGCATCAATTTGACTTGAAATCATTTGGACAACCTGTTGATTAGGATAGTTTTTTTGAATGACACTCGCGACTTTTTCGGGAAATCCTTCTTCTACTTTATTAAGAATTTGAAAAATTTCAGTTTCTGGTGACGTTAAAATTTGTACCGTAATTTCTTCATGATTGGTATCAAATATACCTTCAAACGTGTGAGAATAAGGCCCATGTCCGACATCGTGGAGTAGCGCAGCGCATAATGTCACCAGTCTTTCTGAGTCGTCCCAGCCATTCTCTGGGTCCTTTTCAATAGAATAGTTTTGCGCAAAGAGGTCACAAATTTGTTGTGTAATTTCATAAACGCCTAAAGAGTGTCCAAAACGACTGTGTTCACCACCATGAAAGGTTAGTGAAGTTGTACCAAGTTGTTTGATTCGGCGTAGTCTTTGAAATTCTTTTGAGTTAATTAGGTCAAGAATAACTTGATGGCTAACGTGAATATCATCATGAACAGGATCGCGAAAGACTTTTTCAATCGTTAAAAGCTGCTCTTTATAAGGTGTCATCATAGTGTTAATTCCCTTCCATTAAGTCCGTAATAGGCAGATTTCTTTTTTGCATGTTAGCGACAAATTTTTGGAAGTCATCGTAAGTATTAGTCTCATCTAGATAAGCTTGGAATGAATAGGGTGCTACATTAGCTTTAAAGACGAACTCGCTCGCTGCAATTAAACGAGCTTTGACATTATCAGTGGTTAAGTCGGTTTGGAATAAATCAGATAAAGTAGCCATCGAACTAGGGTCTAAATAGGGATAACCATTTGTACCGAAGTCTTCTTTTAGTCCGTCTTTATAAAACTGTTTAACAAGTTCGCCACGGTCGTTTTGAGTCCCTGATACGCTTAGATAAATCATAACAGCTATTCCGTTACCGATACGGCGTTGTGAGATACCAGCAAATTTCTTATCATGAATACTCAAATCGTAGTCTCCAGGACAATACGATTGAACGATTTCTTTGGCTTCGATAGGCAGTTTAAAATCAGAAAAAGCAATTGAAATAATTTCTTTCATCATTTCATAAGCATCGGGCACACTTTTTTTATTATCAGGATCATTGGGAATAATAAATGAAAAATTTAGGATACCATCATCTGATACTACCGCTAGACCGCCAGAATTGCGAGCTAAAAAATCATACTGAGCGTTTTTAAAAACAGTGAGTCCATCCTTCAGAAATGGCAGACGCGTGTCTTTCATTCCTAAAATCACAGTAGGTTCTGTTTGCCAAAAATGAATAAAAGAATGGTGTAATTTATCGGCTTGTCTGATGAATAAATCAGTTGCCGCAAATGGAGCAAGTGCTCCAAGTATAGGGTCATTTGGTTGGTCCAATAAAATAAGATTGGATGATTGTGTTAGTGTCATGAGTTATTAACCTCGTCTTTCATAGAAAGTAAGTGTAGTGTTTTTTGTCTCTTTTCCTATTATATACGATTTTAAAAGGAAATGTGACTATCTGGATTTAGAGATTTAAAATAAGAAAACTTGAAACTATTGGCAAAAGACTATAAGATAAGTAAGAAGAAAAAAGTAGAGGATGACAGCTATGAAAAATGGAAACCCGATTAACATAAAACTAGCAACAACAGTGGTACAAGAAGGAACAGAAGAAAAACATAACTTTGATGTCGCTGGCTTTTCAGTAGAAAAAGGCGGACATACTTATTTACGTTATGAAGAAACACATCAAGTAGAAGGCAATCAACTGACAGTTCCTGTGACCATAAAATTAGCAAGTGATGGTATGGTTCATCTAACGCGTACGGCAGCAGGTCAACGCATGAAATTTGTCTTTTCAGAAGTAGAACCAACAATGACACATTACGCGACACCATATGGCATGATGCCATTAGTGGTAAAAACAATTTCAATGACTCGTTCTATTGAAAATGAGGGAACAAGTGGAACACTAGTTGTGGATTATGAATTATATCAAGATGAAGAAAAAGTAGGCGATTATAATTTAAACCTAGTTTTTTCAAAATAAGAAAATCGCATTAAAATAGGATAAAAATACAAGTTTTAATTGCATTTTATCCTCAAACTATTGTATGATAAAGAGTAGACTACGAAAGGACGTGTGCCGTTTGGAAATAAAAGCTTTTGAAGGTGTCATTAAAGAAGAATTATCAATGATTGAAGTAGCACATGCTATTTTAGAACAACGTGGAGATGTTATGGACTTCTCTGATTTAGTTAACCAAATCCAAAATTATTTAGGTAAAGCAGATAGTGAAATCCGTGAAAACTTACCACAATTTTATACAGATTTAAATATTGATGGTAGTTTTATCTCATTAGGAGAAAATCGTTGGGGATTACGTTCATGGTACCCAATCGACTCTATCGATGAAGAAGTATCTCACTTAGGTGAAGACGAAGATGAAGATGCTCCTCGTCGTAAAAAACGTAAAAAAGTAAATGCATTCCTAGATATGAATGATGAAAATGCGATTGACTACAACGATGATGATCCGGAAGATGCAGATTTAGTTGCTGATGACGATACTGATTACATCGATGACGAAGATGATGAAGAAGAAGAAATCGCAGAGTACAATAAAGATTTATCTGAAATTGGTGCGGACACTGATGACGATGAAGAAGAAACAAACATTGAAGATCAATTAACTATCGTTGATGAAGATGATATCGACTATGACGATACAGATGAAGACGAAGAGTAAAAGTTTTAAAGCCTAGCTGAAAATGCTAGGCTTTTTTTGCGTACTTTTATTAAAAGGGGGAGGGAAAATGTATGATAAGTTAGCGAACGCATCTCTTAAATTTAAGATTATTTTTAGCATAAGTGGGAGTATAGCGGTGATAGTGATTGGTGTAATAGGGTACAACTTGATGATAACTGGAATTAAAGAGAGTACTCAGACTGATACAACAGAAGAAACACTTTGGCAAAAAGATTCAGAGGTTACAGTTAAGGCAGATCAAGAATCAGAGGCATCTAGTCAAACGAAAGTCGTTATGTATGCAGATATAAAAGGAGCGGTGAAAGAGCCAGGCGTATATGAAGTGACTGAGAATATGAGGGTGACTGATTTAATTCAAGTTGCAGGTGGAGTTTTAAAAGAAGCTGACCCTAATCAAGTGAATTTTTCACAACTTGTGACAGACCAGGCTGTTATTTATATCCCTAAAAAAGGAGAAGAAGTACCAGTAGCCCTAACAGAAAATCAATCAACTAGCAAACAAGAGGGAGTCACTTCAAAATCAGAAGGAAAAGTTAACCTTAATACGGCTACAAAAGAAGAATTAGAATCAGTTTCTGGTATTGGTGAAAAGAAAGCAGAAGCGATACTAGCCTTTCGTGAGGAGAATGGAAGCTTTAAAACAGTAGAAGATTTGAGTAATGTATCAGGTATAGGTGTTAAAACAGTCGATAGACTTAAAGAGGGATTGACGGTTTAAAATTTTAAAGAAAGGATTGAATAACTCGGATATAAGTTGCCAGTCCCCCTTCTTACCTATACAATAGTGGTATTAAGAATAAAAAGGATAGGTGAGGTCAGTGACATTTCAACGAATCCCGTGGGATCAATATTTTATGGCGCAAAGTGTTTTATTATCATTAAGAAGTACATGCTCTAGATTGGCTGTAGGAGCAACTATTGTAAGAGATACGCGTATTATAGCGGGAGGATACAACGGTTCAGTTAGTGGTGATAGCCATTGTATAGATGAAGGGTGTTATGTTGTAGATAATCACTGTGTTAGAACGATTCATGCAGAGATGAATGCTATTCTTCAATGTGCAAAATTTGGTGTACCAACGGAAGGGGCCGAATTATATGTGACTCATTTCCCTTGTTTACAATGTACCAAAATGATTTTGCAAGCAGGTATTACTAAAATCCATTATCTAACGGATTATCGTAATGATGACTATGCTATAAAGCTGATTGAACAAGCAGGTGTAACGGTTGAAAAGGTTCAACTCTCAACGAAATATTTTGCAGATATTCAATTTGGGAATAAAGATATTGTTAAAAACTTTAATAACGATTTGTTTAAAGAAGATTAAGCAATTAGATGGATTAAAAGGGTACCTTGTATTTCCATGTTTTTGTATGGTATTCATCAATTTTATTGTATTGAAAAGTAGCCTTATTGCAGTTGCAGTGGGGCTTCTTTTCTTTGTACGTATTTTATTAAGTCGAAATAAAATCATTCAGTTTACGTGTATAATTACGATTGTTATAAGCTTAATTATATTTTTTACGGTTGCAAAAAAAAGTACGGCTAACAAGTTATTAGCTAAAAAAGCAAGTACTATCACCGCCATTTTTAGAATCAATCCTAATTCGATAAAAGTGAATGGTGAATCTGTAAAAATGCAAGGTGAGTCTATCGAAGGGAAGCAAAAGTATATTATTTCTTACTATGTCAAAACAGAAAAAGAGCAGTTGTTTTTCAAAAAAACAACTGATTTTATTAACATTAAGGCAACAGTAGATTTGACAGAGCCTCAAGGAAAACGTAATTTAGGTTCATTTGATTATAAAGAATTTTTAAATCAGCAACAGATCTATCAACAGGTAAAGATGAAGCAAATAATTAGTATATCTAAAGGAAATATAGAAAGTTTGTCACCCTATCTTAGTATTATTCGGAGTCGTTTATCTCATCATATAGATAAAACTATGACGAAGAGTGTAGCCATGTATGTGAAAAGTTTATTTCTAGGTTTAAAAGATCAAGAATTCAAACGGAATCAAGAGGCTTTAAGTCAATTGGGCATTCTTCATTTTTTTAGTATTTCAGGATTACATGTCTTCTTTTTTCTAGGCCTTCTAAGGTATATCGCATTTAGGCTTGGGATGATAAAAGAGCATATCTATTGGTTAGAACTTGTTATGTTATTTTGTTTTTTTATTATTTCAGGTTCGGCAACAAGTGTAGGCAGAAGTGTTTGCTATAGTGTGATCAGTTTGAGTAATGCAAGATTTAAGCTAGCATTTAGTCAATTAGACTGCTGGGCACTGACCTTAATTATTTTTCTTATATCGTCACCTTATATACTGATGCAAGCCGGTGGGATTTTCTCTTTCAGTTTGACCTTTTTTATGATTTATCTAAATCCAATCTGTTCGTCGTATTCTTCTCGTGTTTTAAGAGAAGTATACTTTTCAAGTTGCTTAACTTTATTTTCTATTCCGACGTTGTGCTACTTTTTTTATGAGTGGAATGTGGCAGCTTTTGTTTTAACGCTGCTATTAGTCCCTATTTTTAGCACGCTCTTATTACCAATGTTAGTTATTGTTCTCATTATGAGCTTTATTTATTTACCACCTATTCTATTGACTATAGCAACCCTTAGTCTAAATAAATTAAATAATACGTTTGATTATATTAACCAAATTAATCTGGGAAAAATAATGACTGGAAAGATACCAATTGGCCTTTACCTCCTAACCCTAATCTTTATTTTAATTTGGTTAGGATTAGAGAAAAGAAGAGTTGGACGCTCCATATTATTGTTAGCGATAATTGTATTATTACCTTCGGCGTTTAAGTGGTTTAATCCAATTGGGCAAGTTGCTTTTGTAGATGTAGGACAAGGTTCTGGCTTAGTTATTGACTTACCTTTTCATAAAGGAACCGTTCTAATTGATACAGGGGGAGAAAAATCAGGGAGAGCGTATAGTCCCGATGACTGGCGTTATTATGATGGGGCAAAAAGCCAGGCTGATTATACTGTTATTCCATTCCTAAAAAGTAGGGGAGTTACAACTGTAGATAAAGCTTTCATTACCCATGGGCATGCGGATCATTATGGTAATCTCTTAGAAATAAACAAGGTAATTCCTATTAAACAAGTACTATTTCCAAAAGGAGCAGTTAATCAGGTTGGTTTTTCCAAGGTTGTGCAGCAGTTAATAAAGAATAAAGTAGAAGTGAAAAATATAATGAGAGGAGTACGAACTGAATTTAGGGGGATAGAATTTAACAGTTTGTATCCTATTGATGTTGGTGATGGAGCTAATAATGATTCATTAGTGATGAGTATGCGCTTGAAAGACAAGCGATTTTTATTGATGGGAGATTTAGAAAAAGAAGGCGAAGATAGATTGTTGGGAGTGGAATCGAATCTTAAAGCTGATATTTTATCTGTAGGACATCACGGAAGTAAGACTTCAAGTAGCACACTTTTTCTGAAACAAGTCAGGCCACAAGTTGCTATTATTTCATGCGGTCTTAATAATAAATTTGGACATCCTAATGAAGAAACGTTAATAAGTTTAAAAAAAATAAAGGCTACTGTTTATAGAACGGATCAAGAAGGAATGATTTATTTTAATTGGAACGGTTGGTCATCAAAACTCTCTCTTCCAAATACTGTGATCGAGTGAATAGGGCTAGGAAAAACAAGGAGATAATGATAGGATAATAAGAGGTAAAAGGGAATAATTATAGAGGGTGATTAATAATGAGCTTACAACAAGAAATTAGTAAAATAAAAGCAGGTAATTTGGCACCTATCTATTTAGTCTTAGGTGAGGAACGTTACCTAAGTGATATGTTCAAGCAAGCATTGTTAGATGTGATTGTAAAAACAGAAGATGATGAATTAAATGCTGCAAGTTTTGATATGAAAGAGACGACGTTGGCCTATGCTTTGGAAGAAGCGAATACGATTCCATTTTTTGGAGAGTACCGGTTAGTAGGAGTGGAAAACCCATTTTTCCTGACAGGTGAGAAGAATAAAAGCGGGATAGAGCACAACACAGATGAGCTTGTTACATATTTAGAGGAGCCATCACTATCAACCGTTCTTGTTTTCTACGCACCGTATGAAAAGTTAGACGAACGAAAAAAAATAGTTAAGCTTTTGAAGAAGAAAGCGACACTTATTGATGTTTCTAAAATGGAAGAACGTGATGTAAAGAATTATACACAGCAAGTTATCAAAAATGAGGGCTATGAGATTTCTCCTGAAGCTTTTGAGTTGTTTCTACATTTGACTGATATGGAATTGTCTAAGATTATGGGAGAGTTGACGAAGATTTTCTTATTTGCCTCAGAAACAAAACAAATAACGAAAGATATGGTTGAAAACCTTGTGCCGAAATCTTTGGAGCATAACATTTTTGCTATGATTAACTATGTTGTAGCAGGACAAAGTGATAAAGCACTGATGCTTTATAAAGACCTGTTGTTACAAGGAGAGGAAACAATCAAGATTAATAGTATTTTGATTGGTCAGTTCAGATTATTATTACAACTGAAAATCATGCAAGCAAGTGGTTATCAACAGAGCAATATGTTAGATGTTATAGGAGGCCATCCTTTCCGGATAAAAAAAGGAATTCAACAAGTTAAAGCATTCGATTTGGAAGAACTTAAGAGAATTTTAGGTGAGCTAGTAGAAAATGACTATAAGATGAAAACAGGGCAGTTATCCAAAGAACTGGTCTTTGAATTATTTATTTTAAAGTTTGGAAAAGCAAAATAGAGCAATAAAAAAAACCTTAATTAACTTAAGGTTTTTTTTATTATTTAGCTAATTTAGCGTGTAAACGTGATTTATCACGAGCAGCTTTGTTTTTATGGATAAGACCTTTTGTTTGAGCCATATCAATAGCACGAGCAGCAACTTTGTATAACTCTTCAGTGTTAGCCGCACCAGCTTCTAAAGCTTGTTCGTATTTTTTGATTGCAGTACGCATAGTGCTTAATTGTCCAGAGTTTAACTCATTAGATTTTTCAGCTGTACGTACACGTTTGATAGCAGATTCAATATTTGGCATGTATTTCACCTCCGATGATTATAAATTTACATTCAACAGGTGCCGAACGTAACTCAACGTTACAATTATACCTAATGATTATCGAGTTTGCAACAACTATTTATACACTTTTAGTGCTGATTTGCTAGATAGGTTATTGTTCTAATATTTTTTAAAGCTATGTTATTATAAGGGTAAATAAAATAACACATTACGAGGTGATTGAGATGAATGCGGCTTTAATCGTAACACTAATATTAACAATGGGAGTAATTTTTGTAAATGGGTTTACAGATGCACCAAATAGTATAGCGACAGCTATTTCAACGAAGGCATTAAAACCTAAGACAGCTATTTTAATAGCAGCTGTCATGTGCTTCTTAGGTGCACTTACTATGACATTTATTAATGCTGAAGTAGCGGAAACAATTAGTAATATTGTAACATTTGACGAGGGAACAGGTTCACAAGCGCGCATTGCATTAATGGCCTCTCTTTTTTCCATCGTAACATGGGCTTTAGGTGCATGGTGGTTTGGTATCCCTACAAGCGAAAGTCATGCTTTAGTTGCGGGGTTAACAGGAAGCGCTCTAGCGTTAGGAGGCATTGGTTCAGTTAATTCGGCAGAGTGGTTAAAAGTAGGAATAGGATTAGTAGTCTCTACAATTGTTGGTTTTGGCGGCGGTTGGCTAATGACACGTTTAATTCAACGTTTTGTAAAAGACCCTACCAGTAAAAAAAATAACGAACGCTTTAAAGGTTGGCAAATTTTGGGTGCAGTAATGATGAGTTTTATGCATGGTATGCAAGATGGGCAAAAATTTATGGGTGTCTTTATGTTAGGGCTTTACTATAACGGTTTAGCAGAGATGAATGGTAATGGAGGATTTACGATTCCGATTTGGGTCATGGTGTTATGTTCCGTTACAATTGGATTAGGTGTAAGTTTTGGTGGCATGCGTATTATTGAAAATTTAGGTGATATGGCTGAAATTGATACTTATCAAGGGTTTAGTGCTGATGTCTCTGCCGCAGCGGCCCTTTTAGGAGCAGGATTGTTCGGAGTTCCGATGTCAACAACTCAAACTAAAACAACTGCTATTATGGGCGTTGGAGCGGCACGTGATACATCTTCAGTAAAATGGAGTACAGCGAAAGAAATGATTTTAGCGTGGGTGTTAACATTCCCTGGATGTATGGCTATCGCATATTTCATAACACGAGTATTTTTATTAGTATTTTAATCAAAATAAAAACCACAGATTTTAATCTGTGGTTTTTTGTGTGCGTAAAAGTCTTAAACCATTAAGAATAACTAAAATGGTACTGCCTTCGTGACCGATAACGCCAATCGGTAAGCTGATAATTTTGAAGAAATTTGAAATGATTAGCAAACAGATGACACTAACCGAGAAAATAATATTTTGTGTCACGATACGTTTTAGTTTTTTTGATAAGCGATGTGCCATTTGAAGTTTACTGATATCATCTTGCATTAGAACAACATCGGCAACATCGATAGCGATGTCTGTTCCTTGTCCCATAGCCACACCAATTGAAGCGTTGGCAAGAGCAGGGGCGTCGTTAACACCATCACCAATCATCGCATTGACACCATATGTTTCTTGTTGGGTTTTGATTAAGTTAGTTTTTGTTTCAGGTGTACAGCTTGCATGAATTTCATCAATATTAAGCATTTTTCCAACAGCATTGGCCGTTTTAGGGTGGTCACCAGTCATCATGACTGTTTTAATACCTTGTTCTTGGAAGTATTTAATTGTTGAGATAGCTTCTTTTTTTGGAATATCTAACAAGCCAAAGAATGCTGTGATTTGATTATTTTTAGATAGGAAAATTACAGTTTTTCCTTCTTCTTGTAGTTGTTCAACTGTTTGGATATGGCTATCTTCTAAGTTTTTTGTTGTAGCGAATTCTAAATTACCAATACGCCATTCGGTTTGTTCTTGTAAGCCCAGCATTCCTGATCCTGTCATATCTTGTATGTTAATATTTTGAAGTTGTTCAGTAACGTCATTTCTAAAGTAAGAAGTAACAGCTTGTGCTAGGGGATGTGTACTTGTTTTTTCCATAGCAAAGAGTGTATTTAAACTGTCCTCTTTTTCTTTCCCTTCATTTAGAAAGAAAGCATCAGTTATAGCAGGTTTTCCTTTTGTTAGCGTCCCAGTTTTATCAAAGCTGATCGCTTTTAGGTCTGATAATTGTTCCAGGAATACGCCACCTTTGAAAAGAACCCCGTTACGCGCGCCAGAAGAAATTGCAGCAAGTGTAGCGGGTGTGGCAGAAGCTACTAGTGCACAAGGTGATGCCACAACAAGTAAGACCATACCACGGTAGAAACTTTCGTTCCAAGTCCAACCAAGGAAGAAATAAGGAATTAAAATCATTAAAGGAACAGCAAGTAAAACTATTTTGACATACGTATTTTCAATACGGTCTAAAAAGCTTGATGTTTTTGACGGTGTATTTTGAGCCTCTTCAACTAGTTGAACGATTTTACTAAATAGAGTATCTGAACTATTTTTAGAAACAGTCATTTCAAAGGCATTACCAAGATTAATTGTTCCAGCAAAAACATCTTCCCCTACAAATTTTTCAACGGGAAGAGATTCACCGGTGATAGAAGCTTCGTCACATAAGACGTCACCTTTTATAATCATACCGTCAATCGGAATATTAGCACCTTTAGGAACTAGTAAAGTTTCACCGATAACAAGTTCTTCTACAGCAACCTCTTCTGTAGATTGATCAGGCAGCAAGCGAAGCGCATTTTCTGGCTGCATTTCTAGTAAACTATATATTTCTCGCTTACTTTTGTTAGTTGTATATTCTTCTAAAGAACCGCTAAGTGAGAAGATGAAAGTTAGCATGATACCTTCGAACCAATAACCGATTAGGCAGGCACCAATCGCAGCCAAGGCCATAAGTAAATCGACACTTAGATGTTTTTCTTCAATTGTTTCTGTAATACCTTCTTTAGTCTGGAAATAGCCTCCAATAACCATACCCGTAACAAAAATAAATGGGGCAAGTCCATTGTTAGTCTTATCTAGGACCCAGCCAATTACCATAAAAATACCGCAGAGAGCAGTAGAAATCATTACTTGTTTTTCATGTGATAGTTTTGTCATTAATAGTCACTCCTTTTTTACTATCTTTAGGATAACAAACTATGAGAAAAAAGAATTATAATTGACCTTAACTGATAATGATAGTCCTTATCATTAGAGATAAATTATAAAATTAAATATAAATAAAAGGATTTATGAGGGTTAAATTACATTAAAGATAATGATAATCGTTATCGTACATATTATAATTATTCTAAATAAGAAGAGAGGGTTTTACATATATGAAATGGATTCGTCACGTGTCATAAAAAAATGAATGCCCGTAGTCGAGTCTACCCATCTATCTGGATTAAAATTTGATACAGTGACGTACTGACCAACTGTGTAGATAAAAGAATCATCAACGTAAGAAGTTGCTTCAGAATACGTCATCTTTAAATCAGGACTTTTAATAGAAAGGACTTTTGCTTTTGAACAGCGACAGGTATCATTTGTGGCAGATGACCTCAAAGCATCTTCAGTAATAAGGAGTTGGACGATGCGCTCCCCGTAACAATTTTTAAATCCTAAAAAAGGACCATTCTCTGGACATTTTTGATGAAAGTAACGTGTCGAAGGTGTTGTAATGACGGAATCAAGTTGCGTATTTTCTAGACGCGCGCAATAAAAATTTGCATCGCTAAGATTAGCCTTTGAGAAATTCGAACCTAAACAATCCGCTCCTATGAAAGAGCAAGAAGAAAGAATGGTGCCAATAAAGCAGCAGTTTTGACAGAGGGTGTTGTCAAACCGTGTACCCGTTAAGTCACTGTAACTAAAGTCGACATGTTTAAAAGTATAACCTGTAAAGTCTAGGTGACGTAGGTCTTGTTTTGTCCAATCTTCATTAATGTGGATCGTTCTTTCTTGTATAGTTGACATGGAAAGACACTCCTTTACTTTTAAAGTTAATACCTTTATCGTACACCGATTCTTAATAAAAAGCTTTTGATAACCTAAAAGAGAAAATAAAAAAGAGCAGAGAATTCTCTGCTCTTTTCATTTAAGCTAACTGGAAGAACCAGTAGCCGATTAAGATTGCACCAAGGATGATACGATACCATCCGAAAGGTTTGAAGTCGTTTGTTTTGATAAATTGTAGTAAGAAACGAATAGCAAATAATGATACGACAAATGCGACCACACAGCCGACAAGTAAAATCATTCCTTCATCAAAGCTGAATGTATTTCCTTTAACAAAATATTTAACAAGTTTTAAACCACTTGCCCCAACCATAACAGGGATACTTAGGAAGAATGAAAATTCCGCTGCAACAAAACGTGAACAGCCAATTAACATTGCACCAATGATAGTAGCACCCGAACGTGAAGTCCCAGGCATAAGAGCAAGCACTTGGAAAATACCGATAATCACAGCATGTTTGTAGGTGAACTGTGAGAAGTCAGTAATTTTTGCAGTACGAGTTTTGTTCCAGTTCTCTACCACGATGAATAAAATACCGTAGATAATTAACATTAAGGCAATCGGTAAGAATTTATGGAAATTCTCTTCAAACCAATCATCCAAAGGTAAACCAATAATAATAGCAGGAACACATGCAATTAATACTTTCCACCATAGCGTCCAAATCTCATTACGCTCTGTTTTTGTTTTCTTAAATGAAAGAGGGTTTAGGCGGTTGAAGTAAATAATAATAACGGCAATAATAGCCCCTAATTGTACAACTACGTTAAACATCTCTTTGAAATCTGCTGATGCATTTAGGTGTAGAAATTCATCTACTAAAATTAAATGCCCAGTACTACTAATAGGAAGCCATTCGGTAATCCCTTCGACTATCCCTAAAATTACAGCTTTAAATAGATTAAACCAATCCATCTTGTCAGTCCTTCCGATTCAATATTTATAATATACCTCAATTAGTATACCGATTAATGTCATAAAAACCAATAACATTTTAGTAACTTAATAGTTTCTAAAAGAATAGTGGGATAGTAGGCAGTTAACTTTTGAATTAAAACACTTATTTACATTAAAAAATCATTAAAAAAAGAGAATTATTTTCAGAAAAAATATGCTATAATCAATCATTATAAGTTTTGCCACTATATTTTTGACAAAAGGATGATGCGCATGGAAAAAAAAGAGCAACAATTTGGTTTGATGACCGCGATTACAATGATTGTCGGAATTTGTATTGGGTCGGGTATTTTCTTTAAAGGAGACGACATCCTCCGATTTACGGGTGGCAGTGTTGCACTAGGAGTTCTAGTATTGTGTATTGGAGCCTTTAGTATTATTTTTGGAAGCATAAGTTTAACGGAGCTATCAGTGAGAACTGAAAAAAGCGGTGGTGTAGTTGGTTACTTTGAAGAGTTTATTTCAACTGAAATGGCCAGTGCTTTTGGATGGTTCCAGATGTTATTATATTTTCCAACAATTAATGTTGTCGTAGCATGGGCAGCAGGTATCTATACCCTAATGGTATTAGGAATTGAAGGAAGTTTAGAACTACAAATTTTAATAGGATTAGGGTATTTGCTCTTCTTTTATTTTTTAAATTATTTATCAAACCGCTTAGGTGGGTATTTTCAAATTATTTCAACATATGTTAAGTTAGTACCTTTAATTGGGATTGCGTTAATCGGGTTATTCTGGACTAAAGATGCACCAGCAATTCCTGAAACAATGACAAAAGTACCACTGACAAATGTTGGAATGGGGTGGCTTGCAGCACTTGCGCCAGTGGCTTTTTCTTATGATGGCTGGTCAGTTGCGACAAGTATTACTAACGAAGTGAAGAATCCTAAAAAGACAATGCCATTAGCCTTAACAATTGGGCCGCTAATTGTATTAGTCGTGTACTTATCTTACTTTATTGGGCTAACCGGTATCCTTGGACCTGAGTTTGTATTAGCAGTAGGAGATCAAGCTATTTATAGCATTGGTCAATTATTATTTGGTGCTCATGGTGGAACGATTATTACCTTATTTGTTGTTATTTCTGTATTAGGTGTGACAAATGGATTAGCAATGGGGAATTTAAGAATGCCTCATGCTCTTGCAAGTAAAAAAATGATGCCAAACGCAGATAAAATTTTAGGAACTAACAAATTAAAAACAATGACACCCCGTTCATTTAGATTGTCATTAGGTTGTGCTCTTTTCTGGATGTTTATTCATTATTTAACTCAGAAAATGGGAATTATGGCTGGTGGCGATATTAGTGAAATTGCGATTGTCTTCAGTTACATTTGCTATCCGATTTTATATGTAAAAATTATTAAGATGAAACTAAGTGGTGAGATTAAGAGTACGTTTAAAGGATTAATCGCTCCAGTTCTAGGTATTTTAGGCAGTGCGATTATTGTGGTAGGTGGAATTGTATCAAACCCAGTTTATGTTTCTATCTTTATTGTGATTTGTTTCTTAGTTTGTGCTTATGGGTATTACTATTATGCAACAACAAAAAAACGTTCTCTTTCATAAGAGAACGTTTTTTATTTAATTAAAAAATGGATTTGTCACTTTTTCATGACCGATTGTTGTAGATGGACCGTGTCCTGGATAAGCTTTATAGTGATCAGGTAATGTGAATAGGTGAGTACGGATACTTGTTAACAGTTGGTCCATATTACCTGTGTGTAAGTCAGAACGACCGATACTTCCAGCAAATAGAGCGTCTCCTGTTACCACGAATTCAGATTCTGGGAAGATGAAGCTGACACTTCCAATAGAGTGACCTGGTGTTGGGACGACTTTAAATGTCATGCCACCTAGTGTGTATTCTTTCATCTCAAACTCATGCTCAGCAGGAGTCAAGATAAGATCGGGCATATCATTATGACGCAACATTCCTGATAAATTAAGCATAGGGTCGCTTAGCCACGCTTGTTCTAATGGGCTAACATAAACAGGAATAGAATAAGCTTTGCGAATGTCCTCAACAGCTCCAATGTGGTCGTAATGGGTATGCGTTAATAAAATAGCTACAGGTTTACGTCCTAATTCAGACACGATAGCTTGGATTTTATCCGCATCATTTCCAGGGTCGACGATAAGCATAGAGTCGTCGTTATAAATAAAATAACAGTTTTCTTCTGGCGCACCAGAGGTAACAAATGATTTAATTTCAATCATGATAAAACTCCTCTCAATATAAGTTCTCTCTAAGTATACTCAATTAAGAAGCATCTGACAAAAAATAGTGTTTAATTCTGTGTATAGAAAGTAATAGTCTCTACTAGAAACTGCGTTGCTCCTGTTCCGCAGCGCGAGTCATAATAATCAGTAAACTCAGGTGTTATAAGGTACATTTGAGCAAGTCCATGGTGTTTGGCTTTAGAATAATCTCCCCAACTTAGAGTTAGCCACTTTTTGTGAAGCGTGTAGATACAGTAGCTTTCTTCAGAGGGAATAGACAATTCCAAATGATGAGCTAATTTCTCAAGTAAGTTTTGTTCAAGTGCCATCCATTCGTCATACTCATCTTGCGTCCGATTTTTAAAAATAGAATTTGCTTTTTCTACAGCTTCATTCCCATATTTTTGACGGATTTCTTCACCATAAGTCCTTTCATTTTCTTGTAAACGTGAGTCTTTAAAGTGTTGAAATTTTTCTTCGTTTGTCATAAGTAAGTCTCCTTTTTCTGAAGCAATTGTTTGGTCAAGTGTCGCAATAAGATTGGTTAATCGATTGCGTTTTTCGACAAGTGCTAGTCGTTGTTGTTCGAGTAGTATTACTTGGTTGATATCCTGTGCGAGTATATCTTTTATTTGTTCCAATGAAAAATCTAATTCGCGGTAAAATAAAATAGTTTGCAAGCGGTCGACTTCTTTTTGTGTATAAATTCGGTAACCGGAGTCATTGATAAAAGCAGGAGTTAGAAGGTCTAACTCATCGTAATGTCTAAGCGTACGTGGAGTTACGTCTCCTAAAGTTGCTAATTGTTTAATTGTGAAAGTCACTGGCGCCACAACCTTTCTATAGTTAGTATAAAGGGTGACGTTAGGTGAAGGTCAAGCGGAAAAGGATATTATTTCTCATATTAAATAAAAGAAGGTAAACTATAAGTAAGAAATCAAATGGAGGAGATGAGCATATGAGAAGGAATAAAAAAATAACACTAGGGTTGTTAATAATGGCTGTGTCAGTCGTGACATTAAGTGGGTGTCAGAACGTTAGAATGTGGTGGAAAGATTTCGAGCAAAGTTTTAAAGGCTTAGATATGACCATCCGAACATTTGATGATGATAGTCAGATTATAGATAAAATTTCTGGTAAATCGGTGATGATCGAGCGTGACCGCGAATTTGATTCCGATGAAGAAAGTGCCGATTCATCAGTTTTACGTGTTAGTGTTGGGCGTCATGAATTGCATCATGTAGGGTCATCGATGATTGTAGCAGAAAAAGGACTAGATGATGTCTTTGTTGATTATGCACAAAAACATGATTTGAAAAATATGGACCGCTCAGTTCCAATTGTAAATAAAATGGTAGATGAATTTAAAAATTCATTTACTGGTAAGAAGAAAGTCGTATTAATCAGAAGTCAGCTAGGATACCCTTTAGCAACATATGCAGGAAATAAAGTATCGATTTATCAAACAGACGTGCCAAAAAGTACAGGGATTATGATTGATAATCACTACTTATTTATTTACCGTTGTGACTACACAATTTATGATACTGAGTTATTAGAATAAACCCTAAAGATAAGAGGTGACCGTATGTCTGTTTATATTATTTATTTTTTAATTATTGTATTAGCTAATACTGTAGGTGCTATTTCTGGAATGGGCGGTGGGGTTATTATCAAGCCTGTAATGGATGCTTTTGCATTTCATCCACTGGCTGCGATCACATTTTATTCATGTGTGGCTGTCTTTACGATGTCGATAGCTTCAACGTATAAACAACTAAAAAATGGCTTTAAAATTGAGTGGCCGAAGGCAATTGCTATTTCGATTGGTTCTGTTTTTGGGGGTGTTTTAGGAAATAAATTATTTACATCCTTATTAACGTATTTTGGTGACCAGAAACAGGTCCAGCTACTGCAAATCGTTTTAACCGTGTTATCTCTTATTTTAGTACTAGTCTATACTTTAAAGAGTACAAGGACATATAAGCTCACACATTTAGTTGCTTACTTTGCAATTGGGCTATTTCTAGGTGGTTTTTCCACATTATTGGGAATAGGAGGCGGACCTATAAATGTCTCGCTACTAATTTTTTGTTTTAGCCTAACCATGAAGGAAGCGACGATTTATTCTATTGTAACGATATTCTTTTCTCAATTGGCTAAATTAGTAGAAATTGGAACGACTACGGGCTACAGTATTTTTGATTTGTCACTACTAGTGGCTATTATTCCAGCCGCAATTATTGGAGGCTATCTAGGTGGATACTTTAGTGGAAAGGTATCAGAAGAAAAAGTCTCAAAAATATTTATTGCCGTTGTAGTGCTTGTCATTGTTATTAATGTAGTGAATGGTGTGATGTTGATAGTGTAAAAGCCAGAGCATATGCTCTGGCTTTTTTTTACTATTTATTTAGTTTTTCTAAGACGTCATTTAATTCGGTTAAAACCTCTTGTTCGGTTTCGTTTTCTTGAAGTCTTGTTAAAAATGCAATTAATTCGCTAGGGTCTTTAGGTGCTAATTCTCCAGCAGCCCAGACCGCAGTTCCCCTTATTACGGGTCGTGGGTCTTTTTCAATAAGTTCTAGAAGGTGAGGTAGGGCTGATTTTTGACGTGCATTTGCTAGTGCGATAATAGCATTTCGTTGAATAGGTTTCTTGCCACGCCAAGAGCCAGCAAGTGGCCCGTAAGTTTCTTTGAATTCTCGATTGGATATAGTCAAAAGAGGGACAAGTAATGGATTAACAACATCTGGATCGGGTTCCATCTCATCGTGTAAGTGAAAATCTTTCCCTTTATTATATGGACAAACTTGTTGGCAAATATCACAGCCATATATAATGGTTCTGATTTTAGAACGATACTCTAAAGGCATCATGTCTTTAGTTTGAGTTTGATAAGAGAGGCATTTTTTACCGTTCATTCTTCCATCGCCGAGTAAAGCTGTTGTTGGACAAAGGTCGATGCATTTTGTACAGTCCCCACATTTTGATTCGATGGGTGTGTCAGGTTCAAAGGGAATATTCGTAATGATTTCTCCTAAGTAAACATATGAACCGAATTCTTCGGTGATGAGTAAACCATTTTTTCCGATAAAGCCTAAGCCAGCACGTTGAGCTACAGCTACATCAATTAATTCCCCTGTATCAACCATTGGTTTGAAGGTGATTTCATCGGTATCTTCTGCTTTTTCTTGAATGGTTTGGATGAGTTTAGTTAGACGATCTTTTAGGATATCGTGATAGTCCATCCCCCATGAGGCGCGAGCAAAACTACCTCGACGTTCGCCTAGAACTGATGTTGGCTTCTTTGTAAGTTTTGTTGGATAAGCAAGGGCAATTGAAATAATCGAACGGGGTTTGTCGAAGATTAAATCAGGGTTAAGGCGTTCCTCTATGTTAGGGTGTTCAAATCCAGTTGTGTGTCCAGCTGCTTTTTGTTCTTCTAAACTTTCTTTTAAATGTGTAAAAGGTTCAGCTGATGCAAATCCTATTTTATCAATACCAATATCTTTACTGGCCTGTATAATATCATTTTTTAATTGGGTATACATGTTCCCACCTCATTTGTTTTCAGTAAGATGATAGTAGCAATGAATAGAGTGAGATGCAAGCAAAAAAATAGTTTGAATCGGTATAGTTAGAACCTCAGACTAGCGACCGATTTTGTAAACGAGTGAAAGTGTGTTACAATACGTATGTATTAAAAATAAGTATGAAGCATTAACGCAATTGATTTTTAGGAAGTTTATTCACACTGGCGCAGCTAGAGGGCTGCAAGGATGCAACAGATGGTAGGGGTTGTGTCGTTTAAATGAGAAACAATAGAGCTGTTTAATTCAACTAGTTTACGGAACAAAACCTTATAAATATTTATTTTTAGTTAGAAAGCCACCCAGGGGTACATTGGGTGGCTTTCGTCAATTTTACGGGTAAACATCGAATTACTAGGTGTATTAAAAAAGGCATGATAAAATAAAAGTAACAAAAAGTAGTGAAGGGGAGTGGTGAGATGGAGCCAATCGAAATCATTCAGCGTTTGTTACTAGCGATAGCTATGGCGGGAGCCATTGGATTTGATAGAGAATTTAAAAATCGACCAGCGGGTATGCGCACACATATTTTAGTTTGTGTCGGGGCAACACTAATTGCTTTAATACAAGAACAAATATCGGCCAATTCGATTCAATTTGCAATAGAAAATCCAGATTTGATGAGTTTGATTAAAGTAGATCCAGCTCGTTTGGTAGCACAAGTGGTCAGTGGGATTGGATTTTTAGGTGCTGGGACGATAATTGTGACGAAACGTTCAGTTTTGGGTCTAACAACAGCAGCCTCTCTTTGGGCGGTTGCTTGTTTAGGGATTGCCGCAGGGCTTGGTTTATATCCCATAGCAATTGCAGGTTTTATTACAATTCAAATTACCTTATCATTACTGAATAAAATTTTAGTCGTCGTTCCGATGAAAAAGCTTGAAATTAAGTACATTCACCGACTAGAGGCGAAAGAATTTATCTCAGAATATTTTACTTTTAATGAAATCAAGGTAAGAGATGTTAACTTTGATGTGGAAAACTCAGAAGATGGTCGTAAGATTTACACAAATGTTTACACTATCGAGTTACCTCGTGGGAAAAACTACGCGGACTTGATTGAGGATTTATCATTAAATCCAAATGTTATGAAAGTCAGACTAGTTGATTTATAGTTAAAGTGAACGAAAGTAGAGGGTGATACAATGAAAACATTAGTTAATTTTAGAGATATTGGTGGTATTAAAACACAAGATGGCAAAGAAGTTGTCACAGGTAAATTATTTAGAAGCGGTGAGATTGTAAACCTCTCTGAAGAAGATAAGAAAGAATTTACAGAAACATATGGGATTAAAACGATTATTGATTTTAGAGGTGAGCAAGAAGTAGTAGAGCGCCCAGATGATACATTACCAGGTGTTTCTTATCTTAATATAGATATCATGCGTGATTCAAAAGGGAATACATCTAGTTTTGACGATTTGGTTGAGGTGACACAATCGTCTAAAGAACAAATGGAAAAAATTTATTATGATATTGTAACCACAGAATCTGGTCGTCATGGTTATAAAGAATTTTTAGAGACTATCGTAAAAGATGATGAGCCTGTTATTTTCCACTGTTTTGCAGGGAAAGATAGAACAGGTATAGGGGCTGCACTAATTTTAGGATTGTTAGGTGTGTCTGAAGAAGAGATTAAACGTGATTATTTAAAAACAAATGAGCAAAGACGTGAAGCAAATGCTCAAATTGTGACAGAGTTAAAAGCTAAAGGGATGACAGAAGAACAATTATCAGAAATCTTAGTGATGATGACTGTTGATTTATCTTATTTAGAAGTGGCTCGTAAAGCGATTGCTGAAAATTATGGCTCGTTAGAAGAGTATGTCTATAACGGTTTAGGTGTAGAGCCTTCAGTTGTTACAACACTACGCCAACTTTATTTGAAGTAACTATTACAAGACTTTCCTAAATAATGGAGAGTCTTTTTCTTTTAGGGTAAGATAGTAGGGGAGTAGAAATGTTAAGAAAGAAGTTGTGTTAAATGGAAGAAATAAGACTGATTAATACGAATGACTTACATTCGCATTTTGAAAATTGGCCTAAGATAAGGCGTTATTTTAATCAACAACAAGAAAAGTCTGAAATTGAAGGGTTAACAACGATAAGTATCGATTTAGGTGATTTTTCAGACCGTGTTCATCCGTTAACAGAAGCGACAGATGGACAAGCTAACACGTTATTAATGAATCAAGCGAACTATGACTTAGTAACAATAGGGAACAACGAAGGGATTGGAAACAGTCAAAAGGATTTAAACAGATTGTATGATAAAGCTGAATTTACTGTTATTTTGGGAAATGTAAGAGATATAAAAACAGGTAAACAGCCACACTGGGCTAAACGTTATGACATTATTAAAAGTAAGGAAGGCACTAGATTAGGCTTCATAGGGCTAACTGCTCCTTATCCATTAACGTATAATCCTAGCGGTTGGGACATTCTAGAGATTGAAGAAAGTTTACCATCTTTACTAGCTGAATTAACTCCGCAAGTGGATGTGATCATTTTACTATCTCATTTGGGACTCCCATCAGACCGTGAGATAGCGGAAAAACACCCAGAAATCTCAGTTATACTGGGAGCACACACTCATCATTTATTAGAGAAAGGTGAAGTTGTAGGAGAAACGCTTATTACAGGTGCCGGAAAATTTGGTAGATATATCGGCGACACCAGGCTAAAAATTGAAGGTAAACAAGTTGTAGCTAAAGAAACATTCGCCATCCCTGTAGCTGCTTTACCTGAAATAGAGTCTGATGAATCTGAAATAAAAGAGTACTGGCAAGAAGGTGAAGTAAAATTATCTGAGATACGCTTAGCTAATCTAAAGGAACCTCTTAAATTGACTGAGCCGAATGAGTGTCAAGAAATGTTAGTATCTGTTTGTTTAGAAGCGATAAAAGAAGAGGCGAACACAGAGGTAGCGTTACTTAATACAGGTTTATTTTTAGAAGAGCTAGCTAGTGGTGAAGTGACGGCCTTGATGCTACATAGATGCCTACCGCATCCTATGCATTTAGTTCGTGTGACCTTAGAAGGAGCAGATTTGTTGGAATTTTTAAATAGTATAGAGGCGCAACGGACTCAATTAAAAGAACATCCTATCGTTGGAATGGGTTTTAGAGGAAAAGTATTTGGTGAAATTATTTATTCGGGTATTGAGAAGAATAATGAGGGGAAATTTTTATGGTTAGGAAAAGAGATAGATCCAAATAAGAACTATAGCTTTACGACTGTTGACCATTTATTATTTATTAAATACTTTCCTGTATTGATGGCCAAGGGAGAAATTGACTTTTTATTCCCAGCATTTCTGAGACAGGTACTAGGTCAGTATTTAGAGACCCACTATTCAATAGAATAAAAAAGGGATATAATGAAAGAGATTAAAAATAATAGGTGGTGAAACGAATGGCAGATAAAGTAAAAGAACAAACTGAAAAAAATGTAGAAACAGAGTTAGAACAAACAACTCAAGAGGTGACTCCAGTAGAAGAGACTGATGCGCCTAAACCTAAAGAGAAAAAAGCTCGTGCAGTAATGTTGCCTGATGGTGATATTATGGTGGATGAATGCCGTTATCGTCTCGTTAAGAATTACCGAGAAAGTTTTGATATTGAATTATTTAATGATAGATACAGCGATGTGTTAAATCGTTACGAGTTTATCGTAGGTGATATGGGATTTGAACAATTACGTCTAAAAGGATTTTTTGCAAACAGTCAGAAAAAAATGCCTGTTGAACAGCGTATAGGATCATTACAAGATTACTTATATGAGTATTGTAACTTTGGTTGTGCGTACTTTATTCTAGAACGTTTAGGTGTACATCCGGTACAAGAGAATAATCGTAGCAATCGAAATAAACGCAATAACAAACGAAATAAGCCTAAGCAACAAGGGGCACATATTCAAGAGAAGAGAGGGAAAGCTGATTCTTTCGATAAAAAAGGAAAGCCTAAAGCGCCAATTAAAAATAAGCGTCCTTATGATGCTAAAAAAACGGGTGGGAAAGATACAACTCAACCTAAGCAAACTAAACCGACAAGTGGTTCAGAGAAACGCAATTTTACAATTAGACAAAAAAGTGAATAAGTTAGAGGTGTAAGTATGACAAAAGCATATAAAGGTTACTTAATTGATTTGGATGGGACGATTTATTTAGGAAAAGAACCTATTCCAGCAGGCAAACGCTTTGTGGAAAGACTTCAAGAGAAGGAAGTGCCTTATCTATTTGTGACGAATAATACGACTAAGAAACCCTCTGTTGTACGTGATCGTTTAGAAAATGAATTTGGCATTGTCGTACCAGAAGAAACTATCTACACAGCATCATTAGCAACTGTAGATTATATGGATGCCTGTGATAAAGGGAAAAAAGTCTTTGTCATAGGGGAAGCTGGCCTGATTTCAGCAATTGAAGAAGCGGGTTATGTAATCGATACTGAATATCCTGATTATGTGGTAGTTGGGCTTGATAGCGAGTTGACGTATGATAAATTAGCAACAGCGACTTTAGCTATTCAAAAAGGAGCACATTTTATTGGGACTAATCCAGATAAAAACATTCCAACAGAACGAGGGTTAATGCCTGGAGCTGGGAGTTTATTAGCCTTACTTGAAACGGCGACACGTGTAAAACCTGTTATTATGGGGAAACCAGAAGCGGTAATTATGAATGCTTCATTAACTCGTATGGGTTTAACAAAAGAAGAGGTTGTGATGGTGGGCGATAATTATGAAACAGATATCAAGTCAGGTATTAATAACGGAATTGATAGTTTACTTGTTCTAACAGGCTTTACTCAAAAAGAAGAGGTGTCGACTTTGCCGGTTGCACCAACTCATATAGTAGATAGTTTGGATGAGTGGGAAATCTAATGACTAAGACAAGACTGACGACAGCAATCGGTTGGATTTGCTTGTTCTTATTTATTATTACATTTGTTATTACGCTGACGATTAATGCCTATCCACTTTATATTTGGGAAGTGTCTCATTTACAGATTTTAGATTGGGTTGATTTATCGAAGGCCGATTTATTAAAAAACTATCGTGAGCTGATGGGGTATTTGAATTTACCGTGGCGAGATGCCTTAGTTTTATCTGATTTTCCAGTATCGGAATCAGGTGCTCTTCATTTTTATGAAGTAAAGAAATTATTTATGCTCAATTATGGCGTGCTGCTTATAACAGTTGTACCTGCTTTAGCTTTTTTGTACGCACTAGCTAAAGAATCTCGTCTATGGCAACTAGTAAGACCTTTTCAAGTTGGCGCAATGGTACCTGTTATAATGGGATTTTTCATGTTAGTAGGATTTGACCAGTTTTTTGTTGGGTTTCATCAGTTGTTCTTTGATAATGATGCCTGGTTATTTGATCCGCGAACAGACCCTATTATTAACGTCTTGCCACAAGAGTACTTTATGCACTGTTTTGCTTTAGGTTTTGCACTGCTTGAAGTTATCTTTATTATCGGAATTATAGTAGGGCGTCGTCAATTTAATCGTAAATAAAAAACAGACTCATTTGAGTCTGTTTTTTTGTTTGTGGGCTATTTATCATCCTCGACAGCATGGGCGATACGACTTGCCGCTGCCGCTGCGATAGCGCCAACGATATCATCTAAGAACGTATGAACTACTTTGCCATCATGGATGTTTAGTTTTTCTAAAATGCCAGGTTTTACTTTGTCGATGTAACCATAATTAGTAAACCCAATAGAGCCGTAAACATTTACAATAGAAAGTGCCATGATTTCATCGATACCATATAAGCCCTTGTCTTCACTTAAAATTTCTTGCAGAGGGCTAAGTAGTTTTCCTTCTTCGGCTAAGATATCCAGTTGAATTCCTGTCACAATTGTATTTTGGACTTCACGTTTTTTTAAAACAGCACGAACATTTTCGTTACAGTCTTCTAATGTTAAACCAGGAACATAATCTTTTTGTAAAAAGAGAACCAATTCTCCAATATCAGAGATGGTAACGCCACGCTGTTCTAATAAATCTAATGATGTTTGTTCTAATAAATTTTTATCTACACTCATTTCCAAGACCTTCTTTCTAACCTACGTTTTTCATAGTAATAGTACGTGTTTTACACGTTCATTGCAAGAAAAAAACTATTAAGGAGTTAATTTGCCATCAGCAAAAACGCTGGTACTATGAGCAGGTTGGGTACGAATAGTAGGTTCGATATAATGTAGCGCATTGTTAACGGCTGTTGGGGCTTCGCCGAATCCTGTAGCGATTAATTTAACTTTACCGTCATAAGAGCAAATATCTCCAGCCGCGTAAACACCTGGGATGTTAGTCGACATATCACTATTGACTTTTATTGATTGGCGAGCAAGCTCAAGGTTCCAGTCGTTCATACCACCTAAGTGAGAAACAAAACCATAGCTAACAATAAGGTGATCAGATAATAGTGTTTCTTCTTCAGTAGTTCTTGGATTAGTAATGGTAACAGAATCAATCGAGAGATTATCTTGTGTAGCACAATGGCTAATAACATAAGGTGTTTTGATGATAACACCAGACTCTTCAAGTTGCTTTAAGCTATGTTCATGAGCTCTAAATGTGGGACGACGATGGACTAGAGTTACCGATTTTGCAATAGGTTCTAGCATTAAGGCCCAATCGACAGCAGAATCTCCACCGCCGCAAAGGACGATGTCTTTTCCTTTAAATGCTTCTGCATTAGGGATGAAGTAATGAATTGAGTTTTCTTCTAAAGAAGTAGGGTAATCCAATTGTAACTTACGTGGTTGAAATGCCCCATTCCCTGCAGTGATGATGACACTTTTTGTGTAATGCTCTCCTTTTTCTGAAATGAGTTTCAACGTACCATCTGCTTGAGGGTGTAATTCGGTAACTTCCTCATTTAAGCAAATGGTATGATCAAAAGGTGACATCTGTTTGGTAAGATTTGCAATTAAATCTTTTGCTTTAATAGTAGGATATCCTGGGATATCGTAAATTTCCTTATCTGGATAAAGCAAATTAAGTTGTCCACCTAATTCAGGTAAACTCTCGATTACTTTAGTTTTGGCTTGCCTCATTCCAGCGTAAAAAGCGGCATAAAGTCCAGCGGGGCCACCACCTATAATCGTTATATCAAAAATCTCATGTTGAGACATAATTATTCCTCCATTCATATAGAACATGTGTGTTACTAGTAATCAGTATAAAATAATTATAGGAATTACAACACAAATTTGATTTACTAAGAGAAAGTGATAGAAAAAAAGGATTAAATTCGGTATGATGGATGAGTATAAAAAACTAGGAGGTATAGAGATTATGACATTTCCACAATTAGATTTAGAAAACACAAAAGGTACTGTTGTGACATTAAAAACTAACAGAGGTGATATGACGTTCAAACTTTTTGACGAAATCGCACCTAAAACAGTAGCAAACTTTGTCGGTTTAGTAAAACAAGGATACTACGATGGTGTTATCTTCCACCGTGTTATACCTGATTTCATGATCCAAGGTGGCGATCCAACAGGAACAGGTATGGGTGGCGAAAGTATTTATGGGTCAAGTTTTGAAGATGAATTTTCAAGAGACGTCTTCAACTTACGTGGTGCGTTATCAATGGCCAACGCTGGTCCTAATACAAATGGTAGCCAATTCTTTATCGTTCAAAACCAAAACATGCCTAAAAATATGTTAGGTCAAATGAAAGATGCTGGATTCCCAGAAGAAATTATCAATGAATATGCAAAAGGTGGTACGCCTCATTTAGATCACCGTCATACAGTTTTCGGTCACATTATGGAAGGGATGTCAGTAGTTGATGATATCGCTGGCGTTCAACGTGGCCCTCAAGACAAACCATTATACGATGTTGTTATTGAGTCAGTAGAAGTAACAGAATAAAAAAATCTAAACTTTAAATGTGTTAAGTAGGATTTCTATGTTATTTGGAGCAATCGAAGCAGGTGGTACGAAATTTGTTTGTGCGGTCAGTGATAAAGAGTTAACTATTCTTGAAAGAGTGAGTATTCCGACGACAGTGCCGGAAGAAACAATGGCAGAAGTATTTGCTTTCTTTGATAAACATGATGTTGTATCGATTGGTGTAGGATCGTTTGGTCCGATTGATGTCAATAAAAAATCTAAAACATACGGTTATGTTACGACAACACCAAAAAAGGTTGGACTAACTATAATTTCTTAGGAGCACTTAAAGAACGTTATGATATCCCGGTTGCTTGGACGACAGACGTTAATGCAGCTGCTTACGGCGAATTAAAAAAAGGAGCGGCTGTAGGAAAAGAAAGCTGCCTTTATTTAACAGTTGGGACAGGTATCGGCGGTGGAGTTGTGATAGATGGTAAAATTATCAATGGATACGGTCACCCAGAGGTTGGTCATATTAGTGTTAAACGTCACCCGGAGGATACATATGAAGGAACATGTCCTTTCCATAAAGATTGTTTAGAAGGAGTGGCTGCAGGCCCTTCTTTAGAAAAACGTTATGGTGTTAAAGGGCATGAATTAGAGCCGACACATAAAGCTTGGGAAATTGAAGCGTATTACTTAGCACAAGCTATAATGAATTACACATTAGTTTTATCACCAGAGATGATTATTTTTGGTGGAGGTGTAATGAAGCAAGAACAACTATTTCCTCTAATGAGAGAGTCGTATAAAAATCAAGTAAATGGATATGTTGCGACGCCCGAACTTGAAGAATATATCGTGCCGTGTGCATTAGGTGATAATGCAGGCATTACAGGTTGCTTATTGTTAGCTATGGAAGAAGTTTAAAAAAAGGAACGTCTTAAATTTAAGACGTTTCTTTTTTATTTCACTTTTAAATAATATAACGTATAATAGGATACGCGAATTAATTGAACGAAAGGTGGTACTTGATATGGAATATAAGATTGGCATGGAACTAGAAGGAACAGTAACAGGCGTACAAACGTATGGTGCATTTGTTTCTTTAGATAAAAATACCCAAGGATTAATACATATATCTGAAGTGAAACATGGGTTTATAAAGAATATAGGTGATGTTTTAACTACTGGAGATAAAATTAAAGTCAAAATTATTGATATTGATGACTATTCAAAAAAAATCAGTTTATCAATGAGAGCTCTGGAGCCTTACGCTAGCCAAAATCAAGCGAAGTATAAAAAATATTTTACAAATAAACGTAAGAAAATAGGATTTCAAAGTATCGCAGAGATGCTTCCTAACTGGATCAATGAAAATATGAAAGAACTAACTGGAAAATAATTGTGTTATTTTCTTGAAAATGTGCTATCATACTTTTAGAATACTGAATCTTATTTGAAAATAGAGGTGGATATTTTGAGTTGCCAATTAGTTGCAGGAACAGTGATTTTAAATACTGAGGACGGTAATAAAAAATTTTTAGTTAAGAAAGAAAGTCAAACATTTGATTTTGTAACAACTGAAATGAATGGAGAAATAACAAGTTTAGCGACTATTTTGCAAGAGTTGAAATTAAACGCATTACTTGATGTTAATTTGATTGATTTAGTGGAACTAACTAATATAACAATTGACGATAAAAAAATGCCATTATTTGTTTTTGAAATGTCAGAAAAGTATGAATCACATGCAGAAACTATTCAAGATGACTTTTCTTGGGAAAGCCCGAAAGTTATGAGGGATGTTTTAGCAAGATTTAATATTTCTGGTGTACCTCTATTTTGATTAAAAATAACTATAAGTTATTTTTAATCAACGCTTGTAATTGTTAATACAACATGTTATATTAATAAACGTTGTTACGACATGTAGCACAAACGAAAAAACATAAAAAACTTTTTCGGAAAGTAGTTGACGACATCAACTAATCATGATATTATGATTAAGTTGCTAAGGCGACAACGACACAACGTAGACCTTTGAAAACTGAACAAAGTAAGACGAACCAAACGTGTAGGATGTTGTTCTCATTAGTTGAGACAACAAACTAAATTTTAAGATTTTTATTAAAAATCTAAGTGAAGTAACATTCG
>NZ_NGJY01000005.1 GCF_003987565.1 Vagococcus fessus
AAAGTGTGGTGGCGATGGCAAGAAGGATACACCTGTTCCCATGCCGAACACAGAAGTTAAGCTTCTTAGCGCCGATGGTAGTTGGGGGTTTCCCCCTGTGAGAGTAGGACGTTGCCACGCTTAGATATTATAAGTAATATCCCATGGAGGTTTAGCTCAGCTGGGAGAGCATCTGCCTTACAAGCAGAGGGTCAGCGGTTCGATCCCGTTAACCTCCATATGACTCGTTAGCTCAGTTGGTAGAGCATCTGACTTTTAATCAGAGGGTCACTGGTTCGAGCCCAGTACGGGTCATTAAGATATATGCGGGTGTGGCGGAATTGGCAGACGCACTAGATTTAGGATCTAGCGCCTAACGGCGTGGGGGTTCAAGTCCCTTCACCCGCATTTTATTTAGCCGGCTTAGCTCAGTTGGTAGAGCATCTGATTTGTAATCAGAGGGTCGAGGGTTCAACTCCTTTAGCCGGCACCATTTGCGGAAGTAGTTCAGTGGTAGAACATCACCTTGCCAAGGTGGGGGTCGCGGGTTCGAACCCCGTCTTCCGCTTTTGTTATGTCACATAACAAAAGATTTATTAAGACCAGTTTGTAATGCGCCGGGGTGGCGGAACTGGCAGACGCACAGGACTTAAAATCCTGCGGTAAGTAATTACCGTACCGGTTCGATTCCGGTCCTCGGCATTATAGTTATTGCTAGTTAGCTATCAATTAACTGGCACCCATAGCTCAATTGGATAGAGTACCTGACTACGAATCAGGCGGTTAGAGGTTCGACTCCTCTTGGGTGCATTATAATATTGCGGGAAGTAGCTCAGCTTGGTAGAGCACTTGGTTTGGGACCAAGGGGTCGCAGGTTCGAATCCTGTCTTCCCGATATTATTTTTTCGCGGCGTAGCTCAGCTGGCTAGAGCGTCCGGTTCATACCCGGGAGGTCGGGGGTTCGATCCCCTCTGCCGCGATTATTGTATTAAGAGCTTGGACCTTTAGCTCAGTTGGTTAGAGCAAACGGCTCATAACCGTTCGGTCGTAGGTTCGAGTCCTACAAGGTCCATTCAATATTTATTACGGAGGATTACCCAAGTCCGGCTGAAGGGAACGGTCTTGAAAACCGTCAGGTGTGTAAAAGCACGCAAGGGTTCGAATCCCTTATCCTCCTTATCTTAAAAATATCGCGGGATGGAGCAGTTGGCAGCTCGTCGGGCTCATAACCCGAAGGTCGCAGGTTCAAGTCCTGCTCCCGCAATTATCTAGTGAAAGCTAGATGCAAAGATTCATTGGTTTGGTAGTTCAGCTGGTTAGAATGCCTGCCTGTCACGCAGGAGGTCGCGGGTTCGAGTCCCGTCCAGACCGTTTTTTAAAATTACCATGGCTTGGTAGCTCAGTTGGTAGAGCACTTGATTGAAGCTCAAGGTGTCAGCAGTTCGATTCTGTTTCAAGCCATTTTAGCGGGTGTAGTTTAGTGGTAAAACCACAGCCTTCCAAGCTGTTGTCGCGAGTTCGATTCTCGTCACCCGCTCTTTAATTGGGGCCTATAGCTCAGCTGGTTAGAGCGCACGCCTGATAAGCGTGAGGTCGATGGTTCGAGTCCATTTAGGCCCATTATATTTTAATAATATAAAAAGTATTACCATGGCCCGTTGGTCAAGCGGTTAAGACACCGCCCTTTCACGGCGGTATCACGGGTTCGATTCCCGTACGGGTCATTAGTTTTATAATATATAGCCATGGAGGATTACCCAAGTCCGGCTGAAGGGAACGGTCTTGAAAACCGTCAGGTGTGTAAAAGCACGCAAGGGTTCGAATCCCTTATCCTCCTTATCTTAAAAATATCGCGGGATGGAGCAGTTGGCAGCTCGTCGGGCTCATAACCCGAAGGTCGCAGGTTCAAGTCCTGCTCCCGCAATTATCTAGTGAAAGCTAGATGCAAAGATTCATTGGTTTGGTAGTTCAGCTGGTTAGAATGCCTGCCTGTCACGCAGGAGGTCGCGGGTTCGAGTCCCGTCCAGACCGTATTTTTGCGGGTGTAGTTTAGTGGTAAAACCACAGCCTTCCAAGCTGTTGTCGCGAGTTCGATTCTCGTCACCCGCTTTGTTTTAGAAATAAAACAATCCATTTTCAAATGGGCCTATAGCTCAGCTGGTTAGAGCGCACGCCTGATAAGCGTGAGGTCGATGGTTCGAGTCCATTTAGGCCCATTATAATTTTGAATATGGGGAAGTACTCAAGTGGCTGAAGAGGCGCCCCTGCTAAGGGTGTAGGTCGTTTACGCGGCGCGAGGGTTCAAATCCCTCCTTCTCCGTAGTATCATTATAATAAGGCCCGTTGGTCAAGCGGTTAAGACACCGCCCTTTCACGGCGGTATCACGGGTTCGATTCCCGTACGGGTCATAAAAAAGAGCATAAGCTCTTTTTTTTTATACCTTTTTTAGTAAAGCTTTAAAAAGGTGTGCGTTTGGATATGAAATTTGTTATACTAGAAATGTTGCAAGATTCCCGATAGGATTCATTTTTCAATGAAAATGCCTTGTAACCGACAAATATAAAGGGGGAATTATTTATGAAAGAAAAATTTTTATTTACGTCAGAATCAGTGTCTGAGGGACACCCGGATAAAGTAGCTGATCAGATTAGTGATGCAGTTTTAGACGCATTACTAGAGAAAGACCCAATGGCTCGAGTTGCTTGTGAAACATCAGTAACGACAGGATTGGTATTAGTTTTTGGAGAAGTAACGACGACAGCTTATGTTGATATTCAAAAGGTAGTACGTGATACTATTAAAGAAATAGGTTATACACGTGCTAAATATGGATTTGATGGTGACACGTGTGCAGTGATGGTAGCGCTTGATGAGCAATCACCTGATATCGCAATGGGTGTTGATGACGCACTTGAAGGTCGAGATTCAGATGGTAAAGATATTGGTGCGGGAGATCAAGGGTTAATGTTTGGTTTCGCTTGTGATGAAACACCTGAATTAATGCCATTACCAATTGCTTTGAGTCATCAATTAACTAAAAAATTAGCTGATGTTCGTAAGAATAATGAGTTAACATATTTAAGACCAGATGCTAAGTCACAAGTTACTGTTGAATATGATGAAAATGGTACACCATTGAAGGTGGATACTGTTGTTATTAGTACACAACATGATGAAGATGTGACATTAGAAATGATTCAAAAAGATGTTATGGAAAAAGTAATTTTAGAAGTAATTCCAAATGAATTATTGGATGATACAACTAAGTACTTTATCAATCCAACAGGTCGTTTTGTTATTGGTGGACCTCAAGGGGATGCTGGTCTTACAGGACGTAAGATTATTGTTGATACTTATGGTGGCTATGCTCGTCATGGTGGTGGTGCATTCTCTGGTAAAGATGCCACTAAGGTTGACCGTTCGGCTAGTTATGCAGCGCGTTATATTGCAAAAAATATTGTTGCAGCTAAACTAGCAACAAAATGTGAAGTTCAATTAGCATATGCTATTGGAGTGGCACAACCTGTTTCTATTTCTATTGAAACATTTGGAACTGAAACTGTTTCAAAAGATAAATTAATTCAAGCAGTTAGAGAGAATTTTGATTTACGTCCGGCAGGGATTATTGATATGCTAGATTTAAGAAAACCAATTTTCAGAAAAACTGCAGCATATGGTCATTTTGGTCGTACAGATGCTGACTTCACTTGGGAGAAAACTGATAAAGTTGAAGCCCTTTTATCAAGCTTAGCAGAGTAATAGAGGCGGCTCTCAATGAAGTTTATTTGACTTCGTTGGGAGACGCTATTTTTATAGAATAATATAGATTAAGGGAAGTGGAAGTGTGAGAAGAAAAGAAACAAATGTAAAAGTAGTAACATTAACAGTCTTTATTGCTATTTTTATGACGGCGATAGAAGCAACCATCGTATCAACCGCGATGCCAACCATAGCAGGTCAATTAAAGGGTGGAGAAATAATGAGTTGGGTTTTCTCAATTTATTTATTAACTAATGCTATGATGACACCTATCTATGGTAAACTTGTTGACCGTATTGGGCGGAAACCTGTTTTTATATTTGGTATTATTGTGTTCATTATTGGGTCGTCTTTATGTGGAATTTCAGGTAGTATGATTCAATTGATAGTCTTTAGAGCTATTCAAGGTATTGGTGCGGGTGCTATTATGCCAGTAGCCATGACAATTATTGCTGATATTTATCCAATTGAAAAGCGTGCTAAAATTTTAGGTTTGAGTAGTGCTTTTTGGGGGATTGCCAGTGTTATTGGACCATTATGCGGAGGATTTATTGTTGATACAATCGGTTGGCATTGGATTTTCTTTGTAAATGTTCCGATTGGAATAGTTTTGGTTATACTAACAATGATGTTCTTAGTTGAACCTAAGAGTGAGCATGAAAAACAACCAATTGATGTGGCAGGAAGTTTAACATTGATGATGCTACTACTAGTATTATTATATGGTTTCCAAACGTTAAGTGATCCATCTGGAGCAAGTCTTATTACAGCAATTTGTTTTGCTTTGGTAATTGTTTTAGGCTTTGTTTTTGTAAAAGTAGAACGTACAGCTATAGATCCAGTTATTTCATTAGATTTATTTAAACATTCAACATTTATGATTGTTAATTTAATTGCAGCATTAGTAAGTGGCTTCTTAATGGGAATTGATGTTTATATCCCGATGTGGATGCAAGGCGTATTAGGCCTTAAAGCAGCTCTTGGTGGCATGGCGTTAGCGCCGTTGTCATTCGCTTGGGTAATTGGATCATTCTTAGCAGATAAGTTATTAGAAAAATCAACAACGAAACGTGCGATGACAGTTGGGCTAGTGATTATCTTAATCGGTGGATTGTTCTTGGCAAATGTTCCTGTGACAACACCATTCTGGGCATTCTGTTTAATTTCAGGATTTACAGGAATTGGCTTAGGAATTACGATTACATGTACGACTGTGCGTGCGCAAAGTTGTGTCGATGAAGAAAATATCGGAATTGCAACATCGCTGAATACATTAAGCCGTACTTTGGGTCAAACTATTATGGTTTCAATCTTTGGGGTGGTATTGAATAACCACTTTAATAAAGAAGTAGCTACGGATACGACGTTAGGTTTAAAACGTGAAATGATTGACCAATTATCAAGTCATGAAACATTAAGCCAATTGCCGACAGAATCAATTGTGCCACTTCGTTCTATTTTATATACGGGGTTACACACAGTTTACTTTGTTGGAATTATCTTAATTATTGCAGCATTAGTTATGAATCAATTCCAAAAATCAGAAAAATTAGTTTAAAAAAATCTCAGGAGATTAGTTAATCTTCTGAGATTTTTTTTCTATAGTAATTAGAATAGGTGGATTATTTTTTTGGTTAATAAATTGATAAGATAAGACGTTGCATTGTGTTTGCGGAATTTGTCTAACAAAATCTAAGACGGCCTCTTTTTCAATTTCGCCACCATCATGTCCATAGTATATGACTACGATAATACGACCTAAGTCCTCAGTGAGCTCGAGTAGGTCGGCTAGTGCTTTTAAGGTAGTATGACTTTGAGTAATGATAGTTTTATCACTTTTAGGAAGATAGCCTAAGTTGAAAATAGCAGCTTTCACTTTTTTATCTGAAGGAATGACATGAGCTAATGTTTCGTGACCTTGTTGATAGAGAGCTACTTGTTTGTTAAGGCCGGCCTCGTCGAGTTTTGTTTGAGTAGTTTGGATGGCTTGTTCTTGAACATCGAAACCAATGACTGTTCCTGTTTCGCCTACTAGTTCAGCTAGAAACAAGGTGTCATTCCCATTTCCAACTGTACCATCTATCACTAAATCACCTTCAGTGACAACCTCTTTTAATAAATCATGGCTATAATGTAAGGCTGTTTTAAGCATGAGTATTCTCCTCTCGGCTATTAAATTTTCCTTGATAGCTATTCCTTCTAGCTAATTCATTATCAATCGCATTTAAGACTTCCCATTTTTTTAGGCTCCACATTGGACCAATAATAGTATCTCTAGGTGCGTCCCCTGTTAAACGGTGGATGACTATTTCTGGTGGAATCATTTCTAGCTGGTCGCAGATAAGGTTAACATAGTCTTCTTGTGTCATGAGTTTCAGGTCTCCTGAAACATAGTCACGCATCATTTTTGTATTGGTCATGAGATGGAGCAAGTGAAGTTTAATCCCTTGGATGTCTGAATCTAAAATAGTTCGGCGAACATTTTCTAACATCATATCTGTTGTTTCACCAGGTAGGCCATTGATAAGGTGAGTACACACGTTTATGTTGTGTTTACGGAGCTTAGCTACACCGTCTAGATAGGTTTGGTAGTCGTGTGCACGATTAATTTTTTCACTTGTTTCTTCATAGGTTGTTTGTAGGCCTAATTCAACCCATAGATAGAAGCGTTCGTTTAATTCAGCAAGGTAGTCTACCACATCATCAGGTAAACAGTCGGGTCTAGTTCCGATAGAGATACCAACAACACCTGGTTGGCTAAGGACTTGCTCGAATCGCTCACGAATAACCTCAACTGGGGCGTGGGTATTGGTAAAGTTTTGGAAATAAACGAGGTACTGGGTAACCCCCGGCCATTTTTTATGCATACGCTCAATTTCTTGATGGAATTGCTCATCAAGAGGTGCTGTAGGCTCAAGAATCATGTCCCCGGAACCAGAGACACTACAAAAGGTACAACCGCCTCTTGCGACTGTTCCGTCACGATTAGGACAATCAAAGCCACCGTCGATAGGAACTTTAAAAAGTTTTTCACCAAAAGTTTCTCTCAGGGCATAATTCCAAGTGTGGTAATTTTTAGTAGGATCATTTGAATAGCGAAATGTTTGTGTAGTCATGGGTAACACCTTTCTTATTTTTGTTTGCCTTTAAATCGCCAGATAAAGCGTTGTTTTTGGAATAATGGATAAGTTGCGAGTAACCAACTCAGTCCTAGTAAGTAGCCTCCGATAATATCTGTAGGGTAGTGAACACCTAGATAGACACGACTAAGGCCTATGAGTAAAATAAGACTGCCTAAGATAAGTTGGCTGATAAGACGGACTATTTTATTTTTTATAACAAGTTGACTGATAATAATCAGTGTTCCGTAGAATAAAATACTCGCCATAGAATGGCCACTTGGGAAACTATAATGGTTGGCGTAAACCAAGTGTTCAATACTTGGGCGAGGTCGTTGGAATAGGAATTTAATTAAATAGTTACCTAGGCTTGCAATCAACCCCACATTTACCAAAAGCCAAAGTGCTTCCGCTTTACGTTTAAATTTTAAGAGTAGTAAACAAGTGATCAGTAGTAGAATCATAAGGCCTATACTACTTCCGAGTTGAGTTACTCCTGTGAAGAAGCTTGTTTTTGTGTCAGTTAATGTGTCCCGAATTGCTGTGGTAAGAGGTTGGTCTATAAATGAAAGTGTACTTTCATAAAATTTGACGGTATAGCCGAGTATCATGAAGAAAACAAGTGATACACTACCGGCTAAGTACCAGTTATTGTGTTTTGAACTGTGCATAGTAAGTCGCTCCTTTGGGGTATAATAAAAAGACTCATGGGCGGACCAAGAGTCTTTTTATTATATCATATATTTGGGATTAACTAATCAGATGAGAGTGTGATTTAAAAGTCATCATCAAGTTCATCGTCGTAATCTTCATAGCCTTCAGCGGAAACATCAATATTACCAGAAGAGGTTTCAATTGAAAGGGTATGTTTTGCATTTTTTATTTTGAAGTGGTCTGTATCTTTATTAAATAGAGTGATATCACCATTCTGAGATTTAGCTTTAATAGAGCTATCTTTTGGTCTATACCCAAATCTAGCAAACACATCACCGTTGACAGTTGTTAAGTTGGCATCATCTTCTAGGTAGGCACTATCCCAATTGATTGTTCCGTTTTGAGAAGTTGCGGTGATAGGTCCTTTTATTTCTGTTAATGAAATATCGCCACTTTCAGTAGTCACCTCAATGCTTCCTTTTACTTCAGAAGCTAGGATTTCACCGTCATTATTTTTAAGGAGTATGATTGGCGATTTAGTATTATTAATATCAAGTGTTGCTGATTCATTAGATGCTGTGATTTCTTTTTCAACTTTAAGGTCAAAGAGTGATATGTAAGATGCATTGCCTGTTACGTTTAAGGTTGTTAATTTTGAGTTTGCAAGAGTAACATGAGCCCCTTCATTTTTTAAGATGAGGTTGTCAGTTGTCATATCAAAGAGATTAACTTGCGAATTTTTTTGACCTTTGACTGTAATGGTTTTATAAGATTTTGGGATACTTAGGTAAACCGATTGATGTTCTGTTTCCCAAAAATTAACACCGATAGTCGGCATTTTTTTAGTACTTTTCGTAAAGGTTAAATCGATTTTAGTTGCATCATCGGTCTCAGATTTTTTCCAGTCGAATTTTTGACTTTTATCTAAGGAGTAAGTAGTACCTTCAATGTGGAATTTATTATCATCAGATTGGCTGATGCGATAATTTAAATCACCAGAAATGGTTAATTCTAAGTTGTCGGTTGCTTTTTTATTTTTAGGTTGATAGTCCTCTTTAATATGAGTTGAAAGTTGTTTGTCTGCTTTAACATAGTAGAAAGTACCACCAGCTACTCCGATTATTAGGAGTAAGATACCAAAAGAGGCAAGGCTAATCATTTTTTTTGTCATTAGTGTTCACCTCGTAATAGTCGTAGATTCCATGTTGTGTAGTGTTTTAGTAATTGTTTGACTGCTTTAGTGATAGGAATAAGTAGAGCGAGTCCGATTATTCCTATTCCTGATAAGGCAATAGAGGCAAAGATTTGAAACATTGCCATAGCGCCCGTGTTTAAAAAGAAGGCAACAATTCCAATGAGTGGTGATAGTGTTAAGATAAGCACAGTCAACCAAATACCAAATAATAGGGCTAATGCACCGAAAATCATCCATATCATGAATAAGCCGTTAAAAAGTAAGACGCCTGCTACCTGGCAAAAACGTATAAAGAAAGAGGCTGGTTTCTTTTGTGCTGAAAAGTTTTGATAATAAGGATGGTCATCGTAAGCATCGCTGCTTGAGAATTCTTGCCAGTCGTTATTTTTTTCTGAGGGGTGCTCCGTAGGCTGGATACCATATTCTTTTAGAATATCTTCCGCAATATGTTGTGGCTGTCCAAGTTGTTTTGAAACATAAACTTCTTCTAGACCTTCATCTAGTAATTGATTAAATTTATCATTATAGAGGTGTAAAAAGTAAGCTTGTTCTTTTTTAGGTAAAGGACGTAGCTTTATTTTTAACTCAGTTAAAAAGTGTTCCTTGTTCATAAGTAGAACCCTCATTTCTTTGGAATTGCTCTAAACGTGAGTGACGTTAAGTAACTAGTATAAATATAGCCTCTAAAGACTAGCAGTACAATAGGGTAGGGCAAAAATCAGTCAAAAGTCCTAGAGTGACTAGGGCGTTAGTTTTGTTTTTAGGTTGCAGTTGGCGGGGTTATTTGATACTATGAGTAGTATACAAACGAAGAGGAGTAGTAAAGAGTCCTAGCTTACAGAGAGCATGTGGTGGTGTGAACATGCAGTGAACGCTTTTGAACTTACCTTGGGAACTGTTTAACTGATAAGGTTAAACCGGTGTCAGCCGTTATCATGAGTATGAGGCATTTGTTAATGACTACAAATGTAAATTATGGGTGGTACCACGTTTAGATGACAATCAGACGTCCTATAAAAGCGACACATTGTTGTGGCTTTTATAGGGCGTTTTTATTTTTATTACTATTAGGAGGGATTATGTATGGGATACCAACACAAAGAAATAGAAAAGAAATGGCAAGAATTTTGGGCTAACAATCACACATTTAAAACAACTGAAGATAAAGGGAAAGATAACTTTTATGCACTAGATATGTTCCCGTATCCATCAGGACAAGGGCTTCACGTAGGGCATCCTGAAGGGTATACAGCAACAGATATTTTATCACGTATGAAACGTAGCCAAGGTTATAATGTTTTACATCCAATGGGATGGGATGCCTTTGGTTTACCAGCTGAGCAGTATGCTTTAGATACAGGGAATGACCCTGCAGAATTTACACAACAAAATATTGAAGTATTCCGTAAACAAATCAACTCACTTGGGTTTAGTTACGATTGGGATCGTGAAATTAATACAACAGACCCTAGTTACTACAAATGGACACAATGGATTTTCACAAAATTATTTGAAAAAGGCTTAGCGTATGAAGCTGAAATTCCAGTTAACTGGTGTCCTGCTTTGGGAACGGTTTTAGCCAATGAAGAAGTTATTGATGGTAAATCCGAACGTGGAGATCACCCAGTATTACGTGTTCCGATGAAACAATGGATGTTAAAAATCACAGCTTATGCAGACCGTTTGATTGATGATTTAGAGGAAGTCGACTGGCCTGAGAATATTAAAGAGATGCAACGTAACTGGATTGGTCGTTCTGAAGGAGCTAAAGTAACCTTTAAAGTGGCAGATTCTGATAAAGAATTTGAAGTCTTCACAACTCGTCCGGACACATTATTTGGGGCAACTTATGCTGTATTAGCACCTGAATTAGATTTAGTAAAAGAAATTACAATTCCAGAGCAATTAGCAGAAGTTGAAGCTTACAGTGAAGCGGCTGCTAAGAAATCTGAATTAATGCGTACAGAATTATCAAAAGAAAAAACGGGTGTCTTCACAGGGGCTTATGCGATTAACCCAGCTAACGGCGAAAAAATGCCTATCTGGATTGCAGATTATGTTCTAGGAACATATGGAACAGGTGCGATTATGGCAGTTCCTGCACACGATGAGCGTGATTATGAGTTTGCTAAAACATTTGATTTAACAATCACACCGGTTGTTGAAGGCGGAGATATTGAAAAAGAAGCCTATGTAGGTGATGGCAACCATATCAATTCTGATTTCTTAAATGGGTTAGGTAAAGAAGAAGCTATTACAGAGATGCTTAAATGGTTAGAAGAAAAAGAAGTAGGAAGTAAGGAAGTAAGTTACCGTCTACGCGACTGGTTATTCTCTCGTCAACGTTATTGGGGTGAACCAATTCCAGTTATTCACTGGGAAGATGGTACAATGACAACTGTTCCTGAAGAAGAATTACCATTAATTTTACCTGTAACAAACGATATTAAACCAAGTGGTACGGGTGAATCGCCACTTGCTAATATTGAAGAGTGGGTAAATGTTGTTGACCCTGTAACGGGTATGAAAGGACGTCGTGAAACGAATACAATGCCACAATGGGCAGGTAGCTCATGGTATTACCTACGTTATATCGACCCTAAAAATGATGAGGTATTAGCGGACCCAGAAAAATTAAATGACTGGTTACCAGTTGACATGTATATTGGTGGAGCAGAACATGCCGTTCTTCACTTATTATATGCTCGTTTCTGGCATAAATTCTTATATGACTGTGGTGTTGTGCCAACTAAAGAGCCATTCCAACGTCTATATAACCAAGGGATGATTTTGGGAAGCAACAATGAAAAAATGTCTAAATCAAAAGGAAATGTTGTTAATCCTGATGATGTGGTTGAGAAATACGGAGCGGATACATTACGTTTATACGAAATGTTTATGGGACCACTTGATGCAGCCATTGCGTGGAGCGAAAATGGTCTTGAAGGTAGCCGTAAATTCCTAGACCGTGTGTGGCGTTTAATCGTAACAGAAGATAATCAAAAACGTGATGCGATTACATCAGAAGCAAATGATGCATTAGCGAAGGTTTATCATCAAACGGTTAAAAAAGTGACAGAAGATTATGAAGGTTTACGTTTCAATACGGCGATTTCTCAATTAATGGTCTTTGTAAATGAAGCGAACAAACAAGATATCTTACCTCAAGAGTATATCGAAGGGTTTGTTCAATTATTGGCTCCTATTGCTCCTCATATGAGTGAAGAGTTATGGACTATCTTAGGTCACGAAGGAAGCTTAACATATGTGGCATGGCCAACTTACGAAGAGAAATTCTTAGTGGAAGATGAGTTAGAGATTGTTGTTCAAATCAATGGTAAAGTTCGTGCGAAATTAATGGTCTCACGCGATACTGACCGTGAAGAACTAGAAAAGTTAGCAATGGCTAACGAATTAGTTGCTGAACAATTAGCAGATAAAACAGTCCGAAAAGTAATTGCTGTACCGAATAAATTAGTCAATATTGTAGCGAATTAAATCAATACTGTATAAAAAGGATCGTAATTTTTACGGTTCTTTTTTTTTCGGGTAGACTAAATGAAAATTTAATAATTAAATATGGACTATACCTTAACTATTGTGTTTATTTTTGGTAGAATGATAGTAACAGTTTTTTAGAATGGTAAGAAAGTTGGACATAAAACATGGAAATTCAAAATGAGAATTTTGAACAAAAAGAATTAGACTCTAAACAAAAGATGGTCCGTGGATCACTTTGGATGACAATTGGTAGTGTTGTATCTCGTTTAATGGGAGCCATTTATATCATACCGTGGTATGCATGGATGGGTGAGAATGCTAAAGTTGCGAATAATCTATTTACGAAAGGCTATAATATTTATGCTTTATTCTTAATGATTGCAACGGCCGGTATTCCTGGTGCTATAGCCAAACAAATCTCTCACTATAACTCATTAAATGAATACGGTTTGAGTAAGAAATTATTTAAAAAGTCGATGTACTTGATGTTAGGTTTAGGTGTAGCGTTTGCGGGTATTATGTTCTTTGCAGCCCCTATATTAGCGGCAGGTGATAAAGAATTAATTCCGACAATGAGAGCTCTAAGTATCGCCTTACTTGTTTTCCCTTGTATGAGTGTTATACGTGGTTTCTTCCAAGGTTACCATGATATGATGCCATCAGCTGTTTCTCAAATTGTAGAACAGTTTGCACGTGTCTTTTACATGTTACTGGCAACATTTATTATTATGAAAGTAACAACAGGTGATTATGTTGCAGCAGTAACTCAATCAACATTTGCGGCGTTTATCGGAATGTTAGCGGCAATGTTAGCATTAGGATGGTTCTATAAAAAAGAATCTAAGAAAATGCGTGAGCTTGAAGAAAATAGTGATAATAAAATTACGATTTCAACAAATGATTTATTAAAAGAAATGATGGTAGAAGCGTTACCGTTTATCGTGATTGGGTCAGCGATTACAATCGTGAAGATTTTTGATCAATATACGTTTGAACGTGCGATGCACCGTTTAACAAATTATACGCCAACACAAATAAAAGGGTTGTTTAGTACGTTTAGTGCTAATCCAGACAAGTTAACGATGATTACAATTTCAATTGCAACATCACTTGCGGTAACGAGTTTACCACTTGTAACAGAAGCTTTTACGCTTAAAGACCGTCGTGGTGTCGCAAAACTAATTGCGGATAATTTTCAATTATTCTTCTTCGTTATGATTCCTGCGACAATGGGAATGATAGTCCTAGCTTATCCGTTAAATACACTATTCTATGAGCCTGATCAATTAGGGTCATCAGTTTTAATACAAGCATGTTATGTAGGTATTATTTTAGGGTTTTATATGCTAGTGTCAACGACACTTCAAGGTTTATATGAAAATAAGAAAGCTATGCAGTTTTTAGGAATAGGATTACTTGTAAAAGTAATTTTACAATACCCGTTCATTGCCAAGTTTCAAGTTTATGGACCGTTGTTATCAACAGCTATTTGTTTCTTAGTGGCGTCTTATTTAACAACAGCCCATATTAAAAAGATAACTCGTTTTGATTTAAGTATTGTAGTAAGAAGAACGATTTTAATTTTTATTTTAAGTGTGATTATGACCGTTGCGGCTTACCTAGCACGTTTGCTACTATGCACATTCTTAAGTCCAGATAGTAAAATCCAATCATTTATTATTGTAATGGTTGTTGGCGGACTAGGTGTTGCGATATATGGATACCTTGCTTTAAAATTACGTCTAGCAGATCAATTACTAGGCGATAAGGTAGCAGGAATTCGTCGTAAGTTGAAAATCAAAGGTATTTAAAAATGAGGAGAACACTTTTTATAAGTGTTCTTTTTTACTACCATGAAAATAAGTGAGGGATTAGATGAGATTAGATAAGTTAATTAGCCACTGTGGCTATGGCAGTCGGAAAGAAGTCAAAGAGATTTTAAAAAAAGAGAATGTAGAAGTGAACGGTAAAAGAGTGAAGGACGGGAAATTTAGTGTAAATGAAGTATCAGATAATGTAACATTGAATGGAGAGGTCTTAGAGTACCAAAAGTATTTTTATTATATGTTGCATAAACCAGAAGGGGTTATTTCCGCTACGGAAGATAATCGTCATAAAACAGTTCTTGATTTACTTAGTCGTGAAGATTATCGTGACGATTTATTTCCAGTAGGACGTTTGGATAAGGATACGACAGGGTTACTGATTTTAACGAATGATGGGCAACTTAGTCACAATTTATTATCTCCTAAAAAACATGTCTCGAAATGTTATCATGCTTTGATTGAGGGGATTGTGACGGAAGAAGATGTAGCTAAATTTAAAGAAGGCTTGGTTATTTCAGGAGATGAAGAATGTCTGCCAGGTTACTTAACAATTGTATCTGTAGACGAAAAATTAGAACAGTCGAGAATTGATGTTGTTATTTCTGAAGGGAAGTATCATCAAGTGAAGCGGATGTTTGAAGCGGTTGGAAAGACAGTAATGACACTCCACCGTCATTCTATGGGAGGACTCATATTAGATGCGACTTTATCAAAAGGAAGCTATCGAAAAGTCACACCTGAAGAGTTAGAACAGTTGCAAAAGCAAAAACTCTAAAAAGACAAGGTCCTCCTTTTTATTTTTCGTGAAAAAATGGTAGAATGAGGTATGTTTAAAATCAGATAGGAGTGGAATGAATGACAATTAATTGGCGTGAAGAAGTAGAAGCAAGAAAAGATGATTTATTTAAAGACTTATTTGATTTATTAAGTATTCCAAGTGTGAGAGAAGACGATAAAGCAACTGAAGATGCTCCCGTTGGACCTGGCCCTAAAGCAGCTTTATTACGTTTCTTAGAGATTGGTGAACGTGACGGCTTTAAATCAAAAAATATCGAAAACATTGCTGGACATTTAGAATTTGGTGAAGGCGATGAAACAATGGGGATTTTTGGTCACGTTGACGTGGTTCCTGTGGGGACTGGTTGGGACACAGATCCATTCACACCGGTTATTAAAGACGGTAAATTATTTGCTCGTGGTTCAAGCGATGATAAAGGCCCAAGTGTGGCAGCTTATTATGCGTTAAAAATGATTAAAGAATTAGGTTTACCTGTTTCTAAACGCGTTCGTTTTATTATTGGAACGGACGAGGAAAGCGGTTGGCAATGTATGGACCGTTACATGGAAGTTGAAGAAAAACCTGACTTTGGTTTTGCTCCAGATGCAGAATTCCCAATCATCAATGGTGAAAAAGGAAATGCCTCAATCAACTTAGAATTTAACGGGACGACTTCAGGTGTTTATCAATTAACAAGCTTCAAATCTGGTTTACGTGTTAACATGGTACCAGAATCTGCAACAGCAGTTATTGAAGTATCTGATGAAGAAGCTGCAGCTAAAATGGAAGTTGATTTCATTGATTTTGCTGAGAAAAATCCAATTTCTGGTTCAGTAGAATTAGATGGAAAAACTGTAACAGTTATCGTAAAAGGTAAATCAGCTCATGGAGCTAGCCCAAAATCAGGAATTAATGGTGGAACATATTTAGCAGCATTCTTAAGCAACTTTGCTTTTGAAGGCGATGCTAAAGCATTCTTAAACACAATTACTGCATCTATCCACGAAGATACAACAGGTGGAAAATTAGGAATTGCTCACACGGATGATATTATGGGTGAGTTAACAGTGAATGCTGGTTTATTCTCATTCGTAGCAGGTGAAGAAGGAAATTATGTGACTTTAAATATCCGTTATCCTAAAGGAACAACAGCTGACGATATGAAAGTTAAATTAGAAGAGTTAGTTTCTTCAGTTGGCGGCTCAGTAGTTGTATCTAAAGCTAGCCAGCCTCACTATGTACCAGAAGATGATGAATTAGTTAAAACTTTATTAGCTGTTTATACTGAACATACTGGTCTTGAAGGAAAAGGTAAAGTAATTGGTGGCGGTACATTTGGACGTATCTTAGAACGCGGTGTTGCGTTTGGTGCGATGTTCCCACACAGTGTAGATACAATGCACCAAGCTAACGAATTTATGGCAGTAGACGATATTATTAATGCGACTGTTATTTATGCAGATGCAATCTACCGTCTAATTAAATAAAGAAAAAAAGCTTAGCCGGAAGGCTAAGCTTTTTTATTAGTGGCTGTCTTCAATAGATTTTTGTAAATCTTCAATTTCAACGACTTTGTATTTTTTCTTCTCTAGATGAGTAATGACAGAATTAAGTGTGTCTTCGGTAGTATCCGCAGGTAAAGTGAATAGCATACGTCGGATGAATTCATCTTGTCCAACATCTAATGTAATACAACTTGTAATAGAAGTTTGTTTTGAAATGATTTTTGATACGGCTGCTAAATCACCTTGTTGTCCAGTAGAAGCAACGGTTAAAACGTAGCGACCTTCAGAAACATTCCAAGATTGAGCTAAAACATTTAATAATTTACTGTGAGTTAAAATACCATAAAAATGTTGTTGTTCATCAAGAACTGCGATATAAGGTAATTCTTTAATCGTGAAGAATATTTTGAAGAACGACGAGTTGATATGGATAAATTTCGTAGCATTTTTAATAAGATGAGTAACTGGTAATGACATATCGCCACCATTAGATTTATGACGGTAGATATGCATTTTGTAGATATTACCACGGAAGATTTTGCCTGTGGAGTCAAGAACGGGTACACAGCGGTAACCAGAATCTTCTAGAATAGTTAAAGCGGCCTCTAGTGAACATGTTTCATCTACGGTTGTTAAGGCTTGTTTTGGAATGCAAACTTGTTTGATTAGCATTTTAGGAACCTCCTAATTATGAGTGATTTGTTAGTATTATCTTAACATATATTAATCAAAACCCCTAGATAAAAGTAGAATATATTTTTTTGAATACTCATATTTGTTGAATAGTCAATTGACAGTATAGAAAAATGGTGGTAATGTAAACTAGTAAAACTAAAGCAGGATGGGGGATACTGTACCGTGCCAACTAAAAAATCATCACTTGCTTGTTCGGTTTGTGGGTCTAGAAATTACTCTAAGTCTGTAAATGAAGGACAACGCACAGAACGTTTAGAAATCAAAAAATTTTGTAAATACTGCAAATCACATACATTGCATCGTGAAACAAAATAAGTAAAGACGAGGAGGACTACCTGATGAAATTTTTAAAGAGTGTTCGTGAAGAAATGAAAATCGTAACATGGCCTTCAAAAAAACAATTGAAGAAAGATGTATCGACAGTTATTCAAACAACATTATTGTTTGCTCTGTTCTTCGGAGTTGTTGATTATGGCATTAATTTAATCATTAAATTGTTTGTATAGTAAAAAGTCATCTCTATATGGGGATGACTTTTTTTTTGAGAAAATTTTATTTATTTTTTAAACTGACTAAAATTATAGAAAATATAAACTATTTTTGTGATATCATATATATATAATGTTAACTTTTATTCAAAACGATTCTTTTGTGAAAGTGCTATAAAATAAAAAATGTAGAAGTAAGTAGACTTTAAATGTAATTCAGTCATATAATGTTCAGATAGGATTCTTTATTTAGTTGAAATAAGGTGAACCTGTTTTTTAGGTGTTTAATTTTAAAAATAAGATAAATTAATTTAGGGAGTATAGTAGGGTGATATGTGATGATTGATAACTTGTTAGATAAGAGTGCTAAACGGAAATTAGATTTTATCCGTATTTTAGAAACAGCTGGTGACTTTTCAATTTCTAAAATAGAAATGCAAGAAATAATGGGGATTTCAGAGTTTATTTGTAACCAAATTATTGAAGAGTGTCTGTTGGATTTTGAAGAATATAATTTGAATGAATATTTCAATTTGAAAGTATCAGGTCCAGATATTATTCTTTTTGAATCGCATCAAGCTAATTCGGAATTATTGTTAGAAGCACTAGTGAAAAATTCTTTGAAATTTAATTTACTTTTGGATATCTATATGAACGACGAGATCAATATTAACCAGTTTGCGGAAGATAATTTTATTAGTTTATCCACTATGTACAAAATGGTCAAAGAATTGAAAAAATTTATGTCAGAATTTGATATAGAAATTACGAAAAAGCTTGAATTAGTAGGACCGGAAGAAAAAATTCGTTATTTCTTCTATCAATTGTTTAATAGAGTGGATCATAATGCTGATATTATGTATCCCAAAACAATGCATTTAGGTGTTGGCGAGATAGTAGATCGTTTGATTTTTGACACAGGTTTAAGTTGTAAGGAATTATCCAGAAATAAATTATTTCATTATCTTGATATGTCTATCCATCGTCATAAGTCGACGGAATATAGCGCTGTTGGATATGGGGCGATAGATATTTATTCGAAAGAGTCTATCATTTGGCAAAGTGTTTACATGTCGTTAGAAAATATTGGGATTTTTTCTGAAGAAGCTTTAAAGCATGAAACAACCGTTATAATGGGGATATTGTTAACAGAACATATGTTAGATGTATCTGATTGTGTCGATTTGCCGGATGACTCGCTTCTGCACAACTATGTAGGGGATTTCATTAACGAGTTTCAAAAAGTTTTTAAGAATGAAATTGTTTTGAAACGAACGGAAAAAGAGTTTACTGATGACTTAGTGATTTCTGCGTATGGTATGCTAGCATTTGCTCCAAATAATAGATGGATGCCAAATAATTTAGAAGTGACTTATTTTGAAGAAACTTATAATGAGTATTTCCACTTTTGTAGAGAGTATATTATGAATTGCGATTTGCCGAATATTGATGACTATCAGCAACACTTATTTTATAACTATTTGTTAGTACTTATAAAACACATCTCTCTTTCTAATATATCTAAAGCAGTTACGGTATGTGTTGACTTTGGGCTAGGGTTGAACTACGCTGAGTTTATTAAAGAGAATATGATGTTCTTAAATTCTATTAATATTGAGTTTAGTGATGACTATAGGGAAGTTGATTTAGTTCTTACAGATTCACCGAATACTTACGAAGATATTGATAACAAAATAGTATGGTTAGCACCACCTCGTGCAACCGACTGGACGAATTTAGCGAATTATATTGTCAAAATTCGTAATGGAGAAACGAAACTCCCTATGACTGAAATTGATCCAGAATAATGTAATATACTAAAAAAGCACGTCTTGTTAAATTCATGTTACTTGAATTCAACAAGGCGTGCTTTTTAGTACGGAAACAAGAGTAATAGATTTACAAAAGGTAAAATAAGAAGCCATCAAGAAGAAATTAGAAGGAAAAATAACAAGGGGAATAATGAACGATTGAGATATAGAAAATAAGTTGGAACGGAATTGGCCGGATAAGGTATTACGAGGAGTCTGTATCGAAGTATTCCATATTCCGCTAAAGTGTGAAATGTTCTATTCTGAAGTCTAATCAATGCTTTTGATAGTGTCCCATTAAAAAAGGGGCCTAGTGCTTTTTTTATAAATAACTAGTAAATGGCTAATAAGAGTGATATACTAGTTGACGGAGAGAACTTCGGAAAAGACTGAGGTTTTTTTATTTTACACAAGAAAGTAGGATGCTAGAAATGGAAACATTTGAAAGACAATGGTATGTATTACATACATATTCTGGCTATGAAAATAAGGTTAAAGCTAATATCGAATCACGTGCTCAAAGCATGGGGATGGATGATTTTATTTTTCGTGTAGTTGTTCCAGAAGAAGAAGAACGCGAAGTGAAAAATGGTAAAGAAAAAATCAACATCAATAAAACATTCCCAGGATATGTTTTAGTTGAAATGGTCATGACAGATGATTCTTGGTACGTTGTTCGTAATACGCCAGGTGTTACAGGGTTCGTTGGCTCTCATGGTGCAGGTAGTAAACCAGCTCCATTATTAAAAGAAGAAATCGAGCACATCTTACGTAAACTTGGCTTAAGTGCACGTCACAAAGAATTAGATGTTGAGATTGGTGAAGTTGTTAAGATTATCGATGGTGCTTTCTCAGGGTTAACAGGTGAAATTTTCGAAATCGATTTAGAACGTCAAAAACTTAAAGTAACAGTTGATATGTTTGGTCGTGAAACGTCTACAGAGCTAGACTTTGAGCAAATCGATAAATTATAATGTTATGAAGAAAGTCGATACTCCTATTGTGAAGTATGGGCTTTTTTCGTACATTAAATCCTGAAATAAAGGGAGAATAAAGAGTATGAAGTGGTACAAAGAAGTATTTTTGAAATATTCAGATTTTATTTCGACTCATTCAATTAGAAAAAAATTTAATTCCCAAGAAAAATTAGAGTTTAGTTCCAAAGAAAAAAATCGTATCGTACCAACTGTTATGATGCATGGTACAAAAGGAACAAGGCGATCGTTAGGAAGCATGATTAAGCGTTTAACAAAAGCCAAGAAGGCTAAAAAAGTTATGGATATTGAGGTTTCTAAAACAGGAGCTATCACAATAGATGGTGAATTAGATTATTATAATAATGGTCCGGCACCCTTGATCCAGGTTATCTTTAAAGAGAGTGACCCCACGGAGTGGCAGCAAGGGATGTGGCTGAATGATATATTTACTAAATTGCAGCTAGAGTATGGCGTTGTCGAGGTTGATTTTGTAGGACATTCTATGGGTGGGATTACAGGATTAAGATATATTGTGGATCATGGACATGATTATAGAGCTATTCAAATTAGAAAGTTAGTTTGTATAGGAAGTCCTTTTAACAGTGAAGTAGTACATGAGTCTGGTATCACCAAGTATGATTGTGATGAGGAAGGACCTAAGTGTTTTCACGAAACATACCGTTATTTAAAAAGTTATAGTGAACGGTTACCGAATAGTTTACGTATTTTAAATATCTATGGAGATTTGAAGAATGGAAGTAAAAGCGATGGTGTAGTGTCTACTTCAAGCGCAAGAGCTTTGAAGCATATAATAGAAGGAAAAGTAAACTATTATATCGAGCGTGAGATAAGAGGATGGCGTGCACAACATAGTTTACTTCATGAAAACAGACAAGTGGATGATTTAGTAGCTCAGTTCCTGTGGCGCAAATAAAAAATAAGAACTCCTTCGAGTTCTTATTTTTTATTTGAATAATTCTTTTGCAATACGGCGACCAGTTGGGGTATCCGCAAGACCGCCTTCAGCAGTTTCTTTAAAGATACTTGGCATTTGTTCGCCAACTTTCCCCATAGCAAGGACCACTTCATCAGGCGGGATGACACTTGTAATACCAGCTAAAGCCATATCGGCTGATACATAGGCTTGAGAGGCACCTAAAGCGTTACGTTTAACGCAAGGAACCTCAACAAGACCGGCAACAGGGTCACAGATAAGGCCCATCATATTTTTAAGCGTAATCGCGATAGCTTGGGCTGATTGCTCAGGTGTTCCACCGGCAACCGCGACAAGCGCAGCACTTGCCATAGCGCTTGCTGAGCCAATCTCGGCTTGACAGCCACCGGCAGCGCCACTAATAGAAGCGTTATTGGCAATGACTAAACCGAAAGCACCTGCAGTAAATAAAAAGTCAGTCTGTTGTTCGTCAGTTAAATTTAAATCTTCAATAGCAGCTCCTAAAACACCAGCGGCTACACCGGCACTTCCAGCAGTAGGGTTCGCACAGATTAATCCCATTTCAGCATTGACTTCATTAACAGCGATAGCATTGCGAACTGCTCTAAGGATAGAGTCACCACTTAAAAATTTCCCTTTTTTAAGATAGTCATTCATCTTAGGTGCATCACCACCTGTTAGGCCAGTAACAGAAGTAACACCAGAAGTCCCTTTATTAATAGAAGCAAGCATAACATCACGATTTTTTTGCATATGTTTGATAATATCTTCGCGCGAGGCTTTTGATACTTGCATTTCAAGCTGAATCATCGCTTCAGCGACACTGCCCCATTTATTAGCTAGGGCGACCAGTTCTTCAATAGTTTCGAACATGATTTAATCCTCCGTAGTATGTAATTAGTTAAAGAATGAAACGTTTTGAATTTCAGATAATTGTTCCAGTTCAGGGATACAACTGTCAGCAGTAGGTGAATCAACTTCGATTACCATCATGGCATTGCCACCTTTGTTTTCACGAGTGACATTCATTATAGCGATATTTATATTTTGTTCTTGGAATATACGAGTCACATTTGCAACGGCACCTGTAATGTCTTTATGTACAATAATAAAAGTAGGGACACCAGCGTTAAGAGCGATTTTGAAGCCATTAATTTCAGTAATCTGAATATTACCGCCACCAATTGAGATCCCTGTGACACTTAATTTACGGTCGCCTTTGATTAGACGCATTGTGACTTGGTTGGGATGGTCAGCTTGTTCTTTTTTAGGGACAAATGCAACTTCGATTCCCGCTTCGTGAGCTAATTTAAGAGAGGAAGATAAGCGAGGGTCATCAGGTTCCATGCCTAATAATCCACCTACTAGAGCGATATCTGTTCCGTGCCCTCGGTAAGTTTTTGCGAATGATTCATAGAGTAAAATGTCCACTTGCTCAGGTGTTTCTCCAAAAATTTCACGAATGATTTTTCCGATACGAGCGGCACCTGCTGTGTGAGAGCTACTTGGCCCAATCATTACGGGGCCGATGATATCAAAAACACTTCTAAATTGTCCTGTAGACATACTAATTCTCCTTTTGTCTGTTAGATTTACTTGATAGTGCCATAATAACATATCCTAGGCCATAAAAAAATTAGGGAGTCCTATTAGAACGGTAAGAGTTTTAATAGAAATGAAAGGAAAAGGGCTTGCTATATAAAGCCATATCTACTATAATTATACAAGTGCGTGGAAACACGTATTCTTTTGGCAACAAAAGAAGGTGGGAGGAGAAATCTTAATCTCCATATAACCACATCACGGACTTAAGGAGGTATGTCTCGTGGCAAAAAAAGTAGAAAAAATCGTTAAATTGCAAATTCCTGCAGGTAAAGCAACACCAGCACCGCCAGTAGGTCCTGCATTAGGTCAAGCGGGTATCAACATCATGGGATTCACTAAGGATTTCAATGCACGTACTGCTGATCAAGCTGGATTAATCATTCCAGTAGTAATCTCTGTATATGAAGATCGTTCATTTACATTTATTACAAAAACACCACCAGCTGCTGTATTACTTAAAAAAGCTGCTAAAGTGGACAAAGGTTCAGGCGAGCCAAACAAAACTAAAGTTGCATCAGTAACAAGCGACCAAGTTAAAGAAATCGCTACTCTTAAAATGGAGGACCTAAACGCATCTGGTATCGAATCAGCAATGCGCATGGTTGAAGGTACTGCAAGAAGCATGGGGATTACAGTAGATAACTAATCTTTGTGTTAAGCCACAGCCTGGCAAACAATTAAAGAAATCACTGTAACCACCGGAAGTAGCTTCTCAGTCGGTTTATATTGAAAGATATAGATTCCGTGGGAGGTTCTACCGTTATAACCACAATCAAGGAGGAAACATAATGGCTAAAAAAAGCAAAAAAATGCAAGATGCATTAAAAAAAGTTGATTCAAATAAAGCTTACGAAATTACAGAAGCTATCGCATTAGCGAAAGAAACAAACATCGCAAAATTCGACGCAACAGTTGAAGTTGCTTACCGTTTAAACGTTGACCCTAAAAAAGCGGACCAACAAATCCGTGGAGCGGTTGTATTACCAAACGGAACTGGTAAAACTCAAAAAGTTTTAGTATTCGCTAAAGGTGAAAAAGCTAAAGAAGCTGAAGCAGCAGGCGCTGACTACGTTGGTGATTCTGATATGGCAGCTAAAATCCAACAAGGATGGTTTGACTTCGATGTTATCGTTGCAACTCCAGACATGATGGGTGAAGTTGGTAAATTAGGACGCGTTTTAGGACCTAAAGGTTTAATGCCTAACCCTAAAACTGGTACTGTTACAATGGACGTTACTAAAGCTATCGAAGAAGTTAAAGCTGGTAAAGTAACTTACCGTGTTGACAAAGCTGGAAATATCCACGTGCCAATCGGTAAAGTATCATTTGACGATGCTAAATTAGTAGAAAACTTCAACACTATTCATGATGTAATGGTTAAAGCTAAACCAGCTGCAACTAAAGGTACATACATGAAGAACTTAGTAGTTACAACTACTTTTGGACCTGGTGTTAAAATTGACACTGCTTCTATCTAATTTGTAATATAAAGTTATAAAATATTCTTGACCTAATCACTTTGCCTATGGTAAAGTGATTAAGTTAAGTCTAATAAGACGTACCGAAGACAGTAGGTGGCACTTGCCTTAATTTCCTACCGAGGACAATATCTGGCAGTAATGTCAATAGTCCCTCTATGTCAACGGTGGCATGGAGTTTTTTTATTACTTAGGTAGTATAAACTCCCACCATCAAAACTCAGGAGGTGAAATTAAAATGAGCGAAGCAATTATTGCTAAAAAAGCACAACTTGTTGAAGAGGTTACAACTAAATTCAAAGAAGCAGCTTCTGTAGTCGTAGTAGATTACCGTGGTTTAACTGTTGATGAAGTGACTAACTTACGTAAACAATTACGTGATGCTAATGTTGAAATGAAAGTAATTAAAAACTCTATTCTTTCTCGTGCTGCTGTTGCAGCAGGTTTAGAAGGTATGAACGATGTATTTACTGGACCTACAGCAATCGCCTTCAGTAATGAAGACGTAGTATCACCAGCTAAAATTATGTACGATTTCGCTAAAGATGCGGAAGCATTAGAAATCAAAGGTGGCGTAATCGAAGGTAAAGTATCTTCAGTAGAAGATATCAACGCTTTAGCACAATTACCAAACCGCGAAGGTATGCTATCAATGTTACTTTCAGTACTACAAGCTCCTGTCCGCAACGTGGCGTACGCTATCAATGCAGTGGCAGATTCAAAAGAAGAAGTGGCTTAATAGCGGCTTGATCTTTACAAACTAAAAAAACAACATAATAATGGAGGAATTTAAAAATGGCATTAAACATTGAACAAATCGTTGCTGATTTGAAAGAATCAAGCATTTTAGAATTAAACGACTTAGTAAAAGCAATCGAAGAAGAATTTGGCGTATCTGCTGCTGCTCCTGTAGCTGCTGCTGGTGCTGCTGGTGGCGCTGCTGCTGAAGAGCAAACAGAATTCACTGTAGAATTAACTTCAGCTGGAGACCAAAAAGTTAAAGTTATCAAAGCTGTTCGTGAAGCTACTGGTTTAGGCTTAAAAGAAGCTAAAGCTGTTGTAGATGGCGCTCCTGCTCCAATTAAAGAAGGCGTTTCTAAAGAAGAAGCTGAATCATTAAAAGCTGCTTTAGAAGAAGTTGGCGCTTCAATCACAGTTAAATAATTTAAATTTAATTGTTCAAAACTCTATCCCAAATGGGATAGAGTTTTTTTGTTTTGTATTAAAATATCACAGTATTTTTAAACATATAAAACTAGACTTCACACAAAACATGTTACAATAGAGAGGAATAATAGAAGATAACTATTAGTGAGCTTCTATAGTAAAAAGTAGAGAGGGTATGACATGAACAAGACAAGTTATCCAGACGATAGTTTAGTATTACACACTGATCTTTATCAAATTAATATGATGAAAACCTATTGGGAATTAGGGAGAGCAGAGCGTCATGCGGTGTTCGAATGTTATTTCAGAAATATGCCATTTAAAAATGGATATGGTGTATTCGCGGGGCTTGAAAGATTGGTCGATTATTTCGAAAATTTAAAGTTCAGTGAATCTGATATTGCTTATTTACGTGATGTGGAAGATTATCCAGAAGAGTTTTTGACGTATTTAAAAGAATTTAAATTCGAATGTACAGTTCGCTCAGCAGTTGAAGGAGAATTAGTATATAATAACGAACCTATTTTACAAGTTGAAGGACCTTTAGCGCAGTGCCAGTTAGTTGAAACGGCTATTTTAAATGTAATTAATTATCAAACGTTAATCGCAACTAAAGCTGCTCGTATTAAATCAGTTGTTGGTGATGAAAAATTGATGGAGTTTGGTTCACGTAGAGCGCAAGAAATGGATGCGGCTATTTGGGGAACGCGTGCGGCTTATATTGGTGGTTGTGATGCAACGAGTAATGTTCGTGCAGGTAAAATTTTTGGTATTCCTACTAGTGGAACTCATGCCCATTCGCTTGTTCAGTCTTACCGAGATGACTATGAAGCTTTTAAAGCTTACGCTACAACGCATAAAGACTGTGTCTTCTTAGTAGATACATATGACACGTTAAAATCAGGTGTGCCAAATGCGATTAAAGTTGCAAAGGAAATGGGAGATAAAATTAACTTCCTAGGAGTTCGTATTGATAGTGGTGATATGGCTTATATTTCTAAAAAAGTTCGTAAACAATTAGACGAAGCAGGCTTTACTGAAGCCAAGGTTTACGCTTCAAATGATCTAGATGAAGCGACTATTCTGAATTTAAAAATGCAGCACGCAAAAATTGATGTATGGGGCGTAGGAACGAAGTTGATCACAGCTTTTGACCAACCAGCATTAGGTGCTGTATATAAATTAGTTTCAATTGAAAATGATAAAGGGAATATGGTTGATACGATTAAGTTATCAAATAATGCTGAAAAAGTATCGACACCAGGTAAAAAGCGAGTGTGGCGTGTGACACATAAAGAAACTAAAAAATCAGAGGGTGATTATATTGCGTTATGGCATGAGAACCCTAATGAATTAGAAGAACTTTATATGTTCCATCCCGTTCATACTTATATCAATAAGACTGTTACCAATTTTGAAGCTCGTCCTATTCTACAACCTATTTTTGAAGACGGTAAGCTTGTGTATGATTTACCGACTTTAGCAGAAATTAAGGCGTTATCTATGGCGAATTATGCAGGATTATGGGATGAGTACAAACGTGACTTAAATCCGCAAATTTATCCAGTTGACTTGTCTCAAGAAGCTTATGATAATAAAATGCGAATTATTGAATCAGTAAGAAGTGACATTAAAGCATTATAATAAATCGGACCAAATAAGAGCAAATCCTATCGTATGAGATGGCTTGCTCTTATTTTAATTGAAAGGTGAGTGTGAAAAATGAGAGAAAACCAATGTGAAATTATAGAAGCTTTACAATCAGAGCCACGTATTGACCCTAAAGAACAAATCAGAAAAAGAATTGATTTTATGAAAGATTACTTAAAACGTTATCCATTTTTGAAATCATTAGTATTAGGGATTAGTGGTGGTCAGGATTCTACTCTAGCGGGTCGATTGGCTCAATTGGCGATTGAAGAATTACGTGAAGAGACAAAAGATAAGAGCTATCAATTTGTCGCAATCCGTTTACCGTATGGAAAGCAAGCAGATGAATCAGATGCCCAAAAAGCATTAGAATTTATTCAAGCAGATAGAGAATTAGTTGTGAATATAAAAGAGGCAGTTGACGCAAGTAGCCTATCACTTTCAGAAGCTGGGTTAAACATTAGTGATTTTAATAAAGGAAATATTAAAGCAAGACAACGTATGATTGTACAATATGCGGTAGCGGGTGATTGTAATGGTGCGGTTATTGGAACTGACCACGCAGCGGAAAGTGTGACAGGTTTCTTTACTAAATTTGGTGACGGTGGTGCAGATATTTTACCACTTGCAGGTTTGACTAAGGGACAAGGAAAAGCATTATTAAAAGAGCTTGGTGCGTCAGAAGAGCTGTACTTAAAAGTACCGACTGCGGATTTGGAAGAGGACAAACCGATGTTAGCGGATGAAGTGGCGCTAGGTGTAACCTATGAAGAAATAGATGCTTACCTTCAAGGTGAAGTGGTACCGGAAGAGGCTGCGATTAAGATTGAGAATTGGTATACTAAAACAGCTCATAAGCGTCACTTACCGATTACAATGTATGATGAATTTTGGAAGGCGAACTAGTGCTGAAAAAGTTAGGTCGTGTGTTCTTAGTTCTAGTGATTGCCTTCATAAGCCACGTGTACTTGCAATTGGCTCAAAATCATTTTTCTTGGCAATTGGTAAGTAAATTTATATTATCCTGGCATACGGAGAAATTTATTCTTGGTACATTTGTCCTATTAAGTGTATGGGCAGTATGTTACGGTATTGTGGCGAATTTATCAGTGAGCTTGTTAGTATACAGCCTTGGAATAACCGTATTAGGGCTGGCTAATTATCAAAAAATTAAATATCGTATGGAACCTCTTTATCCAGATGATTTGAAAATGATAACCGAATGGTCCGTTTTAAAAGATATGGTAGGTCCAGTGCTTGTTATTGGACTAGTTATCATAATAATGGTGTTGATAGGAATAATTATTTATTGGGCACTGAGAAGTCTTAAGTTGCCTAAAAATAGACAGATTTATCGTGGTATTTTTTTGTTAATTGGGCTTGTGGGTGTAGGGTACAGCAGTCAGTTTAATTCACCTGACAACCTGCTTAGAAAAGGTTATAATCGTACGGCGTTGTGGGTCCCGTATAGCCAAGAGATGAATTACTACAATACGGGCTTTGTGGGAGGATTTTTATATAATTTAAAAGTAGAGCCTATGGTGAAACCGAGAGGATATTCCAAAGATAAGATTGCTGAAATAGTTAAAACTTATCAGACAGATAAAGGTAAGACTAATGCGACTGACCAACCTAATATTGTATTTGTAATGTCGGAAAGTTTTTCGGACCCAGGTCGTTTAACAGGGCCAAAATTTTCAAGAGATACCCTACAACCTTATCATGAGTTAGCACGTCAGACATATAGTGGGCAAATGTTGTCACAAAACTATGGTGGCGGGACGGCAAATATTGAATTTGAAGCTCTAACAGGGATTTCATTAGAACCGTTAAATCCTCAAATGACGACCCCTTATACAATGTTAGTACCTAAGCTAGAGGAACTGCCCTCTATTGTGAGTGTATTAAAAAATGAAGGATATGAAGCAACTGCGATACATCCTTATAATACATCAATGTATAAGCGAAAAGATGTGTATAATGTATTAGGCTTTGATCAATTTATTTCAGAAAAAGAAATGACCTATCAAGATAAGATAGAAAATAACTCTTATATATCAGATGAATCAGCTTTTTCAGAGGTAGTCAAAAAATTAAATGAGAACCAGAAAGAGCAGTTTATACATCTCGTAACTATGCAGACACATATGCCTTATTCTGAGAAATATCAGGTATCTAATCAACAGGTTTCAGGTGTAGAAAATCCTATTAGTTTTAAAACTTATTTAGAAGATATAGGCTATACGAGCCAAGCTCTGGACAAGTTTGTTAAAGAGTTGAAGGCATTAGATAGAAGGACGCTTGTGGTGTTCTGGGGAGACCATTTACCTGGTATCTACGGTGAGCAGACCAAGAAAAATAATGGCGAAACAGCCCTTCATTTGACGGAGTTTATGATGATTGATTCAGAGGATACATTCAAACCTGTAGATAGTGGAGAAGACAGTATCCTTAGTCCGATTTATTTTGGCCCTAAATTATTCGAAAAGATAGGGAAGCCATTACCTGGCTACTATGAATTATTAAGTCAGTTGGAGAAAGGGTTGCCCGCTTTTGAAAAAAATAGGTATTACAGTAATGGTAAATGGTCGAAAGAAAGAACGTTATCGGAAGAAACTCAAAAAGTATATGAAGATTATGAACTTATCAGTTATGATTTAGTTTCAGGTCATCGCTATAGTGTTGAAATGAATTTTTATAAGGAGTAAGTGAATGGGATTTAAAAAGAAAGATAATCAAAACTACTATACCCCAATTAGACGTGCGATTTTAAATCATGGGTTGATAGAACCTGGTGATAAAGTGGCAATCGGAATGAGTGGAGGGAAAGATAGTACGTCGTTGCTTTATTTTCTAGATAGAGTAAAACGAGACCGACGTTTAGGATTTGATTTTGATATTGTACCAATTAGTTTAGATATGGCATTTGGGATGGATATTAAGCCGATGGAAGAGTTTGTAGCATCATTAGGTTATGAATTAGAAGTCGTTCCTACCAATATCTCAACGGTGGTATTTGATATAAAGAAAGAACGGTCGCCGTGTTCACTATGTGCTAAATTACGTCGAGGTATTTTAAATAAACGAGCGAAAGAACTGGGTTGCAATAAGCTGGCTTTGGGTCACCATCTGGATGATGCGATAGAAACCTTCTTTATGAATTTCTTATTCCATGGTAAGATGGCGAGTTTTGATCCAATTACGTATCTTAGTAATGTCGACCTAACTGTTATTCGTCCATTGATATATTTAGAGGAAAAAGACATTATAAAGTTGGTTAAACGTGAGGAGTTACCCGTTATATTTAATCCCTGTCCTGTGGATAAGAAGACGAAACGAGAAGAAGTTAAAGGTGTGGTCAGTACCCTATCTGAAACATATCCTGATATCCGTCAAAAATTTGTTCAAGGTATGGAACAGGGAAGTATGGATAATTTTTGGGTGAAAAGTTTTAAGACAGAAGATAAAAATTAAACGAAGTGTTATGTTATAAATTGCATATTTAGTAACTATTGTATATAATTAATATGAACTTGCTCATAGGGGAGTAACTGGCGACGTGAGTCGTGACAACATCACCAACACTGAAAACTATATTTTCTGGTGTTGTCTTAATTAGTGAGACCTATGTATGCTTATTTAAGCATACATAGGTCTCTTTTTCTATCTTACTGAGTGAAGTGAAGAAGTAAAAAAGCGAGGGGGAAAGCAAATGTCAGAAGAAAAAAAGAAACAGCTACAAGAAGCCTTTTATACTCAAACGAGTTCTGAGGTTTTAGAAAAAATGGAGACAACTGAAAAAGGCTTATCGGGTGAAGATGCAGCAGAGCGTTTGGCTTCATATGGTCGAAATGAATTAGATGAGGGAAGTAAAAAATCCCTATTTAGTAAATTTATTGATCAATTTAAAGACTTTATGATTATGGTCTTACTGGCAGCTGCTTTAGTATCATTCTTTACAGGTGATAAGGTAGAAGCGATTATGATTATTGTAGTGGTTGTCATCATGGCAATATTCGGAGTTGTTCAGGAAGCAAAAGCAGAGCAAGCGATTGATGCACTTAAAAGCATGTCAACGCCAAATGCTAATGCTATCAGAGATGGACACGTCCAAACAGTTAAAAGTACAGAACTAGTACCAGGTGATATCGTAACGTTAGAAGCAGGAGATGTTATTCCAGCGGATATTCGTTTGATCGAAGCGAATTCTCTTAAAATCGAAGAAGCCGCACTTACAGGTGAGTCTGTTCCGGTTGAGAAAGAGCTTGCTGTTTTAGAAGGAACAGATATTGGTATAGGTGACCGTATTAACATGGCCTATATGAATAGTAACGTGACATATGGTCGTGGATTAGGTGTTGTAGTTGGAACAGGAATGTCAACAGAAGTTGGTAAAATTGCCAGCATGTTAGCACAATCTGATGAAACAGACACACCGCTTAAACAAAACTTAAACTCATTAGGTAAGACATTGACGATTGCTATTTTAGGTATTTGTGTGATTATGTTTGGTGTTGGGATGATGAAAGGTGACCACACTTGGGTAGAGATGCTATTAACATCTGTATCTTTAGCAGTAGCAGCTATTCCGGAAGGGTTACCAGCGATTGTAACAATTATCTTAGCTTTAGGTACACAAAAAATGGCGAAACGTAATGCTCTAGTTAGAAAATTACCAGCCGTTGAAACATTAGGGAGTACCGATATTATTTGTTCAGATAAAACAGGAACGTTGACACTGAACCAAATGACAGTTGAAAAAATCTTTACAAACAATCAACTGGTTGACGCAGCAGATGCGACAATGTCAGATAGTAAAACTCTAAAAATTATGAATTACTGTAACGATACAAAATTCTCGTCTGAAGGAAACTTAATTGGAGACCCAACAGAAACAGCGTTGGTTCAATTTGGTTTAGATAAAGGATTTGATGTTCGTGAGAAGTTAGAAGAAGAACCTCGTGTTGAAGAATTACCATTTGATTCAGTTCGTAAGTTGATGACAACCGTTCATAAGATTGACAATGGTCGCTTTATGATTACGACTAAAGGGGCACCTGATGAATTACTAAAACGTTGTGAAAACTATGATTTAGATGGTAATGTGTTGAGTTTAGATGATGCTCAGCGTCAATTGATTTTAAAAACAAATACAGCTTTAGGTCAACAAGCTTTACGTGTGTTAGCGATGGCTTACCGCATTGTTGATACAATGCCAGCGATTGTATCGACTGATGAGTTAGAACAAGGCTTAACGTTCTCAGGACTTGTTGGGATGATTGATCCAGAGCGTAAAGAAGCAGCAGAAGCAGTAAAAGTAGCTAAAGAAGCAGGTATCAGACCAATCATGATTACCGGTGACCACCGCGATACAGCGGAAGCAATTGCAGTTCGCTTAGGTATCCTACAAGAAGGACAACATGAAGCTGTGATTACAGGTAGTGATTTAAATGAATTATCTGAAGAAGAATTTGCCAGAGTGGTAGGGCAATATTCAGTTTACGCACGTGTTTCACCAGAGCACAAAGTACGTATTGTAAAAGCATGGCAAAATGAAGGTAAAGTTGTGGCGATGACTGGTGATGGTGTCAATGATGCTCCAGCGCTTAAAACAGCAGATATCGGAATTGGTATGGGTATTACAGGGACAGAAGTTTCTAAAGGTGCCAGCGATATGGTTCTTGCTGATGATAACTTCTCGACAATTATTGTGGCTGTTGAAGAAGGACGTAAAGTGTTCTCAAACATTCAAAAAACAGTTCAATACTTACTTGCGGCCAATTTAGGTGAAGTTTTAACTTTATTTATTGCGACACTTGTAGGTTGGGACACGTTATTACCTGTTCATCTATTATGGATTAACGTTGTAACGGATACATTCCCAGCGATTGCTTTAGGTTTAGAACCAGCTGAAAAAGATGTTATGGCTCATTCACCTCGTGGACGCGATTCAAACTTCTTCTCAGGTGGGGTTATGAGTAGTATTATTTATCAAGGGATTTTAGAAGCAGCGATTACGCTAGGTGTTTACTTCTTTGCAATCTCTTACCCTGTTCATACAGGTGACTATAATGCAATTCATGCGGATGCTTTAACAATGTCATATGCGACACTTGGTTTAATTCAATTATTCCATGCGTTTAATGTGAAGTCAGTCCATCAATCATTGTTCAAAGTGGGTGCATTCCGTAATAAATTCTTTAACTATGCGGCGTTATTATCGTTTGCGTTATTGGCAAGTACAATTGTCATTCCAGGATTTAACGACTTATTTAGTGTGAGTCATTTAGATGGCTACCAATGGGCAGTAGTATTTGGCTCATCATTTGCAATTATCCCAATCGTGGAAATTGTAAAATTTGTTCAAAGAAAACAAGGTAAAATGTAATAGAAAGAGAAGGGGTGAGCTATGTTATTAGCAACACCCCTTTTTTTATTGGGTGAAACAGTGTAAAATAGGAGTAGATTTTAAAAAGAGGAAAAAGAAAGAGGATTATATTATGAAACCAAATTTAGGATTTTACGTACAAAAGATAAATGATATCGTAACTGAAACTGAAGCGATTGGGGATAAATTAAACCCATTCTTCGTTGACGTGAGAACATCATTAGATAACAATGAAGAGCTATCATCAGAAAGATTAACTGAAGTTCACACTAACTTCTCAGCAGGTGCAGCGCGTTATGAAGAGATGCTTGCAACTATCACTACTTTAAAAGCACCTGTTAAAGTAATCGGTATTCATAAAAAATTAGAAAAAGCCTACACATCATACGTAGCAGCATGTAAAGATATGGTAGATTCTATTGATGCACCAGCAGGAAAAGTTGACCGTGAAAAATTTGATGCTTCTGAAAAAGAGCAAGACGAAACAACAGATGTTATTGCTTTTTGTATTCAACGTATGACAAGCTTATTATTAAAATAATAGACGTTTTTGAAACGTCCATCATTTATGATGGGCGTTTTTTTGTAGAGAAGATAATGAAAGTGAGTTATCGGTATGAGACTGGATAAGTTTTTAGAAGAGAAGAAACAAGGCTCAAGAAAACAAGTAAAACGATTATTGTTAGCGAAACAAGTAACCGTTGATGGTGAAGTTGTAATGGCTATTAACTATAATGTGGACCCTTTTGTTCAAGAAGTTAGAGTGAAAGGCAATCATTTAAAAGGGGAAGCGCATCGGTATATTATGCTTAATAAGCCACAAGGTGTTGTCACGGCAGTGAGAGATAACAAGCATCAAACTGTGATTGATTTAATAGGTGAAGGCTGTGAGGTTGAAGGGCTATTTCCTGTAGGTAGGTTGGACCGAGATACAGAGGGACTCATCTTTATTACAGATAATGGTCAACTCGCTTATCAACTCGCGATGGCTGACAAAAAAGTTGTGAAGCGTTATGAAGTCCGTGTGAACGGTGAAGTCACGAGTGAAGATGCTGCTTATTTTAAGCAAGGAGTCGAATTTTTGGATGGACCTATTTGTCGACCTGCTGACTTGCATATTATTGAGAGTTCAGAAGAGGAAAGTCATTGCTATCTAGATATAAATGAGGGGAAATTTCATCAGGTGAAGAAAATGTTTTTATCAGTAGGGAAGAAGGTCACGTATTTAAAACGCTTGAGTATCGGACCTATTCTATTGGATGAGACATTAGAACTAGGTAACTATCGTTTCTTTTCTGATGACGAACGAAAGAAATTAGATGTGTTTTTTAATTCAAAGTAAAAATATAATCATAAACGTTATTTTTTGATTGAATCTGAAGGCAATATAGATTAGTATAGATAAAGATAATAGTATGCGGAAAGAGGGTTTTATCAAAAATGGATACGTCGACAAAGCCAATCGTTATTGGTGTAACGGGTGGATCAGGTAGTGGCAAAACAAGTGTAAGTAAGGCTATTTTAAATGAGTTTAAAGACCACTCTATTTTATTATTTGAGCAAGACTCTTATTATAAAAATCAAAGTCATTTAGCATTTGAAGAACGTTTAAAAACAAATTATGATCATCCTTTTGCGTTTGATACAGATTTGTTGATTGAACAATTGACGGATTTAATCGCATTTAAAGCGGTCGATAAACCTGTCTATGATTATGAAGCACATACTAGAAGTGACAAAATCGTTCACCAAGAGCCAAAAGAAGTAATCATCGTAGAAGGAATCTTGATTTTAGAAGATGAGCGTTTACGTGATTTAATGGATATCAAAGTGTACGTTGATACAGAAGATGATATTCGTATTATTCGTCGTATTAAGCGTGATATGGAAGAACGTGGCCGTACATTAGATTCAGTCATTGACCAGTATCTATCTGTTGTAAAACCTATGTTTACTCAGTTCATTGAACCGACTAAAAAATATGCAGATATCATTATTCCAGAAGGTGGCGAAAATCAAGTCGCTATCGACTTAATGACAACTAAGATTGGAAGTATCTTAAACAAATAAACATGCCTTTAGGGTATGTTTTTTTTGTTTGATAAAGAACTTGTGTTCGCTTATAATTAAAGGGAAAGGAGGGATGTTATGAGTAATGAGCTACGTTTTCCATTGAATAACGATTTATCACGAAAAATTATTCATTTAGATATGGATGCTTTTTATGCGTCAGTAGAAGAGCGAGATAATCCAGAGTTAGTTGGTAAGCCGCTAGTGATTGCTCGGCATCCCAAACAGACAGGTGGCAAAGGGGTTGTCACAACAGCTAATTATGAGGCGAGAAAATATGGCATTCATTCTGCTATGAGTGCTCAAAAAGCCTATGAACTGTGTCCTGAAGCTAATTTTGTTCAGGGGAACTTGGAGTATTATAAAGAGATATCGGCTCAAATTCATGCTATTTTTAGACGTTATACGGATATCATTGAGCCGTTGGCATTCGATGAAGCGTATTTAGATGTCACGGAGAATAAAGTGGGGTCAACAAGTGCCATTAAGGTGGCACGAATAATTCAATTGGATATTTGGAAAGAGTTGCATTTAACGTGCTCGGCTGGCGTGAGTTATAATAAATTTTTGGCTAAATTAGCATCAGATTTTGAAAAACCTAGAGGCTTGACGGTTGTGTTACCCGATGAAGCTGAAGACTTTTTAAAGGAACTTCCGATTGAAAAGTTTCATGGTGTGGGTAAGAAAACGGTTATCAGAATGCATGAATTAGAAATTTTTACAGGTGCGGATCTCTATCAAAAAAGTGAAATGGAATTAATCCAAGAGTTTGGCAAGATGGGCTATGAGTTATACCGTAAAGTGAGAGGGGTTCATAATGCGCCCGTCAACCCAAATAGAGAACGTAAATCATTAGGTAGGGAAAATACGTATAGTAAGCCGTTGCTATCTGAAAATGATGTAACGTTACAATTAAGAGAACTATCCACTAGGGTCGCGGATTCGCTCAAAAAAAATGATAAACAAGGCCAAACTGTCGTGCTTAAAGTTCGTTATGCTGATTATGAGACTATAACAAGACGACATACGATTACGGACTATCTTTCAAGTGCTGACAGTATTTATTACCATGCCAGTGAATTATGGGAAGAGTTAGGTGAAATAGCAAGAGGAATCAGGTTGTTAGGTGTGACAGTTACAAACCTAGCTCCAAGAGAATATGAGAATATTGTGTTACCGTTAAAATAAAAAGCGGCCTACTGTGGAGTAGGTCGCTTTTTATTTTTTGAATAATTTGGCAAAAAAGCCTGTTTTTTCTTCAGCTTGTTCAGTAGGAGGTGTTGCTGGTTCTGTTTTTGTTCTGATAGTGGCGTATTTTTCAGAAACGGCAACTTTTTCAATATTAACAGCTGTATCGCCTGCGTAGACAAGTCCGATTGTTTCATCAGATAAGGCTTCATCACTGTCTATGATTTTGAATGGGCAGTTTGCTTTTTGGGCAATGACCATGTAATCATTTTGTAGTGAAAAATCAGCGGCTGCATTTAATAAAAGTTGCTGTCCTGGGTTGTCTTGTAGCTCTTGTTTGAAATGAGTTACATTTTTTTTATCACGCATTTCAGCAATCGTCATGGTTAAATAAACGCGTTCGCGAAAGGTTCCTAAGTATTGTTTTTTTTCTTCAGGTTTCAGTTGAGGGGTGCCATACATCCCTTTTTCTAAGTAATCTTGAACATCTTTTTGGGCCATAGTATCACTCCTAATAGTAATCATCTTTTGTTTATTATATCATAGGAAACTTATACTGTCTGAGTAGACCATAACTATTTACGAAGAGAAGTTGTTAAAACCGCCCATAAAACGCTTGCTTTTTAAGGATAAATTACTTACACTTACAATTGATAGTGAAAATCATTCTCAATTACAAAAAGGAGAGACGCTGGTTTGAAAAAAAGTGTTGTTATTATTTGTTTAATACTACTAGCGATTACTTCGTTATTTATAGGTGTTCAGAGCATCCCGGTGACAGATATCTTTCAGTTGGATGAGACACAGAAATTAGTTTTATGGAGCACGCGTGTCCCAAGAACAGCTAGCTTGATTATTGCTGGTGCGACAAGTGGTGTGTGTGGGTTGATTATGCAACATCTCACTCAAAATAAATTTGTGTCACCAACCACTGCAGGCACGATGGATAGTGCGCGTCTAGGGATATTGATTGCGATGGTCTTTTTTCCGAATAGTTCAACCTTTGTTCGGTCGGGTGTTGCTTTTCTTTTTGCCTTTTTGGGTACCGTATTATTTATCCAACTTATTCAACGGTTACCGCGTAAAAATCAAGTGATGGTTCCTTTGGTAGGCTTAATGTTTGGTAATATTATTGGTTCGGTTGTCACGTTCTTTGCATATCAACTCCAATTGGTTCAAAATATGTCATCTTGGTTGCAGGGAAATTTTGCAACGATTACACGTGGTGGCTATGAGCTTGTTTATTTAACAGTGCCACTTTTAATACTTGCTTATCTTTATGCGTATCATTTTACGATTGCAGGTATGGGAGAGGATATGGCAACAGGGATTGGCTTAAATTATAAAGTAATCCAATTATTCGGATTAGGGATTGTTGCTTTAGCAAGTAGTGTGGTTCTCGTTACAATTGGTGGGTTACCATTTCTTGGTGTTATTGTTCCAAACATAGTATCACTCTATTATGGTGATCAAATGAAACAAACCATTTGGTTGACGGCAGGTGCGGGGAGTTGTTTCTTGATTGTCTGTGATATCATCTCAAGGTTAATTATTCAACCTTATGAAGTGCCAGTTAGTTTAGTTGTAGGGGTGATTGGTAGCATCATGTTTATCGCCTTATTATTAAAGGGGGCACGAAAATGAGAGTAAGTAGATTATCAACGAGAGGGAAACTACTGTTATTGGTCGTAGCTGTTGTTGTCATGAGCTGGCTGTTTTTAACCTATCATACGTACGGCAATTGGGAGTTTGCGTTAAAACTTAGGGGTAAAAAGTTATTGGCTTTTATGTTTGTGGGCGTAGCAACCAGTTATGCGACGATAACGTTTCAAACAATCACACAAAATCATTTTCTAACGCCTAGTATTTTAGGATTTGATTCGCTTTATATATTAATTCAGACGATTTTATTTTTCTTTATGGGAAGAGAGTCAGCTGGTTTAATGGGGCATCGTCCTTTTATGTTTATGTTGAATGTGGTGCTAATGGTGGGTTTGAGTACCGTCTTATTTTATTTCTTATTAAAAAAAGGGCAACAGAATTTATTTTTATTATTAATGATAGGTATGATTTTAGGTACATTCTTTAGTAGCTTTAGTACATTTATGCAAGTCTTATTAGATCCAAATGAATACGATAAGTTGCAAGGGAAATTGTTTGCAAGTTTTGGGAATGTCGATGTTTCCTTATTGACGGTTGCAGGTGTCTTGATGGCTATCACGATTGTGTATTTATGGCTTAAAGCACCACAACTCGATGTCTTACATTTAGGTAAAGACAAGGCGTTAAATTTAGGTGTGGCAGTGGATAGCTTACAACTTCGCTTATTGATTGCGGTTAGTTTACTTGTTGCGTTATCGACAGCGCTGGTAGGACCTGTTACATTCTTAGGGTTCATCGTAGCAAATTTAACGTATCAATTCTTAGGGACATTCCGTCATCAGTCGTTATTTATTGGTGGAAGCTTAATTGGTATTCTTTTATTAGTAGTGGGTCAATTTTTCGTTGAGCAAGTGTTTCATTGGAATACGACGATGAGTGTAGTGATTGAGTTTATTGGCGGAATTTACTTTGTGACAAAAATTTTAGGTGAGAGGAAGGCAAGTTAATATGAAAATTGAGAAAGTATCCAAAAAGTACGGTAAAAAACCTGTCGTAACAGATGTTGATTTACCAATTTCAGAAGGAAAATTAACTGCCTTTATCGGACCTAATGGTGCAGGTAAAAGTACACTATTGTCGATGATGAGTCGTTTGATTGAAAAAGATACGGGTGAGATTTACCTGGCAGGGGACGAAGTAAAGTCATGGAAACAAAATGACTTAGCTAAAAAATTATCAATTTTAAAACAAGCGAATGCCGTCACTTTGAAAATTACGGTTCGTGAGTTAGTTGCCTTTGGTCGTTTTCCTTATAGTAAAGGTCGTCTGACTAAAGAAGATAATCGAAAAATTGATGAGGCATTGGAGTATCTTGGTCTAACGGATTTGCAAAATGAACCGATTGATTCGCTTTCTGGCGGGCAACTACAACGAGCGTATATTGCAATGGTATTTGCTCAAGATACAGATTATATTTTACTGGATGAGCCACTTAACAACTTAGATATGAACTTTGCGGTTCAAATGATGCAGACGTTACGTCGTTTGGTAGATGACCATGGCAAGACGGTTGTCATTGTGTTACATGATATTAATTTTGCTTCGAGTTACGCAGATGAAATTGTGGCGATGAAGAATGGGCAAGTCTATAAACATGGCCCGACGGATGACGTGATTCAAAAGGAAGTCCTTGATAGTTTATATGACATGAGTATTCGTGTGTGTGAGTTAGAGGGCAAACGTTTCTGTCTTTATTTTAATGAATCTTAATGGCATCAACTACCTTAAAAAAGGAAATTAAAAACGGAAAGGATGAAGGTTAAGATGATGAGAAGAACAAAGTTTAAAGTATTTGGAATTGCACTAGCAGGAATGTTAGTTATGGCAGGATGTTCAAAGTCTGTTGATAATAAAAAGGATAATGCGGAGGGTGACAAGGTTAGTCAAGTCATCACTGTGGAAGATGCATCAGGGAAAGTTGAAGTGCCTAAATCTCCGAAAAAAGTAGTGGTCTTTGATATGGGATCACTTGATACGATTCGTGAATTAGGGAAAGAGGATACAGTTATTGGGGTTCCTCAAAAGAATTTACCTAAGTACTTAGAAAGTTTTAAAGAGGTTGAATCAGTTGGTGGACTTAAAGAACCAGATTTAGAAAAAATTAATCAATTAAAACCAGATTTAATCGTAATTTCAGGACGTCAGGAAGATTATAAAAAAGACCTTGAAGCGATTGCGCCAACGGTTTATTTATCAGTAGATAGTTCTAAAACATGGGAATCAACAGTAAGCAACATTAATACGTTAGCTAAAATCTTTGACGAAGAAAAAGTAGCGAAAGAAAAAATAGCAACGATTGAAGATAAAATTAAAACAGTTAAAAAAGAAGCACAAGCAAGTGGGTTGAAAACATTGACGACCTTAGTTAATGAAGGTCAATTATCAGCTTATGGCGAAGGGTCTCGTTTCGGTATCGTTCATGATACATTTGGTTTCCCTGTAGCTGATGATAAAATTGAAGCGTCAACACATGGTCAATCCGTGTCTTATGAATATGTGTTAGAAAAAAATCCTGATATTATTTTTGTGGTAGACCGTACGAAAGCAATTGGTGGCGATACGTCTCAAAATAATGTAGCGAAAAATGAATTAGTGGCTCAAACAAAAGCAGGCCAAACAAATAAAGTGGTCTCTTTAACACCGGATGTATGGTATTTATCAGGCGGCGGTATTAAGTGTACAGAATTAATGCTTGAAGATGTTGAAAAAGCATTAAACTAATCGATTAAGGAAGTGTGGCTTAGGTCATGCTTCTTTTTTATATTTGAGTAGAAGATATGCTATGATAAATAAGACTGAGAAGAAGAGGACGTGAAAAAATGTTTGAGTATCAAGATTTTGATGTATTTGAAGTAGAAGGCTTAGATGAACGTATGGCAGAGGTCAGACGTGTCATTCAGCCGAAGTTTCAAGTGTTAGATGAACGCGTGGTTAAAGAGTTAGAACCGTTATTGGGAGAGGAATTAATTATTCATATTGCCCAGCATAGACGCCGTACGACGAATGCACCAGATTTCACCTGGTCCGCTATGGGTGGCGATAAGCGTGGCTATAAAAAGTATCCCCATTTCACGTTAGGGATTAATGTGGAGTATATCGTGATGTGGCTATCGTTTATTGATAACCCGCTTAATGAAAAAGCGATGGCGGATGCTTTAATGAAAGAAGAGGAGTTGTTTGCTTCGCTGCCAGAAGATTTCATGATTAATTTGGACCATACGGTTAATACCTATCATTCTCTTAAAGAAGCCGATTTAACGGCGGCTTTAACAAGATGGCGTGATGTGAAAAAAGGAGAGTTCCAATTAGGGCGCGTCTTACTTAAAACAGATGAGTTATTAAATCAACCAGAAAAGGCAATAGATTATATGGTTGAGACCTATGTTAAATTAGTTCCATTCTATCAACTAACTCGCCCGATGAGCCAAGTTTAAAAAACGAAAAAACCAAAATTGTTCTTTTGTATGAAGGAGAAATCCCATCATATCAAGGAGCAATTTTTTTTTGCGTTGCGTTAGAAGGGAATAAAAGGTTAAAAAAGCAGATTTACTTTCACAAATAATGAGCCTTGCTATAATCAATATGGTTGTAGGAAAGGAGATCATCATGAGAGACGCAACGTTTTGGGCGGAACAAGTTCGTGAAAAGAATGTGTCGCCAGTTGAATTATTAGAAGAAACGAATCGAAAGATTGAAAGGTTAAATCCGTTGTACAATGCGGTAGTTGAGCATGATTTATCCTGTGCATTGAAGCAAGCTGAACAATCAGTTATAGAAGGTCCTTTTGGAGGTGTGCCGATTGCACTTAAGATGTTAGGACAAGATAAAGCAGGCATGGGGTCAACCTCAGGCTCTCATTTATTTAAAGAGGTAAGGAGTAGTCGGACTGACTTTTTTGTAGAGCGTTTAGAAAAAAATGGGTTTATCCCTTTTGGTAAAACAAATGCCCCGGAGTTCGGGTTTAAAAATGTAACAGACCCAAAACTTTATGGCGCAACAAAAAATGTGTGGCATACGGATTATCATGCGGGTGGGTCTAGTGGTGGAGCAGTTTCGGCTCTTGCTAGTGGGATGTATCCAATAGCGGCAGCGAGTGATGGTGGTGGTTCTATTCGGATACCCGCGAGTTTTTCAGGTGTAATTGGCTTAAAACCAACACGAGGAAGTATGCCAACAGGTCCTTCAGGATGGAGAGATTGGCAAGGCGCTTCTATTAATTTTGCACTAACGGTTTCGATGCGTGATACAGAAACATTATTCAAAAATATGCAAGGTAATCATGTAGCAGCACCTTATCAAGCACCATTGTTAAAAGAAAATACGTCGAAAAAACAGTTAAGAATTGCATGTTGTGCCACGTCTCCAATTGGTAATAAAGTCTCCGATGAGGCAATGGAAGCTTACTATAGTGCCTGTGATTTTTTAGCTAATCAAGGTCACGAGCTTGTTGAGATACCGTATCCAGTAGATGGGATGATGCTCATCCAAAGTTATTATCAAATGAACGGAGCTGAGACGGATAATATGATGTCTCAGATTGAACAAGGCTTAGGAAGAGCACTTCAAGTAGATGATATGGAACCCATGAGTTGGGGGATTTATCAATATGGTAAAAAAATGAAGGCGAAGGACTATATCTCGGCTCTAGGAAAATGGGATGCAGCGGCCTATCAGATGGAGCAATTATTTGAAACGTTTGATTTGTTTTTATCGCCAACTGCTACTGGAGTGGCACCGAAGCTAGAGACTGATTTACAAAGTGACGCGATTAGACAGCGATTGTCAAAAGCGGAGTCAGCTAGTTTGGAAGAATTAGAACAGGTTGTTTTTGATATGTTTCATGACAGTTTGAAAATTACACCGTACACTCAGTTAGCTAATTTGACGGGTCAACCGTCCATCAGTTTACCTATTTACGTTAGTCCATTAGGGTTACCAGTAGGAGTTCAGTTTATGGCATCAAAAGGTCGAGAAGATCTTTTATTTCAAGTGGGTCGAGAATTTGAAGTGAACAATCAATTTATTTTACCTGATTATTATAGAAAAGAAAGTGGGACAATATAATGAAAAAAAGTTGGTTAGTAGGATTAGGAATTGTAGCGGCAAGTGTATTATTAGTGGGGTGCTCATCACCCAAGGAAGATAAAGAGAAAGCTGCACCGAAAGATGACAGTTGGTCAAAAGTTGAAGAAGCTAAAAAAATGGTTGTGGCGACATCAGGTACTTTATTCCCGTCATCATATTACAATGATAAGAATGAATTAACAGGTTACGATGTTGAAATTGCTAAAGAAGTGGCGAAACGCTTAGGTGTTGAAGCTGAATTTAAAGAATACAATGTAGATGGTACGATCGCATCATTAAAAAAAGGAACGGCTGATTTTGTAGCCAATGATTCTTCAATGAATGAAAAACGTGAAAAAACATTTGCGTTATCAGTTCCATTGAAACATTCTTTTGATAGTATGATTGTACGTAAAAGTGATAATTCAGGTATTAAAGAGTTAGAAGATTTAAAAGGAAAGAAAGCAGCAGGTGAAGGTACAACAGGTTACATGAAGATGGCGGAGCAATTTGGAGCGGAGTTAGTAAGTTATGACAATGCTACAAATGACCAGTATTTAACTGATGTAGCTAATGGACGTACTGATGTGATTATTAATGATTACTATTTACAAAAAATGTCAGTGGGTGCGTTGCCAGATATCCCTGTTAAAATTTTAGAAGATGTTTACTTTAATGCCTCAACATCAGGGTTTTTATATCTAAAAGAACATAAAGCGATACGTGAAAAAATTGATGGCGTATTAAATGAGATGAAAGATGATGGAACGTTAACTAAAATTTCAAAACAGTTCTTCGATACGGATGTTTCGGTAGAACCCAAAGTGAAAATTGATCGTCGAGTGGAAGTGGACTAATGTTAGCCATGGTTTACGTTCCAAAAATTAATGTGAGTTTGATGATTGACTCTCTTCCTTATATTTTGCAAGGGTTACCTTATACGATAGGGATTAGTGTGGTGACGTTTATATTGGGAAACATTGTCGGAATAGTTCTAGCTGTACTAGGATTACTGCCCTTAAAAATAGTACAATTGATTATTAAATTTTATTTGTCATTTTTAAGAGGTGTACCGGGTTTAGTTTTATTATTCCTATTGTACTTTGGTTTACCCATTCAGTTGAGTGCCCTACAAGCTGTGATTATTTGTTTTACTTTAACAAGTAGTGCTTTTATCGGAGAGATATACCGTGGGGCAATCTTGGGCGTTGATGAGGGACAGTGGGATGCGGCGCGCTCACTTGGGATGTCATTTACACAGGTGATTGGTCATATTATAATGCCGCAAGCATTTCGTCTAGCATTGCCAGCTTTAGGGAACGTGGCGATGGATTTGGTAAAAGGGACCTCTTTAGCGGCGATGATAACTGTGCCAGAGATGTTTCAAAAAGCAAAAATTATCGGTGGTCGCGAATTTGATTACATGAGTTTATATATTCTCGTCGCGATTATTTATTGGTTATTGTGTATTGGGATTAGCTCAGGTCAAAAACAATTAGAAAAGCGCTTTAAATTAATGGCATAAAATTAAATATAAGAAAATGCACATCTTAAACCAAGTAGAGAAATCAGGTTTGAGATGTGTATTAGTTTTAGTCGAAAATACCGCAATAGAGGATTAGAAGATAAATAAGATAAGTAGCTAAAAAGCTTGAATATTGCTAGTAATTTCGCTAAAATGGGTAAGGTACATAAATTGTTATATTATACAAAGGAAAGAGATGAGAGAATGCCTCAAAATAAGATTGAATCAGGTTTTAATTTACTAGACAACGCCATTCAATTGTTACAGTCGTCTTTAACTATTTCTTTTGTAGATGCCTACATTGAAAACGGCGAAAACATGAACGATGATTATCAAGTGCGTGTAGAAGATAATTTACCCGATGATGAAACAAAAACTAAAATCGAATCTTTATACCAAGAGTTCAAAGTATTAGAGCTTGAAGTAGAAGAACGTCGTAAAGTTAGCCAATTGTTACTTCTTAAAGGGACAATGTCTGAACAACTACAACCTAATCATCAGTTAACACCTGATACTTTGGGCTTTCTATTTGTCTACTTAGTGGAACAACTAAGTCCACAAAAGGACAAGCCACTTATTATCAATGATTTAACTGTTGGAATGGGCAATCTACTCCTAACGGTGATGACAAACTTGCAATTAGCAGGTTATCACACGCAAGGGAATGGGATTGATGTAGACGATACATTGTTAGCTGTGACTGCTGTTACAACAGAATGGTTAGAACAAGCTGTTCAGTTGTATCATCAAGATAGTATGCAACACTTATTAATCGAACCTGGTGATGTAGCGATTGCGGATCTGCCAATTGGTTACTATCCTCATGATGAGCAAGCGAGTAAGTTTGTGACAAGCACGGAGGAAGGGCATAGTTATGCGCACCATTTATTAATGGAGCAAAGCATGAATTATGTGAAGGAAGATGGTTTCGGACTGTTCTTAGTTCCAAGTAACTTCTTAGAAACAGACCAAGCTTCTGAACTTAAAACATGGTTGACAGAGAAGGTATACTTGCAAGGGGTCTTGCAGTTGCCGGAGAGCTTATTTAAAAATAAACAATCACGTAAATCAATTATCATCATCCAAAATCGTGGTGATGTAAGTAAACAGGCCAAAGAAGTCCTGCTAGCAGACGTCCCTTCGCTTAAAGATGGACAGCAAGTGCAACAATTTTTCAAAGAATTCAGTACGTGGAAGAACAAAAACTTAATCTAACAAACAAAAGGAGTGCTTTAAACATGTCAAAAACAATCGCAATCAATGCTGGTAGTTCAAGTTTAAAATGGCAATTATTCGAAATGCCACAAGAAGAAGTAATCGCGTCAGGTATCGTTGAAAGAATTGGTTTAAACGATTCTATCTTCACAATCAAATATGGTGAAGGCGAAAAATTCAATGAAACATTAGACATTAACGATCACGAATTTGCTGTAAGCCGCATTTTCGAAAAAATGATCGAATTAAACATCATCGGTTCATTCGATGAAATCACTGGTGCTGGACACCGTGTTGTTGCCGGTGGAGAAGACTTCAAAGAGTCAGCTTTAATCGATGACGAAGCGTTAGCTAAAATCGAAGCTCTTGCTGAATTTGCACCATTACATAACCCAGCTGAAGCTAAAGTTATTCGTATTTTCCAAAAATTAGTTCCTGGAGCTGTAAACGTTGCTGTATTTGATACATCATTCCATACAACAATGCCAGCTGTAAACTACTTATACAGTATCCCAATGGAATACTATGATAAATATCAAGCACGTAAATATGGTGCTCACGGTACTAGCCACCGTTATGTAGCTGATCGTGCTGCTGATATGTTAGGTAAAGACATCAAAGACCTTAAAATTATTACATGTCACCTAGGTAACGGTGCGTCAATCACTGCCGTTGATGGTGGTAAATCAATCGATACTTCTATGGGATTCACACCACTTGCAGGTGTTACTATGGGAACTCGTGCTGGAGATATTGATGCATCATTATTACCATACTTAATGGAAAAAGAAGGCTTAACAGATATTAAAGATATGGTTGATATCTTAAATAAAAAATCAGGTTTACTTGGTTTATCAGGTATTTCAAGCGACATGCGTGAAGTTGAAGAATCAGATTCAGAAAATGCTAAATTAGCATTAGAAATCTTTAACAATCGCGTTCAAAAATACATTGGTAGCTACATTGCTGCTATGAACGGTGTTGACGCAATTGTCTTCACTGCAGGTATTGGTGAAAATGGTGTTGAAGTTCGTGAAGAAATCATTAACGGCATCACTTGGTTCGGTTGTGAAGTTGATAAAGAGAAAAACAATGTTCGTGGTAAAGAAGTTGTTATCTCAACTGACGACTCAAAAGTTAAAGTATTATTAATCCCAACTGACGAAGAAGTTATGATTGCTCGTGACGTTGAAGCGTTAAAAAACTAATAACTATTAATTAAAAGGTAGAAGTCTTAGGACTTCTACCTTTTTTTATAAAAAAATAAGCCTTCTCTTAAAATAAGAGGAGGCTTATTAAAATTACTCTTCAGTTTGTTTGTTTTCTAAATCTGTTCTAACAACAAGGACATCACAGTGAGCGTGACGGATAACATATTCTGATACTGACCCAATTAATAGACGTTCCACAGCATTTAAGCCTGTTGCACCAATCATGATTAAGTCTACATTGTAGTCATCAGGTAATTGACGAGAAATTAAAGTCTTAGGTGTGCCGTATTCTACGATAGGCTCAATTGTTTCTAGTCCTTGAAGATTAGCGTAACTTACTAATTCATCTAAGGTTTTCTTAGCCATCTCTGTTGCCTGTTGCGCTAAGTCTTCATCAAAAGATGAGATAGTTTGGAAAGCACGTGTGTCGATAATGTGTGCCAAGATTAATTTGGCGTTGTTTCGTTTAGCAACGTTGACCGCTTTTTTGAAAGCGAGCTCCGCTTCATCTGATCCGTCGACTGCAACTAAAATTGTTTCGTATTGTTCAAACATGTCAAACACCTCATTTCATAATTTTAAGAAAGTGATTTAGCAAATTTAATACTAAAAATAGCAGATGTTAAAATCACTAAACAGATATAGATAATGGCAATCAATTGGTGATTTAGTAAGAATGCAGCTAGACCTAAAGCGCTAAAAAGCAAGCAGGCTTTACTGAATTTCTGTAACGTTTTATCGATAGTCTGACTATCTTCTTCAGTTGTGCCGAATATTTTGCAGATGGACTCTGAGTGTGAATTTAAGTATTTTGCAGTAATAAGTAACACGATAATAATAATAGCGAGTAAAATTCTAATCATGGTAAAGCTCCTTAATAGAATAAAAAGCAACTTGCTTGAGCAAATTGCTTAGGATGTCTTAATTGTGGGTAGTGTCCGTCGATGCCGTTGATCACGCCGTAGTATTGATCCCGCAGTAAGCAGGTGGGCTTCGCTATCCAAATGTCAAACTACCAAGAGATAAGGCTTGTTTTCCTTTTGAATTCGTTGAATCCCGATGTAATACTAAAATTGTTCGGTCAACACAGAGTGGAGTGACTCGAACATCACAGATTACCCATCTCTATAATAGCATAGGACTACGAAGTCTTCAATGGAAACACTTTCTCTTGCCATCGTTATTTTTAAGATAATTTTGTTATTTCATGATAACGCTGAGCGAGTGCTTGCTCGTATTTACCTGTTAATTTAGGTTCATAGTAGCGCGCGTTTCGTAATTTATCAGGTAAGTACTGTTGTTTTACCCAGCCAGATGAAACAGCATGAGGATATTGGTAATCGACTCCGCGGTTCAAGTCCTTTGCCCCTTTGTAGTGGCTATCTTTTAGATGGTCAGGGATGAAACCTGCTTTACCATCTCTGATATCGGCGATAGCTGCATCAAGTGCGACATAACTTGAGTTTGATTTAGGGGATAGGCATAAATCAACAACAGCATTTGCTAGAGGTATCCGTGCTTCTGGAAATCCTAATTTTTCAGCAGCTTGGACAGCACTAACTGTTCGTGCTGCAGCAGGGGGATTTCCTAAACCAATGTCTTCATAAGCAATCACCATTAAGCGTCGACAGATAATAAATAAATCGCCTGCTTCAACTAATCGACCTAAATAATGAAGAGCAGCATTAACGTCACTGCCTCGAATTGATTTTTGAAGGGCAGAGATAACATCGTAATGACCGTCACCATTTTTATCGTGTGTTAGTGATTTCAACTGGATACATTCTTCGATGATAGCTAGCGTAATGGTAATCGTACCGTCTTCGTCAGGTTCTGTTGATTTAACAGCTAATTCTAAACCGTTTAAAGCGCTACGCAAGTCACCATTAGTCGCGCGTGAAAGGTGAATGAGTGCCAAGTCTTCGATGACAATAGTTTCGTTACCTAACCCTCGTTCTTTATCATGGAGTGCAGCCGTAATCGCACTGACGATATCGTCTTCTGTTAAGGGTTTGACTTCAAAAATTTGTGTCCGGCTCCTAATGGCAGGATTGATGTTAATATAAGGATTTTCAGTCGTCGCACCGATTAAAATGATTTTCCCATTTTCTAAATGAGGCAGTAGGAAATCTTGTTTAGTTTTATCTAGGCGATGGATCTCATCTAGTAATAAAATGACAGTGCCGCTCATTTTTGCTTCTTCGGCAACGATTTGTAAATCTTTTTTAGTATCAGTCGCAGCATTTAACATGCGAAAAGCGAATTGAGTTGAGCCTGCTATGGCACTTGCGATACTTGTTTTCCCTGTGCCTGGTGGGCCATATAAAATCATAGAGGATAACATTTCGGCTTGAACCATGCGTCTAATAATTTTTCCTTCGCCGACCAAATGGTGTTGTCCTACAACATCTTCTAAAGTTTTGGGGCGCATACGAAAAGCAAGTGGTTGATGCATATTATCTCTCCTTATTTGTTAAATGTAATGTTCCTATTATAACATAGATTTTATCGTGACCTTGCCTTAACAGATTTGAAAAGAGTAGTCGCCTTTTAACCTAGAAATCGTTATAATAGGAAAAGGACTTGCTGACGATTTAAAAGGTCGGTTAAAGAGAGAGGGATGAAACGATGAAAAAAGATAATATGTTGTACTTTTTAGAAGCACAATTAGAGAAAAAATTTGGCGATTACGATTTCGCGATTGATTGGAATACAAAAAATCATACGGTAGAAGTGATTGGAGTTATTTATGCTCAAAATCAAACAGACCAAGCGATTGAAGATACAGAAGGTGTTCATTCTGAAGAAGAGGTTATTGAATTTGAAGACAGTTTAGTATTATATAATCCAGATAAATTCACACCAAATGAAGAAGAGTACTTAGCGATGATTCCTTATGAAGGTAAAAAAGGGATTCAAAAACGTGTTCTTGTAGCAGTGGCGACTTATTTTAAAGACGTGTTAACTGAGGGTGAAAGTGATTTATTAGATTTCTTAGGTGATGAAGAAGCGGAAGTATTTGAACTTAAATGGGATAACGCCGCATTTGAAAAAGTATTATCAGAAGTGACTGGCTTAACAGACTACACAGCCTATCCAAAATATTAAGAGGTGACGACAATGAGATGGACAGAATTAAAAGTAACGACAGCGAGTGAAGCGGTTGAAGCGGTTTCCAACATTATGATGGAAGTCGGTGCGAGTGGTGTCGCAATTGAAGATGCATTAGATATTGAAAATTTTGTAGGCGATGCTTATGGTGAATTATTAGATGCCGAAACCATTGACCATATCTCTGAAGGGGCAATGGTTATGGCTTACTTCCCAGAGACAATATTCTTACCAGAATTACTACCGACTATCAAAGAACGTATTGCTAAATTGCCAGAATATGGGTTAGCAATAGGTGAAAATAAACTAGAAATTAATGAAGTAGCAGAGGATGACTGGGCAACGGCTTGGAAAAAATATTATCACCCTGTTAACATTAGCCGCTATTTAACAGTTGTACCAAACTGGGTAGACTATGAGGTTAAAAATCCTGATGAAAAAATTATCAAACTTGATCCAGGTATGGCTTTTGGAACAGGAACACATCCAACGACAATGGTGAGTCTACATGCTCTTGAAATCGTGTTACGCGGTGGAGAGACAGTTTTAGATGTAGGAACAGGTTCAGGTGTCTTAAGTATCGCCAGCAAGCATCTAGGTGCGGATAAAGTCTATGCTTATGACTTAGATGAAGTAGCAGTGGCTTCAGCACAAGAAAACATGGACATGAATCCCGTTGCATCAGACGTGCAAGTGAGTGCGAACGATTTATTAAATGGAGTATCGATTCAAGCGGATGTTGTCGTTGCTAATATTTTAGCTGAAATTATTTTACGTTTAATTCCAGATGCTTGGAACATCGTTAAGCCTGGCGGTAAATTCATCGTTTCAGGTATTATCCAAGATAAAAAAGAAGAAGTTATGGATGCGTTAAAAGAAATTGGTTTTACCGTATCAGAAATTCTACAACAAGGGGATTGGTTTGGTATTATCTTAACAAAACCAGTTGAAGGAGAGTAAGCGATGCAACGTTATTTTTTGGAAGAATCCTATGATGCAAGTCAGGGTGAGCCGTTAAAATTGACGGGTGACGATTTTCATCATGCCGCTCATGTGATGCGTATGAAAGTATCAGATAAATGTTATCTTGTTTTCAGTGACTCAGTAGCAGTTGTAGCAGAAGTAACGGAGATTGGTGCAGAAGCTATTTTACTTAAGGAGATTGAAAAAGAGACGCAAGAAAAAGAGTTGCCGATTGCTATCACAATTGCGTGTGGGTATACAAAAGGGGACAAGCTTGATCTAGTGGTTCAAAAAGGAACAGAGATGGGTGCGAGTCGCTTTGTCGGCTTTCCAGGTCAAACCTCTGTTGTAAAATGGGATGGTAAAAAGTTGGCGAAACGTCAGGAACGTCTAACTAAAATTGCTAAGGAAGCTGCTGAGCAGTCTCATCGTCATGTCCAACCTACTGTATCCTTGTATGAAAAAGCGAAAGAGTTTGAAGCAGTTTTTTCAGATTACGATGCCATTTTAATTGCATATGAGGAATCGGCTAAACAAGGTGAAGCTGGTGAATTAGTTAAGACCTTCCAAACAATTCAGCCTAACCAACGGTTGCTTGTTATCTTTGGACCAGAAGGTGGGTTATCTCCTAATGAGATTGAAACCTTCCAAGCTCTAGGTGGCAATGTCTGTGCTTTAGGACCTCGCATTTTACGAGCAGAAACAGCGCCGCTTTATCTACTAGGTGCAGCAAGTTATCACTTTGATTTATTAGTTTAATTTTAAAGGTCGGCCCATTAGGGTTCGACCTTTTTTTAGTACGATTTGACATTAGTGAGTGTGATATAATAGTAGATAAAAATTAAGTCATGAAGGAGGGGTATCGAATGTTTAGTGTGGAAGACATCATCTCTAAGCAAAATGCCTTTTATAAAACAGGACAGACCAAAGAGGTTACCTATAGAAAGCAAAGCCTAAAGCAATTAAAAGCAGTTTTAAAGGCTAATGAGGGAGCTCTTGTCGAAGCGATGGAGCAAGATTTAGGGAAGCATCCACTGGAAACGTATATGTCAGAGTTGGGCGTGTTGTATGAGAGCATAGATCTTATGCATAAAAAACTCTCGGTTTGGCAAAAGAAACAGCGTGTTAAAACCCCTCTTTTTTTATTACCTGCAACTAGCTACACGCAGGCTGAACCGTTAGGGCAAGTATTTATTATCAGTGCTTTTAATTATCCGTTATTATTAAGTTTAGACCCGTTAGTTGGAGCCATTGCTGGTGGAAATGTAGCGATGGTTGCATTGTCAGAATCAACTCCTAAAATTAATGAGGTGTTGATAAAGATAATGTCAGCGACCTTTCCAGAAGAGTATCTTTTCTTTTTTGAAGGCAATAAAGAAATAAATACTGAGGTGTTGACTCACCGATTTGATAAACTCTTTTTTACAGGAAGTTCAACCGTTGGGAGAAGTGTGATGGCAGCGGCGAGTCGCCATTTAACTCCTGTAACGTTAGAGTTAGGGGGGAAGAGTCCGGCACTTGTAACAGATAAAGCTAAATTAGCTCACGCTGCGGAGTGTGTAGTATGGGGGAAATTTTTAAATGCCGGTCAAACGTGTGTTGCACCAGACTATTGCTTGGTAGATAAAAAGTACCATGAGGAGTTCATCATGTTAGTAAAACAGCAACTGATTGCTTTTTACGGAGTAGCCCCACTTTATTCAGAAGAGTATGGTCGATTAGCTAATGAACGTGCGATTATAAGATTAGAACAGTTAATTAAACAAGACCAGGCGCATGTAGTGGTTGGGGGGCAGGTTGATAAAGAAAAGCGTTATGTCGCTCCAACAGTACTTAAAGGGACGATTACAACACCACTTGCATCGATGGAAGAAGAGATATTTGGACCTGTGTTACCAATTTTGAGTTATGAAACGTTGGAAGAAGCGCTTCAGTTTATCGAATCCAAGGAGAAACCTCTTGCCTTTTATCCATTTACTCAAAATAGTAAAGAAGCAAGTTATCTTACAACACGTCTTTCTTTTGGCGGGAGTACGGTTAACGATACTATTCTTCATCTTGCCAATAGTCATTTACCTTTTGGTGGTGTAGGACAGTCTGGGATGGGACAGTATCATGGTAAGGCAAGTTTTGAGTGCTTTACGCACCAAAAATCAATTCTAAAAAGAAGTAGTTTCATTCGGTTGCCACTGATGAACCCAACATATTCTAAAAGGAAAGAGAAAGTTATTCGCTTCTTTTTAAAATAACGAGAAACCTTGGCTTATCAAGGGGCTATGATTGAAAAGGCTAGGTAAACTTTGTATAATGAAATAACATATAACCACGATTAAATGAGGGTAGTTTGATAGATAACTTACTAAAAGGAGTGAGACACATGCCAAAAGAAGTAATATATAGTGGAGCAGATGTCATTGAAATGGTATCAGGCTATATGAGTAGTGCAAATGTGGCTTTTGTGGAGAAGGCATGTTGTTTTGCCACAGAAGCTCATCAGCATCAATTTAGAAAATCAGGAGAAGCTTATATAATTCATCCTATTCAAGTTGCTGGAATTTTAGCTAACTTGAAAATGGACCCGCATACTGTAGCAACAGGTTTTTTGCATGACGTTGTGGAAGATACAGATGTAACACTGGAAGATTTAGCCAAAGAATTTGGCCCAGATGTGGCAATGCTGGTTGATGGTGTAACCAAACTTGGAAAAATTAAATATAAATCACACGAAGAACAATTGGCAGAGAATCATCGTAAAATGCTATTAGCAATGGCGCAAGACTTACGTGTGATTATGGTGAAACTTGCTGACCGTTTACATAATATGAGAACGTTGAAGCATTTACGTGAAGATAAACAACGTCGTATTTCAAATGAAACGTTAGAAATATATGCCCCTCTTGCACATCGTTTAGGTATTAGTAAAATTAAATGGGAGCTTGAAGATACCTCTTTACGCTATTTAAACCCAAATCAATATTATCGTATCGTTAATTTGATGGATTCTAAACGAGGTGAACGTGAGGTTTACATTGAAAAAACTGTTTCTGATATTAAAGAGTCTATTGATGATTTGGGAATAACGGGTGAGATTTATGGTCGTCCTAAACATATTTATTCTATCTATTTAAAGATGAAAAATAAGAAAAAAGAATTTGAAGAAATTTACGATTTACTAGCTATTAGGGTAGTGGTCGATACAATTAAAGATTGTTACGCTGTTTTAGGAGCCATTCATACGCAGTGGAAACCAATGCCGGGCCGTTTTAAAGACTATATTGCAATGCCGAAAGCCAACATGTATCAATCGCTTCATACGACGGTAATTGGACCTCAAGGGAAACCAGTTGAGGTGCAAATTCGCACCCAAGAGATGCATCAAATTGCCGAGTATGGGGTTGCGGCTCATTGGGCTTATAAAGAAGGTAAGACAGATAAACAAGAAGAAGACCAAGAGTCTAAACAATTAAGTTGGTTCCATGAAATTATCGAGCTTCAAGATGAAAGTTATGATGCTGCCGAATTTATGGAAGGGGTCAAAGGCGATATCTTTAGTGATAAAGTTTATGTCTTCACTCCTAAAGGGGACGTTACAGAACTTCCTAAAGGGTCTGTTCCACTTGATTTTGCCTATAATATTCACACTGAAGTAGGGAATAAGACAACAGGAGCTAAAGTTAATGGAAAGATGGTTCCACTTGATTATAAGCTGAGAAATGGCGATATTTTGGAAGTTTTAACATCAAGTAACTCATTTGGACCAAGTCGTGATTGGATAAAAATGGTAGCGACATCTCGAGCGCGTAATAAAATTAAACGATTCTTTAAATCACAGGACCGTGAAGCGACAGTGATTAAAGGAAAAGAAGCTTTAGAAAAACAATTGATTAGCATGAATTTTAAACCAAAAGATATTCTAACAAAAGCTAAATTAGCTGAAGCAGCGGAACGTCTTAATGTTCAAACAGAAGATGATTTTTACGCAGCTATTGGTTTTGGAGAAATTACACCGATTATTGCAGCGAATCGATTGACTGAAGAAGAACGCGAACTTCAAGATCAAGAGCGCAAGCAACAAGAAGTCGATGATATTATCGCTAATGGTGGTAAAAAAGAGAACGATAAAATTAAAGTGCGTCATGAAGATGGGATTGTTATCCAAGGCGTTGAAAATTTACTTATTCGTATTAGCCGTTGTTGTAATCCGGTTCCAGGAGATGGAATTGTTGGATATATTACAAAAGGACGTGGGATTTCGATTCACCGTTCAGACTGTCCGAATATTGTAAACAATGAAGAAGCAGAGTGCCGTTTGATTGAGGTAGAATGGGAAGATACTGCTGCTGAAAATAATACAGAGTATCATGCTGATTTAGAAGTATTTGCTTTTGATCGTGCGGGTCTACTAAATGATGTTCTTCAAGTGGTTAATGCCACAACGAAGCATCTGATTAGTGTAGAAGCTAAACCAATTAAAAATAAAATGGCAGTGATTCAACTGACTGTAAAAATTAAAAACTTAGCTCATTTAGAGCGTATTGTTGATAAAATTAAGAGCATTCCAGATGTGCATAGTGTACGCCGAACGAATGGTTAAGGAGGAATACAAGTGAAAGTAGTTTTACAAAAAGTAACATCAGCAAGTGTTACAATTGAAGAGAAAGTCGTATCGGAAATTAAACAAGGCTTCATGTTATTAGTAGGGGTTAAAACAGGTGATACAGAAGCAGACGCAGATTATTTGGCTAATAAAATTAGTAAAATGCGTATCTTTGAAGATGAAGAAGGCAAAATGAATTTAGGAATTCAAGATGTTGGCGGTGATATTTTATCCGTATCACAATTTACGTTATTAGCGAATACGCGTAAAGGGAATCGTCCAAGCTTTATCGAAGCGGCAAGACCAGATGAAGCGACAGCACTATATGATTACTTTAATGAAAAATTACGTGCTGAAGGATTGAAAGTGCTAGAGGGCGAGTTTGGTGCGGATATGCAAGTCGCATTAGTAAATGATGGCCCTACAACTATTATTTTAGATACAGAAAACAAATAAAAGCTAGTCCATAACGGACTAGCTTTTTTTAATGATTTTCGAAATAATTGTAAAGCCCATCTGCTACAGCCTTAGCTACTTTTTTCTGATAAGATTTTTTAATAAAATGCTCTTTATCGAAGTCGTTGTTCATATAGCCAAGCTCTAGTAACAGAGCAGAGGTTGTACTTTCACGAATAACCATATAATCACCAAATTCAGTGCCACGGTTAGGAAGAGGCAATTCTTTTCCTAGCTCGTCACTGACAGATTGTGCTAGTAGCTGATCATTTGGGTTATAGTAATACGTAGTGAACCCAGAGGCTTGATTACTATATTCTGTCGAATCGTAGTGGAAACTGATGAAGACATCAACGTCTAAAGAGTTTTCTTTTTTTGTAATATCATCTAATGGTAATGTTGTATCGTTAGTGCGTGTCAGGATAACGTGAGCCCCTTTTTTCTCAAGTGCTTTTTTAACATAACGTGCAGAAGCGAGTGTGACAGTTTTTTCATAGACGATCTCGTCGTTACTTAAAGCTCCAGCGTCGTCACCACCATGTCCTGGGTCAAGCATGATTGTTTTACCAATAATTGGATTGATAAGGTAGGGGTGTTTTTTATTAGGTTTAGTAAAATTAACAACCCAATTAGGAATGTATCCAATTTTATCTTTATTCGTTAATACTTTATACCAACCATTTTGGCGTGATAAATAAATTAATTCATCATTGTAAAATAGTTTAGATACAACTTTGCTTGACTCTTTAGGTTCAGAGTATAGAGAGGTTGTTTTTTGTCTAACGTAAACATTAGTCGATACAGTTTCATTCTTATCTGGTTTTGACAGTTGACGTAGAGAAGAGGTCAAGACCCATCCTTCTACTTTTTCTGTTGAAATTTGAGACCATTCAGCTAATTGTGCAGTAATAGTGATAGCTTCTTTTTCCGATAGAGTTCCGACAGTTAAACTATCTGTATCCGGTTTTAGTTTGATTTTAACTTTATCTTTTTTTGCGAGTGCTTTTATATTAGTACTGTGATTGATTTGTCCACGATTGGTTTCAGTAACAGGTAACCATCCATATTTCTTCTTGCCTACTTTTACGCGATACCAGTCTTTTTTACGGTTTGTAATTTTAACGGTATCTCCCATTTTTTTATTTGTAATCTTAGTAGAGTTTAAGTCTGGCTCCATGCGAATAACTGCTTTATTACCTGTGATAACAACATCACGTTTAGGGTTTAAATCAGCGATGGCCAAACGAATAGTCACGACAAAACTAACAGTCAAAATGGCTGTAGCAAGTAAAAACAGGAGATAGATCTTCCATTGTTTTTTCTTAGCTTTCATTATAGGTCCTCATTTTTAATTTATTAACGGTACTATTATATCAAATAAATCTTGTTTAATGTAGTTTTGTCGGTTATAAATCTAAAATAGGCATGATTTATGATTATTTTGAAGTGATGTAGGCTTGACTTATCGGCATTTTTTTAGTATTTTTAGGTAGTATATAATAAGTCGATGACGAAGAGAGTAGCAAGATTTTTTATCAAAGAGAAAATTACCTAGGCTGAAAGTAATTATAAAAGAGCGTGTGAAGGACCCTTCTGAGATAGAGTAGTGAGAGCTACTTCGTGTGCGAGCGATAATCGTCAAAGTGGAAAGAGTAATCTTTCAAACTAGGTGGTACCACGTATGACATCATTCGTCCTTGTTTATCGACACGATAAGCAGGGATTTTTTTGTTTTTTATGAGTGTATAAGAGAAAGAGGGATTATAGATGAGATATCAAAAACCAAAAGGAACAGCAGATATTTTACCAGGGACAGTAGAGAAGTGGCAATATATTGAGGAAGCGGCACGTCGCATTTTTAAAACATATGACTGTCATGAAACACGGACACCAATCTTTGAACATTATGAAGTAATTTCGCGTAGTGTTGGAGGGACAACAGATATCGTCTCGAAAGAAATGTATGATTTTAAAGATAAGGGAGATCGTCACGTTACGCTTCGTCCTGAAGGGACAGCACCAGTAGTTCGTGCATTTGTAGAGAATAAATTATTTGGACCTGAATTCCAAAAACCGTATAAAACCTATTATATGGGACCGATGTTCCGTTATGAACGTCCTCAAGCGGGGCGTTTCCGTCAGTTCCACCAAATTGGTGTAGAGGTATTTGGTAGTAGCAATCCAGCTACAGACGTTGAAACGATTATGATGGCAATGAGCTTTTATAAAGATTTAGGAATTAAACACTTGCGTCTAGTTATTAATTCATTAGGTTCAAAAGAGGATCGTCAAACCTATCGTCAAGCGTTGATCGATTATTTAGAGCCACACTTTGAAGAATTAAGTGAAGACTCTAAAAAACGTCTACATGATAATCCTTTACGTGTACTTGATAGCAAAGATAGAAAAGATAAAGTAATTGTAGAAAATGCCCCTTCTATTTTAGATTATTTAAGCGATGAATCAGCAGCGTTCTTTAAACAAGTGACAGATATGCTTGAGGCATTAGAAGTTCCGTATGAAATTGATCACCGTATGGTTCGTGGTTTAGATTATTATAATCATACTATTTTTGAGATTATGAGTGATGCCCCAGGTTTTGGTGGTGCGATTACAACCATTTGTGCCGGTGGCCGTTATGATGGATTAGTTGAAGAGTTAGGTGGACCAGCAACACCAGGATTTGGTTTTGCATTAGGTGCTGAACGTACGCTAATTACGCTTGAAGCAGAGGGAATTGAGGTTCCTGTAGAAGATAAAGTTGACGCTTATGTGGTGGCGTTAGGTGAAAAAACAAATAGTGAAGCGTTAAAATTAGTTCAAGCGATTCGCCAATCTGGTTTTATCGCAGAGCGTGACTTTATGAACCGCAAAGTGAAAGCACAATTCAAATCAGCTAATAAATTAAATGCTACTGTGGCTTTAACGATTGGTGAAAATGAATTAGCAGAAGGTAAAGTAAACATGAAACATATGGCAACAGGCCAAGAAGTGTCCGTAGCCTTAACAGATATTTATAGTGATTTTACAAAAGTATATGAGGAATTATTAGCATCAATCAACTAATTTAAAAGAGAGAGGTTTTCAATTATGACAAAGAGAACAAATTATTGTGGCGAGGTATCTAAAGCTCAATTAGGCCAAGAGGTAACATTAAAAGGTTGGGTTAAAAAACGTCGTGATTTAGGTAATTTAATTTTTATCGATTTACGTGACCGCAGTGGTTTCGTCCAAATCGTATTTAACCCAGAGACAAATAAAGAGGCATGGGAAACAGCAGATACATGTCGTTCAGAATATGTTATCGAAATTAAAGGAACAGTGGCAGCGCGTGAAGGTTCTGCTATTAATCCAAATATGGCAACAGGTGAAATCGAAGTGATTGCCTCAGAAATTACGATTTTAAATGCGGCGAAACAAACACCATTCTTAATTGATGAAGCGGATCAAGTCAATGATGATTTACGTCTTAAATACCGTTATTTAGACTTACGTCGTCCTGAAATGTTAGGTAACTTCCGTTTACGTCATGCGATTACTAAATCAGTCCGTTCATATCTTGATGGTGAAGACTTTATTGATGTAGAGACACCTTACTTAAATAAATCTACACCAGAAGGCGCACGTGATTACTTAGTACCATCACGTATCCAAGAAGGTCATTTTTATGCTCTACCTCAATCGCCACAAATCACGAAACAGTTATTAATGGGTGCTGGTTTTGATCGTTATTATCAAATCGTTCGTTGCTTCCGTGATGAAGATTTACGTGGTGACCGTCAACCTGAATTCACACAAATTGATATTGAAACAAGTTTCTTAACACCAGAAGAAATCCAAGATCATACAGAGCAACTTGTTGCTAAAGTTATGAAGGATGTTAAAGGGATTGATGTTACGCTACCGTTCCCTCGTATTAGCTACGATGAGTCTATGGCACGTTATGGTAACGACAAACCCGATACACGTTTTGAAATGGAGTTAATTGATTTAAGCGAAACAGTAAAACCTGTTGAATTTAAAGTCTTCCAAATGGCTTTAGAAAATGACGGACAAGTCAAAGCAATCGTGGCTAAAGGTGCTGCTGATAATTATTCACGTAAAGATATGGATAAATTAGGAGAATTCGTTGGTCAATACGGTGCGAAAGGATTAGCTTGGTTAAAAGTTGATGAGGAAGGTCTAAAAGGACCAATCGCTAAATTTATGGTAGGACATGAAGACGCATTAATTAGTGCAACAAAAGCTGAAGCAGGCGATTTAATTATGTTTGCTGCAGATAAACCAGAAGTTGTAGCGGCTGCTTTAGGCGCTCTTCGTAATAATTTAGGTAAAGAGTTAGGCTTAATTGACGAGTCTAAATTCAATTTCCTATGGGTAGTAGATTGGCCATTACTTGAGTACGATGAAGAAGCGGGACGTTATACATCAGCGCATCATCCGTTCACAATGCCAAAAACAAGTGACTTACCATTACTTGATACAGACCCTTCAAAAGTTTACGCAGAAGCGTATGATATCGTTTTAAATGGTTATGAATTAGGTGGCGGTTCAACACGTATTCATACTCGTGAAGTTCAAGAAAAAATGTTTGAAGTATTAGGATTTACAAAAGAATCTGCAGAAGAACAATTTGGTTTCTTATTAGAAGCGTTAGATTACGGTTTCCCACCACATGGCGGTATTGCACTAGGTCTAGACCGTCTTGCAATGTTGCTTGCTGGTAAAGATAATATTCGTGAAGTTATTGCTTTCCCTAAAAATAGTAAAGCAATTGACCCAATGAACGAAGCACCTGGTCAAGTATCAGACCAACAATTAGCAGATCTAAGTTTATTAGTAGATAGCAGCGAAAAATAATCTGTTTTATGAGAAGTTTCAGAAAACAGAATGAGAATCTAATAGAATAGATTAAAATAGGGTAAAGCTTAGGCTTTACCCTTTCTTTGTATTTGGTATAGTCGTATAATGGTAATAATTAAATTGACTGAGGAGAGAATCATTAGACGATGAAAGAATTCCAGAAGAAGTTATCAAATTATGAGTACACGACGAAAGGGTCCGTCGCGATTATCTATGCTATCTTAGCAGCCATCGCCTTGAATCTTTTCTGGCAACCGGGAAACATTTATGCAAGTGGGGTAACAGGTATAGCCCAAATTTTAACAACTGTATTGGAAAAATCATTAGGATTTAAACCACCAGTATCACTTATCTACTATTCACTCAACATTCCGCTATTTATTTTAGCGTGGCGTAAGATTAATAAGAAGTTTACTATTTTTACTTTCATCAGTGTGTCATTAGCGACAATCGCGATTCAATTAGTCCCAGTGACAACTTTAACAACAGATCCGATTATCTGTGCGATTTTTGGTGGAGCGATTAATGGATTTGCCATTGGGTTTGCTCTTAAAAATGGAATTTCCTCAGGTGGACTGGATATCATTAGTATCAGTATCCGCCAAGCGACTGGGCGTAATGTGGGGGCGATTAATACCATCTTAAATGGGATGATTGCTTTTACAGCAGGTTATTTATTCGGTTGGAAATACGCGTTTTACAGCTTACTTTCAATATTTGTAACAGGGAAAGTGACAGATATTGTCTTCACGAAGCAACAAAAAATGCAAGTCATGATTATTACGAATAAGCCAGATACGGTAATCGATGAAGTTCAAGACCGTTTACGTCGTGGAATTACGATTATCCATGATGCTGAGGGTGCTTTTAAGCACGATAAAAAAACAATTCTCTTCACTGTCATTACCCGTTATGAAATGCATACATTAGAGGAAGCGATGGAAGCTGCAGACCCAGCTGCTTTTGTGAGTATTGCCGATAATGTTAAAATTCTTGGAAACTTTTATGACCCAGGAATGGACTAATAGATAATAAAAAGACTATTACGCTAGCTAGTGGCGTAGTAGTCTTTTTTGCTAGAGGTATTTTTTTAAAAACTTTTCTTTTTCATGACGCGCTAATTGTTTAAAAGCATACTCTGCACGCGTTGCTTCGCTTCTTGTTTCAAAAGCTTCTGTGTAAATCATACGCATAGGGTGACGTCGTTTGATACGTGTATATTTAGCCCCGACACCGTCATTGTGTTCTTTTAGTCGTCGTTCGGGTTCAGTGGTATAGCCACCGTAAAAGGTATCGTCTGCGCAGTGAAGAACGTAGAAGTAATGTTTTTTAGTTTCAGTCATTCCCGTATAACATTCCTTTCGCTTCAGGTTGATAGTTACCTTCTTCATCATAGATGGTTAGTGGCGGTAATATTTTTAAGCCATCAGGTTTCCCTTGCCTAATCCCTTCAACTAAAACGACATTCGCTTCTTTTCCAGGTTTGGGGTAAACGAATTGAACACGCTTGGGCATGATATTATATTTTTTCATCGTCTCAACAATATCTAAAAAACGTTCAGGTCTGTGAACCATTGCCAGTTTCCCATTAAATTTTAAAAGCCCGGCTGATTGCTTAATGACATCATCTAATGTCGCATGAATTTCATGACGTGCTGCTGCAAGGTAAGGATTGGGATTAGTTTTATTAGTCGGAAGTTCTTTAAAATAAGGAGGATTACAGACGATAAAGTCGACTGAATCTTTTTTTATAGAGGTCGTTACATCATTCAGGTCTAGTGTCAAAAGCTGCATTTGGTCCTCAAGTTTATTCAGTTGAATACTGCGGCGACCCATATCAGCTAAACGGTCTTGCAATTCTATCCCAGTGATAGAGGCTTGTGTCCTAGCACTTAAGAAAAGTCCGACTGCTCCATTTCCCGCACATAAATCGACAATGGTCCCGCGTTTTGGAATACTAGCGAAATTTGCCAGTAGGACGGCATCTATTGAAAAAGAAAAAACCTCATGGCTTTGAATAATTTGAATATCGTTCGCATAGAGCTGGTCGATGCGTTCGTTGGGTTGCAATAAGTCAGTCATAGTGTGAGACTCCTTTGTGTTATAATCTTAAACATTATAGCATGCAGTCTGAAAAAAAGAAAAAACTTGCAAGATAGTCAAATATTCGGCATACTATGAGGGAAAATGAAAAGTGAGGCGAAAAAAATGTTCTTTCGATTTATCCGACAAGTTGCACGTGTGATTGTGTTTATTATTAATGGCCGTGCGAGTTATGAACAACGTGAAAAATTACCTGAAGATACCAATTATATTTTAGTGGCACCACATAGAACATGGTGGGACCCGATTTATTTAGCGTTAGCAGCATCCCCTAAAGAATTTAGTTTTATGGCAAAAGAAGAGTTATTCAAAAATCCAATTCTTCGCTTTATATTAACAAAAGCACATGCCTTCCCAGTGAAACGTGATAATCCTGGACCAAGTGTTATTAAAACACCTGTGAAGTCATTAAAAAATTCTGATTTAAGTTTGATTATGTTTCCAAGTGGAACACGTCATTCTGATGAGTTGAAAGGTGGCGCGGCTTTAATTGCTAAGATGGCGAAAGTTCCCATTGTGCCAGCCGTATATCAAGGGCCCGTAACATTAGGAGGTCTATTTAAACGTAAAAAAGTCACCGTTCGTTTTGGCGACCCGATTTACATTACAGATATACCTAAAATGAATCAAGAGGGAATTCAAGAAGTTGAGCGTCGTATGATGACAGCTTTTGAGCAATTAGATAAGGAAGTTAACCCAGATTTTGTTTACATTCCTAAAAATAAAAAGAGCTAACTGAGCCCAGTTGGTTCTTTTTATTTTGTATGGAAGTGTAATAAACTTATATAACATCTATAAATTTGTTATAATGGTGGGAAGCAGTAAATTGAACTGAAAAAGGAGAGACCGCATCATGAAATGGAGTATTCCAGAAAAAATTGTCAAACTTGGCCGCGCGTACGCTGATGAAGGGCGTGTTACGAATATTACTCAAGATTTAACGCAGCAAGTTTGGCATGCGGATGTATTGGGTTCTCAACTTTATAAAGTTGTCTTAGATGGCACGCCTAAGGAAGAAGATGTTTGCAATTGCTCATTTTGGCAAAAAAATAACTACTGTAAACACACGGTAGCAGTAGAGTTGACGTTAAGAGACCAGTCACTTAATCGAGTATTAAAACAGAATCCTAGTTTAAAAACTACCTATAAAACACCAACCTTATCGACGTTGTTTACGGATAGTTTTTCTAAACTTCAAGAGCAAGCAACACGTCACTTCTTTGAAGAGGTCACACCACTTGAGATGACTTTTATTGTAGAAAGTGTGGATGTGTCAACCTATCACCCTGAAAGAGCCGTTTGGGCAATGACGTTAAAAATTTCAATTGATGGTGGTAGAGCTTATGTCGTAAAAAATGTAGGAGATTTCTTAACTGCTTTTTATAAACAAGAATTGTACGAGGTTAATGAAAAATACACGGCATCATTGTTACGTTCAAACTTTAGTGAAAGTGATTTGAATGTATTAGATGAATTGGTTCAAGTTTATCAAGGTGGCTTGTTAGTAGCGGGTCAAGGTGTACCTGTGAAAGGGAGCTTGAAAAAACGTTATTTAATCGTAACACCTCAGCGGTTAAAAGAATGGATGCATCAGCCTCGCTTTAATGAGCGCTTATCTTTTATGGTGGCTAAAAAAGTATACTCTAACTTACCTATCATCACAGATAAACCGCCACTTCATGTTCAGATTATTCCTGACGGTAAAGGCTACACGATGTTATTGGACACAGAAGGTCATTATTTTTGGGAGAAATACAATTGGCTCTTAGTAGACGGAAACTTGTATGAGTTAAATGCTATGCAACAAGAGGTCTACATTACAGTGACACAATTACTAAAACGTGCAGAGAGACCAGAAGTTTTTTATGGTCCAGATGAAATATCAGACTTATTTACTTATGTGATTCCTCAGTTGAGCTTAATTGGCGAGATACGTGTGGCTGAATCAGTGGAAACAGAGCTAGTCCGATTACCGCTTGAGCCTAAATTACATTTTTCTTTAATGGATAACATGCTTACAGTAGCACCCTTATTTCAATATGGTGAAACTATTTTTCATGGAGCTAGTCCAGTAAAAGATGATAAAAATACGCAAACAATTGTACGAAATCAGCAGCAAGAACAACAAGTTTTAGCAGTTCTTGAGCATTTTAATTACTTGAATCGTGGCGAGCAATTTATTAAGTCATTACCAGAATCGGAAGCACTTTATCAATTCTTTACAAGAGAATTGCCATTGTTACGTGAAGTGGCAGAGGTCGAATTAACCGACGAAGTGAGCAGTTTATATCTAGAAGCGGCCCAACATCAACCGAAAGTGACGGTCAAAGAGGAAGGATCATGGTTTGATGTCGATTTTGATATTTCATCTATTGCTGACGAAGATGTTGCGGATTTATTAGTTAGTCTTGTTGAGAAGAAGCCATTTCATCAATTTCCAAATGGGCAATTATTGTCATTAGAATCAGAGGGATTTTATCAAACAAGTGAGGCATTGAAACAGTTGCGTCATGTGATGACCTTTAAAGAAGGACAAGTACTAGTTCCAAAATACAAAGGGTTACAGATTGAGTCCGCTTTATCTAGCGTTTCCGATGTGAGTTATAGTACTGGTTTTGAAGAGATGGTTAAGAATTTGACACAACTCGATTCACTAACGGATGAGGTGCCGGTGGGCCTTCAAGCGACATTACGTGATTATCAGTTAACAGGTTATCGTTGGCTTAAAATGCTAAGTCGTTACCAGTTTGGTGGGATTTTAGCAGATGATATGGGATTAGGTAAGACAGTTCAGACCATTGCCTATTTATTATCTGAAAAAGCATCAGCACATGAAGGACCATCTGTTGTAGTAGCACCTGCCAGTTTGATTTATAACTGGAAGATAGAGTGCGAGAAATTTGCACCGAGTTTAGCGGTGGCTATTGTGAATGGCACGCAAGATGAGCGTCAAGCTATTTTAGAACATGCTACAGACTATGATGTATTGATAACATCGTATGCGACATTACGCCAAGATTCCGAGCATTACGAAAAAATAGCAATCAATGCCTTGATTCTTGATGAGGCACAAATGTTAAAAAATTCGGGAACAAAAACATTCCAGGCGATGAAAAAATTAACAACAGTTCAACGCTTTGCGCTAAGTGGGACACCGATTGAAAATAATTTAGAAGAATTATGGGCATTATTCCATATAGTGATGCCAGGATTTTTCCCAGCAAAAGCTAAATTTAATAAGTTGTCAGTTGATGAGATCGCACAAATGATTCAACCGTTTATTTTAAGACGTGAGAAATCACAAGTGTTAAGTGATTTACCAGAAAAAATTGAATCTAACTTATATAGTAATTTAACAACGGAACAAAAAACAACGTATCTGGCTTACTTACGCCAAATGCAAGAATCCGTTCAATCGATGAGCTCAGCTGACTTTAAAAAGAATCATCTTACTATCTTGTCAGGTCTGACTCGTTTGCGTCAGATTTGTTGCGACCCACGTCTATTCTTAGAGGACTACGAGGGTGGTTCGGGTAAATTAGAGCAAGTGAAAGATTTGATTGTGTCAGCTAAAGCGAATGGACGTCGTATTTTATTATTCTCTCAATTTACAGGAATGTTGAGTTTGATTGAGGAAGAATTGGATACTTTAGGTATTGACAGTTTCTATTTAAGAGGGAGCACGAAACCTAAACAACGCATGGAAATGGTTGATGCGTTTAATGAGGGCGAGAAGGATGTCTTTCTAATTTCGTTAAAAGCGGGTGGAACTGGTTTAAACTTAACTGGAGCAGATACTGTTATTTTATATGATTTATGGTGGAATCCAGCTGTGGAAGAACAAGCAGCAGGACGTGCCCATCGTATGGGTCAGAAGAAAGTCGTTGAAGTATGGCGTTTGATTGCAGAAGGAACCATCGAAGAGAAGATGCATAAACTTCAAAATGATAAGCGTGCCTTGTTTGACCAATTAATGTCAGCTACAACAGAAGAACAATTAGGGAAGTTAACGGAAACAGATATTCGTGAAATCCTAACGATTGGCAGTGAAACAGTCTAGACATTTTGTCGGACTGTTTTTTTGTTAGGTAGAAGTGAAAAAGAGCATGGTAATTAATTCGGAGATTCATTATAATAAGAAAGGATTTAATGTGTTAGGAGGATTGGATGGTACTTTTTAATAGTGACCGCAATAAGCCACCCTCTTCTTTTATTGCTAAAAAGGGATAAAAGAAAGTGGAGGATATTATGGGAGAAATAGAGAATAAAAAATATATTAGTTGGCCTGTCTTAGCATTTATGGCTTTTTCAACAGTTATCGGATTTGATGATTTAATTTATAATTTTAAAAATCAAGGACTAGGTGTTATCACATCATGGATTATTTTACTGTCATTATATATGATTCCTTATTCACTAATGGTAGGACAGCTTGGTTCGACATTTAATAAAGAAGGTGGAGGACTTAGTTCGTGGTTGCGCGGGACTAAAGGCGATGCGTGGGGGTATTTTACAGCATGGACGTACTGGGCCGCTATGGTACCTTATGTTGTGGAATCAGCTAATGCGGTAGTAGTCGGTATTGGTTGGATGATTAATGGCGATAATAGCTTGGCAGACCAGCTAACAACGTCTAAGTTTGCTCTATTGACGTTTGTTGTTTTCGTTATTTTTGTTTTTATCCAATTAAAAGTTAAAAATCTGCTAGAGATATTAGGGACTATCGGCGGGGCGGCAATGTTTATCATGTGTATTTTATTTATCGTGATGGCGTTAGCTTCATTATTGATGCCAGGAACAAAAATGGCAACACAGCCAATAGAATTACGTACGTTTGTACCAAAATTTAATTTACATTACCTGACGACCATTGCGTTATTAATTTATGCGATTAATGGTAGCGAGCTAGTGGCACCTTACGTAACTCGTATGAAAAAACCGGCTAAAGAATTTCCGAAAGCTATGATTTTCTTAACGATAATGGCAGCTGTCTTAACAATTTTCGGGTCATTTTCGCTAGGCATTTTCTTTGATGCTAATAATTTACCACATGATTTAAAAATGAATGGGTCTTATTATGCCTTCCTAGCATTAGGTGAACGTTATGGTCTAGGGAAAATTTTAATGTACTTATATGCTCTTATTAGCGTGACGTATATGAGTGCTCTTTTAGCCGTATTGTTAGATGCTATGACGCGTATGCTGATTTCAGATACAGGTGAAAAATACATGCCAAAAGCTTTGCTTAAAAAGAATGAACGTGGCTTACCAGTTAATGGGTATCTTTTAACAGCAGGATTATCAGCCTTTATCTTAATTTTACCGATTTTTGGTTTGAAAAATATTAATTTAATTTTTGATTGGCTGTTACAGCTAAATGGGATTATTTCACCATTTGTAACATGTTGGATTTTTTATGCATTTATGCAAATTCGTAAAAATAGTCAGAAGTATAAAGCGGAGTATGTCTTCATTAAAAATGATAAGATTGCTTACTTAGTTGGTTTTTGGTGTCTAGCGATAACCTTTGCTGCAAGTATCTTTGGGATGATTCCTCAGGGAGATCCAAGTACATTTGAGTGGAAGTATACTTTAGCGATTAATATTTTAGCTCCAACTGTTTTAATTGGTTTGGGTGGTGTAATGCCTTGGTTAGCGAGCAGGGAGCGTAAGAAAGAACAAATAAAATGATAAAGAATTTTAAAAGAGTCCTCTTAAAATGAGGGCTCTTTTGCGTTATCGGTCAAAAAAAGGTATGATTATATGATATTTAAAGGGGGTATTTATGCAAAGTAAGAAAGAAAGTTCAGTTATTGACATGTTATCTTTTGTTTTTAAGAAGGTTTATAAAGAATGGAAAGTGATTCTTGTGAGTCTCGTAGCGCTAGTGCTAATCGCATTAGTTGAATTCAGTATTCCACAAGTAACGCAGACTATTATTGATGATATTATTCCTGCGAAATCAAAAAGTCTGCTATTTCAAGCGATCTTTTGGTTAGGTTTTTTAACTGTGTCACTTAATATTCTATCTTATATTTCGACTTACTTGATGAGTAAAATCAGTCAAGAAGCAGTAGCTGAGTTGAAACAAGATTTATATGGGCATGTGCTAGAGCAAGATTTAACGTATTTTGAAACACAAAAGACTGGTGATTTAATGACCCGTTTAACAAGTGATGTTAGAACGATTCAAGATTTAATCTCGCCAAGCACCTTAAAAATTATTAGTAATATTGTAACCTTTACGTTAGTTCTCGGCTTTTTATTTTATACAGATTGGAAATTAAGTCTGATGATTGCTGTGACTTTTCCAATGTTGTATGTCGTGAATGATTTCTTTAGTAAGCGCATGAAAGCTAATTTTAGGAAAGTGAGAGAGTCGTCTGCTCGCTTTAATAATCATTTACAAATGACATTAACTTCTATTTTAATGATTAAAAATTCTGCAACAGAACCATTTGAAGAAGAGCGATTGAAAGAGGTTAATGAAGAAGTTAAGAGCAATCAGTTGCAAGCAACAAAAACACAGGCTTTATTTTCGCCCTCGATGGATTTAGTTAATTTCTTAGGTGTAGCGATTGTTTTGACCTACGGGACGCTTAAGATTTTTGACGGTGACTTAACGGTGGGAAGTATGATGAGCTACTTAGCTTATCTGAAGCTTCTTCAAAATCCGATTCGTTCAATGACTCAAATGATTAGTCGTTTCCAACAAGCGCTAGTATCGTACGAGCGACTTATGGATATTTATGACAGTGAACCGAGAGTTGTTACAACAGATGATGCAGTTGAAATTCAACGTTTAGAAAAAGGGATTACTTTTGATAATGTTTCCTTTCATTATTTAGAAGGGAATAAAGTCTTAACAGATTTGAATTTCACTATTCCTAAAGGGAAATTGGTTGCGTTAGTGGGGTCATCGGGTTCAGGTAAAACAACGGTGACCCGTTTATTATCACGATTATATGATCCAACCGCAGGTAGTATCAAAATTGATAACCATGATTTAAAAGAAATTGAAATAGAGTCATTAAGGCAAGCTATCGGAATTGTATCTCAGGACATTGAATTAATGGACGGTTCAGTGAGAGATAATATTACATATGGTATTTTTGATAAAAGTGAAGATGACCTTTTAAAAGCAATTGATGCAGCAAGGTTAACAGAATTTGTAGAAGATTTACCTCAAGGATTAGAAACGCAAATAGGTGAACGAGGTATGAAGTTATCCGGTGGACAAAAACAACGTCTAGCAATTGCTAGAGTATTTTTAAAGAATGCGCCGATTTTAATTTTAGATGAGGCCACGGCAGCATTGGATAATGAGTCAGAGCGATTTATTCAACAATCGTTGGAAGAACTATTAGAACAAAAAACAGCGTTAGTGATTGCGCATAGGTTATCGACTATTCATCATGCAGATACAATCTTAGTAATGGAAAAAGGCCAGATTGTAGAAAGTGGTAATCATCAAGAGTTAATGGCGCAAGCTGGACGTTACGAGACACTTTATTCAGCACAGTTTAAATAAAAAGGGAGGCATTGCCTCGCTTTTTTTAATATAAAAAAAACACCTCAAGGGGATGAGGTGTTCAGGAGATTTTATTTACTTTGGAGGAGTAAATAATGAAAAAAAGTTTTTGTTTGTTAGGGTTGTTTTGTTTCTATAGGTATATAATAGTCCTCAAATATGACGAAATTGTGATGAACTCGATATAAAACAATGAATTATTTATGTTAAAAATAATTCATAAAAAAGGACCTCTTAATTATTAAGAGGTCCTTTGGTTTATTTACTTTGGAGGAGTAAATAAAAAGTGTTAGGGTTGTTTTGTTAGTACTCTTTTATAATAAAAGAAAAATGTGAAAAAAATGTGCCCAAGTTATTAGGGAATTATTAAGACTTTCTAAATTAAATGACTATATAAATAATAAGCAACCAATTTTTCAGTAGCATCAATTGAATCTTGATGCGTGCGTTCATAGGCATGACTAGCATCTATACCTGCACCTATAAGACCGTGTCGGACATCAGCACCTGCTTTCATAGCCGCAGATGCATCACTTCCGTAATAAGGATAGATATCTAATTTATAAGGAATGTTTTCTTCATTGCAAAGTTGAACAAGTTGATTACGAAGTCCTAAATGATAAGGTCCGCTGCCATCTTTCACACAAATAGAAACAGTATATTCATCAGTTTGTTGATCATCACCCATCGCACCCATATCGACAGCTAAATAGTCGACGACTTGTTCAGGAATATTAGAGTTCCCACCATAGCCAATTTCTTCATTATTGGAGAAAAAGAAGTGAGTGGTGTGAGGTAAGGTATTACCAGATTCTGCTAGGTCTTTTAAGAATTGTATCAGAATAGCAACACTCACCTTGTCATCTAAGTGGCGAGATTTAATAAATCCGTTGGGTGTCACAGTTGTTCGAGGATCAAAGCTAATAAAATCACCAATTTGAATGCCTAGATTTTGTGTATCATTAGCATCTTTTACTTTCTCATCAATTCTAACTTCCATATTATCTTGATTACGTTCAGCTGTCCCTGCGTCTTTGTAAACATGCACGCTTGTTTGATGCATCAAGATAGTACCGGTATAGGTTTCACCAGATTGTGTGTGTATGGTGCAGTACTCTCCTTCGATAGCATTAAAACGAAAGCCACCAATTAAATCTAATTTTAATCGGCCATCAGGTTTGATTGCTCGAACCATCGCGCCTAATGTATCGACATGAGCAGTAATAAACCGTTGTTCGGCATTGTTTTCGCCTGGAACAGTTAGGATAAGACTGCCTTTTCGATTGAGTTTAGGCGAATAGCCCACTTGTTCTAATTCGTTAGCGATGTAACGAACAATAGTTTCAGTACACCCGGTAGGTGATGGGATAGTTGTTAATTTAGCAATCAAATCAATAGTACGTTCCTTCATGAAATCACACTCCTAATTATAGTTGATGGTTTTATCATAACGGATTATTTGAGGAAATGAAATTAAAAACTTATAAAAAAGCCTTTACTATATACCCCCTGGGGTATATAGTGTAAGAAGAAAAGAAAAGGAGTGAGTCGATGTTTTTATTTAATAAAATTCCAAGTATTACAGGTGCTGAATTGCAACAATTAGGAAGTAAAGCTACTATTTTAGATGTTAGAGAGCCAAATGAGTTTGAAGCAGGTCATATTCCAGGTTCTAAAAATATACCACTAGGCATTATCCAGACTTACAAAGGAAAAGGACCTGTTCATGTTATTTGTCAATCAGGTATGCGTAGTAAAAATGCAGCAACACGCTTGAAAAAAATGGATATCGAAGCCATTAACGTTAAAGGTGGAATGATGATGTGGCAAGGACCTATTAAAACAGGTAAAAAGTAAAGAAAAAAAGGTGAGTATTAAAGTGGAAAAAAAGTGTGATCCTAAGATTATGAATCGGTTAAAACGCTTAGAGGGCCAGATGCGTGGTGTACAGAAAATGATGGCTGAAGAAAAGGAATGTTATGATATCATGATCCAGCTATCAGCGATACGTTCAAGTATTGATAAGGTAATGGGTGTGATGGCAGCTGAAAATTTAAAGCAATGTCTGGAGTATCCTTTAGAAAATGAACAGGCTCAACAAGAAAGATTAGAGCAAGCTATGAAGATAATTGAAAAAAAATAAAACGACACTTATGTGAAAGGTGTTGTTTTTTTTATTGATTTTATAAATCTATTCTTTCGACTTTTAAGATTCAGTGCTACAATGAATAGTAAAATAAAAAGTCGATTGGGAGGTGGCGAATGAGCCCGCATATAAAACCGATTATTATGTTAGTCGCAGGGTATTTAATTATAGCAACTGTTTTAATAGTTCCGAGAATAATTCGTCAATACAGACATTCAGGCTCAATTAAGTTTAGTAAAAAAGCGACGATAATGACATTAGTCATCTATCTAATAGTGACATATATAGTAGTATCCTTACCTATTCACAATGATTATCAAGAAAAACTTGCTATAGAAGGTGTGGGACGAGCGCAGTTACGACCTTTTGAGATACTTAAAGCGTTGAGGGGATCATCTGAAGAGGCTTGGGTAGTATCTGCATTCTATCAAATGATTTTTGATACGTTGATGATGGTTCCATTAGGGATTTACTATTATGTTTTAACACAAAAAGAAAAAAAGAGTTGGCTTAAAATAGCAGGGATTGGTTTTTTAGTCTCTCTCTTTTTTGAACTTTCACAACTAACCGGAATATTTGGTTTGCAAGCAAAACCTATTCGTTTATTTAATGTAGATGACCTTTGGTTAAATACGTTAGGAGCAATTATTGGATATGGATTAGCACCAGGCTTACTATTTTTTATGCCGGATTGGAAAATTCGTTTGGCTGATGCAAGAGAGTATACGAATGCTGATTATACGATACAGATGGTGGAGTTGTATTTAACGATACTGATTGCTAATATTCTGGCTATTTTTACTAATTCGTTTATTGGGACAGGTGGACCATGGTTTAAATTGACACTTAGTACTATTTTTTATTTTATAATAAGTGTTGCAATGCCGAGATTTTTTGAAGGTAAAACGTTAGGTGGACTCATCTTAAATGTAAAATTGATTCCTGATAAAACAAAGCGATTTTGCCCCTATATGGTTAGAATGGTATTAATATTTGTTCCGTTATGGTTTAATGAATTTGCAGTTTGGATATGCAGTATTCCTTCTGTGGATAATTTAATGATTAATGTTCAGGTGATTTTTTTCTTTGTTACAATGATATTATGGATCATTATTTATTTTGATATTATTATGAAATGGCTCAAAGGAGCAGCAGCCCCTTATTATAATGAAAAAAGTGGAATTAAGGTGGAATATAATGAAATTAGAAATGAAAGTAGGCATTAAAATTGAAAAAAAGAGGGTTTGAAAAAGTATCAACGTTTGATGAGTCGATTAATCTTCCTGTAAGAGCAACTAAAGGTGCAGCAGGTTATGATTTTGAAGCAGCTGAGGATATTGTTATTCCAACAATTTGGAAACAAGGTATTGGAACTGTTTTAAAAGCTGTTTTAAAAGGTGAAGAAGTTTTAGTTGATGATACGTTAAGAAAAGAAGTTAAACCTGTTTTAGTTCCAACAGGAATTAAAGCCTATATGGGAGATGAAGAATATTTACAATTATGTAATCGTTCGAGCAATCCTTTGAAAAATTTCTTATTAATGGGAAATGGTGTAGGTGTTATCGATAGTGATTATTATGGGAATGAAGCAAACGAAGGACATATTATGTTTCAATTTTTAAACTTTGGTTTAACAGATAAGATGATAAAAAAAGGTGAACGAATTGGACAAGGGATCTTCTTACCGTTTTTAAAAGCAGATCAAGATGAAAGTTCAACTGAGCGAACAGGTGGATTTGGGTCTTCAGGTCAGTAACTAAAAAAACCAGACAATGTGTCTGGTTTTTTTAGTATTAAAAATGATTAAATTCATTTTAAACGTACTGTTATTAAGGACTAGAGTGCATGAATTATGTTAAAATGAAAGAGTATAATAAAAAGAATTATACAGAAAAAGAGGGACGTTATGGCAAAAAAAGCAAAAACACATTTTGAATGTCAAGCGTGTGGGTATATTTCTCCTAAGTATTTAGGAAAGTGTCCCAATTGTGGCGCTTGGAATGAGATGTTAGAAGTTAAAATACAAGAAGAGCCGGCTAGAAATAGTCGTGTTAGTTTAGAAGGCAAACGAACAACTGCAAAGAAATTAAGTGACGTTACTTCACAAAAAGAACCACGGGTTAAAACGCAGTTAGAAGAGTTGAACCGTGTTTTAGGTGGTGGGGTTGTACCAGGCTCCCTAGTCTTAATTGGTGGAGATCCAGGTATCGGTAAATCAACACTGTTATTACAAGTCTCACAACAACTACATTTGAGCGGCGGTAAAGTGTTATATGTTTCAGGTGAAGAGAGTGCTGAACAAATTAAGATGCGTGCAGAGCGTTTAAGTATTTCGGGAAATGATTTTTATGTTTACCCAGAAACAGATATGTCAGCGATTCGTCAAACAATTGAAGATGAGTCACCAGATTATGTCATCATTGATTCAATCCAAACTATGATGCAACCTGATATATCGAGTGCGACGGGTAGTGTTAGTCAAGTTCGTGAAACAACGGCTGAACTGATGCAGATTGCAAAAACGAATCAAATTGCTATTTTCATCGTGGGCCATGTAACAAAAGAAGGCTCACTTGCAGGCCCAAGAATGTTAGAGCATATGGTAGATACCGTATTGTATTTCGAAGGTGACCGTCATCATACATTTAGAATACTAAGGGCTGTTAAAAATCGTTTCGGGTCAACGAATGAAATAGGGATATTCGAGATGAAAGAAATTGGCTTAGTTGAGGTTGCTAATCCATCAGAAGCCTTCCTAGAAGAACGAATTGACGGTGCTACAGGTTCAGCGATTGTAGTTGCAATGGAGGGGACGCGTCCTATTCTAGTTGAAATTCAATCATTAGTAACACCAAGTGTCTTTGGTAATGCCAAAAGAACATCAACTGGCTTGGATTACAACCGTGTATCACTTATCATGGCAGTATTAGAAAAACGTGCAGGTTTACTTCTTCAAAACCAAGATGCTTATTTGAAAGCAGCAGGTGGGGCCAAGTTAGATGAACCCGCTATTGATTTGGCAATTGCAGTTGCAATAGCTTCAAGTTATAAAGAAAAAGGAACATTACCTTCAGAGTGTTTTGTAGGAGAAATTGGGTTGACGGGTGAGATACGCCGTGTAAACCGAATTGAACAACGTGTAGGAGAAGCTCAAAAATTAGGATTTAAACGTATGTACATTCCTAAAAATAATCTACATGGTTGGGAACCACCAAAAGGTATAGAAGTGATTGGTGTAGCTACGTTAGGCGAAGCGCTACATAAAATTTTTAAATAAAGAATAAAGGAGGAATCCCCTTGGTTAAAAAGATTTTTATAGGATTGATGTTAGTATTAGGTTTAAGTTTAGGGATTACCTTTTTACCGTCGGCATGGACAACGTTAGGCGTGGGTGACAACCTTGTCGTAAACAATTATTTTACAAATGGTTTAATTGGTGCTCTTATTTCATTATTCATATGGGCTATTTTTGGAAGATACATCATTGCAATGGTGAAGAAAGCAGAAGTGGCACTAACTGGTCAGAGTTTGGAGTCCTTGTTATTTGGTTCAGTCGGAACTGCAATGGGACTTTTGTTAGGTGTACTGGCTTCGATGCCGTTATTTAATTTAAATATCAGAATAGTAAGTAATGTTATTCCAACTTTTATTCTATTTATTCTAGGATACTTAGGTTTTAAAGTGGGAACATTGAAAAAAGAAGAGTGGAAAAAGATTTTCTTTCCTAAAAATAAAAAACAAACAGAAGAAGTGTTGGAACGTAAAGTAACAGACACACACCATAAGTATAAAATATTAGATACAAGTGTTATTATTGATGGCCGTATTTATGATGTGGCTAAAACTGGTTTTATTGAAGGCGTGTTATTAATTCCGAATTTTGTATTGTATGAGTTACAGTATATTGCAGATTCAGGTGACAGTTTGAAGCGTGTTCGTGGTCGTAGGGGGTTAGATATCCTAAACTCTCTACAAAAAGAAGAATCAGTTCAAGTTGAAATGTATGAAGGTGACTTTGAGGATATTGCTGAGGTTGACAGTAAGTTATTAAAATTAGCAAAAATGCTTGATGGCGTTGTTGTCACGAATGACTTCAACTTAAATAAAGTAGCTGAATTTCAAAATGTTCCAGTCTTAAATATTAACGCGTTAGCCAATGCAGTTAAACCAGTTGTTATACCGGGTGAAAACATGCGTGTCCTAGTTGTTAAAGATGGGACTGAAAGACAACAAGGTGTCGCTTATCTGGATGATGGGACGATGATTGTCGTTGAAGACGGTCAACATTACATGAATAAAGAAATTGAAGTCGTTGTAACTAGTGCCCTTCAAACGGCAGCTGGACGCATGATTTTTGCAAAACCAGCCCATATGCAGAGAGGGTTAAATAACTCTGAGAAATAACAGACAAAAGGAGTGCGCTTAATGAGAATAGGTCAAGGGTTTGATGTTCATGAGTTAGTAGAAGGACGCAAATGTATCATTGGAGGTATCGAGATTCCTTATGAAAAAGGCTTACTAGGTGTAACTGATGCAGATGTCTTAATTCATGCCATTATTGACGCGTTATTAGGTGCAGCTGCTCTCGGTGATATAGGACAAGTCTTTCCTGAAACCGATGAAAAAGTAAAAGGAGCCTCTTCGGTAGACCTTTTAAAGGAAGTTTGTTGTAAAATCGAACAAGAAGGCTTTACTATTGGCAATATAGATTGTACAATTTTAGCAGAGAAGCCAAAAATGTTACCCTATCTAACTGATATGAAGAAAGTCATAACAACTGTTTGTAAGATAACAACCCAACAACTTAATCTAAAAGCGACAACGATGGAAACCATGGGCTTCGTTGGACGTGAAGAAGGAATAGGTTCGTTGGCTGTGGCCATATTAAAAACTAAGAAAGTGGGAATAGAAAATGACTAAAAAAGTACGTGTACGTTACGCGCCAAGTCCAACAGGACATTTACACATCGGTAATGCAAGAACAGCATTATTTAACTATTTATATGCAAAACATCATGATGGAGATTTCATTATCCGTATTGAAGATACCGATTTAAAACGTAACATCGAAGGCGGAGAAAAAAGCCAGCTAGAAAACTTAGCTTGGTTAGGAATGGATTGGGCTGAGAGTCCAGAAAATCCAGGTGAATATGGACCTTACCGTCAATCAGAACGTGCTGAAATCTATTTGCCATTAATCGATCAATTACTTGCAAGCAATTTAGCTTACAAATGTTATGCAACAGAAGAAGAATTAGAAGAAGTTCGTGAAGCTCAAAAAGCGCGTGGTGAAATGCCTCGTTACAATGGCATGTGTGCCAACTTAACACCTGAACAACAAGCAGCCTATGAAGCTGAAGGCCGCGAAGCAGTTGTTCGTTTCCGTGTTCCTCAAAATAAAGAGTATAAGTTTAACGATTTAGTTAAAGGTGATATTTCATTCGATTCATCAAGTATTGGTGGAGATTTTGTTATCTTAAAACGTGATGGTATGCCAACTTATAACTTTGCAGTAGCAGTGGATGATCATTTAATGGAAATTACACACGTTTTACGTGGAGATGACCATATTGCAAATACACCAAAACAATTAATGATTTATGAAGCACTAGGTTGGGAAGCACCAGTATTCGGTCACATGACATTAATCATCAATAGCGAAACTGGTAAAAAATTAAGTAAACGTGATGAATCGATCCTACAATTTATCGAACAATACCGTGAATTAGGTTACTTACCAGAAGCAATGGTTAACTTTATTGCTTTATTAGGTTGGTCTCCAGTTGGTGAAGATGAAATCTTCAGCGAAAAAGAAATTATCGAAATGTTCGATGCTGATCGTTTAAGTAAATCACCAGCAGCTTTCGATGCTAAAAAATTAGAGTGGATTAACAATCAATATATCAAACAATTAGATTTAGACGTGATGACAGAGATGGCATTACCTCATTTAGTTAAAGCTGGGCGTATTGAAGAAAATCCAACACCTGAAAAAATGGAATGGGTTAAAAAATTAGTAAGCCTATACCAACCACAAATGAGTTATGCAGCTGAAATCGTTGAATTATCAGAATTATTCTTCGGCGAACATCCAGTAGCAGGTGATGAAGCGAAAGAAGTGTTAGCCGGCGAAACAGTTCCAACTGTTTTAACAGCATTTAAAGAACAAATCGCAGCTCTTGAAGACTTCGATGTACCAGGAATTAAAGCGGCAATTAAAGCTGTTCAAAAAGAAACTGGTGTTAAAGGTAAGAACCTATTCATGCCAATTCGTGTCGCTGTTTCAGGTGAGATGCATGGCCCAGAACTAGGTGATACAATCGTATTATTAGGTAAAGAAAAAACATTAGACCATTTAACAAAAGCATTAGGTTAAAAATAAAACACATAGAAAAGAAGAAGTAATCAAGAGACCATCTTTAGAGAGTCTGCGCGTGGTGTAAGCAGATGTTGGAACTTGGTGAAATGCCTCTTTGAGTGGTTCAGGTGAACATCTTGTTTGAGACAAGTAACTTGAAACGGCGGGTGGTCGTTAGACACAAAAGATATTTGTTGCTGTGAGGTAACAAATAAGAAAAGTGGAACCACGTGTAGCGCGTCTTTTTGTTTGGCTAGGCCAAGCAGAAAGACGCGTTTTTTATTTGAAATAATAAAAAAGGAGCAGATTATTATGTTAAAAATATATAACACATTAACTCGTACAAAAGAAGAATTTAAACCTTTAGAAGAGGGTAAAGTGAAGATGTATGTGTGTGGACCGACTGTTTATAATTACATTCACATCGGAAATGCGCGCAGTACCATTGCTTTTGATACTGTTCGAAAATATTTAGAGTACCGAGGCTATGAGGTTAACTACGTTTCTAACTTTACGGATGTTGATGATAAAATTATTCGTACAGCAAAAGAACAAGATATGACACCGAAAGAATTAGCAGATCAATTTATTGCAGCATTTAAAGAAGATACAGCTGCTTTAAATGTGAAACCAGCGTGTCATCATCCCCGTGTTATTGACCATATGGATGATATTATCGACTTTGTATCAGGTTTAATTAAACTAGGCTTTGCTTATGAATCAGCGGGCGATGTGTATTATCGTACAAGAAAGTTTGAAGGCTATGGCGAGTTGAGCGACCAGTCATTGGATGAGCTTGAAGTAGGTGCAAGTAACCGAACAGGTGATGAGCAAGCGAAGAAAGAAGACCCGATTGATTTTGCACTTTGGAAAGCTGCTAAAGAAGGAGAAGTATCTTGGGAGTCGCCTTGGGGACAAGGGAGACCAGGTTGGCATATTGAATGTTCTGTAATGGCAACAAAGCTTTTAGGCGATACGATTGATATTCATGGTGGAGGGCAAGATTTAGCTTTCCCACATCACGAAAATGAGATTGCTCAAAGTGAAGCGAAGACGGGTCAAACCTTTGCGAATTATTGGATGCATAACGGTTATGTAACGGTTGGAGATTCAGGTGAGAAGATGAGTAAATCACTAGGTAACTTTGTCACAGCTCATGATTATATTAAAGAGGGACATGCTGCGAGTGTTCGTTTTGCATTAGCGAGTACACACTATCGTCGCCCGCTGCCATTTACTGAAGAAACGATTACAGAAGCTGAGAATAACCTACAGAAGATAAAAACAGCTATAGATAATGTGGCGTTTAGAATGAAAGATGGCGTATCTGGTTTAGAAGTAGATAATGAAGATGAAGCGGTACTAGTAGCATTAACAGAACGCTTTATTGAAGAGATGGATGATGATTTTAATGTGGCGAATGGCTTAACAGTTGTATATGAACTTGTTAAATGGTTAAATCAATATAGCGAACGCCAAGAAGTGTCATCTGTTATAATGACAAAAGCGACAGAATTATTAACAGAATGGTTAACTATTTTCGGTGTTGCTTTTTCTAGCGAAGACGAGTTATTAGATGAAATGATTGATCAACTATTAGTAGAACGTGATGAAGCGAGAGCTAATCGTAATTTTGCACGTAGTGATGAAATTAGAGATTTATTAAAAGACCAAGGGATTATCTTAGAAGATACAGCCCAAGGAACGAGATGGAGAAGAAGTTAATTATGGCAAAACAAGATTATACGCTTTTGAATGGTTTGGCTTTAGCTTATGTAGGTGATGCGATTTATGAAATTTATATTCGTGAGTATCTAATCAAAGAAGGATTAACAAAACCGAATATGTTGCATAAAACAGCGACAAAATATGTTTCGGCGAAGTCTCAATGTTATTTAATGCAAGAGATGCTAGCAGCTGAAGTGTTATCTGAGCAAGAGATGCTAATGTACAAACGTGGACGTAATGCTAAAAGTCATACGTCAGCAAAAAATGCAGATGTCACAACGTATCGTATCTCAACAGGGTTTGAAGCCTTGTTTGGTTACTTGCACTTAACGGAACAAAAAGACCGTTTAGAGGAATTAGTGGCTTGGTGTATTAAGAAGATAGGGGAACGATAAGATGGCAAATGATTTTCAAGGGAAGAAAAAACGTCAAACAAAGCACCGTTTTGACAAAGGCGGTCGAGGTGGACGTGATGATCGTCAGGATAGACGTGGTGGACGCTCGATTGGACGTGAGGTAGAAGAAGTTACAGAAGAGTCAAATCAAGGGTCAGAGGATTTTGCGTTTGGAAGACATGCGGTTATAGAAGCTTTGAAAAACAATCGTGGAAACAAATTATTCCTACAAGATGATTTAAAAGGACCTAAAACACAGGAGCTAAAAGACTTAGCAGCTGAATTTTCAGTGCCGATTTCTTGGGCACCTAAAACAAAGTTAGATAAATTAACAGATAGTGCTGTTCATCAAGGGATTGTATTAGGGATTACGGAATACGAATACTTAACGGTTGAAGAATTAACGGCTCAAGTGAAAGAGAAGAAAGAAGAACCGTTCTTTTTAATTTTAGATGGTATTGAAGATCCACATAACTTTGGTTCGATTTTAAGAACAGCAGATGCTACAGGGGTAGATGGTGTTATTATTCCTAAACACAGAGCAGTTGGAATTACCTCTGTTGTGGCTAAGACTTCTACAGGTGCGGTGGAACATATCCCAGTGGCACGTGCAACGAACTTAAAGCAAGCTGTTCAGACACTTAAATCGGCTGGTTTTTGGATTTTTGGGACAGATATGACTGGGACAAGTTATGAAAAATGGAACGTGTCAGGGTCGTTAGCTTTGATTATTGGAAATGAAGGGAAAGGCATGTCGCCAATTTTGAAAAAAGAAGTAGATGAAATGTTATCTATTCCCATGGTAGGACATGTCCAAAGTCTAAATGCTAGCGTAGCAGCAGGTTTATTGATGTACGAAGTATTCCGTAAACGAATGAACTAAACATGTTGGATAAAAAAGAAAGGAGGGGATGAAGTGAAACGTCAAATACTGTTAGTAGATGGTTATAATATGATTGGAGCGTGGCCAGAACTAGTCACGCTTAAGAATCAAGATAAGATGGAAGATGCACGTGATTTACTGTTATTTAAATTATCTAATTATGCGAAGTACCATGATATTCAAGTGATTGTAGTATTTGATGCTCAGTTCGTTCCTGGGCTTTCTAAAGAGTACCGGAAATATCAATTGACGGTTGTATTCACAGGGATTGATGAAACGGCAGACACGTATATTGAGCGTCGCGCAGGTGAATTGGTCTCGAGGTTGACGTTGGTGACAGTGGCGACAAGTGACTTAGCGGAGCAGTGGCTTGTTTTTTCTAAAGGAGCGCTTAGGCAATCGGCTAAAGAATTGTGGCGTGATTTAGAAGAAACGAAAGTAGCTATTGTTAACGATACAAAAGACTATCACTATCAAAATCAGCGAAGAGCAGGAACATGGCGTCCTGAACAATTAAATAAATTAGACAAACTACTGGAAGATTTATCTCAGTAGTTTTTTTTTAATGTTCGCTTTTTAAGAACGTGAAAAAGTGGTATGATGACCTCAAAATGAGAGAGATTCAAATGTTGACACTTAAATCAGGCGAAGAACACTTGTAATTTAGGACTATGGAGAAATTAACCAATGACCAATAAAGAGTTGAATAGGTGTATTGCGTTGGCTAAAGATGGTAATAGTGATGCACTAGTTTTGTTGTTTGATAAATATCAACCGGTCGTGTATAAGTTAAGGCAAATATATAGCGTAAAAGATTTGGATTTTGAGGACTGGCAGCAAGAAGGCAGACTATGTCTGCTTCAGTCTGCTGAAAGTTATCGCGAGGATGTTGGGATTACGTTTGGTGCCTATTTCAAAAAAAATATGACACGTCGTATTTATAGTTTACTTAGAAAACAGAATGCGTTTAAAAGACGAATGGATGTATTAGCTACTTCGCTGGAAAATGAAGTGGGTATAAAAGAGGAACTTGTGGGAACTGTTAAAGAAGAACCAACTGATTATGTTGGTGATTTGATTGTTTTACGTGGTGAATTAGCAACCTATTGTCAGTGTTTATCTAATTTTGAATGCCTAGTTCTATTGGGTTACTTAACCTCTGTGCCATTAAGTGAGATAGCTATAATGACAGAGTGCTCTGAAGAAAAAGTAAAAAACGGGATAGACCGTGCCAGAAGGAAGTTAAAGAATATAACTAGCTAGTCTATAACCTATATTCTCTCTCATTTAAAGGTGTTAGTTATAGTCGAAAGTGTATTGCATTTCAATAAAAAATGTGATAAACTTGTAATTTTCATAAAAATGTGTTACGGTTATGTTAGAGGTGAAATAAATGCCAACAACGTTGTCAACGATCAAGAAGAAGATGGAGAGTCATATCGGTAGTCGAATCACATTAGTTGCTCAGACAGGTAGAAAACGCCAAACAAAACATTCAGGTATTTTGACTGAAACTTATCCAGCAGTTTTTATTGTTGATTTGGATGAGGAAGGCGATTCAAGAGAACGTGTTTCTTATAGTTATACTGATATTTTGACTCAAACAGTAGAAGTAGATTTTTCGTAAATGCAAGATAGTTTTAGATAACGAGCCTAGTACGTAAGGGCTTTTTATTTTGGATAGAAATGAGGACATTATGATATTTATAGATGGGGATGCTTGTCCTGTGAAAAAGGTTGTTATGGAAGAAGCAGAGAAATATGATGAGAAAGTCATGATAGTTACTAGTTTATCTCATTACTCTGAAAAGGAATTACCGACGCATGTTGAAGTTGTATATGTAGATGAAGGGGCAGACTCTGCTGATTTTAGATTAGTAGCATTGTTAAAGAAATCGGATATTTTAGTAACGCAAGACTATGGTTTAGCTTCTCTGGCTTTACCCAAAGGGGTTCATGTGTGTCATCATACAGGTTTTGAATATGACTCTTATAAAATTGATATGATGCTAGAAACTAGGTTTGCGAGTGCTAAACTTAGAAAAGCAGGGCAACGAACTAAGGGGCCAAAAAAATTTACAGATGAAGATCGTCAAAAGTTCAGAAGGTTACTAATAAGGTTGATTCAAAATAAAAAAGAAAGCCTCTCGTAGGCTTTCTTTTTTATTTATAAGTATTTGTTTCTAATTCGAACGCATTAAACATATCGTTCGTTGCATCTTTATTTTTAACTTTTTTAACAAACTCTCCTTGGACGATTAGGCGATTAGCCCCAGTCGCATCACAAGTAACTAGTGTTACTTCAGTTTTCTTTTTGTGATCTTCAATAAGGTCAGTACGAGTAGGTTCAACGTATTCTTTATAGGTAACAGTGTAAACATAAATATTCTCTAAATCTGTTAGGTAAATAGTTTGTCCGATTTGAGCGTTAACTAATGCACCGAAGAGTAAGTTGCGTTCTAACATATTGTGACTAGCTAGCGCATAATTACCTTTTCCCATTTTTTGATCTTCTTTCATTGTTCCAGCACCAACGATTAGAGAATAATTATCGACACCTTTTAGGATAGGTAAATTCAAACCAATCTCAGGCATCGCTATACCACCAATTGTATAAGCTGTTTGGTAACCGATGAATCTTGAAGATACGACAGTTTCTAAATCTAATGAAACAACATCTTTAAAATCAAATGAAACGTCTTCTTGTTTTTCATTTTTCTTGATTTGTTCAGGAGTGACTTGATGGACTTTATATTTTTCAGTTGTTTTTTCAACGATGACGTCTTTTACTTTATTATTGAATATTAGGAGTAACCCTATTAGTAACATAATTAAAAGGAGCAGATTGATTAAAATATTTTTTATAATCCGACCTTTAGACTTCTTTTTTTTGTGTTGTTGACGTGACATGTGTTTTTTAAACCTCCTATTTTATATGTTCTTCTTGATTATACGCTAACTTTTAACAAAGTGCATCTTAAATAAATGATTATTTTAAAAGAGAAAATTATTACAAAGTTATTTCTTGAAAAAATGAAAAAAATTGCTAATGTAATGAAAATTTAATTAATAATTAAACCATTTTAGTTCATAAATAAGGTAGAATAGGATTATAATGAAAATAAAGTAGAGGAGGGTAGAAAATGTCGCTTAATTATATATATATTCACTTGGATACAATATCGAATTCGCTTTTTTCTAGGGGATTAAATATTCATGATTTTTCATCATCAGTATTTGATATTCCGGAAAACATTTTACTACTTGACCCTCATGAGAATGACGGCGAATACGAACCGCATACAGGTTTGCGAGTGATTCGTGGTCAAAATCAGGTGCTTCGTTATTTCTTCCAAAAATCAAAGCAACGAGAATCTGAAGTGAAATGGATTGATTTTAAAGATATTAACCTTATCCAACAGTTGACACCGATGGAAATCGCAGAGCTTTTATACTTTGGACACATGAGTTCACAACTTCATTCACCATTTTTTTATAAGCTTCAAAATAATTTTGTGTATTTTGAAAAGCCTGATGATTTAACAAAAGTGTTTTATCGTCGAATGGATGATTTTTACAAAATTATCAGTGCGAAGCTCGAGAATATCGTGTTTGATAAAATCAATCATAAAAAAGGGTTGTTTAAAAAACCAGTAACGGTTAGCAAAATAGAATTTGAAAAAGTTAAAGTGTTGAAAACTGCCTTTCAAGAGGGGTTAGTGCTGGATGTAAGACAGGCGGGTACAAAAGAAGAGGATTATATCATTCCTTTGTATGTCGTTGAAGACCGTATAAGAAATATTTCTGATCGTGACTTGCGTGAAGAAAATCGAGTTGGACAAATTGTATATTCGACATCATCTATGTTATGGACGATAGAAGTGACGGATACATGGTTGATTCAAGGGATATCAAAAGTTTAACTAAGAGGGCTTGTATCATATGTGAAAACAAAAACCACTGAGTTAGGCTTTTTTTTGTAAAAAAATATTGGTATAATGAGACAGTCGAGTTTATTAAGGAGGAACATTAAGTGAAAATTATTATCTTATATGGTGGGAAAAGTGCAGAGCATGATATTTCAGTTTTATCAACTTTTTCGATGCTAAAAGCATTTTATTATGATTATTATGATGTTCAATTGATATATATTTCAAAAGAGGGCGAGTGGGTAAAAGGTCCATTAGTGAAGTCAGCTCCAGCTACTCAAGATGAGTTATATTTAACTGCAGAAACTGGCCAAGTAATTCAACCTTCAGATATTAAAGAGGAAAATAGCATTGTCTTTCCTGTCTTACATGGACCAAATGGTGAAGATGGTACAGTTCAAGGGTTACTTGAAGTTTTAGATATGCCATATGTTGGTGCTGGTGTTTTAGCTAGTGCGTGTGGTATGGATAAAATTATGACAAAATATATCCTGCAACAAATTGGTATTCCTCAAGTGCCTTATGTTTCAGTTTCTAAAACAATCTGGAAAGAAACACCTGAAGAAATCTTTAACCAATGTGAGGGGTCGTTAGTTTACCCAATGTACATCAAACCCGCTAATATGGGGTCAAGTGTTGGAATTAATAAGGCTGAAGATAGAGATTCTCTAGAGGCGGCTATTAATGAAGCCTTCTTGTATGACCAACGTGTGGTCGTTGAGCAAGGGATTGAGGCACGTGAAATCGAAATCGCTGTGTTAGGTAATGAAGAGGTAAGAACAACATTAGCAGGTGAAGTTGTAAAAACTGTAGATTTTTATGACTATGAATCTAAATATTTAGATAATAGTGCGACACTTCAAATTCCGGCAGATATTCCGGAAGAAGTACATGAAAAAGCCCGTCAATATGCTAAACAGGCTTATCTATCTTTAGACGGCAGTGGGTTAAGTCGCTGTGATTTCTTCTTAACAAGTAATAATGAATTATTCTTGAATGAAGTTAATACTATGCCTGGTTTTACACCATTTAGTATGTATCCATTATTATGGGAAAATATGGGGATTAAGTATGGTGATTTGATTGAAGAATTAATTCAACTAGGTTTAATGCGCCACAAGCAACGCCAAGCATTATCAATTACACATGACTAACAAAATAAAAAGCTGAACGCCAATCGTTCAGTTTTTTTTGGTAAAGGGTGAACAATTAAGATGACAATAACAATTAAAGAATTAGCTAAAGTGGTAGATGCCAAAAATGACTGGCAGAAATGGGAAAGTTTAACAATTAATTCAGTAGAATTTGATACTAGAAAAGTAACAGAAGGATCACTATTTGTACCATTACAAGGTGGTGCAAGAGATGGGCATGAGTTTATTAAGGTAGCTGCCGATAACGGTGCAGTATTGTCATTATGGGCTGCTAATCAAGGTGTTGAAAACCAAGTTATCCCAACATTAGTGGTAGAAGATACGCTAGTAGCGATGCAAGAAATAGCAAAATTCTATTTGAAAAAAATTGGACCAAAAGTTATTGGAATTACGGGAAGTAATGGTAAAACAACGACTAAAGATATGGTGGAGGGGGTACTTTCACAACAATTCAAAACATACAAAACACAAGGGAATTTTAATAATCAAATTGGCTTGCCTTACACTATTTTGAGCATGCCATCAGATACAGAGATGCTTGTTTTAGAGATGGGTATGAACGGATTTAATGAGATTGAAGAATTAAGTTTAATCGGTGAACCAGATGTAGCGGCTATTACTATGATTGGGGAGTCACACCTTGAATTCTTAGGTACTCGTAAGGGGATTGCCCAAGCTAAAATGGAGATTACATCAGGTCTTAAAAAAGAGGGATTGCTTGTTGTTCCAAGTGATGAACCTCTATTAGAGTCATTCTTAGAAGAAACATCACAAGAAGTTAAAACATTTGGCTTTGACGAAGTTAGTGATGTTAAAGGGCTCATTACAGAAGAAACACGAACAAGCACGTCATTTACTGTTAATTTAACAGCAGATCAAGTTTTAACTATTCCAGTATTAGGAAGTTATAACGTGAAAAATGCTCTAATTGCGACGACTATTGGGGACTATTTTGGACTATCAGCAGATAAGATTGCCAAGGGTTTAATGATGATGAACCTAACTCAAAGTCGTACTGAGTGGTTAACAGCAGCTAATGGCGCTGAAATATTAAGTGACGTATACAATGCTAATCCAACTGCGATGTCATTGGTTCTTCAAGCGTTTGAAGGTCTTCCTTGTGAAGGTGAAAAATTAGTAGTATTAGCAGATATGGGAGAATTAGGTGATACTGCGAAGGAATTACACGAAAGTATTGCGGAGTTTATTCATGCGGATAAAATCGCTCACGTTTACTTATATGGAACTCAGATGGCAGCATTAGCTGATAAACTTAAAGAAGAATTCCCTGAAACACGACTGCATCACTACGCTCCAGAAGAAAAAGAAGAGTTAGCTAAAGCTGTTAAAGAGCAATTGGAATCAGAAGATATGGTTGTTCTTAAAGGAAGCAACAGCATGAAATTAATTGAAATAGTTGAAAAGCTTGTTGAAAATTAAAAGCTCTTTTCATTGTAAATGCTAATAGTCCATGCTATACTTGGACAGATGTGGACATTTAATAAATACACAGAGGGATTCTGTGTGGATATATGTAAATAAATAATAAATATAATGATCGTAAAGACATTAGGAGGATATCATTTGAAATTTGAAGAATTAGATTTATCACCTGAATTACTAGCAGCTATTACCCGTGCGGGATTTGAAGAAGCAACACCAGTTCAAGCTGGTACTATTCCCTTAGCATTAGAAGGAAGAGACGTTATTGGTCAAGCACAGACAGGTACTGGTAAAACAGCTGCATTCGGGTTGCCGATGTTAGAGAAGATTGATACAAGTAAACGTATGGTTCAAGGTTTAGTTATTGCGCCAACACGTGAGTTAGCAATCCAAACACAAGAAGAATTATTCCGTTTAGGTAAAGATAAAAAAATCCGCGTTCAAGCGGTATACGGTGGGGCTGATATCGGTCGCCAAATCCGTACATTAAAAGATGGTCCGCACATTGTTGTCGGAACACCTGGTCGTTTGATTGATCATATTAACCGTAAAACGTTAAAATTAGAAACTGTTGAAACATTAGTTTTAGATGAAGCAGATGAAATGTTAAACATGGGATTCCTGGAAGATATCGAAATGATTATTTCTAAAGTTCCAGCAACTCGTCAAACATTATTATTCTCAGCAACTATGCCTGACCCAATTAAACGTATTGGTGTTAAGTTCATGAAGAACCCTGAGCACGTTGCCATTAAAAATAAAGAAATGACAGCTAATTTAATTGATCAATACTATGTACGTAGTAAAGATTTCGAAAAATTCGATATCATGACTCGTTTATTAGATGTTCAAACACCAGAACTTACAATTGTTTTTGGTCGTACAAAACGTCGTGTTGATGAATTAGCACGTGGTTTAGAGTTACGCGGTTACAAAGCTGAAGGAATCCATGGTGATTTATCACAGCAAAAACGTATGAGCGTTTTACGTGCGTTTAAAGGTGGCCAATTAGATATCTTAGTTGCGACAGATGTTGCAGCACGTGGTTTAGATATTTCAGGCGTTACTCATGTATACAACTATGACATTCCACAAGATCCAGAAAGCTACGTTCACCGTATTGGACGTACTGGTCGTGCTGGTAAAGAAGGTCTTTCAGTTACATTTGTAACACCAAACGAAATGAGCTACTTAAACGTTATTGAAAACTTAACTAAGAAAAAAATGACACCATTACGTCCACCTTCACAAAAAGAAGCAATGGCTGGACAAATCGGAGCTGCGATTGAAACAATTCAATCACAATTCGAAGGTGCTGACTTAGAAGAATATACGACAGCTGCTAGTGATTTAGTTGCTCAATATTCAGCAGAAGAATTAGCAGGAATGTTAATTAAAACTGTTGCTAAAGAAAGTTCAACTGAAGTACCAGTTAAAATCACTCCAGAACGCCCATTACCTGGTGGTAAACGTGGCGGTGGTGGAAACCGTGGCGGCGGAAGCCGTGGCGGTAATCGTGGTGGCGGAAGCCGTGGCGGTAACTACCGTGGAAACCGTGAAGGCGGCAACCGTGGTGGACGTGGCGAAGGCCGTGGAAAAGATAATAAAGAAGGCAATCGCGGTGGCGAACGTCGTCGTAACTGGGAAAATAAAGACAAACAACAAGGTGGCGAACGTCGTCGTTCAGAACCTCGTAAGTCTGATGCTAACAAAGGTGGCGGCAACCCTAAAAAAGGGAAACGCGATTTCGTTATCAGAACTGGTAACAAATAATTAAATTTTAAAACGGTGAAAGTTTCTACTTTCACCGTTTTTTTGTATAATGGAAAAGGAATCGTAGAATCGAGGGATGTTAAGTGATAAGAGGGATTGGATTAGATGTAGTAGAGATAGATCGTATGAAAACAATCGTTTCAGATAAACCATTATTTATTTCACGTGTCTTAACTGAAAATGAGGTTAAGGTATTTGAGTCGTTGGGTGATAAGCGTAAAGTCGAGTTTCTGGCTGGTCGATTTGCCTGTAAAGAAGCATTTTCTAAAGCTTATGGGACAGGAATTGGGGAGGTTGGATTTCAAGACATTGAGGTTTTATCGCTTGAGTCAGGTCAACCTGTTGTGACAAAGTCGCCTTTTGAGGGAAAGTGTTGGGTGTCTATTTCTCATACTGCTGATGTAGCTATAGCACAAATTATTTTAGAAGGATAATAAAAAAAGCTAACTCGATAAACTGGAGTTAGCTTTTTTCTAATTGTTGTTGAGAAGTATCAGTTTGCTTAGATTTTAAGAAACTTATTTTTTTGATATGTCTGACAGGAATCATTCTGATTTTGTCAGTTTGTTCATCGGTTAATATAACCATATCAGTATTATTCGGGCTGCGTTTTAGCTTGCCATATGTCGTTTCAAAAGCAGATTCTGTTGCTTCTCGCTTGTTAGCAAGCTGAAGGACAACGAATGATTGTTGTGAACAGGCTATATCGATTTGTTTTAAAAGTTGAGCCTGTTCTTTCCTAAGTTTAGGATTATCATCTAAAAAGGATGCGAGAAATTTTTGAGAAGAGTCAGAAATCTTTTTTGTTAATTGTTTCATATTTTTGATTGATGTTTCTTTTGCCAAATAACTCACCTCCGACGGTTGTTTTGTTAGTTAAACATATTATACAAAAAAGGTGATTAATAAGTCAAATATATTACTATTTCTTTACGGTTGCCTTGTATTACCTAGTAGAGTTGGGAATTCACCTGCTCTAATAGGTGTGCTATACTTTATTTAGTAGTGTTTTAAGGGGGACGTAATATGAGAATTATTAAATTGAATTGTTACAATGAAAGTGAACTGATACAGGTTGGTAAAAAAATGACACAACTTTTTCCGCATTGTCCCTCGCATGGAGTAGCAAGAAAAAGAATTGTAGACAGATTAATGTCATCTTTGGATACTGTAAAAGTCATGGGTGTTGAGGATGGAAATAAATTAGTCGGTGTGATCGGGTATGAGCTTTATGAAGACACGATGATTGTGACAGATTTTTTAATTTTACCAAGTAAGCTAAAGAAAAATAAAGGCATTACTTTTTGGCTAGAAATGTTAGAATCAACTGCTAAAACAAATCGATTTAAACATATAGAGATTAAACTCGCAATAAATGACGTAGCTATCGTGGCGAAATCTAAGATTCTAGGTTATGAGTTTTCACAAATTTCTCAAGGTGAGTATATTCTTTCGAAAACGTTATCCTTTCATACAGGTTTAGTATTGGCTGGTGGTGGTGCAAGAGGCGCTTATCAGGTTGGTGTTTGGAAAGCTTTGGAAGAGATGGGGATTGAGTTTGAATTGGTTTGTGGGACCTCTGTTGGAGCACTTAACGGTGGACTTATATTACAAGGAGATTATGAACAAGCGAAAAAGATGTGGGCTGAAATTGATACAGGGAAAATTTTAAGTTATCAAGGTAACCAGAATGACGATAACTTTTCATTGCAAAAAATGTTAAAAGAGGTTCAAAATCTTGTGAAATCTGCTATTGAAAATCAAGGCGTAAGCACAAAACCTCTTAAAGAGTTAATACTAGAGTTGATTGATGATGAGAAAATGTATAATCAACCTAAAGAATTGTATCTCTGTACTACTCAGTTACCACTCATGAAAGAGGTTGTTATACCGCTTAAAGAAACACCAAAAGGAGAATTTTCAAATTGGTTGTTGGCATCAGCTTCGTTTTTTCCCGCGATGGAAGCGACGGAAATAAACGGGACCTATTATGTCGATGGTGGTTATAGAAATAACATACCAGTAGATGTTGCATTGGAACATGGTGCAACTGAATTGATTGTTGTAAATGTGAAAGGTCCTGGCGTAACTAAACTTCATTCGTATAAAGAAAGTTTACCTCAAATTACTATTTCTAGTCCATGGAGTCTAGGTACTGTTCTGTTATTTGATGGTGCTAGGTCACAATTTAACATTGATTTAGGTTATTTGGAGGCTAAGAAGGCTTTCGGTGAGTACTGTGGACATTGGTACACATTTGATCATGAATTAACAGATGAGTCCGTTGTTCAAATTTATGACTGGCTAGTAGAAGCTATTGAGCTTAATTTGTCAGAAAATGAAAGAGAAGTTTTAGAAACGGATCAACTTATTCAAAGTTTTGTGACAAAAATACGTAAGTTTTATAATGACAGGGTAACTATAGAAACATCAGGTTTGTTTATCTTAGAATTTGTTGCAAAAATTGTGGGGGTATTACCCACTCGGCTTTATACTGTAGAAACGCTCTTAGACGCTGTCAAAGAGCAGTTGAGAACAGATTGGCAAGGAGGGTTAGGGGAGGAAGAATCAATGTTGTTATCTTTGAATGAATGGCTGAAAGACTACATTGATGGACTCCCCCTTCCGAGTGAAAAACAACAAGTTATTTATCTCAATCGATTGTTGAAATCAAAAGAAAAAGAAGGGAAATTGAGTTCAGTTATTACCTTTGCACCAAAAATTTATTTAGCTGCAAAAGTAATTAATTGGCTTGAAATGACTCTGGATGAGGAGGAAAAAAAAGATGGCACAAGAGTTTAGTTATGAAATTATAGAAGAAATTGGTGTTCTTTCAGAAAATCCGAAAGGTTGGCGTAAGGAGCTAAATTTAATCAGTTGGAATGGACGACCACCAAAATTTGACTTACGTGAATGGGCACCTGACCATGAAAAAATGGGGAAAGGTGTAACCTTAAGTAATGAAGAGTTAGCAGAGTTAAAAAAAGCATTATTGGATATGGAATAATAAGGTAAGTGATAGTTAGATGATAAAAAGGAGCCCTGTCGCATGAAGAGTATGACCGGTTTTGGTAAAAAAAGTATAGCGAATGAAGAGTATCAAGTGGCTGTTGAAATTAAAGCAGTAAATCATAGGTTCTTGGACATACAATTAAAACTACCACGTGAGTATAATCATTTAGAAATGGAAATAAGACGTATTTTAAAGGGGTATTTTTCGCGCGGGAGGTTAGAGTGTTTTGTCACAGTGCAAACACTAGGTGCAAAGAAGAAAGAACTTCAAGTGAATTGGGACCTTATGGACAGTTTGGTCGAACAATTAACGGAAGCATCTGAAAAACGTTATCATAGTAAGTTAGATTTATCTCCAATTTTATCGGGTTTAATTAAACAAGAGTCATTTTTTGAAGTTGTGGAAAATGATGACGAAACGACTTGTGAGGCGCTATTATTAGAAACTATCGAAGCCGCAAGTGTAGAATTGTTAAAGAGCAGAGAGAGTGAAGGGTCAGGGATTAAGGTTGTTTTAGACGAGTATTTACTCGATTTTGAGGGGTATTTGAAACAAGTAAAGGCATGCGCATTAGCAAGCGAACCGCTTTATCGTGAGAGACTCGAAGGAAAAGTATTAGAATTATTAGGCGACACCCTTGATGAAAGTCGTTTGTTGACCGAGGTTGTGTTATTATTAGAGCGTGGCGATATTAATGAAGAATTAGACCGTTTGGTTATTCACAGTGACAAAATGAGAGAGTTATTGGGCGTGACACATGGTGTTGGACGTGAGCTTGATTTTGTTATTCAGGAGATGAACCGAGAAGTGAATACGATTGGCTCTAAATCAACTCAAATCGAGATCAAAGAGAGTGTGGTACAAATGAAGACCATTCTTGAAAAAATCCGAGAGCAGATTCAGAATATCGAATAGTGGTACCTTAATAAGTTTTTAGCTAGATTAGGCAGAAAAGACTTGAAGAAGTTCCGAAAATATCATAAACTAATTAGATATACGATTAGTTGAAAGGGACGACACTATGACAGAAAAAGGGTTGTTAATAGTCCTATCTGGTCCTTCGGGAGTAGGTAAAGGGACAGTCAGAAAAGCTATTTTTGAAAGTGAAGGCACGGATTTCGAATATTCGATTTCAATGACGACACGTCAAATGAGAAAAGGCGAGGTTGAAGGTGTTGATTATTTCTTCCGTACACGTGAAGAATTTGAAGCATTAATTGAATCTGGTCAAATGTTAGAGTATGCAGAGTATGCAGGTAATTATTACGGCACGCCTTTGACATATGTTAATGAAACATTAGAACAAGGGAAAGATGTCTTTCTTGAAATAGAGGTCCAAGGGGCGATGAAAGTTAAAGAGAAGGTTCCGGATGGCGTCTTCATCTTCTTAACACCACCTGATTTGATTGAGTTGAAATCAAGAATTGTGGGCCGTGGAACTGATGAATTATCAGTAATTGAAGAACGCATGCGTATTGCGGTATCTGAAATTGAGATGATGAGTCATTATGACTATGCCGTTGTAAATGATGAAGTGGCTAATGCTGTTTCTCGTATTAAAGAAATTATTAACAGTGAACATTTGCGTGTTGATCGCGTAATTCATCGCTATATTAAAATGATAAAGGAGCTGTAGCCAAATGATGCTAAAACCGTCGATTGACTCATTATTAGAAAAAGTAAATTCAAAATATTCATTAGTTATTCTTGCAAGTAAACGTGCTCACGAATTAGAGGCAGGAGCAACTCCTATGCTAGAAAATTTTGACTCAGTAAAAAATGTAGGCCGTGCTTTGGAAGAAATCGATGCAGGTGATGTGGTTGTTGACCCTAACCCTGAATTAAAACGTGAATTATTAAAGCGTAAAGAAGAAGAACGTAAAGCGGTTAAAGACCGTGAAACTGCTGAATTAGAAGCTAAAATTAAAATGGAACACCAAGGTTAATACCGTTAGTAAACAGGACTTGTAGTTATGAGTCCTGTTTTTATTTATTTTTCATTAGAATTACTAGGGAATAGGCCTGTTATACAGACAAAATGGCAATTCTTTAGTAAAATAAAAGAGATACGTATAAGTAGTAAGGAAAGGTTGGATTAGAAATGATTTATGTAGCGGAAGTAATTGTAGATGTCCCGACAATGCAGACGGATACGCCCTATACTTATTTGATCCCTCCTACCTTAGGTAGCTATATAAAAAAAGGTATGCGAGTAGAAGTGCCTTTTGGTAATGGTAATCGTCATGTGCAAGGCTTTGTCCTTAATACAGTATATTATGAGTCGATGTCGGATTTTTCTGGTTATGATATGAAAGAAATTGTAGCTATTTTAGATTTGGCACCTGTCCTAAATGATGAGTTATTGGCGCTTGCTGATGAAATCAAAGAGAAAACTTTTTCGTTTAAGATTACCTGTCTTCAAACGATGTTGCCAAGTGTGATGAAGGCATCCTATGAGAAGTATTTGAGATTAATAGATGAAGTTCCTGAGGCTATTTCTTTTGAAGTCTTTAAAGGACGAGTTGAGATACCGTGGGATGAGGCTGTTCTATCTAATCGCTTGCCTGAGTTGATGGCATTAAAGCAGGAAGAGAAGCTAGAAATTAGGTATGAAGTTAAAACTAGGAATAAGAGTAAAACAGCTAAAGCGATTCAGAATCACTTAAGTTTTGAAGCGGCTGAAGAAATACGGGAGTCTTTATCAACGAGAGCGCATCAAAAAGTGAAACTCTTAAACTTACTGCAACAGATGTCTGGTGAGTCGTCTATGTTGGTGACGGAAGCTATCAAACAACATGAGATTAGTCGTGCTACTATTAATGCGGCTGAGAAACAGGGCTGGTTAGAGCTGATTGATCGTGAAATTCAACGCGACCCATTTGCAGGGAAAATAATTGAAAAAGATCAACCACAAATTCTAAATCCAGAGCAAAAGATAGCTTATGAAGCTGTGAAGAACGCAGTAGATGACGGTCGTCCAGATACCTTTTTATTAGAAGGGATAACAGGAAGTGGTAAGACCGAAGTTTATTTGCAAGTTATTGCAAGTGCGCTAGAAAAAAATCAAACGGCGATTATGCTGGTGCCTGAAATTTCTCTGACTCCTCAAACTGCGAACCGATTTAAAAGTCGTTTTGGTGATGATGTGGCAGTTTTACATAGTGGTTTATCAGTAGGTGAAAAATATGATGAGTGGCGTAAGGTTGAACGCGGAGAAGCTCGTGTTGTTGTGGGGGCACGTTCGGCTGTATTTGCGCCATTGGAGAATCTTGGTGTTATTGTAGTAGATGAGGAGCATGAAGCGAGCTATAAGCAAGATGATTCCCCTCGGTATCATGCTAGAGATGTGGCGATATGGAGAAGTCATTACCATAATTGTCCGGTCATACTTGGGAGTGCAACACCAAGTCTTGAGACAAGAGCAAGGGCTCAAAAAGGAGTTTATAAATTCTTGACTCTAACAAAAAGAGCGAATCAAGCTGCGCAATTACCAACGATTGATATTGTAGATTTACGTGATGAAATGACATTAGGTAAAATGCAGACTTTCTCTAAGACTCTTTTAGACAAATTAACAGACCGGTTGGCAAAAGGTGAACAAAGTGTCTTGATGTTAAATCGTCGCGGCTATTCATCGTTTATTATGTGCCGAGATTGTGGATTTGTCTTGCCGTGTCCAAACTGTGATATTTCACTAACACTTCATATGGATAATCGGAAAATGAAATGTCATTATTGTGGACATGAAGAAGAAATCCCGTCAAAATGTCCGGTTTGTGCAAGTTCAAAAATGCGTTATTATGGAACAGGGACCCAAAAAGTTGAAGAAGAGTTACAGGAAATCTTCCCGGAAGCGCGTATATTAAGAATGGATGTCGATACGACGAGAAGAAAAGGGGCGCATGAAGCTCTTTTAGAAAAATTTGGCAATCATCAAGCAGATATTTTATTAGGGACACAAATGATAGCCAAAGGGCTAGATTTTCCTAATGTAACGCTTGTAGGTGTGCTTAATGCCGACACTGCCCTTAATTTACCGGATTTTAGGTCCGCAGAGCGTACGTTCCAATTGCTTACCCAAGTGAGTGGTCGAGCAGGGCGTGCTGAAAAGCCTGGAGAGGTTATTATTCAGACGTTTAATCCAACTCATTATGCGATTGAATTTGCTAAAGAACAAGATTTCGAAGGGTTTTACCAAAGAGAGATGTATATGAGGCATCAAGGGAATTATCCACCGTTCTTCTATACGGTAAAAATAACAGCAAGTGATGAGGAAGAAAATAAGGCAGCTAAAAAAATGTATGAAATAGTAATGGAGTTAAAGGATGTTCTTTCACCGACTAGTATTTTATTAGGCCCTACTCCAAAAGCTATTTTAAGAGTAAATAATCGTTATTTTTATCAAATGGTTATCAAATATAAAAACGAACCAGCCTTAAATAAGGCATTGAAAAAAATATTAGAAGACAGTCAAGTTGCGATGCGTAAAGGACTGAAAATTTCGATAGATGTTGAGCCTCAACAATTTATATAATAAGTTTGTAATGAAAAGAAAAGAGGAAACCCATGCGTTTACCAGTAGTGATACACCCGAATAAGATATTAGAAAGACCTACACAAGAAGTAGAGATGGTAACGGATGAATTAGTTCAGTTATTAGATGATATGCGTGAAACGATGATTGCCCATGATGGTATAGGATTAGCAGCACCGCAAGTAGGAAAGAGTCTACGTGTGGCAATTGTAGAAATAGATGATGAAACAGGTTTATTTGAAATGATTAATCCTGTTATTGTTAGCGGCTCAGGTTCTAACATAGATGTTGAAGGGTGTTTAAGTTTTCCTAACGTGTATGGGACAGTTGAACGGTACGATGAAGTAACCGTAAGATACTTTGACCGTGATGGTGATGAGTATGAGGTGACAGCGACAGAGTATTTTGCAAGAGCTATGCAACATGAAATTGAACATTTAGATGGTAAATTATTTACAGATAAAATTATAGAACGTATTGCACCAGAAGATTTGGATGCGTATATGGAGGGAAGAGAAAATGACTAAATTAGTATTTATGGGGACACCAAGTTTTTCAGTGCCCGTACTAGAAGGTTTATTAGAAGCAGGTTATGAGGTGTTAGCGGTTGTGACACAACCAGACAGACCTGTTGGACGTAAAAAAGTAATGACACCACCACCTGTAAAAGCAGCAGCAGTAAAACATGGCTTAGAAGTATTACAGCCAGAAAAAATTTCAGGTTCAGAAGAGATGGCACGTGTTATTGAACTACAACCAGATATTATTGTAACGGCGGCATTCGGCCAATTTTTACCAGAGAAACTTTTACAAGCTCCTAAACATGGTGCGGTAAATGTTCATGCGTCATTATTACCTAAATATCGTGGTGGAGCACCTGTTCATTATGCGTTGATTAACGGTGACGAAGAAGCGGGTGTTACGATTATGGAAATGGTTAAGAAAATGGATGCAGGAGATATTATTTCCCAAGGTTCTCTAGCCATTGAATCGGCAGATGATGTGGGGACAATGTTTGATAAACTGAGTATTCTAGGCCGAGACTTGTTATTAGAAACATTACCAGGTTATTTAGCCGGTGACATTAAAACACATGTACAGGATGAAGAGAAAGTAACGTATTCTCCTAACATTAGTCGTGAAGAAGAACGAATTGACTGGAATAAAACAGCAACAGAAGTCAATAATCAAATCAGAGGGATGCATCCTTGGCCAGTGGCTTATACAATGTTTGAAGAAAGTCGTTGGAAGTTGTATCAAGCGAGTGTTAGTGATACGACAACAAGTGCAGAACCTGGTACAATTATTGAAATTAATAAAAAAGATTTCTCAATTGCATGTGGCAATGGGACAGTGTTAGTAATTAAAACAATACAACCAGCAGGCAAAGGTAAACTTAGTGCTGCTGAATTCTTGAATGGAGCTGGTCAAGGTTTAACCGTTGACCAAAAGGTGAATTAGATGGCGAAGAAAATCCCGGTAAAAATAAAAAGTAGTGCACGTTTTGTGGCGATGAATGTATTAAATAAAGTGGAAACACAACAAGCTTACTCAAATCTATTAATTAATCAAGCGATGAACGATGCTCAATTGAGTGAAAAAGATGGCAGATTAATGACAGAGATTGTTTATGGTACAATAAGTCGTAAATTAACATTAGAGTTTTATTTAGCACCCTTTGTGGTTAACGCTAAAAAGATTGACCCATGGGTTAAACAATTATTATTATTATCACTTTATCAATTAGAACATTTAGATAGAGTGCCTGCTCATGCCGTTGTTGATGAGGCTGTTGAGATAGCAAAAGCTAAAGGAAATGTCGGTGCAAGTAAATTTGTTAATGGTGTGTTAAGAACGATTCAACGTAAAGGTCTTCCAGAAGTATCTTCTATCAAAGACCCGTTAGAGCGTTTATCAGTAGAATTGAGTATGCCAGTTTGGTTGGTTCAGAAATTAGTAGCAACACTTGGTGAAGAAGAAGCAAAAGCTTTAGGTTTATCTTTATTTGAACCAAGTCGTGTAAGTGCGCGTGTTAACACAGCGTTGATTAGCCGTGATGAAGCGGTTCAATATTTAATTGATAATGACTTAGAAGTTGTAGCCAGTGAGTTATCACCAGTTGGTCTAACAGGTAAAAAAGGCTTTATCGCAGGAAGCTGGTTATTTAAAGAAGGAAAACTAACAGTTCAAGATGAATCATCTATGTTAGTAGCGCCAAGTTTGCAAATCGAACCGAATCATTTGGTACTTGATGCGTGTGCCGCGCCAGGTGGTAAAACAACACATATGGCAACGTATATTGACGAAACAAAAGGTGGTAAAATTGTAGCCTTAGATATCCATAAGCATAAGGTTAAGTTGATTGAGTCGAATGCTGAGCGCTTGCATGTATCAGACCGTGTTGAAGCGAAAGTACTAGATGCTAGAAAAATATCAGAAGAGTATGAGGATGAAACGTTTGATCGTATTTTAACGGATGCACCGTGTTCTGGTTTGGGATTATTAAGACGTAAGCCAGATATTAAGTACAGTAAAAAAGAATCAGATTTTGAAGGGCTGCCAAGTATTCAACTAGGTATTTTAGAAAGCTTAGCGCCAAAATTGAAAAAATCGGGTATAATGACGTATAGTACGTGTACGATTACTCAAGAAGAGAATCAAGGTGTGATTCGTACGTTTTTAGAAAAACATCCTGAATATAAAGTAATTGATGTTAAGGGATGTGAAGATATTCAGTCTGATGAAGAATTTCCTTCAGTAACGATTTATCCACATCAATACCAAACAGATGGATTCTTTATTTGTTGTTTACAACGTCAGTCTTAAGAGAAAAGTAAAGAGGTGTAATCATGGAAATTGGTTTTTTAACAGATATCGGTTGTAAGAGACGTAGCAACCAAGATGCTGTCGGAGTATATGTAAACCAAACTAACATAAAGTTAGCGATGGTTGCCGATGGTATGGGAGGCCACCAAGCTGGCGATATAGCGAGTCAGTTAACGATTTCTGATTTAGGAAAAGCTTGGGAAACGTCGAGTTTATCTGAACAAGAAGAAATTATTCAGTGGTTGCTAAAAAATATTCAAGCAGAAAATGAGCTTATTTATGAAAAAGGCCAAACTAATCCTGAACAAACAGGAATGGGGACGACGCTAGTTGCCTTGGTTCTTTTAGAGGATTCGCTAATTTTTGCTCACGTAGGGGACAGTCGTTTTTATTTGATTAGAGAAGGTAAGATTAAACAATTGACAGATGATCATTCTTTAGTGAATGAATTGGTTAAAAGTGGGGAAATTACATTAGAGATGGCTCAGACTCATCCAAGAAAAAATGTATTAGTCAGATCAATTGGAATGCCTGGTTTAGTTGAAATTGATGTAACCGATATGAAAACATTACCAGGAGATATTCTTTTGGTGTGTTCAGATGGTTTAACCAATATGGTGTCTGATGATACTATTTTGAAATTGACACTAGATGCTCCGACATTAGAAGAGGCGTTAAGTTCGCTTGTTAATGAAGCGAATGAAGCTGGTGGTGTTGATAATATAACGGTACTACTGGCTAAGGTAACCGATGGTGTTGAGGAGGTAACTCATGATTGAGATAGGTCATAAAATAAATGGACGCTATAAGGTATTAGGGAATATTGGCAGTGGTGGTATGTCTAATGTTTTTCTGGCAAGAGATTTGATTTTAGATCGCGATGTAGCGGTTAAGGTTTTACGTTTTGATTTTCAAAATGATCAAGTTGCGATTAGAAGATTTCAACGTGAGGCTCTGGCTGCATCGGAACTAGTGCATCCAAATGTTGTAGGTGTTTATGATGTAGGCGAAGAAAATGGCATGCAGTATTTGGTAATGGAGTATGTCAAAGGAACCGACTTGAAGCGTTATATTAAAGATAATCATCCTATTTCATTAGATGAAGTGGTTTCTATTATGAGCCAAATTTTATCAGGAATTTCACTTGCTCATCGTCAACGGATTATTCATCGAGATTTAAAACCTCAAAATATTTTATTAGATTTAGAAGGTAATGTTAAGATAGCTGATTTTGGAATTGCGATTGCATTATCAGAAACATCGTTAACTCAAACTAATACGTTGTTAGGGTCAGTTCATTATCTTTCTCCAGAGCAAGCTCGTGGAGGCATGGCGACAAGACAATCCGATATTTATGCCTTAGGTATCATTTTGTACGAACTTTTAGTCGGAAATGTCCCATTCGAAGGGGAGTCTGCAGTATCTATTGCGCTTAAGCATTTTCAATCGGAAGTTCCTTCGGTTAAACAAGTGAATCCAGAGATTCCGCAAGCTTTAGAGAATGTAGTTCTTCACGCTACGACTAAAGAAGCTTCGGATCGGTATGAAACGGCGGATGATATGTTTAATGATCTGGTAACATCGCTTAACCCAGAACGTGCAGATGAGGCAATTTTTGTACCGATGGCTGAGGAAGATCAGACTCGTGTATTAGAACCTATTACAGATGATACTCCTATGCCGGATTCTTTTAGACAAATGGATGGTCCATATATTCCGTCTTCTAAAGAAGGAGAAGAGGATAGTGAGGAACCTATCGCTTACGCAGAACCTAAGAAAAAAAGAGGGAAATGGTGGTTATTTCTATTATTATTGATAGCCGGAGGGATAGGATTTGCTAGTTTCTTAGCTTTTAGTCCTAAACCTACGATTGAAGTTCCTGATTTGAAAGGTAAAACGTCATTAGAAGCGACATCGATTCTATCAGATTTAGATTTATTAATTGATTCTGATTTAAAAGAAATTGCGAGCGGATCGGTTGAAGAAGGTAAGATTGTAAAAACAAGTCCACCTGCTTATACTCGTGTTAAGCCTGGAGCGCGTGTGAGTTTGTATATCAGCACCGGTTCTAAGAAAATTGAAATCCCGGAATTTAAAGATAAAATGTATCAAGATGTGTTTCGTGAGTTGACTGATATGGGATTCAGTAAAGAGCAGATAACTAAGGTTGAGCAAGAAGATGATGATGTGCCGAAAGGAACGGTTATTTCTCAAACGCCTGAAGCGGGAGCTGAACTTGATCCTAAAAAAGATGAGATAGAATTAACGGTTAGTAAAGGCGCTGAAACTTTTGTACTGCGTGGGTTAGATGGTTACACGAAAATGGAGGTTCAAGAGTATTTAGAATCAAAAGGTCTTTTATATGAAGAAAAAGTAGCTTATTCTAATGCGATGTCTGAAGGGCGTGTTGTGAATCAAGATCCACCTATGGGAACATCTGTGAGTAAGGGTGATACGGTTACCATAACTATTTCATTAGGTAAGGAAAAGATAGAACCAACTGAAACATCGATGACTGAGGCAAGACAGACAAGTAGTTCTACTGAGCCTAAAGAAGAAATGAGCAGTGAAACAGAGGAGTCTTCAGAGGACGATAGCTCGTCAGAAACAGATGAATCTAGTGAAACATCATCATCTGAAAGTGAGAGTTCAGATGATCAATCCAGTGAAGTGGAACCTGCTGAACAGTTGGATGAAAAAACGAAAGATTAGAATGAAAAGGTGAGGGATTTTTCCTTCGCCTTTTTATTTAGCTAAAAGTTCTTGAATTATCGGCTTTTTTTAAGTAGAGTAAAGAGTGAGAAAAAATGGAGGTGCTTTGTTGAAAGAAGGGCAAATTAGAAAGGCCTTAAGTGGTTTTTATTATGTGTATTCTGAAGGTGAAACCTATCAGACAAGAGCACGTGGGAATTTTAGAAATAGAAAGTTAACACCGCTTGTTGGCGACTATGTTCAATTTGAAAGTGATAATACAAGAGATGGCTATATTTTAGAGTTATTACCCCGTCATAATCAATTGGTAAGACCTGCTGTGGCTAACATTGACCAAGGCGTGGTTGTGATGAGTTGTGTAGAGCCTAATTTTTCTAGTAATTTATTAGACAGATTCTTAGTTACTTTGGAGTATGAAAAAATATTGCCAGTTATTTATTTTACAAAAGTTGATTTATTAACAGAAGAGCAGTATGAAGAGATGCAAGTTATCAAAAAAGATTATGAAGAAATTGGCTATGAGGTATTCCTTCCGAATAAAGAGGGAGACGTGGAGGCTATCGCCGCTTTAACTGCGACGTTCAAAGGGAAATTGACGGCCTTTATGGGGCAAACAGGGGCAGGTAAATCAACGCTTCTAAATAAGATTTCCCCTGAGTTAGCGCTTAAAACTGGAGAAATATCAGATTACCTTGGTCGTGGACGTCACACGACACGCCATGTCGAATTAATACCATTAGCAGAAGGATTAGTAGGAGATACGCCAGGGTTTAGTGCGATTGACTTCTTAGAGATTGAAGCGGAAGAACTAACAGCTCAATTCCCAGAGATAGCAGAAGCCTCTGCTTCTTGTAAATTTAGAGAATGTCTACATATTCATGAACCAAAGTGTGAAGTGAAAGCATTGGTTGAATCAGGTGATATTATCGAAAGTCGTTATAAAAATTATTGTCAGTTTTTAGGTGAGATAGAAAATCGTAAGCCGATGTATGGTAAAAATAAAAAATAATGTAATGGAGGAATAGTTATGAAAATAGCACCATCGATTTTAAGTGCAGATTTTGCGAATTTAGAAAGAGATATTAAAGTAGTAGAAGCGGGTGGAGCAGACTATATCCACGTTGATGTTATGGATGGGCAATTTGTACCGAATATTACGATTGGCGCTAATGTAGTATCGGCTATTAGACCTACTACGAAATTGCCGTTGGATGTTCATTTGATGATTACGGAACCAGAGCGTTATGTAGAAGATTTCGCTAAAGCGGGAGCAGATTTCATCGTTGTTCATCAAGAAAGTACGCTTCATTTGCACCGTGTGTTACAAATGATTAAAAATGCAGGTGTAAAAGCGGGTGTGGTTATTAACCCAGCAACTCCAGTATCGGCGATTAAAGAAGTGTTAAACATGGTTGATTTAGTGTTAGTTATGACAGTTAATCCAGGTTTTGGTGGTCAAGCTTTCATTCCATCATGCTTAACTAAGATTGAAGAGTTAGCGGCTATCCGTAAAGAGTGTGGCTATGAGTATGAGATTGAAGTAGACGGTGGGGTAGTTCCAGAAACAGCTGCTTTATGTGCGCAAGCAGGAGCGGATGTTTTTGTTGCAGGTTCATATGTTTACAATGCAGAAAATCCAGCTAAACAAATTGAACTGTTGAAAGCTGCGATTGAATCATGAGCAAAAAAATAGTGATAGTGGCTGGAGGTCCTAGAGACCTTTGGCCTGATATTTCTAATTTTTTATCAACTGACACGATATGGTTTGGTGTAGATAGAGGTGCTCATTTTTTATTAGACGAAGAAATAGTTCCGGAGTGGGCTATCGGTGATTTTGATTCTCTTGCAGAATCGGAATTAAAACGAGTCGAAGAAAAAGTAAGTAATATTAATTATGCCAAGCCTGAAAAAGATGAAACTGATACGCAACTGGCACTTTCAATTGCAATGCGAGATTATCCCGAACTTCCAATTTATTTAATAGGAGCAACAGGTGGCAGGTTAGATCATTTTCTTTCTAACTTATGGCTAGTACTTGAACCGAGATATCAACAAATTGCTAGTAGACTTACGTTGATGGATGCGCAAAATACAATTACGTATTATTTGCCGGGAGACCATTGCATCAGTAAAGAAGCTGATAAATTTTATTTAGCTTATGTTTGTCTAACGCCTGTGAGTGAACTGACGTTAGTAGATGCAAAATACACCTTAACGAAGCAGGAGATTCCTTATCCTGTAAGTTTGGCGAGTAATGAGTTTGTAGGAGAGAAGAGTCACTTTTCGTTTACTTCAGGCCTAGTTGCTGTTATCCAAAGTAAAGACAAATAAAAAAACCATTCAAACGATTGTTTGAATGGTTTTTATTTTTTTGAAATTAGATTAAACGCGTTCTACTTTACCTGATTTCAAAGCACGAGTTGAAACCCAAACTTTTTTTGGTTTACCGTCTACTAAAATACGGACTTTTTGTAAATTCGGTTTCCAAGTACGTTTTGATGCATTCATCGCGTGAGAGCGTGTATTACCACTTCTAGATTTACGTCCAGTAATATAACATTCTTTTGCCATGTTTCTTCCTCCTTTGCTTTGATATTGGAGCGGATATTTGTTCTGCTCATACTAGACTAATTTATCATGGATAGCTATTTATTGCAAGCTAATTTTGTTATTTTTTATTAAAAATAGGTGAAGGAAATTAGATTTATTGACAAAAGACTCTTAAAAAAACATTAATAAGGTTATAAACCTTTTAAATAAACAGCGCCTATGATAAAATAAGGGAAGAAAATGGGCAATTATAGCTCAAAGGAGGCTTAATCTTATGGCTGTAAAAATTAAAACACAAGCAGGAACTATTGAAATTAGTAACGATGTGATTGCGACCGTCGTAGGCGGAGCTGCAACAGATATTTACGGCATCGTTGGAATGGCTAGTAAAAATCAAATCAAAGATAATTTAAATGAAATATTACGTAAAGAAAATTATTCTCGTGGAGTTGTCGTTCGTCAAGAAGATAACGGGGTAGCAATTGATGTCTATACGATTGTTAGCTACGGCACAAAAATCTCAGAAGTGAGTCGTAACGTGCAAGAGAGTGTTAAATATAATCTTGAAACAATGTTAGGCGTTACAGCTAACTCAGTAAATATTTTTGTACAAGGCGTACGCGTACTACCAGACTAGAGTGTCAGTAGGTAGTTTAATCTTAAGGAGGATAATTAAGTGAAGGTAGCAACTATAAAGAGCGGTCAGTTCCAAGCAATGGTTCAAGCTGGGGCGGAACGTTTAGATAAGAATGCAGAATACGTTAACTCGTTAAATGTATTCCCAGTGCCAGATGGCGATACAGGAACAAATATGAATTTATCAATGACAAGTGGGGCTGAAGCAGTCTCATCAAGTCTTTCTGAAAGCGTGGGCGAATTAGCTCAAGTTTTATCTAAAGGGTTATTAATGGGAGCTCGTGGAAACTCAGGCGTTATTTTGTCTCAGTTATTCCGTGGATTTTCAAAACAAATTCCAGACGTAGTGGAATTAAATGCGCAAGATTTAGCAGCAGCATTTACTCACGGTGTGGAAACAGCCTACAAAGCAGTAATGAAGCCTGTTGAGGGAACTATCTTAACAGTATCTCGTGAAGCGGCTAAAGCTGGTGAGAAAAAAGCGAAAGAAACAGATGACTGTGTTGAAGTAATGGAAGCAGTTGTTAAAGGCGCTAAAAAATCATTAGACCGCACACCAGATTTATTACCTGTCTTAAAAGAAGTTGGTGTGGTTGATAGTGGTGGACAAGGTCTATTATTCATCTATGAAGGTTTCTTAGAAGTCTTATCAGGTAAAGTTGTTGAAAATCCAGTCTACCAACCAAATGCGGCTCAAATGACTGAAATGGTTAACGCTGAGCACCACCGTAGTGTAGCAGGACATGTTGCAACAGAAGACATTACATTTGGTTACTGTACTGAAATCATGGTTAAAATTGGTGAAGGCGAAACAGTTGATAGCGAATTTGATTATGATACATTCCGTAACTATTTAAATGAGTTAGGTGATTCATTATTAGTAGTAGCTGATGATGAAATTATCAAAGTTCATGTTCATACAGAACGCCCAGGCGAAGTTATGAACTATGGTCAAAAATTTGGTTCATTAGTTAAAATTAAAGTAGATAACATGCGTTTACAACATGACACTATTTTAGAAAATGAAAAAGCTGCTCCTGTTTCTGAAAAACAACCAGCTAAACCATTTGGTGTTATTGCGATTGCAGCAGGTGAAGGTGTTCAGGAGTTATTCCGTAGTTTAGGCGCTAGCTACATTATTAGTGGTGGTCAAACAATGAACCCAAGTACTGAAGATATCTTAAAAGCAATTGACGAAGTTAATGCTGAAAATGTTGTTATTTTACCGAATAACAAAAATATCTTTATGGCAGCAGATCAAGCAGCTGAAGTAAGTGATATTCCAGTTGCAGTTATTCCTTCTAAAACTATTTCTCAAGGTATGACAGCGATGTTAGGTTATAACGACCAATTATCTTTAGAAGATAACAAAGAAGCAATGATTGCGATGTTAGATGAAGTGAAGAGTGGTCAAGTTACGACTGCAGTTCGCGATACAACTATTGACGGTATCGAAATCAAAGAAGGACATTATATCGGAATGCTTGAAGGCAAAATTGTTGTCTGTCAGTCTGAATTAGTGGCGACATCTATTTCAACATTAGAAAAAATGATTGATGAAGATAGCGAAATCGTTACAATTATTATTGGTGAAGATGGTAATGCGGAAGATGCAGAAGCATTAGAAGCAGCGATCTTAAATATCGATAGTGATTTAGAAGTTGAAATTCACGAAGGTGGCCAACCGGTTTACCCTTACTTATTCTCAGTAGAATAAAATGATTATACGGAAAAGCCAGACATAACTGTTTGGCTTTTTCTTTTTTATAGTAGGAAAGGAGGGAAAGTGATGAAAAGTTTATCGGATTCAGTGAGTTGTTTAGCAGGTGTAGGGCCAAAGAGGCAAGAGAATCTTCAGAAGTTAGGGATTGAAACCATTGAGGATTTGTTAACTTATTTCCCTTTTAGGTATGATGATATTCAAGCGAAACGAATTGAAGAAATTGGTGACCAAGAAAAAGTGGTGTTAAAAGGGATTGTTATCGCAGAACCTGTTGTATCATATTATGGTCATCGTAAGAGTAGGTTAAGTTTCCGAATGATGGAAGAGCATGCGGTTGTGAGTGTCACTTTCTTCAATCAACCCTTTTTAAAGTCTAAAATTAATGTTAATGAAGAAGTAGCTATCTACGGTAAGTGGGATGCGAAGCGCAAGTCTTTAACCGGGATGAAAGTATTGGGAACGAAAGATCAAGATATTGATTTTTCACCCATCTATCATGTTTCGAAGGAAGTCAGACAGCAAGCATTAGTCGATTTGATTAAAGTAGCTTTCGCAGAGTATGGTGAATTGGTAATGGAATGGCTGCCAGATGAGCTGGTAGAACGTTATCAATTAATGCCGCGTCCTGAAGCGGTAAAAGCGATGCACTTTCCTAAAAATCAAGAAGAAAGTCATTTAGCTCGCCGCCGTTTGATTTATGAAGAGTTCTTTGAATTCCAGATGCGAATGCAACAGCTGCGTCATCAAGAGCGTGAAATGGGACAAGGCAGACAGCTTTTATATGATGTGGAACGATTAAAAGGGTTTATTACAACGCTCCCGTTTGAGTTAACCGAAGCTCAAAAACGTGTCACTAATGAAATGTGTCGAGATATGAGAAGTCATAAGCATATGTTGCGTCTGCTTCAAGGTGACGTAGGGAGTGGTAAAACAGTTGTAGCGGCTTTGGTTCTTTACGCAGCGGTGACAGCCGGAGTTCAAGGTGCATTGATGGTTCCTACTGAAATACTAGCCGAACAGCATTTAGCGAGTTTAAATGGCTTGTTTGATCCTTTGGAAGTAAATGTAGCGCTCTTGACAGGGTCGACAAAAGCGAAGGAACGTCGTCATATTTTAGCAGGGCTTGCTGATGGAACGATTGATATTGTAGTTGGGACGCACGCGCTTATTCAAAAAGATGTTGAATTTAGTCAGTTAGGCTTAGTGATAACAGATGAACAGCACCGTTTTGGTGTCAATCAGCGTAAGGTATTACGTGAAAAAGGGATGGACCCAGATGTGCTCTTTATGACGGCTACGCCAATTCCAAGAACGCTCGCCATAACAGCTTATGGTGAAATGGACGTTTCGATTATTGATGAGTTACCAGCGGGGCGTATCCCGATTGAGACAAGATGGATTAAGCCGCCTCAATTAGAAACAGTTTTAGCGTGGATGCGTACAGAACTAGAAATGGGGCACCAAGCTTATGTGATTTGTCCGCTTATTGATGAGTCTGAGACTTTAGATGTGAAAAATGCGATGGATATTTATGAGAAGCTTCGTCACTACTATGGGCCAACTTATGAAGTCGGCTTGCTTCACGGTAAAATGAAACCCGCAGAAAAAGATCAGATTATGACAGAGTTTAAAGAAAATAAGTGTCAGGTACTGGTTTCGACAACTGTTATTGAAGTTGGGGTTAATGTTCCTAACGCAACGGCAATGATTATTATGGATGCAGACCGTTTTGGTTTGGCGCAGTTGCACCAGTTAAGAGGTCGTGTTGGGCGTGGTAGTCAAGCGTCTCATTGTATTTTAGTAGCTAATCCTAAGAGTGAAATGGGTAGCCAACGAATGAAAATCATGACGGAGACTAATGATGGGTTTGTTTTAAGTCAAAAAGACTTAGAAATGCGTGGCCCAGGTGAAGTGTTTGGAGCTAGACAATCTGGTTTACCGCAGTTTATGGTAGGCGATTTGGTAGCTGATTTTGTAGTGATGGAGGCAGCGAGACAAGATGCTGCGTTGATATGGTCGGAAGAGGACTGGTGGAGGAATGAGTCTTATCGCGGGATGAAAGAAAAGATTTTAACTGGTGAGGCTGCAAATCCGTGGTTCGATTAAACTAAGAGAGCGTAAACAAAGGTCTGTCTATGATATAATAAGTCAGTAAGTGTAAGAGAGGAGAGTCTTTATATGAAAATAGCAGTAGATGCAATGGGCGGCGATTTCGCACCTAAAGCGATTGTAGAAGGTGTCATGCTTGCTCAAAAAGAATTTCCAGATACAGAATTTCAACTGTATGGAAAAGAGTCAGCAATAAGAGAGCATTTAACGAATGAAAAAAATATAGTAATTATCCATACGGATGATAAAATTGAAAGTGATGACGAGCCTGTACGTGCCATTCGTCGTAAAAAAGAAGCGTCAATGGTCTTAGCGGCTAAAGCTGTTAAAGAGGGGCAAGCTGATGCTATCTTTTCAGCAGGGAATACAGGTGCTTTACTTGCGGCTGGTTTATTCATAATTGGTCGTATCAAGAATGTGGAACGTCCAGGTTTAATGACGACAATGCCAGTTATGGGCCAACCGGATGGCGGGTTTGATTTTATTGATATGGGAGCTAATGCTGATAATAAGCCAGAACATATCTTACAGTATGCTATTTTAGCCTCTTATTACGCAAAAAATGTAAGAGGAATAGCTAATCCACGTGTTGCGTTATTAAATAATGGAGCTGAAGCGACAAAAGGCAGTGAGCTGACTAAAAAAGCTTATGAGTTATTAGCTGCCGAAGGTTCTATTAATTTTACAGGAAATATTGAAGCGCGCGACTTACTGACAGGAGCCGCAGATGTTGTGGTAACGGATGGCTTTACAGGCAATGCGGTCCTTAAAGCGACTGAAGGAACCGCGATGTCATTGATGTCAGTTCTTAAGAAATCTATTTTAGGCGCAGGGTTAAAAGGTAAAATTGGGGCCTTGCTATTAAAAGATGCCCTACGTGGTATGAAAAAAGAATTAGATTATTCTTCCCATGGGGGCGCAGTTTTATTTGGTTTGAAAGCACCAGTGGTTAAAACGCATGGTTCAACAGGTCCAGAAGCTGTTTCGCATACTATTCGTCAAATTCATACGATGTTGGAAAGTAATGTGATTGGTGAATTAGTGACGTACTTTGATGAAAAAATGGAAGAAGTTACTGAAAATTAAGAGTTTTTTAAGTAATTTGCAAAAAAACTAGACAAAGCTCGGATTAATAAGTAAAATAATATTGTATTATATGTAAATTGTTTGTAATAGTCTGGAGGTGGACAAACATGACTAAAGAAGAAGTATTACAAAAAGTACGCTTGATTATCACGAAACATTTTGATATTGAAGAAGAAAAAGTAGTCGAATCATTGAGCATTAAGGATGATCTTGGTGCAGATTCAATTAGTATCATGGAATTTGTTCTAGAACTTGAAGATGAGTTTGGTACGGAAATTTCTGACGAAGACGCAGAGAAAATAGAAACAGTAGGTGCCGCAGTTGAGTATATTTCAACTAACCTATAAAAATAAGTAATCATTAGCAGAAGCATAGCTGATGGTTGCTTATTTTTTTGGCTCTTTTTAGGTTTTATTAAAACGGTTTAATAAAAAGATGTTAAAATTATGTTAAAAATATTTGAATTTAATGAGAGTGTTGTGTATAATCATTAAATAACGATAAGAAAATTAAAATAACATGAGAAAAACGAACGCGTTTTAGATTTATTTTCATTTCTTAAGAGCGATAAGGAGGTTATTTAGATGGAAGATACTAATCAATTATTAGATATTCGTGAATTGCATACAGGGTTTCGTATCAAAGATGATTTTTATGACGCGGTGGACGGTGTGTCGCTAACGCTAGATAAGAATGAGGTTTTGGCGATTGTTGGTGAGTCTGGGTGTGGTAAAAGTACCTTAGCAACAACAATTATGGGACTTCAAAATGCAGGCAATACTAGAATTACTGGAAACGTTATCTATAAAGATATGAATATATTAGAGTTTAATGAGATGTTGTATAACCAAATTCGCGGAAATGATATCGGAATGATCTTCCAAGACCCATTATCAGCTCTTAATCCTTTAATGAGAATCGGTGATCAGATTGCAGAGGCGTTATCTTATCATACTGATTTTAATACCGAGAAGAAAAAAGCGCGTGTTTTAGAATTATTAGAACAAGTAGGGATTAAGAATGGAGAACGTGTAGCTGAGCAGTATCCGCATGAATTGTCAGGTGGAATGAGGCAACGTGTGATTATCGCTATTGCGATTTCGTGTAAGCCACCAGTAATTATTGCAGATGAGCCGACAACGGCACTGGATGTAACCATTCAAGCGCAAATATTAGATTTATTGTCTGAGTTACAGAAAGAAACAGAATCTGGCATTATTTTAATTACTCATGATTTAGCGGTTGTAGCAGAGGTGGCAGATAGAGTAGCAGTGATGTATGCGGGACAGATTGTAGAAGAAGCACCCGTAGCAGAATTATTCGCTAATCCGAAACATCCCTATACTCGCTCGTTATTGAATTCAATCCCTCAGGAAGATTCGATTGATAAAGAACTGCATGTAATAGAAGGAATTGTTCCTTCGCTTAAGAATTTACCAAGAGTAGGGTGTCGATTCGCTCCGCGTATTCCGTGGATTGAAGAGTCAGAACACGAAGAAGACCCGGAGTTGCACGAAGTAGCACCAGGGCATTTGGTTCGTTGTACGTGTTATAAACATTTCCATTTTAAAGATGAAGGAGCTGACGTGTAATGGGAGAATTAATGAGAATTAGTGATTTAAAAATACATTATCCTATCCGCAGTGGCTTTTTAAATCGTGTGACGGACCATGTCCTAGCTGTTGATGGTGTCGATTTCGTGATTGAAGAAGGGAAGACGTATGGGCTCGTTGGTGAATCGGGTTCAGGTAAATCAACGACAGGAAAAGCAATTGTTGGTCTTGAAAAAGTAACATCTGGAGAAATTATTTATAAGGGTCAAGATATAACAAAAAAATCGGTTCGTAAGCAAATGGATTATAACAAAGATGTGCAGATGATTTTCCAAGATTCGATGTCGAGTTTAAATCCTAAAAAAAGGGTTATCGATATTATAGGTGAACCCATTCGTAACTTTGAGCGTCTATCAGACCAAGAAGAAAAGAAGAAAATTCAAGCGATGTTAGATATTGTAGGGATGCCAACGGATGCTCTGTATAAATACCCACATGAATTTTCGGGTGGACAGCGTCAACGTTTGGGTGTAGCCCGTGCGGTTGCGACAAGTCCAAAGTTGATTGTAGCGGATGAGCCTGTATCAGCTCTTGATTTATCAGTACAAGCGCAGGTCCTTAACTTTATGAAACGTATCCAAGAGGAATACGGTTTGAGTTACTTGTTCATTTCTCATGATTTGGGAGTGGTGAAACACATGTGTGATAATTTAGCGATTATGCATAAAGGTCGTTTCGTTGAAATTGGAACGAGAGAAGACATCTATACTAATCCGCAACATATTTACACGAAGCGATTATTATCAGCTATTCCAAAGATTGACGTAGCAAATCGTGAGGAACATAAAGCGAAACGTATCTTGGTGGAACAAGAGTATCAAACGTTACAGCAAGAGTATTACGATGAGAATGGTCGTGTGTATGATTTGAAGAATTTAACGCCAACGCATCAAGCGGCTTTAAGACAGTTAGAAAGTGAGGGAGTTTAATTATGTGGAAAACAATAGTACGACGTGTGATTTTAATGATCCCTCAAATTTTTATTTTGAGTGTCTTTATCTTCATCTTAGCTCAGCTCATGCCGGGTGACCCGTTCTCGGGACTAATAAATCCGAATATGGACGGGGCGACAATTGATAAAATGCGAGAAGCAGCTGGGTTGAATGACCCGTGGACGACGCAATATGTACGTTGGATTACCAATGCTTTCCATGGTGATTTCGGTAAGAGTTTCTTGTATAAGATGCCAGTTTCAACCTTAATTGGTGAACGTGCGATTAATACAATTTTATTATCAATTGTGACAGTTATTATTACTTATCTGATTGCGTTACCGTTAGGATTACTTGCTGGTCGTTATAAAAACTCATGGTTCGACAAACTGGTTGTCATTTATAACTTTTTCAGTTTTGCGGTACCGGTTTTCATTTTTGCTTTAATTATGCTATTTGTTTTTGGTTACCGCTTAGACTGGTTCCCTACGACAGGGTCTGTTTCAAGTTCGGTTATTCCAGGAACGGGAGCTTATTACTGGGATAAATTTTATCATTTGATATTACCAGCGATTTCTCAAGCGTTACTTGCGACGGCGGTAACGATTCAGTACCTACGTAGTGAGGTTATTGATTCGCAAGGTTTGGATTACGTGAGAACGGCTCGTTCGAAAGGTGTACCAACTAACCGTGTGTATACAAGACATATTTTCCGTAATGCGTCATTGCCGATTGCCTCGCAATTAGGTTATGAGATTACTGGTTTAATTAGTGGGTCAATCGTTATTGAGAAGATATTCGGTTATCCGGGTATTGGTAAATTATTTATTGATTCTATTCTTCAACGTGATTATACAGTTATCACTGCCTTGATTTTGATTTTAGGGATTGCCACATTGGTAGGGACATTATTGTCAGATATCATTATGAGTTTAGTAGACCCTAGAATTCGTATTCAATAAGAAAATTGAGGAAAGGTGGAGAAGAGGATGGCTAAAGAAAAGAATGAAGCAGTTGCGACAGTTGAAAGTATCCCACCTATGGGGTTCAAGATGATTGCTCGTGAATTTAAAAAAGATAAATTAGCGATATTTTCATTAGGATTATTAGTTTTGATTTTACTAACCGTGTTTATAGGAGCGTTAGTCGTGAACCAAGATGCGGTGATGAAAGTTAGTATTTTCGATAAGTATGCTGAACCGGGTATGTACAGTAAGGCAAAAGACATGACTTATTTACTAGGGGCGGATGAAGGAGGGCGAGATGTTTTAGGTCAACTGATTATCGGAGCTAGAAACTCAATTTTAATCGGGTTTGCTATTACAATTATTACCTCAGTCATTGGGGTTGGTATTGGGATTGCCGCTGGTTATTATGGTGGGAAAGTAGATAACTTCTTAATGAGGATTGTCGACTTTATTATGATTTTACCGATTCAAATGATTATTATCGTTTTCGTAACGATTATTCCTAAGTACAATGTATGGTCATTTATCTTCATTATGAGTGCCTTTTATTGGGTAGGTAAAGCCAGGTTATTTAGAAGTAAGACGTTATCAGAAAGTAGACGAGATTATGTGAATGCTTCTAAAACGTTAGGAACAAGTGATTTTAAAATTATGTTTAGAGAAATCATGCCTAACTTGAGCTCGCTAATCATTACCAACTTAACAATGAACTTTGCGTCAAATATTGGGATTGAAACAACCTTAACCTTCTTGGGCTTCGGTTTACCGAATGATGTCCCAAGTTTAGGAACATTGATTGCTTACGCTGCGAATGGTGATGTGCTTTCAAATAAATTATGGATTTGGTTACCAGCGTCAGTACTGATTTTAGTGATGATGTTAAGTATAAATTATGTGGGTCAAGCGCTAAAACGTTCGGCTGATGCAAGACAACGATTAGGATAAAAAATAGGGGGGAATACACATGAAAAAGAGTAAACAATTTGGTATGTTGGCACTAACAGGTATGGCAGTTTTATCACTAGCGGCATGTAGCGGCGGTGGAGAAAAAGGTGGAAAAGCGAATAAAGAAACTGAAAAGGTTGACGCGACGACATTCCCGATTACTGTATCTAATAAAGAAAAGCCGATTAAGGGCGGCACGTTAGATGTTGCGATGGTAACAGATTCTCAGTTCCAAGGTTTATTCTTATGGGAGTTGTATTCAGATAATACAGATGTGCAATTTATGGCACCGTCTCATGAGTCATTGTTTAGTGCAGATAAAGATTTCCAAATCACAGATGATGGGATTGCGAAGTTAGATATCGATAAAGATAAAAAACAAGTGACGGTTACGCTTCAAAAAGATGTGAAATGGTCTGATGGTGAAAAATTAACGATTGAAGATGTAATGTATCCGTATGAAATTATTGGACATAAAGATTACACTGGTGTTCGTTACGATACAACTTTCACGAATGTTGTAGGGATGGATGAGTATCATTCAGGTAAAGCAGATACGATTTCAGGTATTAAAAAAGTTGATGATAAAACTATGACAATTGATTTTAAAGAGATGAACCCGAGTATGATGCAATCAGGTGGTGGTGTTTGGAGTTATGCAGCACCTAAACATGCTCTTAAAGATATCGCAGTTAAAGATTTAGATTCAGCGGATGTTGTTAGAAAACATCCAATTACAACAGGGCCATACGTTATGGATAAAATCACACCGGGTGAATCAGTCGTGTATGTTCCTAATAAACATTATCACGGCGAAAAACCAAAACTAGATAAGATTGTATTCACAACTACACCTTCAGCGTCAGTAGTAGAAGCGATGAAATCTAAGAAATTTGATATTGCCCTAAAAGTACCGACAGATATGTATCCTAACTACAAAGATGTGGAAGGTTATGAAATATTAGGTCGTGAAGAACAATCGTATACATACATTGGCTTTAAACAAGGGAAATGGGATAAAGAGAAGAATGAAGTTGTAACAGACCCGAATGCGAAAATGGCAGATAAGAACCTTCGTCAAGCGATGGGTTATGCTTTAGATAATGATTCAGTTGGAAACGAGTTCTACAATGGACTTCGTCAAAATGCGACAGCGCTAATTCCACCAATCTTTAAAACATTCCATAACAGCGAAATGAAGGGGTATACGCAAGATGTTGAAAAAGCGAAAAAATTACTAGCAGATGCAGGCTATAAAGATGTGGATGGCGATGGCTTAGTAGAAGATAAAAAAGGTGAAAAACTAGTTATCAAGTTCGCGTCAATGTCTGGTGGCGAAACAGCTCAACCGTTAGCTGAATATTACATGGATGCATGGAAAGAAATTGGCTTAGACGTGCAACTGACAAGTGGTCGCTTGATTGACATGCAGTCATTCTATGATAAATTGAAACAAGATGATCCAGAAGTTGATGTGTATCAAGGTGCTTGGGGTGTAGGTTCTGACCCATCACCATCAGGATTATATGGTCGTACAGCACAATTCAACTACACACGTTTTGCAGATGAGAAAAATGATGAGTTGTTAGGCGCGATTGATTCAGAAAAATCATTCGACCCAGACTTCCGTAAGAAAGCTTTTGACGAGTGGCAAGAGTATGCGTTTGAAGAAGCGTTTGTTATTCCAACACTTTACCGTCACGAGTTGCAACCAGTAAGTAAACGTGTGACAGGATTTGACTGGAACACAGATGTTTACAATGTTTGGGAAAAAGTAGGCGTATCTTCAGAAGAACGCTAATGACTCGAAACTCCTTCTATTTATAGAAGGAGTTTTTTTATTATGTGAGAATTAAAAGATAGAGGAGTGAAGAATATTAGAGTTAATGTGGAATTAGGTAATAAAACTTTCATGTTTAAGGAGAAGTCTTCCATTATACAAAAAACGGTATATACTTTAATTATGAAAACGTTTCCTATCTTAAGGCAGATAGGGTGCTAAATATATATTAGGGGGAACTTCTATGTACCGTGAAGAACATGACAGTGTAGGCAAGTTGAATATTCCAGGAGAGGCGTATTATGGTGTTAACGCCCAACGTGCGATGGATAATTTCCAAATTACGCAAATGAAATTAGATCCCGTTTTAGTTGAAAGTTTAATTGAGATTAAAAAAGCCTGTGCCCTTACAAATATGGAGTTAGGTGAGTTAGATACTAAAGTTGGTGAGGCTATTTTAGCAGCAGCTGACGAAATGCTAGCAGGAAACTTGATTGGAGAAATGATCGTTGACCCAATTCAAGGTGGGGCGGGTACAAGTACGAATATGAATATCAATGAGGTCATTGCCAATCGTGCGATTGAATTATTAGGTGGGAAAAAAGGGGATTATGATTTAGTTAGCCCAAATGACCATGTTAATAAAGGACAATCAACAAATGATGTTTACCCATCTAGTGGTAAATTGACTATTTTGAAATTAGCAGACATGTTCCTTAAAACATTAGAAGAGTTAGCAGTATCCTTCGAAGAGAAAGCACAAGAGTTTGCTCATGTTAAGAAAATGGGTCGTACGCAATTAAGTGATGCTGTGCCGATTACATTAGGAGCGGAATTCCATGCTTACTATATGGTAACGAAACGTAACATCAAGCGTTTAGCAGCGGTCAGAGATGAGGTTCGTTCTTTAAATATGGGAGGAACGGCTATTGGAACAGGTATCTCAGCTCATGAGGCTTTCCCGGTAACGGTTAACAAACATTTAAATAATCTAACAGGCTTAAACTTAGAAGTAGCGGAAGACTTGGTAGATGGTACGCAAAATATCGAAAGTTTTGGTGTAGTAGCGGATTGTCTGAAAACAATTGGCTTAAGTTGTTCTAAGATTGCGAATGATATTCGTTTACTTTCTTCAGGACCTCGTACAGGATTTGGCGAAATTTTAATTCCAGCACGCCAAAACGGGTCATCTATTATGCCAGGGAAAATTAACCCGGTTATTCCAGAAGTAGTAAACCAAGCAGCTTTCTTAACAGCAGGTAACAGCGTAACAGTTGCTATGGCAGTAGAAGGCGGACAATTAGAATTAAATGCTTTCGAACCAGTTATCTTCCATAAAATTATCGAATCATTCCGTGTATTAGATAATTCATTAACAACGTTTAATACGAACTGTGTTAAAGGGATTCAAGCGAATGAAGAAAGATGTCGTGAGTTATTAGAAAGAAGTACGTACTTAACGACAGCCTTAGCATCGCATATTGGTTACGACGAGGCTTCTACTATCACAAAAGAAAGTTTACGTGATAATAAAACAGTTCCTCAAGTAGCCCGTGAACACGGTGTATCAGAAGAGATATTAGCAGCTATTATGGAATAGAACAGACTCAAATACCCCCAAACATCTCACGTGTCTGTTTGATGTTAGGGGGTATTGTGGCATAATAAAGGTATAGAACTTGAAAATAAAGGAGCGGTTGTAAGTGGGAGAGTATCGTACAGAGAGAGATTCCATCGGTGAAATAGAAGTACCAGTAGAAGCGAGTTGGGGAGCGCAAACTCAAAGAAGTCTTCAAAACTTCCCGATAGGTTCAGAAAAAATGCCAGAAGAATTAATGAGAGCATTAGTTCATGTTAAACGTGCAGCGTCAGTTCAAAATGCTATTGAAGGTAAATTATCAAATGAAAAAATGACGCTTATCACATCGGTGTGTGATGAATTATTGTCATCGGATGATATTATGAGTTTCTTCCCGTTGAAAGTATGGCAAACAGGTAGTGGAACGCAAACTAATATGAATGTTAATGAAGTGATTGCGAATACAGGTAATAAAAAAACAGGAGAAAAGACACTTCACCCGAATGATGACATCAACATGTCGCAAAGTTCAAACGATGTCTTCCCAACGGCTATGAACATGGCTGCACGTCGAATGGTGATTGAAAAATTACTGCCAGAGATGGAAATGTGGTTAAGTACGTTGAAAGTTTTAGAAGAACGTTACGCTAAGCAAGTTAAGATTGGAAGAACTCATTTACAAGATGCGACGCCTCTAACATTTGGACAAGAGATTAGTGGCTGGCACGCTATGATTGAAAAAAATTATACGATGTTGCAACACGTAGTAGAGGAATTGGCTTACTTACCTATTGGGGGGACAGCTGTAGGGACAGGACTTAACGCATCATCTACGTTTTCAGAGGGAGCAGTAAAAGCGATTAACGAAGCGTTCTTCCCTGGATTTAAAGAACATCCTAATAAATTTTATGGGTTAACTTCTCACAGTGACATGACAGCTGTTCATGGTGTCTTGACGAGCTTGGCAGGAGATTTGATGAAGGTTGGAAATGATATCCGCTGGTTAGCAAGCGGTCCTCGTTGCGGTTTTGGAGAAATTACAATACCAAGTAATGAGCCTGGAAGTTCTATTATGCCAGGTAAGATTAACCCAACGCAGGTGGAGGCTTTGACTATGGTGGTCGCTCAAATTATGGGGAACCAAACCACTATTCAGTTTGCGGCAAGCCAAGGGAATTTTGAATTAAATGTATTTAAACCAGTTATTATGCTTAATTTTGTTCAAAGTGTAAATCTTTTAGCTGAAGGTATGGCATCGTTTAGAGAACGTTGTTTAGTTGGAATAGAAGTGAATGAAAAACGAATGACGGGCTTGCTGGATGATTCCTTGATGTTAGTGACGGCATTAAACCCTCATATCGGATATGATAATAGTGCTAAAGTTGCGAAATATGCTTTTGCTAATGACTTGACTTTAATTGAAGCTGCTGTTGAGTTGACAGAGTATACAGAAGAGCAGTTAATTGAAATATTAGATCCAAACAAGATGCTAGATTAAGAAATAAGATAGGTTTTAAACCTATCTTATTTTTTTAATGAAAATTGTTGACATAGACAAGTGATAGGTGGTATTCTATTCAAGTAGTCGAGGGAACAAGCAACACAAACAATGCGGAATAAAAACTTTAAAAAAGTTTGACATTTCATGATGTATATGTTATTCTTATTAAGTTGCTAAGGCGACAACGACACAACGTAGACCTTTGAAAACTGAACAAAGTAAGACGAACCAAACGTGTAGGATGTTGTTCTCATTAGTTGAGACAACAAACTAAATTTTAAGATTTTTATTAAAAATCTAAGTGAAGTAACATTCG
>NZ_NGJY01000006.1 GCF_003987565.1 Vagococcus fessus
GATCTAGCGCCTAACGGCGTGGGGGTTCAAGTCCCTTCACCCGCATTTTATTTAGCCGGCTTAGCTCAGTTGGTAGAGCATCTGATTTGTAATCAGAGGGTCGAGGGTTCAACTCCTTTAGCCGGCATTAAGAGTTTTTTAACTCTTTTTTAATTTAAAAATTAAAATAAAGTTTGCGGAAGTAGTTCAGTGGTAGAACATCACCTTGCCAAGGTGGGGGTCGCGGGTTCGAACCCCGTCTTCCGCTTTTGTTATGTCACATAACAAAAGAAGTATTAAGACCAGTTTGTAATGCGCCGGGGTGGCGGAACTGGCAGACGCACAGGACTTAAAATCCTGCGGTAAGTAATTACCGTACCGGTTCGATTCCGGTCCTCGGCATTTTTATTAGATTACTAATAAATGAGCACCCATAGCTCAATTGGATAGAGTACCTGACTACGAATCAGGCGGTTAGAGGTTCGACTCCTCTTGGGTGCATGTATTATCCCGGGAAGTAGCTCAGCTTGGTAGAGCACTTGGTTTGGGACCAAGGGGTCGCAGGTTCGAATCCTGTCTTCCCGATATTATAACCGGTAAAAGCTAAACATTTAATGTTTAGCTTTTTTTGTATAGAATAACGAGTCTTTTTTTTGCATTTCTAGATAGGGTTTTAGTATAATGAAATAAGTCAAATAAAGTCAGTTTATTGGGAGGGAAATAGATGTGGGGAGTAAAAACATGTCAGATGCTATTGAAAGTCATATAAAAGATATTTTAAATGAAAAAGATATGATTGAAATTAAGCGTGTAGAGTTAGCTCACTATTTTTGTTGTGTACCGTCTCAAATAAATTATGTTATAAATACACGTTTTACGATAAGTCAAGGCTATATTGTTGAGAGCAAGCGTGGTGGCGGTGGCTTTATTAGGATAAAAAAAGTTATCCATACGGAACATAGCGTTTTGCTTGATTTGAAAAGAAATTTAGAAGATGAGTTAACCGAGCAAGAAGCTGAATGGATGCTTCATAAATTGGTTGAGTTTAAATTAATAACAGTTAGAGAAAAAGAGTTAATGAAGGCTATATTTATAAGATCTGTATTGTCTAATAATTCTCAAAGTGATTTAAAAATAAGAGCAAACATGATGGAGACGTTATTGGAACGTCTTGGCTATGAAGAGAGGGAATAAATAATGGAACAATTTTTTACTGAAAGAGCGAAAACAGTCTTGGTTTTGGCCCAGGATAATGCACAATATTTTAAGCATCAATCGATTGGAACAGAACATCTTTTATTTGCATTAGTAGCTGAAGAAAATGGAATAGCTGGGAAAATTCTCAGACAGTCAGGTATGTCAGAAAAATATATTATTGAAGAAATTGAAAAAATAACAGGATATGGTTCTACAAAAGGAAGGTCTAATGATCGTTTCTTACCTTATTCACCTCGAGCTAAAAAGGTTTTGGCTTTTTCAGGAGATGAATCTAAGCGTCTAGGGGCACCTAGTATTGGGACCGAACATATTTTATTGGGACTATTAAGAGACGAGGAAGTATTAGCAGCTCGTATTCTTCAAAATTTTGGCTTGAGTTTAGCTAAAACACGTCAATATATCCTTAAAACGATTGGTGTTACTGAAAATAGAGGAATGAAGACTACTAAAAAAGGTATTTCTCAAGATAAAGTTAATGATGTTTCGGGGAGTTTAACTCCTACGCTAGATTCACTTGCACGTGATTTAACAAGTTATGCTCGTTCAAATAAAATTGATCCGGTTGTGGGTAGAAGTAAGGAAATTGAGAGAATTATTCAAGTTTTATGTAGACGAACAAAAAATAATCCTGTTTTAGTAGGAGAGCCAGGTGTTGGTAAAACAGCTATTGCAGAAGGATTAGCTCAAAAGATAGTGATGGGTGAAGTGCCAGAGGAAATTGCTAAGAAACGCTTAATGATGCTTGATATGGGTTCAATGGTTGCAGGGACAAAATATCGCGGTGAATTTGAAGATAGAATGAAAAAAATTATTGAAGAAATTTACCAAGATGGCAATGTTATCCTATTTATTGATGAGTTGCATACTGTTATTGGTGCAGGTGGAGCTGAGGGTGCAATCGATGCCTCAAATATTTTGAAACCAGCTCTAGCTCGTGGAGAACTTCAAACAATTGGTGCGACAACTTTAAATGAGTATCAAAAATATATTGAGAAAGATACGGCTCTTGAGCGACGTTTTGCGAAGATTATGGTTGATGAACCAACAGCTGATGAAGCTATTGAGATTTTAAAAGGATTGAAAGGTCATTATGAGTCGCATCATAATGTTGCAATTACTGAAGCGGCAGTCGAAGCGGCAGTTAGCTTATCAATTCGTTATTTGCCAACGCGTCAATTACCAGACAAGGCTATTGATTTAATTGATGAAGCAGCATCGAAGGTTAGATTGAGTATTGTTCGTAAAAAATCACGCTTTGCTGTTCTAGAAGAGGCGTTAGTTGCGATTAAACAAGAAAAATTAGAAGCAATTCAAAACCAAAATTTTGAATTGGCATCGGAATTACGTCAAAAAGAAAAGAAACATGAGAAGAAATTAGAAACGTATATTGAATCACAAGCTGATAAAGTTGCTAATTATGATATTGAAGTTCAAGCTGAAGATATTGCTGAAGTGATATCACAGTGGACCGCTATTCCTCTACAACAACTAGAGAAAAAAGAGAGTGAACGTTTATTAAATTTAGAGTCTGAACTACATAAACGAGTGGTGGGGCAAGAAGAAGCCGTTGGAGCTGTCTCTAGAGCTGTTAGAAGAGCGCGTAGTGGACTTAAAGATCCTAAGAGACCTATTGGGTCATTTATCTTCTTAGGGCCTACAGGAGTCGGTAAAACGGAATTGGCAAAAGCCCTAGCTGAAACAGTCTTTGGTTCAGAGGATGCTCTAGTGAGAGTGGATATGTCTGAATTCATGGAAAAACATAGTACGAGTCGTTTGATTGGTTCACCTCCTGGTTATGTTGGGTATGACGAGGGTGGACAGTTATCAGAAAAAATTCGTCAAAAACCTTATTCAGTTATATTATTCGATGAAATTGAGAAGGCACATCCTGATATCTTTAACATATTACTCCAAGTATTAGATGATGGTTACTTAACAGATACTAAGGGACGCAAAGTTGATTTTAGAAATACTATTATTATTTTAACGTCGAATGTGGGAGCAACGGCTCTTAAAGAAGAGAAATCAGTTGGGTTTAATGCCTCTGATGTGACTAAAGATCATAAAGCAATGAAGAGTCGCGTTTTAGAGGAATTGAAAAAAGCCTTCAAGCCGGAATTTTTAAATAGAATTGATGAAACGATTGTTTTCAAATCATTAGATAAAGAAGAATTAAGAGAAATTGTTAAGATTCTAAGTCAATCTGTTGTGGACCGTCTAGTTGACCAAGATGTGAAGCTTAAATTAACAACCGCAGCATTAGACATTATTGGTAAAGAAGGATTTGACCCAGAGTATGGTGCGCGTCCGATAAAACGTGCCTTACAAAAAGAAGTAGAAGACCGATTAAGTGAGGCGTTGCTTGCTGGAGATATTGCACAAGGTGACAAGGTTACAATTGGTGCAACTAAGGGTAAGGTTACGTTAACAGTAGGTTAAAAGCACTTGCGAAATTTCACAAAAAGGGTTAAAATTTAAGGTATAAAATTACAATAACTTTTATAAGTTGGTAGGTGCAAAACCAAAGCCCCTACCAACTTTTTGCGTTTTTTTACGCATTTTATTAAAAATGGAGGCGAGTAGAATGGCAATTGAGATTACGACAACGGTTGAGTCACTAGCTCAAGCGAAGGCTTTACTTGAAAGCGGAGTAGATGCTATTTATTTTGGTGATGAAAAATTTGGTTTGAGATTACCTGCTTATTTTTCTAGAGAAGAGCAAAAAGAATTAGTGGCGTTAGCACATGGTTATGGAAAAAAGGCGATTATCGCAGTAAATGGGATTATGCATCCAGAGAAAATGCTAGATATTCCGGAATACCTAACATTTTTAAAAGAAATTAAAGTAGACCAGATTACGGTTGGGGATACGGGGGTTATTTTCTTACTTCAGAAAAATGAAGTTAAGATCCCTTATATCTATGATGCACATACACTAGTAACAAGTGCGCGCCAAATTAATTTTTGGGGTAAACGTGGTGCGGTAGGTGCGGTTGTTGCACGTGAGGTTCCATATTTGGAAATGAAAGAAATGGCTGAGAAATTGACAGTTTTCGGTGAAGTTTTAGTATACGGCGCAACATGTATTCATCAATCAAAGCGTCCTTTAGTAGAGAATTTCTTCTCGTACATTAAGAGTGACGATAGTGTGGGGAAAGAGCGGGGGTTATTTATCTCTGAACCTAAGAAAGAGGATACACATTATTCAGTTTATGAAGACGAACATGGGACACATATCTTTGCAGATAGTGATGTTAACTTGATGACAGAGTTGGACAAGCTAAATGAGATTGGAATTACACATTGGAAGTTGGATGGTATCTATAGTCCAGGTGACAACTTTGTTGAGATTACGACGTTATTTATTGAAGCAAAAGAGTTAATTGAAAAAGGTGAATGGTCAGAAGGTGTTGCTCAAAGTTTGACGAATAAAGTCATCGAGTTACATCCAAATGAGCGTAGCTTAGATACAGGATTCTTCTTAATGGATCCAGATGAAGTGAAATAGGAGGGAATAATAATGGATAAAACAACATTAAAACGTCCTGAGGTGCTAGCACCAGCAGGGACTTTAGAGAAATTGAAAACAGCGATTCATTACGGAGCAGATGCTGTATATATTGGGGGAGACGCTTACGGCCTTAGAAGTCGTGCGGGTAACTTTAGTTTTGAAGAAATGGCAGAAGGTGTCGCTTTTGCAAAAGAATATGATGCTAAAGTCTATGTTGCAGCGAATATGGTTACACATGAGGGGGATGAAGTAGGAGCAGGTGAGTTCTTTAGAACGTTGCGTGATATTGGTATTAATGCAGTTATCGTATCAGACCCAGCTTTAATTGAAATCTGTGCCACAGAAGCACCAGGGTTACCAATCCACTTGTCAACGCAAGCTTCAGCAACAAACTATGAGACATTAGAGTTTTGGAAAAATGAAGGATTAGAGCGTGTGGTATTGGCGCGTGAAGTGTCAATGGAAGAGGTTGCGGCAATTCGTGAGAATACGGATATTGAAATTGAAGCGTTCATCCATGGGGCGATGTGTATTTCGTATTCAGGTCGTTGTACGTTATCTAATCATATGTCTAAGCGTGATGCTAACCGTGGTGGGTGTTCTCAATCTTGTCGTTGGAAATATGATTTGTTTGATATGCCATATGCAGGTGAGCACCGTTCTCTTCTAACAAATGGTGAAATCGAAGATGAACCGTTTTCAATGAGTGCGGTTGATATGTCGATGATTGAACATATTCCTGATTTAATTAAAAATGGCGTAGATAGTTTTAAAATTGAAGGGCGTATGAAATCTATTCACTATGTATCTACTGTAGCTAATGTTTATAAAAAAGCGGTTGATACCTATATGGAAGACCCAGAAAATTATGTCTGCAAACAAGAATGGGTAGATGAATTATGGAAAGTAGCTCAGCGTGAGTTAGCAACTGGGTTCTATTATCAAACCCCAACTGAAGAAGAACAATTATTCGGTGAGCGTCGTAAAATTCCGGTTTACAAATTTATTGGTGAAGTGATGAGCTATGATGATGCAACTGGATTAGCAACAATTCGTCAACGTAATCATTTTAAAATTGGGGATGAAATCGAATTTTATGGTCCTGGTTTTAATCATTTTTATCAAAGTGTTGAAGAGATGTGGAATGAGGAAGGTGAAGCAATTGACCGTGCTCCAAATCCAATGATGTTATTAACAATGCCAGTGGCACAGCCTGTAAAACCTGGTGATATGATTCGTAAGAAAAAATAACCAGTTATCAAACAGATTAATTGCCTTACGTAGTAGGTGATGAGTATAATCAAATTGGGTAATAGTGTAGAGGAAAGGAGGACTGACTTATTAAAGAGTTTGACTATATTGTTGTTGGTGGCGGTAGTGGTGGTATTGCTACAGCTAACAGAGCTGCCATGCACGGCGCGCGAGTGTTATTAGTAGAAGGTCAACATTTTGGTGGGACATGCGTTAATGTAGGATGTGTGCCTAAAAAAGTAATGTGGAATGCTGCACAGATGAGAGAATCAATAGTGCTAGACAGTAGTAGCTATGGTATTGATGCGCCGCTTAATAAGTTTGACTTTAAGACGTTAGTAGCTAATCGAAATAGCTATATTGACCGTTTGAGAGGCCTTTATGCAAAAGGATTAGCGTCAAATAACATAACCGTTGAAAAAGGTTATGCTAAGTTTAAAGACAAACGAGTTATTGAAGTAAATGGAAATGAGTACACGGCTCCGCATATTGTGATAGCAACAGGTGGACGTTCACGTTTTCCAGATTTACCAGGGAGTGAGTTGGGTATCGACTCTGATGGTTTCTTCGCCTTGGATAGTTTGCCAGAAAAGGTAGTAATTGTTGGTGCAGGCTATATTGCCGTTGAGATAGCTGGTGTTTTAAATGGATTAGGATGTGAGGTGCATCTTGCTTACCGCCATGACCGTCCATTAAGACAGTTTGATGAAACGATTGTTGAGGCTATGCTAGCTATTTATGAGCAAGAAGGGATTAAGTTACATCCTAATTCAGCTCCAACTAAAGTAGAGGAAGTGGCTAATGACCAAGTAACAGTGTCCTTTGACAACCAAATAGAGGTAACAGCAGATAAAGTAATTTGGGCAATCGGTCGTATTCCAAATACAGACCGTATTGGCTTAGAAAAAGTTGATGTTCAGTTAACAAAAGAAGGGTATATTGAGGTCGATGAGTATCAGCAAACTTCTCAAGAAGGCATTTATGCTGTGGGAGATATTATTGGTAAGGTTGACTTAACTCCAGTTGCGATTGCAGCCGGTCGTCAATTAGCAGAGCGTTTATTCAATGAAAAAACAACAGCCAGGGTTGACTACACAAATGTTCCAACAGTTATTTTTAGTCATCCTGCAATTGGTACTATTGGGCTATCTGAAACAGAGGCTAAGGCGCAATATGGTTCTGAATCAGTTAAAGTTTATCAGTCACAATTCAACCCAATGCAGTATGCTCTTCAAGAGCGTAAAGTAAAAGCAACTGTTAAATTGGTCTGTGTTGGTGCAGAAGAACGAGTTGTCGGTTTACACGGTATTGGGGTTGGCATGGATGAGATTATTCAAGGTTTTGCTGTTGCCATTAAGATGGGGGCAACGAAACAGGATTTTGATGATACAGTTGCGATTCATCCCACGGCTGCGGAAGAATTTGTTACGTTAAGATAGCCAGAAATTTGATAATTAGTAAAAAAATTAAATTTCTATTTTAGAGTAAGATGTTTTATAATAGTTAGGTAATAATAATAATTACAATATATAAAAAACTTAAAGGAGGTTCTTTACGTGGATGTATTAACATTAGCACGTATTCAGTTTGGGATGACCACAGTTTTCCATTTTCTTTTTGTGCCATTATCAATTGGTTTAGGATTAGCTGTTGCCATCATGGAAACGATGTACGTCGTAAAGAAAGACAAGGTTTACAAAGACATGGCGAAGTTCTGGGGAAAAATCTTCCTATTAAGCTTTGCAGTTGGTGTCGTAACAGGGATTATTCAAGAGTTCCAATTCGGTATGAACTGGTCTGAATATTCTCGTTTCATGGGTGATATCTTCGGAGCACCGTTAGCAGTAGAGGCATTATTAGCATTCTTTATGGAATCAACATTTATTGGGTTATGGGCATTTACTTGGGATAAAGTAAGTCCAAAACTTCACGTTGTATTCATGTGGTTAGTTGCTTTAGGGTCAACTTTATCAGCTCTATGGATTTTAGCAGCGAACTCATTTATGCAAAATCCTTCAAAAGAAATTTTTAGTATTAATGAAGTGACAGGTCGTGCGGAATTAGAAAGTTTTGGTGCATTATTAAAAAATCACCAACTATGGTTAGAATTCCCACACGTTATCTTTGGAGCATTTGTTACAGGTGGTTTCATTATCGCAGGTATCTCAGCTTGGAAGATGTTACGTAAGGAAGATACTGTTTTCTTCCAAAAATCAATGAAAATTGGTTTAGTAATTGGTTTAATTTTCTCAGTGGCAACAATTGCTGTTGGTCATGAGCAAACTCAAGCTATCATCGAAGACCAACCAATGAAATTTGCTGCAACAGAAGGTATCTACCAAGATACTGAAGATCCAGCACCGTGGAAACTAATCGGTTTGATGGATGAAAAAAATCGTACAGAAGGACCATCTATTGAAATTCCATACTTATTAAGTATTTTAGGAAGTTCTCATGAAGGTAGCTTTAAAGGTATGAACACTATTAATGAAGAGTTAAAAGAAAAATATGGGGATAAAGCAAATGATTATTATGTTCCTGTTAATGCATTGTTCTGGAGCTTCCGCTTCATGGCAGGTTTTGGTTCATTAATGGCTTTATTATCTGTAGTTGGATTGTTCTTATTAAGAAAAGAAAAATTACAAAAAATGAAATGGTTATTAGTCATTATGGCGTTATGTACATTTGCACCATTTATTGCGAACACATCAGGCTGGTTAATCACTGAATTAGGTCGTTATCCATGGACTGTTTACGGGTTATTCACAATTGCAGATAGCGTTTCACCAAGTGTGACAGCGGGGCAATTGATGTTCTCAAATATCATGTTCTTCTTAATCTTTGCTTTATTAGGGGGCGTTTTAGTCTTCCTAATTCAACGTACAGCTAAATATGGTCCGTACGCTGAAGAAAAAGAAGAAGAAACAATCGATCCTATGTCGAAGGAGGCGTTCTAATATGACTGGTTTAGAATTGTTATGGTTCGTCTTAATCGCCGTGCTATTTATTGGCTTCTTTGTTCTTGAGGGCTTTGACTTTGGTGTCGGTATGGCAATGAAATTAGTTGCTAAAAATCGTCAAGAACGTGACGTTTTAGTTAACTCAATTGGACCTGTTTGGGATTCAAATGAGGTATGGTTAATTACTGCGGGTGGTGCTTTGTTTGCATCATTCCCAGAGTGGTATGCTACGTTATTTAGTGGATATTACATCGTATTATTCTTAATTTTATTCGGTCTAATTTTACGTGGGGTGTCATTTGAATTCCGTCATCACATGGAAACAAAACGTGGCCGTAATATATGGGAATGGGCAACATTTATTGGAAGTCTTACAACTCCATTCTTATTTGGTTTAATGTTTACAAGTTTAGTTCGCGGTATGCCTATTGCAGATGATAAAAACATTTACGCTAGTTTTGGCGATTATGTTAATATCTTCTCAGTTGTAGGTGGTATTGCTGTAACATTAGTATGTTTCTTACAAGGTTTAAACTATATTCGCTTGAAAACAGATGGTCCAATTCGTCATCGTGCTCATCATGTAGCAAAACGTTTATACCCAGTATTATTTGTTGGTTTAGTAGTATTTGCAGGTCTTTTATGGGCGAATACAGACTTCTTCGACAAACGTCCGGTATCAACTTTAATTCTTTTAGTAGTTGTGGTATTAATGGCTGTTGTAGCAGCTTACGGTACTTACAAAGATAAAGAGATGGTATCATTTGTTGGAACAAGCGGTATCTTAGCAGGGATTGTAGTCCTGTTATTCAACGGTATGTTCCCACGTGTTATGATCGGCTCAACAGGCTATGATTTATTAATCACAGACGCTGCGAGCACACCGTACACATTAAAAGTGATGACAATTGTAACTTGTATTTTATTACCAGTTGTTCTTGCTTACTTAGTTTACACGTATTACACATTCAGAAAGAGAATACACGCAGAAAAAATCGAGGGATAATTCTAATGATTGATAAAAATCTTTTTAAGATCAATAAAATTAGACCTGTATTGATAGGGCTTGCGGGACTTGCTGTCCTGCAGGCTCTTTTGATTATAGGTCAGGCTTATTTTTTAGCAAAAGGTATCAGTAATGTATGGGCCGGTAAATCAGTGAAAGCTCAGCTAATGTACGTCGGTTTATTTTTTATATGTTTTATGATGCGACAGGTTGCTAATTACGGCAAGGACCGTTTTTTAGACAGTTATGCTTACAAGGAAACAAAGATTATTCGCCAACAGTTACTAAAAAAAGTTTTTTCTTTAGGGCCTAATTTTGTTCAAAAAGAAGGAACAGGTAATATGGTAACGATGGCAATTGAGGGCGTTAGTCAGGTAGAAGATTACATCACAATCATCTTGCCTAAGATTACAAATATGATGATTGTGCCGTGGATTATTGCGGCATTTGTTTTTACTCAGGATATTAAATCAGCTATTACGTTGCTCGTTGTTTTTCCAATTATTATTATTTTCATGATTGTATTGGGATATGCAGCTCGAGCTAAAGCTGATAAGCAATATGAAGGGTTTCAACGTTTAAGCAATCATTTTATTGATTCGCTTAGAGGATTAGAAACATTAAATTTATTAGGGTTAAGCAAACGTTATGGGAAAAATGTTTACCAAGTGAGTGAAAATTATCGTAAAGCCACAATGAGCACATTGAAGATTGCGATATTATCAACGTTTGCCTTAGATTTCTTCACCACCTTATCTGTAGCGGTTATTGCGTTATTTTTAGGTTTAAATTTAATTGAAGGGCAAATGAGTTTGTTCCCAGCATTAACAGTTTTAATTCTAGCACCAGACTTTTTCTTACCGATTCGTGATTTTGCGAATGATTATCATGCTACGTTAAATGGTGGAAATACGTTGAAGAGTATCTTTGCTGTATTAGATGTTGAAGAACCAACGGATAATACAGAGTCATTAACTCATTTTACGGGCTGGACACCTACAAGTGACTTAGAGCTAAAGGATGTAGCTGCGAGTTATGATGCTTCTATTGAGAAGGATGCGCTTGAAGGGCTTAACCTCAAGTGGCAGGGTTACGGTAAAATTGGTGTGGTTGGTCTATCTGGATCAGGTAAGTCAACATTAATTAAAGTTATAGGTGGATTTTTAAATGGAACACCATCAAGTGAAATTAGAGTAAATGATGAAACAGTAACTAGTTTAAATAACAGTAACTGGCAAAAGAATTTATTCTATGTTCCTCAAAATCCATATATATTCCATGGGTCGTTCAGAGAAAATATCAATTTCTATGTTCCTAATGCGACAGATTCTGCTGTATTAGAAGCAGTTAGCCAAGCTGGTTTAACCTCACTTTTAAGCGAGCTACCAGAAGGTTTAGAGACGGTTATTGGTGAAGGTGGACAAATGTTAAGTGGTGGACAAATGCAGCGTGTAGCTCTTGCTAGAGCGTTTTTAGATAACAGTCGAAAAATCATGTTGTTCGATGAACCAACCGCACATTTAGATATTGAAACAGAAGCGGAATTAAAAGAAACAATATTGCCATTAATGGAAGATAAATTAGTTTTCTTTGCGACACATCGCTTACATTGGATGAAAGAAATGGATTATATTTTAGTCATGAAAGATGGTTGTATTGTTGAGCAAGGGACTTATTCAGAATTACTAGCTCAAGAGGGCGTTTATAAGGAATTTGTAAATGAAATTAGAGGGGGGAGCGAGAACAATGGCTAATGAACCAAAACAAGAGCGTTTATTATTAACCAAACAAGATACATGGGTTCGCCCCTTCTTTAAAAAATACAAACGTCTATTAGCATTAGTATTATTTCTAGGGCTAATGACCTTCTTTGCAGGTAGTGCGTTGATGTTTACATCAGGTTTCTTGATTAGTAAATCAGCAACTCGCCCGTGGAATGTTTTAGTGGTCTATGTTCCTATTGTTTTAACACGTGCCTTTGGTATTGGCCGTCCAGTCTTTCGTTATACTGAACGATTAGGAAGTCATAATTGGGTTTTAAAAATGACTTCGGATATACGTTATAAGTTGTATCGTTCATTAGAATCGCGAGCAAGCCAATCAAAAGAAGAATTTCAAACGGGAAGTATATTGGGAATTCTAGCAGAAGATATTGAGCATATTCAAAATCTTTATTTGAGAACAATTTTTCCAACGTTAATTGGATTGTTATTGTATGTTTTAATTGTTGTCATGTTAGGATTTTTCTCAATCCCATTTGCGCTAATGATTGCGTTATTATTAGGTATCCTGATTATCGTGTTACCTTTAACATCAGTTGCGATTAATCGTGCCAAAATTTATCGCCGTAAGTATAAACGTCATGTGTTATATAACCAATTGACAGATTCTATTTTAGGTGTAGGAGATTGGCAATATAGTGGCCGTTATGATGAATTTTTAACACGCTATAATGAGTCTGAGTCAGCTGTTAGAGAAGAAGATATTAAATTAAATCGTTACACTCGTTTCCAAGATTTAGTTATTCAATTTGTTTTTGGGTTAATTGTATTAGCTATATTTTTCTGGGCGGGTACGTACTTTGGTGATAAAGGAGGCAGTGCCTTGAACTGGGTAGCAGCCTTTACTTTAGCAGTATTCCCACTGATGGATGCTTTCTCTCCTATTAGTCAAGGTGTGACTGAGTTACCGATGTATGAAGATTCAACAAAACGTCTACATGAGTTACCTCAAGTTGAAGATGAAGAAACAGCTATTGCTTCAGAATTGACTGATTTGTCATTTGACCAATATGATGTTTGTTTAGAAGATGTTTCGTTTAATTATCAATCAGAAGGTAAAGTGATTTTATCTGATTTTAGTTTAACTATTCCGACAGGGCAAAAAATTGCGGTATTAGGAAAAAGTGGAACGGGTAAAACGACTTTAACGAAACTCATTCGTCATGATTTAGTTCCGGATAAAGGAATGATCACTATTGGAGGTCATGCTGTTTCAGAGATAGCAGATATGTCACCGCATGTGGGAGTTCTGAACCAAGCGCCTCATTTATTTAATACAAGTATCTTAAATAACGTTCGTCTAGGGAATGTTGAGGCAACGGATGAAGAAGTCTTTCAAGCGATTAAGCAAGCGGGATTACAGCCTGTTATTGATGCTTTACCTAATGGGGCAGATACAGTAGTTGAAGAAGCGGGACAACGTTTTTCTGGCGGGGAGCAACAACGTATTGCGTTAGCTCGTATTTTATTACAGAAAGTTCCAGTTGTTATTGTAGATGAACCAACAATCGGTTTAGATCCTATTACAGAGAATGCTTTACTTACAACAGTATTTGATGTATTAAAGGATAAAACTGTTATTTGGGTCACACATCACTTGATGGCAATTGAAAAAGCTGACCGTGTTATTTTTATTGAAGAGGGAGCTATCAAGATGGATGGTTCACCACAAGAGTTGAAACAAACCAACGAGCATTATCGTCATTTGTTGAGTTTAGATTATAATTAAAAAAATACCTGTTGCGTAAGCAACAGGTATTTTTTATTTAATCATTACGATGAAGTAATTTTGTCGTAACGGTTAAGATGATTTCTTTTTCTGGAATATTAGGGAGTTTATTAATTTCAGAAAGAGCTTTATTAGTATAGCGTTCTGCTAATTTTGAAGCTTTTTCAATGCCGCCAAATGTTTGAATACCTTTAACAATATAAGCAATTTCATCATCTGTTAAATCACGGTCATCATTTAAGATTGAAAAATAATCTGGGTTTTCTTTAATAGCATAGATAAGGGGGAGTGTATAGTTACCATTTTTAATATCTTCTAAAACAGGCTTATGAAAATCTTCTTCAGTAGAAGAATAATCTAGAACGTCATCTAGTATTTGAAAAGCCATACCAATATTATATCCGATACGTTGGGCAATCAACTGAACACGTTTTGAAGTGTTAGCGAAATGAGCTCCTTCATAGCAACTTAACTGGAATAACTGTGCTGTTTTACCTTGGATATGCTGTAAATATTGTTTAATTGTAATATTCGGATTGTTTTTTAGATGGAGCTGGTCTAATTCGCCAATTAATATTTTTCTCATATTTACAGAATTTCGCTCTAAGGTAGAAAGATCTTTCGACGCTCCGCTTAGCAGTTGGAAATAAACCGTAAATAAGAAATCACCGGCATAGACTGCAATATCTTTGCCGTATAAGGCTTGGATAGATGGTAAATCTCTTCTAACGGGTGATTCATCAATAATATCATCATGAACGAGAGTCGCTGCATGTAAAATTTCTAATGAGGCAGCGTACTGAAGTCGACGCTTTCCGTTAGGCGCTTCACCAAATTTTGAAAATAATAAAAAGTAAGCGGGTCTTAATAGTTTTCCGCCAGATTTAAAAAATAATTGAAGGGCTTCGGTCATTTCTTTGTTACGAATTTTGACAGAGGACATCATTATTTTTTGTGTTTCAGTTAATTCTTTTTGGATGGTTGGGAATTGGTCCCATATTGGATGAATCGCCATGTTAGGCCTCCTACACTATTCTTTACACTGTCTTCAATTTAGCTTAAAATGAAGCAAGTGTCAATTGATTGATACATAAAATTAAAATATAATTGTTTGGTCGGTATGTGACTATCAAGTAGGAGAAAGTAGGGCGATAGAGATGTCATTTAAGATTTTTGCTGAGTTAATTGAATTAAAGGCAAAAACAGCAAGTGTCTTCCCATTTGTATTAGGAATGGCGTATAGTTGGTATCATTACCAGCAAGTAGATTGGTTAAATATGTTGTTATTTTTTATTGCAATGTTGTTATTTAATATGGCAGTAGATATTTTGGATAATTATATGGATTATCATAATGCGACAGATAAACATGATTATAAAGAAGAAACTAATATTATAGGACGAGAAAATTTATCATTGCCTCTAATTCGCAATATGATCCTTTTCTTAGTTGGAATATCAGCTGCGATGGGTGTCTATTTAGCCTCACAGACGAGTTGGGTAGTCTTATGGTTAGGAATTCTTAGTTATTCGGTGGGAATTTTTTACTCAGCAGGACCTATTCCGCTATCGAGTTTGCCTGTAGGGGAAGTTGCCTCAGGTGTTACGATGGGCTATGTTATTCCACTCATTTGTGTGTATTTAAATATATATGACCGTACTCCCTTTACATGGGGATTAGCTGGACAAGTATTAATGATTGCATTACCTGCTGTATTTGCTATTGCGAATCTGATGTTAGCTAATAATACGTGTGATTTAGAAGAAGATATTTTAAATAATCGTCATACTTTAGTCTATTATATAGGTAAGAAAAAAGCGATTCAGTTATTTTGGTTTTTAGCATTAGCACCTTTTGTAATAGCGACACTTTCGGTTTTAGTTGGAATTGTGCCCTGGACAGTGTTATTGATGTGGTTAGCATTTCCAATTGTCTTTAAAAATACGAAGCGTTTTTCGGATAAGCAAATTAAGACAGAAACATTTCCTTTAGCGATTAAAAACTTAGCACTTACGATGTTACTATATGCTATTTTATTCGTTATTGGTGTTATAATTTAATTTAAAAAGGAAGATGAGTTTACTCCTCTTCCTTTTTTTATTCGGTTATTATTTGCACAATTTAAGGAAGTGTTGTAAGATTAACATATGAAAAAGATTTCATATGTTAATCTTAAATTAATCAAAAGAGAGAAGGAAATCAGATGTCACACGACCACGGAGCGACTGAAACTCAAGAGCAGCATCATGAACATAATCATGGAAAGATGCCACTTATATTATTTTTTGTAGGACTTATTGCCTTTATTATTGCCTTATTTATGAGTGCAGGTGTATTAAAAAATGTGTTATATGTAGTAGCAATGTTAGCCGCAGGTTCTCATATTATTGAAGAAGGTATTTTAGATACTATTTCTTCTACTAAAGAAAAAGGGAAGTTTACTCCTAATGTTCATATTCTAATGACATTGGCAGCTATTGGTGCGATGATTATTGGTGATTTCCAAGAAGGAGCTTTACTGATTGTTATTTTTGCAGCGGCACATTTCTTAGAAGATTATGCTGAGGGTAAGAGTAAGAGAGAAATAACTAATCTAATGCAAATGAACCCAACAGAAGCACGTCTGATTAAAGCAGATGGCACAGTAGAAGTTGTTGAAGTAGCCTCATTAAAAATTGGAGACCAATTAAAAGTATTAAATGGTGATCAAGTTCCAACGGATGGTAAAATTATTTCTGGATATAGTTCAATCGATGAGTCATCAATTAATGGTGAAAGTGTCCCGGCTGAAAAAACAGTTGGCGATGAAGTTTTCGGTAGTACGATTAATGGAAATGGTTCATTTACAATGGAAGTAACTAAAGATTCTAGTGACACATTATTTGCTAAAATTATCGAATTGGTTGATCAATCTCAATCTAATATGACAAAAACGGCAACAAAGATTCAAAAATTAGAACCGGTTTATGTTAAAACGGTTTTAGTAGTTGTTCCTATTTTTATCTTATTAGCGCCAACGATTTTTGGTTGGTCATGGTATGAAAGCTTTTACCGCGGGATGGTCTTGTTAACTGTGGCCTCGCCGTGTGCTTTAGCCGCTAGTGCGGTTCCGGCAACATTGTCTGCAGTATCAAACTTAGCAAAACGAGGTGTTCTATTTAAAGGTGGCGCCTACTTATCAAATTTAGCAGATGTTAAAGCTGTTGCGTTTGATAAAACAGGAACCTTAACAGAAGGTAAACCTAAAGTAACAGATTATTTCTTTGAAGGTTCAACTGATGAAGCGTATATTGATATTATTGTTGGGATGGAAAAAACTGCAAATCATCCACTAGCGAACGCTATTTTAGAAAAATTTACAGCTAAAAATGATTTAACTTTAGATGTAGATAACCAAATCGGTAAAGGTTTAGTTACAACTTATCAAGGAAAAGCTTATAGAATTGGAAAACCAGATTCATTCACAACTGATTCAAATGAGATTGCGAAATTAAATCATGATTATGCAAGTGAAGGAAAAACAGTTGTCTATTTTTCTGAAGATGAAAAAGTTGTAGGGTTAATTGCAATGATGGATGTGCCAAATGAAGATGCTAAGAAAGTAATTAGCTATATGAAATCTCAAGGTGTACATACGACAATGATTACAGGTGATGCTGAAAAAACTGGTCAAGCTGTAGGAAATATGTTAGGTATGGATGAGATTATTGGAAATGTTTTGCCTGAGAATAAAGCAGCTATTGTAACAGAACAACAAGAGAAATACGGTGTAGTTGCGATGTTAGGTGATGGTGTAAATGATGCACCTGCTTTAGTACAAGCTGATATTGGTGTTGCTATGGGCGAAGGAACCGACATAGCCATTGACGTAGCAGATGCGGTATTGATGCAGAATGATCTAACAAAATTAAGCTATGCTCATAAAGTTGCAAAACGTCTAGATAAGATTGTATGGCAAAATATTTACTTCTCATTGGCAGTGATTGCCTTACTTATTGTTTTAAATATTTTCGGTAAAATGGATTTACCTTTAGGGGTTATCGCTCATGAAGGAAGTACAATACTAGTTATTTTAAATGGTTTAAGATTGTTATTACCAATAAAAGAATAAACAAAAAAGATACCAATTTTTAAATTGGTATCTTTTTTGTTAATAAGTAATAATCATATCATCTTCTTCATCAGGGACACCGATGATTTCAACGATGAGACGATGAGGTAAACAAATAGCAGTTTGACCGGGTTTACTTATCCACCCAGTATGAACGGCTATCTGATCAGGGCTGTTATCTTCCTTTACGCGGATACGACGCCCTTCCATTTCTACTATATTATATTGTTTTCCTTTAGGACGATAGGTTACTTCTTTATGTTTTGTAGAATCTGATAATTTAAAACGGTCCACTTCTTTACCATCAATAGAGATGACAGCAGTTGTTTCATCTGTTTTAATATCTTCACCTAGGGCATTATAGCCAAATAAAACATAAGGTATAAAAGATAAAATGATAAGACAAATAATAATAATCCCATCAAATATTTTAAATTGTTTTTTTATTTCGTTCCAAAACATCAGACTCACTCCAAACCAATGGTGGTTTATTTAAGATAAATTACTCTATATAGAGTAACTATAATAGAAGGATTAGTCAATAAATACTTAGCATAAACAAAGTTTTGTTTGTGAAACAGGCATTAAAATTGCTTATTCTGTTTGGTATGATGTATAATTTTTTCGAACAAAGATTAGGAGGAACTAGCCTTGGCTAACTATCAAGTATTATTATATTATCAATATGTCCCAATCGAGGACCCAAAAGAATTTGCAAAAGAACATTTAGAATTTTGCCGTTCATTAAACTTAAAAGGTCGTATTCTTGTAGGTGATGAAGGGATCAACGGTACTTTATCAGGTTTAGTAGAAGATACTGAAAAGTATATTGAAGCTATGCATCAAGATGAACGTTTCAAAGAGATGCTATTTAAAATTGATGCTGCGGAAGAGCATGCCTTCAAAAAAATGCATGTTCGTGCGCGTAAAGAGATTGTATCATTAAACTTAGAGGATGATTTAAATCCATTAGATTTAACCGGGCAATATTTATCACCCAAAGAATTTAAAGAAGCTATAGTTGATGAAAATACTATTGTTATTGATGCTCGTAATGATTATGAATATGACTTAGGACATTTTAGAGGATCAGTAAGACCGGATATCAGAAGCTTTAGGGAATTACCACAGTGGATGATAGACAATAAAGAAAAATTCATGGACAAACGAGTAGTAACCTATTGTACAGGTGGTATTCGTTGTGAAAAATTCTCAGGTTGGTTAGTTCGTGAAGGGTTTAAAGATGTTGGACAACTTCACGGGGGAATTGCTACATACAGTCGTGATCCTGAAGTTCGTGGTGATTTATGGGACGGCATGATGTATGTCTTTGATGAGCGTATCAGTGTTCCAATTAATCATGTAGAACATGTTGTCGTAGCAAAAGACTTTTTCGATGGTGAGCCATGCGAACGATATGTGAATTGTGCCAATCCTTTCTGTAATAAACAAATTTTTGCATCAGAAGAAAATGAAGATAAATATCTAAGAGGGTGTTCTGAAGAATGCCGCTGTCATGAAAAAAATAGATATGTATCAGAACATAATTTAACAAAAGACGAGTGGCAAGCAAGATTAGAAGTGCTTGGTGAAAGTCTTTAATATGAGGAGGAGAGTACGACTGTGCTTTCCTTTTTATTGTATGTTGGTTATAATGAACAGAAGAGTTTAAACTAGTTTATAAAATGGAAGGGTTGTCAAAATGGAGAAATTTTTTACGAAACAACGATTAACAGATTTGGCCTATGTCATAGTAGGGTCTTTTGTTTTAGCGTTATCAATCAACCTACTATTAGAACCAAATGATTTGGTAGCAGGTGGAGCTAATGGTATTAGTATTATCATTAAAAAATTATTTGGAATTGAGTTAGCTGTTACGCTTTATGCAATAAATATTCCTTTATTAGTATTATGTTTTGCTTTATTAGGAAAAGAAGTCGGGATGAAAACAATATTTGGAAGTATGATATATCCATTCTTTGTAGGATTAACAACTAATCTTCCGACACTTACAGAAAATCCGTTACTTGCAAGTATTTTTGGAGGTGTTATTACCGGATTAGGTTTAGGATTAGTATTTAAAGGAAATGCTTCAACAGGTGGAACAGCCATTATTTCTCAAATTGTCCATAAATATTTAAAACTACCACTAGGTATTGCGGTAACAGTAGTGGATGGGTTTGTAATTCTAGGTGCATGTTTAGCCTTTGATATTGATAAAGTATTGTATTCTCTAATTTGTTTATTTGTTATTGGTCGTGTAGTAGATATGGTTCAAGTTGGAATGGATCGTTCTAAGAATGTTCTTATTATTTCAGAAAAATTAGAAGATATTGAAACAATGATTTTAAAAGATATGGACAGAGGTGTTACAAAAATAGCTGTAACAGGTAGTTATAAACAAAATAATAAAGAAATGCTAATGTGTGTATTACCAGAAAAAGAATTTCATGATTTGAAAGAACATATTTTAGAAATTGATGAACACGGTTTTGTTGTTGTTATGCCTGCTAATGAAGTAATGGGTAAAGGATTTAGTATTTCAAAATAAAATATTGACGTGTTTCTACTATTATAAGGGCTTGTATTTCTCATAAGTCTTTATAATAGTTTTTTTGTTCAATTGATTTATTTTAACAAATGAACAAAAACAACTAAAAGTTCATACTTTCTTCATATTTAAAAGATAGAATAGTAGTTAAGTGTTTTGGTATTATTTTTAGTAAGTTAACTCTTATTCTTTATATTATTTTAATAAATTTTAAAAAATTAAAAATAAAAAAGAGACGTATTAAGAATTTCTATGTTATACTAATATAGAAATAAAGAGAAATAACAAATGCCAAACAAATGCCAAAAAAAAATAAAATTAATAGGTGATAATATGAAACGGACGACGCTTATATTCGCCACTATGTTGATGTTAGTAAGTAACTTGGTTACTCCAGCAATTGGATTAGCCGATGTTATTACTTCAAGCGATAGTAGTGTGACTGCGACAACAGAAGTTTCTGATAATCCAACGGAAGAAAGTTTGCCATCTGAAAATGGTAGCACTGAAAATCCGGGAGGGGAGATAGAAGTGCCAACCCCGCCAACAGGAGAAACTGAATTACCTGGGACAGGAACAACAGAAGCGCCTGAAACAGGAACAACAGAAGATCCTGGGATATCTGAGACAGAAACAACAGAACCTCCAATCACGGAGCCTGAAACATCAGAAACACAAAAACCAGAAACGTCGGAAACAGAGAAACCAGAGACGTCAGAAACACAAAAACCAGAAACGTCGGAAACAGAGAAACCGGAGACGTCAGAAACACAAAAACCAGAAACGTCGGAAACAGAGAAACCAGAGACGTCAAAACCGGAAAAGCCAAACAAGCCGAAGCCGGAAAAACCGAATAAACCAAAACCGGAAAAACCGAATAAACCAAAACCGGAAAAGCCAAACAAACCGAAGCCGGAAAAACCGAATAAACCAAAACCAGAAAAACCAAAACCAGGTGGAAATGTTTCTCATAAACCTTCAAGACCAAATGGTAATGTAGGTGGGTCAGGTGGAGAAATTCACATAACCACTAACCAAACATCACAAGAGTTTATCGATACAATTGGGCCGTTAGCTGCTGAAATTGGTGAAAAACAAGGTTTATATGCCTCAGTTATGATCGCACAAGCAGCTTTAGAAAGTGCTTATGGAAAAAGCGGTTTAGCTTCACCTCCAAATCATAATTTATTTGGTATCAAAGGATCATACAAGAATTCTTCAGTAAGTTTTGCCACTTTAGAAGATTCAGGTGCAGGGAATATGTACCAAATTGTTGCAGGTTTTAGAAGTTACCCAAGTTACAAAGAATCACTTGAAGATTATGCTGATTTAATTAAAAATGGAATTGCTGGAAATTCAAGTTTCTATGCCGGAACTTGGAAAAAGAATGCTAAGACATATAAAGAAGCAACAAGTTTCCTTACAGGAAGATATGCTACAGATACAAGTTATGATCAAAAATTAAATGGAATCATTAAAGCGTATGACTTAACTAAGTACGACAATGGGACTGAATCAAGTGAATTCGAAACAATTGAAACAACAGTAAAAATGCCAGCTAAGTTTTATCGTGTTCAAAACAACGATAGCTTACAAAAAATATCAACGAAACAAAAAGTTGAGTTAGATAAAATATTTGATTTGAATGAAGAAATTGAAAATCCAAATATGATTTATCCGGGTCAAAAAATTAAAGTAGCAAAAGAAAAAGAAATCAAAAAAATTATTAAACGTAAAAAAACTTCAAATAGAAGAATGCTTAAAGATCCAAATAAAGTAATTGAGTTAGCAAGAACATATATAGGAGTACCTTATGTATGGGGGGGGACAACACCACAAGGATTTGACTGTTCAGGATTAGTTCAGTATGTCTATAATAAATTAGGCGTATCCTTACCAAGGGTTACATATGATCAAGAATATGCTGGGAAAATCATCCCATTTGAACAATTAGAACCAGGAGATTTATTATTCTGGGGACAACGTGGAAGTACATGGCACGTTGCATTCTACTCAGGAGAGGGCAATATGATTATGGCCCCTCAACCAGGAGAATTTGTTAAAGAATTACCAATGAATCAATTTATGCCGGATTTTGCAATTAAAATTAAACAGAACCGTCTTTCACCAGATTGATAATGAAAAATCTCTTAGTTTGATGTCGACTGTGATGAAATCTAATAGTGATTGACTTGATTTTATTAATAGTTAATCATCCTTTTGTTAGGAAGTTACTTGGATGGATATATATTACTCGAGATAATATTTTATTCACCAATAATACTTGAACTTAATCGTATCAATATAATTTCTAGCTAAAATTTTATTGATAGGAATAGGTGCTAATAAAAGCTGTGCTTTTCTAATAATAGTAATCAATGAAATCATTTATTGGATTTCCTCATTTAGATGGATACTAATTGATTTTAGATTTAACAAACTTGTGATAGACAACCCTCTAGTATAAGGTACACATCTTTTGGAAAACAAATAATCTATTAGAATGATATTTTGTGAATAAAGACTTTCTAGGAATGCAGTAATATAATTAGTGATCAGTTCACTGATTAAACTCCGGCATAAGTTTGGTCGGTAAGCTGTGAGATAAGAGTAAGGCTGTAATTCGAGATAATTCGTTATGAATGGAAAATCAAACTAGTTTTTATGCGTTTTCTAAAAGACAAACTTTAGAGCAGCTGTTATCAGACTGCTATAATATGTGCTAAGTGATTATTTAGCGGTAATCACTTAGTGACATATTTTATATAATGAAATAGTTTGCGCTAATTCATTATCAATGTTATAATAAATATATAGAAATACCATCCGTATATTAAATAAAATTCGAAATACATCCCAGTATAATAGTTATAAAATAGTAACAGTATTAAACATACCAGTATAATAAAGAGATAAAAGAAATATGCCAGTATTAAAATGCCGAAGTAGTAAAACACACTAGTACAATAAAGAAATATGCCGAAGTATGTAAACAAACGAGTATAAAGTAAAAAATCAACAACACATGAAATATGCCAATATTAAAATGCCAAAGCAGTAAAACACACTAGTATAATAAAGAAATGAAAGTATATGCCAAAGTATGTAAACAAACGAGTATAAAGCAAAAAAATCAACAACACATGAAATATGCCAGTATTAAAATGCCGAAGCAGTAAAACACACCAGTATAATAAAGAGATAAAAGAAATATGTCGAAGTATGTAAACAAACGAATATAAAGATCAAGATTCAATGTAACGTGAAATATGCCAGTATCAAAATGCCAAAGCAGTAAAACACACTAGTATAATAAAGAGATAAAAGTATATGCCAAAGTATGTAAAAAATAAATGAGTAATAAAGATCCAGATTGAATATTATATAAAATATGCCAATATTAAAATATCTAAGTAGCAAAACACACCAGTATAATGAAAAGATAAAAGAAATATGTCGAAGTATGTAAACAAACGAGTACAAGATTAGGATTTAATAACACAGGAAATATGCCAGTATCAAAATGCCAAAGTAGTAAAACACACTAGTATAAAAAAGAGATAAAAGTATATGCCAAAGTATGTAAACAAACGAGTATAAAGTCAAAAATAAACAACACATGAAATATGCCAGTATTAAAATGTCAAAGCAGTAAAACACACTAGTATAAAAAAGAGACGAAAAAATATGCCGAAGTATGTATACTAACGAGTATAAGTTTAAGAGTCAATACAAGATGAAATATTCCAGTATAATAAAGGGATTGAAATACCATCAGAATTATATGGAAACATTCCGAATCCAGCCAAAAAATAAGATTTTTAGAAATTAGTAAAAAATGAAGTGTACTAGTATTAAAATATAAGTTTATGTAATATAAATATTTAGATATTCATTTTTCATATTGAATATATGCTGTAACAACAGTGGTTAAACTGATGTCTTTTATCAATATATATAATATGATGAACTGTTATATTGTTTGTATATCAACTTATTAGAATCACAGATAGATACTAAATAAACAACTATATATTTTAAGCGAGTATGATTATTTTTAAAAATCAACTTATTCACCTAAACAGAAGTAAAAAGAATGAATCTATTCTTTCAATATAATTGATTTTTAATTTATGTTTTTTTATATTATGTTGACTATTTAGATGTGTTACCCAAAGAATCAAATAGTTTTTCGCTATATTCGTTTGAATCGTGATAAGATGATTTGAACATATCATTTATTTTGCTAAAAAACAGTTTTATTTGTTATACCCTTTTAAATCCTTACTAATGTGATTTGTATAGAAGATTTTATTTTTTGTTTTTTGCAACAAAAAGCTTATTTGATATGCATAATTTTATATGATATAGTCAGTCTTGTTAAGTCGTAAATTTAACAGGTTTATTTGTGTTTTTTTAAAATATAAACAAATAGAAATAAGCTAGGGATATTAAGTGACATAATTATTATTTTTTTATATAATAACATTATAATATTATTATATTTAAAGGAGCTGGTTGGTATGAAAAGAAAGCAAGAAAGTTTTGATTGGTTAAGTTTAGTATTAGGTATATTATTTATAGTAACTGCCTTGTTTTCATTAAAAGCATCACCTATTTCTAATTTAGGGATTATAGTTGTTTTCTTCACAATACTATTAATTACTAAAGGGATTTCGATGTTGATTTTTCGTTCAAGAGTAAAATTATGGTTAAATATATCAGTAACACCTCTATTGATAGTAGGCATTCTTGATATTATTATGGGATGTTATTTCATTTTTAATTTAAGTAAAGGTATTATGATAGCACCATATGTATTTGCTATTTGGTTTTTAATCGATGCTTTTATGGGATTATTCGATCTAGGTTGGATTAAAAAAGTAAGTAATAACTTCTTTTGGTTAACATTAGTGAGTTCTACTATAGGGATTATCATAGGATTCATGCTTCTAGTATCTCCAATAGTTTCTGCTTTAACACTATCCTTTTTGGTTGGTTTTAATTTATTAAATGTTGGAATCACTTATATAATAAGAGCATTTCCAATTAAGTAAAAAAAGATACTGTTGAATTAAAGTAAAATAAATTCAACAGTACCTTTTTTATTTTCACACAGTATATGAGAAGATTAGCTCATCATTGTTTGGATCTATGTTTTGTGTATTGAAAAAACCAAATGTTTCATATAGTTGTATTGCCAGACTATTTGTATCATGGACGCTTAAATAGATTATTTTGAGATTAAAGTTCTCCTTGAGGTACTTTATAATGAAATCAAGCGATGCTTTTCCATATCCAAGCCCTTGAAAATTGGAGTCAATCATAAATCTGTCTAACCAGATTGATTTATCTTTGATATTATAGTCACCATACATTGTAAAACCGATATAGTTTTGATTGTGTAATATGGCTTTAGGGGTCCAGCAGTAGTCATTGTCATAAACTGCTTCTAACAGAGACTGTGTATTACTTTCGATGTGGTCAAGCTGATTTCTATTAACCTTTAAGTTGGCAACAGTTCTCCAATTGTCACTTGTGATGTCTTTTAATAGTATGTATTTATCGATTGTGATTCACCTCAATATGATGATAGCATATAATTTAAATTGATAGTGATTAATTTTTTTTTAATAGTAAACAAAGTACTTTATATTTTTAGTCTCCTAGACTACACTATGAAGATAAGAATAAAATAATAATGAATGGAAGAGTGTTATGACTATTAATGTATTAGTTACTGCAGGAGGTACAACTGAAAAAATAGATAATGTTAGAGGGATTACTAATTTTTCAACAGGGACATTAGGAAGTTTGATTGCTGATGCATTTGCTTCTCAGGATGCAGTTGATGTGGATTATGTTCATGGATTGGGGTCTAAGATGCCTGTAAGTGATACTATTGTTGCGACTCAAATAGAGTCTGTTGATGATTTGTTACGGGTTATTAAAGAAAAATTAACTAGTAAGACATATGACGTGGTTGTTCATGCTATGGCCGTAAGTGATTATTATTTGGTAGGTTCTATAGGGGAGCAAGAGTTGACGAAGCAATTATTTTCTGATGAAAGCAGCTTAGACTCTGTGAACTTTGTAGACAAGCTTAATGAATCGTTTGATAAAGTCCAGTCAGTAGGTAAATTAGGATCGGATATGTCAACACTTTATATGCAGTTAAAAGAGACACCTAAGGTTATTAGGGAAATAAAAAAATTACAACCAACGACTAAATTGGTAGGGTTTAAATTATTAGTGGATGTTTCTGAAGAAAAGCTAGTGTCTGTAGCAGAATCTTTAATGGAAAAAAATGACTGTGATTATGTTTTAGCAAACGATAAGTCATTGATCAAAGAGGGTCAACACATTGGACTTTTAGTGAGTTCTGATGGAAACATTCAGCGATTTAATACAAAAGAATCTATTGCTGAAGGAATAGCGGTAGAGTTGATGAAGGAGAATAGAAAATGAAACGTATAGTATTGGGAGTAAGTGCAAGTATTGCAGCATATAAAGCTGCATCAATCGTATCAGAGTTGAAAAAAAGAGGTGTTGATGTACATGTTGTTATGACAGAGCACAGTACAGAATTTATAACACCACTTACTTTACAAATTTTATCAGGTAATCCTGTTCATGTTGATGTCATGACAGAACCTTCAGTTGAGAGAATCAATCATATTTTCTTGGCTCAAAATACAGATTTACTTTTGGTAGCGCCGACTACTGCGAATATGATTGGTAAGTTAGCGAACGGTATTGCTGATGATATGCTTTCAACAGTGTGTATGGCAACACCACAGACGACACCTCGCTTATTTGCACCAGCTATGAATACAAAAATGTATGAGCAGCCTGTTACGCAGGACAATTTAGAGAAGTTAAAACGTTATGGTTATGAAGAAATTAAGCCAATAACAGAAAAATTAGCTTGTGGTGATGTTGGGATTGGTGCAATGGCTCCAGTTTCTGAAATTGTAGATTTAGTTATGGCTAAATTAAATGAAAGTCCAATAGTTTAAATAAAAGAGACGTTTCTATTTTGAAATGTCTCTTTTTGTTTCCTAATTTTAACAGTAATGCATTAAATGACATCTTTTGTAATGTTCTCGTTATCTATATATTTTTTTTATAAAGTATAATTAGAGGGTTAGTATGAGACATATGGAGGTGTCCAGATTTATGAAATTAAAACAATTATTAATGATTCAAGGTGTTACAGCACTGTGTCTATTAGTGAGTCCAGTTGTGAGTCTTGCTACAGTAACGGAAGAATCTTCAGTGGCTGCTGAGGGAGAGGTCATTAGCCAAGAAATAGAGGATTTAGTTTCCGTTATTAATAAGAAATATAAAGCGTTAAATGAGATTGATACGACAATCGCGAAGTCGAAAGAAACGATAAAAACTGCTAGGAAAGACATTGTTCAAACTGAAGAGCATATTGCTAAACGCAGTGATTATGTTGCGAAACAAATGCAAATTTTACAGTTAAGAGGAACAACTAAGCCTACAATACTGGCATTACTCGATTCAAAAAGTGTGAGTGATTTTTTCAATAGAGCATATGCCATTAGTGTCTTGTCATTTGCTCAAAAAGATAAAGTCGAATCTTTACATCAAGACAAGGAAAAACTAGTAAAATTACAAGAGAAACTAGAAGATAATCAAAAGGGTTTAAAAGAGCAGCAAGAAGTTGCTAGTGTTGAGAAAGAAGAGCTGGATAGTAGAATGTCTGGTTTGAAAGATAAATTAGCAAATAATAAAGATTTACTTGAAAAATTAGTAAGTGAACGTATTGAAAAAGAAAAAACACGTAAAGAAGCCTTGGTCAAGGCAGAAAAATCTAAGAAAAAAGGTAGTAAAGCTGCGGAACCTAAAGTATTAGCAACAGTTGAAAATAAGTTATCTGAAAAGAGTGAAGATAGCGAATCGCCTCAAAATGATTCAGAGACTACAGAATCAACTTCTGCCAATTCTGAAACTGAGACCTCTGAAGAAGTAACAGAGACTACAGAACCTGAGGGAACAACAGGAACTGAGCCTAAAGAACCAAAACCAGAAGAAAAACCATCAACTGGAGGCATGTCTGGTCAAGCAACAGCTTATATAGCAACAGGTAATAAGACTGCAACAGGAACAGTGCCTCAAGTAGGAAGAACCATTGCGGTAGATCCTGGTCTTATTCCACTAGGCTCGGCGGTTCAAATTACCGTTCCAGGAGCGCCGTCATATTCAGGTGTCTATATTGCTGAGGATACAGGTGGAGTTGTAAAGGGAGCTATTATTGATATATTTGTTGGGAGTCAAGGAGAAGCTGTTTCTTTCGGAAGACAGTCAATTACTTTCACTATTTTATAAAATTAGAACGATGTTTGGAGAGTCTATTTTCCAACCGTCGTTCTTTTTTTAGTGGATTTATTTGACTTATCATTTTAGGACACGTAAACTTTTAGACAGGATATAGGAGGATGAGATAGATATGTTACGTTCAGCTAAAATAAGTGATGCAGAGCAAGTTGTACCACTGATTATGATTATTTTAAAAGATATGGAATTACCTTTCTTACTAAAGTATGGTGAAGAGAAAGTGACGACGGTATTAAAAAAAGGATTTATGACAGAGACATACCGTTATAGTTATAAAAGAGCCTTAGTAGTAGAAGAAGATGGGGAGATTTTAGGAGTAGCCTTTGGTTATAATGAATCGGAAGAAAGTACAATTGATGACCCGTTGTTCCCAATTCTTAGAGAAGAAGGTATCGGTGAAGCTGAAAAGATGTTTACTGATAAAGAAGCTTTTGAAAATGAATGGTATTTAGACAGTATTGCCGTACGTTCAGATCAACGTGGTAAAGGAATTGGCGCATTGTTATTAAATGCTTTGCCAGAGTTTGCTAGAAGCCAAGGAGCTGACAAATTAGGTTTGAGTGTCGATGATGCTAATCCTCGTGCTAAGAAACTTTATATGCGCGAAGGATTTGAAGAAGTAGGGCGTAAAACAATTAGTGGTCATTTATATGACCACATGCAAAAGAGAATATAAAAAAGTGCGTGACTTCATAGTCACGCACTTTTTTATTCTGTTGGAAGAGGGAGTGTTGTCCCTTTTTTTAAATTAGATAAAGGCGAGGGCGTTGAATCTGTTTTTAATGACCAATAATCGAGTACTGCTGCGATACAGAGACAGATAGGTGCATCTGCTTCGGAAGAGACTGTCATTTTTAATTCAGTTCTATCATTTTTTCTTACAGGTTCTAAGGTCATGATTTGGTGATTAAAATGATAAATACTGTAAGTTTGTGTGTCTATAGAGCCCATCACAGCCCAGTTTAATTTTCTGACATAGTAAAAATCACGATTTAAAGTGAGAAGACGTTGGAGTGTTCCAACCTTATCTCCATCATAGTAGAGGTCAAATCGAGTACCAAGAGCCAAAGCGAAAGTAGCTTGTTTAATTGAGGCGATAAGAGTACCATCGAGCTGATAAAGTGAAAAAACATCACCTCTGGCGCCCCACCGCCCAACCATTAAGAAGCTATCACGGTTGGATTCGTCTTTTATTAGGGAGCGACAGTTGGAACCTAGTACATTTTTGCGAATATAATAAGTAACCATACTTTCAACACCTTTCATTAAACTAGTGATCTATAGGGATTCATCAATGGCACGACGAATGGCTTTAGCCACCCCACCTTCGTCATGGTTATCCGTTTCGAAGCGAGCGATTTTTTTAACGCCCTCTTCGGCATTTCCCATGGCAAAACTAACACCTGCGAGTTCAAGCATGCTAGCATCATTAAAGTTATCACCAATCGTCATAACTTCATCCATAGATATCCCGAGTTTTTCAGCGTATTTCTTAACAGCAATCCCTTTTTGGGCATTCATATGGTTAATTTCGATATTGTTAGGGAATGAAGAGGTCACTACGATATCTGGAATTGTTTCCACTTTTTGGCGTAGAGGTTTTAAAATTTTATCTCCTTGTTGTTCAAAGACGATAACTTTTAAAATAGTAATAGCGTTGTCATCTATTAGTTCTTGATAGTCTTTAACATAATCTACTTCAAGCATAGCAAGGTGTGTAGAGGCCATAGCTATCGCCATTTTAAAAGTAAGGTGTGGCAATTGATTAGCAAGCATTGTAGCAGCATTTTCAATTCTTAGGTGAGGATTATCTGAGAAAATTCCTTTGTCAGTAGCAATTTCAAAATAAACACCAGCTTCTTTTAGAAGGGTAATAATTGAAAGGGCAGTTTCTTTTTCTAGTCCGACAGTGAATAATTTTTTACCTGTTTCATCAAAAGCTTCGGCACCATTAACTGTAATCATTGGACACGTGATGTTTGCTTCTTCTAGCACAGGTATGGCCTCTGTTGCACCACGACCAGTAGCAACCATGAAAGTAATTCCTTTATCAGTGGCGTAACGAATGGCCTCGATATTTTCCTGTGGTATTTCCATTTTTTTACCTAAAAGTGTTCCATCCATATCAGACGCTATTAATTTAATCATATTAGTTCCCCCTATTGTCAGTTGTTCGTAAAATAAGTGTACCATTTTTTTAGCGCTTTCGCATATAATAGATATGAGGATAGAATAGTCAGGAGAAGGAGTGGCAAAACGTGTTAGAGATGAAAAATGACTGGTCAGAGCATCTATCTGATTGCTTGAAATCAGAGGAGTATAAGAAGTTAAATTTATTTTTAGAAGAAGAATATAAAACCCAAACGGTTTATCCGGAGGTACACCGAGTCTTTGAGGGATTGGATTTAACGTCATATGAAGAGACGAAAGTTGTTATTTTAGGACAGGATCCCTATCATGGTCCAAATCAGGCACATGGCTTGAGTTTTTCAGTATTACCTGGAAATAAGGTCCCACCATCGTTAGTTAATATTTACAAGGAGTTAGAATCGGATTTGGGTTACCCACCTGTGACGCATGGTTATCTTGAGTCGTGGGCTAAACAAGGTGTTCTAATGCTGAATACAGTATTGACAGTTAGACAAGGTGAACCGAATTCACATAAAGGTCAAGGGTGGGAGATGTTAACTGATAGAATTATTGAAACATTGAATGAGAAAGAAACACCTGTTATTTTTGTCTTATGGGGAAAGCCGGCACAGCAAAAAATAAAAATGATTGATCAAACGAAGCATAAAATTATAGCTGCGCCTCACCCAAGCCCGTTGGCAGCGTATAGAGGTTTCTTTGGAAGTAAGCCTTTTTCTACAATCAATGCTTATTTAAAAGAGAGTAATCAAGAAATAATTAATTGGAAACTTTCAGAAACTGTATAACAATCTTTTGTTCTGTATCAGTATTTATTAGATTAAAATTATTTTGATGAATCAGTCACGGTTTTAACTCGTGGTACAGGAATTTAAACTGTTATTTTCTTGCGTTTAGGTGTATGATAGGTAGGAATGTAATAAAACAAACTTGGAGGTTTTACAATGGATATTTTTGAAGGTTTAAAACAACAAATTGATGGAAAAAACGTTAAAATCGTTTTCCCAGAAGGTAATGACATCCGTGTATTAGGTGCTGCTATTCGTTTAGGCGTTGAAGGCTTATTAGAACCAATCGTAATTGGTGAAGAATCAGCTATCTCAGCTTTAGCTGCAGAAAACAACTTAAAAGTGGAAGGCTTAACAATTATTAACCCTGAAACTTATGGTGAGTTCGATGAAATGGTTGCATCATTCGTTGACCGTCGTAAAGGCAAAGCAACAGAAGACCAAGCTCGTACAATCTTAAAAGACCCTAACTACTTTGGGACTATGTTAGTATACATGGAAAAAGCTGCAGGTATGGTAAGTGGTGCGGTTCACTCAACAGGTGATACTGTTCGTCCAGCGTTACAAATTATCAAAACTAAACCAGGTGCTAGCCGTACAAGCGGTGCGTTCTTAATGGTACGTGGTGAAGAAAAATACTTATTCTCAGATTGTGCAATCAACATCAACCCAGCGGCTCAAGAGTTAGCTGAAATCGCTGTTGAAAGTGCTAAAACTGCTGAAATGTTCGGTATCGAACCAAAAGTAGCAATGTTAAGCTTCTCTTCAAAAGGGTCAGCTAAATCTGATGAAGTTACAAAAGTAGCTGAAGCAACTAAGATTGCTCAAGAATTAGCTCCAGAATACGCTATCGATGGCGAATTACAATTTGATGCTGCTTTTGTTGAATCAGTTGGTCAACAAAAATCACCAGGTTCAAAAGTTGCTGGTCAAGCATCAGTATTCGTATTCCCTGAAATTCAATCAGGAAACATTGGCTACAAAATTGCACAACGTTTAGGTGGATTTGAAGCTATTGGTCCTGTTTTACAAGGGTTAAACAAACCAGTTTCTGATTTATCACGTGGTTGTAATGAAGAAGATGTTTACAAATTAGCTTTAATTACTGCTGGCCAAGCTTTAATGGGTTAATTATAATGAAACTGCTCAATCCTAGTGATTGGGTAGTTTTTTTTTTGAATTATCGTTATACTAATAAAGATAATAGAGATTAGAAAAAGTAGGTGACCAAAGATGGAGAAATGGTTATTAAATAGCGCTGAGGAAACGTTAGCAGTCGCAACAAAAATCGGTGAAGTATTAGAAAGTGGCGATTGTATTGTACTAACAGGAGAGTTAGGGGCCGGTAAAACAACCTTCACTAAAGGAATTGCAAAAGGCTTAGAGATTGAAAGAATGGTAAAGAGCCCGACGTATACAATTGTGAGAGAGTACCGTGAGGGGAGACTACCGTTATTTCATATGGATGTCTATCGTTTAGAAGAGGGTGCGGGTGAATTAGGTTTAGAAGAATATTTCGAATCAGAGGGTGTCTCAATTGTAGAATGGGGCCAAATAATCCGTGATGAATTACCTGAGGACTATGCTGAATTGACATTAAGTTATCTTGAAGAGCAAGATACACGTAGTTTAAGTGTTGCCAGTACAGGTGAGCAAGGGGCAGAATTAGCTGCTCGTATTAAGGCTGTTTTGTAGGAAGCGAGGGAAATCATGACAGAAGAAGTGGCTATTACGCTTAGAGAAGTAGCACCTGAAGAAGCAACGGATGTGAAAGAGTTATTAGCAAAAGTTGCTTTAGAAACAGATTTTGTGACGATAAGTGAAGCAGAATTGACGTTATCAGATGACTTATTAGCTTCTCAGTTAGGGGCTATTTATGAGAGTGACCGACATTTTTTACTTGCAGCTTATGATGGAGAAAAGATGATAGGTTTAGTCAGTGTTAAAGGTGAGGACTGTGATAGTATTGCTCATATTGGAGATGTTGGTGTGAGTGTTTTGAAAGACTATTGGGGCATGGGCCTAGGTCAGTTGCTATTAGAAGAGGTTGTTTTATGGGCACAAGAGATGGCAGTATTACACCGTTTGGAATTACGTGTTCAAGCTAGGAATGAACGTGCGGTACATCTTTATAAGAAATTAGGATTTGAGATAGAAGCGACACTAAAAAGAGGGGCACTTTCATCAGAAGGTGACTTTTTAGATGTTTATATGATGAGTTTGATGATTAATTAAAAAAGAACGTGCCAATTACGGCACGTTCTTTTTTACATATATTTAACGAGTTCTTTTAACGGTTCAACACCAAATTGACGTTCTTGTTGAAGTAAAATATTCGCACAGGCAATACTATCATCAAGAGCGTGGTGATGATTTTCAAGGGAAATCCCTAAGTTTTTGCATACCGTATTGAGGCGATGATTTTCAAACTGAGGGTAAAGTTTTTTACTCGTACGAACGGTACAAAGTGATAAATAGTGAGGTTGCTCTAAATTATAGTGTTCTAAGCACGCTTTAAGGACACCGTTATCAAATGGTGCATTATGAGCGACGATTAAACGATTATCTTGAAAGAATTCACTAATTTCTTCCCAAATTGCAGGGAAGGTTGGTGCATCTTTTACCTCATCAGGTTGAATCCCATGGACGTCAATATTCTTCCAATGAAAATCAGTTTGAGGGTTGATAAGCGAGTAATAGTGACCGACGATTTTGCTATTTTGAACCATAATTAAGGCAACAGAGCAAGCGCTGTGTTTTTTAAAGTTAGCTGTTTCAAAGTCAAATGCGATAAAATTCATAGCCATCCTCCTTACTCAATCACTAGTTCCACAGGACAATGATCACTGCCTAAAATATCGGCATGAATGGTTGCTGAAACTAAACGATCTTCTAATTTTTGTGAGGCTAAGAAATAATCAATACGCCACCCTGCATTATTTTGACGAGCATTGAAACGATAGCTCCACCAAGAGTAGGCACCTTCTAAATCAGGGTAAAAATGACGGAAGGTGTCGATAAAGCCACTATCTAAAAATTGAGTCATTTTTTCGCGCTCTTCAGGTGTGAAACCTGCATTTTTTTTATTAGTTTTATGGTTCTTTAGGTCAATTTCTTGATGCGCCACATTTAAGTCACCACATAGAATGACAGGTTTTACTTGATCAAGCTCATTGATATAATCTTGGAAGTCTTCTTCCCATGACATACGGTATGGTAGGCGCTTTAGCTCGTTTTGAGAGTTTGGAGTATAACAGGTTACCAAATAGAAATCAGCATACTCTAAGGTGATAACACGTCCTTCTTGGTCATGTTCTTCAATCCCGATACCGTAAGTAGCATTTAGTGCAGGTTCTTTAGCAAAAATAGCTGTACCAGAGTAGCCTTTTTTTACAGCATAGTTCCAATATTGTGTGTAACCTGGTAACTCAAGGTCAATTTGTCCTTCTTGTAATTTAGTTTCTTGTAAACAGAAAAAATCTGCATCTAATGTATTAAAAATATCGACAAAGCCTTTTTTAACAACAGCACGTAAGCCGTTGACGTTCCATGAAATAAACTTCATTCTTTTTCCTCCTTAAAAACTTCTGATTCTATTGTAACGAAAAAAAAGAAGTAGTGAAAGGATTTCACTACTTCTTAAGAGACTTATTTATTTTTTTAATGATTTAACAAAGTCGCTTGATTGTGTTCCAGCTTGACGACCATAGATAATGATGTCAGCTACAGCGTTTCCGCCAATACGGTTTTTACCATGTAGTCCGCCTGATGCTTCGCCGGCTGCGTATAAACCAGTAATCGGTGTGCCATCTTTTTTCAAGACTTGAGCTTTTGTATTAATTTTAGCCCCACCCATTGTGTGGTGGATACCTGGTGCGATTTTGATTGCATAGAAAGGACCTTTAGATAAATCATTATCCATACCAGTTGTACGACCAAAATCAGCGTCTTTTTTAGCTTTAACATTATCGTTCCATGTTGTCATTGTATTTTCTAGTGTTTTCGCATCCATGTTAATTTCTTTTGCTAAGTCAGCAATAGACTCGCCTTTTTTAACAAAACCTTGTTTTTCATAGAAGTCGATAGCTTTAACGCGGTCTTTAACACCTGAATCTAATACTAGGTAAGCGTATTGGTCTTTAAGGCCAATGATAGCTGCTGAAACATTGTCACGTGTTTCTAATTCGTTAACGAAACGTTTGCCTTCTTGAGAAACTAAGATAGCACCTTCACCACGAACCGCTTCTGTTACTAAGAATGATGTTTCTTGTTCAACAGTTGGATGGATTTGAATTTCTTTCATATCAACAGTGTCGCCACCTAATTTTTCAATCATTTTAACGCCGTCACCTTGGCTACCAGCTTGGTTTGTTGTAACAAATCCGTCTAAGTCTTTATTGTAGCTTGTCACCATATCTAAGTTAGCACCAAAACCACCAGTTGCGACAACAACTGCCTTTGTTTTGATTTCTTTTTCATCTTTATTATTGAATTTAACTTTAACACCAGAAACAGCGCCATCATTTTCTTTGATGTCTTTAACGTCAGCATCTGTAAATAATGGAATATCACGTTCGTGAACGTTGCGTAGGAGACCTTCAACTAAATATTGCCCTACTGCAGAACCATCAGCTGGACGGTGAGTACGTTTAACGCTCATTCCCCCTGTTACAGTTAAGTTATTAAGCGTGATGCCCATACCATCTAACCAATCGATAGCATTAGCTGAACTGTCTACAAAGTAACGTAATAATTCTTTGTCATTTGTTTCTTTTCCGCCTTTAAGTGTTTCATCGAAGAATAAATCGTTAGAATCTTTCACACCAGCTTCTTTTTGGAATTTAGTTCCAGAAGCATTCATACCAGCAGAGGCTTTAACTGTATTTCCACCTGCGACAGGCATTTTTTCAAAGATAACAGGGTTCATTCCCATATCTTTTGCTTGAATAGCAGCTGACATTCCGCCACCACCAGCACCAACGATAACAACATCGTATTCATCTTTTAGATCTTCAAGAGATGTTTTCTTTTGTTCTGATGCACCAGTGTTGGCATCAGTAGTTTGTTCAGTTTTTTCTTTCTTTTCGGTCGCTTTTGTAGCACTTTCTTTCGGTTGGTCAGGTGTACAACCTGTTGCGATGAACAGAACTGATAAAAGTGAAGCTAACCCAACTTTGATTTTACTTTTCACATTAATTCCCCCAAAATATTTAGTTATTCATTTCACAAACCTATAATATCAAGGGTTTCAAAGGATTTCAACATTAATTAAGTAATTTAAGTAACTTTTCTTATATTGTCGGTTTAATTATAAGTTGTTTAAAAACTGTGAAGGTCGATTTTATCGCAATGGAAAGGGTTGCTCTCTATTTATTACAAGGTATATGAAATTTCACAGACTTACAGGTTGTCTTACTCTTCAATTCATGCTAATGTAAGGGTGTTACAAAAACTAAATAGAACTTACCATCACAAAGGGGTGCCGTTTAGGCTGAGATTGAGCGCAAGCTTGGACCCTTCGAACCTGATTAAGTTGACACTTACGTAGGGATTGTGATGGAGCAGAGACTCTTTTATTATATGAAGCTAATAATTAAGACGATAGGCTCCTCCTTTGTTGTATGGCTCTTGTTCTATACAATTTTAAGGAGGAGTTTTTTATGTTAAATCAGCGTTTACAAGTTTGGATTGAAGGGGCTATCGTGGCAGCGTTATGTATGGTTTTATCCATGATACCAACAAATATCGGCAGTAGCTTCACTATTTCGTTAGGGATGATTCCCATCACGATTTATTCGTTAAGACGTGGGTTCAAGGCAGGTTTATTTTCAGGATTATTGTGGGGATTGCTTCACTTTTTAGTAGGGAATATTGCATTCTTGACAGTAAGCCAAGTTTTAATTGAATATGTGATTGCCTTTGTTTTTGCAGGTTTTAGTGGGTTATATGCCACTAAATTAGCTAAGCAATTATCAGAAAACAAGACGAAAAGTGTCTTAGGGACGGTTGTCTTAGCTAGTTTAGTAGGGTGTGCGGCTCGTTTCTTCTGGCATTTTATCGCAGGTGTTATTTTCTGGGGAAAATTTGCAATGTGGGGATTAAATCCATGGGCCTTTTCATTTGTAATGAACGGAGCAAGTGGTTTAGCAACTGCGATAGTGACCGCTATTATTTCATATATGATTGTTAAAAAATATCCAGCAGTAGTGATAGGAAAATAAAAAAGACGAAGCCGCGGCTTCGTCTTTTTTATTTTGCAAATTGTGAGTGATAGAGTTGTGAATACGCACCATCTGGTATAGCGAGTAGGTCGTGGTGGCTACCAATTTCTACAACCTCACCTTGGTCCATTACCATTATTTTATCAGCATTTCGAATAGTTGAGAGACGATGAGCGATGACAAAACTCGTGCGACCCGTCATCATTTTAAGGAAACCTTCTTGGATAATTTGTTCCGTTAGAGTATCAACAGAGCTTGTTGCTTCATCTAAAATAAGCATAGGAGGCTCAGAAATCATCGTTCTAGCAATGGTCAACAACTGACGTTGACCTTCAGAGATTTTAACACCATTTGAACCAATAATCGTGTCATAGCCTTGAGGGAGTTTCATGATAAAGGAATGACTATTAGCTGATTTAGCACCGGCAATAATCATGTCGTCTGTTGCACCGGGTTTACCAAGGCGTAAATTATCTTTAATAGTACCATCAAATAACCAGGTATCTTGCAATACCATTCCAAACGCTTTTCGAAGAGAATCGCGTTGGTAGTCTTTTATAGAATGGTTATCGATTAAGATATCTCCTGCAGACACGTCATAAAAACGCATAAGTAAGTTGACTAGGGTCGATTTTCCAGCACCTGTTTTCCCCACAATGGCGATGGTTTCACCGGGTTTAACACTAAGGTTTAAATCCTTGATGAGTGGTTTATCTGGTGTATAAGAAAAGGCGACGTGTTTAAATTCAATAGCACCGACAGTTTGTTCAAGTGGCAGGCTATCTGAAGTGTCCTCTGTTTCGATAGGTTCATCTAATAGTTGGAATGTTCGGTCTAATCCAGCAAGTCCAGTTTGAATTTGTGTGGTGATACCGGATAATTCAATAAAAGGTTTAGAAAATTGGCTTGAGTATATGGTAAAACTTGAAATCATTCCTACTGTTAATGTCGTATTTCCTTTAACAACCAAAAGACCTCCGATTAATCCGATGAAAACATACGTCAAATGGTCAATAAAACGCGATAAGGGGTTGGTAAGAGAAGAGGCATACTGCGCTTTTTGCCCTTCAATTTGTAACGTATGATTTAGTTTGTCGAATTGTTGCTGCGACTGGTCTTCGTACTGAAAAGCTTTTACGAGTTTTTGATTGCCGATAACTTCGTTCACATAACCTGAAATATCTCCGACTAGTCGTTGTTGTGATGCAAAACGTTTTTGGCTAGAACGAGCGACAAGCCAACTGATTAAAAAGATAAGTGGTGTAGCAACTAAAACGATAAGGGTAAGTTGCCAACTCAAAGCAAGCATGGAAACGAAAGCAATTAAAACAATCGTCATACCTGAAAAAAGATTGTTAAAGATAGCCACGCATGCTTCAGATACCGTGTCTAAATCATTGGTAAAACGACTAATAATATCACCATGAGAGTGTTGGTCGTAATAATTGACAGGTAGATGGTTCAAGTGATCGAAGCTCTCTTTTCTCAAAGTAGCAACAGAGTGATAGGCCATCTTATTACCGAGAAGTTGAACCCCCCACTGAGCAAGGCTGGCCACACCTAGTAGACCGACTAAGATTAATAAGTAATACTCTAATTGTTTAAAATTAACGTGGCCGACACCAACCATTGTATCGATGGCTTGACCGATGTAATAAGTCATCATAACTGTGGCAGCTCCACCTAGAAGCCCTAGTGAGATAGCTCCTACAATTTCTTTTTTATACTGAGAAAGGTAAGGTAAAAAACGTTTAAATGAAGAAGACTGGGCTGATTGTTTCATTAGTTCTCCTCCTGTTCTTGCTGTGAGGCATAAATCGCTTGGTAAGTGTCGGACTCTTTTATAAGAATCTCGTGTGTTCCACTTGCGACTTGTTTGCCATCATCTAAGACAATAATTTTTTCGGCGTGTTGAACAGAGCTGATACGTTGAGACACGATAATTAAAGTTGTTTGCTCTAAGTCACGCTTTAAAGCTTGGCGTAATTCGAAATCTGTTTGATAATCTAGGGCACTAAGCGAATCGTCTAAAATTAAAATAAGTGGTTTTCTAATAACCGCTCGAGCAATAGCTAAACGTTGACGCTGACCGCCTGAAAAGTTTTTGCCACTTTCAGTGACCATGGTGTCTAGTTTATTAGGTAGAGTGCTAACGAAATCTAAACATTGGGCAGTTTCTAAGGCTTGCCAACAGTCGTCATCGGTAGCGTCTTGTTTCCCCCATTTTAAATTATCTCGAATAGTTCCAGTGAATAGGACACTCTTTTGTGGCACGATTCCAATAGCTTCACGTAGTGTATCGAGTGGTAGGTCAGTTAATGACTGACCAAACAGTGTAATGGTCCCTGTAGTGGGATCATAGAAACGCGGAATTAATTGAGTAAGAGTAGATTTTCCACTACCAGTTGGCCCGACAATTCCTAAGCTTTCACCAGGATGTAATGAAAAATTTAGTGTATCAAGTGCTAACCCACTTGTAGAGGTATACTTGAATGATACATCTTCAAAAGCTAACGCATAACTGGTATCTGCAGGGTGAAGCTTGTTTGTTTGCTCAGTATGAGCATCTGTAATAGAAGGTTCTGTTTCAAGTACGTCATTAACCCGCTCTGCTGAGGCAGCCGCTTTGGTAAAAATAATAACCAAGTTAGAGATGACGATCAAAGCGAGAAGCATTTGCATTAAATAATTAATAAGAGCAAGTAATTCTCCTTGAGTTAGACTGCCGCTATTAATTGAAACACCACCAAGATAGAGTAAAGCGATAGTGGCACCATTCATAACTAAAAGAGTAGCAGGATTTAAAAGAGCAGAGATGTTAGCCACACGATTATAGGCACGTGCGAGCTCATCTGTCGTATCTGTCATTTTTTCTTGGCTATATTTTTTTTGACCAAAAGCCCTTAAAACACGAACCCCACTTAAATTTTCAACTAAAACAGTATTAAGGTGGTCAACTTTTGCTTGGACTTTTTTGTAAAGAGGGACAGTTCGCGTCATCATGATATACAAGACTAGGCAAAATAAAATAAGTGCGCCTAAAAAGATAGTAGCCAGTTTAGGGCTAATGTAAAAGGCCATAACAAGTGAACCTATACTTAAAAAGGGGGCTCTAAATACTAAACGAATTAACATCGCTAAGGCCAGTTGTAATTGATTGATATCATTTGTCATACGCGTGATTAAGGTAGAGGTGCCAAAGTTATCGAGCTCTTTATGTGAGAATGTGTTGATTTTTTTTAGTAAAGCAGAACGTAACTCTGTCCCAAAGCCTTGTGAAGCGACAGAAGAGTAGTACTGGCAAATCATGACACAGACCAATCCGATGACGGACATGGCAATCATAATGAGTGCTGTTTTTAAAATATAATGGGTGTCATTTTTAGCGACACCATTATCAATTAAGTAAGACATATAAATGGGAAGCAGTAATTCAAAAACAGCTTCTAAAAATTTGAAAAAAGGGCCTAAGAAGACTTCTTTTCGGTAGTTTTTGGTAAATCTTAAGAGCTTGACCATATCGTTTCTCCTATTCATTGTAAAAATCTAATATACTGATTGTTATTGTACTCTATGGTCATGGATAAATAAAGTCCGTTAAGAAAAGGTAAGACAGGATATTTAAAATCTGTTAAACTTATGTAAAGGTTTTTAAAAGTGATAGGAGGTTATTTAAATGGCTTTAATGGAAGTAAATTTTTATTCAACAGTTTTAGATTTAACCTTGTCTATGCAGGTTATTATCCCGCAAGATGGGGCTAAAGAAATTGAGAGTTATCCTACATTGTACCTTTTACATGGTATGGGTGGGGACCAGACATCATGGTTAAGAAAGACATCAATTGAGCGATATGTAGAAGAAACAGGAATGGCTGTTGTTATGCCCACAACACATCTAGGGTGGTATACAAACACCGCTTCAGGTTTAAAATATTGGGAGTTTATTTCAGAGGAATTGCCAAGAATATGTCGTGAATTTTTTCCTAAAATGTCAGTCAAAAGGGAAGAAACATTTGTAGCGGGATTATCTATGGGGGGATACGGTGCTTATAAATTGGCATTAAGTAGACCAGATTTATTTGGTGCAGCAGCTTCGTTATCTGGAGCTTTGGATATGGCAACGGCATTTGATGGAGAAACAGGTTGGGAAAAAAATGCATATTGGCAAGGTGTTTTTGGTGAAAATCTAGGGATAAATGGTACGGAAAATGATTTATTTACTTTAGCAGAAAAATGTACAGATAATGAGGCTCCACTTCCCGTATTGTATCAGTGGTGTGGCAAACAAGATTTTCTATACGATCAGAATTTAAGAGCACATGATAAATTTATGGAGTTAGGATATGATATAACGGCCTCTTTTACCGATGGAGACCATAACTGGCAAGATTGGGATGATCAGATAAGAAAGGTTATTAAATGGATTGAAAAGTTAAAATAGAACTATATTGTAAACGCATTATTTGTAAAAACGTCTCTTTTCTTGACTTAATTTCAAATGCCTAGTATGGTGTAGACATAAGCTTATATTATAGTGTGACTATTTCAAAAGGGCGATTTTTATGAAAGAGTCATGATGAGCAATCAAATGATAGATTAAAAACTGCTACTATCCTTTGGTAAATAAGATCATTCTATAATGTTAGGTTTAGTTCGCTTTTCAGGAACTGACAAAAAGGGACCGGTTGTTTATCTGTGTTGATCGTATTAGTGATTTGATTGAGGATGAAACGGATTAACAAGAGTAACAAAAGGATCTCATTTTTGGAAAATATCTTAAGGAGGAGATTATTTATGGCAGTCTTATTGAAAGTAAACGAAAGAGCGGTACGTCCAAGATCATTGAAAAAACAATTACGTGAGGAAGGAATAATTCCAGCGGTTGTATATGGTAATGGAATGACAACAACATCAATTTCAATTGACGAAAAAGAATTGATGAAGGCTATTAAAGAGAATGGTCAGAATGCGGTGTACACATTAGACATTAATGGAACGAAAACACCTACATTAATCTTTGACCAACAACAAGATACGTTTAACCGTCGTTGGTTGCACGTGGAATTCTTGGCAGTTGATATGTCAGAGAAAACAGAACTAGAAGCAGAAGTACTATTAACAGGGACACCTAAAGGCGTAAAAGTTGGAGGCTCATTGGGTCAAAACTTGTACACAGTCTTGGTTTCAGCAACACCAGATAATATTCCTGATGTCATTGAAGTGGATGTAAGTGAGTTAGAAATTGGTGATGCTATAACATTAGGTGATTTACCTAAGAATGATAAATACGATATTGTAATGGATATGGAAGAACAAATTGCAATCGTCGAAGAACCTCGTGTTCATGAAGAAGAAGAAACAGATGGGGTAGCAGCTGCTCCAGAAGTGATTGGTGAAAAAGAATAATATAAAAAAGAGCGAATCTAATAGATTTGCTCTTTTTCTGTTTATAAACAGAGTTATCCACCGAAAACGAAAAGTTATCAACAGATTTCTGTGGATAACTCCTTATTAACAGGGGATAACTCTGTAAAAGCTTAAAAAAACTGAGTTTTAAATGTGTATAACAATGGGGATAAGAAATTATAAGTTTTGGGTATAATGTGAATAACTATTAAAAGTAAAATAAAAGTCTCGCTATCAATTTGATAACGAGACTTTTATTGACTATAATAAGGACGAGGTTATCGTCTTATTTAGCAGGTGCTAATTTTGGTTCACGACCTAAGATGAATTTAAGAACTGCTAAAACTAATTCTGCAGCGATCAAACCATACATTAGTGAACTGTATGTCGTGATGTCGAAATCCCAAGTTTTGTAGACAACTAAAACAATAGCTAAAACAATTGCTGCAATAACATTTAAGAAACCAAAAGCCCAAAGATTTCCGTTTTCTTTGTTTGCTAAATAATAAATAGAAAAACCAGTGCTAATAATAATCCAAGCGATACTTACAAGAATACTTGCCCAATAAATTAAAAATGCTACCATTTTTTTCACCTCTTTCTTTGTCACTTTATAGTTTATCATCTTATTTTTAACTTGTCATTGAAAATATATGAAAAATTTTTCAAAAAGTAAAGGGGTATTTATTAGAGTAGTAGGTAGTTTAATAAAGTTTGAAAGGGAGAGAATATAATGTCAGTTGATAAGCAAGCGTTAGAACTTTTAAAAAAATCTAAGCAACCTGTATTTTTAACAGGGGCGGGGATATCTGTGCCTTCTGGTATTCCAGATTATCGTTCGTTAGGCGGTGTTTATGAGGGGCTAGATTCTCCTGAATATCTACTAAGTAGAAGTTGTTTTGAACAGGAGCAAGAGAAATTTTATGAGTTTGTTAAAAAACTATATCACCCAGAGGCTAAGCCTAATGTAAGTCATTTGAAGATAGCTCAACTTACTAAGGGAAGAGACTCAGCAAAAGTGGTTACTCAAAATATTGACCATCTCCATGAAGAGGCAGATACAACAAATTTAATAAATTTTCATGGGAGCTTATATCACTGTTACTGTACTAAATGTAACAAGACATGTTCAGTTGATGATTATTTGACAAGTAATCATCATGAAAGCTGTGGTGGTATTATACGTCCAGATATTATTTTATATGAAGAAGGATTACCCGAAGATAGGATAGAGCAGGCGATTAAAGCAGTGAGTGAAGCGGATTTAATTTTGATTGTAGGAACGAGTTTCAAAGTCTACCCATTTAGTCAATTAATCGAATATCGCAAGCCTGCTAGTCCAATTGTGGTGATTAATAAAGAAGAAATAGAAACGAGCGAGGAGCATTTATTTATTAAAGGTGATGCGCAAAATTTTTTTAATAGGGTATAAGAGGAGAAGTGGAAGAAGATGTTAAAAAAGCAACGTCAAGAAATTGATAGAATAGATCAAGAAATTATAAGCTTACTCGAAGCACGCTTAGATGTTGTGAATGAGGTAGTTGGGATTAAAGAGCAAGAAAATATAGAGGTATTAGATAGTGATAGAGAAAAGAAGATTCTTGATAAAGTAGGCATGACTGTGATTAATAAAGAGTATGCTCCAGTTATTAAAGAGTTGTATCAAGAAATGATGAGGGTATCGAAAGAGTATCAATCGTCTAAACTAGTTAAAAAAAAGCGATGAGCCATTAGCTCATCGCTTTTTTATTAAAAGACAATAACGGGTGTGTTTATTTCGATTTCAGAGTAAAGTTTTGCTGCTAAATCAGGTGGTGTATTGATACAACCATGTGATCCGAAGCCATCTTTCCAACGAGCCCCACCGTATACGGGTTGCCAGTTAGAATCATGAAGGCCAACTCCAGTCCAGTCGATAGGCATCCAAAAATCTACAGGTGCTGCGTAATCTGAACCATCATCATTTTTACCTCTTAAAATAGAAGGTGATTCTTTATTCCATAGGTAATGAACACCAGGTGGCGTAGGTGTTTTTGGTTTTCCTGAAACGATATCAGTATCAATTATTGTTTTTCCTTCTTTATAGAAGTACATATGTTGATTTTTTAGATCAACTTCGACGTAAGTGTCACCGATTAATGCAGGACCTGATGAAGCACTACCAACGCTGATAGGAGAACGATCAATTCCTTTTCCTGCTAGAAAATCAGCAGCCAAAGCTTTAGCTTCGTCATCTGTTTGAATAGTCCAACTGTATGTTCCAGCGGGGACACTAACTGTTCCGCGCTTAGTGCTCTTGAATTCTGTTGGAACCGTACTAGTATTATATTTCTCACCAAGTTCGGTTACATATTTAGTGATGATATCTTGATTGACTCCCACTTTTTTTTCTTTTTGGTCAACAGTTACCCATTTTACTAATTCTTTTTTAGGGATAGTAATCGATTTACCATTAATTAAGTAAGTTGCTTTTTGATCAACTAAATCGTTTGCTTTTGTAAGTAATTCTTTTAGCTCAGGACTCTTAGTAGTTAACTCAGGTAGTGCGACGTAATCTTGTAAGTTAATATCAGGTATCCCGTTTCGAACAGCTTCTTTTAGAGAGTTTGAAAGATTGTGATAGCTTATGTCATTACCATAGCTTTCTTTTTTTATAGCTAAGCCTTCTTCTTCACTAATAATAGTGGCATTGACAGAAGGTGTCTTATCTTTATTAAATTCTTTAATCTCTGGTTCTAAAGATTTTGTAAAGTCGTCTAGGCCATCTTCGTTTAAAGAAGAGGCTGCGATACTAAGGGTAGTTGGTTTAAATAATGAGGTAATCCAAAGTAATTTATTTTGAGAATCAAGAATTTTATGAAGACCAGGTTTGAAGTCTGTTTCAATCCCAAGTTCTTTTTTATGAACTTCTTTCCAAACTTTTTCACCATTCAAAATTTTAAAAGTCCCTTTTTCTTCTTCATCGTATAGCATCTTCTCGACTTTAGAGAGAGGCATACGCCCAACAGCTAGACCATTTATGGTTGTCTTGGGTAAAAAGTGGGTTTTATAAAAATTAGCTTGCATTGTGTAAAGTGCAACTAAAATAAAAATAAGGGTGGTTACAAGTAAATAAATCCATCTGCGCCGTGTAATCGTCATGAATCAAATTCCTCCAATGTATCATTTGTAATCATATTGTAACATAAAACATTTATTATAGAACTATTTTTTGCACAATCCTGTTTTTTTTTAGGTACTCTATAAGGTAAAAATACTACAAGAATAGTCACTATATGCTATAATTAACAAGAACTGAGGGGCTTTTGAACGCTTCTCGGCTATTTTGTGTGTAGTAGGTGTAAAATGAAAACAACTAAATAACGATCTTTAAAAAAACGGTCGTTATATTAGGAATAATGAATAGAATGGGAGATTTTGGTTAATGAAGATGATAGTTGGACTGGGAAATCCAGGTACAAAATATATGGCAACAAAACATAATATTGGATTTATTACATTAGATGAAATCGCACAAAGAGAAGGGTGTCGTTTCACTAAACAGCAATGTGAAGCTGACATTGCAGAATATTTTGTAGCGGGCGAGAAAGTCTTGCTCGTTAAACCAATAACGTTTATGAATGAATCAGGTCGTTCAGTGGGACCTCTGATGGATTATTATAATTTAGATGTATCAGATTTATTAGTTATATATGATGATTTAGATTTAGCGGTAGGCCGTATTCGTTTAAGAGAAAAAGGTAGTGCCGGTGGACATAATGGTATTAAGAGTTTGATTGCGCATTTGGACACGAAAGAATTTAACCGTATTAAGATAGGGATTGATAGACCTAAACCAGGTCAAGATGTCGTATCGCATGTGCTGGGAACATTTCCTAAAGAAACCCATGAAGAGATGGGGATTGCAGTTAAGACTGCAGCTGATGCTACGGAGGCGTGGTTGAAAGGTGCGTCTTTTGTAGAGGTTATGAATCAATTTAATGTTAAGAAATAAAAAATAGGAGCTAGTGAAAGTATGAAGATGTTAGAGATTATATCGAAATCACCAAAAGTTTTAGACTGGATGGCTCATACTAAAGAAGGTAAGCAACAATTAGTGACAGGTCTAACTGGCTCTGCAAAAATGTTAACGATGGCTAGTTTATATGATTATAAACATAAAAAGACATTAATTATAACGCCGAATTTGTATTACGCTAGTAACTTAATGGAAGATTTAAGAAATGTTATTCCAGATGAGAGTATTCATTTTTTTCCAGTCAATGAGATGACAGCTATTGAAATGTCTTATTCGTCACCTGAAATAATGGCAGAACGGGTCGCGACCTTATCATTTTTAGCGAGTGATAAACCAGGTGTGATTGTGACACCACTTGCTGGAGCTAGAAAGTATTTACCAAGCAAAGAATGTTGGAGAGGTTTCGAAAGACAATTTGCTTTAGGTGAAACAATTTCATTAGAAGAGATAACAACTGATTTAGTATTAATGGGTTACACGCGCCAAAGTATGGTGGGGAAACCAGGTGAATTCAGTTTAAGAGGAAGTATCTTAGATATTTATCCACTGACAACAGATTATCCTGTTCGTGTGGATTTATTTGACGATGAAATCGAATCATTGCGTTATTTTGAAGCGGACACGCAACGCTCTGTTCAAAAAATTGGTAAAGTGTTAATCACGCCGGCTTCTGATTTATTGTTAACCAGTGAGTCCTATCAACAAGGTGCTGTTAAGCTTGAAAAAGCTTTAGAAAAATATCTGTCTCAATTAACAGATGAGTCTGATAAGGTTCAAGTATCGGCACAGTTTAGACACGTTATTGAAACTTGGAAATCAGGGTTACCAACGTCAGAGGACCGTTTATACAGCGATTATTTATATAAAGATAAAACAACTATTTTGGATTTCTTTGATGAAACAGACGATATTATCATAGACGATTATCCAAGGTTGTTAGAAATAGAGAGGGAAGTTGTCAAAGAAGAAGGCGAGTGGTTGACGCTTAAATTGGCGGACAATAAAGCTTTACCTAAACAGAAGTTAGGAACGGATTTTAGAAAAAAATTGAAGGAACACCCTGCAGCAACAACGTATTTCTCGTTGTTCCAAAAAGGGATGGGCCATTTGAAATTTCAAGAAATTCATGCCTTCCAATTCAGAACGATGCAACAATTCTTTGGTCAATTTGCCAGTTTAAAAGTAGAAGTAGACCGTTGGGCTAAAAAGAAAAATACGGTTGTCTTCTTAGTGTCAACTGAAGATAAGTTAAAAAAAATAGAAGAAATGTGCTTAGACCATGATATTCAAGCGGTTGTGACTAAACCTGATGAGTTATTACAAGGTCAATTACAAGTAACATTAGGTGATCTACAAGCCGGATTTGAGTTGCCAGAAGAGAAGCTAGTTGTCGTTACAGAAAAAGAAATTCTTCAAACAGTTACGAAGAAGAAGGCTCGTAGACAAAATATTTCAAATGCGGAGCGCTTGAAAAGCTATACAGAGCTTAAAGCCGGAGATTATGTTGTTCACGTAAATCATGGTATTGGGCAGTATTTGGGAATGGAGACGCTTGAGGTTGACGGTATTCACCAAGACTACATGAGCATTCTTTATAAAAACAATGATAAGTTGTTTATCCCGGTTACTCAGCTAGATATGATTCAAAAGTATGTGGCTTCTGAATCTAAATCGCCTAAAGTTAATAAACTAGGTGGCACGGAATGGTCTAAAACGAGAAGTAAAGTATCTTCGAAAATAGAAGATATTGCTGACGACTTGATTAAACTTTATGCTGCTAGAGAAGCTGAAAAAGGTTATGCTTTTTCTCCAGATGACTCATATCAAAAAGAGTTTGAAGATGCTTTTCCGTATAGTGAAACAGAGGATCAATTGAGAAGTACATCTGAAATCAAAAAAGATATGGAAAAAATAAAGCCAATGGATCGTCTATTAGTAGGGGATGTAGGGTTTGGTAAAACTGAAGTAGCGATACGTGCAGCATTCAAGGCGGTGCAGGATGGTAAGCAAGTAGCAGTGCTTGTTCCAACGACTATTTTAGCGCAACAGCATTATGAAAATATGATGGAGCGATTTGAAGGTTTCCCTGTAACCGTTGGTTTATTAAGTCGTTTTAGGTCTAAAAAACAACAAGAGGAAACTTTAGAAGAAGTATCTGAAGGGAAAGTTGACGTCTTAGTTGGCACCCATCGTATTTTATCTCAAGATGTAGAGTTTAAAGATTTAGGGTTATTGGTTATCGATGAAGAACAGCGATTTGGCGTGAAGCACAAAGAGCGTTTAAAACAATTACGGTCACAGGTGGATGTTTTAACCTTAACAGCAACACCAATTCCTAGAACGTTGCATATGTCGATGCTAGGAGTAAGAGATCTATCTGTTATTGAAACACCACCTTCAAATCGATATCCAGTTCAAACTTATGTCATGGAAAAAAATCCAGGTGCGATCAGAGATGCGATTGAACGAGAGATGAGTCGTGGTGGTCAAGTGTTCTATTTATATAACCGTGTTGACACAATTGACCAAAAAGTTTCTGAGATTCAGGAATTAGTGCCAGGTGCACGTGTTGCCTTCGCCCATGGTCAGATGACAGAGGTTCAATTAGAAAATGTCTTGTTGGAGTTTATTGCTAAAGAGTATGACGTGTTAGTGACCACGACGATTATTGAAACCGGTGTGGATATTCCAAATGTTAATACGTTATTTGTTGAAAATGCAGATTACATGGGATTATCACAACTTTACCAATTACGTGGTCGTGTTGGCAGAAGTAATCGTGTTGCGTTTGCATACTTTATGTATGAGCCAGAGAAGGTTTTAAATGAAGTGAGTGAGAAACGCCTACAAGCGATTAAAGATTTTACAGAGTTAGGTGCGGGCTTTAAAATAGCAATGCGTGACTTGTCTATTCGTGGTGCGGGTAATTTGTTAGGCGCTCAACAGCATGGATTTATCGATTCAGTCGGATTTGATATGTATACGCAAATGTTAAGTGAAGCAGTTGATCGTAAACAAGGTAACGAGAAGAAAGACCGTAAGACGTCAGTCGAAATTGATGTTGGTGTAGATGCTTATATCCCATCCGATTATATTAATGATGAGCGACAAAAAATTGAAATTTATAAACGTGTCCGTCAACTTGAAAATCAAGCAATGTTTGAAGAGTTAGAAGACGACTTGATTGATAGATTTGGTGATTATCCTGATGAGGTAGGTTACTTATTATCTGTGGGTCTAATTAAGATGGATGGGGACTATGCTTTAGTTGATAAAATCAGAAGAGATAAGCAACAGTTAATCATTACCATTAGTAAAGCGGGAACCAATCTTTACACCATCGAACAATTGCTGCGTGCATTATCGGCGACAGATTTAAAAGCAGATGTCGGTTCAGTAGAAGATAAGATGGTCTTGAAGTTGACTATTGGGAAAAATATGAGTGAAGCAAGATGGCTATTAGAATTATCTAAAGTAATGGCGGCACTTCGCAAAGAAAAATATATAAGTTTAGAGCGTGTCAATCAGGAACCTAAAAAATAAGGAGGCAGTGGTTAGCTCTATGTTGAAAACAAAACAAAAAGCAGTTGTAGAAGGTGCGCTTCTTCTAACGCTTACCTCTTTTATTGTGAAGATATTAAGCGCTGTTTACCGAGTTCCTTTTCAAAACTTAGTTGGAGATGAAGGGTTCTATGTTTACCAACAGGTTTATCCGATTTATGGAATCGCAATGACGTTAGGGTTGTCAGGATTACCTATTCTAGTATCTAAAATGGTGGCAGAGCAAGATACACACACCAAACAGGAAGAGGTTATTAGAGGGCTATTCCCATTATATTGGCTACTATCATTGGTTTTATTTGTTGTGTTTTTCTTGGCTAGTGGCGTGTTAGCTCGATTGATGGGGGATAGTGAACTTGCTCCGGTCATAGAAATGGCAGCTATAGTATTTTTGTTGGTGCCATACTTAACGACTTATCGAGGATATTTTCAAGGGAAACTAGAGATGGAACCAACTGCTTATTCTCAATTATTCGAACAACTTGTCCGTGTGGGTATGATTTTACTTGTAGCTTGGCTATATACCTCGGTAAATTGGACGGTATACACGATGGGACGATATGCGATGAGTGGTGCTATTTTTGGTGGAGTAGTCGCTTTAATAACGTTACTGCTTTTCAAGCCAAATTTAAAGTTACTCGTTATTCCTTCAAAATTAGAATTATATAATAGTAGGAAGTATTTGAGACGTTTTTTAGTTGAAGGTGGTTTGATTTGTGGCTATAGTTCACTTCTAGTTATTTTTCAATTGGTAGATTCCTTTTTAATTAAGAATGCATTGGTTGCACAAGGATTATCTGATCAACAATCTAAAATCATCAAAGGAATCTATGATAGAGGTCAACCATTAGTACAAGTTGGTATGGTAATAGGGATAGCGTTGACGACAGCTTTTCTTCCGATATTAATCAGATATGTGACGGAGAAAAATGACTGGGCCTATTATCGAACGATAGCTTTATTTGTGAAGACGGTTATCGTAATATCAAGTGCTGCAAGTGTAGGGCTCATTATGTTGCTTCCATACTTGAACGGTAGTCTGTTTGGTGATAATCAAGAAAGTCTATCATTGTCGGTATTGATGGGGACGGTATTCTTTATGTCACTTGTATTGATGCTACAAATTATATATCAAACAAAAAATAAATTTAAAATACCAGTCTATAGTTTACTTGTGGGATGTTTAGTCAAGATTGGATTTGGTTTTTTACTGACAATACAACTTGGAACAGTAGGAGCTAGTTTAGCAACGCTATGTGGTCTAATTGGCGCATTAATCTTATTGCTGTTAGGTTTAGAGGGTCAGATAAAAAAATGTTTTATAAATCCTGACTTTATCTGGAAATTACTAGTAGCATTGGGTATGATGATAGTAAGCTTACTCCTTTATCGTTGGGCAATGGGTGTTGTCATAGGAAATACCACATCACGTGTCATTTCCTTTATACAAGCTCTATTGGGAGTTGTGGTTGGTGGTAGTGTTTATGTATTGGTTATATTTAAAACAAGAATGTTTACATTAAGAGAGTGGTTGTTACTACCTAAAGGAAATAAACTTGTTCGTAAAGTAAAGAAAGTTTCAAAAAATAGAATATAATATAGAGTAGAGTGAGGTAAAAAAATATGCGATTAGATAAATTTTTAAAAGTATCACGTATAATAAAGCGTCGTACTGTTGCGAAAGAAGTAGCAGATAAAGGACGTATCCAAGTGAATGGTCAAATGGCTAAGTCATCTACTTCTGTTAAAGTAGGAGATAGTGTTAAAATCTTATTTGGTAATAAAACTTTAGAGATTAAAGTGTTACAGTTAAAAGACTCGACGAAAAAAGAAGATGCTGAGAAAATGTATGAAATTATCAGTGAAACACGAGAAGAAGGATTTGAAAAATTAGATTAGACAATGCCTGTCCTTATTGCTATAATATCTATGATACAAAATCCAGAAACGGAGTTTTTGAGATGAATGAAATGAACGAAGAGAGAGTACAAAATGAAGGTAATAATAATGTATCTTCTATTGGAAATCAATTTACGATAGAGCAGTGGGATCAATCTAATCAAGTTAATAAAAAAATAATTTTCAAGAGACGCAGACTAGGAGTGATAGCCGTAGTAGCGAGTATCATTTTTCTAGTGAGTGGACTCAATATATTTAGAAGTTACCATCATATTAAAGAGTTGAAAAAAGAAAAGATTGCGGTACAGAAACAACAAGCGCAACTTTCTGATCAAGTTGCTTCTTTAGAATATGATGTTAAGTTATTGAATAGCGATGATTATTTAGCGAAAGTCGCCCGTCAAAAATTCTTTTATACAAAAGATGATGAGTTAGTTTATAGCATTCCTCAAACAGAGGAAGCGATGGACAAACAAGCGGAAAAAGCGCTTCGCAATTAGAAAAATTATTAAAGAGAGTTAAAATTTAAGGAGGAACAACTTTTTTATGTCAATCGAAGTAGGAGCTAAAATTCCAGGTAAAATTTCAGGAATTACAAATTTTGGAGCATTTGTTGATTTAGGTGAAGGAAAAACAGGGCTGGTTCATATCAGTGAGGTCTCAAACAGTTTTATTAAAGATATCAACGAGGTTCTTAAAGTAGGCGAAGCTGTAGAAGTTAAAGTAATGTCAGTTGGAACAGATGGGAAAATTGGTTTATCAATTCGTCGTGCCTCTTCTGATGAAGTTCCTGAAAGAGCTCCGAAGAAAGAGTATAGTCGTCCACAACGTAAAGAATATAAAAAGCCGGTTGCTAAACCAGCACCTAAGAAAGATGATTTTGATTCATTAATGAACTCTTTCTTAAAAGATAGTGATGATCGTTTAACTTCATTAAAACGTAATACTGAAGGAAAACGTGGCGGTCGTGGCGGCCGTCGTAACTAGTTTATAATAAGTGATGAAGGATAAGGAGACTTATCCTTTTTTCTTTTTTTAGGAGGTGATGTTATGTTACAAAAGAAATTTATTTCCGATAGTCTGAAGTTGTTTCAGTGGGATAAGCAAACGAAGTTATTAGTTGCTGTATCAGGTGGAGTCGATTCGATAGTGCTTTTAGAGTTATTGTTAGCTATTCCAGAGGATGAGCGACCAGAAATTGGTGTCGCTCATGTCAATCACCAATTAAGAAAAGAGTCTGAAGAAGAAGCAGAGATGGTTAGGCAGTTATGCCAAACGAAAGGTTTACCTTTTTATTCTTATGTGTGGCAATCTCAGTCTGAGCAAGGAAATATGGAATCGAAAGCAAGGGAAGTTCGTTATACTTTTTTTGCTGAGGTGTATAAAAGAGGGGGCTACACTGGGTTGGTAACCGCTCATCATGCAGATGATTTAGCTGAAACCTTGATTATGAAATTGATTAAGGGGACTCAGTTAGGCAACTTAGCGAGTATTAGAGCCGAATCGAGCCGTTTAGGAATGAGGATTTACCGACCACTTCTTACTTTCTCTAAGCTGGAATTACGGGATTACGCTAAGGCTAACCAGCTTTTCTATTGTGAGGATCAAACAAATCACAGTTTAGATTATCAACGAAACAGAATAAGGCATCAAGTTATCCCGTTGTTGAAAGAAGAGAACCCTAATTTTTTAAATCAGGTTCAAAATTTAACGAAGCAGTTAAGTTATACTGACAAAGTGTTATCGACCACCTTGGAACCTATTTTGGATAGCATGACACATTGTGAAAGTGAAAAATGTTGGGTATTGGATTTGGACATGTTTCAAAACCAATCAAAAGAGTCGCGTTATTTATTGTTGACGACTCTTATTCAGAAAGTGATGATTCAAAAAGGGTATTCTTTATCAGATAGACAAGTAGAGGCGATTTTATCACTTATTGAAAAAGGAAAATCACAAGGTAGGATTGACCTTCAAGCAAACTGGTATTTTAGGAAAGAATACAATGTAGGGTACATAGAGCAAGTGGTTGGAAAATCAAGTATCATTTCTTCAATGATAACCGAGGTGTTGGGTACAGGAGAGTATGAGTTATCGAAGACTGAGAAAGTTAGATTGTATCCAGAGGATGAAGCAGCGGCTGTGGACCATTCATTTTTAGGGACTAAAGAAGAGATATCGTTGTATTTAGACCAATCCGATTTTCCTCTTTCTATTAGAAGAAGAGCGCCAGGTGATGCTATTATTTATAATAAAGAAGGCAACCATAAAAAATTAAGACGGCTATTTATAGATGAAAAAATACCTCAATCAATAAGAGAAAAAATGTGGGTTGTGGCAAATTCCGAACGAGAAGTTCTCGGAGTGTTTACAATCGGTAAAAGTTATTTGAGTATTAAGAAAGAAACTGATAAAATACATTACAGGCTCGTTTATTTTAAAGAAGAGCATTAGTTGGAAGGAGAGTTTTATGTTAGAAAAAGACATTGAACGTACATTATATTCAAGAGAGCAAATTGAAGAAGTAACAAAGCGACTAGGTAAAGAAATTACAAAAGACTATGCGGATAAAGAACCTTTAGTTGTCGGTATTTTAAAAGGTGCTGTTCCATTTATGGCTGAACTAGTTAGCGAAATTGATGTTTATTTAGAAATGGACTTTATGGACGTTTCAAGCTATGGTGATGCTTTAGTATCATCTGGTGAAGTTAAAATCGTTAAAGATTTAGATACTAATGTAGAAGGACGCGACATTTTAATTGTTGAAGATATCATCGACAGTGGCCGTACTCTTAAATATTTAGTAGAATTATTTAAATACCGTAAGGCAAAATCAGTTAAGTTAGTCACATTGTTAGACAAACCTGAAGGTAGAATGGTTGAAATCGCTCCTGATTACTTTGGTTTCCACGTGCCTAATGAATTTGTTGTTGGCTACGGACTAGACTACAAAAACAAATACCGTAATTTACCATTCGTTGGCGTACTTAAGCCTGAAATTTACGAATCAAAAAACTAATGTTTTTTCCAAAATATGTTAAACTGATTAATGTATAAAACATAAGTTAGGTAAGATAGAGGGAGGCTATGTATGAATAAAAAGAAAAATGGGAAAAATACACTATATTACGTCCTGTTGATATTAGGGATGGCAATGCTAGTATTTTTTGTCTTTGGAGATAACCAAAGCCCCGGTTCAGAAGTGACCTATTCGAAATTTTCTGAACAATTAAAAAATGATAAAATCAAAGAGTTGACTATTCAACCTGGTAACGGCGCGTACAGAGTTTCTGGTACGTATTATGACAAACAAAAAGTTTCAAATAATGGCCTACCTATTTTTGGTTCAGCGACAACATCAGACCGTTTCACAACACTTGTGTTACCGAACGATGCAACGTTAGCAGAGATTACTAAAAATGCAGCAGGCTCAGAAACAAAAGTTCATATTAAGGAAGAGTCAAGCAATGGTATGTGGATGACGATGATTTTATCATTCTTACCATTACTACTTATGATTTTCTTCTTCTATATGATGATGAATCAAGGTCAACAAGGTGGCGGCGGAGGCCGTGGCGTGATGAACTTTGGTAAATCAAAAGCTAAAGAAGCAGATAAAAAAGCAAGTACTGTTCGTTTTTCTGACGTAGCGGGAGCTGAAGAAGAGAAACAAGAACTTGTTGAAGTAGTTGAATTCTTAAAAGACCCACGTCGTTTTGCGGCGCTTGGTGCAAGAATTCCAGCGGGTGTCCTTTTAGAGGGACCTCCAGGTACGGGTAAAACATTATTAGCACGAGCAGTTGCAGGTGAAGCGGGAGTTCCATTCTATTCAATCTCAGGTTCAGACTTCGTTGAGATGTTTGTTGGGGTTGGAGCGAGCCGAGTTCGTGACTTGTTTGAAAATGCTAAAAAGACAGCACCAGCGATTATCTTTATTGATGAAATTGATGCTGTAGGTCGTCAACGTGGCGCTGGTATGGGTGGCGGAAATGACGAACGTGAGCAAACACTTAACCAATTATTAGTAGAAATGGATGGTTTTGGTGGCAATGAAGGTGTTATTGTTATTGCTGCAACAAACCGTTCTGACGTACTAGATCCTGCTTTACTTCGTCCTGGTCGTTTTGACCGTCAGATTTTAGTAGGTCGTCCAGATGTTAAAGGGCGTGAAGCGATTCTTAAAGTACATGCTAAAAACAAACCATTTGCTAACGATGTTGATTTGAAAGTCGTAGCACAACAAACACCAGGTTTTGCTGGTGCGGAATTAGAAAATGTCTTAAACGAAGCGGCTTTAGTAGCAGCTCGTCGTAATAAAAAAGTTATTGATGCTTCTGATATTGATGAAGCTCAAGACCGTGTAATTGCTGGTCCGGCTAAGAAGGACCGTGTGATTAGTAAACGTCAACGTGAATTAGTAGCTTATCATGAAGCGGGACACACTATCTGTGGTTTGGTTTTAGATGATGCTAACACAGTTCATAAAGTGACAATAGTTCCTCGCGGACGTGCTGGTGGTTATATGATTGCTCTTCCTAAAGAAGATCAATTCTTAATTACTCGTAATGAAATGTTTGAGCGTATCGTAGGTTTACTTGGCGGACGTACAGCTGAAGAAATTATCTTCGGTGTTCAAACAACAGGAGCAAGTAATGACTTTGAGCAAGCAACTGGTCTTGCCCGTAGTATGGTAACTGAGTATGGTATGAGTGAAAAACTTGGACCTGTTCAATACGAAGGGAATCATCAAGTCTTTGTAGGTCGTGACTACGGCCAATCAAAAGCATTCTCTGATCAAGTGTCATACGAAATTGACCAAGAAGTTCGTGCTATTTTAAATGAAGCTCATGCAAAAGCGCGTGAAATCATTGAAGAATACTCAGAACAACACAAGTTAATTGCTGAAAAATTATTAGAATTTGAAACATTAGATGCTCGTAGTATTAAATCATTGTTTGAAGATGGTGTAATGCCAGCAGATGTTGTGAATGATGAGTTTCCTAGTGAAAAATCAGGTTCTTTTGAAGAAGCAAAACATGCATTAGAAGAAAAAGAAGCACAAAAAGAATTAGAAGCTAAAAAAGAAGAATCTTTAACGGGAACAGCTGAAGAAGTTGTGGAAGAAACAAAGGATGACTCAGCAGAATAATAAATTGAGCGTATCTTATTGAAGGTTCTATCAAATACGTTATAATATAAAGTGGGTTGCCTAGGCAGCCCACTTTTCTATTAGTAACAATTAACTGAGTTAACTAAAAAATTTATTATAAAGGTGAGTATCGATGGAAGATTATTTATTAAAAGCATTGTGCTTCGATGGACAAATTAGAGCCTATGCAGTCAACGCAACAAAAACAGTTAGTGAGGCGCAACGTCGCCATGATTCATGGAATACATCTACAGCAGCGTTAGGTCGTACAATGGTGGCGTCAGTCATGTTAGGTGCGATGAACAAGGGTGATGATATCATCACTGTTAAAGTACAAGGTAACGGTCCTGGGGGAGCAATTGTTGTAGGGAGTGACGGTCGAGGTAATGTAAAAGGCTACATTCAAAATCCGCAATTAAGTTTACCTCTAAATGATAACGGTAAAATTGACGTACGTGGAGCAGTTGGGACTGTAGGTTCTTTATCAGTAACAAAAGATTTAGGTATGAAGGAGCCCTTTACAGGTCAAGTGGAGCTTGTTTCAGGTGAATTAGGTGAAGATTTTACTTACTACCTAGCGAATTCAGAGCAAGTACCATCAGCGGTTGGTTTAAGTGTGTTAATCGATAATGATGATACAGTTAAAGCAGCAGGAGGGTTTATTGTTCAAGTTATGCCTGGTGCGACGGATGAAACAATTACGGAAATTGAAAAACGCATTGCAGATATGCCATTCGTTTCTCGTATGATTGAACAAGGAGAAACACCTGAAACCATTTTAAATCGTTTATTAGGCGATGAGAATGTAAACTTCCTAACGGAAACACCTGTACAATTTAAGTGTGATTGTTCTATGGAGAAATTCTCTAAAGCGTTAGTATCTATTGGTAAAGAAGAAATTCAAGCGATGATCGACGAAGATCACGGTGCGGAAGCAACTTGCCATTTCTGTAATAATAAATACAACTTTACTGAAGATGATTTAAACAACATTTTGCAAGAAATGTAAGATAGGGAGATAAAATATGACTTGGAAAATAGGAAATATTGATATCCCTAATCCTGTAGTGGTAGCCCCTATGGCTGGTATTAGTAATGCCGCTTTTCGTGTGACAGTTAAAGAATTTGGGGCAGGACTGGTCGTCTGCGAGATGATTAGCGACAAAGGTATTCAACTTCGAAATAAAAAAACATTGTCAATGTTACATATAGAAGAGAACGAATATCCGCTCAGTGTCCAAATTATGGGTGGCGGTAAAGAGAGTTTAGTAGAAGCGGCTAAGTTTGTTGCGGAAAATACAGACGCGGCGATTATTGACATTAATATGGGGTGTCCTGTAAACAAAGTAATTAAAGCTGAAGCAGGGGCTAAGTGGCTATTGGACCCTGATAAAGTGTATGAGATGGTCGAGGCAGTTGCTTCAGCAGTAGACAAGCCTGTTACGGTTAAACAACGTATTGGTTGGGACGCGGAACATGTCTTTGCTGTTGAAAATGCTCTAGCTGCAGAAAAAGCAGGTGCAGCAGCTGTAGCGATGCATGGTCGTACGCGTGTTCAAATGTATGAAGGTAAAGCAAATTGGGATGTTTTACGTCAGGTTAAGGACAAACTAACAATTCCTCTAATGGGGAATGGAGACGTCAGAACGCCACAAGATGCTCAAAGAATGTTAGATGAAGTGGGCTGTGAAGGCGTAATGATTGGGCGTGCTGCATTAGGAAACCCATGGATGATTTATCAAACTAAGCATTACCTTGAAACAGGTGAATTATTAACTGAACCAACAGCTAGAGAAAAAATTGAAACAGCAAAATTACACTTACAACGACTTGTCGCTTTAAAAGGTGAAATGATAGCCTCAAGAGAATTTCGTCAGCATGCTGCTTATTATTTAAAGGGGATTCCCCGTGCTGCAAAAGCGAAAGTTGCGGTTAATAAAGCAGAAACTCAAGCTCAAATGATAGAAATATTAGATGAGTTAGTAGAGAATGTTGAAGCAAGAGGCATTATTCGTTAACAAATAAGATAGATACCACAAGAAAAGGCAAATTTTACTTGCCTTTTTTTGATTTAATGTGGCATTATAGATAGATGAAGCATCATATTAAGGGATGGAGGAAGTCAAATGACGGATGAACAAACAGTGCAACAAGAAATGAACGACCAATTGCTAGTTAGACGTGAAAAAATGACTAATATGCAAGAAGCTGGAATGGATCCTTTTGGTGGACGTTTTGAACGTACTCATAACTCAAAAGAATTACAAGAAGCTTATGGTGAATTTTCTAAAGAAGAATTAAATGAAAAAGAAGCAGTAGCAACAGTAGCAGGTCGTATGATGACTAAGCGTGGCAAAGGTAAAGTTGGCTTCGCTCACTTACAAGATAGAGAAGGACAAATTCAAATCTACGTTCGTAAAGATGCGGTCGGAGAAGAAGAATATGATTTATTTAAACACGCTGATTTAGGTGACTTTATCGGTGTTACGGGCCAAGTAATGAAAACAGATATGGGTGAGTTGACTATTAAACCGACATCATTAACTTTCTTAACGAAAGCATTACGTCCATTGCCTGATAAATACCATGGTTTGACTAACGTTGAACAACGTTACCGTCAACGTTATTTAGATTTAATTAGTAACCGTGAAAGTTTTGATACGTTTGTTAAACGTAGCCAAATCATTAAAGAAATTCGCAATTATTTAAATGACAATGGTTATTTAGAAGTTGAAACACCAACTTTACATAATATGGCGGGTGGAGCAGCTGCGCGTCCGTTTATTACTCATCATAATGCGTTAGATATGGAATTGTATTTACGTATTGCTTTGGAGTTACATTTAAAACGTTTAATCGTTGGTGGTATGGAGAAAGTTTATGAAATCGGACGTGTTTTCCGTAACGAGGGAATTGATACAACTCATAATCCAGAGTTTACAATGATTGAAGTTTATACAGCGTATGCGGATTACAGAGATATTATGGACTTAACAGAAGGTATCATTCAACACGTTGCGACAGCTGTAAATGATAGTTTAACAGTTCAATATGGTGAGAATGAAATTAATTTAGGTGGTAAATGGGCTCGTGTACACATGGTTGACGCTATTAAAGAACAAACAGGTGTTGATTTCTGGAAAGAAATGACAGATGAAGAAGCTCGTGCGATTGCTAAAGAACACAATGTTCATGTAGAAAATCATATGGACTTTGGTCATGTTGTCAATGAATTCTTTGAAGAGTTTGTTGAGGATACTCTAGTTCAACCTACGTTTATTTATGGGCACCCAACATCAGTTTCACCATTATCTAAGAAAAATCCTGAAGATGGAAGATTTACTGATCGTTTTGAAGTCTTTATTGTAGGTAAAGAATATGGTAATGCGTTTACTGAATTGAATGATCCGATTGACCAAAGAGAACGATTTGAAGCTCAAGCACGTGAAAAAGATTTAGGTAACGATGAAGCTCATGGGATTGATGGTGATTTCATTGAGGCGTTAGAATACGGTATGCCGCCAACAGGTGGATTAGGTATCGGTATTGATAGATTGGTTATGTTGTTGACAAATTCTCAATCTATTAGAGACGTATTGCTATTTCCGACAATGAGATAGCCTTAAAATGCTCGCTTTCAGAAGAAAGTGAGCATTTTTTTTATATTTTTGAAAAAAATAGTTGCCTTTTTATTCTAAACTTGGTATATTAATACATGTCCTTGAGACAAGCAAACATGTTTTTACAACTTGAAAAAAGATGTTGACATTAGATTGATCAAGTGATATTATAACAAAGTCGTTAAAAACAGAGGAAGTTAAAACTTCTAAAACTTAATTGAAAAACTTTTTAAAAAAGGTTGACGAAGTCAACTAAACATGTTATTCTAATTAAGTCGTCAAGAACGACAACGTAGACCTTTGAAAACTGAACAAAGTAAGACGAACCAAACGTGTAGGATGTTGTTCTCATTAGTTGAGACAACAAACTAAATTTTAAGATTTTTATTAAAAATCTAAGTGAAGTAACATTCG
>NZ_NGJY01000007.1 GCF_003987565.1 Vagococcus fessus
TATCTAAGCGTGGCAACGTCCTACTCTCACAGGGGGAAACCCCCAACTACCATCGGCGCTAAGAAGCTTAACTTCTGTGTTCGGCATGGGAACAGGTGTATCCTTCTTGCCATCGCCACCACACTTTTAGATATTATTTAGTTGAGTAATTGCTCACTCAAAACTGGATGTTAAAGTCTAATCAAAACATTCCTTGATCCTACGTTTAAATTCTTGGTTAAGTCCTCGACCGATTAGTACTAGTCCGCTCCATACATCACTGTACTTCCACTTCTAGCCTATCTACCTGATCGTCTCTCAGGGGTCTTACTTTCCGAAGAAATGGGAAATCTCATCTTGAGGGGGGCTTCACGCTTAGATGCTTTCAGCGTTTATCCCGTCCACACGTAGCTACCCAGCAATGCCCTTGGCAGAACAACTGGTACACCAGCGGTGTGTCCATCCCGGTCCTCTCGTACTAAGGACAGCTCCTCTCAAATTTCCTACGCCCGCGACGGATAGGGACCGAACTGTCTCACGACGTTCTGAACCCAGCTCGCGTGCCGCTTTAATGGGCGAACAGCCCAACCCTTGGGACCGACTACAGCCCCAGGATGCGACGAGCCGACATCGAGGTGCCAAACCTCCCCGTCGATGTGGACTCTTGGGGGAGATAAGCCTGTTATCCCCAGGGTAGCTTTTATCCGTTGAGCGATGGCCCTTCCATGCGGAACCACCGGATCACTAAGTCCGTCTTTCGACCCTGCTCGACTTGTAGGTCTCGCAGTCAAGCTCCCTTATGCCTTTGCACTCTACGAATGATTTCCAACCATTCTGAGGGAACCTTTGAGCGCCTCCGTTACCTTTTAGGAGGCGACCGCCCCAGTCAAACTGCCCATCTGACACTGTCTCCCACCACGCTAAGTGGTGCGGGTTAGAATGGTCATAACACAAGGGTAGTATCCCACCAACGCCTCCTTCGATACTAGCGTACCGAGCTCTACGGCTCCTACCTATCCTGTACATGTGTCACAAACATTCAATATCAAACTACAGTAAAGCTCCATGGGGTCTTTCCGTCCTGTCGCGGGTAACCTGCATCTTCACAGGTACTAAAATTTCACCGAGTCTCTCGTTGAGACAGTGCCCAAATCGTTACGCCTTTCGTGCGGGTCGGAACTTACCCGACAAGGAATTTCGCTACCTTAGGACCGTTATAGTTACGGCCGCCGTTTACTGGGGCTTCAATTCTGAGCTTCGCATACGCTAACCCATCCTCTTAACCTTCCAGCACCGGGCAGGCGTCAGCCCCTATACGTCATCTTTCGATTTTGCAGAGACCTGTGTTTTTGATAAACAGTCGCTTGGGCCTATTCACTGCGGCTGATCTTACGATCAGCACCCCTTCTCCCGAAGTTACGGGGTCATTTTGCCGAGTTCCTTAACGAGAGTTCGCTCGCTCACCTTAGGCTACTCGCCTCGACTACCTGTGTCGGTTTGCGGTACGGGCAGTAATCATCTAACTAGAAGCTTTTCTTGGCAGTGTGACATCAGAAACTTCGGTACTTTAATTTCCCTCCCCATCACAACTTGTCCTTATAAGAGTAAGCATTTTACTCACCCTAAGACTCATTGCTTGGCCGTGCACTTCCAATCGCACGGATTTCTTAGCCTACTGCGTCCCTCCATTGTTCAAACAATAATTACTGGTACAGGAATATCAACCTGTTGTCCATCGCCTACGCCTATCGGCCTCGGCTTAGGTCCCGACTAACCCTGGGAGGACGAGCCTTCCCCAGGAAACCTTAGTCATACGGTGGACAGGATTCTCACCTGTCTTTCGCTACTCATACCGGCATTCTCACTTCTAAGCGCTCCAGTAGTCCTCACGATCTACCTTCAACGCCCTTAGAACGCTCTCCTACCAATGCACCATAAGGTGCACTCCACAGCTTCGGTAATATGTTTAGCCCCGGTACATTTTCGGCGCAGGGTCACTCGACTAGTGAGCTATTACGCACTCTTTAAATGGTGGCTGCTTCTAAGCCAACATCCTAGTTGTCTGTGCAACCCCACATCCTTTTCCACTTAACATATATTTTGGGACCTTAGCTGGTGGTCTGGGCTGTTTCCCTTTCGACTACGGATCTTATCACTCGCAGTCTGACTCCCGGATATGAATATATGGCATTCGGAGTTTATCTGAATTCGGTAACCCGAGATGGGCCCCTAGTCCAAACAGTGGCTCTACCTCCACAATTCTTAATCCGAGGCTAGCCCTAAAGCTATTTCGGAGAGAACCAGCTATCTCCAAGTTCGATTGGAATTTCTCCGCTACCCACAGCTCATCCCCGCACTTTTCAACGTACGTGGGTTCGGTCCTCCAGTGCGTTTTACCGCACCTTCAACCTGGCCATGGGTAGATCACATGGTTTCGGGTCTACGACAACATACTCAAGCGCCCTATTCAGACTCGCTTTCGCTACGGCTCCGACTCTTCATCTTAACCTCGCATGCTATCGTAACTCGCCGGTTCATTCTACAAAAGGCACGCCATCACCCATTAACGGGCTTTGACTTGTTGTAGGCACACGGTTTCAGGATCTATTTCACTCCCCTCCCGGGGTGCTTTTCACCTTTCCCTCACGGTACTGGTTCACTATCGGTCACTAGAGAGTATTTAGCCTTGGGAGATGGTCCTCCCGGATTCCGACGGAATTTCTCGTGTTCCGCCGTACTCAGGATACTCATAGGTGTGCAGTCCATTTCGCCTACGGGGCTTTTACCCACTACGGCTGACCTTTCCAGGTCGATTCGACTATCAACTACAACTACCATGTCTGAGTCCTACAACCCCAAGAAGCAAGCTTCTTGGTTTGGGCTCTTACCGTTTCGCTCGCCGCTACTAAGGTAATCGAATTTTCTTTCTCTTCCTGCAGGTACTTAGATGTTTCAGTTCTCTGCGTCTCACCTCATATACCTATGTATTCAGTATATGATGACAGCCTATAAAAGCTGCCGGGTTTCCCCATTCGGAAATCTCTGGATCAAAGCTTACTTACAGCTCCCCAAAGCATATCGGAGTTAGTCCCGTCCTTCATCGTCTTCTAGTGCCAAGGCATCCACCGTGCGCCCTTATTAACTTAACCTAATTTACTAACAATAATGTTAGATTTTTAGCTTCCACATGTAGCGATACATGCTCCACTAATCCTTTAAACAGCGTTTTGAACTTGTTTAAAAACTCTTATGAATAGTACTAGTGTACTTATCATCAACGCGGTGTTCTCGGTTTGTTTTGATTATATTTTCTTTAACTATCCAGTTTTCAATGAGCAAA